>JAEUIZ010000054.1 GCA_016793805.1 Phycisphaerae bacterium
ACAGCAGTTCGACGTGGATGAGTACTACGACCGCATTCGGACGGAGGATGACAAGAAGGTCAGCGAGGTCATGGAGGCACCAGGGGGCAGGCTGTACGTCGAAGTGCCGCCACTGCCTCGCACGGAAGAGCACATCTTCCATTTCTTCGTCGATGGCTCGGTGAAGACCTTTTTCCTGGGCACGCTCGTCGAGCACGTGCGGAACACGCCAGTGCTCCTGGCGCAGTTGGGCGCCGCGGCGGTCAAGCGCGAGAACGATGGCCGCGTACACGTCATGCCCGCTCACAACCGAAAGAGGATCGTTCTACTCTTGAACAAATCCCAGGTGTCCGACCCGGTCTGGACGAAGACCGAGGCGGCGATCAAGGGCACGGCGTCTCCTATCCCGATGGGTCTCATCGACACCAACGAGGATGATCCGCACAACACAAGCAAGGCATTCGGGCCAAACAAGGAACCCCGATCGCGCGCGGCCCACAAGGCGAACTGGGAGATGCGGATTCTCGAACGCGACCTGCTCCGTGATCTCCTGGCGGAGCATGACGCAACTGGAGCGTACATCGCTGTCGATGGTGGCCTCGGCAAGGAGTTCAAGCTCAACGAGTTCAATCGCGGCTTTGTCGGCGTCATTAAGAACTTCAGCAAGGAGCAGTCATTCGAACTGAAGTCTCGCGGGGCCACCAAGATCCTCAGCCTGTTCCAGCTGTTGGCGAATCTTCGGGTGAACCATCGCACGGCGGCTTTTGCTCGCGGCGACGGCCACGTCGTCTTCTGGTATCTGCGAATCCGTGAGCAGCGCCATCTGGAGTACCCGCTGATGGGCGTGATGAAGATCGAGCTTCCCAACCCATCGAGGGCGATGATTGACTCCGCGCTCATCGACCGTCTGTCGCGGGCGATGGTCGCAGAGCGGAGCGTCACCCCGCACGGCAAGGACAATCGTTGGCATGCACACCTGTATCCCATCTACCTCGCGGAGCAAGTCATCAAGAATGGGTTCTTCTCTGACGAGGTCCTGAGAGCCGGGATCAAGTGGCCCGGGCTGGAGCGGAGCGCAGTCGAGCGTTGACGAAGGAACACTCACCCATGCCAAATCAAGATCAGCCCGTCAATCCCAGTCCCACCACGGCACCGCCGCGAGGCGAAGGTGCTCCTGCCGGGGCGCCCGGGCCAGCGCCCACACAGCCGGCGGCAGAGCAAACGCCTGACCAGGCCATTGGACGAGCGACGGCCACCGAGCGCGCTCCGAACTCGTCCGAGCAGTTCTCGTTCTGGCTCAGGCCGGGCCGGATGATCAACCCGTTCGACATTGTCGCCGCGAAGCAGAGCCTCGACGCGAGTACGACCTACGGCCTCATCACGAACATCCACCACAGCACGGATGCACCCAGCCATCTTTCCAACTACATCGCCAACGATTTCGGAGAACTCATCGCGGAGCCGAATACTCCTCGTCAGGGTACAAACGTCGCCGATGTGTCCGTGCTTTCGAATACGGCTGAGACCTACATGCCCGTTCAGAATGAGGCACTCGTGTGGTTCGCCGACGAGAACGGCATCCACGCCGGCCTCGGCATCGACACGATGAAGAGGAAGGAGCAGGAGCGTCGCGTTCCCATCTGTGTTCCCGCCGGACTCATCGAGATGAGCAACGGCACGCAGGCCGTTGCCTTCCTCGACAAAGAGTACGTCCTCGGTCCCGAAGGAGCGCATGTCAACATCTCCGGCATCTCGGGGCTGGCAACGAAGACCAGCTACGTCATGTTCCTCATCCAGTCGATCCTGCAGACGATGGACAAGCGGGTAAATGGCCAACAGGACCGCGTCCGCTCCAGCGATGTTGCGGTTGTGCTGGTGAACGTGAAGTACAACGACCTACTCGCGATCGATGAGGCGCCGGACGGAGGCCTCGCGCCCGATCAGATCGCGCTATGGCGGCGCTTGGGTTTGGAGCCCCAGCCATTTCGGAATGTCACCTACCTCTTGCCTGCCGGCAAGGACAGTCTGCGTGATCCGGCCCGGGCCAACTGCTACGCGCCGCAGCCGGATCTCATGAAGTCGAAGATATTCGCCTATGAGTTGCGGGATTGCATCGATAAGCTCGATGCAATGCTCGCCGACATCCCTGACGAGTATGGCGTGCTGGACGCCATAGTGGGGCTCGTTCGGGAAGGACTGGAGGGAAATCATCGTGACTGGCAGGGTGTGCGAACATGGCAGGACCTCATCAATAACAGCCCGCTGACGCGGTGGGCGAACGGTCAGGCTCAGGCGCCAGGAGCGCTTCAGCCCCGGTCCATCCAGAGGTTCTTCCGCTACCTGCGAAAGGCCGTGTACCACCGGACGACGGGCTTGTTCGTCGACAAGCGGAACCAAGGGTGGGTCACCGTGCGAGATGTCCTCAGCCGCATCCAGGGAGGCCATACCTATGTTGTCGACATCGCCAAACTTCACGACAACGAGCAGATGCTCGTTTTCGGGGACGTGGTGCGGACCATTTACGGCGTGTTCTCCGGGGCCGGCGAGATGGGGATGGACTTGGCAGACTTCGATGAAGCAAACTACGAGCCGCCGAAGAGGGTGATCATCTTTGTGGACGAGTTGAACAAGTATGCCCCGTCCGACCGCGGCAAGAAGTCGCCGATCCTGGAGGACCTTTTGGAAATCAGCGAGCGTGGGCGCTCGTTGGGAGTGGTGCTCATGTCCGCCCAGCAGTTCGCCAGCGCGGTCCATGATCGGATCATCGGCAACGCTGCCACCAAGGTACTCGGCCGTACCGCTCCAACTGAACTCACGCAGTCGAGCTACCGCTTTCTCAACGACGACGTCAAGATGCACCTCACGCGACTTGACAAGGGCGACTTGGTGGTCACTCATCCAATCTACAGGCAGCCGATCAAGATCACGTTTCCGAGGCCGGCGTACAAGCAGCACCGATGAGATACCCGTTCAGAACAAGATTGGAGTGGCGGAAATGGGTCGTGCCGGAACTTCTGCGGGAGCGGCCGGTCCACAGGTGGCTCGTGTTTCCACACAGTTTCACCGACGACATCATTCGCGCTCTGGCGAAAGAGTGGGATTTGGGAGCTCAGGACAACATTCTCGACCCATTCGCCGGGGCGGGAACAACCGTTCTCGCCGCGAAGCAACTGGGCATTCCAGCTACGGGCTGCGATCTCTCGCCACTCGCGACGCTAGCGAGCGGTGTCAAGGTCGCGCGGCACGATGCGGACTCGCTTGCTCGGTGTTGGCACAAGCTAGAGAAGCGCATCAAGGTCCGCGATGCCAACGGTGAGGCCAAGGCGTATTCAGACCTTGTTCGCACCGCCCTGCCCGGCAAGAAACTAGCGACCTTTCACGGCGCGAAGGCGGCAATCGCCGATTTGGATGCGTCGGATTCGGCGAAGGCTTTCTTCTCACTGGCTCTCTTGGGGCAGATCCAAAAGTACAGCAATGCCGTCCCGACAGGTGGATGGCTGAGTTGGCGACCCAACCGCAGGCCAGCCGCGAGGCTGCGCGCCGACTTGGCCGACACCGTTGAAGGAATGCTGACCGATCTGCGGGGCATCTCGGAGCCAGTCAACCATCGCTGGACCGCACGTGTGGCGGATGCGCGGTCGCTGCCACTGAAGGACGGCAGCGTGTCGGCAATCATCACGTCGCCACCATACCCCAATCGTCACGACTACACGCGCGTCTTTGGCGTGGAGTTGATGTTCGGATTCCTCGACTGGGACGGAACACGCTCCCTGCGCTACCAAATGATGCACTCCCATCCCGAGGCGCGACCAAACAGGCCGCCATCTCAAGGGTACTCGGAACCGCGGCTTATCACCGACGCCATTCGACGGGTCGCCCGCCACAACGAGCGGGAGCGCCTGGTGGCGATGCTCCACGGCTACTTCCTCGACTTGTACCTGTCCCTGCGTGAAATGGCCAGGGCGCTAAGGGCCGGGGGCAAGGCTGCCCTAGTGCTTGGAAATGCTCAGTACGACGGTGTTCCGATTGAGGTGGACAAGGCGACTGCGCTGATCGGCCGGCACGCAGGTCTCCGCTGTACGGAGATCCGTGTCGTTCGCCAGCGTGGCAACAGCGCTCAGCAGATGAAGTTGCACGGCAGGGCTCCGGCGCGTGAGAGCGTGGTCATGTTTGTAAAGGACGAGTGAGGTGTCGCTCTCTGCGACGGCCAGCAAGGCAGGCGGCGGCAGTCGTGAGCTGAGACATGGCGCGGATGATTCCCGAAACCTCGAAGGACTTTCACGGCAGCAGAGGCGAAGAGCGCGTATTCCGCGCTCTCCGAATGCTCCCGGATGACGTTACGGTCCTCCATTCACTTCGATGGGTTCACCCCGGGAATGGCCGCACACTCGGAGAGCGGTTGGGCGGCCAGGGCGAAGGAGACTTCGTGCTCGTGGACCCGGCGCGAGGCATCATGGTCGTGGAGGTCAAAGGAGGCGACGTTTGGTGCGAGCAAGGAGAGTGGCGTCAGCGCAATCGGGCAACAGGCCAGGTTCGCACGATCTTCCCGGAGGCGCAGGCCAGCCAAACGAAGTTCCGGATTCGCGCCGAGGTCCTGGAGCGGTGTGGTGAGGCATCGAGCGTGCTGTTCTGCCACGCGGTGTGGTTTCCTGATGGCGCCGTGGACCGCAAGTGCCTGCCGATGAACTGCCATCCGCTCATGACTCTGGATGCTGAGGACGTCGCACAGCCTGAGGCGGCAATTCGTCGCGCATTCGCGTACTGGCGCTCGGTGTTCCCAAAGACCACAACGCCCGGCGCGCATGCGAAGCGGATTCTCGGGGTTCTTGCGCCCTCCCTATCGATCGTGAGATCCGTACGGCAATCCCTGGATGAGCGCGAAGAACAACTCATCCAGCTAACCCGCGATCAGGCGCGAGTGCTGGACTTTCTGGATGAGCAAATGCACGCCGCGATCATCGGCGCGGCTGGCACCGGCAAGACCCTTCTCGCCATCGAGAAGGCGCGCCGCCTCTCGTCCCCCGCAGCGCCGGTTCTCTTCCTCTGTTTCAATGCCGCGCTCAGGGACCATCTGAGGGGCTGCCATGCCCAACCAAACGTCTCGTACCATTCGTTCCACGGCTTTGCGCGAGACATGATCGGGCCGACCGGCTCCCTCGATGAGGCGGTTCAGGAAGTGCTGCGAATGCTGGCCGATGATGCCCCGTTGCCCTATGCGCATCTGGTCGTCGACGAGGCTCAGGACTTCGAGCGAGAGTGGCTGGAATACCTGCGCCACCGGTTCCGCGACGCAGCCTTCTACGCCTTCTACGACCGGTACCAAGCAGTGCAGGGCCAGAACGACACCGCGTGGCTGGATGACCTTCCATGCCGCCTGATCCTTACGAAGAACTGCCGCAATACAGACCCGATTGCTCGTGCGGCCTATCGGGCTGCCGGGTTGCCAATCTCGCCGACCCTTGGACTCGAGGGCCCGCAACCGACGCTCCACGCGGTTCCCGATCAGTCCGCAGCCCTCGCTCTGGTTGGCACGCTCGTGGAATCGGCCTGCAAGCAGCACAAGACGCCAGCACACGACGTCGCAGTGCTTTCAATGGCCACCATCGCCGGAGACGGCCCATGGGCAACGTCGCGACTGGGCGGCCAACGGACTTCGGATGCGCCGAAGCTCGACCACCTAACGGTGACCACGGCGCGGCGGTTCAAGGGCCTGGAGGCCTCGCTGGTCATCATCGTTGACGTGGATTTTGAACATGCCACCGATCGGGTCTGGAGACGCCTGCTCTACGTCGCATGCACCCGTGCGCGGCACGCGGTCCACATCGTCACGACTACACCTGAGGCCGGGTTGATGAACGCCGTGCATGCCCTCGTAGACTCTGCCAAAGCCCGTCCCAGCTGGCGCGCCCTGTGCCGATCTCTAGGCGTCCGACTTTCGGGAGGCAGCAATGATCCGTTCGACTAACAAGGAACAGAACGAGTATTCCCTCGTGAGGAAACCGGCACACGTGAAGCGCGTTTGGGAGGCGGTCGAGGCATCCCTCCCGAAGTACTGGGACATGTTTGTGGCAGCGGAGAAGGAAAAGACCCCGGGCGCGAAACTCGCCGCGAAGTTCGGCGGTACCACTTCCGCGAAGGAGGGTGGCGTAGTTGCGAAGGTGTTCGAGGACGCCGTCGAGTCCTATGAGAAGGAGGCGGAGAAGTACCGCAAGTTTTTCGATCCCGCAGCATTGGACGAGTACTTCGATGACCCGAACGCGTTCAAGCAGGGCCTCGCACGGGACGTCCCCGTTATCGCAAACACGCTCCGAAACCGGAGTTCCGAACTGAGGGAGTGGCAAATGCACTTCCGGGCCGCACGCCCAAAGGACCTACTGGAGGTCTTTACGAACGTGCTGGACTTCCGGGCCGAGTGGTCGAAGGAGCATCCACCTACCAGCTACGCGAAGCACGATGCGCCCGACGAGTTCGCGCTTGATCCGCTGGACGGCGATGAAACGATGAGTCTCGTCAACGTCATCGGCATGGGGATCAAGAGCATAGTCCTGTACTACCTTGATCCGGAACGCCTGCCTCCACGTGGCCGCAACGGTCTGTATGGCCTGTTCTTCCTTTCGGCAAAGAACCACTTCGACCTCCCGAGCAAGTCGTCGGAGTTCCTGATGATCAACGATCTGAGCCCGACGCCGGACGGCAGCATCATCATGGACCAGAACTACTGGTACCCCTACGGCACATTCTCGGTCTACGCGATCCGCGTGTTCCGCTGGATCGATGAGCGGTCCAAGACCACTGGATTCACGGTGGACCCGAAGATGCGGTACGTCTACGTCGATCGGTTCTTCGAGTCTGTGTGCGCCCACCATGTGGCCGACCTCAAGACGATGCGGGCGCACGAGCGCTTCGAGGTGCCCGCGTGAATCGCCCCTTCGGCCTCACGCCTGACGGTGCCCGGACAAAGTTCTTCCCCTTGATCAAGAGCTTTCGGGACTGCCAGAAAGAGGCTGTCGATCGGATGTGGCAAGGCGAGTCGGCGCTCGTTCTGATGCCCACCGGGATGGGCAAGTCGCTGATCTACCAGCTACCTGTTTTCGCGTCGGGTGGGATCGGCATCATCATCTCTCCGCTGATCGCCCTGATGCAGCAGCAAGCGGCCCTCCTCGAGAAGGCGGGGGCGACGGTGCTCTCACTCGGAGGCGCCGATGCCGCGGACGCCCAGCGGGCCCTACGCGACTTTCCCTGGTCAGCGGGGGCCGGCTTCCTGTTCGTCTCGCCGGAGCGGGCCGAGACCGACGGATACCTCGAATATCTGCTGCGGAAGAACCGCGAGCATGTGGCGCTCGTCGCCATCGACGAGGCGCACTGCATCTCGCAGTGGGGCCACGACTTTCGCCCGCCGTACAAGAATCTACCCGGGTTGCTGGACCGGTGCTTCGGACGCGACACGTGGCCACCCGTGTTGTGCCTTTCGGCAACGCTGGACAAAGGGAGCCAAAACGAAATCCTGCGCGACTTTCGGCTTCGGGGTAGTGATGTCGTCCGCAGCGCAAACATGCTGCGCACGAACCTCGACCTGTCGTTCCGGGTCTACAACGACGGCAACGAGAAGCTGGCAGCGCTCGAGCAACTCCTGGATGAGCACCGTGGCGAGAAAATCATCGTCTACGCACACCGGAAGCGCAGCAAATCCCAGGGGACGCGGGCGCTGTCGGAGCGGCTTCGGGCGCTCGGACACAGCTGCGCTCCTTTCGATGCTGACCTGACGATGGAGCAGAAGGACGCAACGCTTGCGAGCTTCACCAGCGGCGAGATTCAGGTGGTCGTGGCCACTGGAGCCTTTGGCATGGGCGTGGATATTCCAGACGTCCGTGGGGTGGTCCACTTCCTGCTCCCCGAGTCCCTTGAGCAGTACTACCAGGAGGTCGGGCGCGCAGGGCGAGATGGAGCGCGGGCATTTGGCGTCCTGCTCTACACCGCCGTCAACAGCAAGGTCCGGCGCGACATGATTGAGGACGGGCGGCGAACCACCGAACAGGTCAAGGAGGTTTGGGACGAGGTCTGCAACGCAGGGCGTGCTGCTCTCAAGACAATCAGCCCGTGGACCGAGTTTCAGGGGCGAGACGATGAGTACGCGTTGTTCTATGCGTTCGAACGCATCGGCGCGATTCAGGTGCTCGCGCGCGGCCCGGGACGGCTCAAATGCCTAGAGCCTCGTGGCTCCGAGGGCGCAGCGCTGCTGCAACACCTTACGGCCGCGACCCGCAGCGGCAATCTCGCGGCTGCCATCCGCCAACTTGGCCTCGATCCCAAAGAGACGATCGAGCGAATCTTCGACCTATACCACCGCGGCGAGCTCGTACTCGTTCAGAGCCCAGACAAGACTCTGGTGTTTCGGACGCGCGACATCACAGGGGACGAACTCGAAGCCATCACCCAGCAGATCGACTCCAGAGTGGATGTAAAGGCCGATCGCTTCGAGAAGTTTGTCCAAGTCATCGAAGCCGGCGCAAACCCCGACTCGGTGCTCAAGGCGGAGTTTGGAGGCGTCGAATCGGTTGCGAACCCGGCAGGGCGTTCGGGGCTATCGGCAACCAACCTGTAAACCCGCCCGACCGCTCTCGACCGAGAGTCGAGAGTTTGGCGTACAAGGCGGGGCCTGAAGCCACCTCCGGCGAGGGGGGCGTTGGCGAAGGCGGCAAACCGGAGAGCGTGGCCCGGAGGGGCCTAGCCCGACAAACCTCGCGGATTCCCGCGTGGACATGACGCCGTGCCGTGGGGGCCGTCCCGACCCGAGCCGTAAACGAACAGGGCCGCGGCCCTTGGCCGCGGCCCTTGAAGCTCCCTGTTCGGAACCGTTTCGAACCGTCGAATCCTGCCCTGACCCACCATGTCGGCCTCAATCTGCTGTTTAACAGGCTTGGCGCTATCAAAAACGCGGTCGGCGGGTCGTCGGCGTTCGGCGCGGGGCTCGGCCCGCGGCGAATGCCGCCCGCCGACCACCCCGCCCGCGGGGTGCAAATACTCCGTCCAGCGCTCTCCACCCGTTAACCGCTGACGCCGCCAAAACCTGGCCGGTCCCGGTTAACAGGTCGAGAGCGCACGATGGGCGTCCAGAGCCCGCGGGGGCGTCGGACGGCGAGGGGATGTCGGCCCGGGTTCCCATCGACGGGCAGTATACAACCACCCATGCCCGCCAACCCCTTCCTCCGCCTGCTCCGGGTCCTGGCCGGGGCGGGCCGGGACGACCTTCGCCGTCAAGTCCAGTACCTCAAGGCCGAGAACGAGATCCTCCGCGCCAAGATCAAGGGGCCGGTGCGGGTGACGGCCAAGGAACGCTTCCGGCTGGTCCGCCTGGCGCGGCCACTGGGCACGGCGCTGCGGATGGTCGTGTCCATCGCCCAACCGGAGACGGTGATGCGGTGGATACGCGAGGCCGACCGCAAGCGCCCCAAGAAGCGGCCCGGGGTCCGGCGCGCGGGTCGGCCTCGCACCCCGGAGGATGTCCGGCGGGTGGTGCTGCGGATCGCCAGGGAGACGGGCTGGGGGTACACGCGCATCCTCGGCGAACTCAAGAAACTCCACATCAAGGTCTCGCGGAGCACGGTGGTCAACATCCTGCGTGAGGCCGGGCTCCCCACTGCGCCCGAGCGCGGCGAGCGGACGTGGGAGGAGTTCATCGCCTCACACGCCAAGACCCTGTGGGCGTGCGACTTCGTGCAGCAGCGCGTGCTCACGCTGCGGGGGTTTCGGGACGCGTTCCTGCTGGTGTTCGTGAACGTCGCCACACGCCGGGCGGTCGCCACGACCAGCACCGAGCACCCCGACGCGGCGTGGGTCGCCGAGCAGGTGGCGAGGTTCAAGGCGGCGTCTGGCGTGCGGGGGACGATGTGCCGGGTGCTGACCCGCGACCGCGACCAGAAGTTCGGGAGGGCCTTCGACGGGGCGCTGCGGGCCAGGGAGATCACGCCGGTGCGCCTGCCGCACTGCGCCCCGAACCTCAACGCGCACGTGGAGCGGTTCATCCAGACGCTCCAGAACGAGTGCCTGGACCGGTTCATCGTCGCGGGAACCGGCCACCTCGACCTGCTGATGCGGGAGTTCGTGGCGCACTACAACCGGGAGCGGCCGCACTCGTCGATCGGGCACCGGCCGCCGGCGGGGCGTGCACCCCCTCTACGGATTGCCGGACGCGACGGACCGATACGCTGCCGCACGAGACTGGGCGGGGTGCTGCGGCACTACTACCGGATGGCAGCATGATGCGTGCCCCGACAACCGCTACCGCCACGGGCCGGGCGGCGCCCATGTCCGCTCGAACGGCTCCCCCGCCGCGATCGCCGCGGCGATGGGCTGAAGGAACTCCACCACGGCCGCCATGACCTCGGCGAAGCCCTCGGGGCACGATGTTGGAATCAGCCGCCGCCGGAACGCCCGCCACTGCGCGGCTTTGGCGGAACTCTCGGCGAACGCCTTGCTCAGCGCCGTCGGCCGCGCAGGAATCTCTGTGCCGCGGCGTTCGCAGGTGCCCCGGATGGCCTTGGCGAGCACCGCCCGGTCGAACTCCCGATGCTGCGCGAGCCACCAGGTGTCGTGGAAGTCCATCATCCGGCCGTTGGCGTCGCCGAACCCCACGTCGATCTGCATCGTGACGTGGGCGTTCTTGTGGCCCCCGATCAACGCACTCTAGAGATCGTCGTCGTCATCGCTGTCCGACGCGAGCTCATCCTCGGGCACCGACAGGAGGACAACAAGGGTCTCCATCGATTGAACTGGCAGGTAGTGCTCCGTGACATGAACCCGCTCTAGATCATCGCGGTCGTAGGTTCGGAACCACTCCTTCCCGAATGCGCTGCCCTTGCCGAACGCTTCCCCGGCTTGGAACTGCCTCCAACTTTCCATGGTGCTCCGTGATGGCGAGGAGCCTCGCGCGGGCGGATAGAACCCTGCGTCGATTACGGGTGATGACATCGCCGTCCAAGCGACGACGCCATCGCGCAATCCCACCACCGCGCACGGAAAGTCGGACAGCGACACGCACCGGATCGCGGTGCTCACGAGCGAGGTGTTGAACTGCATTGCGACCTCTTTGACCACCACCAGCGACAACTCATCCTGGTTGACCAGCGGTCGCACGAGCTTCGCTGGAAGGAGCATCGCCGCAGCAAACGCGTCCGCTTCTCGCTCGATCATCACGTCAGTGGCAAACTCGCCGCGCGAACCGTGGGCGGCACCGCCGCGCCTCAGGTGTGCGTGGTGCGCGTCGAGGTAAAAATGCCCCAGCTCATGCGCCACCGAGAATCTCGTGCGGGAGTGATGCAGCCCGGCAGCCACTCCGACGTCGTACTTGCTGTTGTAGAAGAGCAGGAATTGGCCTTGCTTTCGGTGGTACTCCAGCTGCCCGTCGAAGCGGTTTTTGAAATCGTCACCGATTACGGTGATCGACTCCTCAGAGGCGGCGATGGCGAATGGGTCAATCGGGGCCCACAGTCCACCAATGACGCCGAGGATCTCGCCGGCCCGATTAGCGGCCTTCTCGAGGCGGTTCCTCTGGATCTGCCAATCCGCCCTTGTCCTTGGGGTTCTGGTCATCGATGCCGAGTGCTCGCTTTCGATGTTGATCTACGCGCTCGTCGACCTCGTCGTCGGGCGCTCCCGCATTTCGGTTTAGTTGGAGCGCATCCTCATCGATCCCGGACTCGAGCCCATCCCCCCCTTGGTTGCTCGCTGGCACCCAGTCGTCGTCACCGGAGGCAATCGAGCTGATTATTGCATCGACCACATCGCTCGGCAGGTGCTCTGGCCGAGCGTTCCTGCACTCCTGCTCAGCCTCCTCCTGGCAGAGCGGGTGAAGCTTCAGGCTACGTCGTAGTCTGGGCGCCGATGCGTTCCAGAAGTTGTCCAATTCATCGGCCATGCGTCCGACCTCCGTTCCCGTTCGAGTAATGACCGAGCCGGATCATCTCCTTGCGGATCGTCTCACGCGCCGCGTTCCGAGACACATAGACCGAGTTCTTCGAGGTACCCAGGGAGGCTGCGAGGTCCGCGGCAGGCGCGGTGCCCGTTGGATCGGCGAGGTCCGCGAGCGTGACGGCCCGTTGCTGGGGGGGGAGCCTTTGGACCACGGCGAGGAGATCCCGGCTTCGCTGCTCGCGCCGCTGACGATTCTCCTTCTCGGCTTCCGAGTACTCCGCTTCGCCCTGGGGGCCGCAGTCCGCCGGGTCGTATCCCTCCTGCTCGCTGAGGAAGGCGTGCCGAGCACGGTTCTCGCCTCGGATCACCGACCGCGCGGCGTTCTGGGCGATGCGCAGGAACCAGGGTAGTGCGGGGCGCTTGTCGTCGTAGAGATCGGCGAATCGCCAAACGTTCCACAGGGCCCGGTAGAAGGCCTCCTCCGCGACCTGCCGGCCGTGCGCGCTGACGAGCCATCCGTACACCAGGTCCTTGTGCCGGGACGCGAACACCCTCAGGGCATCTTGGTCCCTGTCGACTGCGACGCGCAACAACAGCTCGGCGTCGTCAACCTGTACCAGAGGGTTCGGCATCCCGGCGGCTGCCCTTCCTTTCAGATACGCCGCCCCCTTAGAGCCTCTAACAGAATGGCATGTGCTTTGCGGTGAGCCGGTCGTGCAAGGAGGCACGCCATGACCAGGCTGCTGCTGGACGACGCGTTGTGGACGATCATCGAGCCGCACATCCCGTTCAGGCCGCGCCGGTTCAGGCATCCGGGGCGCAAGAGAGTGCCCGACCGCGCATGTCTGACCGGCATCCTCTTCGTGCTGCTGACGGGCATCCAGTGGGAGATGCTGCCCAAGGAGATGGGCTGCGGCTGCGGCATGACCTGCTGGCGTCGCCTGGCCGAGTGGCAACGCGAGGGCGTATGGCAGAAGGTGCACGAGATCCTCTTGGCCAGGCTCAACGCCGCCGAGCGGCTCGACTGGTCGCGTGCCGTCGTGGACTCATCGAGCATCCGCGCTGTGGGGGGGGCGACGCGACGGGCCCGAACCCCACCGACCGGGGCAAGCCCGGCTCGAAGCACCATGTCCTGACCGACGCCGACGGCACGCCGCTGGTCGCGCAGGTGACGGCGGCCAACGTGAACGACGGCACGATGCTGCTGCCGCTGATCGACGCGATCCCGAAGGTGAAGGGCAAGGTCGGCGCGCCCCGCCGCAGGCCCGGCTCGGTGACGGCCGACAAGGCGTACCACTCCAGCTTCCGCGAGGTGATGCTGCACGTCAAGGGCATCCAGCCGCTGCTGCCCCGCCGCGGCACAAACGACGACACCAGCCTGGGCCGCCCGCGCTGGGTCGTCGAACGCACCATCGCCTGGCTGCACCAGTTCCGCAGGCTGCGAGTCCGCTACGAACGCCGCGCCGACATCCACCAGGCCTTCCTCTCCTTGGGCTGCATCCTGATCTGCTTCAGAACGCTCGATCCGCTATTGTGTTAGAGGCTCTTAGTTCTGCCCACTCGGCGCGGCGGATTAAGGGGGTAGCGTACACGCCTTTGACAGGGCCGCGTGTATCCGGCCCCCGGGTAGGACAGCACGAGAGGTGAACAGATGGCGAACAAGAAAAACGTCCACATCGTCCCCCACGGCAACGGCTGGCAGGTCAAGGTCGAGGGCGGCGACGTAATCTCCAACCACCGAACGCAGACCAGCGCCGAGGACGCCGGGCGCCGCGTGGCGCAGCAGAACCGCAGCGAGCTGGTGATCCACCGGCCCAATGGTCAGATCCGCGATAAGGACAGCTTCGGTAACGACCCCTCCCGTTCCCGCGACACCAAGCACTGAGCGACGGTCATGGGTGCTCGCCCAAGAGGAGCCAGAATGCCTCGTGAGGTCACTCGACACATCAAGGACTCGGTCAGCAACAGGCTGTGGGGCCTTGCCGCCGGGCGGTGCCAGTTCGACGGCTGCAACCGGCCGCTCTGGCGTTCCCCGGTGACGCAGGAGGACGTCAACATCGCCGAGCGGGCCCACATCTGGTCCTTCAGCGACGACGGCCCCCGCGGGAACATCGGCGTCGTCGACGACGACCTGAACGACGCCCCGAACCTCATGCTCGTCTGCCACGACTGCCACCGGAAGATGGACCAGGAGAAGGACGGCGGCCGCTATACCGTCGCCTTGCTCCAGTCCTGGAAGTCGGCCCATGAGCATCGCGTCGAGTTGGTGACCGCAATCAACCCCTCCAAGCGCAGCCATGTGCTTATGTACGGTGCAAACGTCGGCGACCAGGCGGCGCCTC
This sequence comes from Phycisphaerae bacterium, assembly GCA_016793805.1. Taxonomy (GTDB): domain Bacteria; phylum Planctomycetota; class Phycisphaerae; order Phycisphaerales; family UBA1924; genus JAEUIZ01. The sequence continues at coordinate 14,232 of JAEUIZ010000054.1, forward strand.
TCGCTTTCGATAGCGCCGCGTCGGCGATGTTCCCCGACCGCTACCCTGCGGAGGCCCACCCGATCCGCCTCGGGATGGTAAACAGCGCTTGGAGAGACCGCGACTCGGCATTTTGGGTGATCGAGGAGACCAGCCTCATCCGGCAGTTCGCTGGCCAGGTGCAGCCGCGGCTCGCCGGAGGCAGTATCACGCACGTCTCTGTCTTCGGCTTCGCCCCACAGCCGCTGCTGGCGCGCCTCGGTGCCTGCCTCACCGATATTCCCGACGTCGATGTGTTCCAGCTTCAGAGAGAGCCGCGGGGCTGGCGGTGGACAGACGCCACGCCATCCAGCGAGCTGGTCTTGGAGCGTCCCGAGCGAGCGGAAGGAACCCCGGCACTGATCATCGGGCTCAGCGCGACAATCACGGCCGACAGGGTGAGTCGGGTCTTAGGCGCCGGCGCCGCGATCTGGACGCTGCGCGCTCCGAAGCCGCACAACGATTGGCTGCAGAGCCGCGATCAGCTGCGGATGTTCCGCAGGTCGATGCGGCTGCTTCTTGATCAGATCAAGGCGGCGCACGGGCAGACGACCACCATCCACGTGTTCCCGGCGATGCCGGTGGCCGCTGCGATCGAGCTTGGGCGCGTGCGCATGCCGAAGGCGGACGCCCCGCTACTCATCTACGACCAGATAAACGACCGCAATGGTTTCGTGCCCGCCATCACTCTGGGCGGCGGCGCGGAGCAAGGGAGAACAAGTTGACGACGACTTCTGCCAGTCCGTTTCTTGCACGCGTCCTTGAGGCCACCGCCGAGTCGCTCGACATTACACCGACCAAGTACCAGGAGGCGGTCGAGCGCTACACGGCTGTCGGGTACTGGCTCGATGCCGCGGGCTCGCGCGTCAAGTTGTACGCCCCTTCCGTCTCCGTCCAGGGTTCGTTCCGGTTGGGCACCGTTGTTCGACCGGTTGTTCACGGCAAGGAGGCCGACTACGACATCGACCTCGTGTGCCGCCTAGATTCCCCAGGAACGGGCATGACCCCGCGGGGGCTCAAGCACCTGGTTGGCGACCGACTCAAGGAAAACGCCAACTACAGCCGGATGCTCGACAAGGAAGGGCGCCGGTGCTGGACGCTCAACTATGCGGAGGCCGACGGTGTGGGCTTCCACATGGACGTCCTGCCGTCGACCCGCGCGGCTTCATCGGCCATCGTGGCTACCGAGATTCGCGGCGTGCCGCGCGAGTTCGCCGAGCACGCGATCGAGGTCTCAGAGCGTCGGTCGGATGAACAGTACGTGTGGCTCGTCGGCGGCTCGAACCCAGAGGGGTACGCACGCTGGTTTGAGGGCGTGAATCGGGAAGCGAAGGCCCGGGTCGAGCCGGCGCAGAAGCGGATGCTGTTCGAGACCTACCGCGGAGCATTTGCCAGCGTGCAGAGCGTCCCGGACACCCTCGTCCGCACGCCGCTGCAGCGCGCCGTCCAGCTGCTCAAGCGACACCGCGACGTCCGGTTCGCGGGCCACGCGTTGGAGTCCGAGAAGCCCATCTCCATCATTATCACGACGCTCGCCGCGCTGGCGTACCGCGGCGAGACCGACGTCGCCGCGGCCGTCACGGGGATCCTGGAGCGGATGGAGGACTACGCGACCTCGGGGATCATGCGGCGAGTGGGCGAGCGCTGGGTGATCGAGAACCCGGTGAACCCGGCCGAGAACTTCGCGGACCGGTGGAACGACCCCGGCAGCCAGCGCGCCGAAGCCTTCTTCCGGTGGGTCGCGTGGGCGCGAGAGGACCTTGCGCTGGCGGTGGATCAGCCCGACGAATGCTCGGCCCGCACGAAGCTGGCGGAGGCGTTCGGTATCCCCGGGGCGGGCAGCCCCCGCTTGCTTAAGACGGGCAGCGCGGTGGCGGTCGCGGGGGACCTGGTGCCGGGTGTCGACAGCACGTCGCATTGCCAGCCCCCACCGTGGCCGATCCAGAACGTCTACAAGGTGCGGGTAGTCGGTTCCGTCCGCAAGACGATCTACTCTGCGAAGCACTTGTGGCCGTTGTCGGATCGTTCGATCCCCAAGAACTACGCCATCCGGTTCGAGGCGACCACCAACGTTCCCGCTCCCTTTCAGGTCAGGTGGCAGGTCGTGAACACTGGCGTTGAGGCCGCGCGTGCGGGCCCTGGCCAGCTCCGGGGCGGCTTCGAAGATGGGGAGGGAGCCTCCGGGACCACTCGCTGGGAGGGCACCGCGTTCCGCGGCACTCATTGGATCGAGGCGTTCGTGATCAAGAACGGCGTGTGCGTCGCGCGGTCCGGGCGCGTGTACGTCAGGGTTCGATAGCCGAACGCGCGACGCCACCCCTCGAGCGATGAGGGCACTGGTTCGTGTCCTTGAGCGGGACTGATCGTGACGGTGCTGTCAACCAACCGCAGCCGTCAACCGCAGAGTTCGAGAGGTTCGGCCCAACCACCGCCTGAACGATCCGCGTGGTGATCTCGGCGATGCGAACCCCGCGCGGCTCACCGTTGGGGCAGTAAATCTGGATCGTCTTGCCAAGCGGCTTCATGACGGCATCTCCGGCAACGCGGCTTCAGTTGCCTCTCACTCCACGCGGACCCGCACTCAAACGTCGTTGGCCTCCACCACCACGTCGAACGGCACTCCGATAGTATCGAAGTGCTTCTTCCCGCAGTTGACCTTGTCCGCCTCCGCCGTCCGCAGTTTCAGGAAGTTGCGGGTGCCCTTGGTCTCGCGCACGAGGTAGAGGGCCTGGCCGTCGTGCTTCAGGATGGCCCAGTCGGGGTTGTACGTCCCGATCGGCGTCTCGATCTTGAACCAGCCCGGGAGCTTCACGAAGAGCTTGATGTCTTCGCGCTGGTCCAGTTGCTCGGCGAACTTCCGTTCCACGTCCGAGTCATAGACGACGTACTCGTACACCGACTTGGACACCTTCACGGCGGTCAGGTAGTTGATCAACTCCTCGTCCTTGAAGAGGATCTGCTCCCATTGCGCCTCCGACCCCGACCCGACGATCCGCTCGTACTTGATGCCATCGACCAGCAGGCGATGGAGTTCGTGCTTTAGGATCGCGGCCACCTCGTCCATGAACCGCTGTGGGTTGTTGAAGAACTCGTCGAGGCGCCCCGATTCCTTCAGCACGCGGAAGATGGTCGAGCGCGTCAGTTCGGTCTCGTTCTGGAGGTACGCCAGCACGTCGGGGATGGGACGGTTGGCCTGCTCGACCTGTTCCACGGCGGCGCTGATCGCCGTAGCCACCACGCCGCCCTTCTTGACCTGGACGCCCCCGGTCTGGACCGCGATCTTCGGCTTGTCGATCCGTGGCATTTTGATCCTGATTGTCTGCACCGCCCGGCGCACGAGCTCATCGGTCTCGAACTCGACGCGGTAGGTCGTCTTGGGCTTGATGCGGTCCCAGAGCGCAGCGAACTCGGGGGTGAGGATGACCTCCTTGCGCAGACGGTTGGTCTTCTCGTCCTTCTCTCGCCGGACATGGTGCTCGATCTGGTAGGACGACAGCAGGTCCGTGACGGCCGTCGTCAGAGAGCGGTACCCCTCCGGCAGGTCAAGATTGAACGTCGGCGCTTTGGGGTCGAACGCCGGCTGAATTCTCCCCTCAGCGTCCAGGAATCCCTGCTGGACGAGTGACTCGCGGATCTTCTCGGCAGCGTCGCGGCCGATCGCCACGGGCTCGTCGTCAATCACCTGGGACAGTTTGGAAAGGGCCGTCATGGGGACACGCCCGAAGGTCACGCCGCAGTCCTCGGCGTACTCCTTCTGCAAGGCCTTGGCGAAGTCCTCGTAGCTCTCGTTGGCCATGACGTAGAGCTTGTTCACCGACTCGTCGAAAACGCGCTTGCCCTCGGCATCCACGGGCAGGCGGAGTCCGCGGCCGATCTCCTGCCGCTTCTTGATCGCGCTGGTCGTCTCGTTGAGCGTGCAAATCTGGAAGACGTTTGGATTGTCCCAGCCCTCCCGCAGCGCCGAGTGGCTGAAGATGAAGCGCAGCGGCTCATCAACGGACAGCAGCCGCTCCTTCTCCTTCATGATCAGGGCGTAGGTATCGTCGTCGGCCTGGGTATCGCCGCGGGTGTCCTTAGCGATCCCCTTCTTGTCCTGGCTGAAGTACCCGTTGTGGAGCGACTCCACGGGGAGTTTGAGCCACTCGATGGCCTTGAACCGCTCGTCCTTGGCGAGGTCAGCCAAAGCCGCCTCGAACTCGACGGCGAACTTCCCCTTCGCGGGCTTGCCATCGGCACCGTAGTCGCGGTAGTTGGCGACGCGGTCGATAAAGAACAGGCTGAGCACCTTGACGGCCCCGCCCGGCCCCAGCGAATCGCGGGCCTCGCGGATGCGGACCTCTTTGGTGAGGTGCGCCTCCACGGTCTTCTTGATCTGCACCTTCCAGACGTCGTCGCGGAACCCGCCCGTTTCCGCGCCGAGGCGCAGCGTCCGGCCGCTGGAGAACCGGATGAACTCGGCCCCCGGCTCGGCATTGATCTCTGCGATCTCGTAGCCGTGCTGGTACTCCGCGCGCTCATTGGAGAGGCTGAACAGGTCAGACGACTGTTTGACAGTGACCAACTTCGGCTTGGGGCCGTCGGCACCCTGCACCAGGATGCGGAGTTTGGCCCGAATGCTCGGCTTGTAGTCGATGGCCTCGACGCGGACGAAGGCGTTACCGCTGGCCCCTTCGCCGCCCTTCTCTGTGGCGCTGGAGACGATGATCTGCTTGACGAGCCGGAGTTCAAACGCCTTGACGGGGTCCAGGCGGTACACGAGGTTGTAGGGGTTTCGGTGCGTCGCGGAGTAACGGAGCGTGCACAGCGGGTTCAGGGCCTTGATCGCTTCCTGGGCCTTGTCGGTCGAGTCCACGCTCTGGGGCTCGTCGATGATCACGATCGGGCGGGCCGCTTGAACGTACTCGATCCAGGCCCGGCCCCCCGCGCCATCGCGATCCTGGAAGATGACGTTGCTCTTCCGCCGCTCCTCTTCCGACTCAGCGTCGGAGAAGTTCTTGCGGAACGCATCGATGTTGATCACCATGATCTGCGGTATCACACCTGTGGCGAAAGACCGCAGACGCGGCGCTCCCTTCGCCGAGTAGACAAAGTGCTCGATGGGTTGGCTGTAGAGCGCCTTGAAGTGCTCCGCCGTGACCTGGAGGTTCTTGAGGACGCCCTCGCGGATCGCCACGCTGGGGACGACGATGACGTACTTCGAGAAGCCGTACCGCCGATGCAGTTCGAAGATGGTGCGGAGGTAGACGTAGGTCTTCCCCGTTCCGGTCTCCATCTCGACCGAGAAGTGCGGGCACCTGCGGCTCTGGTTGAGGGGACCATCAAAGAGGTCCCACGCCTCCAGGGGTGCCTTCGGGTCCGCGACCTCGATGTCGTTGCGGTCCTGGACCTTCCGGGCGTTCTCGCGGAGACGGTCGTCGTCGATCAGCAACTGGTTCCCGACGCCGAGTTCGGTCTGCTGGAGGCCGGCGAACATGCCCGCCTCGGCCCCGGCCCTTCCGAGGTCGATCACGGAGAACTCGGCCATGCCGCGGGGCTGGCCGTCGAAGAGGTCGGCCAGGGCGTTGACCGCGTCGATCTGGAACTGCTGGTTGGCGTCGAACTGGAGCTTCAACTCTGCCCTCCCGCGGTGTACGCCTGGTTGGGCGAGTTTGGTGCTTCCGGGTGCCGGTAGCGGAGCCGTCCGGCTTCTACAAGCGGCGACAGGTAGTCCTTGCGAATCTTCTCTGCTGAGCGGTCGAGCAGCCTGCTCAACTGGTCCCCGGTCAAGAATCGCCCGGTGCAGAGCTCGACGATCACTCGCTCCACATCCGCCTTCGGAGCCTTGCCCTTGCTGGCAATCGGCATGGCGATGGCCCGAAGTTGCTGCTCCATTCCCGGCTGGAGGCCAAGCCCCCCCGCATCGACTCCGCCCCAAAGGGTCTCGGCCGGACTCGCAGCAGCCGGCCCCATAGGTCCGGACCTTTGACCCAAAGGTCCGGAGCTCAGCCCCAAAGGTCCGGAGCTTCCGGCCCCGCTACCGGTTCCTGTTTGGGTGGCCCGCACACCGTTGCCACCAGCCGGGGGCAGGTGGTAGTTGGTCCAGCGGCCATAGCCGTCGGCTTCCAGGAACCCCTGATCGCACAACCCCTGCAGGAGCTTGGTGATGTCGGACGAATGCAGTGTGGTCAACGAACGGAGCCGGGCGTTGGATACCGCGCTTTCGAGCACAGCCGTCGCGAGTGCCTGAAGCTCATCCGCCGAAAGGCCTTCGATGCGAGTCCCGAATCGTGAGCGAAGGTGAGCGATCACTGCATCTGGGATCAGGCTCACCATCGGGAGGTTGAGCCGCACCCGATCCGGGTCGCTGAACGTCTCGATCCACGGTGCACGCCACGATCGCGATTGCCAACCAGTGCGAATTCGAGCGGCGCCGGAACCGGCCTGCTCGCCGCCGCCGATCATCAGGAACATGCGCTGCACAGCCTTGTTCCGGCACTCGCTCACGCCGCCGCGCTGGTACTGCTCCACGGACACGAGCAATGTGCCGGGGTTCTCCATCTTGATCCGATCAGGCTCGCGCTCGATGACGATGCCGCCCTTGGCGGAGTAGTCGGCGTGGATGAGCGCGTTCACAAGCGCCTCGCGGAGTGCGATGTGCGCCTCCGTGTCGTCCTTCCTCATGCCCCCTTCGATCGCGAATGGTGTTGGCAAGGCCGCGGCTATCCGCGGCCACACCCGTGTGTAGAACTGGAGCAGATTCGCTTCCCATGTCCCGTCGGGGTAGATGCGGTCAGTCCATCGCACTGCCGGGTCGAGCTTCTCCCGATAGTCCACGAAGTAGTTCGGCGCCGCGGCCGGATCGCGGATCGCGTTGTCCTTGCCGAACACGAGCAGCCCGGCGAGCGTGAGGCCGGCCTCGCCGGAGTTGCGGTCCTGCCTCCAGCCGCCGAGTCGCTCCAGGAGTTCCTGATCGCCCAGGGAGAGCCAGGGATGTTCGCCGCGTGCCGCCCGCATCCGCTGTCGGTACTGGGCCAGACTTGGAGCATCCAGGTCCGTGAGTGCAAAGCCCGTCAGAATCCGGTGGTCCGCCGGCTCGGGACTGGCGTCGGCGATCATCCGCCGCACGTCCTCGTCAGTGCACTTGTAGTCGCCTTCGTGACGCCGGCGGTATGTGCCGCCGAATGGGTTCTGACCAACGTGCACCGGGCGCTCCGTGCGCCCTGCACGCGGGATCGTGATGGCAAGCAGCGTGGCGGAGCCACCGTTCGAGCCAAGTGTGACTTCCCGCACGTCACTCGGAGAGAGCAGGTTCCGGTTGATCTGGCCCTTATTGCTCAGGCCATCCCAGAGCGTCTTCTTGTACCTGTTGATCTGGTCGGGCGTGAGCCCGTCGAAGCGGACAACGCCTCCCTTCTCGGAAACTCCGAGCAGCACCGTGCCGCCGTCGGTGTTGGCCATCGCGCTGTATGTCTCCCAGAAACTCCCGGGGAATCCGCCCTTGGCCGACTTGAACTCCCAGTCGGAGTCCTCGCCGAGCGCCGCTGCCGCCAAGATGTCTGCGGTGGTGGCCATGTGTCAGACAGTCTTGAAGCTGCCCACTCCCTTTGTCTTGAAGGTCTGCACGGCGTTGGTCTTGAGTTGATCGTTGCCGACGAATCCGGCGTCCAGGCAGACGACCCGCTCGGGCTTCTTCTCGGCGATGGCCCGGATGACCTCCAGCGTGAGGGGCCGCTCCAGACAGAGCATGAGCGCCCCGCCGGCGACGCTGTAGACCTTCCTGCCCGCCAGCGTCAGCGTCTCGATGGGCGTGGTCAGCGCGAAGCCGCTCTTGAGCAGAATCTCGTAGAGCAGGTCGTCCTCCGTGCGGCCTTCGCGGATGTGCTCGACGTGCTCAAACATATGTTTGCCCAGCGACTCGCCGTCCTTCGGCCCGTCGGCCTGCCACGGCTTGAAGTTGGACTCGGCGAGCGAGTAGACGCGAAAACCGCGGTCCGGCCTGGGGGCATTGCCGCTCAGGTCGAGCCTGCCTTCATCCTCGGTGTCGAGCCTATTGATGACGCGCCGGACACGCTCCTTGCAGATGTCGGCGATCGTCTTGAAGCCGGCTTTGCCCGCTGCGCTCTGCGGGTCCACCGGCTCCGGTAACTGCACCAAGATGAACTGGCGGTTGCCCCCATCCTTCTTGTTCAGATCAAGCACGGCGTGAGCGGTCGTTCCCGATCCAGCGAAGAAGTCGACGACAAGAGAGTCGGGCTCGGTCGCGAACTCGACGAGTTTGCCGATCACCCCTTCGTCCTTGGGATTCTCGAAGTAGTCGCCATTCAGAAGATCGCGCAGTCGCTTCGTCGCGGCCCGTCCATCCTGATAGAACACGCTGTATGGAACACTGTCCTCGCGGTCAGACAAGTATGACTTGATGCAGGGTACAGAGTTCTCGTCTTCTCCGAAGTGAACCCGGTCATCCGCGATCCACGCCGCCATCTTGTCTGGATCACTCGTCATCCAGCCACGGGAGGGCACCCGGACCGGTCGTCCTGTACGGGGGTGCAACACCTCGTACTTCGGGCCGCCGCCGCCGGGCCATGAGATATCGGCAGGGAAGTAGATACCACGCGCGTCGACACACGAGTAGTGCCGGTGTGCCTTGGCAGGGTGCGTGTCCGGAAGTCCCGCGAACCACTCCTTCAGCCCCGACTGGACGGCCGCGTGATCATTGCCGTGTTCCTTGCGCAGCCGCGCGTAGGCCTTGTAGATGTCGTCGAGCCCCTCCTTGCGATGCCGCCAGACGATGCCGCGCTCCTTCAGGTGCTCCATATTCCTGGCGTAGACGACGATGTACTCGTGCGAGACGGAGATGTGCTTGGAGTCGTTCTTCCGACCCGCTGCCCAGACCAGATCCGCGACAAAGTTCTCCTGCCCGAATATCTCGTCGCATAGATGCCTGAGATTTGCTTGCTCCGCTTCGTCTATCGAGATGAAGACGGCGCCGTCGTCTCGCAGCAGGTTCCGCGCGAGATAGAGACGCGGGTACATCATGTTCATCCAACGACTGTGGAATCGCCCATCCGCCTCGGTGTTCGTGCCGAAACGCCTGCCCTCGGAATCCACCTGTCCTGTGTATTCAAGATAGGTCTGAAGCGATTCCGCGTAGTTGTCCGGGTAGATGAAGTCGTTGCCCGTGTTGTACGGCGGGTCGATGTAGATCATCTTGACCTTGCCGAGGCACGACTTCTGGAGCAGCTTGAGCACCTCCAAATTGTCGCCCTCGATGATCAGGTTCTCCGTCGTGTCCCAGTTCACGCTCTCCTCGGGGCACGGGCGGAGAGTACCCATGCTCGGTGTCTGGATCGTCTTGAAACAGTCGGCCTTGCCCGGCCAGTTCATGCCGTACCGCTCGCGGCCCACGTCCACGGCCTCGCCGAGCGCGAGCCGAAGCCGGTCGAAGTCGATCTTGCCGCCCTCGGTGCGAACCTCCGGGAACAGGCGCAGGAGTTCCTGCCGCCGCGCTTCGGCGATGTCCATCGAGCGAAGGTCGAGGCGCTCCGGTTCAACAAGGGGCTGCTGTGGCTGGCTGGCGGGGTCGGGCATGAGTCTTCCTGGTCTTCGTTTGCTCAACGGTACGGGACGCGTCGCGGGGATTGGCTACACGATGCTCCATCGGAGCGTGAAAAGTGGCTGTTCGTCGATCGTCTGGTTCAAGCGGCGGCTGATGTCGTCCAAGAGTGCATCCTTCTTCCGGTCGATCTCGCGGGCCGCGGCGTCGTAGTCCTTCCACGCCTTGTCCCGCTTCTCCTCCAACATCCGCACCGCCCGCTGACGCTCCAACTTCTCGGGCAGGTTGGGAGCGTTCCGGGCGGCTTTCCTGGCCTCCTTGAGCGACGCGTCCAACTCGTCGAGTTCGGCCTTGAGCGAGGCGCGGCGGTCCTCGGCCCAGCGGTCCAGTTTGTCAATCTCGATATCGAAGTACCGGCCGTTGCGGGCGGAGGCTTCCTCGATGACCCCGGCCTTCCGGGCCGCGATCTCCCGGGCCAAAACCTCCGCCTGCCCGGGCGGAACCGTCGATCCGCCGCTGGAGCGTGCCGGCAAGTCAAAGAGCCGCCGGCACTGCGCCTCGTCCAGCGTGACGCCGGAGTCGGTAACCCCCGCGAGCAGAAGAATGTCCTCGGTCTCAATCGCCGTGAGCGTCAGCCGCGAGCACGTCAGCCAGCCGCTCGACCCGGCGAGCGGCTCCAGCACCGCAATCCTGCGCCGCGACTCCGTCAGGTCGAACCGCACCTCGGCCACAGACAGGCTCAGTTGGCGTGCGTGCTCCAGGACCCGCTGGGCCAGCGGGTGACCGACGCGGTAGGTGTTGGCGTCGGAGACGTTCTTGCCCATGCGGTAGGGGCCGGGGTGGATCGTCTCACCCGGCTGCTTTGGGAACGGGTTGCGTCGGAGCATGAAACTCAGCGATGCATCGTCGAAGTCGGCATCGTCCCGGAGGACGTGGCGTGTCAGACGCCAAAGGTCGCCGTTGAACCGGTCCAGCACGCCGCTGGTCTGGATGCGGACCTTCTCGACGACCTCCTGGTCGAAGTTGTCAAGCAACTTCTCCCGTGCGTCCCGCTGGCCCGCGGCGATCTCGGTCTCCAGTTCCTTCTGGAGTTGATCGAACTCGAAGTTGATCTGCTCGGGCGTGCGGCACTTCTGGTAGATGGCGGCGATCCGCTTCTCGAAGTCCACGCCCGACTCGACCGCCCCGAGCACTTCGTCGCTGGAGCCGAAAACGCCCGTGAAGAGACGGAACTTCTGCTCAAGGAGTTCGTACACGCGCTGATCGGCCGCGTTGGCCTTGTTGATGAAGTTGACGACGACCACGTCGAACTTCTGGCCGTAGCGGTGGCAGCGACCGATCCGCTGCTCGATCCGCTGGGGGTTCCAGGGGAGGTCGTAGTTGATGACGAGATTGCAGAACTGGAGGTTGATCCCCTCTGCCGCGGCCTCGGTGGCGATCATGATCGCGGCGTTCTCGCGGAAGTGGTCCACGAGCGCCGCCCGCATGTCTGCGCTCGGCGAGCCCGAGACGCGGTCGGTGCCCTGGTGACGTGAGAGCCACTGCTGGTAGATTGCCTTCGAGCCCGGATCGGTGTTCGTGCCGTTGAACAGCATCACGCGGCCGGCGAACTCTGTCTGGTTCAGGATGTTGAACAGGTACTCCTGCGTGCGGCGCGACTCGGTGAAGACTACGGCCTTCTGCTGGAGTCTGCCACCCTGCCCCTGCTCGCCGCGGGCTTCAGCCGCCGCGGCGAATCCTCGGCGCAGGGCGGTGAGCAGGACTTCGCCCTTGGAGTTCTTGATGATCGACGTGGCGAGGGCGTGGAATCGCTTCAGGTCGTCCAACTCGCGGCGGAGGTCGGCCAGTTCCTCAGGTGACAGGCGCTTTTTTTGAGGTTCATCGCCGGAGGCATCCTCGCCATCCCACTCATCGGCAAGTTCGTCCAGCGTCTCCACGTCGGTGGGGAGGTCCTCGGGGAGCGCATCGACGGCGGTCGCCGCGGCGGCGGCGTGCTCCAAACGCTGCACCATGCCGGCAAGCGTGCCGGAGATGGCGAAGGTGGATGACGCGAGCAGTTTGCGCAGGATGAGCGTGATGAGGTGCCGCTGGCTCGCGGGCAGCGCGTGGAGCGACTCCCGCTGCAGGTAGGCCGACACGAGGTCGTAGAGCCGCTGCTCGTCGTCGCTGGGCGTGAACTCCTGCACGATCGCGTGCCGGTTGGTGTACTTGACGTATTCCAGCACCTGACGCCGAAGGGTGCGCTTGCAGATGGGCTTGAGGCGCTCCTTGAGTTCGGCGAAGTCCTCGCCGTCGCCCGGGCGCGAGAACCTCGACTTGAAACTGGGCAGGTCTCCGAAGGCGAAGTCGTCGATGATGCTGACGAGCCCGAAGAGTTCCAGCAGGGAGTTCTGGAGGGGCGTGGCTGTGAGCAGCACCTTTGGGAACGGCATCATGGCCTGCTTGATGGCGTTGGCCGTCTTGCTGGTGTTCTTGTAGACGTTGCGGAGCCGGTGGGCCTCGTCGATGACTACGAGGTCCCACTGCGTCTGCCGCAGGTAGGGCTCCTTGCTGCGCGCGAACTGGTAGGAACACAGGACGATGCCGGGCTGCTGGAACGGGTTGAGATTGCCGCCTCGGATCGCCTCATTAAACGTCCTGGACTCGAGGATCACCGACGGCATGAAGAACTTGTCGGCGAGTTCCTGCGACCACTGCTTGCGGAGGTTGGCGGGGACGATGGCCAGCAGGCGGCGTTTGCGCTCGGCCCACTTCTGGGCGAGCAGCAGGCCGGCCTCGATCGTCTTGCCGAGCCCGACTTCGTCGGCGAGGATCGCGCCCTTGGAAAAGGGGCTGCGGAATGCGAAGAGTGCCGCCTCAACCTGATGCGGGTTGAGATCGACCTGTGCGTCGGCCAACACGGCGGCGAGCTTCTCCACGCTGTCGGAGGCGCTCCGCTTGGCGAGTTCGTGGGCGAGGTACTTCGCGTGGAAGTCGGTAATCACTTCCGACCTCCCTTCGCGGGCGGCTTGGAGCTCTCGATCCTGCGAACCAAGGCGAGCACTTCGGCTCGCCGGTATAGGCGGTACCCGTTGATGGGGTGGCGGTGGGCGGAGAGTTTCTGGCCCCGGTCCCAGTTGCGGAGGGTCGAAATGGACACCCCGAGCAAGCTTGCGGCTTGGCCGATAGTGATCAGATCGCGGGTTGCCGGCGGGCGTTCGGACACTCGGGTCTCTCAGGGCGAAGGTTCGAGTATAGCAAACCCTAGCAAACCCGACATGGGCAGGTTAGCCGGGTCGCCCCGTGGGCTGCACGGAGAACGGCCCCGACCCGCCACATGGCCCGATGCCCGCGTCTAATCCCGCACTGAAGGCTGCCTCAGATCGAGTACGTCCCCGTCCCCCCGCCGCTGGACTGGCTGCTCGAGCCGCTACCGCTGCCGGAGCCGGAGGAGGAACTCGACGACATCGACGATCCGCTGGACTTGCTGGCCGAGCCGGACGAGTACCCACTGCTCGAGGAACCGCTGCCGGAACTGGAGCCCGAGCCGCTGGAGCTCGATCCCGAGCCGGAGGAGTGGGCCGTCGCGGGCATGTCGTTGTGAACCCACACCCCCTCGGCCGAGAAGGTGTTCGTGCCGGGTATGCGGATGGCCACGGTGCGCGTTGGCGCGTCGATTCGCTCAATGCTCTCGACGAGTTCCTCCGCCAGGCGCTCGCCGATTAGGTAGTCGCCCTTCTTGAGGAACTCGGCGGACGAGAAGCCCCATTCGTCGCCGCGGCGCATGAGGAACGGGTGTTCGGGCGTCGCCTTGACGCGGCGGTTGATGACGATGAACCCGGTGTGCTCGCCGAGTTTGACGCTGGCGACGCGGCCGACGGTCGGGATCGTGCCGCGCATCCCGTGGTGCGACAGCCACTGGTACTGGGCGCGGTAGGGGACATCGACCTCGAGGCCGGGGACCTTGATGGTGGCGACGCGGTCGCCGGGCTTGAGGTTCTCGATGGTCGTCATGCGGCCGTCGGCCAGGCGGACAAGCGTGCCAAAGAGCAGGCAGTTCGAACCTCCGCCCCCGCCACCGCCGCCGCCGCCACCACCTCCTCCGCCGCCACCACCGCCCCCCGATCCTCCACCACCCGAACCGCCGCCTCCAGAGCCGCCGCTGCCCGATCCGCTCCCACCAGACCCGCCGCTGCCGGAGCCTCCGGACCCGCCGGAGCCTGATCCACCCGAACCACCCGAGCCGGAGCCTCCGCTCCCGCCGGAACCCGACCCGCCCGATCCCCCCGAGCCGCTGCTGCCACCGCCGCCGGAGGAGCCACCCGATGCGCCCGAACTGCCACCGCCACCGCTGGACGCGCCGCTGCTGCCCGCGCCGGAACTACCCGATGCGCCGCTCGACACACCGCTGCTGGCCCCGCTGCTCGCGCCGCTCGAAGCGCCCGAGGAACCGCTCGACGAGCCCGAGCCGCTGCTCGACGACCCGCTCGACGATGAGCCGGACGAACTGCTCCCGCTCGATGACGACGAGCCCGACGAGGAACTCGCCGAACTCCCCGACGAGCCGGACCCGGAGCCCGAGCCGCCGGGGCCGCCGGTGGTGGCCCACACGGGGATGTAGAGGAAGTACCGGCGTGGTTCGTCGCTCATCCCTTGTTCTCCTGGTGGGGGGCGTGGGGGTCGTTCGGACTGGCCGGCTGATACCACCCGGCGGTGCTGATCGGTTTGGCGCACTCGGCGGCCGCGTCGGTCACGGCCTGCTCGAACGGCACGAACTCGAACGCCTTCAGGGCGCAGGCCTCGGGGTCGGGCGCACAGTTGACCACGCGGAAGCGGTGCTGCTCGAAGTGCGGCCGCAGGGCCTCGAAGCGCTTCTGGAGGCTCTCGTACAGGATGTTGTTGTGGCGGATCGCGTCCTTGCTGCGGTGCTCGTCGAAGGCGTAGCGCCGGTCGTGGGCCATCTTGAAGTCCGCGCCGAGCAGGTAGACCGTGCGGAAGCCCAGGTAGTGCAGCAGGTGCAGCGCCGCGAGCATGACGCTCCGCTTGCCTTTGATCCCCAGCGAATCGGTGTGCTCGCCGTCCTGGCCCCAGTTGATCGTGTCGGACTTCAAGAACCGGCTGTGGTCGAAGTGGTCGCTGCGCCGGTAGAACAGCACCCCCGGCATCTGCCGCACCTTGAACGCGCTCGCACGGAACGAGCCGTCGGGGTTCTCGACGCGCAGCCGCTTGTCGAAGTGCGAGACGGGGACGATCTTCAGGATGCCCGGGTCCTTCCAGCCGGTGTCGATGAAGCGGCCGGGGTCGTCCACGCACGTCCACAGCGTCGGACGATGCACGGCCCAGGCGTTGTTGACGGCCATCGTGACGATGCCGCGCTGGTTGAGCCGCGTCAGGTCGAGTTGGGCGAGCGACGGTCCCGAGAGGATCAGGAACGCCGAGCGACTCCGATAGAAGTCGCAGAGGGAGACAGAATCGAAGTCGGCGGTGTAGAGGCGCACGCCGCTCCGCGCGGGCTTGCGCTGTTTGAGTCCCGCCTGCAATGCCGCGATGTCGCCACCATTCTCACGCATGGTTGAACACCCCCGCGATGTACCTTGGAGCGCCGAGGCCCTGACGCACCGTGCCGACGCGGCCGACCCGGTCGAGCCACCACTTGATGGGTCGCACCGTCGGGTGCAGTCTCTCGCCGTTGACCTTGGTCTTGCTCTCCCGCGTGCAAATCGAGAAGATGAACCGGCCGCCGGGCACCGCGATCCGCCGCATCTCGTCGAGCACCTCGTCCACCTCCTCAGGGAGCAGGTGTTCGAGGGCGTCGAAGGACGTCACAACGTCGGCGATGCCCGCGGAGACCGGCACGCGGTGCATGGGCGCGACAATGTCCGCTTCGGGGAAGGCGAAGTCGATGCCGAGCCCGTCGATCCCCAGCCGCCGCAGGTGCTGTATAAAGAGGTTTCGGCCGCAGCCGAAATCCACCACGAACCGGGGCTTCCAACCCTGCACCAGCCGGTAAGTGAAGCGGCCGTGGTTGGTGGACCCGTACCTGGTGGCCGTGAGCGCGACGTACTTGCCACGCTCGTGCTCGCGCCGGGCTTCCAGATCGACGGGGATGTTCGTTTTCGTTTCAGACATAGAGCCACACGGGAACATCGAACTCGACCAGTTCCATTCCGTTGAGGGCCTGGAACGCCCAGACCGTCCCGCCGCGCGTGTCGCGCTCGGCGACCATCTCGACCGCAACGCCCTTGAGAATGGGGCGGAGCATCGGCACCGCCGCCTTGCGCGGGCAGTAGCCCGCTGGGTCGAGGGGTTCGAGTTGCCCCGGCACGAAGAGCGAGCGCAGGCCGCCGAAGCCGTCGGTGCCCTCGGGTTCCTCCTCGGGAACGTCGCTGTGATGGCTCTCGAACCTGTTGATGGCCCAGCGCGACGGGGCTTCCTCGCCGCCTGCGCCCTTGGACGACAGCCCTTCCTCCAGCGCGATGTACCGGCCGAAGGTGTCGCTGCCGGGGTCGCCGTCGATCGCGGCCTCGGCCCACGGGTAACGCCAGCGGAAGCGCTCGCCCTCGATCTCGCGGCCCTCGCCGAGGATGGCGACGATGCGACCCCCGCGCGGGCGGCCCACCTCGACCAGCGCCCACTTCTCGCCGACGCCGCCCTCTTTCCACAGGATGGCGGCGCTGCCGGAGCCCGCGGACGTGAGCACCGTCTCGTCGGGGGCGACCTCGGCGAAGGCGTGCTCCTCGTCCTCGATGAGCACGCGCGCGGGCGTGACGCCGTGGACGACGCACAGGCCGACCTCGCCCTGCGGGATCGGCTCGCGCGCGATGGCGAAGGAGCCCGGGCGCGTGGCGTCGGTCG
>JAEUIZ010000014.1 GCA_016793805.1 Phycisphaerae bacterium
ATCGCCAACGAGGTGACCGGCGGGCACTGGAGCGGGCACCTGTTCTTCAACGTCGCCAAGAGCGCGGCGAAGCGCGGATCGGAGGCAACGGCATGAGCGCTCGCGTCAATCGCAACGGCGTGAAGTCCGTCCCCGCGATCCGCTGCGCGATCTACACCCGCAAGAGCAGCGAGGAGGGACTGGAGCAGGACTTCAACTCCCTCGATGCCCAGCGCGTGAGCGCCGAGGCGTACATCGCCAGCCAGAAGGCCGAGGGGTGGGTCTGCCTGCCGGAGAAGTACGACGATGGCGGGTACACCGGCGGGAACATGGAGCGGCCGGCGCTCAAGCGCCTGCTCGACGACATCCGTGCGGGGAAGATCGACTGCGTCGTGGTCTACAAGGTGGACCGCCTCTCCCGCTCGCTGCTGGACTTCGCCCGCATGATGGGCGAGTTCGAGAGGTTCAGGGTCTCGTTTGTCTCGGTGACGCAGCAGTTCAACACCACGCACTCGATGGGGCGGCTGACGCTCAACATCCTGCTGTCGTTCGCGCAGTTCGAGCGGGAACTGGTCAGCGAGCGGACGCGGGACAAGATCGCCCTGGCCCGGCAGAAGGGCAAGTACGCGGGCGGTCGGCCCGTGCTGGGCTACGACGCTGTGGACACGCGGCTGGTGGTCAACGAGGAGGAGGCGTGCCGCGTCCGCGAGGTCTTCGCCACGTACCTGCGGACCGGCTCGATCGGGCGCGCGGTGGCGGACGCCAACGCCCGCGGCTGGACGACCAAGCGATGGACGACGAAGGACGGGCGTGTCATGGGCGGCGTGCCGCTGGCCAAGCGCATCGTGCACGGGATGCTGACCAACGTCCTCTACATCGGCAAGGTGCGGCACGGATCGAACGTCTACGCCGGCGAGCAGCCCGCGATCGTGGACGAGGAGACGTGGGCGAAGGTGCAGGCGCTGCTCAACGAAAACGGGCGCACGGGCGGCACGCACGTCATGAACAAGTACGGAGCGGTGCTCAAGGGCATCCTGCGCTGCGGGGCGTGCAACAAGCCGATGATCCACTCCTGCACCCGCAAGGAGAGCGGGCAGTGCTACCGCTACTACGTCTGCTTCACGGCCCAGTCGTCGGGGTACCACGCCTGCCCGAGCAAGTCGCTGCCCGCCGAGCAGATCGAGCGGTTCGTGCTCGAGCGGATCAGGGTGCTGGGGCGCGACCGCGACCTGGTGGCGACCGTGCTCGAGCAGGCCCGCCGGCAGGACCGGGAGCAGGCCGCGGCGCACGAGGCGGACCTGGCCGTGGTGGAAAGGGAGCTGCGTTGGCTCGCGGCGGAGACGCGGCGGGCGTCGTCGGACAAGAGCGGCGAGGGCACTGAGCGGCTCGCCGAGGTGGGCGAGCGCACCCGGGAGGTCGAACAGCGGGCGGCGGAACTGCGCGAGGCGATCGCCACGGTGAACGACCGGCTGGTGACGCGCGAGCAGGTCGAGGCCGCCTCGCTGGAGTTTGAGCCCCTCTGGCAGTCGCTGAGCCCGCGCGAGCGGTCGCGGCTGCTGCGCCTGGTGGTGCGGCGCGTTGAGTATGACGGGGCCAAGGGCGAGGTCGGGATCACGTTCCACCCGGAGACGGAGTGGCTGGCGAAGGAGGCGGCGTCATGAGCGGAGCACGCGGGGCGGGGGGCGCGGGCGCGACGGTCGCATTCAAGGTCCACCTTGGGCGGGGCCCGGAGAGCCGGATCGAACTGCGCGAGGGGGAGGCCCCGGTCGTGGTCACCCCGCCGCCCGGCCGCGTGCCGCGCGTGGCGAAACTGATAGCGCTGGCGATCCGCTTCGACGGGCTGGTGCGGAGCAAGCAGGTCCGCGACTTCGCGGAGATCGCCCGTCTCGGGCACGTCACGCGGGCGCGGGTGAGCCAGATCATGAACCTGCTGCACCTGGCCGCGGACATCCAAGAGGAGATACTGTTCCTGCCGCGGGTGGAGGCGGGGGACGATCCGATCACGGAGCGGCACCTGCGGCCGATCGTGAAGGTCATCGACTGGCGGGATCAACGCCGGGCGTGGCGGGGACTGAGGGCCTCGCTCCTGCCCGAAACCAAGAACTGACAGGCTGTTACGCCGCCCCCTGTGGAAGCGTGTGGGGAATCTGTCGATACCCGATCAGACACCGCACATTGCGGAGGTTTGGGATATACTCGGTCCTTCGTGGCCCGCGCCAGGAGGGCGGGGCTGGCAATCAGGTCTGGTCGGAGACCCCGCCATGGGCAGCCTCGCGTTCCGTCGCTTCACCGATTCGTCGTCCCTTCGAGAGATCGCGCCGCATCACCTTCATGCGCTCGTGCAGCCGCACGCGGCGTTCCTCGCGAGGCACGGGTGCGTGCTCGACGATGATCCCGAGCGGCTGAACTACGAAGCGCTCGCGGTGGCCGTGCTACAGCCGCACGCGGACGCCCCGCCCGACCTGATCGACGCCCTCTGGCACATCCACGAGATGGCGACGCCCGCGGCGATGGAGTCGCTCATCGACGAGACCCGGCGTGTCGGCGTGGAACTCGACGCGACGCACCACTTTTCGCCTGCGGACGTCGCCACGCAGGTGTGGCTGATCTCGCCCGAGATGCTCCGTCGCTGCCACGCCGAGTCCGCGGTGCTGAGGCGGAAGAGTTTCGAGTCATTCTCGCCGGGCGCGGGCGCGGCGTCGTCGTACCAGCCGCTCGAGGCCCAGCGGCTGGCGAAGATGGAGGCCGAGATCGCCGCGTGGTTCGTGGAGCGGCGGCGCGGCGTGGGCGCGCGGGTGTTCGTCTTTGAGCACGAGCACGAGGTGCGGCTCGTCGTTCGGCACGGCGGCCCGTACCGCCGCGAAGGCCGGCTCGACGCGGGCGAGCCGGGGAGCGTGCACTTCCGCCCGATGGCGTTCGGGGTGGCGATCCTCGACCGGCGCACGTGGGAACTCCGCATCAACGGCGGCGGGAAGCGGGAACGTGATCTCTACCGCAAGGCGGTGGGGTCGCACCTGTTCGGGCGCGCGGACTTCTTCCCGGCGGGCATGGGGCGGTACACGCTCGACCCGATCCGCGAAGGGCGGCGGTGCCTGGTGTGCGCCGACATTCCCGGGCTGCGGCAGGTACGCCTGACCGAGCTGCGGATGTACCGGGGCGGGATGTGCCGGCATGCGCGGATCGAGCAGGCCGACGACGTGTTCCTGGCGCTCGAGTTCGCGCGCGAGGAAATCCCGCGCGATGCACTGCTCACGGCGGCGAAGTTCGACATCGTCTTCGCCGACTCCTCGAAGCCCCGTTCGGTGACGATCCGGCACGGCAACGTGGCCCAGTACACCCGCGATGAGGACGCGGCCATCGTCGAGTCGTTCCTGCGGAGCCGGGGCTTTGTGATCGGAGGGGGCGATGCGGCTCTGGCGTGCGCTTGAGAACGTCTACGGGTGGGCCGGGGTTCGGTCCGTCTGGCGCGAGCACATGGGCGACGAGCTCGACTTCCTCCAGCCGCTGCTGCGCCCGATGGAGGAACTGGCGATGTCCGTGCCGTGGCCCGGCACCATCGAGGGGCGTCGGGTCGTCATGCACGAGGAGGACGACATCGTCGCCGTGGACGAGGAGACCTCCGAGGCCTCGCCGATCCGGCGCGAGGACATCGTGCTGTGGAGGCTCGACGCCGACACGCTCTTCCGCGGCGCGGCGTCGGCGCTGGGCCTGACTGGCGAGACGGCTTCGGTCGGGATGGGCACCCGCCTGTGGTGGCTGGGGGACTTCGTGCCCGTCGAGGGCGAGCGGTTCCCGGTGTACCTGGCCACGACGAGGGATGCGGGCGAGCTCGTGAAGAACGCCGGGTACGTCTCGGCGCTGTCGCGCCGGCCCTTCGTGCTGGCGACGCCGTCGCGGCGGCCCGGGAGCGAGCCACTGAGCCGCCTTCTCGACGGGCGATCGTCGGCCTGGATCACGCTCGAGGAGACGCTCGACTGGCGGGGCGAGGGCGTCTTCGCGGCCCGCCAGCCGCTCGGGGAGGTGCTCCGGGGATTTGTCGGGGAGCATGTCAAAGTGGCGACCGCCGGCGCTGGGCCTCGATTCCCGACGCCGCCGGGAGCGACGTGGGCAGACGTTCGCATCCGATTCCTGGATGGGCACACGGTGTCAGTCCAAGTCCGCGAGCAATCCGGCCGGTTCGGGTACGCCGACCTCGGCATGGTCAACGCCAAGAACAACACCCCGACCGTCGCATGGGAACTGCTCCGCACCTTTGCCGAGGAACGCGGGCACCTGACCTGGGCGAGCCGCAAGGCGTCCGCCGATCACCGCAAGCGCAAGCAGGTGCTGGCCGACCGGCTCCGCGCGTTCTTCGGGATCGAGGCGGACCCGTTCGAAGTGGACGGCGGTGGCTGGCGGGCGAGGTTCGCCGTTGAGCCGGACGCGTGAATCTTCACGCGAATCCCTGAGACTCGCGCCGGGAATTGTGGGGCGCAAAAGCCCTGCTACCTCAACGGGTTAGGCGTGGTTCCGCCACGCTCGGGCACGTGAATCCTGACGCAGCGTGAATCTTCGCCAGTCGGGGACGACAGGCCCGCACGTCGTCCATCCACGCCCCGCCCCCCCAAGAGCACCAAGCCGGACCTGTCGCTCCGGGGGCCTCTGGCACCGCCAGGAAGGTCCGGTTCATGCCCATCGCCCATCCATCGATCGATCCCGCCACACTCTCCTTCGCCCGCACGCTCGTCCGCATCAAGGCCCGCCAACTCGTGCGCCGTTCGGCGCGGGGCAGCCTGAACCGAGCGGACGTGGAGCAGGAACTCCTGCTCGAGGTGCTGCTTCGCTGGCCCAAGTACGACCCCGCCCGCGCGACGCGCGAGGCGTTTGTCGAGCAGGTCGTCCGGTCGCGGGTGTGCACCCTGATCCGCGCCGCCCGCCGCAGGCGCGTGGGGCTTCCGCTCACGGCCGCCGCGCTCCAGCGACCCGATCCACGCGACCCGATCCGGTGCGTTGACGTGCGGCTCGACGTTCAGCTGGTCGTCGACGGCCTGCGCCCGAAGTTACGGGAGGCCTGCGACCACCTTCGCCGCGAGTCGCAGTCGGACGCGGCCCGCTTCATGGGCGTCAACCGCTCCAGCCTGATGCGGTCCCTGGCGCGGACGCGGCAGATGTTCGCCCAGGCAGATGTTGATTCGTACCTGTGACGCGCGACAACTCGCCCTTCTCCGGCTTAGGAGAAGGGTGGGCGGGGCTGTGTGTCCCGCGCGTTCGACAACCGCACGAACATCCGGAGGCTTGCATGACCAGGACTGTGTACCGGTTCGAGTTCAACGAAGGCGCCGACATGAAGGAGGTCGAGGACACCTTGCTCCTCTCGATCCTCGCGGTCGGATGCCTGCACGGCGAGTCGGCCATCCGGCTCGACGTCGGGTACGCCGTCGACGCCGAGCGCCGCGTCGCCGCGGTGGACGGCACCACCCCGAGCGGCAGCGCCGTGGCACGGGTGTTCACCGGGCTTGCGATCCACGAGTTCGGCGACGAGAACTTCAGCATCGCCCGCGTGAACGCCCCCTTGCCCGCGTCCCCCGCTGCCGCGTCGGCACCACGCGAGGAGGAACTCGCGGGGGTCTCGTGAACGCGCCCCGATCCGACTGGCCCGTTTCCCCAACCCCACTCCCGCTCGTGCGGTTGGGGCAGGGCGACTTCGTCCGCGACGTGTACCCCCAGGACCTCACACCCAGCACAGGAGACCGCAACCCCATGCCACTGCTCGACAAGATCCAGCGAGGAAAGACCAGCCTGCCCCGGCGCGTGATGCTGTACGGCACGCACGGCATCGGCAAGAGCACGTTCGGCTCGATGGCCGAGCGGCCGGTGTTCATCCAGACCGAGGACGGCCTGGCCAACATCGAGTGCGAGCGCTTCCCGATCGCGGCGTCGCTGGGCGACGTGCTCGCGGCGCTCTCGGAGCTCTACACCGCCGAGCACGACTACCGCACCGTCGTGATCGACTCGCTCGACTGGCTGGAGCGGCTGATCTGGGCCGACGTCTGCCGCGACCGCGACGTGAACTCGATCGAGGACATCGGGTACGCGAAGGGGTATGCCTTCGCCATCGACAAGTGGCGCGAGGTGCTGGCGGGGCTGGACGCGCTGCGCACCGACCGGGGCATGACGGTGATCCTGATCGCCCACGCGAAGATCGAGAAGTTCGAGAACCCCGAGACCGAGCCGTACGACCGGTACTCGCCCCGCCTGCACAAGCTGGCCAGCGCGCTGGTGCAGGAGTGGGCCGATGAGGTGCTCTTCGCCACGTACAAGGTCCACACGCGCAAGGTGGAGGAGAACTTCGGGCAGAAGAAGCACCAGGGCGTCGGTACCGGCGAGCGGATCATCCGCACCACGGAGCGCCCGGCGCACGTGGCCAAGAACCGGCTGGGCCTGCCCGAGGAGTTCCCCCTCGATTACCGCATCTACGCCGCGTTGGCCCGCGGCGAGGACGCCCCCGCGATGACCGATACCGCGCCGGACACAACCGCACCCGCACCCGAGCAAGGAGCCTGATCCTCATGGCGAATCTGAACAACTTCGACGCGAACCAGGTCGATCCGTCGGTCGGCTTCGATCCCCTCCCCGCGGGCAGGTACCTCGCGGTGATCACCGACTCGGAGATGAAGCCCACGAAGACGGGGCAGGGGCAGTTCCTGCAGCTGACCTTCCAGGTGCTCGACGGCCCGCAGAAGGGCCGCCTCGTCTGGTCGCGGCTGAACCTCGAGAACAGCAACCCGACGACGGTGAAGCTAGCCCGGGCCGAGCTCTCGGCGATCTGCCGCGCCGTGGGCGTGATGGCTCCCAAGGACAGCGTCGAGCTCCACAACATCCCGCTGGAGATCAGCGTCGGGTGCAAGAAGCGCCAGGACACCGGCGACATCACCAACGTCGTGAAGGGGTACGCCCGGAAGGGCGCGGGTGGTGCCGCGCCGCCAACGGGGCGTCCGGCGGCCGGGGCGGGATCGCCACCGCCCTGGAAGCGGTGAGCGCCCGCGGGGGGGAGCGTGAGGGCCGGCACGGATGTTCCGCGGAGATCACGGATGATCACCCTCACGCTCCCCTGGCCGCCGAGCGTCAATCACTACTACCGGCGTGTGGGCAGCGCGACGCTCATCAGCAGCGAAGGCCGGCGCTACCGCCGGCGAATCCAGGGCGAGGCGTTGCTGGCCGGTTCGCCGCGGGTCGAGGGTCGCCTGGCGGTGCGGATCGCCGCCTCCCCGCCTGATCAGCGGCGGCGCGATCTGGACAACCTGCAGAAGGCGTTGCTCGACGCCCTGCAGCACGCGGGCGTGTACGGGGACGACAGCCAGATCGACCGCATCACGGTCGAGCGGGCGGGGGTCGTCGAGGGCGGTCGGGTGGTCGTCGAGATCTCGGAGATGTGAAGCCTTGGAACTTCGTCCCTACCAGCGCGAAGCGGTGCAGGCGGCGTACGAGCACCTGCGTTCCCGCGACGACAACCCGTGCATCGTCATCCCAACTGGTGGCGGCAAGACGCCGGTGATCGCCACGATCTGCCGGGACGCGGTGAACTTCTGGAACGGCCGCGTCGTCATCCTGGCCCACGTCAAGGAACTGCTGGAGCAGGCCGCCGACAAACTCCGGCACATCGCGCCCGAGGTGCCGCTGGGCGTCTACTCGGCGGGCCTCAAGCGCAAGGACCTCGGGTACGCGGTCACCGTCGCGGGCATCCAGAGCATCTGGAAGAAGGCGTGCGACCTGGGCCCGGTGGACCTGGTCGTCGTCGACGAGGCGCACATGGTGCCCGCCGAGGACGATGGGATGTACCGGCAGTTCCTGGCCGACGCCCGCGCCGTCAACCCGGGCGTGCGGATCATCGGGCTTACCGCGACGCCCTACCGCATGAAGTCGGGCTCGATCTGCGGCCCCGCGCCGACGAGCATCCTCAACCACATGTGCTACGAGGTCGGCGTCCGCGAGCTGATCGTGCAGGGGTACCTCTCGCCCCTGCGGACCAAGGCGGGACTGCAACGGGTGGACACCAGCGATCTGCACGTGCGGGCCGGCGAGTTCATCGCCAGCGAGGTCGAGGACCTGATGGACAAGGACGCCCTTGTGGAGGGCGCGTGCGCGGAGATCGTCGAACACACGAAGGACCGCCGGGCCACGCTGATCTTCTCGTCGGGCGTGCGGCACGGTCAGCACATCGTCGAAACGCTCAGGGCGAGGCATGGAATCGAGTGCGGGTTCGTCACCGGCGAGACGCCCGACGGTGTGCGGGCCGCGCTGCTGAGTCGCTTCCGCGCCGGTGATCTGAAGTACCTCTGCAACGTCAACGTGCTCACGACGGGCTTCGACGCCCCGCACATCGACTGCGTGGCGCTGCTGCGGCCGACGATGTCGCCCGGGCTGTACTACCAGATGGTGGGCCGGGGCTTCCGGCTGCACCCGGGCAAGGCCGATTGTCTCGTGCTCGACTTCGGCGGCAACGTTCTGCGGCACGGGCCGGTGGATGCGATCCGCGTCGAACAGCCCGGGAAGGGCGACGGCGTAGCGCCTGCGAAGGAGTGCCCGAAGTGCCACGCGTTGATCGCGGCGGGCTACCAGACCTGCCCGGAGTGCGGGCACGTCTTCCCCGAGCCGCAGCGGCGGAAGCATGAAGCGACCGCCGCCAGCGCTGGGATTCTCTCCGATCAGGCGACGCGCACGGAGGAGCGGGTCAGCGAGACGTCGTACCACGTGCACTACAAGCGCGACGACCCGTCGGCCCCGCCGACGATGCGCGTCGAGTACCGCCTGGGCTTCAACCGTTGGCAGCGCGAGTGGGTCTGCTTCGACCATCCCCCCGCGGGCTACGCGCGGCAGAAAGCCGAGGCATGGTGGCGGACGCGGTCGCACGAGCCTGTGCCGTCGACGGTTGAGGAAGCGGTGGAACTCGCGCGGGCCGGAGCGCTCGCGCCGACCCTGTCGATCACGGTCGAGCGCAAGGCCGGCGAGAAGTACGACCGCGTCGTCGGTCACCGCCTGGGCGACAAGCCACCGCGGCTGGAGAGCGACGAGGGGCTGCCCGACGTGCCGCAGACAGTCGGCACCACGTACGGCATCCCGGACGACTCGATCCCGTTCTGAGCGGAGCGCACCGTCATGAAGATGTGCTTCAAGTGCCATCACGACAAGCCGCTTGCCGAGTTCTACCGCCACCCAAGGATGGCCGACGGGCACCTGAACAAGTGCAAGACCTGCGCGCGGCTCGATGTCCGCCTGAATCGCGCTCGGCGGGACGAGCGGTACCTCGCCTACGACCGCGAGCGTGCCTCCAGGCCGGAGCGCCGCGCCGCGAGCGCCGCACGCCTGCGACGGTACCGCGAGCAGTATCCGGATCGTGACGCCGCCCACCACGCCGTTGCCCGCGCGTTGAGGCAGGGGGCGTTGCGCAAGCCGGAGACCTGCCTTGGATGCGGCCAGCCCCGTCCGGTCCACGCGCACCACGAGGACTACCGCGAGCCGCTTCGCGTCACTTGGCTGTGTGCGCGGTGTCATCGACACCATCACTCGGTCCGCAGCTACTTCGGGGACAGAGATTGAGCACAGCGCCCACGCCCAGCACCCTCGACGCCGCGCTGGCCTGCCTTCGGGCGGGCCTGAGCGTCATGCCGGCGCTCCTGGCCGAGAAGCGCCCGGCGCTGCCGACGTGGAAGGCGTACCGGGAGCGCCTGCCGACGGAGGACGAGGTGCGGTCCTGGTTCGGCCCGGACACACCCATGTGTGTCGTGACGGGCGCGGTCTCGGGCAACCTCGAGATGATCGACTTCGACCAGCGCGGCGAGCTCTTCGACCGCTGGGCGGCCAAGGTCGACGAGATTGCGCCCGGACTGGTGTCCCGCCTGTATATCGAGCGCTCGAAGCGAGGCGGGCGGCACGTCGCGTACCGGTGCGAGGCGCCCGTGTGCGGCAATCTGAAGCTCGCCCAGCGCCCGGACCCGGCCGACGGCAACAAGACCGTCACGCTCATCGAGACGCGCGGCGAGGGTGGACTGTTCCTGTGCGCGCCGACGGCAGGGTACGACGTGATCCAGGGCGACCTCTGCTCGCTGCCGGTCCTGACGGCCGACGAGCGCGACGTGCTGCTCGGGTGCGCCTGGTCGCTCGACGAAACCCCCAGCACCGTGCGAGCAGTGCTCGGGGAGGAGGTTTCGTCGGTTTCGTCGGTGTCGGAGCGTGGCGCGGGCGTGCGCCCAGGCGATGACTTCAACGCCCGCGGGGACGTGCGCGCACTCCTGCAGGCGCACGGCTGGCAGCAGGTCCGCGCCGGGGAGAACGAGTACTGGTGCCGGCCCGGCAAGGAGCACGGCACGAGCGCGACGCTCAAGGACGGGGTCTTCTACGTCTTCTCCAGCAACGCGCCGCCCTTCGAGCCGCAGAAGGGGTACGCGCCCTTCGCGCTGTACGCCCTGCTCGAGCACGGCGGGGACTTCGCGGCCGCCGCGTCGGCGCTGCGGGACCGGGGGTACGGCTCCGAGCCCGACGACGGCGGCGACGTGGACCTCTCGGCCTTCGCGGGCGCGACGCCGACGAACGAAGAGCCGATGGAGGCGGCGTTCCCGCACCCGGGGCCGTTCCCGCCGCACCTGCTGCGCGTGCCCGGGCTGCTGGGCGACATCGTCGACTTCACGATCGCGAGTTCGATGTACCCGCAGCCGACGCTCGCGCTGGCCGCCGCGATCTCGCTCATGGGCACGATCACCGGGCGCAAGGTGCGCGACGAGATCAACACCCGCACCAACGTCTACTGCGTCGCCCTGTGCGAAACGGGCGGGGGCAAGGAGCGGGCGCGGCAGGTCAACAAGGAGATCCTCTTCCAGGCCGGGCTCGCAAAGCTCGTCGGCCCCGAGGGCCTGGCGAGCCACGCGGGGGTCGTGTCGGCGGTCCACCGCCAGCCGTCGATCCTGTTCCAGCTCGACGAGATCGGGCGGCTGCTCAAGACCATCGGCGAGCCGACCAGGACGCCGCACCTCTACCACATCGCCACCGTGCTCATGAAGCTCTTCACGAGCTCGGGCAGCGTCTATATCGGCGACGCCTACGCCGACCCCGACAACAACCGCTCCATCAACCAGCCGCACGCGTGCGTCTACGGCACCACCGTGCGGGCGTCCCTGTGCGCCGGCCTGACGCACGAGAGCATGACGGATGGGTTCGTGCCGCGGATGCTGGTCTTCGAGACCGACGACTCCGACCCGGACCCGGTCGAGGTCCGCATCCCCGACGCGATCCCCGAAGCCATCCTCACGGCCGTCCGCTGGTGGGGCGACTTCAAGCCCGGCGGCAACCTCTCCCCCGAGAACCCCGCGCCGGTGGTCGTGCCGTACGAGGAGGACGCGCGGGCGCTCATGTCGGACTTCACGAGGCGGGCCCGCGCCGAGCGACGCCGCCTGCCCGAGGCGGCGGGGGCGCTGTGGACCAGGGCCGCCGAGAAGGCCCGCAAGCTCGCGCTGCTGCACGCCTGCTCGCGCGACCGCGAGGGCCTGCTCGTCGACGAGGCCGCGGCCCGCTGGGCCATCGAGCTCACCGACTACCTGACGCGTCGCCTGCTGGCCATCGCCGAGGACTGGATCGCCGAGACGCCCTTCGAGGCCAAGCGCAAGCGCCTGCTCCGCGACCTCAAGGCCTCCCCGTCGGGCCTGACCCGCACGCAGCTCTACAGGAAAACCAAGCACCTCACCGGGCGCGAGCGGTCGGAACTGATCGAGAGCCTGATCTCGACGGGCGAAATCGTCGAGTGCCGCGAGGCGACGCGCGGCGCGCCCCGGGTCGTGTTCAGGGCTTCTTGTACTTCTTCACCTTCTTCCCCCCCGGTGTGTTCTCCGGCGAGGGATTCGCGCGCGCAGGAAGGGGAAGGAACATGAAGGGGAAGAAGGTCAAGAAGGGGGAAGAAGTACATCTTCTTCTCTCTCATTCTGCGGTTGACAGGCTGAGCACGCGCGGGACGGACCAACCGCATGGTTCCTTCCAGGCAGATTCTGCGCGGAGAGGCCGCCGGGAACAGCCGCAAGGGGAGAATGAGTTTGTTTGCCTGTCCGAGCGCCGGGCCAGGGGGCTGGGGGTATCGCCCACGTTGGCGCAGGGCGGGACGTGGGCGAACGGGCGGGGATTGGGGGGGTTCCCCGCCCGGCGGTCCTGGACGCGACGTGGGCGAACGTGGGCGGAGTGGCGGCAACCCGGGGTGGTCGCGGTTGGCCGCCAACGCCGGTCGAGCGATGAAGAAGCGTCAAGAACGGCGGGCCGCGTGGCCCGCTGGCGTGGTCATGAACGGAGTCGGCGAAGCCGCAAGGAGCGAGGCATGAAGATCGAGATGTGGGAGATCGGGCGGGTCAAGCCGTATGAGAACAACCCGCGGAAGAACGAGAGCGCGATCGACGCGGTCGCCAAGAGCATCGCGGAGTTCGGGTTCCGAGTGCCGCTGGTGGTCGATGGCGACGGCGTGATCATCGCGGGGCACACGCGGCTCAAGGCCGCCGAGAAGCTCGGGCTCACTGAGGTGCCGGTTCACGTGGCGCGGGAACTCGACCCCGACAAGGTGCGGGCGCTCCGCATCGCGGACAACAAGCTTCATGAACTCTCGACGTGGGACATGGAACTCCTGCCCATCGAGCTCGCCGATCTGCAGGGCGTGGACTTCGACCTGTCGCTCCTGGGCTTCAGCGCCGACGACCTCGCCGCGATCATGGCCCCGGCGGGGAACGAGGGACTCACCGATCCCGATGATGTGCCCGCGCCTCCGGACGCCGCGACCACGGTTCCCGGCGACATCTGGGTGCTGGGCAACCACCGCTTGATGTGCGGCGACTCGTCCAAGCCCGAGGACCTGGACCGGCTGCTCGACGGCCAGCCGATCCATCTGGTCAACACCGATCCGCCGTACAACGTGAAGGTCGAGCCGCGGAGCAACAACGCCATCGCCGCGGGCATCACGTCCTTCTCGCGGCGCGAGGACCTGCAGTGCGAGCGGTCGCAGAGCGAGCGCGGCAAGAAGGACCGCGAGCGCCTGGCCCGCAAGAACACCCACCACCAGTCGATGGACCTGGCCAGGCACCCGGAGAAGGCCCAGCCGACGACCAGGAAGATGCGGGCCAAGGACCGGCCGCTGGCCAACGACTTCGTGTCCGACGACGAGTTCGACCGGCTGCTCGCGGCGTGGTTCGGCAACATCGCGCGGGTCCTCATCCCGGGCGGCGGGTTCTACATCTGGGGCGGCTACGCCAACTGCGCCAACTACCCGCCGGTCCTGAAGGCGATGGAGTTGTACTTCAGCCAGGCGATCATCTGGATCAAGGAGCACCCGGTCCTGACGCGCAAGGACTTCATGGGCAACCACGAGTGGTGCTTCTACGGCTGGAAGGAAGGGGCTGCGCACCGGTTCTTCGGCCCCAACAACGTGCCGGACACGTGGTCGATCAAGAAGGTCAATCCCAACGCGATGGTCCACCTGACCGAGAAGCCTGTCGAGCTCGCTCGACGGGCGATGGAGTACTCGTCGCGCCCGGGCGAGAACGTGCTCGACCTCTTCGGCGGGAGCGGAAGCACGCTGATCGGCGCTGAGATGACCGGGCGGCGGGCGTACCTGATGGAACTCGACGCGCTCTACTGCGATGTGATCGTGCAGCGGTGGGAGAAGTTCACGGGCCGCAAGGCGGAGCGGCTGGCTCATGCGAGGGCGGCAACGTGAGGGCAGGCGACAGTCGACATCTCGAACTGGGAATGTCCGCGTTCCCAGCATCCGGCGCTAGGAACGGCGACGTTCCTAACGCATGGCACGCCACCACACCGCAGAAACGCCCCGGAGCGTGTCCGGAGCGGGGGCGGGAGAGGACGTGTGGGGGTCGGTCAGGCGGTCTTGCCCGCGACGAACACGCCTCGTTCGTGCTTCTTGAAGCGGGCGGCGGTGCCCTTGGCCGCGATCTCGCGGATGATGGCGGCGTAGAGCGTGGCTTCCGGGGTCTTGCCGCCGGGGCTCTTCCACAGGCCCTTGGCCTCCATCGCGGCGATCATCTCCTTGGCGCGCATGGGCACCTCGCTCGCGGCGAGCACCTGGGCCGCTGCGTCGAGGGCGCTGACGCGCTTCGGGGGGGTGGGCTTCTTCTCGCCTGCGGACTTCGCGGGCTTCGGCATCGTCACCTTGGTAGCCTTCCGCTCCGCAGCGGGTTTGGCGCTCTTGGCCTTCTTCGCCGCGGGGCTCCACGAAGTGGCTTCGGGCTTGCGCTTGGGGATGCGCTTGCCGCCGGGGCCGACGGCCCGCTTCATCGCGGGGCTCGCGTCCGGGGCGGGGTCGAGGACCGCCGGGCCGAAGACCGCGACCGCCGCCCGCTCGGCGAGGCGGTCGGCCTCCTCGCGCGTCGGCGGGGTCGTGTCGTCGGGCGTCGCGGTTGCCTTCGCGTCCTTGCGGGCCTTCCACGCCGCGCTCATCTCGCGCTGGACCTTGCCCATGTTCAGAATCGTGCCTTTGCGTGCCATGTCGGACTCCTTCTTCTCGGTGCGATTGCCCGCCGCACGCTGCGGCGGGTCGTGGGGGGAAGCGGGGTCGTCGCGGTTTCCCGCGACGCCGCGCGGCGGGGCTCACTCGGCGTCGCGCAGGAACTCCTCGATGCGTTCGTGCTCCATCCCGCTGAGAAAGCCGACCAGGTCGATCAGGTCGCTGCGGACCTTGCCGAGGTTGCCGGGAAGGCCCCAGTTGCGCGGGTCGGCCTTGGCGCGCTCGTCGTGCTTGTCGAGTTCCATCGCCAGCACGTCGAGCAGGCGGGCGATGTCGCTCCGCCGCGCGGCGTAGGTCTCGGCGGCGGTCGGTTCTGGCTTGGTGGTCTTTCGGGTGCGCTTCGTCATGGTCGTGCTCCTTCGGGTTGGTGTGGTGGATGCGGTCCTCCGGTAAACACCGAAGCCCGCTCGTCGCGGGCTTCAGGTCGTCGGGTCGGTCGGGAGTTCGGGGTTTCGCGGTCCAGACGGGGCCTCCCGTCCCATCGCTTCGCGGGCCGCGTCGGTTCGTCCCTGGCGGTAGCCCGCGTGCAGGCCCTCGCGGTAGCCGCTCTCGAAGGCGTGGCGGACGATGTCGCGGATCGACCAGACCGGGATCTCGTGGATGTCGAGGCTGTCGCGCTTGCGCGTCTCCAGCGTCTCGAGCAGCAGTTCGACCTTGGCCCATTCCATCTCGGCGTCGAGGGCCTTCTGCTTGGTGATTGCGTCGATGTTCGTGCGCGTGGTGCTCACGGCGGCGTCCTTTCAGCGGCTCGTGGGGGTGGTGGTGATCGAGGCGAGGAGGGCGGCGATTGCGTGGGCGACGTTCAGCACCGCCGCAGTGGTGCGGACCTCGTCGGGCGTGCCCAGGCGGAACGATGCGCTCGAGACCGTGACCTCCCACACCGACCCGTAGGCGACGTGGGCGTTGATGCAGATCGGGCTGCCGCCGGGCGTGGGCAGGTCGATGCTGACGTCCGGGTTCGCCGTCCCCCCCCCACCCCCCGCGTCGCTGTGCGTCACCTTGGCGAAGCCGAAGGGCGTGGTGTTGGCGAGCGCCCGCAGGGCGGGGAGCATCGCGTCGAGGTCGGCCTTGGTCGGGATGGTGTTCTTCGTGTTCATCGCTGCGTTCTCCTTCGTGGGGATCGCGGGGTTCCGGCCCGCGTTGTGACACATGAAGGCGTGACATCGCGCCAGCAGCAAGGCGATTCGGCGAGGATTCGCCGAGAATCTGCCGCTTGTGGGCAAACATGCCGACACGGGGCCACCCGGGCGGGAGTTCGGAGGCCGGGAGGTCCGGGATGACTCCCGAACACGCGCCTAGTTCCGGCCCCTCCCCCACCGCACAGGGAATGTCCCGGCTCAACCCGGCGGCGATGCCCGTGGCGGACGCCGCCCGCGTGCTCACTCGGCTTGGCGGCAAGCCCGTGACCGAAGCGATGCTCCGCGCCGACATCGATGCGGGCGCGCCGACGAATGCCAACGGCACCATCAACCTCGTGCATTACGCCGCCTGGCTCGTGAAGGAGATGTCTGTGGGGGGTGCTGGTGGCGATTGACCCGCGCCAACTCAGACCCGGCCAACTCGCGCGGCTGCTCAACAGCACGCCGCTGGGCTTTGTTGTCAGCGAGCGGCAGCTCCATAGGCATCGCACGCGCGCGGGGTTCCGTGTCGCGGCCGACGGCGACGGGGGCAAGGTCGATCTCTTTCGTTACGTGGCGTGGCTGGTGACGACGCGGCACGAGGCCCTGGCGGAGGCGGCCAAGGCGCCGGCCGGGCTCACGGGCTACGAGGCGCTGAAGGAGCGGGCGCGGCAGCGCAACGCCATGCTCTCGCTCTCCGGGCGCGACATCGGCGACCTGCCCGACGTCGCCGACCCCGCGCGGAGGCAGCGGGCTGCCCGGGACTTCCGCTACTTCTGCGAGGCGTACTTCCCTCAGACGTTCCACCTGAAGTGGTCGGACGACCATCTCAAGGTCATCGCCAAGATTGAGCAGGCGGTGCTGGAGGGCGGCCTGTTTGCGATGGCCATGCCGCGTGGCAGCGGCAAGACCAGCCTGTGCGAGGTCGCGTGCCTCTGGGCGCTCGTGTACGGGCACCGGGAGTTCGTGGCGCTCGTCGGCTCGGACGAAGAGCACGCGGCAGGGATGCTCGAGTCCATCAAGGCCGAGCTGGAGAACAGCGAGGTCCTCGGGGCCGACTTCCCCGAGGTGTGCCACCCGATCCGGTCGCTGGAGGGCATCCACCAGCGGGCGTCGGGGCAGCTCTACCAGGGGAAGCAGACGCACATCGGCTGGACGGCGCGGGAGATCGTGCTGCCCACGATCCCCGGCTCCGCGGCGTCGGGGTCCATCATCCGCGTCGCCGGGATCACCGGACGCATCCGCGGTATGAAGCACAAGCGCGTCGACGGCGTGAGCGTTCGCCCGTCGCTCGTGCTCATCGACGACCCGCAGACCGACGAGAGCGCCCGGTCACCCTCGCAGTGCGAGAGCCGCAAGCGCATCCTCGCCGGCGCGATCCTGGGGCTGGCGGGGCCGGGGAGGAAAATCGCCGGCCTGATGACGCTGACCGTCGTGCGCCCCGACGACCTGGCCGATCGCATCCTCGACCGCGACAAGCACCCGCAGTGGCAGGGCGAGCGGACGAAGATGGTCTACGCCTTCCCGGCGCGGGAGGCGCTGTGGCAGCGGTACGCGGAGGTTCGGGCCGAGGGGCTGCGCAGCGACCGGGGCATCAAGGCAGCCACGGAGTTCTACAGGCAGCACCGGACCGCGATGGACGAGGGCGCGGTGGTGGCGTGGCCTGAGCGATTCAACCACGACGAGCTGTCGGCGCTGCAGCACGCGATGAACCTGAAGCTCCAGAACGAGGCGGCGTTCTTCGCGGAATACCAGAACGAGCCGCTGCCGGAGGTGCAGGCGACTGACGACCTGCTCAGCGCCGACCAGATCGCGGCGAAGGTGAGCGGGCATCAGCGCGGGCAGGTGCCCCTGGGCTGCACGCGCCTGACGATGTTCGTGGACGTGCAGGGCAAGGCGCTGTTCTATCTCGTGGCCGCGTGGGAGGACGATTTCACCGGGTACGTCATCGACTACGGCACCGAACCCGACCACAAAGCCCCGGGCGGGTACTTCACGCTGCGCGACCTGCGGCGGACGCTGGCGACGGCCGCGCCCCGCGCCGGCGTCGAAGGGGCGATCTACGCCGGGCTGGAGCGGCTGGCCGCCGCGACGGTGGCCCGCGAGTGGCGACGCGATGACGGCGCGATGGTGCGGATCGACCGCTGCCTGATCGACGCCAACTGGGGCTCGTCCACGGATGTGGTCTATCAGTTCTGTCGGCAGTCACCGCACGCGGGCGTGCTCATGCCCAGCCACGGTCGGTACGTTGGGGCGTCGAGCATCCCGTTCTCCGACTACAAGCGCAAGCGCGGCGAACGCATCGGCCTGAACTGGCGCGTGCCGGTGGTGACAGGAAAGCGCGCCGTGCGACACATCGTGTTCGACACGAACTACTGGAAGTCGTTCGCCCACGCGCGCCTGGCAGTGCCCATGGGCGATCCCGGCTGCCTGTCGCTCTTCGGCAGCAAGCCGGAGTTGCACAGTCTCATCGCCGAGCACCTGACCAGCGAGTACCGCGTGAAGACCGAGGGCCGAGGTCGCACCGTGGACGAATGGAAACTCCGCGTCGAAGGGCTCGACAACCACTGGCTCGACTGCCTCGTGGGCGCGGCCGTCGCGGCGTCGATGCACGGGGCGGTGCTGTTCGGGACGGACGCCGAGGCAACGCCGCGCCGGCGGCTGCGACTGTCCGCACTTCAGCACGGGAGAAAGACATGGTGAAGGACTCACCGGCTGTCAACCCGAGTGCGCGTGAAGAGCGCGGTCTGCGCTGCCCCAAGTGCGGGTGCGGCCACCTTCCGGTGCGGTACACGCGGCAGCAGAACGGCCACATCATGCGGGTGAGACGCTGCCGCCACTGCGGGCACCGTGTCGTCACCCGCGAGCGTCCGTAGCGCCCCGCCCCCAGTACACATCTGTACGAACCCGCTGCGCGGAGGCGTCTCCACGAGGTATTGACGCGGCGGCGCGTCGGAATGGGTGGATGATCACGCACCTCCCACCCATGACCGACGCGAGAACCGCCGCCAAGCTCAAGCTCGAACTGCGGCTGACACCCGGTGTCGACCGCGAGGACGCGGCGCAGGAGGCGTGGCTCGCGCACCTGCAGGGCCGCAACCCCGCCCGCGCCGTGAACACCTTCGCGCAGCGCGAGCGGCGGCATCGCAAGCGGCAGCGGGCGGTGGGCGGGCGCGCCGAGGTGCTGGGCGCAAGGGAGCTCTGCCATGCCCGGTGAACCACAGCCAGCGCCGGACCTTGAACAGGCCATCCGCGACAACGCGGCGCAGCCCGCGAAGGCGTCGGTGGACGGCCAGTCCGTCGAGCAGCACCCGCTGAAGGACCAGATCGAGGCCGATCGCTACCTCGCGTCGAAGCAGGCCGCGCGGACGCCAAGGAATGCCCTGCGGCTGACGCGACTGGTCCCGCCCGGGGCGGAGGGGGGCTGATGCTCGGATTCTTTAAACTCCGATCGAGCACCCCCCGTCCTCCCCACGCCGCATCAGCGCATCGGGCGAGGACCACCACCAGGGGAGGCTTCCTCCGGCGGCTGGTCGCCGGAACCGCACTCCGGGCCGGGTTCGACTCCGCCGTCACCAACGACCACAACCGCAAGCACTGGGCCGGGGCGGACGGCCTGAGCGCCGACGCGGCGGCCTCACCCGAGGTTCGGCGGACGCTCCGCAACCGCGCCCGGTACGAGACGGCCAACAACGCCTACGCCAAGGGCATCGTGCTGACGCTCGCCAACGACGTGGTCGGCACCGGCCCGCGGCTGCAACTGCTCACCGACGACGACGATGCCAATGAGCGGCTCGAGCAAGCGTTCATGGGGTGGATCAAGGCGATCGGGCTACCGGAGAAGCTGCGCACCATGCGAGCTTCCCGCGCCACTGATGGCGAAGTGTTCGCGGTTCTCGTGAGCAATCCCCGCCTGCCGACGCCCGTCAAGCTCGACATCCGGCTCGTCGAGGCCGATCAGGTGACGACGCCGGACCTCTGGCCCGTGGACGACAACGCCGTGGACGGGATCGTCTTCGACGCCTTCGGGAATCCGGTCCAGTACCACATCCTCAAAGGGCATCCGGGCGACACGCGTTCGTGGGGGGCGGGCTACCTCGGTCTGGAGTACGACCGCGTCCCCGCCGAGGCGGTGATTCATTACTTCCGCGCCGATCGGCCCGGGCAGAGCCGGGGCGTCCCGGACATCACGCCCGCGCTGCCGTTGTTCGCGCAGCTCCGCCGCTTCACGCTGGCGGTGCTGGGCGCGGCGGAGACCGCCGCCGACTTCGCGGGCATCCTCTACACCGACGCTCCCGCCAACGGCGAGGCCGAGAGCGTCGAGCCGATGGACGCCATCGAACTCGAAGCACGCTCGCTGCTCACGATGCCTGGCGGGTGGAAGATGGCGCAGGTCCAGGCCGAGCAGCCGAGCACGACCTACGCCGAGTTCAAGCGCGAGATCCTCAACGAGATCGCGCGCTGCCTGAACATGCCCTTCAACGTCGCGGCGTGCAACTCCTCGGGGTACAACTACGCCAGCGGCCGCCTCGACCACCAGACGTACTTTAAGAGCATCCGCGTCGAGCAGCATCACTTGCAGCTTGCCGTGCTCGATCGCATCCTGAAGGCGTGGCTCAACAGAGGTGGCGCAGAAACAAGGTGACCCCGGCGCGGGCCGGGGTCGATGGGATTGGATGGTGGGGTGAAACAATCAGCGGCGGCGACGTGCCGCAGCGAACCCAGCAAGAGCGAGCATCGCCAAAGAACCCGGAGCGGGGATGACCCGTGTCATCAGGAATCCTTGCTGCGTTTGCGAGAAGGTGTTCGGGTCAAAGAACTCCCCGTACCCCGCAACGTAGAGCGTGCTGCCGTCGGTCCACACATCGCGAGCAAACGAGCGGACATGGATGCCCAGGGAAGCCGGGAAGTTGACGCTGAGGTCTTCCCAGCTCGCCGCGGTCCCGTTCCACAAGCCCGCAACCGCCCCGGAACCGAAGTTTGTGTACCCAACCTGGTAGCCGGAATGCACGGCGAATGCACTCGACTCGAGACCGCCCGCGGGCATCAGGTTGACGTACGAAGCCGCGGAACCGGTCCAGAGCGCGGCGTGGAAGCCGCCACTGAGCGGCCCATAGTCGCCGACCTGCTGACCGCCATGCAACGACCAGACCTCCGAAATCCAAGTCGGATCGACGCCCGGATCAAGGTCGATGAACGAACTGGGCGATGCGCTGGTCCAAAGCGCGGCATGCGCAGGTTGACTCGCTCCGAACCTTGCGAAGCCCCCGAACTGACCATTGCTGATCGCGAAGAGAGCCGACCTGTCCGCGCCTGCCGGGTGAAGGCTGGTCCAACTCGCCGCGCTTCCGGTCCACACGCTTGCTTGGAAAACTCCTCCGACGTTGGCCCGACCAACCTGAACGCCATTCTCGACGCCCGAGGCGAAGGAAGTCGTCGCGCCAGCCGGGTTGAGATCGACGAACGACGCCGCGCTCCCGCTCCAAAGCGCCGCATGCGCAACGACCCCGGTTGCGGAAATGTCCCCAACCTGCTGCACGCCGTCGGTCTTGTGGGCGAAGGAGTTGATCGCTCCGGCGGGATGGAGGTTCGTCCATGTGGCGGTGGACCCGTTCCACGTGCTGGCGCGCCAGTTGCTCCCGAAGCGGGTGTACCCGGCCTGCATCCCACCGCCGGGGGAAACGCCTCGGACCTGAGACTGCGTTGCCCCGCTGGCAGTCAAGTGGGTGAAGGTCCATGCTTGGCCAAGTGCCGGACCTGCGGCACATGCCAACACGAGCCCGACGGAGAACGGTTTCACCAGCGTGGACGTACGGCGATGCTTTTGGATCTTGAGCACTGTCTTCTCTCCTCAAAGAAGCCTCGCATGCATGTGGCGTGGCTTATACAACAGCCAAACGAGCACGCGACACCGAGCGTATCCGAGGATCCCAACGATGTCAAGGTTGTAATGCAACATTTTCTTGATTTTTGTCGTCCCCTGTGTTATGCTGACGAGTCAAGGGGGAGAAGGCGTTACGACGCTTCTCGATTGAGGCGGGCGCGTGGTGTGACTGAGCGATAACGCGGATTCTCGTTCGGCAGACGATTGGTATCGGACACAGAATGCTGACGAACACCGTACAGGAAATATCGAGAGTAGGCAACGCCATTTCGACTTCGATGGTTCGTGTGCTTCACGCGATGGGTCCGCTCGCATCCGGCCCTCAACAACTTGCCTCGGCCTTGGGCACCGACAAAGGGTCGGCGAGCAGGTTGCTCAAGGCCATGCGCAGCCGCGATCCGATCGCCGTGGTGCATCTCATCCCGGGGCCCGAGCCGCTCAGGCGATTGCTCCGGGCGGCGCGCGATCGCGGCGTGAGCGAAGCGTTGATCGTCGCCGGAGAAAAGAGCACGGACGAGTTCGAGAGCCTCGTCCGCTCAGCAGCGGGCGATCGCGTCAGGTTCGACGGAATCCTGAGCACACTCCTGCCCGAGGCTCGGGTTCAGAACGAGCGCCGCCTGAAGCAACTGCTCTACCGGGGGCAGAGTCAACTCAAGGGCTACTCGGTCGATGTCGATTTCACGGCGATCTTCATCCATCCCGCGCCCAGCGAGACCGAACTGGAGTACGGGGTCGTGTCCGGGATGTTGGGCGTGCGTCGCTTTCGGCCCAACGCGGTTGTGCGGCTGGTCGCGCGACGAATCAGCGACGAGCACCTTCCGTGGCAAGGCACCACGCTCCAGGGCAAGCCGATCGATCACACGGTTGTGGGCAGATTGGACCAGTTCTGCACCGCGCCCACGGCCGAGGTCGTGGTCGAGGAAGCGGGCGATTCCGTCTCGACGGTGCTTGCGGGTTCCGCGTATGGACCATCGCACGCGGTGGACCTTGTGCTCGGTCACCGCAGCAGGCTGCCGGCCGCCAGGTACAACGTCGACGGTGGACGCAGCCTCTCGGGCGCCGGCGTCGAGGTCGACAAGCCCACGAAGCTGCTGCACCTGGACGTCTTCGTCCACACCGATGTCTACGCCGGCGCCGACCCCGGGCTGGTGATCGTCGATACCGCCTTCCGGGGCATGGCGAACATCAACGACCCGCGGCGGGTTCCAGACCGAGTGGACCTGATCGAGCGGGTCGATTCATTGGGCAGAGGGCTGGGCCGCGTGCGCGCCTCACACATCGCGTGCTACGCGGAGATGCTCCACCACGTGGTCGGCTCGTGCGGATGGAACCCCGACCAGTTCCGCGGGTACCGCTGCTTGATGCAGCACCCGGTCTACGGCACGCAGGTCACGATGGGATTCGTCCGCCCGCAGAAACGAGTTTGACGATATCGGTGCGGCAGGCGGCAGAACGACGGCGCACCGGCGCATTCGAACACCGCCGCGAGCGTGCGAGTGGCGGCGCGGGCGCGAACGTCGGAGGTTCGGATGCTCGTGTCGGGCCTCTTCTTGCTCGCTTCGAGGGTCTGGCCGGGACAAGAGAAGGCCTGAACACGACGGTCGAAGGGTTCGATGATGCAACAGAAGGCTTTGATGGGACCGTCGAAGGGCGGAACGCGACCGTCGAAGGGTTGGAGGGAACAAGAGAAGGGCCGAACGCGACCGTCGAAGGGTTGGATGGGACACAAGAAGTGCCGGACGCGAGCGTCGACGGCATTTTCTCGGCGGCGCCTCAAGTCGCGCTCGGGCCGGGTCGATGCACCGCGTGCGTTCATCGCCGGGGCGCGGCGGCTCGCGTGAGCCGCGCGCGACGCCCGGCCTCACCACACGCCTTCGCGCGACGCGCGCGGGGTCGGGCGCCACTTCCGAAGGGAGGGGGTGCCGGGGGAACCGCAGGTTCCCCGGCATCAGCGAACCGATCCTCGCCTGCCCACGCCACGGCACGGAGACATGACCATGGGCATCGTTCCTGACAGTCGTTTGGGCAAGATCGAGTTCTACGAGGCGCACGCGCTCCCCGGCGGGCCGTGGGCGACCAACGCCGCGGCGATCGGGCTGACCCCCGCCGCCGTCACCGCGCTGGGCACGCTCACCACGCAGGCCCGCGCGGCCTTCAACGCCGCCGAGGCGGCGCGGCAGGCCGCGAAGGCCGCCACGCAGAACTTCTATGACAAGGTCCGCGCCATGCACAACGGCCCCGGCGCCGGCAGCGACATGATCCAGACCCTCCGCACGTGGGCCGAGAGCAAGAACGATCCCAACGTGTACACCCTCGCGCAGATCCCCCCGCCCGCCACGCCGGGCGTCACGCCGCCGCCGGGCACGCCCTTCGAGTTCACCGTTGGGTTGCTCCAGAACGGTGCGCTGGAACTCAAGTGGAAGTGCAACAACCCCAGCGGCACGCAGGGGACCATCTATGAAGTGAAGCGGCGCACGGGAGGATCAGGTGCCTTCAACTACATCGGCTCGTCGGGCGTGAAGTCGTTCACCGACGACACGGTTGTGGCGGGGTCGCCGTCGGTGACGTACCAGATCACCGCCGTCCGCAGCACCCAGCGCGGCAACCCGGCGCAGTTCACCGTCAACTTCGGCATCGGCGGCCCGGGCCTCACCATCGCGAGCGTCACCGAAGGTGGCGAGGCTGGGCCGATGAAGATGGCTGCCTGATGCTCTCGCGACAACCTGAACGGCTCCAACGGCTCCGGCTTGCGCTGGGGCCGTTGTCGTTCATGCACCGGGCTTCTTCGGCGTCGAGCGCGCGGGGGGGGGTGTTCCAGCCCGCGTTCACGTTGGAGGAACTGGCGGAACTCAAGGCGCGCTGTGCAAGCCCGAGGCGGACACGCGCGGCGTCAGCGACGAGGACTTCGGCCGGGCGATGGCGGGCGACGCCATCGAGCACGCCACCGCCGCAGTGCTGGAGGAACTCGTGTCTTTCTGCCCGAGCCCGAGGGACCGGGCCAACCTCGGGCGGGTGCTCCAGGCCACGCGGGAGGTCATGGACAAGGCCCGCGACCTGGCGACGCGGCGGATCGATCACCTGATCCAGAGCGGGGAACTCGAACGCCTGGCGGAGAACGCGCTGGCGGAAACGGAGGGCGAGGTCCAACCGCCGCCGACGCCTGGCGGCACGTCTGGCACTGCGCCGGAGCCGTCGGCGTCGATCCCGGCCCCCTGACGCTCCGCGAGCTCGTGGCGATGCTCGAGGGGCGGCAGCGTCACGACTGGTCCATCGCCTCCTCGTGCCTCTCCGTCATCGCCAACCTGCACCGCGACCCCAAGCGATCCCGCCGACTCAAGCCCAGCGACTTCGACCCGTTCGCCCAGCGCTCCCACGCACAACGCCGCATCACGGTCCCCGTCTCGGTCCTCAAGGACGTATTCATCGACGGCAAGCTCCCCCGCATCGCACAGGAGGTTCACGGATGAAGCACCTCGGTTCGCTCTCCACCCGTCATGTCGTCTATCTCGTCGGCCTGGTTCTGCTCGCACTCGTGCTCGCCTCCTGCGCCGGGATCGACCTGGGCGACCTCGTCAAGGTCAAGACGCCCAACGCGATCCAGCAGACGACCGGCCTGCGCTCGACCCTCTCGCTGAACGAGGCCGAGGTCGAGTACCAGAACTGGTTCAAACAGGTGCAGGCGACCGGCGCGCAGTGGAAGGGCAACATCCAACGCGCTGGTGAAGTCCGCGGGCTGCTCGGGCAGCTCACGCTCTCCGCCCTCGACACCGTCGGCCCGACGGTGGCGGGCCTGCCCGTGCTCGGCCCGGCGCTGCCGGCACTCACGGGCATCATCGGGCTGTTCATTGGCGCGGGTCGGCTCCGCAAGGAGAAGGAGGCGTCGTTCAACAAGGGCCTGGAGAAGGGCAGCGATATGGCCGGAGGCGCGGCAGCGTGATCACCATGCGCATCAAGGACATGTTCTTCGACCGGCAGGTCGTCATGCGGGCGATGGACTCGGCCCAGCGCAAGGTGCTCAGCCAGGCCGGGGCCTTCATCCGCACGGCGGCCCGCACGAGCATCCGCAAGCGCAAGGGGACCGCCCCGCCGGGCAAGCCGCCGCACTCGCACGAGGGGAGCCTGCGGCGACTGATCCTCTTTGGGTACGACAGGTCGAGCGACTCGGTCGTGGTCGGCCCCGTCGGCTTCGCCACGAGCACCGCGCCGCGGGCCCTGGAGCACGGCGGAGAGACGGTCGTGCATGCGCGGCGGCGGGGGCGGCTGGTGTCGCGGAAGGTCAAGATCGCCGCGCGGCCCTTCATGGCCCCGGCGCTGGAGAAGGAGCGGCCCAAGTTGCCGCTGCTGTGGCGGAACTCCATCAGGAAGGGAGGTTGATTGGCCGACACTCGGGGCATCCGGGCCGGACGGGCGTTTGTCGAACTCGGCGTGAGCGACAAGCTCAGCGCCGGGCTCCGGCGCGCCCAGAGGCGTCTGGAAGCCTTCGGCCAGGGGCTGCGCAGCGCCGGCACGCGCCTGGCGGGTCTCGGCGCGGCGGCGGTCACGGCGCTCCTCGGCAGCGTCAAGGTCTTCTCGAGCATGGGCGACGCGCTCGACAAGATGAGCCTGCGCACCGGCGTCAGCGTCGAAACCCTCAGCGAACTGGGCTTCGCCGCCGAGCAGGCGGGGGCCGACATGGAGACGCTGGAGAACGGTCTGAAGTTCATGCAGCGGTCGCTCGTTGAGGCCGCGCGAGGCTCGGCCACCGCCCAGCAGGCCCTCGCTCTGCTCGGGCTCTCCGCCGAGGACCTCGCGGGCCTCTCGCCCGAGCAGCAGTTCAAGCGGCTCGCCGACCGCCTCGCGCAGGTCACCGACCCCGCCCTGCGCACGGCCCTGGCGATGGAGATCTTCGGTCGGGCCGGGACGAAGTTGCTGCCCCTGCTCTCCTCGGGCTCGGCGGGGATCGAGGAACTCCAGGACCAGGCCCGAAGCCTGGGCCTGACGGTGAGCACGCAGACGGCCCGAGACGCCGCAGAACTCAACGACACGCTCAATATCCTCTGGCGGGTCGTCAAGCAGGGCGTTTTCGCCATCGGCGGGGCGCTCGCCCCCACGATCAAGGACCTGTCGCAGCGGATCGCCCGCGTCATTGTCGCCGCCACCGACTGGATCAAGCGGAACAAGGACGTCGTGGTGTGGGCCCTCAAGGTCGCGGCGGGCGTGGTGGTGGTCGGGGCCGCGCTCATCGGCCTGGGCGTGGCCATCACCGGCATCGGCGCGGCGATGGGCGTGCTGGCGAGCGTCGTGTCGGGAGTCGGCGCGGCGCTGGGCGCGCTGCTCAGCCCGATCGGCCTGGTCGTTGCGGCCGTTGTCGGGCTTGGCGCGGCGCTCGTGGTCACTAGCGGCGCTGGCGGGGCCGCCCTCGAATGGCTTGGAGAGCAGTTCACGCGCCTGCATGACTGGGCGACCAAGGTCATCGGCGGCATCTCCGACGCCCTCGCAGCCGGCGACATTGCGCTGGCCGCCGAGATCCTGTGGCTGAGCCTCAAGGTCGCCTGGCAGCAGGGCGTCGCGGCGCTCAACAATGTCTGGCTTCAGGCCAAGCAGTTCTTCGTCGGTACGGCGCAGTCCATGTGGTTCGGGGCGCTGGCCGCGGCGGAGATCGGCTTCCACGCCATCGAGGTCGCGTGGATCGAGACGACCGCGTTCCTCAGCAAGACCTGGACGAACTTCACGACCGGCTTCCAGATGGTCTGGGAGCAGGCATCGTCATGGGTCGCCAAGCGGATGCTGGAGATCCAGGGGCTGTTCGACTCCGGCCTCGACGTGGACGCCGCGAAGAAGGCGGTGGACCAGCAACTCGAATCCAGGCTTGTCGAACTCGAGGACGCCGCCCAACGCGACGTGGCCACGCGAGAGCGCCGGCGATCCGCCGAGCGCGAGCAGGCGGCGGCCATCCACGAGGCCACGCTCGCCGCGATCGGGCAGGACTTCGAGAACGCGCAGGAGGCCCTCCGC
Source organism: Phycisphaerae bacterium (assembly GCA_016793805.1). Lineage (GTDB taxonomy): Bacteria > Planctomycetota > Phycisphaerae > Phycisphaerales > UBA1924 > JAEUIZ01. The sequence goes on from JAEUIZ010000014.1 coordinate 27,497, forward strand.
AAGGACACCGAGGCGGGGCTCGCCGAGTCGCACGCCGCGCTCGACGCCGCGAAGGAGCGCCTGGCCGCCGCGATCGAGGAGGCCCGGCGCAAGCGAGAGGCGGCGGACGCGGAGCGTGGGCCGTCGCGTTCACCCCGTGACCTCATGGCCGAGTTCGAGGACCGCGTAGCGGGTCTGGGCGACCTGCTCGCCAAGGGGATCAGCGTGCGCGGCACCTTCAACGCCAAGGCCGCGCAGGGATTGGCCGCGGGCAGCGACGCCGCCGAGCGCACGGCCCGCGCGACGGAGCAGACGGCCCGGCACACCAAGCGCGTCGCCGACGCGGTGGGCACGGGCGGGTTGGCCTTTACCTGATTGGAGTGACCTGTGCCCATCGAGGTGCGAGAGAAGTTCGAATCACGCCGCCTTGTCAAGGCCGCCAACGGCACCAACTCCTCGGCGGAGCTGGCGTACATCGTGCTCGGCACGGACAACGACATCGCCGCGCGCGATGCCCTCGAGGCCGAGGCCCCGGCCAACTACGCCAACCTGCCTCGTCAGAGCGTGCAGATCGAGCCCCTCGGCCCGGGTCTGTGGGACGGCGTGGCCCGCTACGCCCTCTCCGGCGGCGGGGGCGGAGGCGGCCTGCCCACCGGCGAGTCCTCGTTCCAGTTCGACACCGGCGGCGGCACGCAGCACATCACCCAGTCGCGGGCCACCGTGCAGCGCGTCCCCGCGCCGGGCATGGTCGCGCCCGACTTTCAGGGGGCGATCGGCGTTAGCGCCGACGGCGTCGAGGGGATCGACATTACCATCCCCGTCTACCACTTCGCCGAGACGCACTACAAGCCCGACTCGGCGATCACCGGCGCGTACAAAGGCGTCCTCTTTAACCTCACCGGCAGGGTCAACGGCGACGGTTTCCGGGGCTTTGCGCCCGGCGAGGTGCTGTTCCTCGGAGCAAGCGGCGCGAAGCGCGGCAGCGGCACCGAGGCCGACTGGGAGATCACCTACCGCTTCGCGGCAAGCCCCAACGTGACGGGCCTGTCGATCGGCCCGATCAACGGCATCAACAAGAAGGGGTGGGAGTACCTGTGGGTGCGGTACAGCGACCAGGAAGACACCGCCGCCAAGGCGCTGGTGAAGCGCCCCGTCGCGGCCTACGTCGAGCGCGTGTACGAGAGCGGGGGTTTCGCGGCGCTGCAGTTGGGATGACGAATGGGTGACGACCTCCGCAAAGTCCGGCCCGGCGATCCGCTCCGCATTCCTGCGCGGGCGTACAACGCCTTCGTCGATGCGGCGCTCGACGCGCGCCGTCGCCAGCAGGACCGCCGCGCCGGTGAACTGTGGGACGGCGGGCGCTCCTTCATCGGCGGGGGCGTGGTTGCCGTGCGCAACGACAGCGGCGAGGACCTCGAACGCTACCACGTCCTGGCCATCGACGGGCCGCTCTTTGCCCCCGATGACGACGGCCCGGAGAAGTCCTTCCAGAACCGCCTGGCCTTCAAGGGCATCACCCCGACCGACACCACGCGCCCGGGCTCGTTCGCCATCGCTCGCGAGCCGATCCCGCAGGGCGAGGTCGGCCTGTGCGTCGTCCACGGCGTCACGCCGGTGCGCGTGCTCATCGAGGACGAGGAGCACGCCTTCGCCGAGGTCGCGCCCGACGAAACCGTCCTCGCCTCCGCGGGCGTGGGCGGCACCGTCATTCTCTGGAAAGAAGAGGGCGTCGGCGAGAAGTGGGCGCTGGTCGAAGTCGGTCGGCCTCGTGAAGGTCGGATCGTCGCCATCCTCGGCGAGGCCCGCGAGATCGAGGGCGAGCGCTTCCGCTGGCGCTACCCGTGGACCGAGGCCGCCATCGACGGCGACCCCGGCAGCGACACCTTTGGACGCTACATCGCGCTGGAGGAAGGCCTGTCGTCCAAGGGCGCGGGCGGCGAGGAGGACCCAGCGCGCTGGGCGGTCAACAGGTTCGAGAGCCATCACAGCGACGTTCCC
>JAEUIZ010000016.1 GCA_016793805.1 Phycisphaerae bacterium
CGAGACGGGGGCGGCAACAATGGTTCGATCTCTTCCCACAACGCTTCCGGGAGCAGCTCCGCCGCCATGATCGTGCCTCCTTGCACTGGTGTTGACGGCATTGCTCATCGGTCGATACTCACGTTCTGAAACAGCCTCTAAACGCGACTGCTGACTTTGAGTGTTTCATGGCCGAGTACAACGACCAGACGGGTTGTGAGCCATGATGCCCAAAGCTCTGGGCGTTGCGGTCATCGCTACGTCGGTAGCGACGAGCCTCGCGCAACAGCAAGCTGGGCCGCTCGTCGGGTGGGGCGGCAATCCGTTCGGGGAAGCGTCTCCTCCCGCAGGCCGATTTGTCGACTTCGACGCAGGAAGTAACATATCGATCGGCGTGATGCCCGATGGAACGGTGCGACTCTGGGGCGAGGGGTACCCGTTCGGAGGGCTTGGTGCTCCGCCTCCGGTTCGTATTCGGGCGGCGGTCGGACGCCAGTGGTGGGTTGAGCTCCACAGCGATCACACGGTGCATGCCTACGGCAATGGTCCGACGCAAGTACCGTCGGACCTCTTCACATGGATCGACGCCGCGCAGATGTGGGCGGCTGGGCTGAGGTTCGATGGGAGCATTGTGCAGTGGGGGGCCGCGCCGACGACGATTCCCGTGCCGAGTGGGTCGTTCGCCGCGATCGCTGTCGGCATGTCGCACGGCCTAGCCCTGCGGGCGGATGGTACGGTGACCGGTTGGGGTTACTCAGAGGCTGGGGAGACATCTCTTCCTCAGGGAGTGTACTCCGCGGTCGCTGCGGGACGGTTCTATAGTCTGGGTCTGCGTGATGACGGCACCATCGCGGCCTCTGGCCTCAACGCATTCCAACTCGTGACCGGCGTACCTGTTGGCCGCTTTGTCGCGATCTCGGCGGGCGAGACCGTCGCCGCGGCGATTCGAGAAGACGGGACGATCGTCACCTGGGGCAACGCCTCGACGACGTGGATGGCCCCGCCGCCGGGGCGCTTCGTGCGGATCTCCTGCGGGGCAACCCACTGCCTCGCGATGCGGGACACGTCGTGCTTCGCCAACTGCGACGGGAGCACCGCCGGGCCGGTGCTGACGGTCAACGACTTCATCTGCTACCTGAATCGCTTCGCGGCGGCGGACCCGAAGGCCAACTGCGACGCCTCGACCGTGCCGCCGGTGCTGAACGTCAACGACTTCGTCTGCTTCGTGGGCCTCTACGCCGCGGGGTGCAGCGGGCCGTGATGCGAGGGTTTGGACGAGCGCGCGGCGCGATTCGGGCGCTGGGCGGATGCGCGAAGGGGGAAGGTGCGGCGGAGCGTGGCGCGGCGGAGGGTTGCGAGTTCAGCTGCGGCGGACCTCGCCGAGCCATTTCGCCCAGATCGAGAGCGCGAGCAGCATGTAGAGCCGCTGCGCGTGGTCGCGGCCCTTCCAGGGCCAGAGCGAGCGCGTGCCGGCGTCGTCGTGCTCGCGGATTATCCGGCGGACGAACGCGAGACTGATGATGGAGTTCAGCCCGAGGTGGTCGGGGCCGAAGGGCTCGTGCCCGAGGAGGTGGTCGCGGAGGAGTTGGCGGAGGCCGCCGAAGTCGGAGCGGAACCACTCGCCGATGGGGATGGCGAAGCCCTGCTTGGGTCGATCGACGATCTCGGAAGGGAGGTGCTTGCGGGCGACGGCGCGGAGGAGGCCCTTGCGCCCGCCCATTCCTCCTTGGCTGCGGGGTAAGAGATCGTCGAGGCGAGCGGACAGCGCCGCCGCGGCGAGGTCGGTGTCGAGGAACGGGCAGCGCACCTCCAGCGCGTGGTGCATCGAGGCGGTGTCCACCTTGCCCATGAGGTCGCCGGGGAGGTAGTTGAGCAGATCCCAGAGCAGCGCGGCGTCGAGGTCGGGGCGACTTCGGCCGATGTCGTTGATGGGTGCATCGAGGGCGGCGGCGCGGGCGAGCCGTCGCAGGAGCGGCCGCTCGAAGATGGAGGCGAGTTCGGGGTATCCATGCCGGGCCGCGTTCCCGAGCCGAGCGAGGCGATTCGGCAGCGACTTGGGCTCGCCCGCCCACGGGAGCCGAGGCGGGATGAGGGCCAGCGGAACCGAGGCGCGCCCGAGCAACCGGGCGGCGAGATGACGCTCGTAGCCGGCGAAGAGTTCGTCGCCCCCGTCGCCGGAGAGGGCGACCTTGACGTGCTGGCGTGCGGCGTGGCTGATCCAATGCGTGGGCAGGAGCGAACTGTCGCCCAGGGGGAGGCCGACCTCCCGGATCAGAGCGACGAGGTCCTCGGCGGGCGCGGGCTGGCAGTCGAGGGTGACATGGTTGGAGCCGACCGCCTCGGCAGCGCGGGACGCGAAGGCGGTCTCATCGAACCGCGGGTCGGGCATGCGCATCGAGAAGGTCTGGAGCGAGCCGGCAGCACGCCGCGCCAGGAGCGCCACGAGCGAGGAATCCACGCCCCCGGAAAGGAAGCACCCGATCGGCACGTCCGCGTCCAGCCGGCGGCGCACGGCCTCGTCGAGCAGGCGCTCGGCGTCGTCGGGCGTCCAGGCGCGCGTTCGTCGTGGCGGGCCGGGCTCGGCGAAGAGCCGGCGAAAGGCCACCTGCGTCGGCCTGCGGGCTGTGAGATCGACCGATTGTGACGGGCGGACCGTGAAGGCAAACTCGCCGGGCGGGTCGCCCGCGAATCCGAAGCGAAGCCAGGTGCCAATGCCCGCGCTCACGTGCTCGGGCGACCGAGGTCCGACGGCTGCGAGGACGGCGTAGGGTCCGGCGGCGGCGCTGGCGAACGCGCGAACCTCGACGCCCCGGTGGTTCCACGAGACGCCGTGCAGGGGCTTCTCGCCGAACTGGTCGCGCGCCAGGACGAGCGCGCCGCGGGCCGCGTCCCAGTGGGAGAGCGCGAACATGCCCTCGAGCCGAGCGAGGAGGCCCTCGTCCCACTCGCCCCATCCGTGGACGAGCACCTCGGTATCGCTGTGGTCGGTGCTGAACTCGTGCCCCGCGGCCTGCAACTCGCGGCGAAGGTCGCGATGGTTGTAGATGCACCCGTTGAAAGCGACCGCGAGCGTGCCCTTGCCCCCGGACGTGCAGCGAGGGCAGGGTCGGAGCGCATGCCGGTGCGTGCGGCGATAGGGGCCTTCATCGGCACCGGTCTGGAGGCCGGACTCACCCACGCCGCTCTCGCCCAGCAGCACCATCGGCTGGTGCCCACCGGCATGGTCGATGATCGAGAGGCGTCGATGGACGAGGGCGATGTCGACTGTCGTGCCATCGGGGCGGGTGCCGCGGTCCCGGAATCGGCCCTGTCCGTCCGGCCCGCGGTGGACGATGGAGCGATCGAGGATGTCGAGCCACGCCTCGGGGATGGCGGCGTGGTGCGGGGGCGGGGGCTGGCCCGGCGGATGGACGCAGAGGATGCCCGCGATGCCGCACATGCCGGGAAGTAAAGCGCGGCCCGGCCGATCGGGTACGAACCCGGTGCGAACGGGGCGAGAATCGTCGGCACCGGCTTGGAAGCGGGCGAATCCGGTGGTAGGCTGTGCGCATGAGCGAGAGCACCTATGACGGATACGTCAGCCCGCTTTCGCAGCGCAACGCGTCGCGCGAGATGCAGGAGGTCTGGTCGCCGCGGCATCGGTTCACGACGTGGCGGCGGGTCTGGCTCGCCGCGGCCGAGGCGCAGCAGGAGGCCGGCGTCCCCATCACGCGCGAGCAGGTCGAGGCGATCCGCGCGCACGTGGCGATCACCGACGAGGACATCAAGCACGCCTTCGAGCACGAGAAGAGACTGCGTCACGACGTGATGGCGCACGTGCACGCGCTGGCCGATGCCGCCCCCGCGGCCCGCGGGATCCTGCACCTGGGCATGACCTCGCAGGACGTGGTCTGCAACGCGGACCTCGTGCTGATCCGCGAGGCGCTCACGCTGGTGCAACTCAAACTCGCGCGGCTGATCGACGCGGCCGGGACGTTCGCCGAGAAGTGGAAGTCGCTCCCGTGCCTGGGGCACACGCACTTCCAGCCCGCGCAGCCGACGACGGTGGGTCGGCGGGCGGCGCAGTGGGGCTACGACCTCTCGCTGTGCCTGACGCGGGTGGAGAGCACGCTGCACCAACTCAAGATGCGCGGGCTCAAGGGCGCGACGGGGACGCAGGCGTCGTTCATGGCACTGGTGGACCACGCGCCGACGCGCGTGGACGCGATGGAGTCGGGCTTTGTGCGCCGGCTCGGGTGGCCCGCGAACCTCATCCACACGATCACGAACCAGACGTACCCGCGGATCGTGGACGCGATGGTGCTCGCGGATGTCGCGGTGATCGCGGCGGCGGCGCACAAGATGGCCAACGACATCCGGCTGCTCTCGGGCCGCAAGGAACTCGACGAGCCCTGGGGCGACGCGCAGGTGGGCTCGTCGGCGATGCCGTACAAGCAGAACCCGATGCGGTGCGAGCGGGCCACGGGTCTGTGCCGGTTCGTGATGGGTCTGGCGGCCGACCCGCTCCAGACGGCGGCGACGCAGTGGCTCGAGCGGACGCTGGACGACTCGTCCAACCGCCGCGTCGTGCTCCCGGAGGCGTTCCTGGCGCTCGACGGGGTGCTGGACCTCATGCACAGCGTGATGGCGGGCCTGGTCGTCCACGAGGCGACGGTGCGGGCGAACCTCATGGCCGAACTGCCGTTCATGGCGCTGGAGGCGGTGATGGCGATGGCGGTCCGCAAGGGCCGCGATCGGCAGGAGGTCCACGAGGTCCTCCGCAAGCACGCGTTCATGGCGGGGCGCAAGGTCAAGGAGCGCGGGGAGCCCAACGACCTGGCCGAACGGCTCCGCCACGAGCCGCTGCTGCAAGGGGTGGACGTGGAGGCCTCGCTGGACCCGTCGGCGTACGTTGGCCGCGCCGCCGACCAGGTCGAGCGATTCATCGCCGAGGTCGTCGTCTCGGTGCGCAAGGCGTACAGCACCAGTTACACGATGCTCCCCAGCAGCGAGCCAAAGGTGTAGAGTGGGGGCGCGGGACGCGGGCGGCCAGGTGGCCGCGCGCGATCCCCGCAGGACAGGGGACCAGCATGGATCGACGCGAGTTCGTGGCGGCGGCAGCGGGCGCGATGGCGGCGGGTGGGGCCGTGCGCGGCGCGGCGGGTGCGAAGGCGCCCGGCGCCGGGCAGCAGCCGGGGGGCAGCGGGAAGCGCTTCACGATGGCCTTCGGCCCGCACCCGGGCATGTTCGCGGCCCACGCCGGCGGCTCGATCGTCGATCAGGTCCTCTTCGCCGCGGACCAGGGGTTCAGCGGATGGGAGGACAACGGGCTCAAGGGCCTCTCGAAGGAGGAGCAGGAGAAGATCGCGCAGGCTCAGGGTCGCGCCGGCATGCAGATGGGCATCTTCGTCGCGCACTCGATCGACTGGGGCTCGCCCTCGCTCACCAGCGGGAAGAAGGAGGCCGTCGAGAAGTTCGTGGCCGAGATGAAGGAGTCCGTCGAGGTCGCCAAGCGGATGAACACCAAGGTCTGCACGGTGGTCCCGGGGGTCGAGGCGCGGAACCTCCCCGTGGGCGTGCAGACGGCGAACGTGGTCGAGGCGCTCAAGAGGGCGGCGGCGGTCTGCGAGCCCTCGGGGCTGGTCATGGTCTGCGAGCCGCTGAACTGGCGCGACCATGCGGGCCTGTTCCTGCGCTACAGCGACCAGGCGTACGCGATCATGAAGGCGGTGGGCAGCCCGTCATGCAAGATCCTCTTTGACATCTACCACCAGCAGGCGACGGAGGGAAACCTGATCGAGAACATCCGGCGGTGCTGGGACGAGATCGGGTACTTCCAGATCGGGGACAACCCGGGCCGGCGCGAGCCCGGAACGGGCGAGATCAACTACAAGAACGTGTTCCGGGCGATCCGCGACAAGGGGTACACGGGCGTGCTGGGGATGGAGCACGGGAACAGCAAGCCGGGCAAGGAGGGCGAGCAGGCGGTGATCGCGGCCTATCGCGAGGCGGACCCGGGATAGCGCGCGGGTCGGCCGCTACGGGCGCGGCTGGTCGAGGCGTTCGAGCGTCACCGTGGCGTCGTGGGCGCTGTCCACGCCCCGGGGGCCGATGCGCTCGGCGCGAACGCGGACATCCTCGAGCACGGGCCGGGCCTCGTCCGGGAGGCCGACCTTGGCCAGCGACATGCCCACGCCCAGGCGCGACTCGATCGTGTCCGGGTGGTCGGGCCCGAGGATGCGCGCCCGCGACTCGGCGAGTTCTCGGAAGATCGGGAGCGCCTCGGCGGGGCTGCCGGACTTGTACAGCGCCCAGGCCAGGCTGTTGCGCCAGAACATGGTGTGATGGTGATTCGGGCCCAGAATAGGCCCGGCGCGGAGCACGACGAGCCGGTAGGTGTCCACGGCCTCGGCGTACCGCTCCTGCGACATCAGCAGCCACCCCCGCATGTTGAGCGCGTAGAACTGGTCCGGGTGCTTGTCGCCCAGGATGCCCGAGCCCGCCTCGATCGCCGCGTCCAGGTTCGCCTTCGCCTCGTCGAACCGCTTCTGGTCGATCTGCACCATCGCGAGGTTCGTGCGCGACTTGATCGTCAGCGGGTCCTCCGGCCCGCGCGTCCGCCGCATCCCCTCGAGCACGCGCCGGAAGAGCGCCTCGGCCTCGACGAGGTTCCCCAGCGTCCGCTCCGCCGTCGCCAGCAGCGAGAGCGTCCGCAGCACGTCGGCGTGGTCCGGCGGGAGCACCGCGACCTGCTTCTTGAGCGTCTCGCGCAGCAGCGTCCGCGCCTGGTCCGTCTGCCCGCGGTCACCCGTGATGAGCGCCAGTTCCGTGGTCGATGCGAGCGTGCGCGGGTCGTTGTCCCCGAAGAGGTCCCGGTGCAGGTCGTACGAGCGCTGGAGTTGCTCCTCGGCCTGGTCCAGCCTCCCCAGGTCGCGATACAGCCGCCCGACGCTCGCGCGCACCGTCGCCTCGACGCTCCGGCTCTGGCCCGTGATGTCCGTCACCCGGGGCGTGGTCCGATCCAGGGCTTGCAGCACCGTCACCTGCTCGCCCTGGGCCGCGCGCGGCGCCGCCTGCCCGATCACCTCGGCGAGGAACCGGTTCACGGCCTCGGCGTTGCTGGCCTCCTGCTGCGTGCGCGCCCGCGCCGCCGACACCTGCAGCAGCATCCACGAGGTGCCGATCACCGCGCCGACGAGCGCCAGCGTGATCGCCGCGAATCCGACCACCACCGCCCGGTTCCGCTGCGTGAACTTGACGATCTGGTAGGCGACGCTGGGCGGGCGTGCCGAGATCGGCTGGTTCGCGAGGTAGCGCCCGATGTCGTCGGCGAGTTCCGAGGCCGAGCGGTAGCGACGGTCGCGGTTCTTCTCGAGCGCCTTGAGGACGATCGTCTCGACATCGCCCCGCAGCGTCCGGTCGATGGTGCTCGGGCGGGCCGCGTCCGTCTGGCGGATCGTCCGTGCCGCCTCCAGCAGCGGGAGCCCCTGGACCTGGTGCGGGGGACGCCCGCACATGAGTTCGAAGAGGATCACGCCCAGGCTGTACACGTCGCTCCGCGTGTCGATATCGTGCGGGTCGGCGTCGAGCTGCTCGGGGGACATGTACTGCACCGTCCCGATCAGTTGCCCCACGTCGGTCTGGAGGGTCGTGACCGCCTGGTCGGAATCCGTCGCCCGCGCCACCCCGAAGTCGATGATCTTGGGCTGCCCCGCCGCGTCCACCAGGATGTTCGCCGGCTTCAGGTCGCGGTGGATGATCCCCTTCTGGTGCCCGTGGTGGACGGCCTCGCAGACCTTGGCGAACAGCGACAGCCGGTCGCGCGTCGAGAGCCGCCGATCCTGCGCGAACTCCGTCAGGCTCTTGGCCCCGGGGATGTACTCCATCGCGAAGAACGGCAGGACCCCGCCGCCGTGCTCGTCGTTGTGCGTCCCGGCCTCATAGACCTGCGCGATGCCCACGTGCCGGAGTCGAGCGAGGAGTTGGGCCTCGTACTCGAATCGGCGGAGCGCCGAGCGCGACGCCAGCCCGTGCCGCATGACCTTCAGCGCCACCGTCCGCCGCGGCTGCTCCTGCACGGCCTCGTAGACCGCGCCCATCCCGCCCGACCCGATCAGCCGCTTGACGTGGTACCGTCCGATCCGGCGTCCCTCCTGCGGGACCGCCGGAATCCCCGAGAGACCCGCCGCCGCGACCGCCACATCCGCGGTCATCCCCTCCGCCTCGGCCCGCAGGTCGGCGCTGAGCAGCCCCTCGACGCGGGCGCGAAGGTCAGCGTCTCCGGCGCACGCGGTTTCCAAGTACGCCGGTCGCGCCGCGGTCTCGAGGTCCAGCGCCCGCGCCAGGATGGGTTTGATCCTCGACCAGAGTTCAGGCGTCATCGCGCTCGCCCGTGAGGTGGTCGTGCAGGAACGCGCGGGCCAGGCGCCAGTCCCGGTTCACCGTCCGCGCCGAGACCCCCAGCAGCCCCGCGACCTGCTCGACCGACAGACCCGCGAAGTACCGCAACTCGACGATCCGCGCCAGGTCCGGGTCGGTCCGCTCCAGCGCCGAGAGCGCCTCTTCCAGCGCCAGCCAGTCCACGGTCTCGGGGCTCTGACCCGCCGAGGTGAGTTCCGCGTCGGTGAGCGGGACCCGCGCCCGGCCCCCGCCGCGCTTGGGCCCGGCCCGCGCCCGCGCCCGCTCGATCAGGATCCGCCGCATCGCGATCGCCGCCGCTCCGAAGTAGTGCCGCCGGCCCTCCCAGCGGATCTCCGCGTCGGCGCCCAGGCGCAGATACGCCTCGTGAACCAGCGCGGTGGCTTGGAGCGTCATGTTCGCCGGCTCATGCCGGAGGCGGTCCTCCGCCAGTCGCCGCAACTCGTCGTAGACCAGCGGGAGCAACTCGTTGGACGCCTGCTTCGAGCCCTGCCCGGCGAGGTTGATGATGCCCGTGAGTTGGGTCACGCGATCGTTCAGAAACACGCCCTCCGCCCCCAACGCATAAGGGTATCCGTCGATCGGCGCGAGTCGCCCCGGCGGTTAGCCGCCGGCGGGGGGTTTGTCGCATGGGGTGTTGCAAACCCACCCCGGAGAGGATCACATGAGCCGTCATGCATCGACTATCGGTCTGTCCCTTGTCGCCCTCACTGCCGCGGCGGGCCTCCTCGTCGCCGGCCCGCTGACCCCGCCCGCCGGACCCATCCTGCCGACGTACAAGACCCTCACCGAGGTCGAGCCGCGCATCGCCGTCAGCGCCGCCAACACCCCCGGCGACAACGACGCGACCCCCAGCCTCTTCAAGATCACCGAGCCGGGGTCGTACTACCTCGCCGGCAACGTCGTCGGCGTCAGCGGGAAGATCGGGATCGAGATCGCCGCCAGCGGCGTCACCCTCGACCTCATGGGCTTCGAGGTCCAGGGCGTCCCGGGCTCGCTCGAGGGCATCCGCGCCACGACCTCCTCCAAGGGCCTCGCGATCCGCAACGGGTCGGTGCGGCTCTGGGGCGCCAGCGGCGTGCAGGTGAGTCTGGCCTCCGGTGCCGCGCTCGAAGGCCTGCGCTCCGTCTCGAACGGCGCGTACGGCCTGACCACGGGATCCGACTCGGTCATCCGCGACTGCGCCGCCATCGCCAACGTCCAGGTCGGCATGTTGGTTGGCGAGGCGAGCACCGTCGAGCACTCCACCGTGCGTTCCAACCAAAGTGACGGCCTCTCCACCAGCACCGGCTGCGTCGTCCGCGGGTGTGCGGCCTTCATCAACGGGGGTGCCGGCATCGTCGCCAGTCACTACACCATCGTCGAGAACTGCTCCAGCAACAACAATCAGGGCGACGGCATCCGCACCTTCGCCCAGACGCGCATCATCGGCAACGTTTGTGCCGTCAACAGCGGCTCGGGCATTCGTGCCACCCTCGGGTCCAACCACATCGAGGGCAACTTCGTCACCGGCAACGCGATATCGGGCATCCGGTCCGACACCGGGAACAGCATCAACAACTTCATCGTCCGCAACACCGCCAAGGGCAACGCGTTCAACTTCACGCTCCCCGGCGTCCAGACCATCGGCCCGATCATCACCACCACCGGGACCATCACCACCACCAACCCCTGGGCCAACTTCGAGATGTAGCCGCTCGTCGGCCTGTTCACGGTCCCGGCCATCGACGGCGTGATCGTGTCGCTCCCCGCTCCTGATCCTCGCATGACGCAGGAAGACAACTCCCAGGAGCCCACCATGTCCCGTATCCGTACCGCAGCCGTCCTCCTTGCCGCCGCCACCCTCACCGCCACGGGAGTCCTCGTCGCCGGGCCGCTCACGCCCCCGGGCGGCCCCGTCGCCTCGTCCTATAAGACGCTGACCGAGGTCGAGCCCCGCATCGCCATCAATGCCACCAACACCCCCGGCGATGCGTCGAGCGTCTACCGAATCTCCCAGCCGGGCTCCTACTACCTCACCGGGAACCTCACCGGCGTCAGTGGGAAGGTCGGGATCCTTGTCCTCGCCAACAACGTGACCATCGACCTCAACGGCTTCACCCTCCAGGGCGTCAGCGGCGCCGACGACGCCATCGGCGTCGCCTTCAACATCCCCAGTTGGATCAACTTCAAGGTCATGAACGGCACCATCCGCGGATGGACCAAGGAGGGCATCGACGGCTTCTACGCCAACAACTGCATCATCGACCGTGTCCACGTCGACGGCTCCTCCAACGGCTACGGGATCATCACCGGTGTCGGCTCCACCATTCGCGAGTGCGTCGTCAGCAACTCCGGCGCGGGCATCGTCACGCCGCAGGGCTGCACCGTCACCAACTGCTCGGCCTATCGCAACATCGGCCCCAACTTCGCGCTCGGGCCGGGGAACACCGTCACCGGATGCACCGCTCGCGAGGCCACCGCCGCAGGTAGCCCGGGCTTCGATGTCGCCGACGGGTCCACCATCGCCAACTGCTCCTCCACGAACAACAACGGCATCGGGTTCACGCTCGGGAACAACTGCACCATCACCGGGTCCACCGCCCTGGGCAACACCAGTTCCGGCTTCCGCATGAACTCCGGGGGCCTCATCCAGGCCTGCACCGCGGCCAGCAACGGGGCCTACGGCATCCAGGCCGTCGGATCCGCCACCTCCATCATCGGATGCTCCGCCAACGCCAACACCATCGACGGCATCCGCGTCGCCAGCAACTGCCTCGTCGTCAACAACACCTGCAACGCCAACGGGCCCTCCGCCGTCATCGGCGGCGCGGGCATCTATACCACCGGCACCGGGAACCGCCTCGACTCCAACACCACCACCGGCAACTGGTGGGGGATCGCCCTCAACGGCTCCAACAACTTCATGGTCCGAAACATCTCCACCGCCAACCTCGGGGGGCCCAACCAACTCATCGCCGGCAACCGCCAGGCCCAGGTCATCGCCAATCCCCCGGCCAACTTCGTCAGCACCGACCCCTGGGCCAACTTCCAGTTCTAACTCCCCGCCCGTCGAACCGTCCGACCGCACCCTCTGGAACACTCGCCATGATCCGCCGAACCACCGCCCTCGTGCCCCTCCTGGCCGCCTCCGCCGCCCTCGCCCAGTCCTCCGTCGATCCCGTGAACAAGTACTGCTGGCAGGAGAACGTCGGCTACCTCAACTGGCGCGACGCCAACAGCGCCGCCGCGGGCGCCCGCGACATGGGCGCCTTCCTCACCGGGTTCGTCTGGGGCGAGAACATCGGATGGGTTCGCCTCGGCGGAACCCCCGCCAACGGCATCCAGTTCGCCAACGCCACCGGCGGCGACGCCGGCGTCAACGTCTCCGCCGCGGGCGCACTCTCCGGCTATGCCTGGGCCGAGAACGCCGGATGGATCAACTTCTCCGGCGGGGCCCTCGCCTCGCCTCCACAACCCGCCCGCATCGACGCCGGGCGGCTCAAGGGCTACGCCTGGGGCGAGAACATCGGGTGGATCAACCTCGACGACGCCGCCAAGTACGTTCGCCTCCAGTGCTTCGCCAACTGCGACCAGAGCACCACCGCGCCGGTGCTCAACGTCAACGACTTCGTCTGCTTCAACAACAAGTTCGCCGCCGGCGACCTCTCGGCCAACTGCGACCGCAGCGTCATCCCCCCGATCCTCAACGTCTCCGACTTCGTCTGCTTCCTCAACGCCTTCGCCGCCGGATGCCCCTGAGTCGGGCGGCTCGACACCCCGCTAGCCGTCGCGGGCCCAAACGGCGCATGGATGGGACGAAGGAGTCCCATCCATGCCCGCCCTCATCGAAGCCCCGGCCAGCACGCCCGCCCACGAGATCACGCCCCTCGCCTCGCTCGACGCCTACGACGCCGTCCTCAACGACGACTACGCGTTCGTCGCCTACAAGGAGGCCGATCGCGGGTCGGGCGCGTGGCGAGTCCGCATCGCGGCCCGCCACATGACCGGCGTGGTCCTCGAGCCCGAGGCCATGCGCCTGCAGGCCCGTGCCGCCGGCGCCCAGGGCAAGCCGTTCTTCACCTGGGGCGCGGGCATCGACCCGTCGCCCTCCGATCCGCGCCTGGTGCAGTATCGCGTCCATGTCGAGGGCGGCAAGCCCGCCCGCGTCGAGATCGCCCTGCAACTCCGCAAGGCCGACGGCACCGCCGACGCGCCGCAATCCGTCTCGTTCCCCTGGCCCGCCTGATGCTCGACGCCACCCGCGAGTCCCTGGCCTCACTCCCGCTCTGGGCCCAGGCGCTGGTCGCCGTGCGCATGGCCCGCCGCGTCGCGCTCGCGCTCCTCGCCGGCGCCGACCTCGACCTCGCGCACCGCGCCTGCGACGCGATCGAGGCCTGCGCCGCCGAGGGCGACGGCACGCACCGCCACAAGGCCCTCTTCGGGCGCCTCGGCGATCGCCGCGGCACATCCGCTGCCTTCGAGAGCCTCTGGCTCGCCGCCGATTCCGCCTGCGCCGCCGAGGCCGCCAACGACTTCCCCGTCGATGCCATCGTCACGGCCAGCGCCTGGCGCTCCATCGCCGCCGCCGCCGATGATCCCCGCATCTCCCGCATCCAGGTCGCCGTCCTCCTCGCCGCCGACCTCGACCTCGTCCGCTTCGCCTGCGCCGAATCGGGCGTCCAGACCTATGCCGGCCTCGGCCCCGCCGTCCTCTCGCGCCTCACCCCCACGCACCCGCTGACCCCGGCCGCGCCGCCGCCCTCGCCCGAGTCCCACCACCGCTGAGCCCGCCCATGCTCGAACTCCTCACCACCATCCTCGTCGTGCCCTCGGTCCTGGCCCTCCTCGCCATCGTCTTCGCCACCGAGGGATTCACCGGGCGAGTCCCGGGCGGGCCCGACGCCATGGCCCTGGCCATGCCCTTCCTCATGGCCATCGCCGCGGGCATCGCCCTCGTCGTCGCGACCTGGCTCTGCGCCGCCGCCGGCGGGCTCGACTGGCTCGCTTCCTCCCGCGCGCTCGCCGCCCTGCTCGCCACGCTGCTCTCCCTCGGCGTCGCCACCGCCGCCGTCGCCGTCCTCGTCGCCTGGATGGAACGCCTCGGGTCCTGGGTGCCGTTCGCCGGCTTCGTCTGTGGCGGGATCGCTCCGGCCGCCCTGGGCGTGCTCCTGATTGCCTGCGCCTGGGCCAACGCCCCGGCCCTCGCGGCCTCGCCGCTCCCCCGCGCCATCGCCATCGGCCTCGCCGTCCCCGCGCTCCTCGGCTACGCCCTCGCCGCCCTCGGCATCGTCGCCCACGCACGCAAGAAGGCAGAACGCAACCGCGAGCGAATCGCCGAACTCCGCACCCGCGAGGTTTGAACCCGCTCTGCCTTGCCGCACCAAGCCCGGCCCGGGCCGTCCGGGGAATGGGTGTTCCGCCTGTTCCCCGTCCCTGCTGCTTGGTGGCACAGGCGTCCCGCCTGTGTGTCCACCTCACGGGCCGACGCACCGCCGCGCTTACGGGCACCCCGCCGCGTAGGCGTTCACGTAGCACACGAAGTCGTTGACGTTCAGCACGGGCGGCATGGCGCTCCCGTCGCAGTTGGCATAGGTGTCGCCCGCCGCGAACTTGTTGAGGAAGCAGACGAAGTCGTTGACCGTGAGCGTCGGCGTCGTCGTCGCGCCGTCGCAGTCCGCGAAGCAGCCGTACATCGCCAGCGCGTGCGTGTGGCCCATCTCGACGCGTCGGTAGGTTCCGGGAGGGATGTTCTGCGTGACGAGCCCCGACTGGCCCCAGGCCGCGATCGTGCCATCGGTCCGCACGGCGACATTCGTGCGCCAGTGCGTGGCGATCGACGTGTAGGTGCCCGGCGGCACGTTGATCTGCCCCGAGATGTTCCACCCGACGGCCACCAGCATCCCGTCGGCGCGCAACGCGAGGCTGTGACCGTCGCCCGCGGCGATTCTGACGCAGGTACTGCCTTCAAGATCAAGCTGGCCATGGAAGTTGCTTCCCCAGCCCTCGACGTTTCCATCCGCGCGGAGCGCTAGACAATGTGTTGTTCCCGCCGCAATCGCAATGAACTGACCTGGCAGCACGCCGGACAACTGGCCAAAGGTGTCGTCCCCCCACGCCACCAGCGTGCCATCGGCGCGCCTCGCTATCCCGGCGTAGTTCCCGAGCGCCACCTCGACGAACTGCCCCGGCGGCGGCTGGAACATCGACGGCAACAGCGGCTGGCCCCACACCGCGATCGTGCCGTCGTCCCGGATACCCGCCGCCCAGCGGTGCCCCTTCCCGGTGGCGATCCTGACGAATCGGCCCTGTGGCACGTTGTACATCCCGCCCTTGGTGTTCCCCCACACCACGACCTCGCCGTTGGGCCGGAGGCCGAGGGAGTAGTCCAGGCCGCCGGCGAAGTCGACGAACGCGCCCTGCGGCGCCAGGCACTGGCCGAACGAACAGCCGCCCCAGCCGGTGAGGAATCCGGCCTGCCCGCGGCATGCGCCCGCCGCGCCGAGCAGGCTCGCCGCGATGGCGACGCACGTGGCTCGATCTCTCATGGCAACCCCGCGGTGAACTTCTGGATGAAACAGATCACATCCGACGCGGACAGCAGCGGAACCGTCAGTTGCGAGTCGCAGTTGGCCAGAGGATCACCCTGGGCATATTTCGCGTTGAAGCACGCGAGGTCGTTGAAGTCCAGGCCGCCGTCGCCATCGCAGTTCGCGTACGCGCCGTCGGAGTCAGGCGCGATCAGGATCGCGCCGCCGTGGTGGTAGTTGCACGAGAACTGCGCCACCTCGCCCGGCACAGGACACGGCGTTCCATAATCGTTGAAGCCCCATCCCGTCAGCGTGTTGTCGATCTTCTTGTCGATCGTCGAGTAGTAGGCGCTCTCGACATCCTTGATGGCCGGGAGCACGATCGGCGGCGGCCGCCAGCACGTCGCGCCCGATCCCACGCACGGGTCCGACATCTGTCCCTGGCACGGCGAAGGGCAGTTCGCCGGACAGTTCGCCGTCAACTGGGCCTGGCCAAACTGGTTCCTGCCCCAGAGCAGCGGCGGCTGCGTGCTGGCCGTCAACGCAGCACCATGCATGTGTCCCGCGGAGAAGCGAGCGACAGGGACAGTCGGGATGTCCGTCACCTGGCAGCGTGTATCGATCCCCTTCCCGACCAGCGTTCCATCGGCGCGCTGCGCCAGCCAGAAGTGCCCAGAGCACGACACGCCGACGTACGGCCCGGGGGGCGCCGGCGCGATCGGGAACGGGGGCTGGGGTGACGCGGGATCGTTCGGAGCGTGTGGACACGCAACGCACGGAGAGTCGTCGCCACAGTTGATCGGCGGGCTCGGGCCCCAGACCACGAGCGATCCGTCCGCCTTGATCGCGCAACTGATGTACTCCCCGGCCGCGACGGCGATGACTTGCACGTTTGGATCGTTGATGAACTCTGGCGGAAGAACCGCCTCGCCGTGAACGTTCTTGCCCCAGATCCGAAGTGTGCCGTCTGTCCGAATGCCGAGGTTGTGGTAGTAGCCCGCGGCGATGTACACGAAATGCTCGTTCGGGCCGGGTGCGTCCAGGCAGCCCCAGCCGGCTGGGTCATTCGCACTGCAGATGACCGTCCCGTTCGTCCGCAAAGCAACTGTGTGCAACCACCCCGTTTCGACTTGGATGAAGTCGTTGCCGTTCGGATCGCCCGTCTTGTTTGACCCCCACTGCCGCACCTCGCCCGCCTGCCCCCTCGCCGCCTCAACCCCGGCGAGCATCAGCCCCACCGCGAGCACTCGAGTGAGTGAGTGAGTGAGTGAGTGAGTGAGTGAGTGAGTGAGTGATCGAACGCCTCATCGCGACCTCCTTGCCGATTTCCCGGCGGCCTCGGCCCGACGCTCCCCCTCCCCCCCAACCCCGCTTCCTCCTGCCTCGCCTTCCGCGCTCCAGCCTACCACGCCCCCGCGACCTGTCAAGGCTCCCGGCTCATACCATCCCCCATGCTCTGGCAGCCCTCGCTCCCCGACCGCTACACCAAGGCCGCGCCCGACGACCTGGCCCGCGACATCGCCGCCCGCCGCGCCGAACTCGGCGAGCACCTCGTCATCCTCGGGCACCACTACCAGACCGACGAGGTGATCCGCCACGCCGACGTGACCGGCGACTCGCTCAAACTCTCCCAGACCGCCGCCCGCATCGCCTCCGAGCGCGCCGTGCGCTGGGTCGTCTTCTGCGGCGTGCACTTCATGGCCGAGACCGCCGACATGCTCACCCCCGAGCACGTCGACGTCATCCTCCCCGACCTCTCCGCCGGCTGCTCCATGGCCGACATGGCCGCCTACGACGACACCGTCCTCGCCTGGGAACGCCTCCACGCCTCGCTCCGCGACCAGGGCTGGCAGGGCCGCATCATCCCCATCACCTACGTCAACTCCACCGCCGCCATCAAGGCCTTCGTCGGCGCCCGAGGCGGCGCGTGCTGCACCTCCTCCAACGCCCTCCAGGTCCTCGCCTGGGCCCTCGCCGGCGGCGCCGAGCCCAAGAGCGACGACGAGGACATCCGCATCCTCTTCCTCCCCGACCAGCACCTCGGCCGCAACACCGCCGCGCGACTCGGCATCGACGTCGCACGCCACGCCGCCGTCTACGACCCTCGCCTCACCGCCCGAGGCGAGCCCCTCGGCGGGCTCACCCCGCGCGCCCTCCACGACGCCAAGGTCATCCTCTGGGCCGGGCACTGTTCCGTCCACAAACTCTTCCGCCCCGAGCACTGCGACGCCATTCGCGCCGAGTCCGCGCGCGAGCCCGACCGCCTGCCCTGGCGCATCCTCGTCCATCCCGAGTGCGTGAAGGAAGTCGTCGATCGCGCCGACCTCGCCGGCTCAACCGAGTTCATCATCAAGACCCTCCGCGCCGCCGAGCCCGGCTCGCGCTGGGCCGTCGGCACCGAGTTCCACCTCGTCCGCCGGCTCGCCCGCGAGGCCGCCGAGCGAGGCGTCACCGTCCGCGTCCTCTCCGATTGCCAGTGCCTGTGCACCACCATGTTCCGCATCGACCAGCCGCACCTCCTGTGGGCCCTGGATCACCTCGCCGGCCGCGCCCCGGGGATGCCCGGCGCCGCCGACGCCGCCGGCAAGCGCGCCCCGCGCGTCGTCAACGCCATCCGCGTCCACCCCGACGCCCGACGCGACGCGCTGCTCGCCCTCGACCGCATGCTCGCCCTCACCGGCACGCCCTCCCTCGCCGCCGCAGATTAGGTCAGGCGCGCCTCGGTCCACCCCGCCGCTCTGCCCCGGCCTCGCGCGGCCTCTGCGTTCGCCCGCCGACTCCACCCTACGGGCACCCCGCGGCATACTTGCTGATGAAGCACACGTAGTCCGCCGCGTCGATCTGCCCGTCCACCGTGCAGTTCGCGTACGGGTCGTTGGCGGCCACCTTCGCCATGAAGCACGTGAAGTCGGCGGGCGTGAGCCGCCGATCCAGGTCGCAGTCCGCGTAGCAGTTCGGGCACCCGACCCACATCCCGATTGACGCCGTGGTCGCCACCCCGCCGAACCCCGCCGATCGGCCCGCGACGAACAGCGCCGGCCCGTGCCCGTCGTCGAACGCCGCCAGCCCCGTAATCGACGCCCGCATCCCCGCGCCCAGCGGCTCCCACGTGTGTCCGTCCCAGCGCGCCAGATTGTTCACCGGCACCCCGCCCGCGGACTGGAACAGCCCGCCGACATAGAGCGCCGGCCCGCGCCCGTCGTCGAACACCGCCAGCGCCGAGACCCCGTTGAACCCGCTACCGAAGACGCCCCCGCCCACGATCGACCAGCGAACGCCGTCCCATTTGATGAGCCCGCCGGAGACCTGCCCCGAGGCCAGCACTCCGTTCGAGACGCCCACGTACAGCGCCGGACCCGTGCCGTCGTCATACGTGGCCATCGCCTGCACGATGGCCTGCTGGAGCCCCTCTCCGATCTGCTCCCACGCCCCGGCGCGGAATCGTGCGATCGATCCGATGCGAGAAGCGCCCGTACCCACCGTCGCGCCCCAGTACAACGCCGGGCCCGTGCCATCGTCGAATGCGTGCAATACTCGATACCACTCTTGCACAATCGTAGAGTTGAGAACAACCCACTGCGTCCCGTCCCAGCGCGCCAGCCGATGGCCAAACCCAGGCGTGTACTTCAACCCCATCACTTGCGGGCCTGCGCCAAGATCGACCTCACGCACCGGATACGTCGCCAGATTCGGTCCCTCGAGCACGTACATTCCCGAGGGCGCTCCATGCCAGTGCATCCCGTCCCATGTGAAGTACGCCGCGCACGGCATGCCGGGACACGTCCAGGTGATCCCAGTCAGTAAGCGCGGTTGGCCGCTCTCGTGCCAGACGAGAGAGGTCCTGGGGGACGAGCCGTTGTTCACGCCGAGCGGCACGCCGGGCGGCGGGCGTGCCGGCGCGCCGGGTGGCGTCGCGTTGACCGTCGGGCGCCAGACGCCATTGGCCCACTCGATCGCTGGCACGTATCCGTACATGCCGCCCAGCCGGAAGGACCCAGACGCGTACAATCGATCGCCGCCTGGGCCTGGGACGACGATCAACTGCGGCTCACCGGCCACATATGGCGAGTTGCCCGGCAGCCTCCAATATGGCTTGCAGTCCTGCGCGCCCGCGTCGGGCACGCCGCCATGCACGCCCAACGCAACCGCGAATGCGAGGCCCGCCGCCCCACATCCCGGGTTCTCTCTACGGCACCACATAGTGGTACCCCTGCGTCAGGAAGTTGTCTCCCTGGGTGGTTGTCGCCGTCCGTCCCGTCACGAACGCACGCCAGTCGCTCCCGACACGAATCAGCGTCATCGCGATCGGCACATCGTCGCCCGGCGTGCCCGAGGTTACGAGCGGGAAAAAGAGCCGCCCGTTCGTCTTGAACGCCTTGTTCCCGCTATCGGCCAATCCGTCGTACAACGCCGCCATGTAGTCCAGGTTCGGCACGCCGTTGGTGGCACTCGCCGTGACGTACACCCCACTGCCGTTGATAGTCCCGTCGTCACTCGGGTACACCTTGACCGCTACGCCCCGATCGTCGCCGTTGGCGATCCCGTCCAGCCGTCCTGTCCACTGTTTCGCATGCGTCACGCTCGGCGGGCTGAAGACGTGCGCGTCCGCGTACACGATCGTCGTCGCGTCGTACCCCGTGCTCGAACTGTACGACCGACCCGTCACCGCGATGATCTCCGTGAACCCGCCGGTCGTGTTCTTGATGACGTCCCCGTCCACCGCCACGGCCGTGTCGTCGTCCCCGTTGTCGTACGTCTCGACCCACGACTGCGACCACGCCTGCGTCGAGGCGTTGTACGACCACTTGACCGTCAGGTAATCCGGCTGCCCCGGCGGCTCGCTGGGCAGGTACGTCTTCGTCCCCGTCACCACCACGCTCAGCAGGCTCTCCACCGGGTCGTCGATCACTTTCATCGCCATCGCGTCGCAGGCATAATCGCTCACGCCGTACGTCAGCGTCGACACCAGCGTCGCAGCGGCGGGTGCCTGCGTGTCGATGTCGTACACGAGCACGACGTACGCGTTCCCGTTGCTCGTCCATGTCGTCCCGCCGACGATCAGCATCATGTGGTAGTCCGGCGAGTCGCTCACCCGCCGCAGGTACACCCCGCACGGCCAATCCGGGTGCGCCCCGCTCGACGTGTAGCGGAGCGGGGTCGCGTCCGTCAGCGGCGCGCCCGTCGAGTTGTAGACCACCGTCTGGATGTCCGTCCCCGCGTTCGAACTCTGCGAGTACCCCGTCACGGCGACGTAGGGAATGAGCGCCGGCGACGGATCGCTCAGCCGCAGCGCCCACAAATCGACCGGAACGTCGTCGCCGGTGTATCGCTCCGGATCGTCCGTGAAGTCGAATCGGGCGGACCAGATCAAGGCGCTCAGGTCGCCCGAGTACGCGATCGTCATGAAGTCTCGATCACCGGTGTTGCCCGGCACGTGCCCCGTCACGATCGCCTGGCCCGTGTCGCTCAACTGAATCCGGTTGAGCGTCCGAACGCCCACCACGTAGTTCTGTCCGGGCCGGGCCGTATCCGCCGGCGGCCACTCGACCCGCCCCAGCGACGATCCATCTTGCGCGTACCGCGCGATCCCATAGTGAACTTGCGTGCCCGTTCCATTCGACGACAGCCAGCCCGCCGAGATCACCGCCAAGTCATACGGCATGGTCGCCAGCGCCACGCCCCGGTCCGCGTACGTCGGAAATGGTGCGGGGACCGACGACGGATATGTCCGGCCCGATGGGCTCGTCCACAACTCTTCGAGTTGCTGCCCCCTCGCTTCCCTACATCCCATACCCGGCCCCCCCCCCGAACGAACCGATCGCGAACGCCACGCCGATCGCCGACGCTCCACCCTTCTTCATGGCCGTCTCCCTTCATCAAGGGGGCCCGCGGCATGCCGATCACTCGGCCCTCCCCCCTGCTTGCCGCGCCCGGCCCCAGACCTAGGATCGAACCACCATTCGTTCTATGTACTACCACAACCCGCCCCAAGTTGCAAGAGAAAGCAGGCCGTCGACCAAGAAAACAGAGATATCCGCATCGGCCCTTGGCAGGTTCGCGTGCCCCGCCCGCCCGCCGAACCCTCCCGGCATCAATCCGCCAGTGCGCTCCCCGTCCGCGTTCGATAGTGCCGCGCCAGCCGCGCGAAGAGGTCGAGCACCCGCAGCGGCCGGTGCCCCTCCGCGGCCCGCGCCGCCCCGAGCCGATACATCAGTTCCCACTGCCGCGCCTGCGTCGCCAGCGCCCAGGACAGCCGCCCGCGCGGATCATAGATGTTCGTTGATTCGCCCGTGTTCCCGTTGAGTTCCACGATCGCGAACCCTCGACCCTCGCGCAGGAGCGCCTCGGACTCGAATCGAATATCAAACCGCCCGATGTCCAGCAACTCGCCTCCCGGCCCGCGGAATCCCGCCGCGATCTCGTCGATCCGCCGCTCCAGCCCAGGCGAGAGCAGCCCCGCGCCGTCGCGAAAGATCGTCCCCTGGCAGTGGTTCCCGGCCTCGCCCAGCCGCAGCCGCTCCCCCGCGCCCAGCACCGCCCCACGCCGCGCCGCGAGCCGCTCCAGGAACACGCCGGCCTGGAGCGAGAACCGCGCATGCCGCAGGATCAGATCCTCGATCGGGCGCACGCCGTCGCCCACGAGCACGGGGAACTCCTTGGCCGTGACCGAGAAGACAAACCCCGTGCGCCCGTTGCGCGGGCCTTCCGGATGCCGCGCCCACAGCACCCCGCACTCGTGCGGCCCCGGCGCGAAGCGCTGCACGATCGCCGGGTTTCTCATATCCAGGAAGTATGCAACAAAGTCCTCGGGCGCGCGCACAAGCCGGAGCGCAAACCCGCGATACCCGCTGTCGGGCTTCACGATCACCGGGTACCCGCCGAGGTCCGCGCGCCGGGCGACGAGGTCCGCCGCCATCGCCGCGCGTCGCTCCGGCGCACCGCCGGCGGGCACGAGCGCCGCGGGCAGGCACTCCGGGGCCGCCAGCGCGCGCAGGATCGCGTCCTTGGACTCGCCGACGACCCCGCCCCCGCCGCCGATGCCCGGGTTCGAAGCCGTGAACACGATCGGCCCGTACCGCAGCCCGAGATAGGTGTAGAGCGGCGCGAGCGGGACGTACATCGTCCAGGACGGCCAGAACTCGTGGTGCCGCGCGCGCGCCAGCGACCGCCGCAGGTGCCGCCGACCCTCGCCCGTCAGGAGCAGCGGGGGCAGCCGCACGCCGGCGACCACCACCGGGATCGTCGCCAGCAGCCCGAGCACGCCGGCCCGCGCGATCACCGGGTGCAGCAGCAGCGCCGCCAGGAGCAGCGTGGCGAGCATGAACCAGAGCGACCAAAGGCACCACGAGAGCGCCGCGGCCGCGACCACCTGCGCGCGCACGAGCGCGCCCGGGCACACCTGCGCCGCGACTCCCGCGACCGCATCCTGGTGCCCCGGTGTGAGGCGAGAGGCGAGCCCGAGCCAGAAGGGGTGCGCGTCGAGCCGCGCGCGCCAGTCGTCCACCGGCCGCGTGTGGACCCCCGCGCCGGCGATCGGCCCGCCTCTCCGCGCCAGCCCGGCGCGCCATGCCACCACGAACGCCCAGGCCTGCGCGCCCAGCATCGCCGCCAGCGCGACCCCGATGTCCACGATCGCGAAACTCACCAACATCGCTGCGAGCGACAACCCCAGCCGTTCCCAGCGCCGGCAGAGCCACAAGAGCGCCGCGAGTTGGATCGACCAGTGCAGCCCGTGGAACAGGTCCGCGAGCGTGCGCCCGGGCGCGCCCAGCACCGGCGCGGGCCGGGGCGAGAGGTCGGCCTGCTGCCGCGTCGGTGGGAGCCCCGCGGCGTGGTCCATCTCCGTGCGCGCCACGAACCGCGCGAGGTGCTCCGCCGACTCGTCGGGCTGGAGAAACGGGAGGAAGTGGCTCGCGTCGAGCATCACGAGCGTCGAGCCCGGGATCAGGTCGTGGGCCCGCTCGGCGGCGTGGTCGGGGACGAGGAAGTCGTGCCGCCCGTGCAGGACGAGCGCGGGGGCCGTCAGATCGCGCATCATCGAGGCCAGCGGGCGCATGTCCGAGTCCCAGAAGTTCCGCGTCGAGGCGCGGGCGAGGTCCATCCCGCGCAGCAGCCCGAAGTGCGGGGTGAGCGCCTGGACCGCCGCGGCGCCGGCGTAGCCCGCGGCGTACTTGGCGTGCTCGAAGGCAAACGACCCCGAGCCCTCCGAAGCCTGGTCCGCGACCGAGGCCAGCAGCGTGACCGACGCGACGCGCTCGGGCGCCAGGTCGGCCATGTTCAGCGCGACGCCCCCGCCCAGCGACCAGCCCACGACGTGCGCGCGCGGCAGGCCCAACGCGTCCATCATCGCCAGCACCCCCCGGGCGTGGGCTCGGATGGAGAGTGACGGCGGATCGGGGTCCGAGGCCCCAAAGCCGGGCAGGTCAGGAGCAAGCACGCGACGCCCGCGACGGACGAGGGCGCCGGCGAGGCGATCAAAGTCGTCCGCGGCGCCGGGCGAGCCGTGGATCAGGATGATCGGCAGAGCGCCTCGGCGATCGGTGTCGAGCGCAGGCGGCGAGCCAGCAACAGCAGTCGGAAGAACGGCGCGAGCGAACTCGTCGGGCCACGCGCGGAACGAGAGCGGCGTGGGGCGGGCGGTAGGTCCATCGTCGCCCATCGCGGGGATGGTCACCGCGAGCGCTGGCTCGGGCCGGGGCTTGGGGTGCGCGGCTTGCCACGAGTGAGACGCGGCGAGGAGCGCAAGATAGAGGATCCAGCCGGCCCATCGCCGGAGCGAGCGGCGCGGCGTCGGAGGCGGCGTGGGGGCGGAGGGGGGCGGGGGGCTCATCGCCCGTCGTAGAGGCGTTCACCCAGCCAGTCGGAGAGTTCGGGGATCCCGCGGATCTTGCTGGCCGTGGCGTCGATGTCGTACGGGACGCGCACGAACTGGACGTACCCCAGCGGGGTCTTCTGGGCGCCCTCGTCGGGCCCAAACACGATCGCGTACGAGGCCCGCGGGTCGAGGTCGCGGGGCTGCCCGACGGACCCGACGTTGACGACGGCCTTCTCGCCCTCCATGAATCGGTAGCAGGCATCACCCAACTCCGAGGGCGGATAGAAGTCGGGCTCGTCGGTGAAGACCCCGGGGACGTGGGTGTGCCCGACGATGCAGACCTTGTCGACGCGCTCGAAGATGCCCTGCATCTTGTCCGGGCCGTTCATCGCGTCGTCGGGGAAGATGTACTCGTTGATGGGCCGGCGTGGCGACCCGTGGACCGCCAGCAGCGGGACCGCGCCCCCGGGCGGGGTCTCGACGACGCGCACCCGCAGCCGCCCCAGGAAGTCGTACCGCTCGGCCAGGAGTTTCTCGCTCGGCTCCTTGGCGAACTGCTCGCGCGTCCAGAAGGCGGCGGACTCCGCCCCGGGGTTGAAGTTCGTGGGCTCGTAGAGCACCCCGAAGTCGTGGTTGCCCATGAGCGACCACGCGCACCGCTGCCGAACCAGGTCCACGCACTCGAGCGGATCGGGCCCATAGCCCACGATGTCGCCCAGGCAGATGATGCGGGAGACCCCCCGGCGGTCGATGTCCTCGAGCACCGTCTTGAGCGCCGAGGCGTTGGCGTGGATGTCGGAGATGACGGCGGTGGGCACCGGGGTGTTCCGGGAGAGGTGCAGCGAGGCCGAAGCCTTCTTGGGAACTACATGGGCTTCTTGTTGATGGTCACGTCGTAGACGTTGAGGAGTTTTTCCTTGTCAAAGACCATCTCCTGCCGCGAGAGGCCCACCACGTCGTACTCGGGCGTCAGTTCGATCGCGTCCACCGGGCACGCCTCCTCGCACATCCCGCAGAAGATGCACCGCAACTCGTCGATCTCGAACTTCTTGGGGTACTTCTCGCGGTCGTCCCAGGGGCTGGGGGCGGCCTCGATGTGGATGCACCGGGCCGGACAGATCGTCGGGCACATCATGCACGCCACGCACTTGACCCGCCCCTCCTCGTCGCGGTTGAGCCGATGCACCCCGCGGAAGTTGCGGGCCTCGATCCCGCCCTCCTCGGGTGTGAAGTGCTCGCGGCGCTCCTCGGGATACTGGATCGTCCGGCTGGTGCGCCCCTGGCCAAAGGACGTGAAGAAGTGCCGCATCGTGGTCGCGAACCCGCGGAAGACCTCGGGCAGATAGATGCCCTCCATGCGGTTCATGGGGGGGATCTCGACGCGGAGGATGTCCTGGTCGCGGATGGCCATGCGGGGCGAAGTATATCGGAGTCGGGGCGTGCGGAGCCGATAGAATCGGACGATGGCAGGCCGTCGCGGACCAGCGTTGTTCGAGTTGATGGGATCGGCGCGGGGCGTCGCCAAGCCCTCGCCGCGCGCGGATTCCGCGGCCCGCGCCGAGCCCTCCCCGCGCACCGAGGCGGTGGCACGACCGCCCGTGACGGCGACTCGGGCCTCCGCGCCCGTCGCTCGGCCCGGCCCGGCCCCGGTCGGGATGCCCATGCCCGGGGGGGGCGGGGAGTCGGCACGTCCCTCGCGTTCGATCGAGCCTCGGGCCGAGGGTCCGGGCGTCTGGGCCGGGCTGCAGCGCACGTTCACGGTCAACCTCGGCGGGGTGCTGCTGGCGCTGGCCGGCGTCGTCGGTTTGATGTTCATCATCTGGTCCTTGGCGTGGCGCCGCGGGTACACCTACGCGGATGCCAAGGCCGTGCGTGAACTGGGCAACCCCGCCGTGCAGGACCCACTGAAGCAGCCGGCGATCCGCGTGAACCCCGATCTTCTCGGACGTGACCAGGGGCGCGCCGAGGCCGCCAAGCCCGCGAGCAAGCCCGCGCCGGCACCGTCTGCCGGCGGATCGGCGGGCGCGGGCACCCAGCCGACGCCACCAGCACCGGGCACGGACCCGCGGCAGGCTGGGGTGAACTACCTGACACTCGCGAGCCAGTTGGACAAGGAGACGGCGACGGCAGCCGCGGCGTTCCTCACTCAGAACGGCTGTCCCGCGTTCGCCATCGCGGTTGATCGGTCGGGCAGGGCGGTCAAGAATGGCTCCCAGTTCGCGGTCTATGCCGCTCGCGGGTTCGCCGGGGACGAGTTCCGGGCGAAGAAGGCCGAGCGTGAGGCCCTGGAGGAGCAGGTTCGGCGGTTGGGCAAGGTGTGGCAGAAGGAGCACCGGGGCGGGACGGATTTCTCGCAGACGTTCTGGCAGAAGCACGCGCCCTAGGTGGGCCGGGAGGTTGGTGGCATGAGCCTGGATCGGTCGCTGAAGGCGGGTGGCAAGTTGGCCTCGAAGCGCAGCGTGATGACGCGCGGCGAGCGAATCGCCAAGATGGTGGAGGACAAGCGGTTCGATCCGAAGAAGGACCGTCCGACGGGCCTTCCCAAGACGCTGGTTCCCAAGGGCTGATCCGCGGCGGACGCCGGCGCGCGCACGGGCCGGGTGCCTGTGCCACGGGCTTGGAGGCAGGCGTGGGTCTGGAGCGATTGCTGTCGGCTCGCGCGGGGGCGATCCAGGAATCCGTGATCCGTCGCGTCTTCGAGGAGGCGCGGGGGGTCGCGAACCCGATCAATCTGACGCTGGGGCAGCCGGACTTTGCGGTGCCCGAGGCCGTCAAGCGCGCGGCGATCGAGGCGATCCGCGAGGATCGCAATGGGTACGCGTCCAACCGCGGCCTCGACTCGCTCCTGGATCGGCTCTGCGGGCTGATCGAGGTGGACTTGGGCTGGAGGATCGGGAACGGCGGCGCGGGCTCGCCGGGCGGCGCGGGGCTCATGGTCACGTCGGGGACCTCGGGCGCGCTGGTGTGCGCGGCGATGTGCCTGCTCGATCCGGGCGACGAGATCATCATCCCCGATCCATACTTCGTGCTCTACCCGCGCCTCGCGGAGATGACCGGCGCCCGGGCCGTGCCGTGCGACACGTACCCCGACTTTCGGATGACCGCGGCGCGGGTCGAGCGGCTCATTACGCCGCGGACGAAGGCGGTGGTCGTGTGCAGCCCGAGCAACCCATGCGGGGTGGTGAACAGCGAGCGCGAGGTGGCGGACCTTCGCGAGTTGTGCGCCCGCCGCGGGGTCGTGCTCATCAGCGACGAGATCTATGACGAGTTCACGTTCGAGGAGTCGCGGACCTCGCGGCGTGCCGGCGACCCCGGGCGCGCCTGCTGCCCCAGCCCGGGGCGCGTGCCGGGAGGGTTCGAGTCCTGCCTGGTCGTCCGCGGGTTCGGGAAGACCTATGGCTTCACGGGCTGGCGGCTCGGGTATGCCGCGGGCCCGAAGTGGCTCATCGACCAGATGGTCAAGGTGCAGCAGCACCTCTATATCTGTGCGCCCACGCCCCTCCAGGCGGCGGCGTCCGCGGCCTTGGACGTGGACATGGGACCGATCATCGCGCGCTACCAGCAGCGGCGGGACGTGGTGGTCGCGCGCCTGCGCGAGGTGACGGAGGTCCCGATGCCCGGCGGCGCGTTCTACGCCTTCGCCAAGGTCCCCGAGCATCTGGCGATGTCGGCGTCACAGTTCAAGGACGCGGCCAAGGCGCGGTCCGTGCTGGTGGTCCCGGGGATGGCGTTCTCGGCCCGGGACACGCACGTCCGGCTGAGTTACGCGATCGCCGAGCCGGTGCTGGAGCGCGGGCTCGCGATCCTGTGCGAGTTGATGCGCGGGCGCTGACTCAGGCGGCGACTCGCGCCGCGGCGGGCTCGACACGGTTCCGCCCGTTGCGCTTCGCGTCGTAGAGCCGAGCGTCGGCGGCGCGGATGAGGTCGGCGGGCGCGGCGGCGCCGGGCCCGGAGCGGGCCACGCCCAGGCTCGCCGTGACGGCCAGGCACCGGCCCCCGTGCTTGATCGGGCACGCGTGGATCGCGGCGCGGAGTCGTTCGGCCAGGTCGCGGGCGGCGTCGAGCGCGGCCCCGGGGACGATCACGCCAAACTCCTCGCCCCCGTAGCGAGCGACAAAGCCCTTGTCGTCGGCGGTGTGGCGGAGGGTGTCGGCGACGGCCCGGAGGACCTCGTCCCCGGCCTGGTGCCCGTGCGTGTCGTTGAACTTCTTGAAGTGGTCCACGTCGATCATGATGAGGGCGGCGCCCGCGGGCTGCGCGAGCACCTCGGCGAGCCGCGCGTCGAACGCCGCACGATTGGCGATCCGCGTGAGCCCATCGGTGGCGGCCGCCTGCTTGAAGCGATCGGCCTCGATCCGCGCGTCGGCGGCGGCGCGGGCCGTCTGGGCCCGGTCGGTCTCGGCGGCGACGCTCAGGTTCGCCAGTTGCATGAGCGCTTCGGCCTGGAGTTGGGCGTAGTTGACCGTCTCCCCGACGTTCACCGAGAGCAGCGAGGCCGCGGCGCGAACGTCCGGATCGAGTCCGTTCAGCACGTTCTCGAGGGTCTCGGCGTCGATCCCGAGCCGCGAGCGGACCAGCGCGCGGATGCCGTCGAGCCGCTCGCTCGGAAGGTCGTAGCAGAACACCCCGGCGATGAGGGCGGCGGAGTTGAGCACGGCGCCGATGCGGGCCGCGGGACCGTTCAGCCGCGAGAGGTCGTCGTCGTGGTGCGCGCCGATGGCCCGGCAGATCGACTCGGGCAGGCCCCAGTCGGTCAGGAACCGCTCCGTGATCTGGGCATGGGTCACGCCCAGCACCTCACGCTCGGCCTCGAGTATCGGCTTGCCCGCCGCACGCTTGAGCACCTCGGCGTAGAGATCCGGGACCGCGCGGGCCGCGGCGATCATCCCCAGGTCCGCGAGGAGGCCCGCGACGAAGCACTCCTCGGCCAGCGACGGCTCGACGATCTTCCCGAAGCGACGCGAGAGCACGGCGGCCGAGAGCGAGCGACGCCAGTACGCCTGGTAGTCAAACCCGCCCGAGGCATCGGCCTTGATCCCGTCCACGAGTGAGAACGAGAGCACCATGACCGTGACAGGCCGCTGCCCGATCATCGCGATGGCCTGCTTGATGCTCGCGACGCCACGCGGGACCCCGAAGAGCGGGGAGTTGACAACCTTGAGAATCTTGGCCGTGACCGCGGGATCGGTCTGGATGATCTTGGCGAGCATCTCGGCCGAGGCGTCGGGACGCTTGGAGATACTCAAGACCCCCACGGCAGTGTTGGGAAGCGACGGAAGGTTGTCTGCCGAACGAATGCGGTCCAAGACCGTGCTCTCTGCCGCCATGCCTGACCTCCACGAGAAACCCTGCGGAACGCCTCCCTGCTAACTCCTAGGAAGGCATCGCCTAGGTCTATCGGAGTAGCACGTCCGGTTCTTTACTCCCAGATCGGGTGGCAATCAGATTCCAGACATCGCGAGGCGGAGTGACGCCAAAGGCCCGCGTCGGCCTACCACCCGAACTGGAGCGTGAGTTTGCCGCGGTGGGTCTGATAGTCGGCGGCGAGGTTGGCCTCGTACCCGGCGATGATCGCGAAGCCGCCCGCGGTGCGATACCCGATGCCCGCACCGGGGGACCACCAGTGATCGACGCGGGCGTCGTCGAGGAAGTTGGAATAGGCCAGGCCGGCGTAGGCGTGCCAGTGCTCGGCGAACCGCCAGGCG
The DNA here is from genome assembly GCA_016793805.1 of Phycisphaerae bacterium. GTDB lineage: Bacteria > Planctomycetota > Phycisphaerae > Phycisphaerales > UBA1924 > JAEUIZ01. Next base: position 29,406 of record JAEUIZ010000016.1, read on the forward strand.
ACCTGCGCGCCGTTCTTGAGGATCCCCTGGCTCACGCCCGACTCCCACTCCCAGTCGTCGCCCTTGATCTTCTCGCCCTCGTAGAAGGAGACGTGATTGACCAGCGAGAAGGTCCAGTCCTTGAGGCCCAGCGACAGCAGGCTGGTGACCCCGGCGGTGGAGAGCAGACCGCCCGCCGCGAAGTCCTCGGACGCCGAGAAGAGCGATCCGACGCTGGGCGTGACCTGCCACAGCAGCGGCAAGCCCTCGGACGGCAGCACCACGCGGATCGGGGCGGCGAAGTGGAACCCGACGAACCCGACGGAGGAGCTCTCGATCTCGTGGGCCTCGACGGGGACGGCGGCAACGAGGGCGAATCGCTCGTTGAAGCGGAACTGGAACGAGGGCGCGAACGTGAAACTCGAGCCGTCGCCCGCGTCGGTGCGGATGGCCCCGCCCGTGGTGTCCATGCGGAAACTGAACCCGTCGGCGTCGGAGTTCCCATCGCCGCCGCGAGGCTCGAGCGCGGGATCGTCGGCCCGAAGCCCGAAGCGATCGAAGACGTACTGCGCGGCCCGGGCGGTCGAGGCGAGCGGGTTGCCGTCGGTCACGGCGACCAGCGACCTGCGGTTGATCTCGTCGAAGAACCGGCGGAGGTCGCGCTTGCCCCCCCGATCGCCACGGAGATAGTCCTCGATCTGGTCCGAGAGGCTGCCGTTGGCGGCGCTGAACGTCCGCACGGGCTGCCCGAGGAGTTGGAGCGTGGCGGTCTGGCGGTCCGCGGACATCGTGAACACGATGGCGTTGGGGACGTCGGCATAGGTGAGCGAAGCCTGGAACGCCACGCCGAAGAACGGCGCAAAGGCGCCGGTCGTGTCGATGAGGTGGTTGGAAAGGTCGATGACGTTCGAGTCGGCGACGGTGATCGGCGCCGGGCCGGCGCCGGTGGGCGCGACCATCACCGAGAACAGGTCGTCGTCGGCGAGGACGGGGGAGGCCAAGGCCAGGGCGAGCACTGCAGCGAGACGGGCCTTCATGGGGCGCACTCCTTTGCGGCGACAGCAGGATATCGGATACGGGCGGCGTCGGGGAACAGCCCGCTACACTGCCCCGCGATGAGCGACGGCGGGCCCAGAACAGCGACCGAGGCGAAGGCGGCGGCGGAGGCGTTCCGGCGCGACTTCAAGGCCGTGCGCGAGCAGGTGGCCCGGGTCGTCGTCGGGCATCAGGCCGTGGTGGACGGGGTGCTGACGTGCCTGTTTGTTGGTGGGCACGCGCTGCTCGAGGGCGTCCCTGGGATCGGCAAGACGCTGCTGGTGCGCACGCTGGCCGGGGCGCTGCGGCTCACGTTCTCGCGGGTGCAGTTCACGCCCGACCTCATGCCGGCGGACATCACCGGGACAACGGTGCTGCACGAGTCGCGCGACGAGGCCGGACGGGTGGAGCGGACGTTCCGGTTCCAGCCCGGGCCGGTGTTCGCGCAGTTGCTCCTGGCCGACGAGATCAACCGCGCCACGCCCAAGACGCAGTCGGCGCTGCTGGAGGCGATGCAGGAGCGGAGCGTGACGGTGGCGGGGACGACGCACGCGCTCCCGCGGCCGTTCTTCGTCATGGCCACGCAGAACCCGATCGAGCAGGAGGGGACCTACCCGCTCCCCGAGGCGCAGTTGGACCGGTTCTTCTTCAAGTTGCTGGTGACGCCCTCGAGCCGGGAGGAACTGGCGGAGATCGCGGCACGGACCACGGGCGGGAGCGAGGCGAAGGCCGAGGCGGTGCTCGACGCGGACGGGCTGCTTCGGTGCCAGGCGCTGGTTCGGCAGGTGGAGATGGCGCCGCACGTCACGGACTACGCGGTGCGGCTCGTGCTGGCGACGCATCCGAAGAGCCGGCACGAGGGCGCCGAGGCGCGGAAGGACGCGGAGAGGTTCAGCACGCCGATGGTCGACCAGTTCGTTCGGCTGGGCGCCTCGCCGCGCGGGGTGCAGGCGCTCTCGCTGGCGGCCAAGTGCCGGGCGCTGCTCGACGGGCGGCCCGCGGCGGCGATCGAGGACGTGCGCGCGATCGCGCTCCCGGCGCTCCGGCATCGGCTGATCCTCAACTTCGAGGCGTCGGCCGAGGGTGTCTCGGCGGATGGGATCGTGCGCAACCTCCTCGAGACGCTCCCGGTGCAGGCCGAGGACCGGCCCCGGGCCGGGGGTGTGGGTCGATGACTCGGGCCGACACGCTCGCGCAGGAGGCGGCGGGGCACGCCCAGGCGGGGCGGCTCGACCAGGCCGCGTCGCTGTTGCAGCAGGCGCTGCGCGAGGATCCGGGCCACGCCGAGGCGAATCGGATGATGGCGCTGCTGCTCATGCAGCGGGTGCGCCCGGACGAGGCGCTGGCGCACCTGCGACGAGCGATGCAGACCGCGCCGCAGCGGGCGGACCTCCCCGCGACCGTCGGGAACGTCTTCGCGTGGATGGGGAAGATCGACGATGCGATGGGGGCGCTCCGGCAGGCGCTGGCGATCGACCCGCGGCTCTTCCAGGCCCGCGGGCTTCTGGCGACGTGCCTCTTGCAGAAGAAGCGGTACGACGAGGCCGAGGACGAGTACCGAGCGGCCCTGGCAGTGCAGCCGGCGTATCCCGAGGCGCGGACGAACCTGGGGACGATCCTGACGATGACGGGCCGCCCGCGCGAGGCGGTGGAGGAACTGCGCGACGCCGCGAGGGCGCACCCGAACCATCCGGGCGTGCTGACGAACCTGTGCGTGGCGCTGAACTACAGCGACCTGGCGACGCCCGAGGAGACGGCCGAGGCGCACCGGGCCTATGGGCGGCTGCTCGCGTCGCTCCCCGCGCCTCCGGGCCCGCCGCTCCCGCCGATCGTCCCGCCGCGAGATCCGCGGAAGCGGCTCCGGATCGGGATCCTCTCGCCGGACCTGTTCGATCACTCGGTGGCCCAGTTCCTGGCCCCGATCCTCGAGCACCGGGCGCGCCCCCCCGCTCCCGGCGCCGCCGAGTGGCTGGTGTATTCGGGGGCGAATACCGCGGACCACATGACGCGCCGGCTCCAGCAACTCGTGGATCGCTGGCTGGACATCCGCCCGATGCAGGACGCGGACCTGATCCGCCAGATGCGGGCCGACGGGCTCGACGTGCTCGTCGAACTCTCCGGGCAGACCTACGGGAACAAGTTGATGGCGCTGCGGCTTCGCGGCGCGCCCGTGCAGGTGACGGCGATCGGGTATCCCAACACCACGGGCGTCCCGACGATCGACTGGCGGCTGGTCGATTCGCTCACCGACCCGCCCGGGGCCGAGGCCCTGGCGACCGAGCGGCTGCTGCGGCTGGACCCGTGCTTCCTGTGCTTCTCGCCCCCGATGGGCGCGCCGGGCGTGGAGCCTCCGCCGGTCGAGGCCAACGGGTTCATCACCTTCGGGAGTTTCAACTCGATCAAGAAACTCACGCCCTCGACGCTGGAACTCTGGGCCCGCCTGCTGCACCGCGTTCCGACGGCGCGGCTGGTCATCAAGTCGCAGGGCCTCGGCAGCGCCCGCGCCCGCGCGACGATCGGCACCATCCTCAAGCAGAACGGCATCCCCGAGGCCCGATTCGACCTCCTCGACAAGATCGAGGACAAGCGCGAGCACCTGGCCGCGTATGGCGGCGTGGATGTCGCGCTCGACACCTTCCCGTACCACGGCACGACCACGACGTGCGAGGCCCTCTGGATGGGCGTGCCGACGGTCTCGCTCGTGGGGCGGGTCCACGCGGCGCGGGTGGGCCTGTCGCTCCTCTCGGCGGTCGGGCTGGCGGACCTCGCGGCAGCAACCCCCGAGGCGTTCCTCGACGCGGCGGCAAGCCTCGCGGGCGACCGCGCACGCCTGGCGTCGCTGCGCGCCGGGATGCGCGACCGCCTGAGGGCCTCGCCCCTGTGCGACGGCCCGGGCTACGCCCAGCGGTTCGAGGAGGCGATCCGCGGGGCGTTTCGCGCCGCCGCCGGGGGCTGATCCCGACTCTTGCATCGACCTACCCTCGCTCGTCTGATTGGAGGGCGAGGCATGGAGTTGGCGGGCAAGCGGATCATCGTCACCGGCGGAGCCGGGTTTCTCGGGAGGCACGTGGTCGAGCGCCTCCGCGGGCGAGGCGTCGCGGACAAGCACATCTTCATCCCGCGCCGGCGCGACTTCGACCTCACGCGCCTGGCGGATTGCCAGCGGCTGTATCGCGAGGCGTTCCCGGGCCAGAAAGCGGACGTGGTGATCCACCTCGCCGCCGAGGTGGGCGGGATCGGCGCCAACCGCGCCAACCCGGGTCGGTACTTCTATGCCAACATGGCCATGGCCCTGCACCTCATCGAGGAGGCGCGGCTGGACGGGCTCGTCGAGCGCGGGGGCAAGTTCGTCCAGACCGGGACCATCTGCGCCTACCCCAACCTCACCCCCGTCCCCTTCAACGAGGACAACCTCTGGAACGGGTACCCCGAGGTCACCAACGCGCCCTACGGCGTGGCAAAGAAGGCCGCGTGGCAGATGCTCGACGCCTACAAACTGCAATACGGCATGAAGTCGGCCTACGTGCTGCCCGTGAACCTCTACGGGCCGTGGGACAACTTCGACCTCTTCTCCAGCCACGTCATCCCGGCGCTGATCCGCAAGTGCCTCGAGGCCAAGGCCCGCGGGGACGCGTCGATGGTCTGCTGGGGGACGGGCTCGGCCTCGCGCGAGTTCCTCTACGTCGACGACTGCGCCGAGGGCATCGTTCGCGCCGCGGAAGTCATGGACGATCCCACGCCCATCAACCTGGGCAACGGGCGCGAGATCACCATCAAGTCGCTCGTCGACACCGTGGTGAAACTGACGGGGTTCACCGGCAGGATCGAATGGGACGCGACCAAGCCCGACGGGCAGCCGCGCCGGTGCCTGGACACCCAGAAGGCCAAGCGGCTCATGGACTTCGAGGCGAAGATGCCGTTTGAAGAGGGCCTGCGGCGCACCATCGACTGGTACCGGGAGCACGCGAAGTAGGGGCGGGCCGCCCTCCGATCACCCGCGGACCTGTCATCAGCCGTTGGCGGCGGCGGCTCGGCGGCCGCCGTTGGTGCGCTTCGTCTTGGTTGGGCCGACGTCGGTCGACTCGAGCGCGTGCAGCACGCGGGCCTTGTCGCTAAACAGTCGCTCGAGGACCTCGGCGCGCTCGCAGAACGTGCGGTCGGTGGCGAACCGTACCTTGAACGCCTCGGCCTCGGTGGAACCGACGCCGTGGGCGTGCAGAACGTTGGCGAACTCGATGATGGGGGAGCCGTCGGACATGGGAGTTCTCCTATCCATAGAGGCATCGACGGGTATCAGTTGTCAGCGCGAAAGCCGCGCCCCGGCGTTCGTTGTCCGACGTGAGCCTTGGCACGTGCACGGACCGGGCGGGCGCGATAGGCTCTGGCGATGCCCGACCCCACGCCGTCGGCACCCACCATCGTCGACGCGATCCTCTATCTTCCCGCGGTGGGGAGCGAGGCGCTCTCGGTCCATCGGGTTGCGAGCATCGCGCCGCGACTGGCGCAGGCGATGGAGCGGGTCTGCGGCAGGGCCGAAGCCCGGTTCGTCGTCGGCGAGTCGTCGCAAGTGACCTACGGCGCGGATCGCAAGGCCACGCGCGTGAGCATTCGCCGGATAGAGCGCGTGGGCGAGCGAGGGATGACGGGCGGAGGCGTCGACGGTGGGGGTGGAGGGGGCGAGCGTGAGGTCGCTCGGATCGATCTCTACGAGATCTCGCACACCGATTACCTCACGGACGGCTTGGTCGAAGCGAGCGTGGTGCGGAAGGCATTCCAGGTCACGCGGGTGTTCCTGCTCGGCGGTGTGAGGTTCGTGGGTTTGGCCGCTCGGCGGGCGCGGGGCAAGCAAGGTATCGGACGAGGACAGGCGATGCAGTTGACGTGGGGCGTGGGGCTGCTCGCGCTGCTGGCCGTCTCGTGGCTCATGCTCCTTCCCGGCGTGCTCGACGCTCTTTGGAGGGTCGTCCAGAGCCTGCGCGGGACCGCGGTCGAGGGCTTCGCGGGGGCCCTGGGTCTCAAGGGGTGGATGGCGTCTGCGTGGACAAGCCTCGCCGCCGCCGTTGCTGGGGTGGCGGGCGTTACCCTGCTTCTTCCGCGAAAGGTGCGCGAACTGGTCGAATCCGGCGCGGTGGACCTGATTCGGCTTACAAACTACTTCGAGCACGGAGAGGGCCGCGGCGTCATGGTCGCGCAACTCCCCGCCTTCCTCGACTCGCTAGCGGAGCGAGGGCAGCGATATCGACGGGTGCACGTCATGGGGTACAGTTTCGGATCAATCGTTGCGCTCGACGCGCTCTTCCCGGTCGGGCAGCCGGCCAGCGCGCGGCTGGCTCGAATTGACAGCCTCATCACTATCGCTTGCCCGTTCGACATCGTCCGCGCGTACTGGCCCGGGCACTACAGCCTCCCGCGCGGCGCGCGAGCCGAGATCGCCCCCGGCGCGGAGGCCCCGGGCCGACCGGAGGGACGTGGGCCGAGCGGGTGGTGGAACGTGCTCTCGCCGGGTGATCCGCTCTCCTCGAACTTCCGGAACGACTCGGACCCCGACGGCGCGCCCGAGGTCGGGCCGCGAACCGCTGCTACGACTCCCCTGCTTCCGACGCGGAATCTCTGCTATCGCAACGGACCGGGCGGCCATCCGGTCGGCTTGCTCGGGGCGTTACTCGTCCGCGGTCTCCGGAATCACGGGCGGTTCTGGGACTCCGAGCACGTCGACGCCGACAGCTGTTTCGACTTGGTGCTGCAAACCGCCTATGCCGGCGACGCGTTGCTCGAATAGTCGCGAGGGCGTTCCACTGGTATCGTCCGGCATGGACGTGGCCGGAATCCAGCGGGCACTCGGGAAGCGAGTCGAGCGCTCCCAGTCCATCGGCGGCGGCGCGGCCGGAAGCGTGCACCGGCTCTGGCTCGACGACGGCACCACCGTCGTGTGCAAGATCGCGGCGCGAGGCGGGCTCGACGCCGAGGCCGCGTCGCTCGACTTCCTCGCGGCGCACTCGTCGCTTCCGGTCCCGCGGGTGCTCCATGCCGCGCGGGCGACGCTGGTCATGACCGACATCCCCGGCGAGGCGGGCGCGGACGGCGCCGACGGACACGCCGCGGCAGTCCTCGCCGACCTCCACGGCCAGGCGTCGCCCGATGGGCGCTTCGGCCTCGCGTTCGACAACACCATCGGCCCCCTCCCGCAGCCCAACGCCTGGGCCGCGTCCTGGGTCGAGTTCTATCGCGAGCGCCGCGTGCTCCACATGGCGCGGGCCGCCCGCGACGAGGGCGCGATCGACGCTGGCCTGCTGCGGCAGATCGAGTCGCTCGCCGCGAGGCTCGGGGAGTTGATCCCGGATCGTCCCACGCCCTCGCTGATCCACGGCGATGTCTGGAGCGGGAACGTGCTGACGCACGCGGGGCGCGTCACAGGCTTCGTCGATCCCTCGCCGTACTACGCCCACGCCGAGGTCGAACTCGCGTTCATCGACCTGTTCTCAACGTTTGGCAGATCGTTCCACGACGCGTACGACGCGGCCCGCGGGACCGGCGCACACGATCAACGCGAGTTCGAGCGCACGCGCCGGACCGTGTACCAGGTCTATCCGTTGCTCGTCCACGCCCGGCTCTTCCGGGGCGGGTACGTCGCCCAGGTCGCCGGGGCGCTCTCGCGCCTGGGATTCTCAGGCCGCTTCGTCCCCTGAAGCCTGGGACATGCGCCGCCTCGAACGCACCGCCAAGGCGCGCAGCGGGTGTAGCAGAGGGGGTGTGATCGGGATGACCCCAGGAGAGGACGGGGGCGGCAGGAGGGGCGCTGCAAAGTCCTATAACTCGCTTGTGAGCCGGTTTTCAGCGCACACCTCTTGCAACGGCGGCCAGACTGGTGTATATGGAGCTATGTAGTGCTTTCCGGGCATGTGGAGATAGGAGAGACCAAAGATGAGTCGGTTTCTTGGGGTACTCGGGGCGTGCGGCATGGCGACCGGGGTTGCCAGCGCTGGGATCATCACGACCGCAGCGCCGAACAACGGTAGTGGCGGCGTGTTCCTGCAACTCACACCTGCCACGGATCCCCTGGAGGTGACGTCGTTCGACGTTCCCTTCGCCGGGGCTGTCGGGGGAGCGGCGCTCGTGGAAGTCTGGGTTCGATCTGGCCCCTACGCCGGCTTCACGGCGAGCAACGTCGGCTGGACGCTGCACGAGACGGTCTCGGCGACCGCGGCGGGGACGTTGGTCTTTGCGCCGGTGGTGCTGACCACCCCTCTTCCGATCCCGATGGGGACGACTTCGATCTACCTCCACGGGATCACGACCGGCCAGGGCCTGCGGTACACGGGCACCACTGCCGCGCCCCCGGTGACGACGTGGTCCAACGCCGACGTGACGCTCTTCAGCAACATCTCGCGGACGGGTGCGGTCCCGTTCGCCGGGACGCAGTTCACCCCGCGGACGTTCTCGGGGAACGTGAACTACAACGTGATCCCGGCGCCCGGCTCGCTGGCGCTGCTGGCCGCGGGCGGACTGCTGGCGGCCCGTCGCCGCCGCTGATCGTCGCACGCATCCGTGAGTCACACCGGAGGCCCCCGAGGGGGCCTCTTTCATTGGGTGAGCATCCGGATCTGATGCCGCGGGGGGATGGGTGGTGGCGCGCCGATACGATCCCAGCATGGACGCGCTCACCCTCGTCGAGAAGATCGCCACGCGCTTTGCCGTCGGGCTCGCGCCCGGGCAGCCCGTGCGGCAGGGCGACTTCATCACCATCCGCCCCAAGCACGTGATGACCCACGACAACACGGGCGCGGTCATGCCCAAGTTCAAGCAACTCGGGGCCAAGGGCGTGCTCGACCCGCGCCAGCCGGTCTTTGCCATCGACCACGACATCCAGAACGTGACCCCCGAGAACCTCGGGAAGTACGCGAAGATCGAGCAGTTCGCCCGCGAGCACGGGATCGACTTCTACCCCGCCGGGACGGGGATCTCGCACCAGGTCATGGTCGAGCAGGGGTACGTGGTGCCGGGGTCGATGGTGGTGGGGAGCGACTCGCACTCGAACCTGTACGGAGCGCTCTGCTGCCTGGGGACGCCGGTGGTCCGCACCGACGCCGCCTCGATCTGGGCGACGGGCACGACGTGGTGGCAGGTCCCGCCCGTGGCGCGGTGCCTGCTGCGCGGGCGGCTGCGCCCGGGCGTGGTGGGCAAGGACGTGATCGTCGCGCTCTGCGGGCTGTTCAACCATGACGAGGTGCTCAACCACGCCGTCGAGTTCGCGGGCGAGGGCGTCGCGGGGCTGACGATCGACCAGCGCATGTCGATCGCGAACATGACGACGGAGTGGGGCGCGCTCGCGGGCGTCTTCCCGTTCGACGAGGCCCTCCGCGACTTCCTCCTCGCGCGGGCCGACTACTTCGCCGCAGGGCGAAGGCCCGGGACGCGCCGGCCCGACTCGCTCGGCGGGTACACCAGGGCCGACGTGGAGGGGTGGTGGCGCGGCGCGGCAGACCTGCGGGCCGACCCCGATGCCGCGTACGCGATCGAACTCGACATCGACCTCTCGACCATCGTGCCGTGCGTTTCGGGCCCCAACGACGTGAAGACGCTCACGACCCTGCCCGAGATCGAGGCCCGCCGCGTGGCGATCCAGAAGGCGTGGCTGATGTCGTGCGTGAACGCGCGGTACGAGGACCTCGCCCAGGCCGCGACCATCGTGCGCGGGAAGCGGGTCGCGCCGGGCGTGGAGTTCTACCTGGCGGCGGCGAGCGCGGACGTGCAATCGCGGGCCGAGCGCGACGGGCACTGGGGCGCGCTCGTCGAGGCCGGCGCCATCGCGCTCCCGCCCGGGTGCGGGACGTGCATCGGCCTGGGGCGCGGGACGATCAAGGCGGGCGAGGTCGGGATCTCGGCCACCAACCGCAACTTCGAGGGCCGCATGGGCGATCGCAACGGGCAGGTCTACCTCGGGTCGCCCGCGGTGGTCGCGGCCAGCGCGATCGCGGGGTACATCTGCGCCCCGACGCGCTTCGACGACGCCCGGGCGACGATCGCCGTCCGTCGGCCCCACCGAGCCGCGGGCGACTCGCCAGACCGTTCCGCGGCGGTCAGCGAGGGGGCGTCCGTCGTCGCCGTCATCGACGGCTTCCCCCCCGTCGTCCGCGGGCGCCTCTGGTTCATGGACCGCGACAACCTCAACACCGACGGGATCTACGCCGGCAAGCACACCTACAACGACAAGATGACGCCCGCCGAGATGGCCGCGGTCATCTTCGAGAACTACGACCCCGACTTCCGCCCCCACGCCCGCCCCGGCGACGTGGTGGTGGGGGGGCTGAACTTCGGGACGGGCTCCAGCCGCGAGCAGGCGGCGACGGCGCTCAAGCACTTCGGGATCCCCTGCGTGATCGCCGCGAGTTTCAGCGAGACCTACAAGCGCAACGCGTTCAACAACGGGTTCGTCGTGTTCGAGTGCCCGGAGTTGGTCGCGTTCCTGCGGGGCCAGCCCGCCGCCGGCCCCGCCGCCACGTCGCGCCTCGCGGGAGAGGTCGAGATCGACTACCGCCGATCGGTGCTGACGCTCCGGCCCGCGGGCGCCCCGCCACCACCCCCGCGCGAGTTCGCGTTCACGCCCCTGTCGCCGGTGGCGCAGGAGTTGGTCGTCGCGGGCGGGGCGGAAGAGGTGGTCCGGCGTCGGCTGGCATGATCGGAGCCCAACGAAAGACCCCCCGCGGCGTGCGGGGGGTCAGGCGTTGGCGGTCCGTTGTCGGTCGGTCTCACTCGTCGTTGGTCGGGCCGACGGCGAGCATCCACAGTTTGAAGAAGTTCATGACCTGCTGCTTGGTCAGTTTGTTCGCGTTGAGGGCGAAGGTCACCTTGCTGCTCGTGGGCAGGTCGCCCGAGCCCATCGAGTCCACGTACGTCACGCGACCGGTCAGGCACGGGACCGAGTTGTCCACCGCGAAGAAGGCCTCCTCGTCGCTCATCTTCTCGAACGCCGCGGCCTCGGACGAGCCCGACTTGTTCTTCGCCTCGTTGAAGCGGAGGTTGAACTCGTAGAACCCCTTGCCGTTGGCGACGCGGTCCGGGTCCTCGACCCACTTGATCGACCCGGTGATGATGTCCTCAACGTCCTTGCCGTCGAGGTTGTAGGTGAAGCGGATGCCGTCGGTGAACCAGTTCCCCGTCTCGTAGTCGTAGTCGAGGCGCCCTGTGACGGTGGTGCGCGGGTAGTTCTCGCTGGGGCCCTTGGCGAGGATCAGGTTCTCGAAGCGCATCGGGTCCGACTTCTTGACCACGATCTGCGTTGTCTTGTTGCCCACGACGCGCTTGAAGGTGTACTGGGCGAGCGAGTCCTTCTTCTCGGCCTTCCCGATGAGCCGCCCGCCGAAGTTGTCGACGAACGCCGCGGCCTTCCCGACCGCGTCCACGCTGATGCGCAGCGGGCTCTCCTTGGCCTTGCCGCCCGCGAGGTCATAGGCCCCGCTGGCGGTGTCGATCGGGACCGTCCCGACCCACTTGCCCACGTTCCGCTTCTGCTTGAGGTCGCGCGGGTTGAACAGCGCCAGGTCGATGCTGTACGTCAGCAGCGCGTCCTGCTTCCGCCGACCCAGGTTCTTGGTGTAGAGGTTCGGCTGCCGCGTCACCGTCCCGGCGAACTCCGTCGTCTTCGCCACCGAGAGCGAGAACTTGTACGTGTCCTTGGCGCCGATCGCGGGTGAGCCGGCCTTGAGGTCCCCGGACGTGTCCAGGTTCGTCCGCGTCCCAAAGTCGATGTCCATCACGCCCGCGATCACCCCGTCCTCGGTGATCGTCTCGGGCTGGGCCGGGGGCTGGGCCGCGGCGACAAACGCGTTGGCAGAAAGGAACATGCCCGCGAGCGCGGGGGCGACGAGACGACGGGTCCACTGCATACGGCGATTCTCCTTGGCAGCGGCCGCGAGTCGCGGCTGCTGGAAGCCAAGGATATCCAAGGAATCGGGAGAGCAGCCCGCGGCAGGCGTGAGCCGCTCATGGCTCGCGCGCCGACGCCGGGTGCAACCGGGAGCGACGCCGCGCGGTATAGGTTGGCGTGCGCTGGCCCGTGACCAACCTGGACCAGGTGCGGGCGCTCGTCTCGGCCGCCGAGGCCCGCTGCCCGTGTTGTCGCAGCCGCCTGCGGCGAGAGGACGGCGAAGCGTGCCCCGTGTGCGGCGCCGCGATCCTCGCAACGAGCCTTCGCATCCGCCGCGAGCGATCCGGCCCGCGCGGCGCGTCCGTGGGCTGGCTTCTGGCGCTGAACGTCGCGCTCGCGCTGCTGGCGATCGGGCTCTCCGTGGCCCAGGGCGGACGGATGCCGGTCTTCGTGTGGATCGCGCCCGCCGTGCTCGGCGCGGGCGTCTTCGGCCTGCGCTACTGGCCGGTCTTCGTGATGCGCTGGCCCGACGACGTCGAAGTCGAGCGCGGGTTCCTGTGGGTGCTGGCGGGAGCGCAGGCCGCGGGAGCCCTCGCGATGGTGCTCTAGCGCACGCGCTCGGCCCATGAGGGCGGACCGAGGCGCTAGGCCGGGCTGGGCAGCGCGCCGGGCGGCAACTCCGGCTCGGACGCCGGCGGGGGCTCGGTCCGCTTCTTGGCCTCGCGCGAGAGCAACTCGCCCACCGTCGGCTTGTCCAGTTTCTCGCCCCGGATCAGGCGGTGCACCTCGTCGGCGCTGAGCGTCTCGTACCGCAGCAGCGCCTGGGCCACGGCCTCGACCTTGTCCCAGTTCTCGTAGAGCGTCCGCTCCGCGTCCTTGTAGGCTTCGTCCACGATCCGCCGCGTCTCCTCGTCGATGATCCGCGCCGTCTCGTCGGAATAGTCGCGCTCGGGCATGAAAAACTCGCGCGTGTCGCTGCTGGCGTAGCGCACGAACCCGAGCCGCTCCGACATCCCCCATTCCTCGATCATCGTCCGCGCGATCCGAGTGCACTGCGCGATGTCCGCCGCCGCCCCGCTCGAGACGTCTCCCATCGCCCGCTGCTCGGCGATCCGCCCCCCGCACGCCACCCGCAGCGCCGCCCGCAGCCACTTCACCCCGTACCCCATCCGGTCCTTCTCGGGGAGGCTGAACGTCGCGCCCCCCGCGGCCCCGCGCGGGATGATCGTGACCTTGTGCAGCGGGTCCGCGTCCGGGAGCAGCGCCTGCAGCACCGCGTGCCCGGCCTCGTGGTACGCCACCAGCTTGTTCTCGTCGCGCTCCCGCACCCGGCTCTTCTTGGACCGACCGAACTTCACCTTGTCCCGGGCTTCTTCCAGGTCGTCCTGCTCGACGAAATCCTTGTTCTGCATCGTGGCCGCGATCGCCGCCTCGTTGATGATCGCCGCCAGGTCCGCCCCGCTGAACATGGGCGTCCCCCGCGCGATCCGCTCCAGGTCCACCTTCGGGCCCAGTTTCACCTTCTTCGCGTGGACCTGCAGGATCTCCAGCCGCCCCTTCAGGTCCGGCAGGGGCACCGTGATCTGCCGATCGAACCGCCCCGGACGGATGAGCGCGGGGTCCAGCACGTCCTGCCGGTTCGTCGCCGCGATCACGATGACGCCGTCGGTCGTGGCGAACCCGTCCATCTCGACCAGGATCGCGTTGAGCGTCTGCTCGCGCTCGTCGTGCCCGCCCGTGGTGAACCCCCCGCCCCGCCGACGGCCCACCGCGTCGATCTCATCCAGGAAGATGATGCACGGCGACGACTCCTTCGCCTGCTTGAACAAGTCGCGCACCCGCGACGCCCCCACCCCGACGAACATCTCGACGAAGTCCGACCCCGAGATGCTGAAGAACGGAACGTCCGCCTCGCCCGCGATCGCCTTGGCCAAGAGCGTCTTCCCGCACCCCGGCTCGCCCACCAGCAGCACGCCGCGCGGGATCCGTCCGCCAAGTTTCGTGAACTTCTTCGGGTTCCGAAGGAACTCGATGATCTCGGTGACCTCTTCCTTCGCCTCGTCGATCCCGGCCACGTCGGCGAACGTGATCCCCGTCATCTCCTTGTTCATCATCCGATGCCGGCTCTTCCCGAAACTCCCCAGCATCCCCCCGCCCACGCTCGCGTTCCGCAGCCCGCGCGACACGATCCAGAAGATCAGCAGGATCAGCAGGAACGGCCCGAACCAATACAACAGCGGCACCCACGTCGGCGTCGGCTTGCTCTGCGCCCGACCCTCCGTGATCTTCATCACCTCCTCGACGATCGGCTTGGCCGTCGCCGTGTTCAGGTCGATCACGCGCAGCGTCCGCGCGTTGGAGTCTCCCGCCGGCAACTGCATCGCCCGCACCGAATCATCCCGGATCTCCACGCTCTCCGGGTCGATCTGCCCCTGCGTCCACAACAGCCGGAACTGGTCCAGCGTGATCTTCTGGCCCCGTGGGACCGTGCTGAAGATCGTGAACAGCAGCACCCCCGCCAGCACGATCGTCGCGATCCCGAACAGCCCGCGCCCGGGCGGCACGCCCTGCGGCGCGCCGGGCCGGCGCGGGGGCTCCTGCCCGTTCCCGGGCGGACGCGGGGCGCGCGGCTCTCGACCGTTCGACGCCTGCTGCCGCGTCGATCCAATCCCGCTCTCGCCTGTCCCGGCACGCCTCGGCATCACGCCTTCCCTTCAAAGACCCGCACGATCCCCTTCCCTCTTCGGCAATCACCCCCGACGGATTCACCCCGCCCCCTCCCGTACCTCTTGCTACGACCCGCCGCCGGGCCTGTTCGACGGGTCCATCCCTCGGCGCGCCCACCGCGCCCCCAACGCTAGGCCCCTACCACGACGCGCGCATCTCCGCCACGATCACCCGGGCGAGTTCCTGGGCCGAGGCGTGGCGGCCCACGTCGATCCGCTCGTTGCTCGGGCGCGACGCCACGAACGACTCGAGGGCGCGCACGCCCCGCCGCCGCACCAGGAACGCCCCGGTCCGGGCGTCGCGCCAGTCGAAGTCCGCCGTCAACTCGAACCCGACCTCCTGCACCAGCCCCGTCCCGCTCGAGGTCGAGAGTTGCCGAAGGTCCGCCGAGGTGATGGTTCCGGTGAGCGTGGTCTGGGCCTTGTCCGCGGGCACGACCACCCACCGCGTCGTCCGCTGGATCTCCTTGATGATCGCGTCCGTGAGGTCCGCCTCGATCCCGTGGTGGAAGGTCACGTTGTCAAAGATCGGGACCGCCACGGTCCGCACCTGCTCGTTGCGCGTCGACGCGAACGAGTACCCGCGCGTCGGGTCCGACGAGCATCCGCCGGCGAGTCCCCCGAGGAGCGCGCCCGCCAGCCCCGCGAAGGTGCGCCCGAGCGTCATCGTGCCCCGTCCCTGTTCGCGCCCGGTGCCGCGGCACCGCCCGGCGCGGGTGGTGCCGGCGTCGGAGGGGGAGCCATCGGCGTGGTCGCGGCCTTGGCGTACGTCCACTCGTTCTTGTCGAGGATCTCCATCCCCGCCTCGGCCGCCAGCGTCCGCGGATACGCCGCCACCAGCCGCCGGAGCGTCGCCCGCGCCGAAACCGGGTCGTTCCGCCTCAGGTACCACTTGGCGCGCACGAGCAACTGCTCGGCCGAGGACTCGTCCAGCCGCGAGAGCAGCGCGTCGGTCAGGCCCTCGCGCTGCGCGTTGATCGGGTTGACCTGCGCATAGTCCTGGATCAGCACCTTCGCGTCCGCCAGGCCCGACCCGTCGTACTCCGGGCCCTTGTACCGCCCGATCTCGGCGAAGATCCGCTGCACCCGCGCCCGATCGGCGAACCGGCTCCGCGGGAAGTTCTGCACGAACAGGTCGTACGCCAGGCTCGCCAGCGCCAACTCCCGGTTGCGGTAGTAGTAGTCCGCCAGTTCGATCCCAGCCCGCTCCGCGACCCGGCTCTGCGGGAGCCGCTCCTGCACCCGGACCAGCAACTCCTCCCCCACGTCTGCCGCCGCGTTGATCCGCATCCCCAGGAACTTCCGCCGATACCCGTTCACGTACCGGATCGCGATCTCCAACTCGCGCTCCACGGCCTTGACGAACTCCTCGGTCCCCGGATACTCGATGCACACCGTCTCGTAGTCGTACAGCGCCTCGTACTCGTCCCGATCCGCCGTCCGCGCGTCGCCGCGAAGCACGTACGCCTGGGGCAACAGCGGGCTCTCGCTCTTGCGGTTCGCCTCGATCCAGTCCCGCAGCGTCCGCCGTGCCTTCCCCGGCTGGTCGTTCGCCAGTTGCTCCCGTGCCTTGGCGATCACCGCCTCGTCCGCGTTCCGCGGCGCGGCCTCGGCCCGCTTCCATTCCCCGCTCGCGTCCAGCCGGTACTCGGTCTCTTGCGCGCGCGCGCCCGCGACCGCCGCCAACCCCCACGCGACCCAGACCGCCCAGAACCTCATGCCCAGAGGATACGGCCCGCGCGTCCGCCTCGCCGCCATTCTGACACCCCAACCCCCGACCGCGATCCGATCAACCGCCACGGTGCCCCGCGCCACGGCCCGGGAGCGTCCTCCCACGTGCGCACCGCGGTTGTTCCGATCCCATGCGGGGCGGTCCCGTCCGCGTGGGCGGCGAAGGATTGGGAGAAAGGGCCGGCATGCTGTTCCGTTCGTTCCGTCGCCGACGCCTCCGCCGCGGAGACTTCCCCGCGGCCTGGGACGCGATCCTCCGCGCCGAGATGCCGTTGTACGCGCGGCTCCCCGAGCCCGATCGTCGCGAACTGCAGGGCTGGATCCGCGTGTTCCTGGCGGAGAAGTACGTCGAGGGTTGCCGCGGGATGGTCGTGGACGATCGCGTCCGCGTCCTGATCGCGGCCCAGGCGTGCGTGCTCCTCCTGCGGCGCGCGCACGACGTGTTCCCCGGCATGCGCACGGTGCTCGTCTATCCCGGGACGTTCATGGGGCGCGCGCGCACCACGGGCCCGGGCGGGGTCGTCACGCTCTCGGAGGACCCGCGCCTCGGCGAGTCGTGGTTCACCCCGATCGCGGGCGGGCCGGTGGTGCTCTCGTGGCCCGAGGTGGTCGCGGGGGCCGCCGACGCGCACGATGGACGCAACGTCGTCCTGCACGAGTTCGCCCACCAACTCGACGCGGAGTCCGGCGAGATGGAGGGGATGCCCTGGCTGGGGAACCTGGATCGGGCGCGGCAATGGCGCACGCTCCTCGCCCGCGAGCAGCGGCGGCTCGGGGCCCAGGCGTGGGCCAGGCAGCCCACCGTGCTCAACACCTACGGCGCGCAGAGCCCTGCCGAGTTCTTCGCGGTCGCCGTCGAGGCCTATTTCGAGCGGTCGGCCGCGCTTCGAGCCCATCACCCGGAGTTGTACGACACGCTGCGGGCCTACTTTGAGATCGACCCGGCGGCCGAGTGGGAGCGCGGGGGCACGGCCGCGGCCGGGCACGGGGCGGCGTAGACACGCGCTCGAGATTCCATCCGGGGGGACTTGACACGGGCTTGAAGGCGCGTTCAAATGGTGTTGAACGACCGCTCAAGCCCGGCTCGTTGCCGGGAACGGGCCGGCCCGAGCCCCGCAGGCGCGAAGGGGTGAGGCGGAAGCACGCCGGAGGGAAGCCGAGACCGCTTCTTGATGACGGGCTTCTCAGGCTGAAGCATCCATGATGGAGTGGGAAGGGGGGGGGGCGACGGAGGCGACCGCGTGACGACGGGCGGGCCAAGGCGGCCAAGGGGGAGCGCGACCGGAGGCGGAGCGCGTGGTGTGGCGCGCCGAGGCGTGGCGCGCGGCAGTCGGAGCGCGCCCGCGGCGCGTTCGCGCGACGCCGAACAGGCCGGCCTTCCGCCCGCGATGTCGACGCGCGAGCGCATCCTCCGCACCGCGTTCACGCTGTTCCACGAGCAGGGGTACCACGCGACGGGGATCGCGACGATCCTGCGCGAGGCCGGGGTCAACGCGGGGAGCCTCTACCACTTCTTTCCCAGCAAGGACGACCTGCTCATCGGCGTGCTGGAATACGCGCTGGGTGCGCTCGAGCCCGCGGTGATGGGCCCGGCGTCGCGGCGCACGGACGATCCGATCGGGCGCGTCTTCGCGCTGCTGGCGCAGTATCGCGAGTGGATGGGCGCGTGGGGATGCCGCATGGGATGCCCGATCGGGAACCTCGCGCTGGAGGTGGCGGACGACCAGCCGCGGGCGCGCCGGCTGATCCACGCGAACTTCGAGAACTGGGCGAGCGCGGTCCGCCGATGGCTGGACGACGCGGGCGATCGGCTCCCGCCGACGGTGGACCGCGGGCAACTGGCGCGGTTCGTGCTCACGGTGATGGAGGGCGGGATCATGCAGAGCCGGGCGGCGGGGGACCTTCGGCCGTTCGACGACGGCGTGGCGCAGTTGCGCGCGTACGTCGGCGCGCTCGAGGCGTCGGCTCGGGGCGGGGCGGATGGGGTTCGGACTCGCGGGCCGGCGCGTGGCCGGGGCGATCGCACAAGAGGCCCGCGGCGTCGCGGGCGAGGCCAAGCGGAGTGAAGGGAGCGTTGCTATGCCGGCACCGGTGGTCCACTTTGAGTTCGGGTTCAAGAGCCTGGAGAAGGGCAAGGCGTTCTACGGCGGGCTGTTCGGGTGGGAGTTTCAGGAGTATGGCCCGAGCGCGATGATCGGGAACCTGGGCGGGCACGTCCCGAACCCAACGCCCGGGATCGGCGGGCACCTCAACGCGCTGGGTCACGAGCCGCACAACTACTGCATCGTCTACGCGCTGGTGGACGACCTCGAGGCGACGATCGCGAAGGCCAAGAAACTGGGCGGACAGGCGGTGGTCCCCCCGACCGAGGTGCCAGGCATGGGGCACTTCGCATGGCTGAAGGACCCCGAGGGCAACCTGGTGGGTCTGTGGAAGGCGATGCAACAGGGCTGAGGCGGCATTCCACGGCGCCCGGGTCGAGATGGCCCGCGCGCCGCTTCAACACGCTCGCACACCCGGCGAGCAAGGAGTTGCTCATGAAGCGCATCGCATTGGTGGCCTTGTTCCTGGCAGGTCCCGCGGCGCTCGCCGGCGAGCCGCCCGCCCCGGTGCCCCAACCGGCGTCGGCGCAGGCGCTGAGCCCGCAGGTCTGCGAGGCGATCATCAGGACCACGCCCCGAGAACTCTGGAAAGTGTGGTCGACACCCGAGGGCTTCAAGAAACTGGGAGTCGCCAAGGTCGAGATGGACCTCCGCCCCGGCGGGCTCATCCGCTCGCACTACAGCCCCGAGGGCGTGCTGGGCGACGAGGGGACAATCGAGAACGAGGTGCTGGCGTTCGAGCCGGAGCGGATGCTGGCGATCCGCGTCCGCAAGCCGCCGAAGGGGTTCCCGTTCCCCGAGGCGTGGAAGCGGACCTGGTCTGTCGTCACGCTGACGGACCTGGGCGACGGGACGACGCACGTGCGCTTGGCGGGGCTGGGCTACGACCAGAGCGAGGAGTCGACCAAGATGCGCGAGTTCTTCGAGCAGGGCAACGCGTGGACGCTCCGTCGGCTGGCCAAGGAGTTCGACGCCTCGGCCCCAGCGCCCGCCGGCCCGGCCCACGCGCCCGCGCCGCTCGCGCCCATCACCATCGAAACGACGCTGTCCCGCCCGCGGGCCGAGGTCTGGCGGCTGCTCTCCACGAGCGCGGGGTGGAAGGAGTTCTTCGGCGTCGAGACCTCGATCGAGCCGCGACCCGGGGGCAAGTGGGAGATCTACTTCAACATGGCCGCCCCCGCGGGCGAGCGCGGATCCGAAGGGTGCCGGGTGCTGAGCGTGCTGCCGGGCGAGATGCTGAGTTACGACTGGAACGCACCGCCCAAGTTCGCGCACGCGCGGGCCCGGCGCACCTGGGTCGTGCTGATGCTCGACGAGGTCGCGCCGGCGCTGACGCGGGTGCGGCTGGTGCACGACGGGTTCGCCGCGCAGGCCGCGGAGCACGCGGACCATCGCGCGGAGTGGGAGCAGGTGCGGGCGTACTTCGCCGCGGCGTGGCCCAAGGTGCTGGGGGCACTCAAGGCCAACGGGGAGGCGCGGCCGCCGGGAGAGTGATCCGGTCGCGGGGAGTGGGAGAGGAGGGCGGTCGATGCGCCGAGGTTCCGGCAGCGCCGAATCGGTGTGGGCCGTGTCGCTCGCGTCGTGGTCGTCTCGCATGGAGATGCGGGCCCGGAGTTCTCTCGGGCCGACACACCCGAAAGGAAGCCTCCCATGCGTCGTTCCACTGGCTCCATCCTCGCCGCAACTGCCCTTGTCGCCGCCGCGGGCGCCCTGGTCGCCGGCCCGCTGACCCCTCCCGCCGGCCCCGTGGCGAGCACCTACAAGACCCTCCAGCAGGTCGAGCCCCGGATCGACGTGGCGACCCTGCCCGGGGACTCGGTGGCGCAGTATTACATCACGCAGCCGGGCTCGTACTACCTCTCGGGGAATATCGTCGGGGCCTCGGGCCGAAGGGGCATCGTGATCCTCGCGAACAACGTGACCCTGGACCTCAACGGGTTCGCGATGCTCGGCGGAGGCGTCGGCGACGACGCGATCTTCTCGAACGCCGCGACCGGGCTGACCATCCGCAACGGGACGATCGACGGATGGGTCAAGGAGGGGCTGGACCTCTTTGGGGTCAACAACGTGCGGATCGAGGGCATCACGGTGCGGAACTCGAGCAACGGGTTCGGGATCATCGCGGGCAACGCGGCCAGCGTTCGGGACTGCACCGTCGTCGGCTCGAGCGCCGGGTTCATCTTCGGGGCCAACGCGGTGCTCGAGCGCTGCGTGGCGCAGTCCAACGCGGGCGTCGGGTTCCAACTCAGCACCGGCTCGGCGGCGAGCCACTGCACCGCCCGCCAGAACTCGGGCAACGGATTCTTCGTCGATAGTTTCTGCACCATCTCGCACTCGGCCATCACCGGGAACACCGGCTCGGGCGTCGAGATCGTCCCCGGCGTCCTGTCCGAGGGCGTTCGCGTCGAGCGCTGCACGATCGCCGAGAACCAGTTGGACGGCATCCGCCAGACCCTCGGGACCGATTGCTCCTTCGTCGACAACACCCTCACGCGGAACTGGAAGAGCGGGATGCGCCTGAGGGACTCGAACCAGGTCAAGGGGAACCTCGTGGCGAACAACGGCGCGACCTCCGGGCCGCCCGAGGGCGGGATCGTCGTCGCCGGCGCCGCGAACATGATCGACGGGAACACGTTCGCGTTCAACGCCCCGGCCAGCGTCGTCGTCACCGCCGCCGCCAACAGCACGCTCGTGGTGCGCAACACCTTCACGGGCGGGACCGGCGTGACCAACAGCGGCGCGAACACGACGATCGGCGCGTTCACATCGGGCCCGGGCACCATCTCGTCCACCAACACGCTCACGAACGTGCAGCACTAGTCGGGCGCGAGCCCACACGACCGGAGAAGAGGCGCACGGGCCGGCGCGACGTCGTCGGCCCGTGGCGCGCGCGGATCACGCCGCCGGGGGCGATGCGGGTGGGGCGGCCGGGGGCGACGCGGGAGGCGCGGCGATCTGCTGCCGGCGGCGCTCCGCCGCTCGCCGAGCGTTCCACACCATGTAGATCGTGTGCAGCACGCGGGTCGTCGCCAGGCCCGAGCAGAACGCCGCGATCGCCGCCACCTCGCGATGCACGCCTCCGACCAGGCACCGGTGCAGCACGAACGCCGCGATCCCGTAGTACACCGGCCCGAGCACCATCCGCTCCACCTGCACGATCGTCGCGTCCTGGAAGTACGTCAGGTGCTTCTTGTGCGGATCGTGGTGCTTGGCCCAAGGCACGTGGGGCCAGTGGTTCGCCAGCCAGTGCAGGAAGTAGTAGATCGCCACGTCGAAAATGACGTCCGAGATGAACGCCACCGCCATGATGATCCACGGCGTGTCGATCCCGAGCGTCCGCGTCAGCGTCACCGGGATGATCGTCAGGAGCATCGCCGCCACACCCGCGGCGATGATGTTGATGTTCACGTTGACGATGCGGCGGGCGTAGAGCCGGGCGAGCAGGGCCATGAGGGGTGTAGGGTAGGGGGGGGGAGGGGGCAGAGAAATCCGAGTGGGGCCACTGGTGCGCCGCGATGCGCTCGGCGCTCCGCACTGAGTCGCGGCGCGGATGCGCGCTCGTGCGGCTCGAGCCGCGCCGCTGCCAGGGCCTCTCGGGGCCACGGGGCGTCTTGGTGTGCGAAGGACTAGGGCTTAGACCCTATGCGCACAGGCCTCCAAGTCTATCGGGCGTAGTCCGCTTTCTCGTTTTTCCATTGACGACCGTGCGATCCCGTGATAAGTTGGGGTTCGGTCTTGGGGCTCATCTCGCCGAGCGGGCCTTCAGAAGTGGACGGACGCGGTCTGTTGCCGCGCCCGGGGTCTGATCGGGCGGGGTGGAGCAAGGTGCGGGATGATTGCCCGCGGATTCAGGAGAGGACCACATGATGATGCGTCGATTTACGGCGGCGGCTGCCGCGCTCGCGGCGTCGGCCGGCATGGCTCAGGCCCAGAGTTTCACCGAGGCGTTCGATGACATCGTGACGCTCAGCACCTCCGGGGGCTGGTTCACGCAGAACAACAGTTCGCCCATCGGCCTGACGAACTACTTCCAGGGCAACCTGGCGGTCTTCGCCCCGCAGGCTTCGGCGGGCTACCTCGGAACCAACTTCAACAACGGTGCCGGGCTCGCGACGATCAGCAACTGGTTCGTCACGCCCGTGGTGAACCTCCAGAACGGGCAGACGTTCTCGTTCTGGACCCGAACGGTCGATGGGCCGTTCTTCCCCGATCGTCTCCAGGTGCGCATGAGCCTCGCGGGCGCGAGCACGAACGTGGGCGCGCTGGGCAACGCCACCGCGGTCGGCGACTTCACCAACCTGCTGCTCGACATCAACCCGACCTACCTCGCGACGGGCACGGGCAGCTACCCGAACGTCTGGACGCAGTTCACCGTCACGATCACGGGCGTGCCGGCCTCGACGCCGGGCCGCCTCGCGTTCCGCTACTTCGTCGAGAACGCCGGGCCCAGCGGCGCGAACTCCGACTACATCGGGATCGACACCGCCGAGTACGTCGGCATGGCCGTCCCCACCGGCGCCTGCTGCCTCCCCAACGGCGATTGCGCCCCGGGCATCTCGCAGAACTCCTGCACCGGCCAGGGCGGCACCTACCAGGGTGACGGCAGCGTCTGCAACGTCCCCAACACCTGCCCGCAGCCCGCCACGGGCTCCTGCTGCCTCCCCGACGGCACCTGCATCAGCGCCACCAGCGTCAACTGCACCGCGCAGAACGGCATCTGGGGCGGCGCGAACTCGGCCTGCGGGACCGCCAACTGCGCCAAGGCCTTCGTCTACGTCGGGGCCGCCGTCCCGATCGCCGACGGCACGGGCTCGACGGCCTGCGGCGCCACGGCGACCGCCAGCGTCACCGTCGGCCAGTCCTTCCCGATCACCGGGATCGAGGCCGCCTACTTCATCACCCACACCTTCCAGGGCGACCTGATCGTCAACCTCTCCAAGTCGGGCGGCCCGAGCGTCAACATGGTCGATCGTCCCGGCGTGCCCGCGAGCACGTTCGGCTTCGGGACCGACAACTTCGGCGCCAGCAACTCCAACGCCGGGTACTTCATCTCCAACGACACGGCGGCGAACATCTACGACGCCCCCGCCACCGCGGGCGTGAATAACCCGGTCGGCCGCTGGAAGAGCGAGGGCGCCATGGCGCCCTTCGTCGGGCTCGACTCGGCGGGCACCTGGAACCTCAACGTGACCGACTGCGCCGGCGGTGACACCGGCAACATCGTCGGGTTCATCCTGCTCCTGAAGATGGCGCCCTCGGGCGGCGGCTGCTACGCCAACTGCGACGCCTCGACG
>JAEUIZ010000017.1 GCA_016793805.1 Phycisphaerae bacterium
GCAGGTCCACGCCGAGCAGCCGACGACGACATTCGGCGAGTTCAAGCGCGAGATCCTCAACGAGATCGCCCGCTGCCTGAACATGCCGTTCAACGTCGCGGCGGGGAACTCCTCGGGGTACAACTACGCCAGCGGCCGCCTCGACCACCAGACGTATTTCAAGAGCCTGCGCGTCGACCAGCACCACCTGCGCCTGGCGGTCCTTGACCGCCTGCTCAAGGCCTGGCTCGACGAAGCCGCGCTCGTTGAGGGTCTGCTCCCGCAGTCCATGCGGGTGCGTAACGCAGCCATGCCGCACACCTGGTTCTGGGATGGCGTCGAGCACGTCGATCCCGCCAAGGAAGCCACGGCCCAGGCCACCCGCCTGGCCAACCACACCACCACGCTCGCCGCCGAGTTCGCCCGCCAAGGGCGCGACTGGGAGGACGAGCTCCGTCAGCGGGCCAAGGAACTCGCGCTCATGGCCGAGCTCGGGCTCCCGCTCACCACGACCGCACAGCAGGAGTCCGCGCCGAGGCGCAACGAGGAACAGGAGACTGAATCCCATGCCGTCTGACACCATCGTGTTCAACGACCATCCGCTCGTGATCCGCGCCCACAAGGCCGCCGACACCGACGCGCCCTCGCACAAGAGCCTCTCGCTGACGGCGCAAGCGGAGTTCGAGTTCATCGCCGCTTCGGGCAATGAGGCCGGTGGCGGCACCGCGCTCCCGAGGTTCCGGATGGTCGCGTACACCGGCGGCCCGATGAAGGTCGCCGGGTGGCGGCACCCGGTCGTCATCGACCTGGCGGGCCTGGCGATCCCCTCGCAGTCCCGCCCGATCCGCTTCGGGCACGACGCGGCCGCGGGCGTCGGGCACACCAGCGTCGTCGCCGTCGAGGATGGCAAGCTCGTCGCCTCGGGCATGATCTCCCGCGACACGCACGCGGCCAAGGAGGTCGTGGCCTCGGCGCGCAACGGCTTCCCCTGGCAGGCGTCGGTGGGCGCGAGCGTCGAGGCGTTCGAGTTCCTCCGCGAGAACCAGTCTGCCACGGTCAACGGCCGCGAAGTGCAGGGGCCGCTGAACATCGTCCGCCGCGCCACGCTGGGCGAGATCAGTTTCGTGGACCTCGGGGCCGACGGCGGGACGACCGCGAGCATCGCGGCCTCGGGCGAGGCCGGCGCTGCGCCCCCCACGCAGCCCACGGCCCCCACGCCCCCGACGCCCCCCACACCTGCCACGCCCCCGGTGAACGGTGCCGAGACCGCCGATCCCGTCCGTGATCTGCGTGCCCAGATGGCCGCGGAGACGGACCGGATCGCGGCGATCCGCCGTCTGTGCGCTGGCGCGCACGCGGCCATCGAATCACAGGCGATTCGTGAGGGGTGGGACGCCACTCGCACGGAGTTGGAGGTGCTGCGCGCCAGCCGTCCCAAGGCTCCCGCGGGTCCGGCGATCCACGCGCACGGCCAGGCCGGGGTCACGCAGAAGGTGCTGGAGGCTGCGTGCATTCTCTCGGGCCGCCTGGAGAACCCGGAGCAGCACTGCAACGAGCGTGACCTCGAGGCCGCGAGCCGCGCCTTCGGCCGCACGATGGGGCTGCAGGAACTGCTCCTGCACGCCGCGTGGGCCAACGGCTACTCGGGCCGCACCTTCCGCGACTGGCACGGCGTGATGGATGCGGCCTTCGGGCGTCCCGGAGCCGACGTGCAAGCCTCCATCGGCAACAGCACGATCAGCATCGCGGGCATCCTCTCCAACGTCGCCAACAAGTTCCTGCTGGAGGGGTTCTTCAGCGTCGAGCGCGTCTGGCGGAACATCTGCGCCGTGCGCAGCGTCACCGACTTCAAGACCGTCACCAGCTACCGCCTCACCGGCAACGACGGGTACGAGAAGGTCGCCCCGGGCGGCGAGATCAAGCACGGCACGCTCGGCGAAGAGTCGTACTCCAACAAGGCCGAGACGTACGCCTTGATGCTGTCGATCGACCGCACCGACATCATCAACGACGACCTGGGCGCGATCACGACCGTCCCCCGCAAGCTCGGCTCGGGCTCGGGCAAGACCATCAACGAGGTCTTCTGGGCCGCGTTCATGGCCAACAGCGGGTTCTTCACCGTCGGCAACAAGAACTTCATCTCCGGCGCGGACACGGCGCTTGGGATCGATGGCCTGACCAAGGCCGAGGTCACGTTCATGGACCAGGTGGACTCCGACGGCAAGCCCATCGGTGTGCTGCCGTCCATCCTGCTCGTCCCCACGGCCCTTTCGGCAATGGGCAGCCAGCTCTTCAAGAGCCTGGAACTGCGCGACAACACGGCCAACGCGCGGTACCCGGTCACCAACCCGCACCAGGGCAAGTTCCGCGTCGAGGTCAGCCGCTACCTGGGCAACCCCAAGTTCACCGGCAACTCGACGAAGGCGTGGTACCTGCTGGCGGACGCGAGCGACCTGCCCGTCGTCGAGATGGCGTTCCTCAACGGGCAAGAGTCCCCGACCATCGAGACGGCCGAGCAGAACTTCAACCGCCTGGGCATCCAGATGCGCGGCTACCACGACTTCGGCGTGGCGCTGCAGGACCCGCGCGGCGGCGTCAAGAGCAAGGGCGAGGCGTAACCCGCCATGGGCGACGTCATCGAGGGCGGCGGCGAGATCGAACCAGGTGGAGGGGGCGAGCCGGGCGAGCCCGGCTCCGGAGGATCACAGATGTCCACGACGAAGTTCGTACAGGAAGGCGCGGCGATCGACTACACCCCCGGGGCCGACATCCCCGCGGGCACCGTCGTCGTGCAGGGCGACCTTGTCGGCACCACGCGCGTCGACCTCAAGGCCAATCAGCTCGGCTCGCTGGCGGTGCAGGGGGTCTTCGACTTCCCCAAGGCCGCGGGCGCGGGCACGGCGTTCACCGTCGGCACGCTGGCGTACTGGGATGCGGTCGCCAAGGTCGCCACCAAGACCGCCGCCGGCAACAAGGTGATCGGCAAGGCGGTGCGCGCCGCGGCCGATGCCGACATCACGGTGCGCATCCGCATGTCGCAGTAACCCCGGCGAGAGGAGGGCGGCATGGGTGACCTGCTCGAACAGGGCGCGGCGTTCCTCGACGACCAGCGGCATCGGCACATGAGCCGCGCGGTGGTCTACAGGCGCGGCGCGGAGGAGAAGGAGGTGCAGGCCACCATCGGCCGCACGGAGTTCGAGCAGGCCGATGAGGCGGGGTTGATCCACCGCGTGGAATCGCGGGACTTCCTGATCCGCGCGGCGGACCTGGACCTGGGCGCGGGACCGATCACGCCGCGAGCGGGCGACCAGGTGCGGGAGCGGGTCGGCGGCGTGGGGGGGCATGTGCTGGTGTACGAGGTCAACGCACCCGGCGGGCAGCCGCCCTGGCGATTCAGCGATCCCTACCGGCGGGTCATGCGGGTTCACACCAAGTTCGTGGGCACGGAGGCGTGATGACGGGACCAAACGGACAGAACGGCACCAACGGCGGCAAGGCGTCGCTTCGCGTCCAGTGGGCGGGGATCATCGTCACGATCCTGCTCGCGGCGGGCGCGATGACCGTCCAGTGGGGCGTGGTGACCGCCAAGCTCCAGCAGGTGGAGAAGCGCCTGGACGAACTGATCGTCGAGGCCCGCGCCCTGCGCACCGAGTACCAGGCGATCGAGCGTCGCGTGTCGTACCTCGAAGGTCGGCTCAACGGAAGGGGTGGCCAGTGAGCACCATCGCCGCCATCGCCGACGCGGTCGCCGCGCACATCAACGCCGGGACGTACTCGCGCCCGGTGAGCGCCGAGCGGATGTACCAGCCCGCCTTCACGCTGGAGGACCTCAAGGACCTGCGCGTGTCGGTGGTGCCGCGGACGGTCGGCATCTCCGCCGCCAGCCGCGACAGCAGCACCTTCGAGTGCGTCATCGACGTGGGCGTGCAGCAGAAGTTGCCGGCGGAGGCCGAGCAGGCCGAGATTGACGCCCTGCTCGATCTCGTCGAAGAGATCGCCGACCGGCTGCGGCTGACGAGACTGCCCGGTGCGCCCGAGGCCGCGTGGGTTGGGCTGGCCCACGAGCCCGTCGTGTCGAGCGAGTCGCTGGAGCAGCATCGGGTGTTCACGAGCGTCCTGAGCGTCACGTACCGGGTGCGGAGGTAGGAGGCAGAGGCCGTGCGGAACTTCATCGCGCTCAAGATCGACCTGGACACGGACTATGTGGCCCTCTCGACGCCGCCGCTGGTGGCGACGTGCACGCTGACGTTCGCGCACACGAACACGCAGGACGCCACGCTCAAGGGGACCGACGGCAAGGAACTGCTGATCCCGCCGGGCGCGCAGTACCGCCTGGAGCGCGTGGACCTGTCGCGGATCGAGGTCAAGAGCAAGGCGGGCGAGTGCGTGTACGTGGTCGGGCACGGCGGATGAGCAAGGGGCAAGGAGCAGGCAATGGCGATCAAACTGGGCATGGAGGCGGTCCTCAAGTACAAGGTCGGCGGGCAGGCCGGCGGCGGCGCATGGACGGCGATGGGCAACACCCGCGACGTGACGCTCAACCTCGAAGCGGGTGAGGCGGACGTGACCACCCGCGCCAACGCGGGCTGGCGCGCCACTGTCGGCACGCTCAAGGAGGCGAGCGTCGAGTTCGAGATGGTGTGGGATACCGGCGACGCCGGGTTCACCGCCATCAAGAACGCCTTCTTCAACAACGCCGTGATCGGGCTGCAGGTTCTCGACGGGACCAGCGGCCAGGGCCTTCAGGCGGACTTCTCCATCACCAACTTCTCGCGCAGCGAGGCGCTCGAAGAGGCCATCACCGTCTCGGTCACGGCGAAGGTGACGTACTCGACGACGGCGCCTTCATGGATCGGCGGGTAACACGAC
>JAEUIZ010000024.1 GCA_016793805.1 Phycisphaerae bacterium
TGTAATCACCGGCCAAGGGCCGCTTGTGGCCGGGGGAAACTGGATGGTCGAACTCCCGTGCCCGGCGAACTGCGACGGGAGCACGGCGGCGCCGGTGCTGAACGTGGCGGACTTCATCTGCTTCCTGAACCGCTTTGCCGCGGGGGACGCGCGGGCGAACTGCGACGCGAGCACGACGCCGCCGGTGTTGAGCGTGGCGGACTTCGTGTGCTTCCAGACGCAGTTCGCGGCGGGGTGCCCGTAGGACGCGGCGGGGGCGTGGGTTCGCGGCGCGGGCGGGGTGCCGGAGCACGCGCGGGGGGTGCGCGCGGTGGGGCACGGCGTGGAGTTGTGGGGTGAGGTCGGTGAGCGGCATCGGCTGGGCGAGGGCCGATGGCGGGGGTTATGATTGGGGTTTGGGTGGAATCTGTCCCTTTTCCGGGGAGCGCCTGTGGAGACGCCGAGTCGGAGCACGCTGGAGTCGCTGAAGGGGATTCTTCGCCGGGACTTGAAGTTGCCGGCGGACGCGGCGATCGCGGACGGGATGCCGCTGGTGGGCGGGGACATGGACCTGGACTCGCTGGACATGCTGCTGTTGGTGACGAGCGTGGAGAAGGAGTTCGGGATCAAGATCGCGAACGGGGCGATGGGCCGTGAGGCGTTCCAGAGCGTGGAGAGCCTGGCGCGGTTCATCGAGGCGTCGCGTTCGGGCGTCGGGGCGTGAGCGCGGGGGGCGCGGGGGAGGGGCTGCGCGGGCTGATCGAGCGATTGCCGCACGGGGAGCCGTTCCGGTTTTTGACGGAGGTGACGTCGCTGGAGGCGGGTCGCGCGGGGGTCGGGGTGTGGCGTGTGACGGGGAGCGAGGGTTTTTTCGCGGGGCACTTTCCTGGTCGGCCGGTGGTGCCGGGGGTGTTGATCGCGGAAGCGCTGGCGCAGTTGAGCGGGCTGGTGGGGCTGCACGTGGAGGGCGGTGGGCCGCGCGGGGGGCGATTGGCGCACGTGGACCTTCGGATCGAGCGGGGCGTCGAACCTCCGGCGGCGATCGAGATGCGGTCGTCGCTGGCGCGGGAGATGGGGGCGTTGCGGATGTTCGAGGTGTCGGCGAGCGTGGACGGGGCGCGGGTGGCGCGGGGGACGCTGACGCTGGCGGTGGTGGAGGGAGGGAGCGGGCCGTGAGGGTGCGCGTGGCATGGATGGCGGGCGTGGTATGGCTCGCGTGGGCCTCGATGGCGCTCGGGTGGGCGTCGCGGGAGCAGCCGCCGGCGCCCGAGGAGGGCGTGGCGGAGGAGCCGCGGCGGGAGCCGCCGGTGCTGGAGGCGGGGTTGCGCGCGCGGCTGGAGGAGATTGATCGGCGGGCGCAGTCGCACGTGGATCTTCGGGCGGAGTTTGAGCAGCGGAAGCACACGCCGCTGCTGCGGCGGCCGATCGTGTCGTCGGGGACGGTTCGCTCGAAGGGGGGCGTGGCGTTGTGGGAGACGCAGAAGCCGCGTCGGACGGTGATGCGGATCGACGAGCGTGAGATCGCGATCTATGACCCGGTGGAGGGGTCGATGGAGGTGTTCCCGTCGGAGGAGGGAGTGAGGAAGTTGTCGGCGACGCCGCAGCCGAGTCTGGGGTCGGTTCTGGAGCGGTTCGCGGTGGAGGAGATCGGCGCGGCGGAGATGCTGGGGGGTGAGGCGGAAGCGGGCCGGCGGCTGGTGGGGTTGTCGATGACGCCGACGGACGAGGAGTTGCGGCGGCGCGTGGCGCGGGTGCGGGTGCTTCTGGACGCGGAGCGGGCGCTGTGCCTTCGGATGGAGGTGACGGACGCGGAGGGAGAGCGGACGGAGATTATCTTCAAGAAGATCGAGGTTGGGGTGGGGCTGACGGAGGAGTCGTTGTCGCTGGTGGTTCCGAAGGGGACGCGGGTGTCGCGGCCGCTGGACGGGCTGACGCCGAGCGGCGGAGGGTCCGGGGGAGGAACGAAGCGGTGAGCGAGGCGGCGCGGGCGACGCACGGCGGGATGCCTGCGCCGTCGGCAGCGCCGGAAGGGTCGTCACGGCAAGTGGCGGCGGCGGAGTTGGCGGCGATCGCGCGCCCGACGGCGGGGCAGCGGTGGATCGCGGCGCTGCTGTGGATCGCGGGGCGGATGCCCGGGGTGATCGGGGCGCTGAAGCCGGCGATCGTGTTTTTCGCGTGGCGGTCGTCTCGTGGGATGCGAGAGGCGACGATGGCGAACGCGGCGCGGATCCTCGGGCCGGGCTCGACGGAGCGGGCGCGACGGGCGATCGGGAAGGGCGTGGTGGGGAGTTTCGTGGACTTTCTGACGGAGATGGCGCGGAACCAGCGGCGGACGGCGGAGGAGTTGCTGTCGCGGCTGGAGTCGGTGGAGGGGCGGGAGCGGTACTTTGAATGCCGGAAGGCGAAGCGCGGGGCGATCCTGGTGACGGCGCACCTGGGGTCGTTCGAGACGGCGGTGGCGGAGATCCGGCGGTTCGAGCCGCGGGTTCGAGTGGTGTTCCAGCGGGATTCGCGGCTGTCGCGGTTCGAGGACGCGCGGGCGAGCCAGCGTCGGGCGCTGGGCGCGATCGAGTCGCCGGTGGGCGAGGGGAGCGATCCGTACCTGATGTGGTTCACGCTTCGTGATGCGTTGCTGGCGGACGAGATCGTGCTGATGCAGGGGGATCGGGTGATGCCGGGGCAGCGTGGGGTTCGGGTGCCGTTCCTTCATGGGACGATGCTGCTGCCTGCGGGCCCTGTGAAGTTGGCGATGGCGACGGGCTCGCCGATCGTTCCGGTGTTCGCGGTGAAGGGGCGAGGGGGACGAGTGCGGATCGAGATGGAGGAGCCGTTCTTTGTGCCGTCGGAAGCGCCGGAGGGGTGGCGTCGCGGGGACCCGCATCCGGCGCTGCTGCGGCTGAGCGGGATCATTGCGGAGAAGGTGGCGCGGTATCCTGAGCAGTGGCTGGTGGTTCACAAGGCGTGGTGCGAGGACGGGACCAAGGAGCGGGCGTGAGCGATCGGATCGTGATCAGCGGGGTGGGGCTGGTGACGTGCCTGGGCGCGAGTGCCGAGGAGACGTGGCGTGGGATCGTGTCGGGGCGTCGGGGCCTGGGCCCGATGGGGGCGCTGGAGACGAGGCCGAAGCAGGACAAGGGAGGAGGGCAGGCGCCGGAGTTGCCTGGGGATTTTGGGGTGGGAATGCCGCGGGAGGTTCGGTATCTGAGGTGGGCGCTTCGGGAGGCGATGGGGCAGGCGAGATTGGGGGTTGAGGGGGATCGGCGTGTGGCGTGCGTGGTGGGGACGACGCTGCACGGGATGAGGCAGGGCGGGGAGTATCTGCGGACGGGACGGATGGAGCCGTTGTGCTCGTTCCTGGCGACGCACACGCTGGTGGGCGCGTTGCGGGGGTCGGGGGTGAACGTGCTGGCGGCGACGACGTGCTCGGCGTGCTCGTCGGGGCTGGGGAGCATCGCGCTGGGAGCGACGCTGCTGGAGGCCGGGGAGGCGGAGGTGGCGATCTGCGGCGGGTATGACCCGGTGAGCGAGTACGCGTACGCGGGGTTTGATAGTTTGCGATTGATCGACGAGGGGTTGATTCGGCCGTTTGGTCGCGGGCGGCAGGGGATGAAGGTGGCGGAGGGGTACGCGATCGTGGTGATCGAGCGGGAGTCGACGGCGCGGGCGCGCGGTGCGGAGGTGCTGGCGGAGTTCGCGGGGGTTGGGGAGTCGGCGGACGCGCACCACCTGACGCAGCCGCACCCGGAGGGGGAGGGGGCGGCACGGGCGATGGAGGCGGCGCTGGCGGCGGCGGGGGTTGGGAAGGGGGAGATCGGCCTCGTGGCGGCGCACGCGACGGCGACGCCGAACAACGACGCGGCGGAGCACGCGGCGCTGTCGCGGGTGTTCGGGGAGGGGCTGGGGCGTGTCCCGGTGGTGGCGTTCAAGAGCCACCTTGGGCACACGCTGGGGGCGGCGGGTGCGGCGGAGTTGATCCTGTCGTTGTGCGCGATGCGCGCGGGGCTGGCCCCCCCCACCGCGGGGACGACGCGGGAGGACGTGGAGTATGGGGACCTGGGGTTGTGCTTTGGGGAGGCGAGGCCGGCGCGGATCGGGGCGACGCTGAACACGTCGCTGGGGTTTGGGGGCGCGAACACGAGCGTGGTGCTGACGAGGCGGGCGCGTGGGCCGGGCGCGCGGGCGCGGTCGGATCGGCGGGTGCTGATCACCGGCGTTGGGGTGGTGGTGCCCGGAGCGATCGGGAACGAGGCGTTCGTGTCGCGGCTGAGATCGGGGCCGGGGACGGCGGCGGGGAAGGGGCGGATCGAGGAGTCGGCGATCGCACACCTGATCAACGCGAGGCGGATGCGGCGGATGAGCGACTATTCACGGCTGACGCTGGCGGCGACGGCGGTGGCGTGCGCGGACGCTGGGATCGCGGACGTGGCGGGGTTCGCGGCGACGTGCTCGGCGATCCTGGGGAGCGCGCACGGGTCGGCGGCGTTCTGCGAGGAGTACTACGGGCAGATCGTCAAGGGCGGGATCGAGGCGGCGAACCCGGTGCTGTTCGCGGAGGGTGTTCCGAACGCGGCGGCGGCGCAGTTGAGCCTGATGCTGGGGGTCAAGGGCGGGTGCCAGACGATCCTGGGGTCGCGGACGAGTGGGCTGGACGCGCTGCGGCTGGCGGCGCTGCGGATCGCGTCGGGGGAGTGGGAGCGGGCGCTGGTGAGCGCGGGGGAGGAGTGGACGCCGGTGCTGAGGCTGGCGTATGGGCAGCGCGGGTTGTGCGTGGTCGAGGGCGAGGAGGGGGGCGGGGCGCGGGGAATGCCGTACTCGGACGAGGGCGGGTTCGTGCTGGGGAGCGGCGCGGTGACGCTGGTGCTGGAGAGCGAGGGTTCGGCGGGCGCGCGCGGCGCGAGGGCGCGTGCGGCGGTGGGCGCGGGGGCGTGGGGCTGGGTGGAGTCTCGGGAGCGAGCGGCGGAGGCGGTGGCGCGGGCGGCAGCGCCGATGGGAGGCGTGGAGGTGGTGATCGGGTCGGGGAACGGGACGTGGCTGGATCGGGCGGAGGCGCTGGGGCTGTGGCGAGCGGCGGGAGGCGTGCGGGTGTCGTCGCTGTGTGGGTATCTCGCGGAGGCGTTCAGCGTTGGGCCGTTGGCGGGTGTGGCGGCTGTGGCGCTGACGGGCGAGGTGCCGGGGCTGGCGGGCGAGGGGGGCATGCTGCGCGAGGGCGCCGCGTGGCGGGGAGGCCGATCTGGGCGTGTGGGGGTGTTGGCGACGGACTACTCGGGTGGCTCGACGGGGGTGGTGATCGACGCGGGGCGCGTGGGCGGGGATTAGACTTGGGGCCCGGAGAAGGGAAGGGGCAGGTGGCGGGGAGGTAGGACTGAGGGGATGGAGGTCTGGTGACGACGGCTGGCGTGCAATCGAGGAGCGGACCGGGCGGCAGGCGGGCGCTGCCCGAGATCCTTCGGGTGACGGACCTGTCGGTGCCGGCGTGGGTGTCGGAGGGGATGGGGTTGCCGGCGGAGCGGTGGCCCGGGGAGCGGACGTGGTCGCGTCGTGAGGGTGGCGGTTGGACGCTGATCTCCGGTGCGATCGAGGGCGCACGCGGGATGGGGGCGTTGGAGTTGCAGCGGCGGGTGTGCGAGGTGTACGCGGAGTTGGGGGCGGAGTTATCGCGAGGGCGGGCGTTGTATCCGCTGCGGTTCTGGAACTTTGTGCCGGGGATCCACGAGGGGATGGGGGACGGGCTGGATCGGTACATGGTGTTCAACGCGGGGCGGTTCGCGGGGTTCGCGTCGTGGCACGTTGGTGGCGAGGACTTCGGCCCGCGGCTGTCGACGGCGTCTGGGGTTGGGCACGAGGGGACGGCGCTGGTGGTGCATTGCCTGGCGGGCCCGACGCCGGGGACGCCGGTGGAGAATCCGAGGCAGGTGCCGGCGTATCGGTACTCGAAGCGACTGGGCCCGCTGCCGCCGTGCTTTGCGAGGGCGACGGTGCTGGATCGGCGTCCCGGGGAGGCGGCGCGGGTGCTGGTGGGCGGGACGGCGGCGGTTCGAGGGGAGGACAGCGTGCACGAGGGGAATCTTCTCGGGCAGATCGGGGAGACGCTGGAGAACATGGGGGCGCTGGCGTGCGAGGCGGGCGGGGTGTCGGGGTCGATCGGCGTGGGGCTGTCGCGGTATCGGGAGTTGCGGGCGTACGTGACGCGGGTGGAGGACGAGGCGGAGGTGCTGGGCGCGATCGAGGGGTCCTTCGCGGGGGTCGGGCGCGTGGAGGTGATGAGGGCGAGCATCTGCCGGCGGGAGTTGCTGGTGGAGATCGAGGGCGTGGCGGAGGTATCCGGGAGCGTGCGCGATGCGGTATGACGCGGTGGTGATCGGGGGCGGGCCGACGGGATCGACGACGGCGCTGGCGCTGGCGCGGAAGGGATTCCGGGTGGTGGTGGTCGAGAAGGCGCAGCACCCGCGGTTCCACATCGGGGAGTCGTTCCTGCCGCGGAACCTGACGCTGATGGAGGAGTTGGGGCTGGTGGATCGGCTGAAGCGGATCCCGCATCTGGAGAAGCATGGGGCGGAGTTCTGCTTCGGGAACGATCCGTCGCCGCGGCAGTTTCGGTTTGACGACGGGTTCAAGGTCGGGTCGAGTTCGGCGTGGAACATCGAGCGGGCGCCGTACGACAAGATGCTCTTGGACGCGGCTCGGGACGCGGGGGCGGAGGTCGTCGAGGGCGTGACGGTCAAGGGGATCGCGCGGCTGGCGGAGCGGGACGCGGCGGTGGTGCTGGATGACGGGCGGACGCTGGAGGCGGACTTCCTGCTGGACGCGAGCGGGCAATCGACGATCGTGGGGAAGCACCTGGGGACGCGGCGGGTGCTCCCGCACCTGCGGAAGGTCGCGTACTTCGGGCACTTCAAGCGGGTGTACCGGCACGCTGGGGACGCGGCGGGGTACCCGACGGTGGTGATGTGCCGGGAGGGGTGGTTCTGGATGATCCCGATCGACGCGGAGCGGACGAGCATCGGGCTGGTGATGGACGCGGAGGCGGCGAAGAAGGTGGCGGTGGCGCCGAACAAGATGCTGTCGTGGGGGATCTCGCGGTGCCCGATCCTGCGGGAGCGGTGCAAGGAAGCGGAGTTCCCGGAGAGCAACGGGGTGACGGCGGACTTCAGTTACCGGTGCGAGCCATACGCGGGCCCGGGGTACTTCCTGGTCGGGGACGCGGCGACGTTCGTGGACCCGATCTTCTCGACGGGGGTGTGCCTGGGGATGATGTCGGGGGTGAAGGTGGCGGAGGGGATCGAGGCGATCGTGCGCGAGGGGCGGGACGCGGGGCGCGTCCGGCGGGAGTATGAGCGGTACGTCAAGCAGAGTTCGAGCGTGTTCTTCCGGCTGGTGGACGCGTATTACGAGCACCCGTTCCGAGAGTTGTTCCTGCACGGACGGGGCCCGTTCCAGATCCAGCGAGCGGTGATCTCGACGCTGGGAGGGCATGTGTTCCCGAGGCCGGTGTTCCGGTTGCGGTGGCGGCTGGAGTTGTTCCACCTGTTTGTGAAGATTCAGAAGCGGTTTGCGCTGGTGCCGCGGCGGACGACATGGTCGCTGCTGGAACCGGCGTCGCGCGAGGCGGGGTCGATGGTGGAACCCAAGCCGATGGCGGCGACGGTGTGAGCGCGGGGTTGCTGGAGAGACTGGATCGGCACGCGCGGGAGCGGCCGCGGTCGGCGGCGGTGTGCGCGGGACCCGGAATGTGGACGTGGACGGACCTGGCTGGGGCGACGCGGTCGGCGGCGCGTGTGGTCGAGGCGAAGTCGCCCGAGGGCGGGGTGGTGATGCTGTCGTCGCCGAACCGGGCGGAGTTCGTGGCGGCGTACCTGGGGGTGCTGGCGGCGGGGCGTGTGGTGTTTCCCGTGCCGGCGGGGCTGCCGCGGGCGGAACTGGTGTCGCTTGCGTCGCGGAGCGGGGCGGGGCTGCTGATCGGGGAGTCGCGGGCGCGGGAGGCGATGCGGGAGTTGGCGTGGGTGTCGATGGAGGCGCTTGTTGAAGGAACGGCGGGGGAGGACGCGGCGAGCGCGACGGCGTCGGGGTGGAGCGTGGGACGAGCGGAGGGGTCGTTGTACTTGCCGAGTTCGGGGACGACGGGGCTGCCGAAGATCGCGAGGCGGAGCGGGGAGAGCCTGGCGGCGGTGGCGCGGAACGTGGCGGAGTCGGCGGGGCTGGGCGTCGGGGATCGGGTGCTGGCGGCGGTGCCGATGTCGCACTCGTATGGGATGGAGAACGGGCTGCTGGGGCCGGTGTGGGCGGGGTCGTGCGTGGAGGTGTGCGAGGGGTTCGACGTGGGTGCGATCTTCGCGCTGCTGGAGGCGGGGCGGGTGACGGCGATGCCTGGGGTGCCGTTTTTGCTGGAGGCGCTGGCGAATCTGGGAGGGAGCGGAGCGACGGGGCTTCGGCGGGCGTGGTCGGCGGGGGCGCCGCTGCCGGAGAGCGTGGGGTCGGGGTTCGCGCGGCGGTTCGGGGTTCGGGTGGAGCAGTTGTACGGCTCGACGGAGGTGGGGTCGGTGACGTTTGGCGAGGCGCACGAGCGCGGGGGCGTGGGGAGGCCGATGCGGGGGGTGTCGGTGCGGGTGGTGGATGTGGAGGACGCGCGGCGTGAGGTGGCGGCGGGGAGCGAGGGGCAGGTGGCGATCCGCTCGCCGTCGATGCTGAGCGGGTATGTGGACGGGGAGGCGCCGATCGTGGACGGGCACTTCCTGACGGGGGACCTTGGTCGAGTGGACGAGGCGGGGCGATTGACGATCACGGGACGGCTGAAACTGCTGATCGACGTGGGCGGACTGAAGGTGAACCCGCTGGAGGTGGAGCAGGTGCTCTCGCAGCACGCGGGGGTGGTGGAGTGTGTGGTGGGCCCGGAGCGGGTGAGCGAGACGCTGACGCGGCTTCGGGCGTATGTCGTGACGCGGGGCGCGGGGATCGAGGCGGGCGAGTTGCGGGCGTTCCTGCGGGAGCGATTGGCGTCGCACAAGGTCCCGCGGTCGTTCGAGTTTCGGAGCGGGCTCCCGAAGTCGCCGACGGGGAAGGTGCTGCGGCAGAAGTTGGAGACGTTGTGAGGGGGGCGCTGGGCGCGATCGCGGCGGCGGCGGCGCTGGTGGGGGCGTGCGCGCCGCGGGCGCTGCCGACGTTTGAGTGGCGCGGCGTGGAAGCGGCGACGGAGGTCTTGTCGCGGCGGGCGCGGGAGGTTCGCACGGTTCGGTCGGAGTGCTCGGTGTACCTGGCGAAGCCGGACGGCTCGACGCTGGGGCTGGACGGGGCGCTCGCGGCGGCGCCGCCGGAGCGGATGCGATTGCGGACGTGGAAGTTGGGGCAGGCGGCGTTGGACGTGACGATCCGGCCTGGGGAGGTGTGGCTGGCGACGCCGGAGGGGCGTGGGCCGGAGGTTGGGAACGGGGGCGAGGCGAGCGGGTCGTGGGCTGGGAAGTTCGCGGAGGGATGGCGGCTGATGGCGGGCGGTTTTTTTGATTCGCCGGCGGAGTGGGTAGAGGACTCGGGGGGCGCGACGTTTGTGCTGGTGCGGCGGTTGGGCGAGGCTCGCGTGGCGTGCGAGGTGGATCGCCGGCGGCTGGTGCCGATCGCGTACCGGGTGCTGGACGAGACGGGGGTGGTGCGGTTCACGCTTCGGCTGGAGGACTACGCGGTGCACGGCGAGGCGAGTGAGGACGCGGGCGCCGGGGCCGGGGCGGAGGGGGCGATCGTGTGGCCGGGTCGGGTGGTGGCGGTGACGCCGCAGGGGCGGGTGACGATCCGGATGCGGGACCCGGAGTTCAACACGGA
Source organism: Phycisphaerae bacterium (assembly GCA_016793805.1). Classification (GTDB taxonomy): domain Bacteria; phylum Planctomycetota; class Phycisphaerae; order Phycisphaerales; family UBA1924; genus JAEUIZ01. The sequence goes on from JAEUIZ010000024.1 coordinate 9,787, forward strand.
GTTGGTGGGGAGCGTGTTTGATCCGCCGCGGGGGGCGGTGAGGCAGCCATGACCGGGCGAACGCGATGGGCGAGCGTACCGGCGCGTCGGCCGTGGACGGCGCTGGCGGTGGCTGGGGTGGCGCTGGTGCTGGCGGTGGTTGGGATCTCGCGGATGTCGCCGAACGCGACGCTGGGAGCGGTGTTCGGGAAGCACGACAAGGCGGCGGCGGCGCTGGGGCGGGTGCTGGACTCGTTCTCGGCGATCGACGAGTTGCAGTTGCTGGTGAGCGACGAGGGGGGGGGCGAGGCGGAGGCGAGCGCGGAACGGCTGGTGGGGTTTGCGCGGCGGCTGGAGGCGGCGCTGCGCGGATGGGAGCGGTCGCGGGGGCTGGTGACGCACATCAGTTACGCGGCGGACGCGGGGATGGTGGATTTCTTCGCGAAGGTGGTGGCGCCGGCGGGGGCGTACTACCTGCCGGAGTTGGGCCCGCTGGCGGAGCGGTTGCGTCCCGAGGCGATGCGGGAGCAGATCGCGCGGAACGAGGGGCTGATCGCGGCGCCGGGGCCGGCGGCGGGGGCGCTGGCGAGGGAGTTGCTGAAGGACCCGCTGCGGCTTCGGGAGTTGGCGCCGGAGCAGATGCGGTCGTCGCTGGCGTCGCCGATGCGGACGTTCAAGGGCCGGGCGGAGTTCGTGAGCGAGGACGGCCGGCACCTGCTGGTGCGGATCGGCGGGACGCGGGCGGTGAGCGACCTCGGGTTCTCGCGGGAGATCGTGGGGGCGGTGCGGGGCGCGGTGGAGGGGAAGAGCCCGGCGGGGGCGATCAACGTGGACGGGCTGCGGGTGGCGTATTCCGGGGCGTACGCGATCGCGACGACGAGCGAGCGGGCGATGCGGGCGGACATGTCGGCGAACGTGTGGGGCTCGACGCTGGCGTTCCAGGTGCTGTTCCTGCTTGCGTATCGGAACGTGCTGAGTTTCGTGCTGGCGTTCGTGCCGGTGGTGGTGGGGAACGCGGTGGCGTTCGGGGCGTACTCGCTGCACTCGACGGACATCACGCCGATCACGGCGGTGATCGGGTCGCTGCTGGCGGGGCTGGGGATCGAGTACTCGATCCATTTTTTGACGCAGTACGAGGCGGAGCGGGAGCGAGGGGCGAGCCCGGCGGAGGCGTGCGCGCGGGTGTCGGAGGAGTTGATCCCGCCGGCGCTGGTGGGGTGCGGGACGTCGATCGTGGGGTTCCTGTCGCTGGCGGTGTCGAGCGTGGCGTCGGTGCGGGCGTTCGCGATGCTGGGCTCGCTGGGGCTGGCGTTCTCGGTGGTGGCGACGCTGGCGCTGATGCCGGCGCTGATGGTGCTGATCGAGCGGCATTGCCCGCGGCTGGTTCGGCAGAAGGGAGCGCGGTTCGGGGGCGAGTGGCTGGTGCGGATCGCGGGGCGGAGGCCGGGGCTGTCGCTGGTGGGGATGGGGGTGCTGGTGGCGGCGATGGGCGGGGCGATCGCGTGGAATCCTGGGCGATTGGCGTACGAGACGGACCTGTCGGTGATGCACCCGCAGCCGAACGAGGCGCTGCGGACGCAGGAGCGGATCGCGGCGACGTTCGGGGACGTGGCGGAGTCGCTGATCATTCATGTGGAGGCGGGGACGGCGGAGGGGATGGTGTCGCGGGCGCACGAGGTGGAGCGTCGGCTGGCGACGGAGGCGGTGCGTCGGGCGGGCGGGACGCGGGCGCTGGGGCTGGGGACGCTGCTGCCGGACCCGTCGCGGCGAGCGGCGCGGGAGGCGGAGTTGTCTCGGCTGGACCCGGACCGGGTGGCGCGGGACTTTCGTGCGGCGTTGGAGGAGAGCGCGTTTGCGCCGGAGGCGTACGACGGGTTCATGGGGTTCCTGCGGATGCTGCTGCGGCCGGCGCGGTTTCCCGACGTGACGGCGCTGCGCGAGTATCCGTCGCTGTCGGGGCTGGTGCTGCCGCGGACGGACCCGGGGCCGGGCGAGCCGTGGCAGACGGTGGTGCTGCTGCTGATTGATCGGCCGATCGCGGACGCGGGGACGCGGGACGCGGTGCTGGGTGCGGTCGAGGGCGCGTTGTCGGGGCTGGACGGAGTGACGGCGACGGGGCTGGCGGTGGTGGCGCGGAACGTGGAGCGGACGGTTCGGCACGACCTGCCGTATCAGATCGCGGTGGCGGCTGGGGTGGTGGTGTGCTGCAACGGGCTGTTCCTTCGGCGCTTTGGGGCGACGGTGCTGTCGTGCGTGCCGGTGCTGGTGGCGACGCTGGCGATCGTGTCGTGGATGGCGGCGGGGGGCGAGCGGATCAACATGGCGAACATGGTGGCGATCCCGCTGATTTTCGGGCTCGGGATCGACTTCGGGCTGTTCACGGTGCAGGCGGCGCGGCGGTCGCGGGACGACCGGGACCTGGTGGAGCGGCTTGGGCACTCGGGGCACGCGTTCCTCATCAACACGGGGACGACGATCCTGGGGGTTGGGACGCTGGTGACGACGAGCACGCCGGCGATCCAGTCGCTGGGTCGGGTGATGACGGTCGGGGTGCTGGCGTGCATGGTGGCGACGAGTTTCGTGGTGGTGCCGATGCTGGTGCTTGGGCTTCGAACCGGGGGTCGGGCGGGTGCGAATAGAGTTAGCGGTCGGGCCGAGGGCGCCGGATGACGCAGACGCTGACGAGGTACAACGCGCTGTTCGATGCGGTTCGGAGCCGTCGGCGGCGGATCGAGACGCCGCGCGGGCTGGACGCGGTCGCATCGCAGGCGGGGCTGACGGTTCGGCGGCTGAGGCGATCGGGGCGATGGCTGATGGCGCAGGCGCGCGTGATCGACGCGGAGGCGATCGCGGTGCGCGGGTACTCGGAGGGCGTGCTGGACGGGGCGATCGCGGAAGCGCGGGAGGCGATGGTCCGCGGCGGGAGCGACGACGCGCTGGTTCGTCGGGCGCTGGCGCTGACGCGGGAGGTGGCGCGTCGGCAGACGGGCGAGGAGCCGTACGTGGTGCAGGTGATGGGGGCGCTGGCGCTGTACCACGGGCGGATCATCGAGATGCTCACGGGCGAGGGGAAGACGCTGACGGGGTCGATCGTGGCGCCGATCCTGGCGTGGCGGCACCGGCACGTGCACGTGCTGACGGTGAACGACTACCTGGCGCGCCGGGACGCGCAGTCGCGCGCGGAGATCTATCGGCGGTGCCTGGTGAGCGTGGGGGCGATCCAGCAGGAGATGTCGCACCAGGAGCGGGCGGAGGTGTACGCGCGGTCGATCGTGTACGGGACGCCCAAGCAGATCACGGCGGACTGGCTGCGGGACCAGATCCGGCTCGGGGCGCGGGCGACGGCGTGGTCGGGTCGGCTGGAGGCGGGGGAGATGGGGCCCTTGATCCCGGGGTTGTGCGCGGCGCTGGTGGACGAGGCGGACGCGGTGCTGATTGACGAGGGCGTGGTGCCGCTGATCATCGCGCGGTCGCGTCGCGAGGACGACATGGCGGAGGTGTACCGTCGTGCGGCGGCGATCGCGGCGAGCCTGGACGAGGGCCCGGACTACACGATGGACCACCTGCGTCGGCGGGCGGAACTGAAGGCTCGGGGGCGGCATCGGTGCGGGCAGGTGTTCGCGCGGCTGCCGGAGCCGATCTGGAAGGCGGGGCGTCGTGCGGAGGAGTTGATCCGGCAGGCGCTGGTGGCGAAGCACTGCTATCTGCGCGGGCACCAGTACCAGATCGTGGACGGGCGGGTGGTGATCGTGGACGAGTACACGGGGCGGTTCTTGCCGGATCGGAACTGGGAGCACGGGCTGCACCAGGCGGTGGAGGCGAAGGAGGGCGTGGAGGTGACGGCGGATCGGGAGACGCTGGCGCGGATGAGTTTCCAGCGGTTTTTCCGGACGTACCCGTTCCTGTGCGGGATGACGGGGACGGCGGCGGACGCGACGGGCGAGATGGAGCGGGTGTATTCGAGGCCGGTGACGGTGGTGCCGACGAACCGCCCGGTGGCGCGGGAGCAGTGGCGGACGCGGTACTTTCGGACGGCGGAGGCGAAGTGGGAGGCGGTGGTGGGCTCGATCGAGGCGTTGCACCGGGCGGGTCGGCCGCTGCTGGTGGGGACGAGGTCGATCGAGGCGAGCGAGCACGTGAGCGCGCGCTTGAGCGCGCGGGGGCTGGCGCACCGGGTGCTGAACGCGAACTTCGACAAGGAGGAAGCGGACCTGATCGCCGAGGCGGGGCGGGGTGGCGTGAACGCGGCGATCACGGTGGCGACGAACATGGCGGGTCGCGGGACGGACATCAAGCCGGACGGTGCGGCGCTGGCGGCGGGCGGGCTGCACGTGATCCTGACGGAGATGCACGGGGCGAAGCGGATCGACCGGCAGTTCATCGGGCGCGCGGGCCGGCAGGGCGACCCGGGCTCGGCGCAGATCTTCGTGTCGATGCAGGACGAACTGGTTCGGCTGCACGCGCGGCGGGTGTCGGGGTGGCTGCGGCGAACGGGCACGTCGGCGGAGATGCGGCCTTCGGCGGTGCTGCGGTGGCTGTTCCGGGCGGCGCAGCGGGACTCGGAGGCGCGGGCGCGGCGCGGGCGCAAGGGCGTGTTGCAGCAGGACCACTGGATCGAGCGGTTCCTGCCGGGGTCGTGAGCCGTTGCCGCGGCGACGGGCTATGGGCACCCGCGGGCGAAGGCGTTGAGGAAGCAGAGGTAGTCGCGGATGTCAAGGACCGGGGGCGCTGTTGACTGGTCGCAGTTGGCGTAGCCCTCGCCGGCGACGAACGCGGCCTGGAAGCAGAGGAAGTCCGCGGCGGAGAGGAGCGGGGCCGAGGAGGAGTCGCAGTTGGGGTAGCAGGCGGGAGGCTCCTGGCAGGCCCACGAGGCCCAGGAGTAGGAGGTGCGGCCGCCGGCGGACTTGAAGTCGCCCCCGACGAGGAGGCGGCCCTTCGCGGGGTAGAGGGCCCAGACGTCGAGATCGGTGCCGAGGGCCAATGGGCGGAGCGTGGCGCCGTCCCATCGGAGGATGGAGTGGAGAGCGCCCTGCCAGTAGAGCGATCCGCCGAGGATCAACTCGTGGCCGAAGGAGGCCAAGGCGTTGAGGCGGACGGCGGTGAGAGAGAGCGCGACGGACCAGCGTGAGCCGGTCCACTCGAGGAGGTGAGGCGGAGTGTCGCAGGTGCAGTTGGCGGCGGCGTAGAGGCGTCCGCGAAACTCGGTGAACGCGGCGAGATTGGCGGCGGAGGCGTCGATGCCCATGGGAATCCACGCGGTGCCGGTCCAGCGCGCGGCCGCCCTGCTGGCGAGTCCGCCGGCGTTGGAAAAGGAGCCGCCGACGAGGAGGCCGGCTGGGGAGGATGCAAGGGCAAGGACTGGGCCATCGACGCCCGAGTCGAGGGCGTTCCAGGTTGAACCGTTCCATTGGAGGATGTTGCCCGGGAATCCGCTGCCACCCGCGAAGAGTCGCCCATCGTGGACGAGCAGAGCGTTAATCTCGGGGCTGGGACCGAAGGGGTCGCCCAGGGGACGCCAGGTTGAGCCGTCCCATGCGGCGATGCCCGTTGCGGGCGCGGCGCCGGCGAAGGAGAACGAACCTGCGGCGATGAGTTCGTCGTTGAAGACGGCGAGGGCGTTGACGCGGTTGTTCTGGGCTGGGCGGCCCAGGCCGGGCCCGAGGGGGAGGAGGGCGTCGCGGGTCCATCGAGCGATGAGGTTGGAGGCACGGGTGCCGCCGATGGAGAAGTCGCCGGCGACGATGATCTCGCCGCGGAACTCGGCGAAGGCTCGCACGCGGGCGTTGAGTCCGTTGCCGAGGACGCGCCAGCCGGTTTGGTCGTAGGCGGCGATGGCTGGGCGGGTCCCGCCGTAGATGCTGCCCGGCACCGAGACGCCGCTGCCAGCAAGGATGAGGCTTCCGCGGAAGGACGCGAGGGTGCGGAGGGGATCAAACCTGAGGTGTGGGTCGTCGGAGAGGGCGAGGGGCCACGACGCGCCGTTCCACCGGAAGACATGCGGGCTCTGGCCGGTCGAGGGCGCGAGGGCGAACAACTGGTCGTCGTGGATGGTGACGGCGGCGACGCCGTTGGGCAGGCCGCTGGCGAAGGGAGTCCACGTGTTGCCGTCCCATGCGGCGATATTGCCGAGGCTGATGGCCCCGGAGGCGCTGAAGAGTCCTGCGGCGACGAGTCGTCCTTGGAAGGGAGTGAGGGACTGGATCGAAACGCCGGTGTCGATCCCGTCGCCCAAGCGACTCCAGGTCGCACCGTTCCATCGAGCGATGAGGCGAGCGGGCTGACCGCCGGCGGACGAGAAGGACCCCGCGGCGTAGAGGTGACCTTGGAAGGTGGCGAGGGAGGCGACCTGGCCTCCGCTCATGCCGCCGGCCAAAGGGTGCCACGCGGAGCCGTCCCAGCGCGCGACGCGCGAGGTGTCGGGCAGGTTGCCGGCGATCGTGAAGGCGCCCCCGACGACGAGGTTGTCGTTGAACACGGCGAGCGCGTTGATGGGGCCGTTGGTCCCGTCGCCGAGCGGGAGCCACCTTGTGCCGTCCCATTGGGCGAGATTGCGGGCGGGGACTCCGCCGATGGTGGTGAAGGCGCCACCAACGACGAGTCGGCCTCCGAAGCGGACGGCGGCGGCGAGGCGGCCATCGACAGCACCAAAGGGGGTGGACCATGCGCCGCCGTCCCAGACGGCGAGGCCCTGGGCTGCGGCGCTTCCGGCGGTTCGGAACTCGCCGCTGGCGATGAGCACGTCGGGAGCGGGCCCATCGCCATCGGGGTCCCAGAGGAGGACGGCGTCGAGGTCGCCGTCGACCCCGGGAGCGCCCGTGGCGGGGACCCAGCCCGAGGTACAGGGCTGGGCGTGAGCCGGGGGGCTGGCGTGGAGGAGGGTGAGGCACCAAAGGACGAACGCGAGCGCACGCACCGTGGCTTTCATGGCAGGCTCCAAGATGTGCGGCGGCGCTCGCCGGAGGAGCGCATGAATAAGGGCAACAACGACGACGAGGCGGCCGCCGCTGGACGCGCGCAGTGTACGGCGGGTCAGGAGGGTGTCAAGAGGCCGGGATCAGTTGCACCCTGCGCTGAAGGCGTTGAGGAAGCAGGTGTAGTCGTTGATGTTGAGGATGGGGGGGATGGAGGAGCCGTCGCAGTTGGCGTAGGAGTCGCCGGTGGCGAAGCGGTTGATGAAGCAGGTGAAGTCGTTGATGTTGAGGATGGGGGGGACGGTGGAGGCGTCGCAGTTGGCGTAGCAGCCGCCGCCGGGGGCCTGGATGGTGAAGGAGACGGAGGAGGGGGTGTGGGGCTTGAAGAGGCCGAGGGTGGCGGTGGCGGAGATGGGCGCGGCGGGGGCGTCGAACCAGAAGTTGAACATGGTTCCCCAGCGGATGGCGTTGGCGTTGGCGTTCTGGGCGAAGGACTCGGCGCTGGCCCAGGTGATGGCGCCATTGGCGACGGAGACGGACCAGGGGGTGTTGTTGGTGATGTCGCCGGAGTGGGCGAGGGGGGCGCTAAAGCCGATGTTGGTGGGGGTGACGCCGGTGGGGATGGGGACGGAGAAGGAGCCGCCGGAGCGGTCGCTGCTGAGGTTGAAGACGGCGTAGTCGTATCGCCAGAGCCCGTTGCCGAGGTCGCGGGCCTTGCAGGCGTGCCAGAACTGGCCCTCCGCGGGGACGGTGACCTGTCCGATGGCGACGCTGACATCGGGGATGCCCGCGCCGAGGCCGTGGTCGCGCCAGGCGCGGATGGCGGGGATCTGGGTCTGCTGGGAGTTGGCGACGAGGTTGAGGTTGAAGGAGGCGTCGACGGTGACGCGCTTGTAGGTGGCGTTGTTGGCGGCGTTGGCGTTGGCGGCGTCGTCGGTGCCGACGTAGACGCCCTCGACGAAGTAGAGGGCGTTGGGGAAGTTGGCGGCGGTGAGGTCGGACTGTGCGATCTGGAGGCGCTTGAAGATCGCGTCGCCCGAGGTGGCGGCGAAGGACTGGAAAGCACCGGTGTACCCGTTGACGGCCCACCGCGGGGCGAGGCGGGATTGTTGGCTGTTCCAGGAGGCGGAGTAGACATCGAGGCACCCGACGCCGAGGAGGCTTCCACCCTGCATGTTGCAGGTGCCGCAGCCGGGGTTGGACTGGGCGCCGGCGCAGCAGGCGGTCTTGACCCAACTCATGCCAAGTTGGACGAGGCGGCCGTCGTGGAGGCGGTAGGCGTTCATGGCGAGGCCGGGGGTGCCGTTGCTGAGCCAGAGGAGGTTCTGGTTCCCGATGTTGCAGGTGTGGCTGCCGATGGAGTAGGCGCGGATGGAGCCGACGGCGCCGTGGTTGGAGATGGACTGGATGTCGAGGAGGGTGACATCCGGGCCGGGGCGGGCGTGGGCGTGGGCAGCGAGGGCGGCGACGATGAGGGAGGAACGGTGGAGCAGCATCGGCATGGAACTCGCCTTTACGGGGTGAGGGTGTGGAACAAACGCGACACGGAGGAGCGCCCGGCGTGCCGGGCGAGGCATGGTACCCGAGGTGTCAAGCCCGGGGAGGAGGGTCATGGGCATCCCGCGCCAAAGGCGTTGAGGAAGCAGACGAAGTCGTTGACGTTGAGTGTGGGCGGGGTGGTGGAGCCGTCGCAGTTGGCGTAGGAGTCGCCTGCGGCGAAGCGGTTGAGGAAGCAGGTGAAGTCGTTGACGTTGAGGACGGGCGGGGTGGTGGAGCCGTCGCAGTTGGCGTAGCAGGCGGGGGGGAGGGGCACGTTGCCGAGGAAGACGCCTCGGCCGTGGGTGACGACGAGCATGGCGGTGTTGTTTCGCCAGTTGATTTCCTCGATGGGGACCATGCCGACGCCGGGGACGACGGGGGACCAGGAGTTGCCGTCGTCGGTGGAGACGAAGAGCCCGATGTCGGTGCCGGCGTAGAGGCGGTTGGAGTCGAGGGGGTGGTTGACGATGGTGGAGACGGCGATGGCGGGGAGGGCGCCGAGGCCGGTGCCGGAGGCGTTCTGCCAGGTGGCGCCGCCGTCGGCGGACTTCCAGACGTTGTTGGAGGCGTATTCCATGAAGGAGACGTAGATGCGGTTGGGGTCGTTGCGGTCGATGTGGATCCAGTTGGGCCAGCGGTCGGGGAGCCCAGGGGGGTTGGCATCGATCTGCGTCCAGGTGGGTGTGGCGGAGGTGCCGTTGGTGGTTTTGTAGATGTTCCCGTTGTTGTGCCCGACGAAGATGATGTCGGAGTTGCCGCGCGCGACGGCGATCGAGGCGATGTTGCGCGGGTCGTTCTGGACGTAGTGGTCCGGGGCCGGTCCGGCGGGGGAGAGCGAGGGCGTCGCGGCGGCTGAGGATCCGAGGGTGGGCTGGGGCGTGGGCTCAGGACGAGGCAGGGCGCCCTTGATGATGAACCAGGCGGGCGAGGCGGCCTTGACGTTGTCGGAGCGCCAGAGGCTGCGTCCCCCGGCGAGGATGCGGTTGGGGTTGTTGGGATCGAGGATGAACGGGGGGATGAAGTTGCAGTTGGTGGTCAGGGCCTCGGTGATGGGCTGGGCGGTGTTGTAGATGTAGGTGGCGGAAACGCCGCCGTTGGACGAGCGCCCGATGGCGAGGCGTTGGGACCCGCCGTAGAAGTAGTTGGGGTCGGTGGGGTCGGAGAGCCCGCGGGTGCCGTCGCCCCCGATGAGTTGGGTCCAGCCGTTGAAGTTGCCGTTGTAGCGCAGGGTGTAGTTGTCCTGGGTCCCGCCGACGACGACACCGGTGGCGTCGTTGATGGCGGCGCCGTAGAACTGGGTGATGGAGAGGTCGGTGTTGAGGGAGACGTAGGCGTTGGTGGTGGAGTCGTTGGCGCGGAAGATGCCGCCGTCGGTCCCGAAGAAGAGGATGCGGTTGGTGGTGCCGTTGTATTGGGGGTGGGAGAGGATGACGTGGTGGTCGGGGTGCATGGCGGGGTTGCCGCCGTAGGCGGTAGAGAACGTGACGCCGCCGTCGGTCGAGCGAGCGAGGGGCTGGCCCCCGATGATGACGCGGTTGATGTTGGTGGGATCGACCCAGATGACGCCGGTGTAGGCGCCGAGGGTGGAGACGCCGGTGCCGGTGGTCTGGATGGTGTAGGACTGTCCGCCGTTGGTGGAGCGATAGACTCGCCAGCGGCCGCCGGTGGAGACGCCGGCATAGACGGTGGAGGGGTTGCTGCGGGCGTACTCGAGTTCGACGCGGATGGAACCGGCGGCGATGCCGGTGGCCGGGGACCAGGTGATCCCGCCGTCGGTGGAGTATTGCGGCGTGGCGTCCTTACGGCCCGCGACGGCGAGCATGCCGTTGGAGGGATTGAACTCCACATCGAGGACGTTGCCGACGTGGGTGCGGGTCCAGGAGACGCCGGCGTCGGTGGTTCGCCAGATCCCGCTGCCGGTGGCGGCGAGCATGACGGTGCTGCTCCCCGGTTGGAAGGCGAGGCGGTTGACCCAGTACCAGTCGGGGCTGGTGGTGCTGGGGAGTTGGGTGAAGGTGGCGCCGGCGTCGGTGGACTTGAAGATCCCCGCGCCGCGGACGGCGGCGGTGTTGGAGGTTCCTTCGACGGTGTCGAAGACGCCCTCGCCGGTGCCGACGTAGATGGTGTCGGGGTCGTTGGGGTCCATGGCCATGGAGCCGATGGTGAGGGTGGGGACGAACTCCTGAAGGGGTTGCCAGGTGGTGCCGCCGGTGGTGGTCTTCCAGACGCCCCCGGTGGCGGCGCCGATGTAGATGGTGTTGGGGTCGGTGGGATGGATGAGGATGGCGCGGATGCGGCCGCCGATGTTGCCCGGGCCGAGGTTGGTGAAGTTGGGCCCGTCGGCGGGGTTAGCGGGCGCGGCGGCGAGCATGGCGTCGCGATGGTGCTTGGCGTTCATGATCGCGTTGTGCGGGATGACGCCCGAACGGCCCGCGCGCTGCTCGAAGCGGAAGCCCATCGAGTCGCGGCCTTCGAGGACCTCGTGCTCTCCGGGGAGACGGGAGTTCTGGCACGAGGCCAGGCCGACGCAGGCGGCCAGACCGACGGTCGAGACGAGTCGTGAGCGCATGGTGGAACCTCCGCTGGCCCAACGGGCCTCAGGTGCAGCATACCGAAAGCCGGCGGGTTGTCTAGCGCGATCTCGGACCTGGCCTGGAGCGCGACGCCGGCAGAAGATCGGCTCAGGGGGCGGAGCACCCGGCCGAGAACTGGTTGAGGAAGCAGGTGAAGTCGTTGACGTTCAGGACGGGCGGGGTGGTGCTGGCGTCGCAGTTGGCGCGGGTGTCGCCGGAAGCGAAGAGGTTGGTGAAGCAGGTAAAGTCGTTGACGTTGAGGAAGGGCGAGGCGGTGCTCGCGTCGCAGTTGGCGAAGCACGACGGGACGACGGGAACGATGTAATACTCGGCGAGAGGGAGCAGGCCCGCGAGGGCCTCGTGGCAGAGCGGGAGAATCTCGCTCACAGGGGGCTGGAAGGCGTTGCCCCCGAGTTCGAGGGTCCAGGCCATCTTGCCGTGGACGCCGTAGGTGTAGTCGCGGGTGTTCCCGTTGTTGAGATAGAGGATCACCGAGCCCTGGCCGTAGGGATACGGGGTGCCACGGACGGACTGAAGGCCGGCCTGAACGATGGCGCCGAGCGAGTCCATGAGGGGCAGATCGGGGGGCGGGTTGGTGGTGTAGCCCCATGGGGAGAGGAACATCTGCCCGTTGGTGTGGATGTCCCAGTGGACCTTGAGGCGTCCCTGTGCGGCGAGGGTGTCCACGAGGGACTTGATGCCGGCGATCTCGGGCTCGGACCATGCGGCGGGCCCGCGATAGGTCTCGGAGCAGGTGCTGCCGCTGGAGCCGGTGTTGTCGATGCCCCACTGGAAGCCCCAGTTGCGGTTGAGGTCGACGCCGTCGCAGGAGCCGGGGTTGTCGCGACGGTTCTTGCGCCACTGGTTGTTGGTGGTGCGGGAGTACTCGTATCCGTCGGGGTTGACGCTGGGGATGATGTAGAAGTCGATGTTGTCGACGATGTTGCGGATGCGGGCGTCGGTGGCGTAGGTCTCGAGGAAGCGATCGAGGATGAACATGGAGGCGTGGGGTGTGACCCACTCGCGCGCGTGCTGGTTGGACTGGATGATGAACGCGGGGCGGTTGGCGGTGCTGCCCGGGCCGGTGACGCGGACCATACGGATGGGGCGGCTCTGGATAGAGGTACCGATCGTGGAGACGGTGGCGAGGGCGGGAAAGGCGGCAACGAGGGCGTCGATGCGGGCGTTGATCTCGGCGAGGCTGCGATAGGTCGCGAACCAGGACGGGTCGTCGCCGGCGCGGACGCGGGCGTCGTCGGCCCAGATCTGGTCGATGTCCCGCTGCAAGTCATCGGAGAGGACCGCATGGGGGATGCCGGCCTCGAGAAAGGCGCGGAAGCGCTCGGGGGAGAATCGCACGTCGAAGGTGCCCAGCCCCGAGCCCTCGCACGTCAGGATGTCGTCGGCCAGGGCGCGCACGGTCTGGAGTTGGCGAGCGGTCGAGACGGTGACGCGGACGGCGTGGTGGCCGTCGTAGCGGACCGGGGCGTCTTGCGCGAGAGCGACGCCTGCGGCGAGGACCAGGGCGGCGAGAGCGGCACGGGAGTTCATGGGGAATCCTCGGTGGGTGTCGTGCGGTGCGGAGGTCGTGGCCGGGGTCAAGGCGCGGAGCAGCCGACGGAGAACCGATTGAGGAAGCAGGTGAAGTCGTTGACGTTCAGAACTGGCGGGATCGTGCTGGCGTCGCAGTTGGCGAGGCTGCTGCCCGAGGCGAAGAGGTTGGTGAAGCAGGTGAAGTCGTTGATGTTGAGGAAGGGGACGACGGTGCTGGCGTCGCAGTTGGCCGGGCAGGAGAGGATGGGCTGGAGCGGGACATCGACAACGGTTTCGGTCGCGGCGCCGACCTGGACGACGCGCTGGGCGGTGACGTAGCCCGAGGCGGAGTAGGAGACGGTGTAGGTGCCGGCGGGGACAAAGATGTGATAGCGTCCGAACTGGCCGCGGCTGGTGTTGGTCTCGCCGTTGGTGAAGTTGACGCCCTGGATGGTGATGTTGGCGACGACGGGCTGCCCGGTGAGGGCGTTGGTGACGTGTCCGGCGATGGGGATGGGGCGGTTGAGGATGTAGAGGTTGCCGGGCCAGACGAGGGCGGCTTCGGCCTGAGCGGAGGCGTAGGTGGGCTGGAAGGCCGTGCCGATCTCGGTGAGGAAGGCATAGGCGCCGCGGACGGCGAGTTGCGATTCGTAGTGCTCACCCTCGGCGCTGGGGGCGCGGGTGGCGCCGCCGTAGCCCGAGGCGGTCGAGATAGCCGCGGCCTCGTTGCCGAGGAAGGTCACGAGCGGGTGATTGACGCAGGCGTACTCAAAGAGCGTCTCACGGCCGTACGAGTGGTAGTCGATGACCTTGGTGAAGTGGCGGTCGAGAGCGAAGGCGAGAAGGGTCTGGGTCTCGGGCTCGCTGCCGGCCGAGGGGCCCTTGTACGTGTCGGAACTGGCGGTGGTGCTGCCCGCGCAGGCACCGGACCACCCGAAGGGGTAGTTGCGGTTGAGATCGACGCCGAAGGAGGAGCCGTTGTTGCGGCGGTTCTTCCGCCAGTTGTTGTCGGTGACGAAGCAGTGGTTGTACCCGTCGGGATTCCAGACCGGGGCGATCCAGATCTCGTACTTGTTGATGAGGTCGGTGATGTTCTGGTCGATGCCGTAGCCCGCGAGGAGGCGGTCCATCGTGTCCAGCGCGACGGTCGTCGAGTTGACCTCTCGGGCGTGGTGCGTGGCGATGAGCAGGAACGTCGGCTCGTCCTCGTTGGCGGCGACGTTGTCGGAGATCTTGGCGGCGAAGAGGTGGCGTCCCTGGGCGGTGGCGGGCGTGCCGTAGGTAGTGGTGAGGTTCACGACCTGGCAGATCGCGGGGTAGGTGGCGGCGCGGGCGTTGAGTTGGGCGTTGACGGCGGCGAGGTCGGGATAGCCCGGAGGCACGGGGTCGGGGCCCGGGCCCATGGCCTGCTCGGCCTGGATGTCGTTGAGCGGGCGCCCGCGGGCGATGACCTTGTACTCGAGGCCCATGCGACGGAGGCGCTCGAGGGACTCGGCTGAGGCGACGACCTGGAGGGAGGCTGGTCCGACGGAGCCCTCGAGCACGTCGAAGCCCTCGCGCTCGAGGCGGGCGGCGATGGCCTCGGCGCGCGGGGAGTCGATCTGGACCCGGGTCAGGGTGTCGGCGGCGATCACGGGAGCAGCGAACGCGGCGAGCGCCAGGAGCAGCGGAGCCTTCATGGGTATTCCTTATGGGACCGGGAACAGGGAACGGATCAAGGACAAGGTACCACAGGACAGGCAGGATGCAAGCAGGTTTGGGCTAGGGGCAGCCGGCGGCGAAGGCGTTGAGGAAGCAGGTGAAGTCGTTGACGTTCAGGACGGGCGGGGTCGTGCTCCCGTCGCAGTTCGCGGACGAGGCGCCGGCGGCGAAGAGATTGAGGAAGCAGGTGAAGTCGTTGACGTTCAGGACCGGGGCGGCGGTGCTCCCGTCGCAGTTGGCGTAGCACGGCGGGGCCGCGGGGCAGGCGAAGGCGGAGATGACGACGTCGTCGATGGCGGCCTCGGTGACCGAGTCGTTGGGATTGTCCGCGACGCTGAAGCGGATGCGCATGAGCGAGGTTGGAGTCACGGAGCCGGGCAAGGGGAGGCTCATGACGCCCCAGCCGCCGGTGTTGGTGATGGTGGCGAGGGTGGTCCAGGTCGCGCCGTCGTTGTTGCTGACCTGGGCGGTCATGGAGTCGGGGGAGCCGTTGGCGGAGTAGAGCCAGCGCGCGAACTGGATGGTGGCGGAGGAGGCGCCGGCGAGGCTGAACTGAGGGGAGGTGAGGACGGTGGGCCCGCCGTCAACGTCGGCCGCGCCCGCGGCCCCGCCGACGGTGCCGTTGGCGGTGACGTAGCAGTTGACGCCCGGGGCGGGCGTGTAGTCGTTCTCGGGGTTGGCCTGGGCACCGGCGTTGGTGGTTCCGACGGGATCGGCGCGGATCCACGCGCCGCCGGTGAGCGCGGTGTTGGCCACGGTCCACCCGAGGTTGGTCTCCATGTCGTCCTGGAAGGCGACGGTGGAGGTGATGGCGGTGGCCTGGAAAGGAGAAGCGGCTCCGGCGACGGGGAAGGCGATGGTGGCGCCGGTGTTGGAGTCGGCCTGGAAGTAGAACTGGAGGACGTTGCCGCAGGCGGTGGCCGGGAGGGTGCCCTCGTAGAGCCCGCCGCCGAGCGGGGTGAGAGAGGTCTGCGCGAAGCCGCCGGAGGTGCCCTGGCGGAAGAACAGCCTCTCGGTGCCCGAGGCGACGGAGGCGCTGTACCCGTTGTCGATGCGGACCTGCACGGTGCTCGCGACCTGGGGCGCGACGTAGGTCGGAAGCGGCATGGGCAGGCTGAAGCGGATCGGGAGGAAGTGCTCGGCGAGGGTGAGGATGGCGTTGAAGGTCTCCTGGCCCGTGGGGACGATCTGGTCGGCGGGGAGAAGGAACCCGAACTGGCCGGTGTCGCGGAGTTCGAAGGTGAAGGCGAGGATGTCGCGCGCGCCGTAGACCCAATCGACGCCGCCGCCGGAGGCGGGATAGATGGTGGTGTAGATCGGCCCGAAGGTGTAGACCTTGCCGTGGGTGTTGAAGACGGCCTGGGCCATGGCGGCGTTGAGTTGCTGGAAGACGGCGTGGTTGGGGGGCAGGGCGCTGGTGTAGGCCCAGGGGGACATGATGAGTTGGGAGTAACTGTGGATGTCGATGTACCCGGCGAATCGCGGGTTGGCGATGACGAAGTCGCGGACGACCTGGTTCTCGACCTCGGAGAAGCCGCTGGGCCCGCGGTAGGTCTCGCTGCAGGGGTCGGTGCTGGCGCCCTCGCCGCCCCACTGGAAGCCCCAGTTGCGGTTGTTGTCGACGCCGGTGCACCCGCCGCCGTTGTCGCGGCGGTTCTTTCGCCACAGGCGCTCGTTGGTCCAGGACCACTCGTACCCGTCGGGATTGAAGACGGGCATGATGACGAACTCGACGTTGTTCATGAGCGTGGTGATGCGAGGATCCGTGCCGTAGCCCGCGAGGAGGCGATCGGCGGCGAAGGTGGTGGCGGCGGGCGTGATCCACTCGCGGGCGTGCTGGCACCCGTGGAAGAAGACCGCTGGGCGATTGCCCGGGCCGCCGGGACCGGTGATGCGGATGTGGAAGATGTCGCGGTTCTGGAGCGACAGGCCGGCGACGCCGACGGTGGCGAGGGCGGGGTTGGCGGCGGCCAGGCCGTCGATGTAGGCGCGGATCTCGGCGAGGGTGTGGTAGGTGTCGAACCAGGGGCCGTCGGCGGCGGCGTTGCGGATCTGCTCGCGCTCGGCGTCGACGCGTGACTGGAGGTCGTCGATGAGCACGTCGAAGCGCAGGCCGGCGGCGGCGAGGGCCTCGCGCTGGGCGCGCGTGACGCGGATGTCCACGGGCCCGCCGATGCCGACGCGGTGCGACCACACGTCGTCGGTGAGGGCGAGGGTGGTCTGGAGTTCCTTGACGGTGCGCACGTCGACACGGACGACAGACTGCCCGTCGTAGCGGACAACGGGTGGCGCGAGCACCTGGGCGTGGGAGGGCATCGCCGAACCGGCGCACAACACGAGCCCGAGCAGGGCACAACGACGCATCATGGGTCACCTCCGCTTGCAGGCCGGACACACCGGCACGGACAACCGCCGCACACGTCTTCAATATACGGCATCGTGCAAGCGTTGGAATGTCCGAACAGAGGCCGAGCGAGCAGGGCAGGGTTTGACCCCACCTCGCTCGACGAGCCGGGCTTCCTCAGGCAGGTCGGCGTCCTCGCGCGAGGACGCCCGCGGCCACGAGGAGCGCGGCCAGGCCGGGCGCGGGGACGAAGGTCCAGACGAAGGCCTCGGGGTTCTGGAAGTCGCGGGTGGCGAGGCCGCCGACATGCGTGATGCCGTCGACGACCGAGACGCACGTCGCCACGGAACTGATGTAGCCCGGCGGCAGGAGCGAATGCAAGTTGACAACGCTCTCGGCGGTGCCGAACCAGGCGCAGGCCCGGGACAGCGAGGCGCCGTTGGGGGCGTAGCCGCCGACCTGGATCGTGCCCGCCGTGGCCCACGCCTGCGACAAGCTGCTGTTGGACGGGTTGAGATCGACCCACGATGCCGCGCTGCCCCGCCAGAGCGCCGCGTGCGTGGGCGACCCGGTCGTGGGCACCGTCCAGCCCACCTGCTGGCCCGGGACCATGCCCAGGAGTTGAGCCGTATGCCCCGGCGGGTTGAGCGTCGCGATCGGCTCTGGCGTGCCGTTCCATATCACGGCATAGCCCCCCGGATTCGGACCCGTCTGCCGCTCTACGTAGCCGCCCTGGAATGTGCCGTCGGTGGCGGTGGCGTACGAGAACGTCGCCCCGGCGGGGTGCAGGCTGACATAACTGCCCATCGACCCGCGCCACATCGCGGCACGCTGGTTGCCGCCCGCCAAAGCGTCCGTCCATCCCACCTGCTGGTCCCCCGCGATGGCGAGGGCGGACGACGGCGTGCTCCAGAGTTGCACCCGTGACTCCGGCGTCCCCGACCAGAGCGAGGCGCGGCCGCCCAACTCGCCGGCCTGGTGCGTCGCGGTCATGCCGAAGATCGTGCCAAGCGCTCCCCCGACGCCGAAGTCGGTCAGAGTCTGGCTCGGAACATCCCAGAGCACTGGCGTTCGGCCGAAGCCGGGATAACGAACCTGCCCACCGGCCTGGTCGGCATGGATGGCGCGCACCTCCGAATTTGTCGCACCCACCGGGTGCAGGTAAGTCACCGACCACTGCCCATGTGCGGCGGTAGAAAGGACCAACGCAGCGCACCAAGCCAAACGTGCTGCGAACAGAGGGCGCGGCATGCGCGGTCCTTTCTGCATGACTTCTCCTAAGAGACTGTTTCAGAACGGCAGTTGCCTGGACTTGATCCGTGAGCAGACGAGCAGGGCGGCGGCGAGGTCGTGGAGGGCCTGGAAGTGTGTGCCCCAGCGTTCGTAGCAGAGCCGGAGGCGTCGGAAGTGGCTGAAG
>JAEUIZ010000025.1 GCA_016793805.1 Phycisphaerae bacterium
GTGGTGGGGCTGCTGGTGGACGGGTACGCCCCCGACCCCCACGGCGACACGGACGCGGGGTACGTCTTGGCCGAACGCCTGGGCGTCGCGGACGGGCTGGGGATGCCCACCCACCCCGGATCGGCGGCGTGGCTGGTGGCGGTCGGGGAGTCGGTGGGGGTGAGCCGATGACAAGCACACTTGCACAATCCGAAGCAACGGGGTACACTGTGGGCATGGCAAGCGTGACGGCGACACTTCGGACGGCGTTGGAGCGGTGCGGCCAAACCCGCTACGCGGTGAGCAAGGCGACGGGGATACCCGAATCCACGTTGTCCCGATTCGTGGCGGGCGGGAAGCCCTTGCGGGGCGAGAATATCGACAAACTGGCGGACTACTTGGGGCTGGCGCTGACGGCGAAAGCGGGCAAGGCCCGGAAGGATCGGTGACGCATGGCACGGAATCAACGAAGCAAGGGGACTGGTTCACTGTTTCGCAAGTCGGCGAAGGGCGCGTGGATCGCGTGCTATTGGGACCACGCCGGCAAGCGGCGGGAACACTCCACGCGGACGACCGACCGCCAAGCGGCGGAACGCATCCTGACCAAACTGGTTGCGGATACGGCCCTGCGGCGTGACCTTGTGATCGACCCGCGCGACGATCGTTTCGCAACGGAAGGGCGGCGTCCCCTGACCGAACACGTCGCGGCCTACATCGCGCACTGTCGCCACGCCGGCCAAGCGCCCCACCACGTCGCGCAGAAAGAAACGCAACTGGAAGCGATGATCGCCGGGAGCAAGGCGACGCGGCTAGCCGAACTGACCGCCGACGCCCTGGAACTTCACCTGTCGGCGCTGAAGGATCGCAAGTTGGCGGCGCGGTCGGTGAACTTCGCCCGGCAGATAGCGGTTGCGTTCTACGGCTGGTGCGTCAAGACGGGGCGGGCCGAATCGAACCCGCTGCGGGTGGTCCCCAAGCAAGACGAAGCCCGCGACCGGCGGCGCGTGCGTCGCCCGCTGACCGATGACGAAATGACCCGGCTGCTGGCGGTGGCCCGCGAGCGTGGGCGCGATGCGTGGTATCTGGCGGCGGCGCTGGCGGGGCTGCGCAAGGGCGATATGCAACGGCTGACGTGGGGCGACGTGAACTTCGCCGAATCCACGGTGACGATCCGCCACGGCAAGGCGAAGCGCACGGACACAATCCCGATGCACCCGCAACTTGCCGAAGCCCTGCGGCGGCGGCTGGCGGCGTTCCCCGCCTTTCCGACGGCGCGGGTGTGGTCGGACACGGTGGGCGACGTGACGCGGCTAAAAGACTTCCTGCGGGCCGGCATCGCCCGGCGGGTGGACGTGTTGGACGCCGAAGGGAAGCCGGTGAAGATCGGCACGGGCAAGCGTGAACGGGTCAAGACGCGGATCGTGGTGGAGGATGACGAAGGGCGGGTGATCGACCTGCACGCCCTGCGGACCACGCTGGGGACGCAACTGGCCCGCGCCGGCGTGACGCCCCAAGTCGCGCAACGGATCATGCGGCACGGGGACTACCGGACCACGTTGAAGCACTACACCGTGTTGGGGCTGACGGACACGGCTGCGGCGATGGATCGCCTACCGGGCATCGCCCCCGAGCGGCAAGCGGACGCGGCGACGGGGACCACGGACACGGCCCCGGATACTTGCACAAACCGACCCCAGCTATTCTGCCAGCAGTTGGAGCGCGGAACGGGGCAAAATCGCGCGGCATCGCGCGGTGAACTGACGCGCGGCGGTGATCGGGGCAGGAACGAAAAACCCCAGCAATCGCCGGGGTTTTCGCATGATTCCCGAGAGTTATCGTCAAAGCGGGCGAGGAGGATCGAACTCCCGACATTCAGCTTGGGAAGCTGACGTTCTACCGCTGAACTACGCCCGCGGAGAGAACAGTGTACCCGGTCTGGCCGGGTCGCTCAACCCGTTTCTTGGGCCCGCAGCACGGCTCGGAGGGGCGACGGGTCGGAAGATCGCTCCGACGAGCCACAGTGCCAGCGCTGGACGCTCCACGGGTTCGATCAGCGGCACTCCGCTGTCTCGATCGGCGGCGCTCCGCGGCCACAGTCGGCGGCAGTTCACAGCGTCGCTCGGCAGCGTGCTCTCGCACCGACGGGAGCGTTCGTCGCGCCCCTCTCACGACTCAAGGAAGGCTCGCACCTGCTCGGCCGCCGCGTCGCGTGTCGCGGCCGACTCGCGGATCACGGTCGCATGCCCGAGTTTCCTCCCTGGCCTGGGCTCCTTGCCGTAGAGATGCACGTGGCAGGGCATGGCGAGCAGTCGCGCCGCGTCGGGCATGGTGCCGAGGATGTTCACCATGCCCGCGTGCGCGAGGGCAGCGGAGTTGCCGAGCGGCAAGCCGGCGACGGCGCGAAGGTGGTTCTCGAACTGGCTGCAGGCCGCTCCCTCGATCGTCCAGTGCCCGGAGTTGTGGACGCGGGGCGCGATCTCGTTGGCCAGGAGGGTCCCGCCCCGATCAAAGAACTCCACGGTGAGCACGCCGCGATACCCCACGGCGTCCATGATCGCGGACGCGTGCCGGCGCGCGATCGACTCGGCACCGCCCCCGGCTGCCGGCGCCCGCGAGACGCGGAGGATGCCCTCGCGATGCTCGTTCTCGACGAGCGGGTAGAACGCGGTCTCGCCGCGGCCCCGCGCCGCGATCATCGAGACCTCGCGGTCGAACCGCACGAACTCCTCGGCGATCGCTGGAGCGCCGGCGAAGCGCGCCAGCGCCGCCTCGGCTTCGGGGAGCGTGCGCACCACCGCCTGGCCCTTGCCGTCGTAGCCCAAACGTCGGGTCTTGAGCACGGCAGGCGAGCCGACGGCATCGAGGGCCCTCGGCAGGTCGGCGGCGGCATCGACGGCCGCGAATCGCGTCGTTGGAACCCCCAGCCGCGAGAAGAGCGTCTTCTCCGCGAGTCGATCCTGTGAGGCTTCAAGCGCCTCGGGAGGAGGCCAGACGGGGACGCGTTGTGCGAGGTGGCGTGCGGCCTCGACGGGCACGTTCTCGAACTCATACGTCACCACGTCGAGCCCATCAGCGAAGCGGTCGAGCGCGGCAAGGTCGTCGAAGCGTCCGACGGCCAGCGGCGCCACGTGCCCCGCGACGGCGTCGGCGGCGGTGTCGAAGAAACGAAACCTCATGCCCAGCGGATAGCCGGCGAGCGCGAGCATGCGGCCGAGTTGCCCCCCACCCAGCACGCCGACGATCACGGCCTGCGGCCCTCGGCGGAGCGCGGCGGGGCTGGCGCGTCGCTCGGGGTTGCACGCGGGTCGGGCGAGGCGAGCACGCGGGCCGTCTGCGCCGATCGGAACGCCCGAACAGCCTCGCGGATCTCGGGCCGATTCAGTCCCACGATGCTCGCGGCGAGTAACGCCGCGTTGATCGCCCCAGCCTTGCCGATGGCCAGCGTCCCGACGGGCACGCCCCCGGGCATCTGCACGATCGAGAGGAGCGAATCGACGCCATTAAGGGCCGCGGACTCCACG
This sequence comes from Phycisphaerae bacterium, assembly GCA_016793805.1. GTDB lineage: Bacteria > Planctomycetota > Phycisphaerae > Phycisphaerales > UBA1924 > JAEUIZ01. Next base: position 3,501 of record JAEUIZ010000025.1, read on the forward strand.
GGCACGCCCAGCACGGGGAGGATCGTCTTGGACGCGGCCATGCCCGGGAGGTGGGCCGCCCCGCCCGCGCCGGCGATGATGACCTCGATCCCGCGCGCTTCGGCACCGCCTGCGTACTCCATCAGCAGGTCCGGCGTGCGATGGGCAGAGACCACGCGCACCTCGTGCGGGACGTGCAACTCGTCCAGCGTCTCCGCAGCGTGGCGGAGGGTCTCCCAATCCGACTGCGATCCCATGATGATGCCGACGAGTGGGGCCATGGGTTAGATCGTCGAGAGGCTTCGGTGGGTCGCGGAGCGTCGGACTCAGACCTCGACGACCATCGCCACGGCGTTGCCCCCGCCCAGGCAAAGCGCCGCCACGCCGCGCTTCCCGCCGGTGCGGCGCAACTGGTGGATGAGCGTCGTGAGCACGCGGGCGCCCGAGGCGCCGATGGGGTGTCCGAGCGCCACGCCCCCGCCGCAGATGTTCAACTTATTCTCGGGGATGCCCAGCGCCTTGATGTTGCAGAGCACCTGGGCCGCGAACGCCTCGTTGATCTCGAAGAGGTCGATGTCCTTGACGGCGAGGTTGGCCTTCTTGAGCGCGCCCCCGATGCCTTCGATCGGGGCCGCGAAGATCTCCTTGGGCGCCACGCCCGCGGTGTGATACGCGACGATCCTCGCGATCGGCTTGATCCCGAGTTCCTCGGCCTTGGTGCTCGAGGCGACCACGACCGCCGCGGCCCCATCGGAGATTTGGCTCGCGTTGGCCGCGGTCACGGTCCCGTCCTTGTCAAACGCCGGGCGCAACTTCGCGACCGAGTCGAGGGTTGAATCCGCCCGGATGCCCTCGTCGGCCGACACGCCCGGCGACTTCTTGTCCAGGCACTGCTCGCCCGTGAGTGCGACGATCTCGCCCTTGAACCACCCCTGCTTGGTGGCCTCCGCCGCGCGGTGGTGGCTCTGCACGCTGAAGCGGTCCTGCTCGGCCCGCGTGATCTCGTGCTTCCGCGCGATGTGGTCGGCGGCGTTGCCCATCGCCCAGCACTCGAACGCGCACCGCAGCCCGTCGTACGCCATCACGTCTTCCAGCGTCGCCGGGCCATACTTCACGCCCTCGCGGACCCGCGCGAAGTGGGGGGCCGCGGTCATGTTCTCGAACCCGCCCGCGACAACGAGACGATTGTCGCCGGCCTTGATCGACTGGGCCGCGGTCATGACCGCCTGGAGCCCCGAGCCGCAGACCTTGTTGACCGTCTGGGCGTTGAGCGTGTCGGGGAGGCCCGCCTTCAGGCCCGCCTGCCGCGCGGGGTTCTGGCCCAGCCCCGCCTGCAACACGCAGCCCATGATGCACTCGTCGACGTGCGCGGCGAGCGTGGCCACGCCCCCGATCTCGTCGAGCGCGGCCCTGATCGCGTACGAGCCGAGGACGGGAGATGGAACCTTCGACAGGCCCCCGAAAAAGCGGCCGATGGGCGTGCGTTTCGCGGCGAGAATCACGGGCTGGCTGGACATTCAGAGGCTCCCTTCGGAGACCTACTGTATGCCCGCGCCGCCGGAGTTCTTGCTGGCCGGCGACCGAGGACTCCACCCATGACCAACTTCTTCTGGGACCTGTATCAGAATCGATGGATCGCTGAGGTGAGCGCCCGCACTCGGGACGCGGGCAGCGCCGCACGCTCGGCCCGCGACAAGGCGAACGACGTGGAACGCCGCATCGACGCCCTCATCCTCACCAACATGGCCATGTGGTCGTTCCTCTCTGAGCGCCTCGGGGTGACCGAGGAGCAACTGCTCGACCGAATGACCGAGATCGACCTGAGCGACGGCAAACTCGACGGCAAGGCCCGCGGCACGTCGGGTGTTCGGACGTGCTCCGACTGCGGCAAGCCGCTCTCGAAGCGGCACCCCAAGTGCTTCTATTGCGGCGCCGCCGACGCCGGCGCCAAGCCCTTCGGCCGCGCGACGTGAATCCGCCCCCGGCACGCGCCCTACCAGGAACCGCGATCGCGGAACTCGTGAGGCGCTCGGTTTGAGGCTCCGCCGCGCGATCGAGTGCGTCGTCTTCTTTCTCATCGCGCCGAGCGTGCTCGCCCTCGTGATGCACCCGCGCCTCGTCTTCCCGGCGATCTGGGCCCTGGGCGCGATCGCCCTCGCCCTGCTGCTCATGGACCGCACGTTCGACCGTGCGAGCCTCTGGAGCGCTCGCGGCCTGCGCACCTCGCTCCCCGCCATCCTGGCCCGATTCGCGCTCCTCGGGCCTCTCCTCGCCGTCGCGCTCCTGCTCTACGAGCCGCACCGCCTCTTCTCGCTCCCGCGCTCCAACCCCGGCCTGTGGGCGGTCATCATGGTCGGGTATCCCATCCTGAGCGTGCTGCCCCAGGAGGTCGCCTTTCGCGCCATGTTCATGCACCGCTACGCGACGGTCTTTCCTCGTCCCGCGGCTCTCGTGCTCGCGGCTGCCGTCGCCTTCGGCTACGCCCACATCATCATGCACAACGCCTGGGCGATCGGGTTCTCCGCGATCGGCGGCGTCCTCTTTGGGCGCACGTACCTGCGCTCGCGTTCGCTGCTGGCCGCCAGCGTCGAGCACGCGCTGTACGGGTGCTGGATTTTCACCGTCGGGTGGGGCTGGTACTTCTTTGGCGGCTCGATCGTCGCCCGCTGACCCCCGGGCCGCTCGATAGACTGCCCGCCGGTCATGCCCGCCGCCCGCCGCCTCATCTTCCTCGCCGCCGTTGCCTTCGCGCTCACCCCGTGGGCCTCGGCCCCGCTTGCGCTGGCGCTCGGGCTCGCCCTCGCGCTGCTAGGCCTGACGGCATGGGAGCGACCCGCGAAGAAGATCAGCCGGCTGCTGATCCAAGTCAGCATCGTGCTCCTGGGCCTCTCGATCGATCTTGGACAGGTCGCCCGCGCGGGCGCCTCGGGCATCGGCCTCGCCGCGGGGACCATCCTCGGCACGTTCGCCCTCGGGCTGCTGCTCGGTCGGCTCTTTCGCACCGAGACAAAGGTCACGACGCTGCTCTGCTCGGGGACGGCGATCTGCGGGGGGTCGGCAATCGCCGCCACCGGCGCCGTCATCCGCGCGGCCGAGGCCCAGATGTCCGTCGCGCTGGCTGCGGTGTTCTCCCTCAACGCGCTCGCCCTCTATCTCTTCCCGCCGATCGGGCACGCCCTGGACCTCTCGCAGCAGCAGTTCGGCGCTTGGGCCGCCATCGCGATCCACGACATGAGTTCGGTGGTGGGGGCGGGCCGGACGTATGGCGACGAGGCGCTGAAGGTGGCGACCGTCATCAAACTCTCTCGCGTGCTGTGGATCGTCCCGGTGTCGATGCTGGCAGGATGGCTGGTCCGTCGCTACGAGGGCGCCCCCGAGGCAAGCCAGCCACGCCGAGTCTCGCTCGCCGCGATCGTCCCCTGGTTCATCGCGTTGTTCCTGCTGGCGAGCGTCGTGCGCACGCTGGTGCCGGGGGTTTCCGCGGCGAGGTTCGATGCCTCGTGGGCGGGCCAGCCGATCCACTCGATCGCCGACGCGCTCAAGGCCATCGCCAAGCAGGCGATGGTGGTCGCGCTCCTGCTCATCGGCTCGGGCCTGTCGCGCGAGGCGATCGCCCGCGTGGGGTGGCGGCCGTTCGCGCTGGCGGGCATCCTCTGGGTCGCCATCAGCGTCGCGGGCCTCGGGGCGATCCTCGGAACCATGCCCTCGCATCACACGGGGGTTTGACCTACGCCCAGGGCCGCTTCTACAGTTGTCGGTTCGGCCCTCGGAAGGGCAGGAGATGTTCGTCCATGAGCATGGTCCTCGATCATGATCGGTAAGCCGATCAGCCAGGCGTCCGGGGCGTCCCGGATCGGCGCGACGGCGGAGAGGCTGGCCCGCATGGGCTAGCGCGACCCGTCCATCGTGCCGGGCGGCCCTCGCGGGCGCCCTGGGTCGAGGGCCACAGGCCGCTGGTTGCGGCGCTGTGGCCTTTGTGTTTGAAGGTGGCAAGGCGTTCGACAACTCGACAACACGACAGCCGGAGCACGAATGAACAAGCAGGAAATGATGCGGATCATCGACTCGATCGCCCGCGATCGGAACATCGAGAAGCAACTGCTCATCCGCGACCTGGAGCAGGCCATGGTCTCGGCCGCCCGCAAGTACTTCAGCGCCATCGACCCCGAAGAGTTCGCCTGCACCGTGGACCCGCTGACCGGCGAGATGACCCTCACACGCCACGGGGAGCCGCTGGTGATGCCCCCCGAGGCATTCGGGCGCATCGCCGCCCAGACCTTCAAGCAGGTGATGATCCAGAAGTTCCGCGACGACGAGCGGACCAGCATCTTCGCGGAGTTCTCGAAGCGGATCGGGGAGATCGGCACGGGGACCGCGCAGCGCTACGAGGGCGGGGCGTTGGTGGTCACGATCGACCGGGCCGAGGCGTTCATGCCCCGCTCGGAGCAGATCCCGGGCGAGCAGTTCCAGGCGGGCGATCGGGTGCGGTGCCTGATCCTCGACGTCCGCGACGCGGGGAGCCAGGTGAAGATCGTCCTGAGCCGCGCGAACCCGGACTTCATCCGTCGGCTGTTCGAGGTCGAGGTCCCGGAGGTCGCGGAGCACATCATCGACATCAAGGCGATGGCGCGCGAGGCGGGATATCGCACCAAGATCGCCGTCGCCTCGATCGACTCCAAGGTGGACGCGGTGGGGGCGTGCGTGGGCGTCCGCGGGTCGCGCATCAAGAACATCGTCGACGAACTCAACGGCGAGAAGATCGACATCGTGCGCTGGAACGAGTCGTCGCAGATCCTCATCCAGAACGCGCTGAAGCCCGCCGAGGTCGCGGAGATCAGCCTCTGCTTCGAACTCGGTCGCGCCACGGTGGTCGTCCGCGAGGATCAACTCTCGCTCGCGATCGGCAAGCGCGGGCAGAACGTCCGGCTCGCGGCCCGGCTCACGGGATGGGACATCGACATCCTCACGCCGGAAGAGTTCACCAAGGGTCTGGAGACAATGTCGCAGACGCTGCTCGAGATCGAGGGCTTCAATGAGGAGATGATGGACAAACTCGGCGCCCTGGGCATGGTCAGCGTCTTCGATATCGAAGAGGTCGGCGCGGAGGTGCTCACGACCGAACTGGGCATCAGCGAAGAGACGGCCCGCAAGGCCGTCGAGGTCGCCGCGGCCCGGGCCAAGATCGTCGCCGAGCAACAACAGAAAGAGAAGGAAGAGGCCGAGATCCGTCGCAAGGCCGAGGAAGAAGCGGCGAAGAAACTGCTGGCCGGGGAGCGGCCGGAGGGCCTGGTGGACGGCGACCTCGCTGCCGCGGCCATCCTCGGGGCCAAGGACGCGCCCGCGCCGCCGACGCCCGCCGACGATGCTCGGGCCGCGGACATTCTGGGGCAGAGTTCCTGATCGAACACCACGCCCCCGGGCCAACGCAGGCCCGGCGGCACACTGGAGCAAGGCTTGGCCGCACGACGGATCCACCATATCGCGAAGGACCTTGGCATCGATTCCAAGGCGATCATCGCCAAGTGCATCGCCGAGGACATCCCCAAGATCAAGGACCACATGTCCGTGGTCTCGGCCGGTCTCGAGGCGACGATCAAGGAGTGGTTCAGCGCCGAGCATCAGGCCACGACCGCGGTGGAGACCTCCGCGCCTGTGGATCTTGAGAAGGTCGTCAAGGCGAAGCCGGCGTCGCGCGCCGCCAAGGCCAAGAACGACGAGCCATCCCCTACCGCAACCTCCGACTCATCCACGGCGGTGGCCGAGCCCCCGAAGCGCGCGGCCCGCAAGGCCGCCCCGCCCGCCGAGGCCACCCCGCCCACGCCCGAGCCCTCCGAGCCGGCCCCCAAGCCCGCGCGTCCGACTCCCGCCGCCAAGCCCGCCGTTCCCAAGGTGGACGCCGAGCCCCCCGCGCCGGCAAGGGTGACGATCCCCGCGGCACCGGCTCCCGCGCCGGCCAAGGTGATCCCGCCTCCGCCCCCCACCATCGTCGCCCCCGTCGCGCCTCCGCCGCCTCCGGCTGAGGTGCAACCTCCGCTCGCCCCGGCCGCGACGGCTCCACCGGCGCCGACCGCGCCGGTGGTGCCTGCGCCGATGAACGTTCCGACCCGGCCCAAGGTCGTCCGTCCCGTCGGCCAGAAACTCGAAGTCCAGGCCCCGGTCAAACTCTCTGGACCCAAGGTCGTGCGCGTCGAGGCCCCCGAGGTCATCGATGTTCCGCGCGCCCGCCGACCCGGACCGCCCGGGGATGGACCAGGAATCACCACCACGCGCGGGCCGCGAGGTGGCGCCGGGGTCTCGCCCGCTGCAGGCGGGAGCGTCGAAGAGTCCGACCGCGCCGCACGCCGCGGGGGCGCCAACAAGCGCCGCTCCCCGACGACCACGACCGCCGTCCCCGATCGGCGAAAGGGCCGCTCCGGCGATGCCGCGTGGGTCGGTGGCGCGGGCGTCTTCAGCGAGCAGGACCTCATCGAACGCGAGGCCAGGCTCCTCCGAGCCGGAGGCTTTCTCAGGAAGCGCCGCCAGGACCTCAAGCGCCAGGAGGGCGGCGCCGCCGAGCGAGCCCTCTCGCCCGCCGAGGTCGGCGGCAAGGTCCGCATCGCGGCCCCCTTCACCATCAAGGACCTCTCCGCAGCCACGGGCGTCAAGGGCGGCGAGATCGTCAAGACCCTCTTCGAGCAGGGCATCATCACGACGATCAACGCCGGCATCGACCCCGCCAAGGCCCAGGAGATCATGATCGACTACGACATCGAACTCGAAGTCGTCGAGGCCAAGACCGCCGAAGAGGCCGTCTCCGCGGAGTTCGAGAAGCGGGACGTGGTCGACCTCCGCCCGCGCGGGCCGGTGGTCACCATCCTCGGGCATGTGGACCACGGCAAGACCAGCCTGCTCGACAAGATCCGCAACGCCAACGTGGCCGCGGGCGAGGCCGGGGGCATCACCCAGCGCACCAGCGCGTTCCGAGTCCCGGTCGAGGTCGCGGGCGAGAAGAAGGAGATCGTCTTCTTCGACACCCCGGGCCACCAGGCCTTCACGAACATGCGCGCCCGCGGCGCCAACATCACCGACATCGTGGTCCTGGTCGTCTCCCCCGCCGATGGCGGCGTCATGCCCCAGACCGTCGAGTCCATCTCCCACGCCAAGGCCGCCAAGGTTCCCATCGTCGTCGCGCTCAACAAGATCGACCGCCCCGAGGCGACCGAGGCCAACATCCAGAGGACCCTCGGCCAACTCGCCGAGCACGGGCTCAATCCCACGCAATGGGGCGGCGACACCGAGGTCGTCAAGACCAGCGGCCTCACCGGACAGGGCATCAAGGAACTCCTCGAAGTCCTCGACTACCAGGCCCAACTCCGCGAACTCAAGGCCGACTTCGGCGGCTTCGCCCGCGGCACCGTCATCGAGGCCCGCGTCGAAGAGGGACGCGGCGCCGTCGCCAATCTCCTCCTCCAGGACGGCAAACTCAAGGTCGGCGACTTCATCGTCGCCGGGCGCGGCTACGGACGCGTCCGCGACATCACCGACGATCGCGGCAAAAAACTCAAGGAAGCCCTTCCCCCGATCCCCGTCCAGATCTCCGGCATCGACGAGGTCCCGGACGCGGGTGACAAGTTCTTCGTCGTTGATTCGCTCCGCAAGGCCCAGGATTCCGCCGAGCAGCGCCGCCAGCGCGAGCGCGAGGCCCAACTCGCCCAGCCCAAGGCCACGCTCGACCGCCTCTTCTCCCAGATGGCCGAGAGCGACACCAAGGAGATCCTGGTCGTCCTCAAGGCCGCGGAGCAGGGCACGGTGGACGTCCTCAAGAGCGAGGTGGAGAAGGTCACAACCTCGGAGGTCAAGGTCCGCGTCCTGCACGCCGCGGTCGGCGGGATCACCGAGAGCGACGTCCAACTCGCCGAGGCTTCCAAGGCCGTCATCATCGGGTTCAACGTCATCGCCTCGGGGAAGGCCCGCGGGCTCGCCGAGCAGAAGGGCGTCGAGATCCGGCCGTACCAGGTCATCTACCACATCACCGACGACCTCAAGAAGGCCGCCGAGGGGCTCCTCGCCCCCGAGTTGCGGCAGGACGTGCTCGGGCACGCCGAGGTCCGCAAGGTCTTCAAGGTCTCCAAGGTCGGCGCCATCGCCGGGTGCTACGTCACCGACGGCGTCGTCCAGCGCGACGCCCTCATCCGCGTCACGCGCAACGACGTGGTCATCGAGAACGACCGCAAACTCGAGCAACTCAAGCGCTTCAAGGACGACGCCAAGGAGGTCCGAGCCGGCATGGAGTGTGGCATGAAGATCGTCGGCTACGACGACATCAAGGAGGGTGACGTCCTCGAGTGCTACAAGAACGTCGAGGTCAAGAGGACGCTGTGAGTTTCGACCGGGCGGCGGGCTTTGAGCCCTTGTTCATCGCGCTCCAGTCATCATGATCGTCGCCCTCTTCCAGTTCGAACTCCTCGTCCGCGGCAGCGAGTCCCTCAAGGACAAGCGCCGCGTCGTCAAGTCCGTCAAGGACCGCCTCCACCGCGAGCACCTGGCCGCCGTCGCGGAAGTCGGCCGCCTCGACTCCCACACCGTCGCCCAGATGGCCCTCGCCCTCGTCGGCACCGACGGGCGGCACCTCGGCGAGGTTCTCGACGCCATCACCAACAAACTCCGTGCGCTGCTCGACGCCGAACTCGGCGCCTGCTCCCGCCGGTTCATCCGCGACGTGGACGACCTCCCCGATTCCCCCGACGACACCCCGGACCGCGACGCCCTCGCCGCCGAGATGCTCCGCCACTTCGATGCCCCGGAGCGCCCATGAGCAAGGCCAACGACCAACTCGCCGCCCGACTCCACCACGGCCTGCAGACCCTCATCTCCCGCGGGCTCCAGGACCCCCGCGTCAGCGGCCTCATCACCATCACCTCCGTCACCGTCACCCCCGACGGCGCCTTCGCCGACATCTTCGTCTCCGTCTTTCCCGCGGAACGCCAGGACCTCTGCCTCCACGGTCTGCGGAGCGCCTCGCGGCACCTCCGCCACGAGATCAGCAACGCCATCCGCGACCGCCGGCTTCCCGAGTTCCGCTTCCGACTCGACCGGGGCCCCAAGAAGCAGGCCGGCGTCATCGAGGCCCTCGCCAAGGTGACGCAGGAACGCGAGTTGAAGGAGCGGGAACGCGAGGCCCAGGGTCTTCCTCCTGCCGATGGCGGCCCACCCCCGCAGCCCGACGCCTACGCTCAGCCGACGCAGGACCCGGCCCCGTGAGCGCACCCGATCCCCTCAAGAAACTCGCGGCTCTCCTCAAAAAACTCCGCGCCGCCACCGAAGCGGCCCCCACCGATCCCGCGCTCGCCGGACGACCCGACCACGCCGATCCGCTTGTCTGGCAACTCGTGTTCGCCTTCATGGCCTGGGACGCCGGGCCGCCCCGCGCCGCCGACGCCACCGCCAAACTGCACAACGCCGTCGTCGACTACAACGAGATGCGAGTCTGCCTCCCGCACGAACTCGTCGCCGTCATCGGCGAACGCTACCCGAAAGCCCTCGAACGGATGACGAGGCTCCGCGGGGTCCTCAACCACCTCTACAAGCGCGAGCACGCCGTCTCCCTCGCCAAGGCTCAATCGCTCGGCAAGCGCGAGGCCCGCGAGTACCTCGAATCCCTCGAGGGCATGCCCGCGCCGGTGGCCGCACGCTTGACGCTGCTCGCCTTCGGCGGGCACGCCTTCCCGTGCGACGATCGACTCGCCGCAGCCCTCGCCGACGCCGGCTGTCTCCCCGCCGACCTCGAACGCCCCGCTGCCTCGGGATGGCTCGAACGGCACCATCGAGCGGGAGAGACCGCCGAGCCGTTCCTCCTGCTCGAAGCCTGGGCACCCGACCGCCCCACCTCGCGCCCGCGCAAGATCAAGCCGCCCGCCACCAAGCCCAAGTCCGACAAGGGCCGATCCAAGCGCACCTCCAAGCCCTGAGACCATGATCCACCGACGCCCGAGCCTGTTCGCGGCCCTTCTGCTCGCCGGCTGCGCGTCGTCCCAGCCCGCACCGCCCCCGCCGCCCGATCCCGCTGGCTCGCACGACCGCGCCCTCGCGCCGCTCGCACGCGACGCCGCGCGACGCTCCGCCCCCGATCCCAACGCCCAGCCCGGGCGCGTCCCCGGGATCGAGCCCGGCAGCCTCGATCCCATCCCCGCCGACGCGATCGAGTTCGAACGCGCCGCGCGGTCGCTGGATTCGGTGCTCGACGAGTTCGCCGTGTCGCCGCCGCGAGTTCCGTCGGGCCAGATCGGCGACCCCGAGGCCCACGAGGCCGCCATTCGCCGATACGTTCGAGGCCGCGCGATGCTGCTCGACGGCGACGTCCCGGGCGCCATCGCCGAACTCAAGCAGGCCACGACCCTGGACCCCGGATCCGTCGAGCCCTGGCGCGAACTGGGCGAGGCGTACCTGCTCGCCGGGCAAGCACGAGACGCCGAGTCCGCCTTCGCCGCCGCTGAAGCGCGGGGCGACCTCGGGCCCCGCGGCCTCGAAATCCTCGCTCGCGCCGCCGACGCCCGCAACCGCCACGACGAGGCCGCCAGGTTTCTCGCCCGCGCGGTCCGCGCCGGCCCCGAGCGTGTCGATCCCTTGCTCGCGCCCGTGCTCCACGTCCGACTCGGATCGGCCCTGACGTCGCTGGGCTTCACCCGCGCCGGGCTCGAATCGACCACCCGCGCGCTCACCCGCCCAGCCGAACTCACCGCCTCGACACGCTACGGCAACGACTACGGCGGCATCTTCCGGCGCCGCGCCGACCTCTGGCGCTCCGTGGGCGACGCGCACTGCCGTTTGGGCGAGCCCGACGCCGCGCTCCGCGCCTACGAACAGGCTTCGCTCCTGCCCGCCGCCGATGGCACGTCGCTCCTGCCCCGTCTCGTGCACGCCGCGCTCGCCGCCGGACAGCCCGAGCGTGCGGCGATCATCTCGCTTCGCGCGCTGGCCGATCATCCGCTCGACCCCAGCGTCGTGCCCGTGCTGCGCCACGTTGCCGCACGCCCCGACCTGCGCCCGCGGATCGTCAGCGCACTGGCCACCCTCCGGGCTGACCGCGCCGGCGAGGGCCGCGCGGTTCGTTCCTCGCTCGTCCGCGCCCAAGCCTCGCTCCAGGAACTCCCGGAGGCCCGTCGCACACTCCGAGACCACCTCCGCAGCGACCCCACCGACTCGCCCGCTCTGGCGATGTACCTCGGCATGCTCGACGCGACCGATCGCGCAGCCGCGGCCGCCGACCTCGTCTCGCGCCGGCCCGCCTCCGCCGACACCGTCGCCGATGCCCTCCTCGCCGCCCAGCCCGATCCCGACGCGCTCGCCGCTTCGCTCCTTCGCGCCGGGCCCTGGGGCCGACTCACAGCCGCACACGTGCTCGCCAGCGCCGGGCTGCCCGCGCGGGCCCGCCGGGTGCTCGACGACGCGGCCGTCCCGCGCGACGCCCAGCCCGTCGCCGACCTGCTCGCCATCGTCTGCGCGATCCAGTCCGGAACGCTCGACTCGGCCGCCGAGGCTCGCGAGCGACTCGCCTCGAGCACGACGCCCCTGGCGATCCGCGCCCATGCCCGGGCGCTCGCCTCGCTTGCGCTTGATGCCGACGCGCTCGAGCGCGCCCGGGCCGTGCTCGCCTTGCCCGGTCCCGCCGCCGACCGGATCGAAGACCTTGTCTTCGCAGCCGCGATCGCGCTCCGCGTCCCCTCGCCCGAGACCGCCGCCGACGCCGAGCGCTGGCTGGACGAGGCCCGCCGCATCGATCCCACCGACGATCGCCCGATCGGCCCGCTGCTCGACCTCTACTCGACGGGCGGCCCCAAGGCCGACCCCTCGCGTGCCGCCGCCCTCGCCCGCGAGTTCCGCCTCGCCTTTCCCGACTCCCGCGCGATCCGCGTCCGCCGCGCTGCCGACGCGCTCCGACGAGGGATGTTCGACCAGGCCGAGCCGCTCGCGCTGGAACTGGCGGACCAGGATCCATCGGACTCGATCTCCGTCGGCATGTTGACCAGCGCGTGGGAGCAGCGTGCCGCACGCGACGGCGCCGCGTCGCTGGTCCCGCACGAGGACTGGGTGCGCCGGCAACTGGCCGCACGCCCGGGATCGCCCGCTCTCGTCGCCGCGGCGTGCGTGCTCGCTCTCGCCAAGGACGACAAGCCCGCCGCCGAGGCCGTCGCTCGCGACGCCATCGACCGCGGCGCGGGCCAGGACGTGCGTCGCATCCTCGAGCGGCTGCTCCGCGATCGCCTGGGCAAGCCCGACGAGGCCGACTCGCTCGCGCTCGCTCGCCTCCAGGGCCGAACGCTCGTGCCCGCCGAAGCCATCGACCTCGCCGAACTGCACATCCGCGCACAGCGACCGGCCCCCGCGCGCGACGCCCTGGCCGCCACGATCACCCCTCGCGTCACGCTCGGGCCTGACGCGATCGGTCGGCTGATCGACCTCGCCGACGGCCTCGCCAAGACCGCGCTCGACGACCGCCGAAACTTCGACGCCGCCTCGGCGACCCTCCTCATCCTCGACCTGGTGACCGCCCGCGACGGGAAGTTCGGGCCGGAACTCCACGACCGCCGACTCACACTCCTCGCCCGCGCCGACCCGGTGAACGCCGATCGCCTCATCGCCGCGGCCGACCGCTGCTCGGCCACCTTCCCGCAACTCAAGGGCGCGCCCCACCTCCGCGCCGCCAGCCTCTTGCTCGAAGAAGGCAAGGGCCAGTTCGCGGCCGCCGTCGTGGCCCGCGGCGCCGATCTCCCCGACGCCATCACGCCCGAGTTCGCCGTCGCCTGGTTCCGCATCGTCGCCCTCGCCGGCACGATCGACCAGGCCCGCGCGATGATCCTCCGTCTCCACGCCGCCGGACAACTCGCCGCCATCCTCGCCCAGGTCCAGACCACCCAGCCGCCGCCCGACCCGCGCTCCGAGGCCGCCTACATCCTCGGCAACCTCATCGCCTCCTCCGCTCGGCACGACCTCGCCGATGCCGCCTACGAACTCGCGCTCGAGTTCGACCCCGATCACCCCTGGGCCTGCAACAACCTCGGCTATTCGCTCGCGGATCGAGGCAAGGATATCGAACGAGCATCCGATCTCCTCGAACGCGCCTTCCGCCGTCTCCCGGAAGAGCCAGCCATCATCGACTCCCTCGGCTGGCTCCGCTACAAGCAGGGACGGATCCTCGACACCCTCGATCCCGCCACCGGCACCGTCACCGCACGCGGCGCCGTGTCCCTCCTCCAGGCCGCCGCGATGACGGACCACGGCCAGACCGACCCGACCATCCTCCACCACCTCGCCGACGCCCTCTGGCTCGCCAACCGCGGCGAAGAGGCGCTCCGCTACTGGTCCCTGGCCGAGCGCGTCGCCCAGCGCCAACTCGACGCGGATCGTCCCAATCCTCGCCTCCCCGCCGACGAGCAGCGCCGTCAACTCCCCGAGGCCACCACCGCCGAGTATCGCACGATCGTCGACCTCGCCCGCGCCAAGCAGGCCGCGGCCCGCGCCAACACCCCCGTTCGCGTCGCGCCGCAATACGACAACCCCGATCCTCGGCCCGTGGACCACTAAACTCCCCCGTCCGATACTCCCCGGAGCCCCCCCGTGGCCGGTCATAGCAAGTGGCACAACATCAAGCACCGCAAGGCCGCCGTCGACAAGAAACGCGGCAAGGTCTGGACTAAGTGCGCCAAGGCCATCATCGTCGCCGCCAAGACCGGCGGCCCAGACCCCGCCTCCAACCTCAGCCTCCGCTACGCCATCGACGAGGCCCGCTACGCCAACATGCCGCGGGATACCATCGACCGCGCCATCAAGAAGGGCTCCGGCGAACTCGGGGGCGAGAACTACGAGGCCGTCCGCTACGAGGGCTACGGCCCCTCCGGCGTCGCCATTCTCATCGATGCCCTCACCGACAATCGCACTCGCACCGTCGGCGACCTCCGCCTCATCCTCGGCAAGTTCGGAGGCAACCTCGGCTCGTCCGGGTGCGTCGCCTACCTCTTCGTGCCCAAGGGCCTCATCCTCGTCTCCGCCGCCCCACCCCAGGCCGACAAGAAGAAGCCGCCGCCCGCGACGTTCTCCGAGGAGCGATTGATCGAAGTCGCCCTCGACGCCGGCGCGGAGGATGTCGAGGCCCCGGAAGCGTCCGACACCCTTTGGACCGTCACCACCTCGCCCGCGGACTTCCCCCGCGTCAAGGAGCGACTCGAGAACGCCGCCTTCGTCATCGACGACGCCCGGCTTGACATGCTCCCCACCACCCATGCGCCCGTCCGCGGGGACGACGCCACGCGGCTCCTCTCCCTCGTGGATGCCGTCGAGGACCTCGACGACGTGCAGAAGGTCTACACCAACGCCGACATCGACGACGGCGACCTCCGATAACGCGCGGGATGATGTTATGAGACGCCAGCGGCGGCCTATCGGGCGTGCCTTGCCGCGCAGACGATCAATAAACGCAAGAAGAGCCTTGCAAGATTGAGAGTTCTCATTACGATCGGGCCCGAGGCGTCCTTTCCAAGGATGGCGAAGGAGGGAATCGGATGAGACTCGCACTGATCACGGCAACACTCGGTGCTGCTTGCGCCGCAGCGAACGCCCAACTCGTCCTTCAGATGGACGTGAACGCGATGGCCGTCCAGGCGCTCGACTCGCTCGGCGCCCCGACCGCCTTTGGGGGCGCGTCCCACACCGGCGCGGTGGCACTCGGCTTCGACCCCGCCAACACCAGCCTCGTCGACATCTTCCTCCGCTCGGGCGCGGGCGGATTCGCCAGCCAGGGATTCAACGGCGTCCTCACCGACTTCCTGGGGTCCGTCGTCCTGAGCAACGGCTTCGTTCAGGGCGGCAACATCCGCGTCACGGTCAACGGCAACACCGCTGATCCCGACATCTACGTCGCCTCCATCGTTCCCGGCGTTGGAAGCGTCAAGAACTTCATCGGGGGCGGATACACCATCGAGGGGCTCACCTTCAACGGCGCCTTCGACGACCCCGTCTTCGGGAACGTCGGCGTCGGGCCCTTCATGGGCGGGAACCTCTCAGGCTCCTTCCTCCAGTTCAACTTCTTCCCAAATACCGCGGGCCAGGCCTACGCCGATGTCGACATCTTCGTGGTGCCGGCGCCCGCCTCGGGCCTCGCGTGCCTCGTCGCCTCAGCGGTCCTCGCCCGCCGGCGCCGCCACTGATCGCCGCCGCCGACGCCACGCAAGAACCGCTCCGAGCGTCAGGAGCACACCGGCACCGGGTGCGGGAATCACGCTCGCGCCGGATGCTCCGCCGACGGGGGTCACTCGGCGATCGCCGAACGTCGACATCTCGACGCTCCCACGCGTCCAACCGCCGCCCCACGCCTCGCGCAGCCTCGCATCCGGCATCGAGGTGGTCGCAGCCTCGTCGCCCAGCAGCCGCACCGTCGCGTCCAGCGCCGACTCCATCGCGCTCGGCGTCCGCTTGTGCTGGCCGGGCTGCTCCTTCCGTCCCTGTTCGTTGTGCGCGATGATCGGCTTGAGCGTGATCTGTGCGGCCGCAGGTGTCGCCGCCGACAGCATCGCCCCGAGCATCGCCAGTCGCTTCATGCTGTGTGTGGTGGTGTGCATCGCTCGCTCTCTCCCCTAGTGACCACCGACAACGGTGGCGGTCCTCAGGATCTTCCAGCCCGTGCTCTTGAACTGCGGGAACCGTCCCATCGTCCCCACCAGCACACGCACATCGTCCGCGTCGATCGTCCACTCCACCGGGAACCCCGCCAGCACGTTCAACTGCTGCCGCTGCACGAACTCCATCGAGAACAACTGCTCCCGCATCGCCCAGTTGTTCAGCCGGTCCGCGATCTGGTACCCCTTGTTCGTGAAGACCGCCATCTGCCGCTGCAACTCGCCCCCCGCCAGGTGCCGCAGCGTGATGTTGCATCCAAAGACGCACCACCACCCGTAACTCTCCAGCCGATCGCCCTTGAGCCCGTCCGCGTCCGTTCCCACGGCCTCCAGGCCGCGGTGGATCTCCGCGATCGCCTCGCCCGCCGAGCGACGCCCCAGTTCCACCTCCACCTCGATCAGCCCGCCCAGGCAGGTGTTCGCGATCCCGCGCCACGGGTCGTTGTCGAACTCCGCCGCGAGCGTCTCATACTGGTCTCGCGATGAGGCCAGCGATTCGGCCGCCGCGCTCGCTCGTTCCTGGCTCCGCTCCGGCTCCTGCGCCATCAGCGATCGATTCGCGTGCCCGAGCACATAGGCCGCGAACGCCCGCGAGGCCCGGCCCGCGCGACTCGTCGGGGGCGAGACCGCGAACTCCTCCAACAGGTCCCGCGCCATCGCCCGCGCCTCGATGTGCTGCCCCAGCGTGTAGTACGCGTGCGACAGGTTCACCCGCAGCAGCGACCGCAGGTCCGCGGGGATCGGGCTCTCCTGCAGCCCCCGGCGGATCGCCTCCAACTCCTTGTTGAACCGACCGAAACTGTTCCACGCCCCCGACTCGCGGTGGGCCGCCAGCGCTCGCTCGTGCGGGGTGCGCGCCGCCAGCGCCATCCGCTGCGACGCCCCGAGCATCTCCGCCGCCTTGCCCTCGCGGTGCATCTGCCGCGCCAGGTCGTCCAGCGCCTCAAACCCCAGACCGTCCGCCTCCGACATGTCCGCCGGCTCGCTCTCCCAGATCACCTCCGCTACGTCCCCCACCGGCCAGTCCAGCAGGTCCGCCAGACGGATCACGTAGTCCAGTTTCGGGTTCCCCGTCTCCGGGAAGAGTTTCGTCGGGTCCCGGCCCAATGCCTCGGCCAGTTTCTTCCGGCTCAGGCCCTTGTACGCGCCCGCCAGGCCCAGCAACTGCTCGATGTTCCGCTTCCGTGCGCCTTCCCTGGTCATCGCCGTCTCCCGACTCTCGTGGCCTTCTCCGGCCCGGCATCCCGGCCGCGCGCAAGTCCATTCGCGCCCTTACGCCTCGCCGTGTCCTTTTCGCCCGCTCGCAACCTCTCCGCCTTCTTCCGCCGCCATGCCCGTTCCGCGTGGTACACACGCGCACCGCCTATCGCGGTTCACACTCGCCCTCTCTCTCCCCCCCGTCGAGTCTCCACCGAGGCCGACGGGGGCTTGCAACGCAAACCGCGTGCGCATCCGCCGCACCCGGCGACAAACCGCCGCACTTCGACCCCTCACCCGCGCTCCCGCGCAACTTCCTGCACGCCTGGCGCTCCGATCGCGCCGGTCTTGCGCCGCCCTTCCGCAGCAGTCGCCGACACCTCACCACCTCGCGCGGACCGCCCTAGATCACGTCCCGCAACTCGTCCCGAAGACGCCGCAGAACGACCCACCCCAGCGCCCCGGCGCCCGCGGCCCAGAGCGCCATCTGCGCCCATAGCCACGCCGACGGCACCTCGCGCGCCAGGAACAACTCACGGATCCCCGTGATCGCCGGATACACCGGGTTGTAGGGGAGCGCCGCCCGCAGCCAGCCCGGCAGGAACGACTCGTGGTACACGATCGGATAGAACCAGAACCACATCTGCAGCAGGATCGGGACGACCTGCCCCACGTCCCGGATGAACGCGTTCACCGTCCCCAGCGCCAGCCCCAGCCCGAACCCCACGAGGATCAGCATGGCCAAAGGGACCGGCAGCAGGAGCCAGTGCCACGACGGGTAGTGCCCCATCGCCACCGCCACCGCGACGAGCATCGCGAAACTGAGCGTCAGCCCGATCGCCGCCGTCGCCGCGGTCTGCGCCACGAACACCTGCTCGGGGATCGGGAGTTTCCGCAGGTATACCGCGTGGTGCACGAACGCCGTCGTCCCTCGGTTCAGGCACTCCGAAAATGCCGCCCAGGGGAGCAGCCCCGCGCACAGGTACACCGTGTACGGCACGCCGCCCATGTCGCGGTGCTTCATGATGCTCGTGAACACCAGCGAGAACACGAGGATCATCGACAAGGGCTGCACCAGGTTCCACAGCGCGCCCATCCCCGAGCCCGCGTACCGCGTCCGCACCTCGGACCACGCCGTGCGCCAGATGTACCCCCGATGCCGATACAGATCGAGGATCATGGCGCCCTCCGCAGCACCATCGCACCGGAGGCGTAGTTGTGGTGCGGAGCGGATTCGCGGTGCCACGCCACGAACGGCCCGAGCACGCCCGTGTCCCACTCCGGCCTCCCGCGCCCACCGAACGCCGCGTGCCCGTATACCTCCTCCGCCTCGCGGAGCGTCATCGCGCGTCCGTTCCACTCCGGGAACGTCATCCCCATCCCCGGCTCGCAGACGTCGAACGACAGCGCGAACAGCCCACCGGGCCGGATCACCCGTGCCGCCTCTTCGACCGCCGCGCGGCGATCCGGCTGGTGCTCGATCACCGAGAAACTCGTTAGCACGTCGGCCGTGCCATCCGCGAGCGGGATCCGATCATCATCGACAAACTTCCAATCCACGTCCACCCGCAGCCGATCGCGCAGCGACGACCACGCCGGCTCCACCTTCCGATTCCGCTCGACCAGCGTCACCCGCGCGCCCAGCAGCGCCAGGATCCACGGCATCGGCGACAACTCGCTCCCCAGATCCACCACCCGCGGACGCGAACCAAAGTCCAGCCCAGAGAGCCCGCGGAACCACACCCACGGATACTCCCATACCTTCGACCAGTTCGTGAACGTCTTGAGCCCCAGCGGCGCCGCGAACGCGTTCACAAACCCCATGAACCGCCGGAACCGCGGCGACTGCAACTCCGCCACCGACGCCAGCGCCGCCGACACCTCCACGCGCCCGGGGCCCTCGCGCACCATCGGCATCAGGATCTCGCGCGTCAGCGCGTCCAGGTCCGTTGAGGCGCGCCCGACTCGATCCGTCCGGATGCTCCCGTGCGCCCGAACGTCCGCGCTCCCCCATTCCCACGCCGGCAGGTGGTGCTCGTGCCGCGCGTAGTCCAGCATCCCCGGCTCGAACGACTCGCCCACGTGCGCCATCACCGCCCGAACCGTCCGCTCCGGCTCCGACACCAACTCCTCGTACCGCACGCGCAGGCTCGCCCGACCCTCCAGCGATCGCGAAACCACGCCGTTCCAGTGCCGCCATCGCAGCAATGCCGCGAACGGCGTGTTCGCCACCGCCACGCCCGGCCCCAGCGACAGGTTCCGCTCATGCCACGCCGAGATCCCCTTCCGATGCTCCGCGATGATCGACGTGGACGCCGCCGTGTCCAGCCCGTCTCGCACCAGGTGCACCGCCCGCGCTTCGGGGAACATCTCGAACAGGAAGTCGGCAAACAGCACGTTGTCCGGCGTCTTCTCCGCCCAGCGACGCTTCCCCCGCGACGCCGCATACGCCCCCATCAGGTCCGACACCAGCCTCCGCGCTGCGTCCGTCGCCACCTCGCGCGGCATGCCGAACGACGCGCAGTATCCCTGCCGCTCGTCTCGCAGAAAGTTCAGCAGCCCCTGCACGCTCCGCGGCTGGTGCGCCCCCAGCCACGGCGTCTCCGGCCCGCACGCGATCGCGCTGTGCGAGTCCAGGATCGTCCGCAGCAGCGTCGTCCCCGATCGCGGGACGCCCAGCACGAAGATGGGGCCCGTCGCCGTCATGCTGTCGGATACCCAAACTCGCTCGCGTCCGGCACGCGCACCCGCGCCAGCACCCGCGCAAACGCCTCATCCGCTCGCCACGC
The DNA here is from genome assembly GCA_016793805.1 of Phycisphaerae bacterium. Taxonomy (GTDB): domain Bacteria; phylum Planctomycetota; class Phycisphaerae; order Phycisphaerales; family UBA1924; genus JAEUIZ01. The sequence goes on from JAEUIZ010000025.1 coordinate 23,113, forward strand.
CTCGTTGCTCCCCGCGCGATAAAACGTCCGTCCTCCCTCTTTGTGCCCCGTTTCGCCCGCTCCCTCGGGCCCCCGCGCCACCATCGACTCGAACCGCGTCACCTCGTGCACGAACTCGGGCGACAACTTCGGCCGCACGCCCACGAACTCCACCAGCCGCCGCAGCGCCTCCGGGCCCGCCACGAGGTCCTCGAATCGCACCAGCATCGACTCGCGCGGGTGCTCGGCGAGCAGCGAGCGGGCCGTGCGATAGAACTCCGCGTACGCGTTCAACTTGTCCTGCACCCAGGCCGCTGGCGAGTCGATCGTCGCGCCCCATCTCGACTCCGAAGCCATGTAATAACTGTAAACCGTCGCGATCGGCTCGCGGATCAGCACGAGCACCGGCGCCCCGCCCTTCACCGGCTTGCCGTGCCGGCCCGCCGCCCCCGCGTTGAACCACACCGGCGTCCACGGCACGCCGTCCTCTCGAAGGTCCAGTGCATAGAGCGCCATCGGCCGCAACTCCCGCTGCCGGTCCACCGCCTCCGCGTCGTCCGTCCCCGGCTGCGGGAGCGCGACCAGATCGAACAGCCCTTGCGTGCAGTAGCGAAGGAAGTGCGACCCCGTCCGCGGGAACGCGAAGAAGTCCACCTGCCGCGCCAGCACACGACCGAAAAAGTACCGATCCTTCATCGCCCGCCCCCCGTCGGCCAATACGCGAGCCGACGCAACGCGTCGCCCGCGATGACCTCGGTCGTCTCCGGCACGTCCCGCTCCGCCGCCGCCGGCGACCGCCGCGAGAGCGACGATGCCGCGAACGCCCGCATCTCCTCCGACGAAGGCAGCCCCAGGAACTCGTCGAGCGCGTCGCACGTCGCCAGCGGGTCCGCGAGCAACGCCTCGTACCGCACGCGCAGAAACCTCGCCCCGCTTGCCCCGGCTCGCCACGCGTCCGCCGCGTCCACGCTCAGCCGCCACTCCAGCAGCCCGCGCTCAAAGGGTGTTCGGCACAACTCCAGCAAGCCCCCCAGCCCAACCTCGCGCGCGTGCTGCTCCAGCAGCAGCCACTTCCGATCGCCCACGCCGTACCAACGCCCCGCCCGCGCTCGCTCCTGGATCGAGAACGCCACCTCCACCCCGTGCCGAACGATGTTGATGATCGCCGCGTCCGGCACGAGCCCGAGCAGGAACCCATGCCGGAAGTTGTTGATCGCCAGTTTCTCGATGAGCACCGCCCGCCCGGCCCGATGCCGCTCCAGCCCGCGCACGAACCGCTCCCTCGCGTCCGCGTCCCGCGTCGCATCCTCTCGTCCCAGCGACACCCGTGCGCCCGCGGGCATCTCGGCGTGGTGCTTGCCCCAGATGTCCGCCTCGGGGAAGTCCGCCCACAGGTCGAACCGATCGTTCAGGTACGACACATCCCCGCGCCGCCCCAGCATCTGCCCGAGGATCGTCGTCCCCGAACGCCCGCACCCGGTGATGAACGCCGTCCGCACCGCCGAGATGGTCGCCGCGCCCTTCACGCGATCGCCTCGACCGTCGCCGTCATCGGCAATCGCGCGGCACCAAAGAACGGCCGGGGCCGATCCCGCGGCAGGTCCACCACAATCGGCCCCAGTCGATCGATCCGGTCATGGTGCACACCCGCGTTCGGGTCGCCCGCCGCCGGCTCCCCTGCCCCCACCCCAAACGTGTACGACCCAGGCTCCATGTCCAGCGTCACACGGAACCGCACGATCGCCCGCTGCCCGGCCCCCAGCGACGGGAACGGCGTCTCGAGTTGATACGTCCCCGCTCCGAACACCAGGATGTTGTGCCGATTGAAGAACCGGATCCCCGCACGCGGCGACACCACTGACTCCCTCGCCTCCAGCAAGACGTGGAACGTCAGCGCCTCGCCCACCGCGCCCCGCCTCGTGTCGCGCCCGGCATCGTCCGTCACCCGTACCGCCGCCACTCGCAGCGCCCCCGATCCCGTCCGATGGTGCCGCTGCGATCCGAGCACGTCGCGCGCCACGATCGCGTCCGCAGCCGACGCCTTCGCCGGCGATCGCGCCGCCTCCCCCGCCCGCGGCCCTTCCGTGCCGCCCCCCGTCCCCTTGGCCCACTTGCCCGCCGCACGGTCCACGTTCATCGACGCCAGGTACACCGACACCGCCCGTTGCGGATCACCCGCGAACGTCGGCCTCCCGCGCTCCAGCACGATCGCCTGGTCACACAGGCTCAGCACCGCCGACTGATCGTGCGACACAAAGATCATCGTCATCCCCGCGTCCAGCAGCCGTCGAATCCGCCCCGCGCACTTCTGCTGAAAGAACACGTCCCCGACCGACAGCGCCTCGTCCACGATGAACAGTTCCGGCTCAAAGCACGCGAACATCGAGAACGCCAGCCGCACTCGCATCCCGCTGCTATACAGCCCCACCGGCCGATCGAAAAACTCCCCCAACTCCGCGAACGCCTCGATCTCTCCCGTCCGCTCGCGCGCGAAACCTGACGGGAACCCCAGCAGCGCCGCCGTGTGCGCGATGTTCGCCCGACCCGACAACTGCGGGTTCAGCCCCGTGCCCAGTTCGATCAGGCTCAGCACACGCCCCGAGACCTCGAACCGTCCCTCCGTCGGCCTCATCGCCCCGGCGATCATCTTCAGCAGCGTGCTCTTCCCCGAGCCGTTCGCCCCGATCACGCCCAGGCACCCGCCGCGGGCCACCTCGAACGACACGCCCCGAACCGCCCAGAAGTCCGTGTGCAGCCCCCGCCCCAGGCCCAGCCACTCCCGCGCCCGGTGCATCGGCGTCGGGTAGATTCGAAACCGCTTCCCCAATCCCTCCGCACGAACCACCACCTCTCCACCCCGGGGCGGCTGCCGCGTCTCCTCATGCTCGACCACTGGTGCTCGCGTCATGCCTGCTGTCGGTCGGCGTGGGGCCAAGGCGTCTCGGATCGCTCCGCCTGCACCATCCCCGGCCCACGCTCGCCGCCCACGCGATGATAGCGCCGACACCCCGCGCCCGAAAGCCCGAGCACGCTCCAATGCTCCCCTCCTAGGGGCACCGCCCTCCGGCCAGCGTGTGCCTATGGGCACCCCGCCGCGTAGGCGTTCACGTAGCACACGAAGTCGTTGACGTTGAGCACGGGCGGCAAGGCGCTCCCGTCGCAGTTGGCGTAGGTGTCGCCGGCGGCGAACTTATTGAGGAAGCAGATGAAGTCGTTGACGGTGAGCGTGGGCGGGGCGGACGAGGTGTCGCAGTTGGCGTAGCAGCCCCTCTTCATGGAGAGGCCGTGCGCCTGGCCGGTCGACATGGAGGCGTAGCGACCCGGCGGCGGGATCGGGATCGAGGTCGTCGATCCCCACGTGGCGATCGTGCCATCGTCACGGAGGGCGGCGGCGAAACTGCTGCCCCCCGAGACCGCGACGAAGTTGTTGCCCACCGGCGGCGTTTCGAGGCCGCCCGTGACATTGCCCCAGGCCACGAGCGACCCATCGGTGCGCACCGCGAAGCTGGTGGACAGGCCGGTGCCGATGGCGCGAAACGTGCCGGCCGGGACATCGAGATTGCCGAACTGATTGTCACCCCACGCCGCCAGCGTGCCGTCCGTCCGCAAGGCCAGGGCATGGACCGCCCCGCAACTGACAGCCGTGAACTCTCCTTGGGGCACCGGGTACGCGCCCCAGCCCCAGCTGGTGAGGGAGCCATCCGACCGAAGCGCAACTGCAAACAACAACCCGGCGTCAACCATCGTGTAGGTGCCGCCTGTCGGTACGGTAGTTGGAACCTGATAGGTTGGATTCCCCCACGCCGCCAGCGAACCATCCTCTCGGATGGCGACGCTCACCTGGTACCCGGCTCCGACCGCGATGAAACGCCCCGCAGGCACGTTGAGCGCGCCACGCTCCGAGTTGCCCCACGCGACCAGCGTGCCATCGGGACGCACGCCGACGCTGTGCTGATCGCCCGCGGCATAGGCGCGAAAGGGGCCGGCGGGAACGATCGACTGGCCGAAGGAGTTGTTGCCCCAGGCGTCGACGATGCCGATCTGCCCGGCGGCGGGTGCCGAGGCGAGAAAGCCGAGCATCAGCAGGCTCGCTGCGGCGCTGCTCCACGTCGAACGAGTCGCTTTCATGTTGGTGTCTCTCATCGTGGCTGCAACGGATCATCGCCGTGACTGACGATGTATCTAGGGCTGGGTCGCCAGTTGATACTTGCTCACAAAGCACGCGAGGTCGAGCGCGTTCAACTGATTATTGCCATCGCAGTCGCCGTACCAATCGCCCTGTGCGAACCGGCCCATGAAGCACGCGAGATCGTTGACATCCACGCCGTTGCTGCCGTCGCAGTTCACGTAGCCCGAATCCAACTCATCCACGATCCCGATGCCGTGGTCGTAACTGGCGGAGAATGCGAACATCGTAATGCCGGTCGGCGTGCCGCTGCTCTGTTGGTCGAGGTCCTTCCCCCAGGCCCGGAGCGTGCGGTTGGGGAGTTGAATGGTCGTGTGATAATACCCACCGTCGATGTCATGCAAGGTTGCAGGAAAAGGGGTCGGCGGCTCGTAATAGCAGCCGCCCTCGCACGCCCCGCTCGCGTAGCAGGCGCAACTTCCGGGGCAGGGCTGTTGTCCCTGGCACAGGGTCGTCACCGTTTCCCGACTGACCTGGCCAAACCCGTTGTTGCCCCAGCCACAACTCGTCCCCGCTGGTTGCGAACCCGTGCAATAGCCGCCGCTGGCGTCAAGCACCAGGCCGTGCTTGTGGCCCGCTGAAAGCCTGGATACAACGCCCGTGTAGCGGCGAGAGACCTGGCACTGCTCATCCGCGCCCCACGCCTTGAGCAGGCCGTTGGTCTGCTTGGCAAGGCCGTAGTGCCCGGAGGCAGAAACTTCGACGAAAGCCTGGCCCGCGTCGGGCAGCGGCACGAGCGTGGGGTTGTACCCCGGATACGGGTTCCCTTGGCAGTCGCGGCAAGGGCAGAGTTCAGGGGGGGGGGGCAAGGACCATCACCACATGTGGAGGACTCGCCCCACGCCCGCAGGGTGCCGCCCTGCAGGAGCGCCAAACTCCATTTCTCGCCAGCGGCGATTGCAATGACACCGGTCAAGGTGGGCGGCACGTTGGTCTCTCCCGGCGCGAGGTTCCAGCCCCAGGCGACAACCGTGCCATCGCTCTTCAGGGCCAGGCTGTGGGTGTAGCCCGCGGCCACCGCGACGTACGTGTTGCCGGATGGAGCCGCGGTGAGGGGAGTTCCTTGCCCCGCTGGCGGCGTCAGGCTCAATCCCCACGCAGCGAGCGTCCCGTCTTCACGAAGCCCCACGCTGTGATAGATGCCCGTGGCGACCGCCCGGAAGCGCCTCGGTGGAACTGTGCTTTGGCCGAAGCCGTTCGAGCCCCACCCCACGAGTGGTCCGGATTGCTGCCCCCTCGCCGCCTCAGCCCCGGCAAGCATCACCACCACCGCGAGCACTCGAGTGAGTGAGTGAGTGAGTGAGTGAGTGAGTGAGTGAGTGAGTGAGTGAGTGAGTGAGTGAGTGAGTGAGTGAGTGAGTGAACTCTTCATCGCGACCTCCTTGCCGGTTGCCCCGGCGGCCTCGGCCCGTCGCGAGCGAAGCCTACCACAGAGCCGAGGGATGTCAAGGGGGGCTTCACATGCGGCGATGCCGCTTCGGCGGCTCACACGGCGGGGTCACGGACAGCCGGCGGCATAGGAGTTCACGTAGCACACGAAGTCGTTGACGTTCAGCACAGGCGGCATGGCGCTCCCGTCGCAGTTGGCATAGGTGTCGCCCGCCGCGAACTTGTTGAGGAAACACACGAAGTCGTTGACAGTGAGCGTTGGCGTCGTCGTCGCGCCGTCGCAGTTCGCCCAGCAGCCCTCGGGCATCGCGATCCCGTGGGACTTACCTGCGGTTATCGCGACGAATCGGCCCGGGGGGCGCGTCGATACTTGCCCCGCGGCATCCCAGCCCCACGCGGCGAGCGTTCCATCGCTGCGGATCGCGAGGCTCCACAGCCCGTGGGCAGCGATGGCCACGTAGTCGCCGGGCGGCACGTTGCACTGTCCGCGGAAGTTGCTTCCGTAGGCCACGATCTGACCGTCCGTCTTGAGGAGGAGCGCGTGATAGTCTCCCGCGGCCACGGCCGTGTATGTTCCCGCGGGCGGCGACGCCGCTCCATTGGTGTCGTCACCCCAGCCCACGGCCGTTCCGTCGGGTCGGAGCGCGACGCCAAACACCTCGCCCGCAGCCAACGCAATGAACACGCCGCTCGGCACGCTCAGTTGTCCGTTCGAGTTGACGCCCCACGCGGCAAGGGTGCCGTCTTCCCGGATGCCGTATCCGTTGTAAGGCCCGGCGGCAATCGCGATGAACCGGCCAGCCGGCGGGTTGGTCTGGCCCCAGTAGTTGCTTCCCCATCCCGCCAGCGTGCCGTCGGAACGGATCGCCAGGCTCCAGAGTCTGGTCGTCGCCACGACGGAAAACGTTCCGGAGGGCACGTTCAGGACGCCACCCTCCCAGCTACCCCACGCGACCAGTGACCCGTCCGGGCGAACAGCCAGGGAGTTGTCGTACCCGGCATCGAAGGCGCGGAAGGGGCCGGGCGGGCAGATGGCCTGGCTGAAGAAGTTGTCGCCCCACCCCACGAGCGGACCCATCATCGGCGCAACCTGCCCGGGCTGCGCGGCGGCGTGGATGGCGAAGAATCCAAGGATCACGATGCCCACCCCGAGCGAGACTTGACGCCGGCGATGTTCGCGGATCATGGTGCACCTCCCACGACGCGAGCGAAGCGATCCAGAAAGCAAGCGAGATCGCCCGCGTCGAGCGTTCCGTCGCCGTCGCTGTCCGCTTCGGGATCGCCGGCGAGGACTGCCTGGAAGTGCGAGATGACATCCCCGACCGTGTATCGTTCGCCCGTGCTGCTGCCGTCATAGTTCATGTACGCACCGTCCGACGACACGAGTTCGATGGCGAGGCCGTGGTTGTACTTGGAAGAGAAAGCAATGAAGTTCCCTTTCGGTGGTGTCGCCTGGCCAACGCTGTTTCTCGCCCAACCAAACAGACTCAAATCGGGACGCTGCGCGATGTTGTGAAAGTACCCGGACTCGATCTGTATGGGCTGGTCGAAAGGGACCGGCGGGGGGCGGTAGCACTGCTGGCATGACTCGCCCACTGACGCGCATCCGGGTGGGCAAGATGCTGGGTAGTTCGCCCAGGGGGTTGCGCTCACTTGTCCGAAGTTATCCCACCCCCAGCCCGAGTACGCGCCCGTGAACGCGTTGATCACTGTTCCGTGGTAGTGGCCGGCCGAGAACACCGAGACCTCGCCGACGTACGCGTCCGTCACTTGGCACCTGCCGTTGACGCCCCACGCGACCAGTGTGCTCGAGTCGCGGAGAGCCAATGCGAAGTGGCCGCTGGCGGAGACCGCGATGAAGTCGTTTCCAGAGGGAGTGGCGGCCACGAAGGGCCACGGACCGATCGGCAAACCCGGACCGCAATCCGGGGTGCATGTGTCGTCGCCACAGTTCGACGAACTGTGCTCGCCCCAGGAAACCAGCGTGCCGTCGCTGCGAACCGCCACGCTGACATGCTCGCCCGCGGCGATCGCGACGTACGTCGTTTCTCTTGGATCTGCGGGCGGGGCCTGCCCCGGTGCGACGTTTAGCGGGTTCTGAGGGTTGGCCGGCTCCCCCCAGCCGTCGATCGTGCCATCGGCCAGCAGCACGAGATTGTGCGCATAGCCGCATGAGATCGCCACGACCTGAGCGTTCAGGAGCCGCGAAGGAACCTGGTTCAGTTGAAACGCGGGCGAACCCCACGCGCGCAATGTGCCGTCAACATGAATCGCCAGCGAGTGTTGAAAGCCAGCGGATACCGCGACGTAGTACCCATCGGGCGCGACGCCATTCCCCCAGTCCCCCCATGCGCAGATTGGCCCCGCTTGCTGCCCCCTCGCCCCATTAGCACCGGCGAGCATCAGCACCGCCGCGAGCACTCGAGTGAGTGAGTGAGTGAGTGAGTGAGTGAGTGAGTGAGGGAGGGAGGGAGTGAGTGAGTGAACGCTTCATCGCGACCTCCTTGCCGGTTTCTCCGGCGGCCTCGGCCCGAAGCTCCCCCTCCCCCCAACCCCGCTTCCTCCTGCCTCGCCTTCCGCGCTCCAGCCTACCACGCCCCCGCGACTTGTCAAGGCCCTACTCGCCTTTTTCACACTCCCTGCCGCTTGGCCGAGATGCGTTACCCACAACCTATCGTCCTCCATGTCCCACCGCCGCGCTGCCATCCTCTCCATCGGCGACGAACTCACCCTCGGCCAGACCCTCGACACCAACTCCCGCTACCTCTCCCAGCAACTCGTCGATCATGGGATCATCCCGATCTGTCACCTCACCGTCCCCGACGATCAGCCCGCGATCGTGCGCGCGCTCCGCGACCTCTCCCGCGCCGCCGATCTCATCCTGACCACGGGCGGCCTCGGCCCGACCGCCGACGACCTCACGCGCCAGGCCCTCGCCGACGCGCTCGCCGAGCCGCTCGTCGAGGACCCCGAGTCGTTGGACGCGATCGTGCGCCGCTTCCGCGCCGCCGGCCGCGACATGCCCCCCATCAACCGCGTCCAGGCCCTCCGCCCGCGTTCCGCACAGGCCATCCCCAACCCGCACGGCACAGCGCCCGGCCTGTGCGCCCAACTCCGCCCTCCAGCCAACCACTCGTCCCTGCCGACCAGCGACCCGCCGCGCGCGCACGAATCGCGACTTGTGGACGTGTTCTGTCTGCCCGGCCCGCCGCACGAGATGAAACCCATGTTTGAAACGGCCGTTTGCCCGCGGCTGCGATCGGACAGGATTGTGCGCACGCTGGCGGTCCACACGTTCGGGATCGGGGAATCGGACCTCGCGGCGCGCCTGGGTGACCTGATGGATCGGGCGCGCACGCCGACGGTCGGAACGACGGCATCGCGCGGCGTGGTGTCGTGCCGGATCCGCGCCGAGGGAGAGACGGACAGCGGCGCGGCGGCGTCGCTGGAGCGGGCGGTGGCCGAGACGGGCGAGCGCGTGCGCGCGCTGGCGGCTCCGTACGTGTTCGGCGAGGGTGACGAGACGTTGGCCGGAGCGGTGGTAGCGCTGCTCCGCGCGAGCGGCGAGCGCGTGGCGGTGGCGGAGTCGTGCACCGGGGGGCTGCTGGGGGAGATGCTGACGCGGGTGCCGGGGGCGTCGGCGGCGGTGGTGGGGGGGTGGATCACCTACAGCAACGAGCGGAAGTCGGCGGACCTGGGGGTTTCGGCGGCGTTGCTGGCGCGGGTGGGGGCGGTGAGCCGGGAGGTGGCGGAGGCGATGGCCACGGGCGCGCGCGCGCGGGCGGGCGTGGAGCACGCGCTGGCGATCACGGGGATCGCGGGGCCTGAGGGCGGGAGCGAGGCCAAGCCTGTGGGGACGGTGTGGATTGCGCGAGCGAGCGGGCCGGGGCGTGGCGGCAGCGCGGCGGAGGTGGAGACGCGGCGGTTCGCGTTCACCGGGATGTCGCGCGAGGTGGTCCGGGAGTGGTCGGCGATGTGCGCGCTGGGGATGCTGCGGTTCGCGCTTGTGGGGGCGAGTGGGGCGAGTTTGATCCGGGAGCGGGAGCGCTAGGCGCTGCTATCCGTTCCACTTGGTCTCGGTGGGGCCGGTGTAGAGGCTGAGCGGGCGGATGAGGCGGTTGTTGGCGTGCTGCTCGCAGATGTGGGCGCACCAGCCGGTGATTCGGCTGGCGACGAAGATGGGGGTGTACTGGGGGACGGGGATTCCCATGGTGTAGTAGGTGAGGCCGCAGGGGAAGTCGACGTTGGGGTGGATGTTCTTCTTGTCGAGCATGATCTTCTGGACCTGCTCGCCGAGTTCGAACCACTTGAGGGCGGGATGTCCGCCGGGGTTTTTGGAGTCGGTGGCGGCGATGCCCCGCCCGAGTTTGTGGAGGATGGGGGCGCGGTGGTCGCCGTTCTTGTAGACGCGGTGCCCGAAGCCCATGAGTTTGCGCTTGGTGTCGAAGGCTCGCTGCATCCAGTCGTCGACGGCCTTGGTGCCGATGGCCTTCTCGCCGACATCGCGCATGATTTCCTTGAGCATTTCCATGGCCATCTCGTTGGCGCCGCCGTGGAGGGAGCCCTTGAGCGCGGCGATGCCCCCGCAGACGGCGCCGTGCATGTCGCTGAGGGTTCCGGCGATGCAGCGGCTGGTGAAGGTGCTGGCGTTGAAGTCGTGCTCGGCGTAGAGGATGAGGGAGACGTCGATGACGCGGGCGTACTCGCGGGTGGGCTTGGCGCCGGTCATGAGGAAGAGGAGGTTGGCGGCGTGGTCGAGTGCGGGGTCGCCGCCGTGCTCGCGGCCGATGATGGCCTTGCCGTCGATGACGTTCTGCATGTGCCCGATGATGGTGGGGATCTTAGCGAGGAGGCGCTTGGACTTGCGGAGGTTGGCGGGGACGGAGTTGTCCTGGGCGTCTGGGTCGAGGTGCCCGAGGATGGAGACGGCGGTTCGGAGGACGTCCATGGGGACGGCGCGGCCGGAGGCGAGCCAGCCGCCGGCGCTCTCGATGAAGGCGGTGACGGCGGGGTGGAGGGGCCGCTCGGCGACGACCTCGGCCTTGAAGCGCTGGAGTTCGGCGTCGGAGGGCCTGTGGCCTTCGAGGAGGAGGAAGGCGACCTGCTCGAAGGTCGCGTTGGCGGCGAGGTCGTGGATCTCGTACCCGCGATAGATGAGTTTGCCCTGCTCGACGGAGCAGATGGCGGACTCGCCGGCGATGACGCCCTCGAGCCCTCGGGCGAAGGCGGCGGCGGCCTCGGGCTTGGTGGTCTTGGCGGGGGGGACAGCGGTGGTGCTCATGGCGTTCCTCGCGTTGAGGGCTGGGGATGAAGAGGGTCGAATCGGCGGTTGGCGACGCGAGTTCGACCCCAAGGGCATCGTATTCCGTTCGAGGGTGCGGGAGGGTCAGGCGAGCGGTTCGAGGCGGGCGTATTCGAGGACCAGAGTCTTGACCCCCACGTCGCGGAAGTCGACCTGGACGCGCGCGTTGGCGCCGGCGGTGGCGCTGAGGACGGTGCCCACGCCGAACTGAGGGTGGCGGACCTTGCTCCCGGCGCGGAAGCGGGGCTCGGCGCGGCCGGCGCCCGCGTGAGCGGGCCGACTCGCGGCGGTGGGGGTGAAGTCAGACTCGTCGTCGAGGCCGCCGAAGGGGTCGTGGCGTTCGGAGGCGCGGACGCCCATCTCGGCGAGGAAGCGGCTGGGGACTTGCCGCTCGGTGAGCCCGCGGACGGTCCGATAGCGTGCGGAGGTGACGAGGAGGCGTCGCATGGCGCGGGTGATGCCGACGAACATGAGGCGTCGCTCTTCCTCGACGGCCTCGTCGGTGGCGCGGGCGCGGGCGCTGGGCAGGAGGCCCTCCTCGGCGCCGATGATGGCGACGGCGTGGAACTCGAGCCCCTTGGCGGCGTGGAGGGTCATGAGGGTGACGGCGCCGAGCGACGGGTCGGCGGCGTCGGCGTCGGCGACGAGGGCGACGGACTCGAGGAAGGCGCGCAGGAGCGCGAGCATCGGGGGCGCCGCGAGGTTTCCGCCAGCCGGCCCGTCGCGCCCATCCTGTGGCGCTGCGAGGGCCGGGTCGCCCTCGGGGTCGAACTCTTCTTCGAACTGGCGTGCGGACGAGACGAGTTCGCTGAGGTTTTCGAGGCGGGCCTCGTCGGTCTCGGCGCCCTTGGCCCTGGCGGCGTACATGGCCTCGAGCCCGGACTCGCGGATGACTCGGCCGACGAGTTCGGCGAGCGAACCGGGGGCGGATTCGGCGTGCCCGTCGGCCCAGAAGGTGCCCCCGCCGGTCCAGCCCTCGACGAGGGAGACGAACTTGGCGACGGCGGCGCGGGCGCGCGGATTGAGGGCGTCGGCGGCGCCCGGCGTGGACATGTGGCGGAGGAGCGGGACGCCTCGCGCGGAGGCGGCGGTTTCGAGGGTGGTGATGGTCGCGTCGCCGAGCCCGCGCGGGGGCACGTTGACGATGCGCGAGAGCGAGGCGTCGTCGGCGGGGTTGGCGAGCATGCGGAGATAGGCGAGGGCGTGGCGGACCTCCTCGCGGTCGTAGAAGGCGGTCCCGCGGGCGATGACGTAGGGGACGCCCCCGGCGCGGAGGGAGTCCTCGATGACGCGGCTGAGGGAGTTGTTGCGGTAGAGGACGGCCATTCGAGACCAGGCGACGGGGGGCGACTCGTCCTGGCGTCTCTCGCGGAGCCAGTCGAGGACGAGGCTGGCCTCGTGGCGTTCGCTCTCGCAGAGGACGACCTCGACGGGGTCGCCGCCGGGCATCTTGGTGAAGAGGTCCTTGTGCTTGCGGCGGACGTTGCGGCGGATGAGGGTGTCGGCGGCGTGGAGGATGGGGGCGGTGGAGCGGAAGTTCTCGCCGAGGGTGATGACGCGGGCGGAGGGGTAGAGGCGCTCGAAGTCGAGGATGTTGGAGATGTCGGCGCCGCGCCAGGCGTAGATGGACTGGTCGGGGTCGCCGACGACGCAGATGTTGGGGGCGTCGGAGGCGGGATGGATGCCCGGGGCCGAGGCATCGAGTGCGGAGCCGCCGGCGAGGAGCGAGGAGATGACGAACTGGGCGTGGTTGGTGTCCTGGTACTCGTCGACGAGGATGTATCGCCAGCGGGCCTGGCAGTCGGCGAGGACCTCGGGCTTGGCGCGGAGCGTCTTGGCGGTGAGGACGAGGAGGTCGTCGAAGTCGACGGCCTGGGCGGCGCGGAGAGCCCGCTCATAGGCGGTGAAGACCTTGGCGACGGTACGGGAATAGAAGTCGTTGGCGACGGCGGCGAAGGCGGCGGCGTCGCGGAGTTGGTTTTTCTCGTTGCTGATGGCCGAGAGCATCGAGCGAGGCGGGAAGTTGGCGGCGCTGAGGCCGAGGGACTCGACGACCTTTTTCATGACGGCCGTCTGGTCGTCGGTGTCGTAGATGGAGAACTCGGGGGCGAGGCCGGCGGCCTGGGCGTGGCGTCGGAGGAGGCGAGCGCAGAGGGAGTGGAAGGTGGAGAGGACCATGCCGCGGGTCCCTCCCTCACCGAGGAGGGACTCGACGCGGGCGCGCATCTCGGCGGCGGCCTTGTTGGTGAAGGTGAGGGCGAGGATCTGCCAGGGGCGGACGCCGGTGCGGACGAGGTGGGCGATTCGGCGGGTGAGGGTTCGGGTCTTGCCGGAGCCCGCGGCGGCGAGGATCAGGAGCGGGCCTTCGGTGTGCAGGACGGCCTGCCTCTGGGGCTCGGTGAGGTCGGCCAGAAGGGGGTCGTCGTGCATGCGCAAGCGTATTCGCGGCTAGGCGTGCCGCGTGGCGGCCATCGCGACGACGCTCTCGATCATGTGCCCGATCCCGACGAAGACCTGGTACGGGGTGGCGTGGTCGTCCATGTAGGCGGGAGAGGTTGCGAGGCGGTTGGCGTCGTCGACGCAGGCCTCCTCGACGCGCTTGGCGACGTGGGTCGCGCCCATGCGGGCGAGGGCGGCGGCGGCGTCGGACTCTTCGCCGAGCGTGACCTTGCATCCGTTGCCCCCGCGTGCGGTGCCGAAGACCCGGCCTGCGAGGACGGGCGCGATGCAGCAGAGCCCGATGGGCTTGCCGGCGGCGTGGAACTCGTTGAGCACGCGCTCCACGTCGGGGATGACAGAGCACTTGTCGCCCTCGCGGGCGAAGGAGCAGAGGTTCTTGGCGACGCCGAACCCGCCGGGGAAGACGACCGCGTCGAACTGGGCGGCGCGGAACATGGAGAGCGGGGAGACGGCGCCGCGGGCGATGCGAGCGGCCTCGACGAGCATGTTCCGCGACTGCCCGGGCTCGGGCTTGCCGGTCAGGTGGTTGATCACGTCGGTCTGGGGCTGATCGGGCGCGAAGCAGTGGTACTGGGCACCGAGGCGGGAGAGATGGACGAGGCACGAGACGGACTCGTGGATCTCGCTCCCGTCGGCACGGCCACATCCGCAGAGAACGACGGCGACCTTGGGCATGAGGCACCTCCGCGGAAGGGTAGAGCCCGGGACGAGGCGTGTTGACGGCGGACGGGGCGGTTCGCGGCAGGATCAGGGTGACGTGCCGTCGGGCTGCGTGGGCTGGTCTGGGTGCGGGTCGGGCTTGGGCTTCGCGGTCGGAGGCTTGGGGGGCTCGTTGAGGACGTAGTCGAGCCCGTTGTTGCCGTCGCGGAAAGCGAGTTCGCGGGTCTTGGCGTGCTGGGCGCCGTTGTTGTCGCGGCCATCGGCGCCCACGGAGTAGAGGAGGTAACGTCGGCCGGCTTCGTCGGGCTCTTGTCGTCGATAGACGAGCGGGCCGGAGGAGAAGGGGTCGAGCGGGACGCTTGTCAATATGGCGGGCGCCAACTCGGCGAGCGAGGCGGGATACTGGCCGGTGCGTCGCTGGGCGATCTCGAGGGCGAGCATGACGCGGGTGCCTTCGAGCCGCGCCTGCGTGTGGTCCCACGAGTCGACGGCGCGGCCGAAGGCGGGGACGAGCATGCGGAGGACGACGTGCCGGGGCGAGAGCGAGTCCACCCAGGCTTCGGGGGAGAACCCTGACTTGGGGCGGTCCGCGCGTCGGAGGGCGGCATAGGCGGCGACCTTGTCGTAGAACTCGTTGGCGCGGCGGGTGACGGCGCGCTTGCTGGGGAAGGCGATGGCGCCCATGTTGATGATCGACGCGCCGCCGAAGTTCAGGCCCCCTCCTCCGAAGTTGGAGAGCATCTGCACCTGGGTCAGGATGATCCTGCCGCTCCCACGTCCGTCGTCGGTGTGGGTCCATTGGATGGTGTCGAGGCATCCGAGGCGTTCGCCCTCGAGGGTGCGGGTGATGGGGGTGAGCGCGGCGCGGCGTTCGTGGGCGGCGAGCAAGGCGACGAGGGTCGGCTCGTCGAGGCGAGTGGTGACGAGGGCCTCGCTGAGTCGGGTGGCCATGAGCGAGGTGATGGCGTAACCCACGAGCGCGTCGATGAGCGTGAACTGGCGTGAGAAGAGGGTGGCGAGCGCCATGCCCTCGTCGTAGGCGCGGACGTACTCGGGCCAGTCGCCCTGCTGGCGGGCGAGTTCCATGCGTGCGGCGGAGTAGCGAGCGAGCGAGCGAGCGCCGCCCAACTCCGGCAGCAGCCAGCCGATCAGGTTCCCGCGTTGGGAGGGTCGGACAAAGCGGCGAGCCGCGGCGATCTTGGCGAGCCGATCGGGGATGCCGCGCGCCGCGAAGAGGTCGATCGCGGTGCGGGCGCGGGCCTGTTCGTTCTCGAGGCTCCAACCGTCGGGGCGGTTCTCGGTGGAGAGGATGTAGAGGGCCTCGAACTCGATCGGGTCCCCGTCGCCCGCGGCCTCGTCGAGCGCCGCCTTGGCGGCGTCGATCGTCTCGACCAGGAACCTCCACGAGTTGGGCTCGTCGGCGGGGAGGCCCTTGGGCTGGTTTTCCTCGACGAGGGCGACGGCACGCTGGCCGTAGTCGATGGCCTTGCCCGGCGTGGCGTTGACGGCCAGATAGACCTCGTGGGCGAGGAGCGCGACGAGGATGAGGAAGGCGGCGATGCAGACGTTTCTGGGCCGATACCAGGGCTTCGGGTTGGGCATGCCCGATCCTACCAACTGGCGCGGCGCAAGTTGCAGGGAGGCATCCGGGGACCCATAATCCGACATGGACCGAGAGCGCGCGGCAGCGATCGAGCGACGGTGCTGGCGGCTGGCGTTCCTGGTGACGGGGAGCGCGTCGGCGGCCACGGTCGTCGCGGACCGCGTGATGCAGGGTCGTCTCGACCCCGAGGGGATGGAGCCGGGCCGGCTGGATCGGCTCATCGTCCAGCAGGCCCGCGGCGTGCCCGCTCGCGTGGGCATCACGGACGCGAGCCTGGAGATGCCCGCGGCGGCGCTGTCGGCGCTGCGGGGGCTGCTGTCGCTGGCGCATCAGCCGCGCGAGGCGTGGGTGCTGTCGCGTGTGGACGAACTGGACGAGTTGCGGATGAGCCAGGCGATGGACTGCTCGCGCACGGCCGCGAGGAACCACCTCTCTGCTGGGGACGAGCGCATGCGGGCGATCCTCGGTGCGGACCTCGACACGTCGGCCGCGGCGCTGCGGGCGTTCGCGGATTCGCTGGACCCCGGCCCGATCATGCGGCGGGTGCGAGAGGCGCAGCGGCACGCGGCGCGTCGTCGATTGGTGAAACTCGCGGCCGTCGCGGGGCTGATCGTCCTTCTGGGGCTGTTGGCGTGGCTGCGGCTCACGCGTAGCGCGGGACCGTCGGGTCCACCGTCCGCGACCACAGGTCAATCCCCCCCGCCATCGAGCGGACCGGCGACACCCCGAGCGCCCTGAGCATCAGCGTGACGCGGAGCGAGCGCATGCCGTGGTGGCAGTGGACGATCAACTCGCGGCCGTCCTCGACCAACTCGCGGACCTCGTCGAGCCGCGATTCGATCTCGGGCATGGGCAGCAGTGTCGCGCCGTCGATGCGAGCGGCTTCCCATTCGCGAAGCGTGCGGCAGTCCAGCAAGGCCGCCCGTTTCGCGCCCACGAGCGTGTGAGCCTCTCGCGGGGTGATCTCGTGCTCGGGCTTGAAGGCGTATCCCGCGGGAAGGCCCCGTTCGTCCAGGTCTGGCGTGGCGTTGCCCATCACGGCGTGACCCGCGACGGCCGGGGCTGTTGGAAGGGCTCGAGAGCCTCTGGCTCCGGGGGCGCGCCGGCGGGGCGGACCCGCCAGAGGCGCTCGTAGGCCTCGTCGGGCGAGGAGCGCCATTGCCACGGGCGGTCGAGGAGCATGCGTGGGCCGATGAGGAGGGTGTCGGTGAGCGCGAGCCAGTGGTTCCACAACGCTTCGGTCTGCTGCTGGCCTTCGCTGCCCCCGGCCATTTCGAGGGCTGATTCTGCGGTGGGGTAGTGGCGGCGCTGGCGGGCCGTCTTGTCGGCGACGAGCCCTCGCTTGGCGTAGATCGGCGTGTGGTCGGTGCCATCGACGGGGACGAGGATGGTGGTCCGGGGCCAGTTGCCGCGGTCGAGCCCCGAGACCGAGGGCTCGACGTTGCGTGGCTGGTCGCTCGGAGCCGGTGGTGGGAGGAACGCTTCCTGGCGGAGCGTGCGTCCCTCGGTCATTCGGTCGTTCGTCGGGCTGATGCACCCGCCGAGCGCGAGGGCGATGACGCCCATCGAGGCCAGCCGCACGTTCGCGCCAATCACGATTCGCTCGCGCATGATTCGCATGGCTGATTGTATCTGCTCGCGCCGGCCAGCCCCGTCGAGTTGAGCGCTGAGGCGCTGCCTCGAGAGGTTTGCCTATGCCCTCCCGAGGTACTCGTCGGCGGCGCGCTCGACGGCGGCCCTGGCGGTCTCCTCGTCGAAGCCTCGGCGGATGAGGTGGGCGTAGACGCGGCGACGGATGGCCTCGGGCGGGAGCCTGGCGGGGCTGGTTCGGACCTTCAGGCGTGCCAGTTCGAGGGCGTCGCCTTCTTCGTCGCGGCCTTGCATGGATTCGGCGAGGACGGCATCGACGACGACGGGATCGACGCCGCGTTCTTCGAGCATGCTCTCGAGAAGTGTCCGGGCGGTGGGGGAGGCTTCGAGGCGAGTGCGGACGAAGGCCGAGGCGACCCGCTGATCGTCCACCAAGCCGAGTTGCTCGAGTTCCGCGATGGCCTCGGTGACGACGGCGGGCGAGAAGCCCTTGCGTTCAAGGAGCCGGGTCAACTCCTGCCGCGTGTGGTCGCGCCCAGCGATGGCCACCATCGCCGCCTCCCTTGCCTCGGCCACCTTCTCGGGTTTCGTCGACATGGCCATGATCCTGGTGTCGCTGGCGTGCCGTCCGGCGCTGCGGGCGTCGCGTCCGAGCGACTAGCCCAACTCGTCGAGGAACGCCTGCATCTCGCTCGCCGCCTCGTGGTCCCCGGCCCGACGCGCGGCCGCCAATCCGGTCCGCAGCGTATGGGCGGCGTGTTCCGGGTTGCCCGCCGCCTCCAGCGATTTCGCCTTGTGGTAGTACGCGTAGCAGTACGCGGCATCGGCGTCGATGCAGCGATCGAACCACTCGACGGCTTGGGTGTGCCGACCCGCCTTGGCGTGCTCCTGGGCGATTCCGTAGAGCACGAAGGCGTCGCGCGGATCCGCCTCCAGAAGTTTGGTCAGTTGCTCCAGACGCCCCATCCTTCAATGCTAGTCGATTAGACTGCTCCGATGCCCGACCCCGTCACGCCGCGTGCCGACCTGCCCCGCCGCATCGGGTTCTGGGGCGCTACGGCCGTGATGGTCGGGGTGATCATCGGGTCGGGCATCTTCCGCACGCCACCGGCGATTGCCGGCGAACTCGCGAGCCCGGCGCTCATTCTGCTGCTGTGGCTCGTGGGAGGGCTGCTGGCGCTGCTGGGCGCCTTGACGTTCGCCGAACTGGCGTGCATGTACCCGGAGTCGGGCGGGGTGTACGTGTTTCTGCGGCGGGGGCTGGGGCCGCGCGTCGCGTTTGTGTTCGGCTGGACGTACATGCTGCTGACCAAGCCCTTCGCGGCCGCGGGGATCGCGTTCATCTTCGCCGAGCACGTGAACTCGCTCCTTGGGGTTCATTGGGATCCGCGGGTCGTGACCACGGGGGTGCTGATCGCACTGACGGCGATCAACATCGTCGGCGTCGGGCCGAGCACGGGCCTGGCGAAGGTCCTGACCGGGCTGAAGTTCGGCGCGCTGGCCGCGATCGTGGTGCTGGCGCTGGTGCTGCGCAAGGGTGATGCGGCGAACTTCGCGCCGGTGGCGCTCCCCGAAGCCAAGCCGATCCTGCTCGCGCTCGCGCCGGTGCTGGCGGCGATCATGTGGACGTACGACGGGTGGTCGGACGTGGGGGCGATCGCGGGCGAGGTCGAGAATCCGCGGCGATCCCTGCCCCGCATCTTTATCGCGGGAACGCTGGCGGTGACCGCGTTGTACCTCGCGGTCAATGCCGTGTACCACTGGCTTCTGCCGATGGCGGAACTCCGCGGCACATCGACGGTCGCGCCGCTGGTCATGCACCGTCTGGCTGGTGACGCGGGCACGATCGCCGTGACCGGCATCATCCTCGTGTCCACGCTCGGCTCGTCGCACTCGTCGGTGCTGACCGGCGCTCGGGTCACGTTCGCCCAGGCCCGCGACGGGCTGCTGTTCTCGTGGCTGGCGGCGATCCATCCGCGGCTGCGCACGCCGCACGTCGCGCTGCTCCAGCAGTTGGGCTTCGCGCTCCTGGCGCTGTGGCTCCTCGGGAGTTTCCAGAGTCTCGCCGAGGGGTTCGTGTTCACGATGTGGATCTTCTACGGGCTGGCGGGTCTGGCCATCTTCATCCTCCGCCGGCGCGAGCCCGATCGTGCGCGGCCGTTCCGCTGCCCGGGCTATCCCGTGGTGCCGGCGCTTTTCGTGGCCTCAGCCGTTGCGATGACGGCGCTGAGCATCTGGACCGATGTCAGCGACCCGAAATCCCGAGGCATGGCGACGTTGCCTTGGATCGGCGTGTTGCTCGCGGGACTGCCGGTGTATTCCGTTTGGAGGGGGGCGACGCGAGGGGGCGGGAAGTAGGCCGCGTCTCGCCCGCGCGGGCCGGGCCATGAAGTACCACCGGGTGCGGGGCGTGCGGCGCGGCGAGCCCGCGTCGGGACGCGGTCTGTCCGATCGCACTGCGGGACGCGCTGCATGGTGTGTGGACCGTCTACGGGCCCGAGTGGGTGGCGCCGGCGATCATCTGATTGCTGATGAGGCGGAGGGCCAGGCGCCACTCCTCGACGGCGGCGGCGGAGCAGGCCGGGCCCGCGACCTCGCGGATCGAGTCTGTCAGAAGATCGACCACGAGCGAGTAGTGCTCGGGTCGCGCGCCGTAGGCGGCGTGGCGACGGCCAAGTTCGGCGAGAGTCGCCGCATTCCGGCGCGGGTCTTCGAAGTTACGAACGACCGCGTCGAGGGCCGCGGTGAGTTGGGCGGCCTGGGCCTCGGGCTCGCCGCGGAACATCGCGCGCAACTCCGGCGCTTCGGCGAAGAGCCTGGCGTAGAACACCTCGGCGAGGCGCAGTTGATGCACGCGAACGACCTCGTAGGTTGCGCGAAGCCGGAGGACGAGGGCTACGTCGAGCGGGAAGGGAGCGAGCGATGCGGAATCGCTGGCAACTGCAACGGGATGTCGTCGAACAGGCATGTGGGCCTCCGCCGAGAGCGGTTCGCTGGCCGGGATGCTCGTACCCCGGCCGCGCGCTCGCGTTCCAGCCATGACGCGGAATCCGTCGTCGAAGTGCGCCGCGCCGACGCGGCTGGATGGGAAGCGGACGAGAGGCGGAGTTCGGGTGCGATGCAAACGGGGTGGAGCGCTACGGCTTCGTGCGCGGCAGGGACTTGGCTCTCCACGCTCGAGCCAGGTCCGTGCTCTCGGCGTCCGCGTTCGAGCGTTCGTACAGGTCTGCCAGCCGTGCCGCGACGCGCCGGGCGTCGGGGTGCGCCGTCACGCCGGACTGCTCCATCAGGCTGTAGGCCTCCTGAAGGACCAGTTTGGCCTCATCGTTCCGCCGGGCGTCGGCGAGGGCGAGCCCGTGCTGCGCGGTCACCCTTCCGAGGCCGATGGCATCGTTGGCGAGCGAACCTCGGGCCAGACGCAGGGCCTCGGAGGTGAGGCGGAGCGCGGCGTCGGGCTGTCCGCGACGCGTGAACACATCGCCCGTCATGCCCATGGTCAGGATGGTGTCGGTGTTCGTGTCGCGGAGCAACTCGCGCTGCACGGCCAGCGCCTCGCCCATGAGCCGCTCGCCCTCATCGTGCTTGCCGCGAAGGTGCAGCGTGTAGGCGAGCAGCGACTTGGCGCGCAGCGTGTCGGGATGATCCGGGCCGAGAGACGCCTGCCTGCCGGAGTAGCACTCGCGGAGCAGTCCCTCGGCGTCGGGCAACTCGCCGAGGTCGCGGAGCAGTTCGCCGAGTTGGGCCATGGAGACCAGCGTGCTCTCGTGCGCGTCGCCGAGCCGGCGCCGATCCGCCGCGAGCGCTGCCTCGAGCATGGGCCTGGCCTCGTCGAGGCGGCCCAGGTCGTGCTACAGCGACCCCAGATTGCCGAGGGAACGGAGATACTCGGGGTGGTCCTCGCCATGGAGGCGCCGGCGTCGATCGACGAGTTCACGCCAGCACGCCTCGGCCAGGGTCAGCCTCCCCTGGGCGGCGAAGGCGATGCCAAGGTTGTTGAGCGTGCGCAGGGTGTCGGGGTCATCGTCGCCGAGCGTGCGCCGCTGACGCTGCAGCGTGTCGGCCCAGATCCTTTCGGCGCTCCGGGCGTCTCAGATGCGTCCGTACACGCCGCCGAGGCTCGACGCGGTGCGGAGTGTGAGGTCGTGGTCCGGGCCCAGCGCGCGTGCGCGGCCCTCGTAGGCCTCGAGGAGCAGATGCCGCGACTCGCGATACTGGCCGAGCACCGAGAGCAGCGAGCCGAGGGAGTGCAGCGTCTGCAGCGTGTCCGGGTCGGCGGCGCCCAGCGACTCGCGACGCAGTGCGAGCGCCTGCCGGAGCAGAGGCTCGGCCTGCGCGTGCAGCCCGATCGTGTTCATGCTGTCGGCGAGTTGCTGGAGCAGTCGTGCCCGCAGCCGGGGCTGGTCCGCGAACTGCTCGTTGATCGCGGCGGCGTATCGGCGCAGCACGCTCTCGTCGAGCACCCGGGCCGCGATCGACGAGAAGTTGACGCCCGCGAGGAGCACGCCGGGACCTGCTGGCGGACTACCCGTGGGGTGAGGGGAGCGTGAGAGCGCCTCGCCGACCGCGTCGCGCATGCTGTCGCCCATCGCGCCGAGGTCGATGCCGCGGAGCAGCGACTCCTGGAACGAAGTGACCCGCTCGAGTTCCTTCTCGCGTTTCTCGACCACCCGCCGTGCGAGCGTGGCGACATAGGCCATGCGAGACGAGACGGCGACGCCGGCGAGCAGCGCGGCGAGCGCCACGCCCGCGGCGATCGAGAGGGACCGATGCCTCCGCGCGAACTTCCACGCGCGGCGCAGCGGCCCCGAGTGCCGCGCCTCGACGGGCTCGCCCCGGACGAGCCGGCGGAGATCGGCGGCGAGCGCGCCGACGCCGGGGTACCGAGCCGCACGATCCTTGCTCATCGCCCTGGCGATGATGGCCTCGAGGTCGCGGTCGATCCCGTGTCGAACCAGCCCGGCGCGAGGCGCCTCGCGTTCCGCGATCGATCGCACGGCCTGCGGGAGCGAGCACGCGGAGAAGTCGTAGGGCAGCCGGCCGGTGGCGAGTTCGAAGAGCACCACGCCCAGCGAGTAGACGTCCGTGCGCACGTCTGCGTCCGCGGGCGACTCGCACTGCTCGGGGCTCATGAAGTTGAGCGTGCCCATGAGGCGCTGGGTGTCCGTCGTCTCGGTGGCGCGGGGTCCGTCCGCGTCGGTCGTGCGGGCGATGCCGAAGTCGATGACCTTGGCGACGCCGTCGGACCCGACGAGGATGTTCCCGGGCTTGAGGTCGCGGTGGATGATCCCGTTCTGGTGCCCGTGCTCGACGGCGTCGCAGACGCCGAGGAACATCCGCAACCGATCGTCGAGGGAGAGCCCGCGACGGTCCGCGAACTCGGTGATGGTGAGCGCGTCCGGGACAAGTTCCATGGCGAAGAAGGGCGAGGGCCGCCCGAGTGCGGCGGTGCCGGCCTCGTAGATCTGTGCGATTCCCGGGTGCCGGAGCCGCGCTAGGGCCTCGGTTTCGAGGCGGAAGCGAACGAGCGCCTCGGGGTGCCCCATCCGGTCGTGCATGACCTTGAGCGCGACCCGGCGGTGCGGGCGCTCCTGGATCGCTTCATAGACGGTCGCCATCCCACCCCGCCCGAGCACGCCCACGATCACATAGGTTCCCACGGCATCGGGGACGCGCTCTCGCTCGGTGGCGAGGGCTCCGAGCGCAGGAGATTCGAGAAAGCCGGAACTGCGACCGACGGCCGCGAGGAGACGCCGGACGTGCGTCTCGAGCACGGGATCGGCCGCGCACTCGGAGACGACGAACTCGTCGCGAGCCGACTCGTGGAGCGCCAGGGCGCGGGTGAAGATCGAGTGCGCCCGCCGCGCGGACTCAGCGTCCATGCTCGCGTGCTCCCGAATCATCGCGCAGACGGACGAACAGCCACGTCCTCGCGGCCTGCCAGTCTCGGTCCACCGTCCGCCGACCCACGCTCAGGATCTCGGCGACCTCTTCGACGGTGCAACCCCCGAAGTACCGCAGTTCGACGATCTTGGCCTGTTGCTCGTCGAGCCGGGCGAGTTCCTCCAAGGCCTCGTGGAGCGCGAGGAGATCGACCTCTCGCTCGCTACCGGCGACATCCGTGCCGTCGAGGCTGATGCGCGTGCGTCCGCCCCCGCGCTTGTCCGCGTCGCGCGCCCGCGCGTGGTCGATGAGGATGCGACGGATGATGCGAGAGGCGACGGCGAAGAAGTGGAGCCGGTCCCTCCAGGCCGTGCTCCGCTGATCGAGCAGTTTGACATAGGCCTCGTGGACAAGGGCGGTGGGCTGGAGCGTGTGGTCGCGGCGTTCGCCGCCGAGGTGCGAGACCGCCAGCCGCCGGAGGTCGTCGTACAGGGCGGCCATGAGCGCGTCGAGGTCGCGTCGATCGCCCGACGCGGCGGCCCGGAGGAGCACGGTGATGTTCGTTGGCGCGTGGCTCATCGTTCGCGTGTCCTTCGGGCAGTATACGGATCAGCGCTGCGGCATCCCCCGTTTGCCGCCGCCAAGCGCGGTCACGCCGACAAGCGGGGCTTGCCGGCGCTGCCGCGATCGTTCGCGTGGCTAGGCGCGGTCTATTCCTTGATCGTGAGCACCATCCTCGGCACGCCCGCGGCCTCGAACGCATGGCTCGCCAGGGCGATCTGACGCAGATTGTTCCCGCTCGACGACGCGGTGCCCGGGTCGAGCGGCACCGACACCACGATGCGGTCCATCTTGAGTGTGCGCTGCTGGCCGTTGGGCCCGCGGAGCGTGGCGACCACGGGCGAGTTGTACATCAGTTGCACGCTGAGCAGCATCCCCCCGCGGCGGCTCGCGGTCCGCTGCTCGACTCGAGTCTCGATGTGGTCGGGGATCGACGCGAGCGAGAGCGCCGGCAGGCCGCCCGGCGTGGGCGCTCCGACGTCACCTGTGGCGACGTACACGCCCCCGATGAACCCATCAAAGGCGCTCACTCGTGAGCCCTGGCCCGACGCGCGGACGCCGTAGAGCGAGGGTGCTCCGCCGCTGGTGGTCTGGCCGTTGAAGGTAAGGCGGAAGTTGCTGCGCGAGACGCCATCGGTGGTCTGGGTGAGCACCGAGAAGTCGCTCGGCCGGCCGGGGATCCATACACCCACGCCTGATCGGCCGCTCTGTACCGCGGGCAGCAGGAGGCCGATCAAGAGCGGCGCCGGGTTCTCCGCGGTGATGATCCGGCCGTCGACGATCACGTCGTCATGGACCGCCACGCTCGTATTCGTGCCCGGCGCGGCCCGCACGCCGCCGACGGCGAGCGGATTGACGAAGATGTAGTCGCTGTCGCCGGTCGCGTCGCGGGGAGCAGCCGACGAGGTCTGGGCGCTCGGATAGACCCAGAACTCTCCCGGGTTCGATACGACTTCGATGAGTGCCGGGGCGGCCGAGGTGGGCTTGAGTTTGCCGGTCCACGCGAGGTACGGATTCGCGGGGTCGGCGAGGATCCCCAGCGGCGGAACGTGCGGCTGGCTCACCGCGATGCCGCCGACCGTCGTGCCCACGATCACCCCTGACGACGCGAACGTCCAGGCCGGGTGCGAGGCTTTCATATCGAATGTGGCTGCGGCGAAGGCGTGGAACGTGCTGGCGAACTTCGCGAGCACGTTGATCTTGGCCGACTCGCCGGGCGCGAGCACCTGCGGCGAGGCGTGCACGGAGAGCGAGCAGTCCTGCGCGACAGCCGCGGAAGTGACGAGGGCCAGGGAAACGGCAGCGACGCTCGCAGCGAGCAGGCGACGCATCATCGGAACCGTACGAGACATGGCAGACTCCTTCATTGGTGCGACAATGCCGTCGCGGGCTGGACAGGGGTGGTTCGGGACGTGCGGTCGGATCGTCGATGAACTGGTCTGGGCCGGGAGGTCTCCTGTGGCGCACCGGGCGAAGGGCCCTCGGATGCCGAGGGCGGCAGGGAGCAAGCGCCAGCCGAGCAGCCAGCCCCCACACAAACCCGACAAGTCCCTCCTCACGCGTCCTCCGATCGTTCGAGTTCCAAGACCCCTGCCCATGGACAACGCGGAAGGGGCAGAGAGTTCGCGCCACACGGAGAGCCGTTCTCTGCGCGGCGCCGAACGGATGCTGTTCGGTCTGAGCGATTTGGACCGCGATGCTCCGCGTGAGAGGACTCGAGAATCGTGCCTCCCCTCACCGGGGCCGTGGATGCAGACGCGGCGAGTTGCAGTCGCCGGCGAGGGGGATCAGCGAGTGCCGTCGAGTTCGCGTTGCAGTTCGTCTCGCAGCCGCCGACCGGCGTCCGATGGATCTCCGGCGTCGATCTGCGCGTTGGCCCGGCGAAGTTCCGATCGAGCCCCCTCGCGGTCGCCCAGCGCGAGATGTGCCAGGCCTTTGAGTGCGATCGTGTCGGACGGCTCGCGAGTTTCAGGGCCGCGCAGACCATCGGCGCGGCGGAGGTGGGCGAGCGCGACATCGTGTCGGCCGAGGCGAAGGTGCGCCATGCCGAGCGTGGACAGGAGTCGGAAGTCGATCGGCGCAGCGCCGGCGGCAGCGGAGATCGCGTCGAAGGCCGCGTGGTACGCGCCGACCGTGAGCCGGGGTCGGACCAGCACCCTCGAGCCCCACGCGATGAGGTCGTTCGCGGGCGGGTTGGAGTCGATGAGCCGGCGCAGGATTGGAACGAGGCGCTCGGAGCGCTCCCACGCCGCATACAGCGCCACGACGCGGTCCCAGGCGTTGTGGGTGTTGCCGTCGGCGGCGCCCAAGGAACTCCAGAGCGCGTCCAGGCCGTCGAGCAGCCAGGGCTCGGCCTCGTCATGCCGACCTTGCCCGAGGAGGTGGCCCCCGAGCAGGCTGAGGGTGATGCCGCCCCGGCCGTACGAGCGCGCATGGCGGTGACGGCCGATGTCGATGGACTCTCGCGCGAGCGCCTCGCCCTCGACGTGCTGACCGAGGTGCTCGAGGTTCCAGGAGACCCAGAACGATCCGCCGGCTCGCTTGTCAACATGCAGGTGGGTGTTCACGCGACAGATCCGGAGCAACTCGCGGTACGCCTCGAGCGAGTGCTCGTCGAATCCTGCCGCGTTGATGTAGCCATTGAGTTGGGGGAACATCTGATCGACGAACATCCCGGCGTACTCGTCGTCATCCGGAAACCGGGCCCGCCGCTCGGCGAGCACACGATCGAGCAAGCCGGGCACCTTGTCCGATCCCGCCGCCAGTTCTCGATGGAGCGACCTCAGAATCGTCCAGAACGCCTCGTGCTCCCCAGTGAGCGCCTCGCGAGCCAGGGACGACGAGCAGTGCGTCGAGGCCCTCGCCATGGCTCCGGCGAGGTCGCGCCGCGCCGCACGGGCAAGATCAGGCCGAGCGAGCGTGTCATAGGCCCGCGCCAGCCGCACCAGCGTCTCGCGCACGGGGCGATAGGTCCACCCTTGGGCGGCAACGATGCGAGGGAGGCTGCGCTGCATGAGGGCCGCGGACTCGGCGATCCGTCCCTGATCGAGCATGCAGAGACCCAGCCGCGACTCCAGCACCGCGATGAACCAGTGGTCCGGCGCCAAGGTGCTCGAGAGCCGTTCGATGGACTCGCGGATCAACGCCTCGGCGTCGGCGAACCGGCCCTCCCGGATCAGGGCGCGCGTGAGCGCGTCCAGAGCCTGCACGGTGCGGCTGTGCGTCGGACCGGCGTGTTGGCGGAACACGTCGAGCGAGGCGCGAAGGTACACGCGGGCTTGCGCGTCGCTCGCCCGACCCGAGCCCGGCCGGCCCGCGAGGTACAGCGCATCGCCCAGATCGAGCCACCGAGGGTCGGTCGGTGCGAGCATCGCCGCGACGGCCTCCCGGCATCGCTGGATGCGCTGATCCATGCGCACGGCATCGTCGCTGCCATCGGGGCGAAGGCCGCTGATCGCCTCGGCGAAGCGCGGGTCCGGGTCCCGCGCGATCGTGGCGAGCAGGCCGTCGAGGCGGCTCCAGTGCTCCCACCAGTCGCGCTCGGCCAAGTCCGCGAGCACGTGGGCATATGGCCAGAGGACCGCGTACAGGCTCCGCGGGTCGACGCCACCGAGCGATTCGAGGATGCTCCGTGAGCGGGCGAGTTCGGCCTCGGCCTCGCGGAGCGCGCCGATCGCGGCGTAGGCACGCCCAAGCACACCGCGGACGTGCGCCTCCGCTTCTGGCTGTCCGCGGAACCAATCGCCCGCACCCTCGGCCGCTCGGTCCAGCATGTCGCGAACGCCCAGGTCCTGCACCGGCGCCACGTCCGGGTTCGCCAGCGATAGAGTCTCGAGCAGGAACTCCATGACCGCCGCGGCCCGAGCGGACTCGCGGTTTGCTCGGGAGCGGCCCTCGATGGCCTCGCGCTGCGAGGCCTCGGCGCTGAGCCGGGCGAGGTGCTCGTCGCGCGCCAGGCGGGCGTAGCGTCCCGACTGCCACGCGGCATGCACGCTGAACGAGCCCAACGCCAGGGCAGTCGCAAGGGCGGCCGCGACCCCGAGCCGGTGCCGACGCACGAACTTCCGAAGCCGGTACGTTCCAGACGGCGGGCGAGCGTTCACCGGCAGCCCGTCGAGGTATCGGCGCACGTCGTCGGCGAGGGCATCGACGGAGGGATACCGGCGATCGGGCTCCTTGGCGAGCGCCCGAAGCGTGATGGAGTCGAGGTCCGCATCCAGGCCGCGGACCCGCGCGGACGGCGGACGGGGCTCGGCGCTGCGGATCGCCTCGAAGAGCGTCGGCAGGTCGTCGGCGGGCTCGAGGGGTGTGTGATCCGTGAGCATCCGATACAGGACGCCGCCGAGTGCGTACACATCGGTGCGCGTATCGGGGGTTCCCGAGAGTTGCTCGGGCGCGGCATAGGCTGGTGTGCCGACGAACGATGCGGTGCGCGGCGCGGTCTGGCCCGAGTCCTGCTCCGCTTCCTCGCGGAGCGTGGCAAGCCCGAAATCCAGCACCCGCGGACGCCCTGTGCCGTCCACGAGGATGTTCGAGGGCTTGAGGTCCCGGTGGATCACACCCCGCTGATGCGCGTGCGCGACCGCGTCGCACACGCCAGCGAACGCGGCGAGCCTCTCGCGGATCGGTCGGCAGCGGGCCCACGCGTCAATCGGGGTTCCCTCGATCCACTCCATCAGCAGGAATCGGTGGCCGTCCACCTCATCGGCGCCGTGGATCGTGACGACGCCAGGGTGATTGAGCGACGCGAGCACGCGGATCTCGCGATCGAAGCGAGCCCGCATCCCGGGTGAGGCGAACCGTCCGGCCCCGAGCCGCTTGATTGCCACGGTCCGTCCCGTGCCGGGTTGGATCGCCTGATAAACCGTTCCCTGCCCGCCGCGCCCGGCTTCGGAGATCAACTCGTAGTCGCCAAGTCGCCCGAGGTGCGGCGTGGCGTCGGCGCGTGCCGCGATGGCGAGCCACGTGTCGTCCTGATCGAACCCGAACGCGGAGCGATCCGCGGGATCCTCGATCTCGTTCGAGTCGTGGATCGTCTCGGGCCGATCACTCACTGGCCTGGTCCTCCTCGGCGATCTGAGCGCGGATCAACTCTTGCAAGCGGGCCTTGATTCGCTGTCGGGCCTTCTTGGCCGCGTCCTCGCTGATCCCGAGGGCCGCGGCCGCCGAGGCGAGCGGTTCGCCCCGGAGGCTGCGGTTGAAGACCTCGACGCTCCGGGCTTCGAAGGTCTCGCGCACGACGCGCATCGCCAGCCGGTAGTGATGCAACACCCACTCCTCTTGCCACGCGTGCTCGGCCTGAGTGTCCGGCGGATTCACCGCGTGATCGTCCATCGCTCCGCCCCCACCAGCGTCTAGCGCGACCGCGCGTCCGAAGGGACGCGACCCTCGGGCCCGCCAGGCCGAGATCGCGTTGCGGGCGCACCGGTAGAGATAGTCGCGGAATCGCCCGCGATGGGGGTCGTAGATGAACCGGGGCAGCGATTTGACCAGCCCGGTCAGGACCGACTGGGCCACGTCCTCCGCGTCGGCATGTTGGAGCCCTTGCCGCTGGCAGAATCGCACGAGGAGCGAGCGATACCGCGACTCGAACTCGGCCCACGCGGCGGCGTCGCCGCCGTCACGAACCCGCGACAGCAACGTCGGGCTCGTGGCTTCGCCGGGTTGCATCCTGGAGGGGTGCATGGGGCTCGTCGACTCGATGGAGGGTACCCGGCGGGGTCTGGTCGAGCCTGGAGATGGGGATTCCTGCCGCCGCGCGTCCCCTCTCAGTCCCACGCCCTCTAGTCATCGGTGTATCGGCGCTGGGGCGAGAGCCCCGGCAATGGACCATCACGGAGTCAAGTCATGAGCATGGCACCCACTCGCATCGCGGCGCTCGTCGTTCTCGCCTGCGGCTCCTCGGCCACGGCGCAGTGCTCGTTCTTTCGCGGCTGGGTGCCGGACTTCGACCAGCGCCGACAGGCGGGACCGGGGGTCAGCGGTCTGCCCGGGAGCGGGGCCATGTACTGCGCCCCGACCTCCGTGCTCAACTGGTTCGCCTACTTCTCCAACCGCGGCCTCCCTCAACCCGTGATCCTTGACGGTCCAAGAAACTGGCAGGCCGCGCCGAACTATCCCCGAGTGACGTTCGGCCTGACGATCATGGGATCCCTGATGAACACCCACGCCGTCACCGGGACCACCGGCAACGGCATGCGCGACGGAGGCCGCCAGTACTCGACGCTGTACGCCTCCAACAAGGTGAATGTCGGCACGTTCTTCTGTGGCGGGGGCCCGTGTGGCTATGGGCCGAACCTGTTCCGGCTGCTCCACGGAGCCGGGGGTTTCACCGCGGCGTGCTACGGCTTCTATACCGAGAGCCCACCCGGCTTCTTCACGAGAGTGGGCGGCCACTGCGTCACGGTGGTTGGATCGAACGCGTGCAACGGGCTGTCCACGGTGACGTTCCGTGACCCGGCGTCGGACGGCTTCAACACAACCCAGTCGGTGTTCATGTCTCACTCGGTGACCACCATACCCGTCTCGGCGCAGTTTCGTCCCATGGGTGGGGACTACGTTGCGGGCACCCGCCACCGGATGATCTACGGCTCCAGCCTCAACTTCATCGACGGACTCTTCGTGCTCGTCCCGAAGTTCGCACTCAGCACGTCGCTCATCGACGCCGGCCAGATCCTCGTCACGCGGCCCTTCCTGCTCGACGACTCGGAACTGCCCGAGACGCAGACCTGGCCCACGCACGCCGCGTCCGGGCCCATCAAGGGCCTCGCCATGCACCCGACGATGGGTGAGTGGTACTACGTGTCCGATCCCGCCACCGGCAGCGTCGTGCAGCGCATCTTCCGCGTCGATCCCTCCACCGGCGTCTCGACGCCCATGGCGTCGTCCAGTTCGGCGCTCAGCCACCTTGTCACCAACCGATTCGGCGACCTCTACTACGTCGACGGGCTCACCCTGCGTCGAGTCTCTACGGAGGGCACGGTGCCGATCCAACTCGGCTCGATCGCGATCTCCGCGACCCCCGAGGCGGTCGCGTACGACGACACCACGAGCACCCTGGCCCTGCTCTTCGGCACCGCGCAGCCCGACGTCAAGACGCTGCGGCGCTACACGTCGGAACTGCTCCTGATCGAGAGCAACAACCTGTTCCACCTGCCGTCGTCCTCCGGGCAGATGTCCATCGACTACGCCCCGGATGGGACCCTGTTCTTCGCGGCCTCCGGCAACCCGAGGATCCTCCAGTTCAACGCCAACGGCACCTCGCAACTGGCGTGGATCAACCTGCCCGCCGGAACCTCACCCAGGAACCTGCGTGTGGGCGAGGACGGGCACCTGATCTTCCGAAGCGGCGGCGTGCTGAGCGAACTGATGAAGAACGCGGCCGGCGCATGGGTCAACGACCCCGCATCGGACTGGGTGGGCCGCTCGGTCGGCGATCACTTCCTCATCTCCCGCAGCCGCACGAACCACATGCCGGAGATCCACGAGGGCCCGGGCTATTACCACCTTGCCGACCCCGAGGTCGCGCCTGGGATCCTCGACTGCTACGCCAACTGCGACTTCAGCACGGTCCCGCCCGTGCTCAACGTGAACGACTTCCAGTGCTTCCTCAACCTCTATGCCGCAGGCCGGCCCGATGCGAACTGCGATGGGAGCACGACCGCGCCCATGCTCAACATCAACGATTTCCAGTGCTTCCTCAACGCCTACGCGGCCGGATGCCCATAGGCCGGGTGAGCACTCCCTCCAGCGGCGACTCCCTAGCCGTCCGGACCGCGCGAGACGCGCCGAATCTCAGGCGTCGCACCCGGGCCTCGGCACGCGGGCGAGTGTCGACGCGCCCGTTCGCCCGATCCCTCGGCGAGACCGACGCGTGCGAGGATCACTCCGAAGTCGTGCCGACGCGGACGAAGGCCGGGGCCGCCTGCCGCGCCCACTCCGACCATCCGCCCGACCGAGGGTCCATCGGCCAAGTCGCGCCGGGCGAAGCGGAACGACGCCGTTCACGCACGCCCGACGGCCTCGGCACGCAGCACCTGGCGGAGGTAGGCGCCGGTGTGGCTGGCAGCGCTCGCGGCCACGGCCTCGGGAGTCCCCGCCGCGACGACCATCCCGCCCTTGTCGCCGCCCTCGGGCCCAAGGTCGATGATCCAATCGGCACGCTTGATGACATCGAGGTTGTGCTCGATGACGACCAGCGTGTTGCCCGCGTCGGCGAGGCGATCAAAGACCCCGACGAGTTTGCGGATGTCCTCGAAGTGCAGGCCGGTGGTCGGCTCGTCGAGAACGTACAGCGTGTGCCCGTAGGGCGAGAGGGAGCGGAGCGGACGCCCGCGTCGGCGCGGCGCACCGAGCGCATCGCGCGGCGCGACTTCGGCACTGCCGTCGGAGTGATTGCCCTCGCGGGCGGATGCGAACGCCGCCTTGGCCCGGGCGAGTTCAGCGGGCGAGAGGCCCACGGTGGGCATGTTGCGCGTGCCGCCGGACTTGCCGAGTTCGGTGGCGAGTTTGATCCGCTGGGCCTCGCCCCCGGAGAGGGTGGTCGAGGGCTGCCCCAGTTCGAGGTAGTCGAGCCCCACGTCGTGCAGGCACTGGACGAACCGCTTGATGTTCGGGTGGTTGTCGAAGAAGCCCAGCGCGGCCTCGACGGTCATCTTGAGCACGTCGGCGATCGACTTTCCGCGATAGAGCACCTCCAGCGTCTCGCGGTTGTACCGCCGACCCTCGCAGACCTCGCACTCGACGTAGACATCGGGGAGGAAGTGCATCTCGATCTTCTTGACGCCCTGACCCTGGCACGCCTCGCACCGCCCGCCCTTGACGTTGAACGAGAATCGCCCCGGCTCATACCCGCGAATCTTCGCCTCCTTGGACTGGGCGAATACCTTGCGGATGTCGTCGAAGAACCCGGTGTAAGTGGCGGGGTTGGAGCGCGGCGTTCGCCCGATCGGCGACTGGTCGACCTCGATGATGCGGTCGATGCGATCCAGGCCCGTGACGCGGTCGTGCTTGCCGACGGTCTCGCGCGTGCCGAGGAGGTGGTTCCGCGCGGCCTGGAGCAGGATGTCGTTGACGAGCGTGGACTTGCCCGAGCCCGAGACGCCGGTGACGCAGACGATGCCGCCCAGCGGGAACACGGCGTCGATGGACTTGAGGTTGTTCTGGGCCGCGCCCTTGATGACGACCGAGGACCTCGTCGAGAGCGTGCGGCGACGCGCGGGCACGTCGATCGCCCGGCGCTTGGACAGGTACGCGCCCGTGATGGACTCCGGCGCGGCGCAGATGTCCTCGACGCGGCCCTGCGCGACGACGCGCCCGCCATGCACGCCCGGGCCCGGCCCGATGTCCAGGACGTGGTCGGCCGAGCGAATCATGTCCTCGTCGTGCTCGACGACGAGCACGGAGTTCCCGATGTCGGTGAGGTGGCGGAGTGTACGGATCAGCCGCGCGTTGTCGCGCTGGTGCAGCCCGATCGTCGGCTCGTCCAAGACGTAGCACGCGCCCACCAGCCCGGAGCCGACCTGCGTCGCCAGGCGGATGCGCTGCGCCTCGCCCCCGGAGAGCGTCGCGGTCCGGCGATCCAGCGACAGGTACTCGAGCCCGACCGAGGCCAGGAACCGCAGCCGATTCTTGACCTCCTTCACGATCGGCTCGGCGATCCTTCCCTGCTCGCGCGAGAGTTGGAGGCCCGCGACGAACGCGACGGCGTCGGTGATCGTGAGTCGAGACAACTCGGCGATGTTCAGGAACGAGCGTGCGGACGCCGAGCCCGCGGGCCGTCCGATGACGTTCGTCGAGAACGCGCGAGGGTCGTCGATCGCGTGCGTGCTCCGGAGCAAGACGTGCAGCGCCTCGATCCGCAGCCGATCGCCGTGGCACGTCGGGCACGGGCGATCGGTCAGGAACTGCCCGAGCCACTCCTTGACGGTGGGGTTGTCGGTGGACTCCATCCATTCCTGGAGTTCGGGGAGGACGCCCTTCCACTTGACGCTCGGCTTGCCGGCCTTGCCCCCGCGGCCGCCGAGGATGTCGAGGATTCTGGCCAAGAACTCCGCGGCCTTGGGCGACTTCGGGCCGCGCAGCAGCAGTTCCGTCGCCTCGGCGGGCCATCGCACCAGCGGCAGGTCATACCCCAGCCCGAACGCCTTGCAGAATCGCTTG
This sequence comes from Phycisphaerae bacterium, assembly GCA_016793805.1. Classification (GTDB taxonomy): domain Bacteria; phylum Planctomycetota; class Phycisphaerae; order Phycisphaerales; family UBA1924; genus JAEUIZ01. The sequence continues at coordinate 56,884 of JAEUIZ010000025.1, forward strand.
AGCGACCGGTGGAACCACGCCCGCACCGCGGAGTTCTTGTGGTACGCCACGATCGCACCGTCGTGCAGGCTCTTGCCCAGGTCCGGGACCACGCGGGCCTCGTCGAGTTCCATGAGCGTCCCGAGCCCGTGGCACGTCGGGCACGCGCCGAACGGCGAGTTGAACGAGAACAGCCTCGGCGAGAGTTCGGGCAGCGCGAACTCGGGCCGCTCGGGATCGGCGAACTTGTCGGAGAACGCCCGGTCGATCCACGTCCCCGCCGGCTCTCCCTCCGAGGCGACGATGACGCTCCCGTCGGCGAGTTTGAGGGCTGCCTCGACCGACTCCGCGAGCCGCTGACGCACCCCGTCGTCTCCCGAGATCGCGAGCCGGTCGATCACGGCGTCGATCGAGTGCTTCTCGTATCTCCCCAGTTTCAGCGGATTCTCGCCGGGGGTGCGGAGCGTGTCGCGCAGATCGACGATCTCGCCGTTGACCCGGGCTCGCTGCCAGCCGGCGGCCTGGAGGCGCTCGAGCGTGTCGCGGTGGAACCCCTTCTGCCCGCGAATGACCGGGGCGAGGACATGGATGCGGGAGGCCGTCGCGCCAGCGCCCGAGACGCCCAGCGCCATCACGGCATCGACGATCTGGCTCGCGCTGGTGGCCGTGATCGGCGTGCCCGCGCGGGCGAGGATGGTGCCGTCCTTTTTCGTCCTGGTCGGCGCCCACGAGACCGGCGTCCCGCAGCGGGCGAAGAGGAGCCGCAGGTAGTCGTAGATCTCGGTGGTGGTGGCGACGGTCGAGCGCGGGTTGCTCGAGGCCGACCGCTGCTCGATCGCGATGGTCGGCGGGATGCCCTCGATCTCCTCGACGTCCGGCTTCTTGAGTTGATCGAGGAACTGCCGGGCGTAGGCCGAGAGCGACTCCATGTACTTCCGCTGCCCCTCGGCAAAGAGGGTGTCGAACGCCAGCGACGACTTCCCCGAGCCCGACAGCCCCGTGATGACCACCAGGCGATCGCGAGGGATCTCCACGTCGATGTTCTTGAGGTTGTGCTCCTTCGCACCCCGGACCCGGATGAACCGGTCCGGCGCGTCCCGCCTCGGCTGCGGGAGCCCCTCCTCGGCAGACACCTCGACTTTGATCGGCTTGGGCACTCGCAGCGTCCTGGGCATGGTTGTCGGCATGGTACGGCCATACCGAACAGTTTGCAACCATGCGGCGGCCTCGGGCGAGCGGCAATAGGGCTTGGAGGAACTGCCAACTGTTGGTACGCTGACACCGTCGCGTTCGCGACTGCATGCGTCCCCCGTCGCCCGGACGGATCGTCCGGCGAGGTCACCGCCAAGGAAACGAGTCATGAGGCGAGCCTTCACGCTGATCGAGTTGCTGGTGGTCATCGCGATCATCGCGCTCCTGATCTCCATTCTTTTGCCCGCGCTGGGTGAGGCGCGTGCGGCAGGCCGGAAAGCCAAGTGCGAGTCCAATCTCGCGCAGTTGTCACGCTCGAACGTGGCGTACTGCGCGGACTTCAAGGAGCGGATCGCCACGTATAGCTGGCAGCCGGGGCGCGCCTACTGCGAGTATCCGGACCTCAACAACGCCGGCGGGAACGCGCAGGCAGCGGCGAACCAGGCCGTCTACATCCTGCGCACGCGCGCGGATCGCCCGGACCTCGTGCCCATCGGCGATCGCCTCCCGCACCGGCACTACAACCACCTCGTCCTGCTCGACTACATGTCCGTTCGCCTGCCGGAGGAGATCGTGGCCTGTCCGGAGGACCGGAACCTGATCGGTTGGCAACGGAGCCCCAAGAGCCTGAACCCGCCCCCGAACGACTGGGCGACGCCGTTCGGCAAGTTGTGGCCTTAGAGGCTGTTTCAGAACGGCAGTTGCCTGGACTTGATCCGTGAGCAGACGAGCAGGGCGGCGGCGAGGTCGTGGAGGGCCTGGAAGTGTGTGCCCCAGCGTTCGTAGCAGAGCCGGAGGCGTCGGAAGTGGCTGAAG
>JAEUIZ010000034.1 GCA_016793805.1 Phycisphaerae bacterium
CGCCAACTGCGACGGCAGCGTCGCGCCGCCGGTGCTCAACGTCAACGACTTCATCTGCTACATCAACGCCTACGCCGCCGGCTGTCCGTGACCCCGCCGCGCCAGCCGCCGAAGCAGCATCGCACCCTCGACGAACACCCACGCTCCCAGCAGCGGCAGCAACCACCGCGCCCGCGGGTCCAGTTCCCGCGCCAGCGCCGCCGCGAGCCGGCTCGCGTCCCCCTTCCACACGGCCTTCGCGACCCCGATGATCGGATGCGGACGCAGCAGCGCGCGCGCGCCCGAGGTCCGCATCCACGCCGTGCCCGCGTTGCCCTTCCGCGCCGCCAGCAGCACCAGCCGCGCCTCGTCCCCGCCGGCGCGCGTTAGCCGCAGGCCCTCGCGCCCCGTGACGTGCAGCGCAAACGCCCCTCCTCGCTCGGCGCGCACGAACCGCGCCATCGCGGCGAGGTCGTCCGCGTCGTCCGCGTGCCGGAGCAGCCGCGCCGCACCGCCCGGCGACGCCCGCCGCGCCACCTCCGCCGCGTCCCGCATCAGCCGATTCAGGTCATCGACCGCGCCCGTGCGCACGAGCGTGACCACGCGGTCCGCCATCCCCCGCGTCATCGCCCCGGCCTTCCGCGCCGCCTTCAGGATCGACGGCGCCCAATCGATCTCCGGCGCCACCGTCGTCGCCACGCCCAGCCCCGAGAGCGCGACAATCACCCCGTCCGCTTCCCCGTCCGCGAGGTACCGCCCCGACTGGATCACCAGGTCGCGCACGTCGCCCACCACGAAGAAGTCCGCGGCCACCGCCCCGATGATCGACTCGATCGACTCGCCGCGCCCCGAGATCGCGCCCATCCCCAGGTCGCGCACCCGCCGGAGCCATCCGCTCTGCGCCGCTGCCGTCGCGTCGCGCTCTCGCTGCAGGCGCGCTCGCGGCTCGCCCTCGAGCACGTCCAGCCCCGCGTCCGCGACCATCAGCGCCTCGCCATACCGCCCCGCCTCGCGCAGCACCACGACCTCGCACGCGTAATCAAAGTCCGGGAGGGCGGCATACCGGATCCGTGCCAGGCGCGCGCCCGTGTCCGAGGCCACCGTCCACAGCAGCGCCGCCGCCAGCAACAGCCGCGCCAGCGGCCATCGGCATCCCCACAGCCTCCTCACGCCACCCTCCTCACTGCCCCGCCCCAGCGTGCTCGCGCGCGTCCTCAAACCCCACCACGATCGTCGCGCCATCCCCCACGATCGCACGCACCACCGCGCGGACCTGCGCCAGCGTCGCCCGACGGACCATCGCCGCGTCTTCCGCCGAGAGTTCCAGCGTCTGCGCCGCCTCGTGCAGCCCCACGCGCGCCCGCCCGAGGAAGTACTCCCCCGCCCGGCTCCGTAGCCGAAGCCACCCCACCTGCACCTCCACCTCCTCCCGCTCCGAGCACACCTCCGTCGCCAGCCGTTGCGGGGGAGGCACGCGCACCACGTACGTGCTCCCAAGCGGGCTGCGGCTGATCGCATCGACGCGCATCGACGACAGGTCCGTGCCATACAGCAGCCGCGCGGGCGCACGCACGCGGGCCGACACCTCCCCGCGCCAACTCCGATCCACCGCCTCCGTCGAAACGATCGTGTCGATCTCCACCGTCACGAGTTTCGCCTGCGCCAGCGCCCGAACCACCTCCGCGATCGGCCTGGGCCTGCCGTCCGGCCCGAGGTGGTCTTCCAACCCCGCCGAGCGGGCGCGAGATTCCATCGCGCCCTGCCACGCCGCAAGACCGGCGAACAGGCCCACGCCCAGGAGGAGGATCAGAATGGTCCCGCGATCGGGCCGACGCATCCCCTATTCATCGGGAATCGCGGCCCGGAGTGTCGAATCGTGACTTGGCGCTCCCGTGGACGACGATCTATTCCCTCCGCTGGCAGGTACTACAAGCCCGCTACGGCACGTAGCCGCAGACGGGGTCGTTCTCGACGAGGTCGAAGAAGGCGAGGTCGGCGGCGTCGACGAAGCCGTTGCCGGTGAGGTCGCCCATCGGGTTGAACGTGGCGATCCAGTGGACGAGGATGGCGCGATCG
>JAEUIZ010000035.1 GCA_016793805.1 Phycisphaerae bacterium
GGTGCCCGCGGCGTAGACGTTGGTCCCGTCCGAGTACACGCCGATCGCCTTATCAGCGAGGCCCGCAGGCGGGCTCGAACCGGGATACCGGTGCTCCCACTGCAACACCGGCTGCGCCAGTGCGCTACTCACCCCCCCCCCCCGCCGCCAGAGCACAGCGCGACCGCCACGAGGCACGGCCTGCCGATCCGTCCGCGCCGATCTTCATGTTGCTCTCCTTGCTCGGTTCGTCCCGACACGACGCCACAACAGGTCGAGGAAACAGCAATATACCAGCCTTGTCAATCGGCGGTTGCGGCCATGGCGGCAGGAAGCACGAGATGTTCCGGCCGGTCTTACTTCGTCAGCGCCGCCTGCGCCGGAGCATCAGCCCGGCCGCCGCACCGAGGACCGTCGCGCTCGCCGGTGCGGGGACGGGCGTGCCAACGTTGAAGAGGATGAAGTCGACCTGCTGGGCGTTGGGCGCCAGGGCGCTGTTGGTGAGCGCGAGACGGATTCGCTTGACGTTGACGAGCCCGTCGACGAGCACGACGCCTCCCTGCCCGAAGTCCTTGTTGACAGTCGAGTCATAGACGTAGAACCGCGACGAGAGGCCGACGGCGCTGCGCGACGTGGGGCTGGTGGAGAAGTAGCCCACGGTCCCCGGGGCGCTGCTCTGCCACTCGTTGAGCGTGAGCCAGTTGTTGACGTCGATCTGGTTGTTGCTGAAGTCCCAGGCGGAGAGGGTGTACTCGTAGTAGTTGTGGATGTTCCCGATGAAGAGCCGTCCGCCGGTGCCCCAGCCATAGCCGGCCGAGAAGTCGAACTCGACATAACTATTGAGCCCGTTGGTGCCGTGGACCTGGAACCCGTTGGTGAACATGTTGTTGGTGGTGATCGCGGTGGGCACGCCCCAGGACCCGGGCGCGGCCATGAACCCGGGATGGTTGCTGGATCCCGTGATGACGCCCGCGGACGAGGTGTTCCCGTAGAGCCAGGCGGTGCTGGTGAAGGTCGCCGACCAGTCCTTGTAATCCCACTGGGCCGACGCCTGATTCGCGGCCAGGCCAACGATCGCAACGACGACGTACGCACGCATGGCGAACTCCTTCCCGGCGCGTGCATGCTGGACCTTGGAGGTCCGGCATTCGCGCCTGTCACCCCGACTGCGTGGAGAGCGCCCCGGCCTGAACGCTCGCTCTCTTGTATAGTGCCTTACCTTGTCTCTGCCGCGTGCCAAGTCCATCGCGGGTCTGGGCGTTCTGGGGCTCCTGCTCGCCGCCGTGGTGGGGGTCTTCCTAGGCCTGAGCGCTTCGACGTTCACCTATGCCGAGGGCACCTCGTACCTCTCCAACGACCCGCGGGCGTGCGTGAACTGCCACATCATGCGGGAGCAGTACGACGCGTGGCAGAAGTCGCTGCATCATGCGAATGCCACCTGCAACGATTGCCACGTGCCCCATGACCTGGTGGGCAAGTACATGGCCAAGGTCGAGCACGGGTACCGCCACTCGAAGGCCTTTACGTTCCAGGACTTCCACGAGCCTATCCGCATCACTCCCGCGGACCTGCGGATCGTCGAGAACAACTGCATTCGGTGCCACAGCAGCATGGTCGAGGAGATCACGGCCCACGCCGGGCAGGGGGCCGTGTCGTGCGTCCACTGCCACAAGGGAATCGGCCATGGCCCATCGAGGTAGCACCCCCGGCCTGAAGCGAGCGCCGAGGAAGGAGACCCCATGACCCGCGCGGCCCGTCTGGGCATCTACTGGATCGTGCTGATCGTGTTCGCCGCGGGCGCCTTCGCCGCGGGCCTGCTCATGCAGAACGTCGCGCAGCGCAAGGCCGAGGCGACGCAGACGGCGTTCAAACTCGTCACGATCGACGAGGCGACGGTCGATCCCGCCGAGTGGGGCAAGAACTTCCCGCGGCAGTACGACGGATACAAGCGCACCGTCGACATCGAACGCACCCGCTTCGGCGGCTCCGAGGCCTTCCAGAAACTCGACGACGACCCGCGGTGGCGCGTGCTCTTCGCGGGCTACGCCTTCTCCATCGACTACCGCGAGGAGCGCGGGCACGCCTACATGCTCAGCGATCAGCGCGAGACCGAGCGAGTGACCAAGAAGCCCCAGCCCGGTGCGTGCCTCCATTGCCACTCATCCAACACCGTCGCGTACCGCAAGGTGGGCCTTGAGAAGGGCGCGCCCGGCGCGCTGACCGACCCGCTCGCCTCTCCCGCTGCCCAGGAGCAACTCTTCAAGGGCTTCGAGGCCGTGTGCGCCATGCCCTATGGCGAGGCGACCAAACTCGTCGCGCACCCGGTCTCGTGCATCGACTGCCACGATCCCGTTTCCATGGCGCTCCGCATCACGCGACCCGCGTTCCTCGAGGGCATCCGCGCGCTCGCCCGCGGCAGCGCGCCCACGCCCCACCTGCCCAGCGTCGAGCGCTGGCGCAAGAGCAACCCCACCCGCGAGTACGACCCCAACATCGACGCCAGCCGACAGGAGATGCGCTCGATGGCCTGCGGGCAGTGCCACGTCGAATATTACTTCAAGGGCGACGCCAAGCGCCTCACCTATCCCTGGCACAAGGGGCTCCTGGCCGAGCAGATCGAGGCGTATTACGACGAGGTCGGATGGAAGGACTGGGTCCACGCCGTCAGCGGCGCCCCAACCCTCAAGGCGCAGCACCCCGAGTTCGAGTTGTGGTCGCAGGGCATCCACGCCCGCAGCGGGGTCGCCTGCGCCGACTGCCACATGCCGTACATGCGGCAGGGGGCGATCAAGATCAGCGACCACCACATCCGCAGCCCGCTCCTGAACATCGCCCGCGCGTGCCAGGCCTGCCACAACTACGCCGAGGACGAACTCAAGTCGCGCGTGACCGCGATCCAGGAGAGGACCCAGTCGTTGATGATCCGTGCCGAGGAAGCCACGCTCGCATGCATCAGCGCCATCAAGGCCGCCAAGGACGCGGGCGCGACGGACGAGGCTCTCGCCACCGCTCGCGACTTCCATCGCAAGGCGCAATGGCGGCTGGACTTCGTCGCGGCCGAGAACTCGATGGGATTCCACGCCCCGCAGGAGTCCGCGCGTCTGCTGGCCGAGGCCATCGACCTCGCCCGCCAAGGCCAGATCGCGGCCTCGGCGCCCGCCCGCTAGGCCCGCCCGCGCTCCCCACGCCACAGGAACACCATCAGCAGCCCGATCCCCACGAGCAGCCACAGGTCCGCGAGGTTCGAGACGTACGGCCAGACCTCACGCCCCCCAAGAACGCCCAGCGGAAACCGCAGGCCGGGAAGGGGGTGCAGGAAATCGCGCACGCACCCGTACACCACGCGGTCGTACAGGTTCCCGAGCCCGCCCGAGACGAGCAGCGCGATCGCCACGTGCGCCATTCGATCGCGCGGCCGGGTCCATGCCGCGAACATCCACGCCGCCAAGCCCAGCGCCCCAAACGTGAAGGCAATGAAGAACCACCGCTTGCCCGCGCCCATCCCGAACACCGCGCCGGGATTGAGCACGAGCGTCAGGTCCAGCAGGTACGGCACCACGCGGACCTGCGGCGGGGGCTGCGGCAGCAGCGTCCCCAGCCCCATCTTCAGCCGCGTCGCCTCCAGCACCGCCTCCCGATCGACGCGCACGGGGTACGTCGCCATGTACCGGAACGCGGCCCACTTGCTGATCAGGTCCGTCGCCAGCCCCAGCGCGGTCGCGCCCATCAGCGTCGCCCAGGCGCGGGGGCTTGCGAGCGTCTCAAAGTGGACGGTGCTGCGGCGGCTCACGGCGCGTTGGACCGCCGCTCCAGCGCCCGCGCCGCCTCGATCGAGTACCGCGCCCACGGGAGTTCTTCCAGACGCTCCGCCCGGATCGGCTTGCCCGTGAGTTCACAGATCCCGTAGGTCCCGCTCTCGATCCGCCGGAGCGCGTCGTCGATCTCCCGGATCAACTTCCGGTCCGCCGCCGCCAGGTCCAGTGACAGCGATTGCCCCGCCAGGTCCGAGCCCTGCTCGGCCATGTGCTGCGGGAGGTGCGAGAGCGACCCGCTCTGGCCCATCAGCGCCTCGGACTCCATCGTCGAAACGTCCCCCACCAGTTCCGCCCGCTTCCGCAGGAGGATCGCCCGGAACTTCGCCAGTTCCCGCTTGTCGAACGGGCTCTTCTTCGGCTTGTGCTGCGCGCTCATGTCCAACGGCTTGGACTTCGCGTTCGGGCCCGAATCGATCAGCGGCTTCGGGGGCCGACCCCCCGGCTTGATCAGCGGCTGCCCGAGCGTCGGCATCACGATCCCCGACTTCGACTTCTCCGCCGGCTTCCGCTGCGGGCGAGAGTCCACGATCGTGATCCCCTTCCGGCCCGACTTCTTCTCAGACTCCGATTCCCCAACCTTGACCTTGAGATCCTCCGGACCCTTGGGCTTGACCGCCGCTTGCGGCTTGTGCCTCGGTGTCTCGGGCGTTCTGGACTTCGGCGCCTCCGCGGCCTTCGGCCCGCCTTTCGACGTTGACCTCGACATCTTGTGCGGGGGCCGCGCGGACGCCTTGTCGGCCGGCGCCGGGCGCTTCGCAGGCTTCGGAGGCGGCTTCGACGTCGCCTTGCGCACGCCTTTCGACGGCCCTTGCTTGCCCCGCCGCTTGGTGCTTCGCTTGGTTGCAGCGGCTGACTTGGGCAAGGCTCGACCTCGTTCGCATTGAGTTCGGTTTGCTCGCCGACGTGCCCCCATCCCGGCCCGGAAACGGGGTGCGAACAGTAGGCTACCCCACCGATGGGGTCAAAGTGATTCTCATGACGTCGGGACGTCCGGGTAGCCCAGGCTCCGCGCCCCTCCCCTCGACCGGAGTGCTCGGCCTTGCCAGCCCTGACCCAAATCCCGCCGCAAGACTACTCCTGCGCCGTCTCCGGATCTTCCTGCCGGAACGAGCCCATTCTGCGGAATCGCTCATACCGTGCCTTGACGAGATCATCCACCGGGATCTGTCGAAGCGTCTGCAACTGTGACACGATCCAGGCCTTGAGGTTCGCGGCCGCTCCCGCCGTATCCCGGTGCGCCCCGCCCAGCGGCTCTCGGATCACCTCGTCCACGATCCCCAGTTCCAGGTTGTCCCTGGCCGTGAGTTTCAGCGCCCGGGCAGCGGCGTTGTTCGTCTGCTCGTTCGCTTGTTTCCACAGGATCGCGGCGCACCCCTCGGGGCTGATCACCGAGTACCACGAGAACTCCAGCATCGCCACCCGATCCGAGACCGCGATCCCCAGCGCACCGCCCGAGCCGCCCTCCCCGATGACGACACTCACGATCGGCGTCCGAAGCCGGCTCATCTCTCGAAGGTTGACCGCGATCGCCTCGGCCTGACCGCGCTGCTCTGCCCCGAGCCCCGGGTACGCCCCCGGCGTGTCCACCAGCGTCACGATCGGCAGCCCGAACTTCTCCGCCAGTTGCATCTTCGCCAGCGCCTTGCGATAGCCCTCCGGGTGCGCACATCCGAAGTGGCACGCGATCTTCTCCTGCGTGCTCCGGCCCTTCTGGTGCCCCACGATCAGGCACTTGATCGAGTCGATCCGCCCGAATCCCGTCACGATCGCCGGATCGTCGCCGAACCGTCGATCGCCATGCAACTCCGCGAAGTCCCGGCACAGGGCCTGGATGTAGTCCCGCGTCTGCGGGCGGCTCGGGTGCCGCGCCACGCGCACCACGTCTCCGGGCGACAACTGTGAGTAGATCCGCTCCAGAGCCCGTGTCCGCTGCTCGCGAAGCGCCGCCAGGTCCACCGACGGGCCCTCGTCGATCGCCACCGCCCCGTCCGGCGGGCGCGGGCCCTTCGCGGCCTGCTCCCCCGCCTCGATCTGCTGCTCGATCTCCCGGATCGGCTTCTCGAAATCCAACTGATAGAACGTGGACATGGGCCAATCCTATTCCGCCGGCCCACTTCGACCGCTGCCCCCCGACCACCCTCAGACCACTCCGCCCGGCGAGGCCCCACCATCGCAGAGGCCGGGGCGTCCCGGCTCGTGACGAACGGCGAACGGGCGCGCCGCGTCGTACTCTCCCCACATGCCTTCCCACCCCTTGGCCGTCATCGGCGGCGGCGCCATGGCTCAGGCCATCGTCCGCGGCGGACTCGACGCCGGCACGCTCCACGCCCCCGACCTGCTCGTCCTCGAGCCGCAGCCCGACCGTCGGGCGATCTTCGAGGCCTGGAATGTGCGCACCACCGCGACCCCTGCCAACCTCGGCGTATTCCTGGCGCGCGCGCCCGACCCGGGCACGATTCTGCTTGCTGTGAAGCCGCAATCGCTCGCCGACGTGCACGCGCAGTGCGCGGGGATCTGGGACGGCCGCCGTCGGGTGGTGATCTCGATCCTGGCCGGGGGCGAGTCGGGGCGGGTGCGCGAGTCCCTCGGACCCTGGGCCGCGGTGGTGCGTGCGATGCCCAACACGGCCGCTCGGGTGGGCCGATCCACGACCGCCATCGCCTTGGGCGCCGGCGCCAGCCCGGGCGACGAGGCCCTCGCCGTGCGCGTGTTCGAATCCATCGGCGTGGTCATTCCTATCGCCGAGCATCTCATGGACGCGTTCACCGCGGTTGCCGGCTCCGGCCCCGCGTACCTCTATCTGCTGGCCGAGGCGATGGTCCGGGCGGCGGAGGCGTGCGGGATGTCCGCGGCGCAGGCGGATGCCGCGGTGCGCGGGACGCTCGACGGCGCCGCCACGCTGCTCTCTCGCTCGGCGGAGGCCCCCGCGGCGCTCCGTGCGGCGGTCACAAGCAAGGGCGGGACGACCGAGGCCGCGCTCGCCGTGCTCGACGAGGCGGGCGTCGCGGACGCCGTGGTGCGCGCGATCGTAGCCGCCCGGGACCGGGGCGCGGCCCTGGCGCGTGGGATGGGCTGATCGGCGAGCAGCCCGCGGGCTCCGGCCGATCGACGCGCCGGTCGGATCGTGCCGGCAAAGCGGGCTACGCCGTCGGCTTGATGGCCAGGATCGAGCACGGCGCCTCGCGGACGACGCGTTCGGCGGTGCTGCCCATCACCAGGTCGCGGAGGTTAGTCTTCCCGCGCGTCCCGAGGACCACGAGGTCGGCGTGGTTCTCGCGGACAAACTGGACGATCCCGCGCCCGTGCGAGGCGGCCTCGACCAGGTGGAAGTGCGGCTTGGTCCAGGCGACATCGGGCCGTGTCGGGGCGCAGAACCGCTCGAGCATGTGCAGCAGCCCGTCGCGGTACTGCTTCTGGAAGTCGGGCCCGGAGGCCGGGGTGCTGGCGCGATAGTGGAACCGCGTCCAGGGCGGCTGGAACACATGGACAACGTGCAGCGTCGCCTCGTCCTCGATCGCCACGCGAACCGCGTTGTCCAGCGCGTCGCGCGAGGTCGGCGAGAAGTCGATGCACGCGACGACGTGTTTGAACGGTCCGGGCTGGTCCTCCCGGACCAGCAGCACTTTGGCCGGCGCTCGGCGGACGCACTGCGTCGCCAGCGTTCCGGCGCCCTCGTTGGACGAGCCCGTGCCGTGCGTGCCCAGGATCAGCAGGTCGGCCTTGTTCGCCCGGATGCGGTCCTCGAACTCGACCAGTTGGTTGTTGACGGCGACCTCGAAGGGCACCGCGTCCTTACCGGGCACGTCGGCGGCGAACCGGGTCCACTCCTTCTTCGCTTCTTCCACCAGGCCGGCGTGGATCTCCTGCACGTACGTCGAGAGCCCGGCCTGCATCTCGACGACCACGAGCGTCTCGATGACATGGAGCGCCAGCAGTTTCGCCCGGTTCCATGCGGCGATGCGCACGGCCTGCCGGAGCGCCGTCGCGGAGCACTGGGTGAAGTCGATCCCGACGATGATGGAACTCAGACGATCCATGCGAGGACCCCCTTGCCGCGGCTGCGCGCCGCGACGCATGGTAGTCACTCGACGGACGCGTTCGCCTACCCCGCGAACCGACGCTCGCCGCCCTGCATTGTGCGGAGGTAGTCGTCGGTGGAGGTCACGGAGCGGGCGAGGTTCACCAGCGCATGCCGGGCCTTGGGCGAGAGTTCCCCGAACTCGACGCCGACCGCGTGCCGCCAGAGCCCGATCCGGCGCACCCAGACGACACGGCCCGGGACACTGAAGGACTCGCCGTGCGTGGACACGGTGATCGGTCCAAACTCGCCGACCTTGGCCGCCGGCCTCCGGGCGCACTCGACTCGCATCCCCGACGCCGAGATGTCCACGACGTCTCCGAAGTCGCAGGTGGCGGCGGCGACTCGGAGCCGCCCGTGCCGGCGCGACTTGTCACGTGCCGGTCCGACCGGAATCACCTTCGGGGGAACCTCGTCCATGCAGTCGGGATCGGCGGGGCGGCACTGCATCTTGACCGGACTTGCGGGTTATCGGGCACGCCGCGCGGTTGGGGCATGGGGCCATGACGCGTGGGGAGCGCGACCGGGAGAGTGTCCACCCCAGGGCTGGGTCCCCTGGTCGGTTTCAGCAGCGATTGGCGCGGACGTACACTGCGAGCATGAGATGGTTGGCCGTGGCGGCGCTGGGGGCGATGGTCACGATTGGCTGCGGGCCGACCCCGCCCGTCACGCCCCGCGCGCAATCCCTTCCCGAGCAACGGCCGGCGGCGTTCGCGCTGGACGTGCTGGTCCGAAGCCCGATCGCGAGCACGACGGACCTGCCGCGAGCCCTGCGGCCCGGGCGGTACATCGTCGATCCCGGCGGGGTGCTCCGCGCGGCCGTCGGGGCCGGCGCCACCCGACAGACCTACCCGACCCACACTCGACAACTCTCGTCCTCTCAGATCGAAGCCTTGTGGCGTGCGGTCCGGGACTCGGGCTTTCTCGATTCCGCCAACCCGGCACAAGTAGACGACCCGGACACGCTCGCGGGAAGCACCACGCGGACGACGGCGACGATCGAGGTCTTTGGCCTGAGTCGGCCGGTGGCGGTTCGGGTGGCCCTGGACCGGGGGGGCGCGACCTCCATCGCCGCGGAGCAACTCGTGGACGAACTCGCGGGCCTGGCCTGGCAGCGGGACCCGCCCGTGAAAGCCGAAGCGCCGGCGTCCCAACCATGAGGGGCATGAGCACCGTCTCCGCACGAGCGAGCGACGCCTGGCACGGCAAGGGCCGCGTGCGCGACGCCCTCGCGACCGAGGGCGAGCGGACGTACGCGATGTTCTCGCACCTCACGCTCATCGCCGCCCACTTCGGAGTCCCGATCGCGCCGGCGCTCATCATGTGGCTCATCAAGCGGCACGACACGCCGTTTGTTGAGGACCACTGCCGCGAGGCGCTCAACTTCCAGATCTCGCTGCTCGTGTACGCGGTGGTGCTCGTCCCGCTGGGTCTGGTGACGTGCGGAGTCGGATGGGTCCTGTACCTGCCGTTGTACGCGCTGGGCGTCGTCGGGATGGTGCTGGCGGCGGTCGCGGCCCATCGCGGAGAGTACTTCCGCTACCCCATGTGCTTGCGCTGGGTGCGAGAGTGCCGTCGGGCGGACTCGGTCCGGGCGTAGCGATGCCGACGGTCGATGGCCTCGGCGGCACCGCGAGTCGAGCCGTTTGGAAGAGGACTACAGGCGCTTGACCATGTGGACCTCGTCGATCTGCTCGCCGTTCCATGCCATCGCGCGCGGCTCGGTGCCCCAGGCGACGAACCCGGCGCGGAGGTAGGTGTTGAGTGCGGCGGGAGCGCGGACGCTGACGCTCAGCGAGAGGCTATCGACCCCGGGCCATGCGCGGGCGAAGTCGGCCGCGGCGCTCAGGAGTTGGATCCCCAACCCTCGGCCACGTTGCGACGGAGTGACATAGGCGCCCCAGACCCCGACGCGGTGGGCCATCTTCGCGTGATCGGAGCGATAGAGCCCGACGGCGCCAACGAGCGCGGACCCGCTCGGAGCCGAATCGAACGCCCCGACGATCGCGTAGCCCGGACCCGAAAGGCTCTGGCGGAGGCCCTCGGCGTCGAGCCCACGGTCGTTCTCCTCGCTCGCGGCAAACGCCCACGGCGAGTCGCGCAGCATCTCGCGGCGCAGGACCGTGTACGCCTCGGCGTCGGCAGGGATGAGGGGACGGATGAGCATGGGTGATCGTCCAAGTCAGATGGCACAGACGGGGCCGGCGCGAGTCGCGCAGGATAACTCGGTCGGGGGGGAGGAGGAGAGCAAGAGGGGGGGAGGGGGGCGGGGAGCGTTCTATCGCTTCGCCATGAACTCCAGCACGTCCACCTTGCTGACGATCCCGACGATCTTGCCCGCGTCCACGACGACCCCGACCTGGTCGGTCTCGAAGATGCGGAACAGTTCCTCGATGCGGGCCTTGGGGTAGATCAGCCCGCCGATGGGGTGCGAGACGGCCTTGGCGGGCGAGGTCGCCTGCACCTGCCCCGAGTGCATCCCGCGGAGCACGTCCACCTCGTGCACCATCCCGACGGGGTGGCCCGCGGCGTCGAGGATCGGGACCTGCGAGATGCCCTTGGACTTGAACGTGTCGATGATCGCCGCGATCGGCGTGGACTCGGTGGCGGTGTGGATCGGCCGCGCGGGCATCCGCGCGAGGATGTCCTCGACCAGACCCAGGTCGCGGTCCGAGCCGAGGAACCCGTAGTCGCGCATCCACGAGTCCTGCAGGAACTTCGTGATGTAGCGCGTCCCCGAATCGGGCAGCACGGTCACCACGGTCTTGCCCGGCCCGAGTTTCTGGGCGACCTTGACGGCCACGTGCACGTTCGAGCCCGACGACCCGCCGCAGAACAGGCCCTCCTCGCGGACGAGGCGCCTGGCCATGGTGAAGGACTCCTTGTCGTTGACCTGGTGGAACTCGTCCACGACGGAGTAGTCCATCGCGTCGCAGAGGATGTCCTCGCCGACGCCCTCGACCTTGTAGACGTGGGGCGTGGGCATGGTCTTGGTGTAGAAGTAGTGGTAGTGGACCGACCCGATGGGATCGACCCCGACGACGCGAATGTGCGGGGCCTTCTTCTTGAGGAAACGCCCGACGCCCGAGAGCGTGCCGCCCGTGCCCGCGCCGAGGACGACGGCGTCGAACGTGCCGCCGGTGTCGGCCCAGATCTCGGGCCCGGTCGAGAGTTCGTGCGCGTCGATGTTGTCGGGGTTGTGGTACTGGTTGACGTAGAACGAGTTGGGGGTCTCGCGCGCGATCCGCTTGGCGGTCTCGACGTAGTGCTGGGGCGAGTCCCCGGGCACGTCGGTGGGCGTGATGACGACCTCGGCCCCGAAGGCCTTGAGCATGTTCACCTTCTCGATGGACATCTTGTCGGGCATCGTGAAGACGCAGCGATAGCCCTTCACGCAGGCCCACATGGCCACGCCCTGGCCCGTGTTGCCGCTGGTGTTCTCGACGATGGTGCCGCCCGGCTTGATCTGCCCGCGCTTCTCGGCCTGGTTGAGGATGTGCACCGCCATTCGGTCCTTGATCGAGCCGGTGGGGTTCATGTACTCGCACTTGACCAGCACCGTGGCCGCGCCCGCGGGGACGACCTTGTTCAGGCGGACCAGCGGGGTGCGACCGACGGCGGCGAGGATGTCCGGGAAGGTGGTCATGCGGGGCTCCGTGACAGGCGGAAAGGCACAGGGTAGTCGGCAGAGGCCGGAGTGGTACACTCCGCCCGTGGCAGACTCGCGGCATCAGGATTCAGCGATCATCGGTCGGGAGGCGCTCCACGCCATTCGCAACGAGTTGACCGCGATCGTGGGCCTGGCCGAGTCGATCCGCCTCGCCGCGGGGGTGTCGGCGACCACCGCCCAAGACGCGGCCTCGATCCGCGACGCGGCACTGCGGGCCGCCGAGTTGCTGCGGAACGCCCGCGCGCCCGACGGCTGATCGCCCGCGAGCGATCTACCCTCGGACGATGCGGATTCTCCTGACCAATGACGACGGGATCCACGCGCCGGGCCTGGCCGCGATGTACGAAGCGCTCGCGGACCCCTCGCGCCGGCACGGCGGGCCGCTGCTGGATCCCTCGCCCGGTGCCGTCTCGCGGTCCCCTCGGAGCGTCGTCTTTCCCGTGGCGCCGCTCACGGTGCAGTCGGCGACGAGCCACGGCGTCACCTTTCACGAGCCGCTGATGACCCGCCTGGAGCGCGTGCAGGTGCCCGGGAGCGCCGAAGCGGTCGAGGGCGTCGCGGTCGACGGCCGACCCGCGGACTGCGTGAAACTCGCCATCGCCCAGATCTGGCCCGAGCGCTTCGGCGCGGGCGCCAGGCCCGACCTCCTCATCTCCGGGATGAACTCGGGCGCCAACGTCGGGATCAACGTGATCTATTCCGGCACGGTCGCCGCGGCGCTGGAGGCCGCGTTCCTCGGGGTCCCCTCGATCGCCGTGAGCCTGCACATCGGGGGCAAGCGCCCGCGCTACGACATCGCGGCGGGGCACGCGCGGCGGGCGATCGAGGCGGTCATCGCGCGCGGGCTCCCCAGGCCGCACGAGTGCCTCTCCATCAACGTCCCCGTCACCGAAGCCGAGGGCCCGATGCTCCCGATCCGCGTCTGCCCCATGAACACGCACGGGCTGAACGACCAGTACGAGCGGCGGACGAATCCGGCGGGCCAGGCGTACTACTGGGCCTCGGGACACGGGCTCGACTTCCACGTCACCGATCGCGGGTCGGACGTGGAATGGCTCTTCCAGCGGTGCATCACGGTCACCCCGCTGAAGTACGACCTGACCGATCACGCGATGCTCGCGGCATGGCGGGAGCGGCTGGGATAGTCGGAGCGAGGCCCGTGCCGGAACTCCCGGACATCGATGTGTATGTCGAGGCGCTCGCGCGGCGGGTGCGAGGCGTGGCGCTCCAGCGTGCGACCGTTCGGAGCGTGTCGCTGCTGCGGACGACCGAGCCGGCACTCGAAACCGCCGAGGGACGCCTCGTCGAGGGCGTGACGCGCCTGGGCAAGCGGATCGTGATCGCGCTCGAGGGCGAGTTGTTCCTGGTGCTGCACCTGATGATCGCGGGCCGGCTGCGCTGGCACGACGCGGCGAAGGCCGTGAGGCTCGGAAGGATCGACCACGCGGCGTTGCGATTCAGCACGGGGACGCTGGTGGTCACCGAGGCCTCGACGACGAAGCGCGCCACGCTGCACGTTGTCGCGGGAAGGGCCGCGCTCGCGGACCACGATCCCGGCGGGCTCGAGCCGTTGTCGGCAGCGCCCGCGGAGATCGCCGCGCGACTTCGCGCAACCAACCGGACGCTGAAGCGCGCGCTCACCGACCCGCGCACGCTCGCCGGCATCGGCAACGCGTACTCGGACGAGGTCCTGCACGCCGCGGGGCTGTCGCCCATCGCGCTCACGCGACGCCTCGACGACGACGGGGCCGCCCGGCTCGTCGCGGCCATCCGCGCGACGCTTGCCGCCTGGCGCGCGCGGCTGCTGGACGAGTTCGGGCTCGCCGGCGCCGGCCTCGGTCGCTTCCCCGGGCCTGGGCAGATCACCGCGTTCCGCCCCGACTTCGCGGTCCACGGGCGCTTCGGCAGGCCGTGCCCGGCCTGCGGCACGCGCGTGGCCCGGATCGTCCGTGCCGACAACGAGGTGAACTACTGCCCCGGGTGCCAGACGGGCGGGCGCGTGCTCGCGGACCGCTCGCTCTCGCGTCTGCTCAAGGAGGACTGGCCGTCGCGGGCTGAGGACTGGGAGTAGGCGGGTCGCACGCGAGGATCGCGGCGCGGAGTTCGTCCATCGTGAAGGGCTTGAGGAGGAACGGGCAATCCGCACGAGCCTCGGCGGGCTGGTAGCCGCTCATCACCACGAAGCGCTGCGAGGCGTGGATCGCCCTGCCCCTGGCGACGACCTCGGTCCCCGGGCCGTCGGGCATCGTGAGGTCCACGAGCACCAGGTCGAACGGCCCCTGTGTCGCGATCGCGTCGAGCGCCTCGGCGGCGCTCCCGGCCCCCAGCGTCGACCAGCCCGATCGCTCCAGCATCCGACGCGCCACGCCCAGAACCAGCGGCTGGTCATCGACCACGAGCGCGCGCCGTCCGAGCCCGTCGATCGGCTCCTTGGGCGCGGCGCTCGCGTCGGCGTGAGGGCTCGGCGTGGGCGTCGGCGGGAGCAGCAGCGTGAACGTCGCGCCCCGGCCCGGATCCGATTCCACCAGGAGCGCCCCCCCGTGATCGCGCGCGGTCCGTTGCGCGACCGAGAGTCCGAGCCCACGACCACCGGACTTCGTCGAGAAGAACGGCTCGAACAGGTGGGGGAGCGCATCGGGCGCAATGCCAGCCCCCGTGTCACGCACGCGAACATAGGCGTAGCGTCCCGACGGGGGCGGCGAGCCCGCGGCGGTGCGCAGATCCGTCGAATCAAACTCGCGCACCCCGACCTCGATGCTCACCCGGCCTTCGGGGCTGTCCGCCACCGCGTCGGCGGCGTTCACGAGGATGTTCAGCACGGTCTGTCGGACGAGCGTCACGTCGCCTCGCACCGGCGCCGCGCCGAGCCGGGCCGTCAGACGCTCACCCAGCCGGGGGCGGACGGTGTCGAGGAGTTCACCCGCGGTCGTCGCGAGATCGAGGTTCGTGGGCCGGATGACGGACTTGCCGGCGTAGGCGAGCAGTTGCCGCGTCAGGTCGGAGGCGTGCCGGCACGCGGTGATCACGGATTGCAGGAGCCGGCGCGGGGCCTCGTGGTGGGTCTGGGCCAGGGCGAGTTCGGCGTTCCCGACGATCCCAGCGAGGAGGTTGTTGAAGTCGTGGGCGATCCCCCCCGCCATGACGCCCAGGCTCTCGACGCGGCGGGTGTGCTGGAGGTCACGCTCGAGTTGCTCGGCGCGCCGGCGAGCCTCCTCGCGCGCCGTGATGTCGCGGATCACGACCGTCGCGCCCCGACCGGCGCCCGCGACCACGCGGGCCTCGAACCTCTTGGGACCGCCCGCGAGATCCATCTCGTACTCGACGGTCTCGGCCATGTCCGATCGGGCCGCTCGCCCCGCCGCGCCGAGCAGTTCCGATGCCACGGGCTCGGGCAGCACGTCGGTCAGGCTTCGGCCGACGAACGTCGCGGTGTCGGCGTAGAGGGCCGCCGGATCGGACCCGTGCACGTCGAGCACCCGTCCCTCGCGGTCGAGCCCCAGCACGATGTCGGGCAGCGCGCGCAGGATGTCGGCCAGCCGCGCCCTGCTCTGCTGGAGCGCCTGGGTTGTCGCGCGCAGTTCGGTGACGTCGAGTTGCGTGCCCCACGCGCGGACGAGCCGCCCGCCCTCGATGATCCCGACGAGGCTGTTGAGAAAGACCCGCGAGGCGCCGCTGGCCGCCACCTCGAAACTCTCGGCGTTCCGCAGCCTGTAGCCATCCGCGATGAACGAGTTGAGAAGTGCGTGGTTGCGCGGGTCGTCGGGCGGGAGGAGGCGACGCAGAGGCTCGCCGACCAATCGTTCGGCGCTCTCGAGGCCGTACATCCGCGCGAACGCGTCGTTGCACTCGGCGAGATACCCGTGCCGGAACCACGCGTCGAGTTGCGCCTCGGCCGGCAGGTCGATGGGGACCGGCTCGCGAAACTCAACTCGCCACACGCCCTCGGTCGTCTGGTTCACAAAGTCGCGGTACCGCTGCTCGCTGGCCCGCAGCAACTCCACGGCCTCGCGCCGCACCGTGTCGTCGAGCGCGTACCCCTCGCGATGCGCCACGGATCCCGACGCGTCGCGGGCCAGGACCAGGTGCAGTTGCAGCCAGCGCCAACGCCCGCACGCCGACCGGATCCGGAACGACTGGTCGATGGACTGGCTGCCGGACTCGACCGCGGCCTTGACCTCGGCCTCGACGCGGGGCAGGTCCTCGGGATGGATGAGCGACGCGAAGTTCGGCGAGCCCCCGGCGATCTCCTCGCGCGTATACCCGAACTGCACGACGTTCTCCGAGACGTACTCCACCGGCCAGGACTCGTCGTGGCCCCACCGAAACACCACCACTGGGCCCGCCAGGAAGAGCCGCCGCTCGCGGTCGCGCGCCTCGGCGGCGCGGCGGGACTCGGTCACGTCGCGGTTGATCGAGAGGATGCAGCGCTCCCCGTCCACCTCGACGAGGCTGGCGCTGATGTCCAGGTCGATGAGCACGCCGTCGGCACGCCGTTGCCGCGAGACGAACGAGACGGGACGCGCCGTCTCGAGCATCTCGCGGATGAACCGGCGTCCCCGCGCGATGTTCGTCGAGATCGACTCGAGCGAGAGCCCCACGAATCGGTCGCGCGGGTACCCATAGATGGCGAGCGCTCGATCGTTGGCGTCGATGATGACCTCGTCCGCGGGCCGGAAGAGCAGGATGGCGTCCTCGGACCGGTCGAAGATCGCGCGATACTTGGCCTCGCTCTCGGCCAGCGCGGCCCCGCGAAGCCGAGCGCGCCGGCTGGCCAGCCACCACCCCGTCCCCGCTGCTCCCAGCGCCGCGAGCACCGTCAGCGCCGAGGCCCACACGACCCGCCACGGCACCCGCGGCGGCATGTCCAGGGGTTGGTACGGCTCCAGCCACTTCGCGTAGAGCGCGTCGTACCGACCGTTCGCTCGAAGCCGCTCGAACGCCGCGCTCAACTCCGCCGCCAGGATCTCGTCATCGGGCCGCACGGCGACGGCATACGCGCGGCCGAAAGAGGTCTCAAGCAGAGGCGCCTCCCGCAACTTCCCCTTCAGCCCCAGTTCCTCGATGCGGACTCGCGCCGCCAGTTGTGTCGTTAGCGCGTAATCAACCTTCCCGTCGCGGACCGCCTCAAGAAGCGCTTGGAGGCTCTCGAAGCGCGTCACCGGGAGCGAGTGCTCGATCGACCACTCGTCGGCCAACCCGTCCTGCGTGACACCGACGCGGCATCCACTCAGTTCCTCGAGGTTACAGGCCAGCCGGATCCCCGGACGTGAGTAGACCGCGCCACGCACGACGATCAACGGCGAGGTGAACTCCGCACGCTGCAGGCGGGGTTCCTGCACCGACATGGGCGATACCACGTCGACGCGCCCGTGCTCCAACTCATTCAGCCCGTCGGCACCGTTCAGCGGCTTGAACACCACCGTGAACCCGAGTTCGCGCGCCGCCTCCTCCATGATTCGGCGCGCAAACCCGTCGATCGACCGATCGGGCTGACGCACCAGCAGCCCACGCACGACGGTCGGTTCCGGCAGTCCGACCACGATCGGATCCGAATGGGGCCGCGGGTGGGCGTGGGGCGAGTGCGGCATCTGGGCGAGACAGCGCCCCACCAGCACAAGGACCAGCACCCACGCTCCGCCGCGATTCACGCTTGGGCTCCTACGCCAGCATACCAATCCACGTCGGCCGGCGGTCCATCTCGCTTCACCCGCGGAATCATCTTCCCTACGCTCTCCATCCGCCGCGCGTGGCCGCGGCGCGACCAGAGGCTTCTACCCCAGGAGTTCCCATGCCCGCCGCGATCACGATGAAGTCCGGACGCCTCAGCGTCCCCGATCAGCCGATCCTTCCCTTCATCGAGGGCGACGGCACAGGCCCGGACATCTGGCGGGCCTCCGTCCGCGTCATGGACGCCGCCGTCGAGAAGGCCTACAAGGGCGCCCGCAAGATCACCTGGCACGAGGTCCTCGCCGGCGAGAAGGCCTTCAACAAGACCGGGTCCTGGCTCCCCGACCAGACCCTCGCCGACTTCAAGCAGTACCTCGTCGGGATCAAGGGCCCGCTCACCACGCCCGTCGGCGGCGGGATCCGATCGCTCAACGTCGCCCTCCGGCAACTGCTCGACCTCTACGTCTGCCTCCGGCCCGTGCGCTGGTTCAAGGGCGTGCCCAGCCCCGTGAAGCGCCCGCAGGACTGCGACATGGTCATCTTCCGCGAGAACACCGAGGACATCTACGCGGGCATCGAGTACGCCGCGGGCACCCCCGAGTCCGCCAAGGTCCTCGCGTTCTGGGAGAAGGAGTTTCCCAAGGAGTTCGCCAAGGTCCGCTTCGGGACGCAGAAGGCCGCCGCCCAGTGGCAGGCCATGCTCGAGTCCATCGGGATGACCAAGCGCGACGCCGCGCAGGCCCCGCTGGCCGCGACGGGCACCCCGTACGGCTACGTGGGCGTCGGGCTCAAGCCCGTCTCCTATCTCGGGACCGAGCGGCTCGTGCACAGCGCGATCGCCTACGCCCTCAAGGAGAATCGCCGCAGCGTCTCCCTCGTCCACAAGGGCAACATCATGAAGTTCACCGAGGGCGCGTTCAAGGACTGGGGCTACCAGATCGCCACCCGCTTCTTCCGCGATCGGGTCGTCACCGAGCGCGAATCGTGGATCCTCGGGAACAAGGAGGGCAACTCGGACCTCTCGGCCGAGGCCAACGCCCGCATGATCGACCCCGGCTTCGACATGATGACCCCCGACCAGAAGTCCAAGATCGTCAAGGAGGTCGAGGCCACCCTCGCCGCGATCTGGGCGACACACGGACAGGGCAAGTGGAAGTCCAAACTGATGATCAAGGACTCCATCGCCGACATCACCCTCCAGCAGGTCCTCACCCGGCCCAAGGACTTCGACGTCATCGCCTGCATGAACCTCAACGGCGACTACCTCTCCGACGCGCTCGCCGCCCAGATCGGTGGCATCGGCATCGCCCCGGGCGCCAACATCAACTACGTCACCGGGCACGCGATCTTCGAGGCCACCCACGGGACCGCGCCCAAGTACGCCAACCTCGACCAGGTCAACCCCGGGTCGGTGGTGCTCAGCGGCGAGATGATGCTGCGGTACATGGGCTGGGGCGAGGCCGCGGACCTCATCATCAAGGGCATGGACGGGGCGATCTCGGCCAAGACTGTTACCTACGACTTCGAGCGGCTCATGAAGGCCGAGGGCGACACCCAGGTCAAGAAGGTCAAGTGCTCCGAGTTCGGCGACGCGGTCATCAAGCACATGGGGTGAGCAGACCCTCGAAAGGCTTGACATGCACGCCATTCCGACCTCGGCCCGCCGGCGTCGCAGGCGTTGGAGGGTCGTGTCGTGGTCCTGCGCCGCCCTCGCGTTGCTCGTGCTCGCGGCCTGCCCGCTGAGCCACTGGTGGCACTTCGAACGCAGCGGCCGGCCGTACTACTTCGCGGCCGAACTCAGCGATTCGCGGCTTCTCTTCATGTGGTTCGTATGGGAGCCGGACGGCAGCCGCTCCGGGTTCGGAAACGTCGGATGGAACCTGCGGCGGCAAACGCAACTCGGGCCTCCCGCATGGCGTCCGCGCGTCGACCTTCGCCCGGCCGGGGGCGCAAGCCTCGCCTATGTAAGCCTCCCGCTCTGGCCTCTCGCCGTCGCCCTCGCCGGCGGCGCGATGTGGGCAGGCCGCCGGGCGCGGCGGACCGTGTGCGACCAGGAGTGCACTCGATGCGGGTACGCCCGCGCCGGACTCCGTCCCGACGGCCATTGTCCCGAGTGCGGCGCATCGCCATTGCCCGACGGGGGCACCATCGGGCCGGGTTCAGAACACGCGCGCGGCACGGGTCATCCGTCCAGCGCGATATCTGACTCCTGCCACACTTGAACCCTGATCACCATCGACCGCCTCTGCTGCTTGAGCGGGCGCCACCGGCCGACCACTCCGCTCGGATGGAGCCAGCCGCTCGCGAGTTCGCATGACCTCATACCCTCGCCCATGTCCCGCCTTTTCGCCGGCACGCCGCTCGACCAGCCCCCCACCTGCGAGCACTGCGGCCGCACGCCCGGCGAGTGCGCCTGCCCGCGCCACCGTCTCTCCGGCAAGGTCATCACCCCCGCCGAGCAGCATCTCCGCATCCGCCGCGAGAAGCGGGGCGGCAAGTTCGTCACCGTCGTCGACGGCTTCGCCGAGCGATCCGACAGGACCAACGACCTGCCTGCCATGCTCAAGTCGCTGAAGGCCAAACTCGCGACGGGTGGGTCCCACTCGCCGACCTCGATCGAACTCCAGGGCGACCACCGCGACCGCCTCGTCGAGCACTTCAAGTCGCTCGGCTACCCGGCCAAGCCCTCCGGCGGATGAACGGCACGGCGGCCCCGACGCGCTGCCGATCTGCCGCGGACGGCGTCGAGTCCATCGAAACAGTCGACCCGCCTTGACCCGCCGCCCCGAAGTACCATTCCCGCGCATGCGAGTTCTGCACGTCCTTGACGCCACGGCCCGGATGCCCCGCCGGCCCGGACCCGCGGGGTGGGACGCCGAGCACGCACTCGCGGCCTGCTCGCTCGCCGCCTCCATCCCCCACGTCGAGCACCATGTCCTCATCCTCGGGGGCGATTGGGCGGCGGACCTCGCACGCAGGCTGCCCACTCTCCTCAAACGCGACCCTTCGGCCATTCCCTCGCCCGCCCGCGTCGTGCGCATCGCACCGCCCGCACGCCTCGCCTGGCTGTCCCGCCGCGCCTCGGCCCGCGGCGGCCTCCTCCCCCACTACGACCTCGTTCACGCCTGGGACCAGGGGTCCTCCGCCCTCGCCCGCAGGTGGTGGCCCGCGGCGCGACACGTCTCCTGGGTCGGCGACGACCCGCCCGCCATCGTCCGCTCGCGCGATCCCGCGCGGCGAGCCTCGCTCCGCGATCGTTGGGGTATCGGCTCGCGCACCCGCGCGGTACTCGTCCTCGGGCCCGCACCCGACGCCATGCGGCTCTCGTTCGTGCTCGGGGTGGCCGAACGCGTCGGCGGTCCCATCGCTGGCGTGTTGCCGACCGATGCGCCAGAGTACCATCGCGCTGCCGCGTTCCATCGCCTCGCACAATCGCGCTCGCCGATCCTCGTCTCGCCGCGCCCAAGGTCCGAGTTGCTCGAAGCCTGTGACCTCGGGCTGATCGACTGCTCGGCCCGGTCGCTCCGCACCGCCGATCCGCGGGCCTTTCGGGCGTGGATCGCCGAGGCCCACGCCGCGGGGCTGCCCGTGGTCTGTCCGGCTGCGCTGGCGGACGCGACCCTGTACCCCCCCGCCGCCGCCGGCCTGATCACGACGAACACCGCGACGCTCCACGTCGGCTCGACACTCGCCGTGGCGACCGCGCTGGATCTCGCCGCGCTGAGCGATCGCGTGCGGGCTCATGCCGCGGGCCTCGCGCTGGGGGCCGGCCTTCTCGCCTCGCTGCGCCAGGCGTGGGGACTCTCCGAGGCGCCCATCGCTGCCGCGGAGGTCGCATGATCGAGCGCGTCGGGGTGCTCTTTGTCTGCACGGGCAACATCTGCCGCTCCCCGCTCGCCGAGGCCGCGTTCATCGCGCGCGCCCGCGCCGCGGGCGCGCTCGATCACCTCGAGATCGACTCGTGCGGGACCGGGGGCTGGCACGCGGGCGAGCCGGCGGACGCTCGCTCCATCGCCGTGGCCCGCCGCGCGGGAATCCCGATCGACCACGTCGCCCGCGAGTTCGACGCCGCTGCCGACCCGGTCCGCTTCCGCTGGCACATCCCCATGGACCGCAGCCACGAGCGATTCCTCCTCCGCGCCGGCGTCCCGTCCGATCGCGTGATCCTCATGCGGCACTTCGACCCCGCCTCGCGCGACCTCTTCGGGGACGGGCTCGACGTGCCCGACCCCTACTACGGCACGCCGGCCGACTTCGAGCGCGTCCTCCGCATGGTCGACGCCGCCGCCGAGGGCCTCCTGCGGTTCGTCCTCGAGCGACGGGCCTAGTCCGACGGCACGTTCGCGAGTATGCTGCCACGATGGAGTACGAGAGCCGCATCAAGTACGACGCCGCCCGCATCCACGCCGCCGCCATCTACTGCTCCGACGGCCGGCTCGGGGAACACTTCGACGACTTCCTCCAGCACGGGCTCTCGCTCCCGCGCTACGACCGCGTGACCCTGCCCGGCGGGGCTGCGTGCCTCGCGGGGCACCCCCAGGCGCACCTCGAAGAGCAGGGCGTCGTCGACGAACTGCAGTTCCTCGTCGAGGTCCACAAACTCCGCCGTGTCGTGCTGATCGCCCACGAGGCCTGCGCGTTCTACGCGACGAGGCTCGAACTCAAGGAACCACGCCTCGAACTCGTGCAGCGGGCCGACCTCGTCCGCGCCGCGGCGTTCGTCCACCGTGTCACCGGCCTTGACTCCATCGAGGCGTACTTTGCGCGACTCGCCGAGGGCCGCGTACGCTTCGAAGCCGTCCCGGTATGATCGTCGCCACCCGTCGCGCCGCCTCCAGGCGGCGATCCCCCAGCCACCAGGAGCATCCCATGGCGTACGTTGATGGTTTCGTCATCGTGGTCCCGACCAGGAAACTCCCCGCCTACTGGAAACTCGCCCGGGCCTCGTCCAAGATCTGGCTCGAACTCGGTGCCTCCGAGTACCGCGAGTGCGCGGGCGACGACCTCAACATCCCCTTCGGCGTCCCGTTCCCCAAACTCGCCAAGGCCAAGCCCGGCGAGACCGTCGTCTTCTCGTGGATCGTCTACAAGAACAAGGCCACGCGCGACCGCGTCAACGCCCGCGTCATGAAGGACCCGCGCATCCTGGCCATGTGCGACCCCAAGAACATGCCCTTCGACATGAAGCGAATGTCCATGGGCGGGTTCAAGGTCGTCGTCAGCGCGCTCAAGGCCTGATCCATGACCGTCCGCGTGCGATCGGCGACCGCGGACGACGTGCCCGACGTCCTCCCGCTCGTTCGCGCGCTGTGCGACCTGCATGCCGCCAACGACCCCGAGCGCTTCGCGGTGCGCACCGACGTGATCGACCGCTACGCCCGCTGGCTCCCCGAGCGCGCCCGCGACCCGCGTAGCGTCTTCCTCGTCGCCGAGGCCGAGGGCATGCCGGGGCTCGTCGGGTTCGTCGTCTGCACCATCGAGCCAGAGGTCCCCATCTTCTGGATCCCCGAGTGCGGATGGGTCCACGACGTGTACGTCATCCCCGAGGCCCGTCGCCGCGGCGTCGCCCGGGCCCTCGTGCGCGAAGTCGTCCGCCGATACGCCGCGATGGGTGTCAAGCAACTCCGCCTGCACACCGGCGTGTTCAACGACTCCGCCCGCACGGCCTTCGCGGCCGAGGGGTTCCGCCCCTGCGTCGTCGAGATGCTGCGGACGCTCTGAACGACGCGTGACGTCCCGACATCCGATGGACGCCTTCGCGCCTCAAGCCGAATGCCCGGGGAACGAGTCTCAACGCCCAAGCCGCTTGACCCGGGCGCTGCGATGTCTCACGCGCTGCCCCTAGCGATTATCGACGCCGACGCGCCGCGAGCACGCCCGCCAGCCCGATCAGGCTCGCCACGCCCGGGGCCGGAACGAGGAACCCGCGGATCTCGCCGCCGCCGAACACGGACGAGTGGATGTTGAAGTACGCCCTGCCCGTGTCCATCGCGCTCTTGAGCGCCGCGAACGCCGAGAGCGGCGTGCCCCCGTTTGCAGTGATGTACGACGCGTTGTAACTGCTCGCCAGCGTCATGTCGAACGTCGTGTCCATCGAGCCCGCGGTCACGCCCAGCGGGAACCCGAGGAAACTGGGCGTCTGCGTCGCCACGCCCGCCGTCCCGGACATCGGAACCGCCGTCGCCGCGTGGATGTGCGCCGCCGTCGTCGTCCCCAACAGGCCCGAGAACGTCGCCTCCACACGCATCGTGTTCAGCACGTCGTCGATCGTCACGGTGGTAAAGCCGATCCCCGGCGACGCGTTCGGAGGAGCCTCGGTGATCCCGTCCATCGCCGCGGTGTAGACGAAAATCGTCGCGCTCGCGGCGGCCGACGCGAATGCCACACCAGCCATCGCCGCTAGGACCTGCACGGACGCCTTCATGCTGTCTCCTCTCCTAAGTGGATTCCGCATAGATTACCGGAGCCTCGGCGGCCGTCAAGTACGAATTTCCTACGAACCAATACTGATCTGATGATCCTTAATGTCCCCCGCCGCGTGCGAGCCCCCCCACGGCTCGGCTCTTGGGAGTCTCGCAGGATGCTCTTCCGCGGTCTCGCCCTCTGGCTCGCGTTCATGGCGATCGAATCGCTCGCCGGTGCCGCACGCGAGGCATGGCTAGCGCCCGCGGTCGGTTCCGTGCGCGCGCGGCAGGTCGGCGCGGTCGCCGGCATCCTCATCATCCTCGTGCTGGCCGTGGCGTCGGCACCCTGGTTCTGCGGCGGAAGGCCACCGCCCACGAGGCGATTGCTCGCGCTCGGCGGCCTCTGGGTCGTACTCACTCTTGGGTTTGAGGTGCTCGTGGGCCGGGCCATGCTCGGACATTGGCCCTGGGCGCGCATGGCCGAGGACTTCGACCCCCGCCGCGGTGGTCTGATGGCGTTTGGGCTCCTGGCCCTGGCGGCCGCGCCGATCTTCGGCGCTCGGGTTCGGTTCGGTCGCTGACGGTCTGCCCGGACGGTATCTTTACGCCCAAGTTTGTTGGTACTCGCTTCGCGCCGGAGCCTGCGGAGGGCATCCGGTGCGACGGGCAGGGATCGGCATGACCACGAACAGCGCATCCTCGTGGAAGCCGCCGCCCGGGTGGGCGCGGTGTGTCTATCGGGCGCTCCGCGGGATGGCCCGCACCGTATTTCGGCTTGCATTCCGGGCGAGATCGCACGACCCCGCTCGCGTCCCCAAGTCCGGCCCGGTGCTGCTCGTGGCCAACCACCAGTCCTACCTCGACCCCCCGCTCATCGGGAGCATGGTGACCCACCGCGAGTTGGACTACATCGCGCGGATGGGCCTGTTCAAGGACCCGCTGATGCGGGCGCTTATGCCGGTCACCAACTGCATCCCGATCCGCGAGCAGGGCGGGGATGCGGCGGCGATCCGCGAGGTGCTGCGCCGCCTCGAGGCCGGGCGGGCGGTGCTCATCTTTCCGGAGGGCACGCGCACGCCCGACGGGGCGATGCGTCCGTTCAAGCGTGGCGTGGCGGTGCTGGTCAAGCGAGCGCGGTGCCCGGTGGTGCCGATCGCGGTGGAGGGGTGCTACGACAGTTGGCCGCGGGACCGCGAGATGCCTCGGTTCGGCGGGCCGTGCCGTGTCGCGGTGGCGTATGGGGAGCCGATCGCGTACGAGGAACTCATGGGCGATGGGGCCGAGGCTGGACTGGCGCGGCTGGCGCGGATCGTCGACGGGATGCGGCTCTCGTTGCGGGCGGAGTTGCGCCGCGCGAGCGGCGGGAGTTTCCCGCCCCGAGGCCCCGGGGACGAGCCGATCGACCGCGCGACGGAGTAATCAGCCCGCGCACCACCGGCGCCAGAGGTCGCGGATCGCGCGCGCGAAGCGGGCCGCGTAGGCCGCGCCGTCACAGATGGGCGAGGCCATCAGCGTCGGCCGAAGGGACCCGCGGAGTTGCCGCAGGCGTTCACCATCGCGCGCCAGGCCCGAGGCGAGGCGGACGAACTCGACCGCGTCGCGCGCGACGAGGTCGCCAAGGCCCATGTTGGTCAGGAGGCTCACGCCGACGCGCGAGGCGTGCGATCGGCCCGCGAGCGTGACCACCGGCACGCCCATCAGCAGCGCCTCGAGCGTCGTCGTGGTGCCGTGGTAGGGGAAGGTGTCGAGCGCGACGTGCAGGCGGCCATAGAACCCAAGGTGCTCGGGGATCGACCCGGCGGGTGGCAGGAGGCGCAGACGCTCCGGCCCGATCCCGCCGGAGGTGAACCTCGCCAGCATCGCGTCCCGCATCGCGGGGTCACGGAAGTTGAACGCCTTGAGGACCAGGACCGACCCCGGCACGGCGTCGAGCACCCGCGCCCACAGTTCGATCAGCGGCGCGTTGATCTTCGTCGCCGCGTTGAACGATCCGAACGCGATCGGTGCGCCCTCCGCAGGCCCGGGCGAGACTTGCGGCGCGTCCCCCGGCGGCGCGTAGCACAGGAAGCACGGATCGAGTCGGACGAGCCGCTCGACGGCGAAAGCGTCGGCGCCGGGCGGGTCGGTGTGCGAGTCCACGAGCCGCGCCCCGATCGCGCCCAGCCCCGTCGTGTTCGGGTAGCCCAGGAAGGTGACCTGTACCGGCGCGGGCCGACGGGCCATCACGCCCAGCCGATGCCCCTGCGTCAGCCCGCCCGTCTCGATCAGCACGTCGATCGAGTCGGCGAGGATTCGATCGGCGAGCGCGGCATCGGCGAGCGAGGCGGCGGGCCTCCACGCGGGCGCGATCGATCGCAGCCGCGCCGTGATGTCGTCCTCCTTGTCGCTGGTCGAGTAGCACGTCAGCGCGAGGTCGTTTGGGTCAAGGTTGCGGAGGAGCGGTTCGAGAAAGAACGCGCAACTGTGCCGCCGCAGATCGTGCGAGATCAGGCCCACGCGGAGCGGACGATCAGGGTCCTTCGTCCCCTTCCACACGGTCGGCGCGGCGGCGGCGGGAAGCAGCGCGCCGAAGCGACGATGCGCCTCAAACGTCTCCTCGGGCGTGGCCCTGGGATCATAGTTCAGGGCGTTGGCGAGCATCGAGGCGAGTTCTGCGTTGCCCGGCGACAACGCCAGCGCGGCCCGGGCGAGGTCGACGGATTCCTCGACGCGCGCCATGCTCCAGAGGGTCGCCGAGAGGAGGGACGCGACCGCCGCGTCACCGGGGTGGCGAGCGGCGAGATCGCGCAGGATGGCCTCGGCCTCGGGGAAGCGGTCGAGTTGGCGGAGCGCGGTGGCCAGGCCGATGCGGGCGTCGTCGCGCGCGGGGTCGATCTCGAGCGCCCGCCGAAGCGTCTGAGCCGACTCTTCGGCTTTGCCCATCATCCCCAGCGTGTTGCCGAGCGTGAGGAGGAGGCTCGCGTCGAGCGGGTGCGCGGCGACGGCCCGCCGGACGAAGAAGACGGCCTGCTCGAACTGCCCCAGCCGCGCGAGGACCATCGCCATCCCGTTGGCGGCCCCCGCGTGCGTCGGGCTCGACTGGAGCACTCGCTGAAGGATCGCGCGGGCCTGCTCGAAGCGGCCGGCCTCGTAGTGCTGGCGGGCCTGTTCGAGCCGGGCATCGCTCATCGGGCCACCCCCGTGCCGCGCGCACACCGATCGCGCCACACCTCTCGGAGCGCCGCCTCGAATCGGCGCACCCAGCCCTCGGCATCGCAGAGCGCGGACGCCCGCACGCGATCGCGCCGCGCGGCCCGCTCGGAGGCGAGGCGAGGCACGTCCGCCGCCAGCGCGCACGCCAGATCGACATAGGCGGCGGCGTCGGGCGCCAGCGTCGGTTCGCCCGCCGCGGGAAGGAGGCTCGCGCTGACGCGCCCGGCGTGGGTGTGGCCCGCCAGCGCGACGACGGGCACGCCCATCCAGAGCGCCTCGCAGGTTGTCGTGGTGCCGTTGTAGGGGAAGGTGTCGAGTGCGACATCGGCTCGCTGATAGAGGGCGAGGTGGTCGCGCGGGCTGGGCGTCTGCGAGAGGACCTCGACGCGGGCGGGATCGACGCCCAGCGTGGCGAACCGCCGCGGGAACTCGTCGCGAAGGCCCGGATCGGCGAACTCCAGCGCCTTGACCAGCAGCCGCGACCCCGGCGTGCGGCGCAGCACCTCGGCCCAGGACGCGACGACGCCGCGATTGATCTTCGGCGCCGAGTTGAACGAGCCAAAGGTGACGTGCCCGCGCGCCAGCGCCGGCGTGGGGCTGGGCTCGGGGGCGTCGGGCGGGCCGGAGTAGCACAGGAAGGGCGGGTCGAGCCGCACGAGACGCTCGACGGCGTGATCGTGCGGGTCGGTGGTTCGATCGACGATGCGGGCGTCGATCCGCGAGAGGCCGGTCGTGCTCGGATAGCCCAGGAACGTGGCCTGGGCCGGGGCCGGGGCCAGCGCCATGACCCCGAGCCGATGGTTCGGCGTGAGGCCCGAGAGGTCGATGAGCAGGTCGACCTGGTCCGCGCGCATCTGGGCCGCGATCGCGGCGTCGGGGAGCGCGGCGACCGGCCGCCACATGTCCGCGAGCGACCGCAGGCGTGCGGCGACGGCGTCCTCGGCGGGCGCGGTGTAGTAGCACGCGAGCGAGACGCGGGCGCGATCGCGTCGCGCGAAGAACGGCTCGATGAACAGGCCCACCGGGTGCGCGCGAAGGTCATACGACAGCAGCCCGACGCGGATCGGACGATCGGGATCCATCACGCGCGTCGCGTCGGGCGGCAGGGGCGGGGCCGACGCTTCGAGGATGCGTCCGAACGCGCGGTGGGCCTCGGCGATGCCCGGGCCTGTCGCCGCGGGGTCGTAGTTGCTGATGTGCGCAAGAGCGGCGGCGGCGGAGAGGTCGGCAGGGGCCGCGAGCGTGGCGCGCCGGGCCGCGTCCGCCGCGTCCTCGACGCGCGCGACCTTCAGGAGCAGCAGCGCCCGCGCGACGAGCAACTCGTGGTCGCTCGGCGCGGCCTCCAGCCCAACCCGGAGGTGCTCGGCGGCCGCGGTGAACCGCAGCGCGGCCCGGAGCACGTGCGAGATGCCCAGCCGCGGCGCCGGCGATCGCGGGTCCAGCGCGATCGCACGCTCGAACGCCGCAAGGGCCTGGTCGGTCTTGCCGGCCTGCGCGAGCGCGTTGGCGAGGTTGGTCGCGACGCCGGGATCGTTGGGACGGCCCGCCGCGGCGCGCTGCGCGTGGAACGCCGCGAGTTCGTGCTGCCCGAGCATCCCGAGGACGAGCGCCAACGCGTTGGAGAGGTCGGGGTGCCCCGGGTGCTGCTGGAGGGCGCGGAGCAACCCTTGCCGGGCCTGGTCGGCGCGCCCGGACATCGCCAACTGGCGGGCCTGCTCGAGTTTGGCGGAGACATCAACCATGCGGGTCAGCGTAGCGTTTCAACTCTGCCGGCACGCCGACCTACTGGCCGCACCAGTGGGACCAGGCGGCACGGAGGGCGTGCTCGAAGCGGCGCGCGAAGGCCGGGGCGTCGAGGAGCGCCGAGGCCGCCAGTCGCGCCCGCATCCCCGCGCGGAGCGATGCGAGCCGATCGAGGTCGCGGGCGAGCCCCGAGGCGATCCGCGCGAACTCGTCCTCGTCGCGGGCGACCAGTACGGGGAGTCCGGCCGCGGCCAGCAGGCTCGCGCCGACG
The DNA here is from genome assembly GCA_016793805.1 of Phycisphaerae bacterium. Taxonomy (GTDB): domain Bacteria; phylum Planctomycetota; class Phycisphaerae; order Phycisphaerales; family UBA1924; genus JAEUIZ01. The sequence goes on from JAEUIZ010000035.1 coordinate 28,820, forward strand.
CGGGCCGCGTGCGTGGCGCCCTCGCGCGTCACCACCGGCACGCCCATCCACAGGGCCTCGCACGTCGTGGTCGTGCCGTTGTACGGGAAGGTGTCCAGCGCGATGTCGGCCCGTGCATAGGTGTCCAGGTGCGACGACTTGTCGGGAAGGAGGTCGAGCGCCTCGACGCGATCCGGCCCGACGCCCAGGGCCGCGAGTGTCGAGAGGATGTTCTCGCGCGTCCACGGGATCGCCAGCCCGCGCGTCTTGAGCAGCAACCGCGACCCGGGGACCGCCCCGAGCGTACGGGCCCACATCCGTAGCGTCGTGGGGCTGAGTTTGCGGATGGAGTTGAACGAGGCGAACGTGATGCCGGTCGCGCCGAGCGCGGGCGGAGGCGATACAGGCGGGGCGTGCGCGGGCGGGGCATAACACAGGAAGCACGGGTCGAGGCGCAGCAGCCGTTCGGTGTGGAATCGTTCGGCGCCGGGCGGGTCGGTGCGCGAGTCCACCAGCCGCGCGTCGATCGTGGGGAGGCCCGTGGTGTTGGGGTAGCCCAGGTACGTGACCTGCACGGGCGCGGCGCGGTCTTTCAGCGCGGCGAGCGGGCCTCCGGCGGTGTGGGCCGAGAGTTCCACGAGCACGTCGACCGAGTCCTCGCGGATCGCACGCACGAGCCGCGAACCGGGCCAGCCCGCCGCATCGCGCCAGTGGTCCGCGGCCGAGCGAAGGCGGGCCGTCATCGCGTCCGACCGGTCGCTGACGGAGTAGCAGACGTACTCGACGGCGGCGCGGTCGCGCTGCTCGAGGATCGGGAGCAGGAAGTAGGCGCACGAGTGGTCGTAGAGATCGGGCGAGAGCAGCCCGACACGCAGCCGGCGAAGGGGATCACGCGGGTTGGCAAACGCCGGGGGCGCGAGGGCGCTCGCCATCGCGACCTGGCCCCATCGGCGGTGCGCGTCGAACGTCTCCTCGGGCGTGGCGTCGTCGGCGTAGTTCAAGGCCGAGAGCACCTTGCCCAGCACCTCGGCGCTTGTCGGCGCGGCCCGGGCCGCGGCGCGGAACTGCTCGACCGCCTCGGCCGGCTTGCCTGACGTGATGAGCAGCCCGCCCAGCCCGCAGAGCGATTCCGCGTCGGCGGGGTTGAGCGCCAGCGCCCGGCGATAGAGCCGATCCGCCTGGGCTGGGTCCCCAGCGCCCGCCAGCGTGCGCGCCATCGCCGAGAGCGGCATGGGCCACGCCGGATCGGCGTCCGCGGCCCGCTGCAGCATGGCCAGGCCGTCTGAGAGCCGACCGACTCCGATCAGAATGACCCCGAGTTGGTACGCGATCCGGGCTTGCGCGGGGGCCAGGGCGTGCGCTTGTCGAAGGGCCTCGATCGCCTCTGTCGCGCGACCCGCCGCGTGCAGAAGAGTGCCGAGCAGCGCCCGGGCCTCGGCCTCTCCCGCCCCACCTCCACCTCCTCCACCACCCGGGATCGCCGCGCCGGGCGCCGCCGGGAGGGCGGCCTGGAGCACGCGGATCGCCTCGGGCAGGCTTCCGGATTGGGCGAGCGAGACGGCGTGTCGGATCGCGTCCTGCATCAGGCCTCCAGGCGCGAGGCCACGAACGCGCGCGCGCGGGCGTCCGCCTCGAGCACGTCCGAGAGCGAGTGGATCGGCGCTGCCGGGAGCGAGTCGAGGGCCTCGGCAACCAGCGACGCGATGCGGGGGAATGGAACCCGCCCGGCGATGAAGGCCTCGACCGCGGCCTCGTTGGCGGCGTTGAGCGTGGCGCCCGCGCCTGGCCCGGTGCCGCGAGCCATCGCGGCGCGGGCGAGGTCGAGCGCGGGGAACCGCTCCGGATCGACGGGCTCGAAGTGGAGGCGCGAGAGCGAGGCGAGGTCGAGCCGACGGGCGGACGCGGGCGCGCGCACGGGGAAGGTCAGCGCGTGCTGGATCGGAAGCCGCATGTCGGGCGCGGCAAGTTGGGCAAGCAGGGCGCCGTCGGCGTGCTCGATCATCGCGTGGACGATGGACTGGGGATGGATGATGGCGTCGAGGCGATCGGGGGGCAGCCCGAAGAGCCAGTGCGCCTCGATCAACTCCAGCGCCTTGTTCATGAGGGAGGCGGAGTCGATGGTGATCTTGCGGCCCATGGACCAGGTGGGGTGGTTGAGGGCCTGGGCGGGAGTGGCGTGTTGGAGTTGGTCCTTCGTCCAGGTTCGGAATGGCCCCCCGGAAGCGGTGAGCATGACGCGGGCCACGAGCGGTTCGAGCGAGACTGGCGGGGCGAACGGGGTGGACAGAGGGAGAGGAACCTGAACACGTGGCGCCGCGGGCGGCGTCGGGGAAGCGGGTGATGGCAGGAGGAGGGGCGCGAGGAGTTGCCAGACGGCGGAGTGCTCGGAATCAACGGGGAGGAGGCGGCTGCCGGTGCGTCGCGCGGCGGGGACAATGAGCTCGCCCGCGGCGACGAGTGCTTCCTTGTTGGCGAGGGCGAGGTCGCGTCCGAGTTCGACGGCGGCGAGCGTGGAGGGCAGCCCTGCGACGCCGGACATCGCCGCGACGACGAGGTCCGCATCGACCTGTCGGACGAGGCGCTCGGGGGCGTCGGGCCCGCGGCGGAGGACGTGCTCGGCGAAGTCGGCGTCGGACGGGGGCGGGGTGGCGAGGGCGAGATCGCGCACGGCGAAGCGGCGGGCCTGCGCGGCGAGGAGGGAGGCGTTGGAGTGCGCGCTGAGCCCGACGACGCGGAAGCGCGCCGGCCAGAGGCCCTGGGCGTGCAGGGAGTTGAGGTGGTCGATGACCTCGAGGGTCTGGGTGCCGATGGAGCCGGTGGACCCGAGGAGGATGACCCGCCTGGGCTCGGGCATGGGCTAGTCCTGGTTGCGGGGAACCTCGCCCGGGCCGAGCCGTCGGCGGCTGGAGTAAAGGAACCGCTTGGGCTTGGGCTCGGGTTGGGGCGCACGGGCCGGCGGATGAGCAGGCGGCGTGCTCGCGGGGGGGGTGGGGGGTGACATTGGGGGCCGCTTCTGGTATCCACCACCGACGCGCGGAACCGGGGCGGGGGGTGTTCGCTGGGCGACGGGCGCGCGTTCGAGAGGCGGGAGCGGCGCGGCATCCGGCAGCGCGGGCCGATTCAGTTGGCCCCCTTGCGCTTCCTGAGCACCGGTGCCGGGCTGGCCACCCGGCGCTCCCGATCCACCCCGGCCGCGCCGGCGACGGCGGCGGCGACGACGCCCGCCCTCACTGGGCTGGCCGTCGGTGGGCGCGTTCGCGGGCTCGCCGTCGGACGGATCGCTGGGTGCGGAGTCGTCGGCATCGTCGAGGGGTTCGGCGGCATCACCCGCGGAGGTGCCGGCCATCGGCGCGTGGTCTTGCTTCGCCGGAGGGCTCGCTGGGAGCGGTCGAACGGCCTGGGCCGGGACATCCCAGGAGTCGCCACGCGGCGCATCGGGGTCGAGTTCGTCGGCGACGGGTGCGGGCTCGGGAGCATCGGCCGCGTCGTCGGTGTCGGAAGGGTGCGGTGCGCCGGGTGCCGGGGCGACACCATCGGCGGGCGCGCCCCCGCGGCCGCGACGGCGACGGCGGCGGCGACGGCGACGCCCGCCCTCGCCCGGCGCCGCGTTGGGATCCGCGGGCGTCTCGGGGGATTGGCCATCCACGAGATGGAGCGGGGCGCGAGGCTGATCGTCGGCTGGCGCGACGTCCTGCGCGGGCATCGGCCGCGGCGCGGGCTTGGTCGCGGGAGGCGTGCCGTCGGGAGACAGGCCACCCCGCCCGCGTCCACGGCGTCGGCGACGGCGACGCTTCTTGCCCTCGGCGTCGGGCGCCCCGGGCTCGACCACGTCGTCGTCGATCTCGATGGGGTGCGGGGGCTCGTCGGCGAGTTCGGCCTGCTCGGCCTCGGTGAGTTCCGGCTCGGGCGCGGCTTCCTCGGCCTTCGCGTCCACGGCCCAGGACTCGTCGTCGCCCTTGTCGGCCGAGAGTTCCCAGACCTTGAGGTCCTTGGGCGGCTTGGGCTTGGGGAGCGTCGTCACGTCGAGGTCGGCGCCGGCGGTGTCGTAGGCGTAGAACGTGACGCGATCGAGCGGGACGGTCTCGCTCACGCGGACATCGACCTGTTTCCCGCTGGTGCGTTCGAGTTTGTTGAGGGACTTTCGGCGGCCGGAGAGGAGTTCGGAGGCGACGCGCGGGCTGACGACCATCTCGACGCGGCCGACCTTGTCGATGTCGAGGAGGGCGGCCAGGGAGCGGAGGGCGTCGCTGGTCACGGAATCGGGCTTCTGGACGATGCCTCGGCCGTGGCATGTGGGGCAGTCGGCGAAGTGAACGGTCTCGTGGCTCCCGCGCATGCGTTGGCGGGTCATCTCGAGGATCCCGAAGTCGGAGATGGGGAGCGTGGTGGTGCGGGCGCGGTCGCGCTTGAGTCGATCGCGGAACCGCTGCTCGATGTCCTTGCGGTGCGAGGCGTGACGCATGTCGATGAGGTCGTTGATGACGATCCCGCCGAGGTCGCGGAGTTTGAGTTGGCGGCAGATCTCGTCGACGGCCTCGCAGTTGGTGCGATAGGCGTTGGTCTCGGCGTCGCGGGCGTCGCGCATCTTGCCCGAGTTCACGTCGATGGCAACGAGGGCCTCGGTCTCGTCGATGACGAGGCGCCCGCCGGAGGGGAGCGGGACCTCGCGGGCGTTCATGAGGGCGAGTTGCTGCTCGATCCCGAAGGCGTGGAAGAGGGGCGTGTGGCCCTGGTACTGGAGGAGTTTGATCTTGGAGCGCGGGGAGACGATCTTGAGGAACCGGCTGGCGCGGACGAGGGCCAACTCGTTGTCGATGATGATCTCCTGGATCTCCGGGGAGAGGATGTCGCGCAGGGCGCGGACGAGGAGGTCGGACTCGGAGTAGAGCAGCCGCGGGCGCTGCCCGGACTTCAGGCGCGTCTCCATGTCCTTCCAGAGCCGCAGGAGGTACGCCAGGTCGCGCTTGAGTTCGGTCTTGTTGCGGTCCATCCCGGCGGTGCGGAGGATGAACCCGAAGCCGTCGGGGAGGTCGAGTTGGTCGAGCACGGCCCGCATCTCGCGGCGCTGGTCCTCGTCCTCGACCTTGCGCGAGACGCCCACGCGGTCCATCTGGGGCATCATCACGAGGTACCGGCCCGGGATCGAGAGGTAGGACGTGAGGGTGGGGCCCTTGGTGCCCACGCCCTCCTTAAGGACCTGGACCGTGACCTCGTCGCCGCGGCGGAAGCACTTCTGGATCGGGGGCCGATCGCGGCGGGGGGTCTTCTTGCCGACCATTTCCGTGGTCTCGTCGTCCTCGCCCGGGAAGTAGCGGGGATGGATGTCGGAGACATGGAGGAACCCGTGGTGCTCGACGCCGAAGTCGACGAAGGCGGCCTGGATCGCGGGCTCGACGTTGGTGACGGTCCCGACGTAGATGTTCCCGACGCGTGAGATGGCGCTGGCCCGCTCGTGGTGGAGTTCTTCGAGTTTCCCGTCCTCGACGATGGCGACGCGGCACTCCTCGCCGGGGACGTAACTGATGAGCATGCGGGAAGGTTCAGACATTCGATAGCCTTTCATGGAGCGAGGGGGCGGCGCGTCGGCGGCCCGAGAGGGGCCAGGCCGAGAGACCAAGGAAGGAGCATGGGTCGCGCACGCGGAACCGAGCCGCTCGAGAGTTCGGCGTGTCGCCAACCGGTGAACGCCCGACGCGGCGGACGCGAGGTCCGCGAGGGCTGGGGGCCGTCGGCCCCGGGTCCTGTCTCCCCGGGCGCCCATGACGGGCGGCGGCGGGGGAGCGTCGATCGGGCGGTCGCGGATGACGACGCGCCGAGAGTCCTGTTCCCGAGACGCCGGGCCAGCGTGGCGGGAACACCCCGCGTGCTGTCGCGCCCGTGGCTCGACGCTCCGTCCGTCGAACGCCTCGGGGATGATCTGTGGCGCCCGCACATGCGGGCGTCGGAAACGGGCGGGGTGCCGGATCGGCTCGCCGCACGGGGGACGCCCGGAAGGCGTCTGGAAAGCGAAGGATATGCGGCGGATGTTGCCGCCGCAACTCGCGGGTTACGGGCACCCGCCCGAGCAGGCCGCGGCCCATTGGGACATGTACTGCAACCGATCCGGCGGCGAGACCTCGCCGTCGCCGTCCATGTCCGCGCCGGCAGAGCCGGCGGCGTAGTTGGCGTTGAACGCCCTGGCGTCCCCGCCGTCGATCACGCCGCTGCCGTCGTAGACCACCACGCACGCGATGTTCACGATCCGTCGGACGTAGGCGTTGAACGCGCCTTCCTCGGTTGTCATGTAACACACGGCCGTCACGCAACGTGTGATCGAGACATGACTTGCATACTGTTATAACTCGACACCAGCCCGCACAGCACGGCCGCGATGAACTCGTTCTGGTTGGTGCGGCTGAGCGCGATGTCGGTCTCGCCGTAGTACACGGGCGACGGCCCTTGCGGATCGTTCACGCGCACCTTGTCGAAGACGACCTGCCCGTTGACGTCTGACGCAGCCGACGTCGCGAGCAGCACGCAGGGCACGACACGGATCGAGATCAGCATGACGATCTTCCTGTGCCGCCGGGATACATTCGTTCGGCGGCGTGGGCAGTGTCGGTGGTGGACGGCATTACTTATGTCGGCGGCTCGGCGACGCGCGACATCCAGAACCCCAAGGCCTTCGTCTGGACCCTCGTCCCCGCGCCCGGTCTCGCCGCGCTCCTCGTGGCCGCGGGCGTGCTCGCGCGAGGACGGCGACGCCGAGCCTGAGCCGTCCCGGCGATGGGGCAGGGGCGTGCTACGCGCCGGCCTTCATCAGTTTCGCGATGGTCTCGTCGAAGGCGGGGTCGGCGGGGTGGCCGGCCCAGACGATCGTGCCGTCGCGGCCGATGATGAAGGCGTGGGGGATGCCGGTGACGCCGTAGGCGCGGATAGTCTGGCTGCGCGTCCCGATGACGTAGCGCATGTCGCGGTCCTTGACGAACTTGGTCACCGGCTCGGTCGCCTGATCGGTGAGCGAGAGGAGGACGAGGCCCTTGGGCCCGTACTCGTCGTGGATCTTGTTGAGGTGCGGGATGCCGGCGACGCACGGGCCGCACCAGGTCGCCCAGAACTCGACGACGACGACCTTGCCTTTGAGGGACTCGAGCGCGGGCGGCTCCTTGCCGGTCCAGTTGAGCCACGCCTCCGCGGCGACGGGGGGCGGGACGGAGCCGACCTTGGGCGGGGCGGCGGCGGCCTGGAGTTTGATCGTGCTGCGGCCGTCGGGGAGCGTCTGGGTGTCGAGGAACGGCTCGCGGTCGGCGAGGGTGAGGGCATGGAACTTGTCGTGCGGGAGCGAGTGCGAGTAGTACCGCTTGGCGGACTCGTAGCCGATCGAGTTGAGCGTGAGGCTGGGCGTGGGCGAACTCGCCCAGAATGCGACGCGGACCGTCGAGCCGGGCTTGGCGACCTCGTCGATCGGGATGAGGAACGAGTCCACGCGGACCTTGCCGCCGACGTGGTCCACGTACTGGATCGACCCGCGGCCCTTGGAATCGGACTGCAGGCCCGTGCTCATGCCCTCGCCGAGTTCGACGGAGTAGTGCAGCCCGGGGAGTTTGGGCCAGGGATTCAGCGCGTACGAGCGATCGACCTTGGCGGTGATCTTGCCGTCGGCGTCGGCGTCGATGGCGAGATTGGACCAGTCCCCGATGTCGCGGCCGTCGTCGGTGAGCCCGTTGGCGGGGTCGTTGTCGGTCCACAGGACGGCTTGGACGAAGAGGTACTGGCGGTCGGAGGCGACGGCCAGGCGCAACGCGGGCGTGTCGCAGAGGATGGCCGCGTCCTTCTGCGGGAACCCGAAGGCGCCGTCGGACTTGAGGTCCCCCGCAAGAGCGGGCGAGGCGGCGAGCAAGACGGCGGCGAGGTGCTTCATGGGGCGCTCCGGGGGTCTGCGAAAGGTTAGGGCCGAGGATGCGGAGCGGGGGGGAGGTGCATCTGGTAGTGCGAGAGGATGAGCCGAGAGACGGCCTGATCGCCGAAGAGTCCGACGCGGATGGCGACCTTGGTGACCCCCGGAGTTCGTCGCGTGAGCGTCACGCCCAGCGAGTGCCCGTCGCTTTCGGTGGCGACGATGAGGGCGGAGTTGGACCTGAGTTTGGCGGAGGTGATGGTGAATCGGAGTTCAGCGAGGGCGGCCTGGGCAGCAGCAAAGGCCTCGTCGAGGTTGGCGGCATGGGCGGCCTGGAGTTGCCCGTCGATGTAGGCGGCGGTGCCGGCCTGCAGGGCGCTCACGCTGGCGGTGGCCACCACGACCGGGGTCGCGCAGGCGGCGAGGGCGGCGGCGCAGGCCGCGGGCGCGATGAGAGCGCGTGCGGCGGTCATTCCTCGTCGCTCTCGCGGAGTTTGGCCACGACGCTGAAGTCCTCGAGCGTGGTGGTGTCCTGCGTGATCTTCTGGACGCCCGCGGCGACATCGCGCAGCAGGCGGCGCATGATCTTTCCGGAGCGCGTCTTGGGGAGGGCGTCGGTGAACCGGATCTGGTCCGGGCGCGCCAGGCCCCCGATCTCCTTGGCGACGTGCGCCGCGAGTTCGTCCTTGAGCGCCTGGTCCGGGGCGCGGCCGCTCTTGGCCTTGAGGGTGACAAAGGCGCAGATGCCGGTGCCCTTGATCTCGTGGGGCATCCCGACGACGGCGGCCTCGGCGACGGCGGGGTGGGCCACGAGCGCGGACTCGACCTCCATCGTGCCCAGCCGGTGCCCGGAGACGTTGATCACGTCGTCCACTCGGCCCATGACCCAGAAAAACCCATCGGCGTCGCGTCGGGCGCCGTCGGCGGAGAAGTAGTACGGCGCGGGCGAGGCTGAGCCTGCGGCGCCGCCCGGTGCCGGCCCCTTGACGCGGGCCCAGTACGAGGCGACAAAGCGGGCGCGATCGCCGTGGACGCCCCGGAGCATGCCGGGCCAGGGGCGACGGATCACCAGCAGCCCGCCCTGGTTGTGCGGGAGTTCCTCGCCCTGCTCGTTGACGACGGCGGCATCGATCCCGAGCATCGGGAGCGTGCATGACCCGGGCTTGGTGGGGATCGCGCCGGGCATCGGCGTGATGACGTGGCCCCCGGTCTCGGTCTGCCAATAGGTATCGACGATCGGGCACCGTCCGCGGCCGATCGTGTCGCGGTACCACATCCAGGCCTCGGGGTTGATGGGCTCGCCGACGGTGCCGAGGACGCGGAGGCTGGAGAGGTCGTGCTTGGCGGGGTGCTCGTCGCCCCACTTCATGAAGGTTCGGATGGCGGTGGGCGCGGTGTAGAGCTGCGTGACCTTGTGCCGCTCGACGATGTCCCAGAAGCGGTCGGGCGCGGGGGCGTTGGGGGCGCCCTCATAGATGAGCACGGGGACGCGGTGCGGCATCACGCCGTAGATCACGTAGGAGTGCCCCGTGACCCAGCCGATGTCGGCGGTGCACCAGAACAACTGGTCGTTGTCGGGGAAGAGGTTGAAGACCAGGCGTGCCGTCATGGCGGTGTAGACGAGGTACCCGCCGGTGGTGTGGACGATGCCCTTGGGCTTGCCGGTGGAGCCCGAGGTGTAGAGGAGGAAGAGCATGTCCTCGCTGTCCATGGGCTCGCAGGGGCAGGCATCGGCGGCGGTGGCCATCGCGTCGTGCCACCAGCGATCCCGCGGGCGCGACGCCGCGGCGGCGCCCGTGCGCTTCACGACGACGACCGAGCGGACCTCGTGCCCCTGCGCGGCCAGCGCGTCGCACGCCACGTCCACGTTCTTCTTCAGCGGGACGATCTCGCCGCGGCGATAGCCCCCGTCGGCGGTCACGATGACCCGGCTCTTGGCGTCGAGCACGCGCTCCACGATCGCGTGCGGCGCGAAGCCCCCGAAGATCACGGAGTGCGCCGCCCCGATTCGCGCGCACGCCAGGACCGCGACGACGAGTTCGGGAATCATGGGCATGTAGATCGTGACCACGTCGCCCTTGGCCACGCCCAGCCCCTTGAGGACGTTGGCAAACTTGCTCGTCTGCACCTGCAACTCGCGGTAGGTGAGCCGGCGGATCTCGGGTTTGCCGCCGGGCATGGGCTCGCCCTCCCAGACGAGGCCTACGTCGTCGCCGGCCTTGGCGCGGACGTGGCGATCCACGCAGTTGTCGCAGGCGTTGATCCGCCCGCCGACGAACCACTTCGCGTCCGGGGGGTTCCAGTCGAGGACGCGCGTCCAGGGCTTGGTCCAGTGCAACTGCCGGGCCTGGGCCTCCCAGAACCCGCGGTAGTCCTCCAGCGATTGCCGGTGCAAGTCGCGGTACTTCTCGATGGACTCGACGTGCCAGCGCGGCATCCGGGCGTCGGCGGGGTGCGGGGGCTGAAAGACGCGGCTCTCATGGAGCACGGATTCGATGCTCGACATCGGGCTTCTCCATCCGGACCCGAAGAGGATACCGGGCGCGGCCGGCGCGGGTGAAGCGTCGCGCGGTGTTCACTCTTCTACGCGGACCAGCGGGCGAAGGCGCTCCATGATCTTTGGACCGATGCCCGAGACGTTATCGAGGTCCTCGACGGATCGGAAACGACCGGCGGCGGCGCGGTAGTCGATGATGCGCTTGGCCAGCGCGGGACCGATCCCGGGCAGGAGTTCCAGTTCGGCGGCGGTGGCGGTGTTGAGGTCGACGCGCGGATCGGTCCGCGCGGGCGTCTCGGATGCCGGGGAGGCTGGCGGGTGCGGGGTGGAAAGTCGCTGGGAGTCGCTCGGACCCGCAACGACTCTCGCCCGGCCGCCCGCTGGGGCGATCGTCGCCGTCTGGCCCTGAACGGGCTCGATCCGCGCGGGGCGTCGGGACGAGACCGACGCCGCGACCCCGATGACCGAGGCGGAGCCGAGCACGACGACGGCGGCCCACTTGGCGGGCTGTCGGGTCCAGGAGTCGAGCACGCGGAGAGTCTACCGCCGGGCGAGCATGGCGCGGCGGAGGTCGATCATCGCCCCGGCCGCGGGCTTGGGGGCACCGGCATCGGTGAGGAGCCCGCCCGCGGGCATGTCGGCCTCGGGCGAGTCGTGCAGGTCCTGCCAGCAGACGCTGACGACAAAGGGCTTGGCGGCGGCGATGGCCAGCGCCTCGCGGAGCCAGCGGGCCTGGGTCTCGGGCGTCCATCCCCCGCCCCACGCGCCCGCGTGCGTCGCCTCGGCCGGGGGCTGGCTCGGAACTCCCATCGCGGTGACGGCGATCGGGCGGTCGAGTTCGGCGTAGCGGTCGAGGAGTTCGGAGAGGGCCATGAGGTCGCGCGTAAGGCGGCCCTGGTCGGGCTGGCCCAGTTGCAGCCGCAGGCCGAAGGCGTCCACCATCACCCCCGCCTGGGCGACGGCATCGGCGTACATCTTCGGGGGCATCGAGCGCTTGTTGCGGGCGTGGTACTCGCCCCAGGGGCGGCTGATCTCGACCTGCACCTTGCCAGCGGGGTGCAACTTTTTCACGAGCACCGCGCACAAGCGGGTGAGGTCCATCATGCGCTCGAGGGTGAGCGCGAAACTCTCGTTGACGTGGAGGCCCGAGCAGACGGTCCAGCGCGAGACGGTCCGCCGGTAGCGTGTGACCAGGGCCTTGACGTGCTCGTAGACCAGTTCGCGGAGCGTCTCGTAGTCGTGCTCCCAGATATAGAGCCACTCGGGGACGCACAACTCGCGGAAGTCGATGAGGGGCCCGGCCACGACCCCGACCTTTGCCTGCCGAACCGCCCACTCGATCCAGCGATCGGTCTTGGCGAAGGCGTACTTGCCCTCGGTCGGCTCCATATCCACCCACCGCATCGGGACGGTGACGAAGTCGAGGCTCCCGGCGACGCGCGTCAGGGGCTCGCCGAAGGCATTGGGCGAGATCGCCACGCCCAGCAGCGCGGGCTGCGGGAGCACCAGCCCGACGCCGTCGGGGTGCTTCACGGCCCCCTCGGGCAGGGCGCGGTCCGGCCCGGCGTCCTGGGACCGCTCGCTGGCGTCGTCGAAGAGCGAGCGGTCGAGCCGGGCCTTGATCTGTCGATCCGACTGCAGGAGCGCCAGGCGTTCGCTGGCCTCGATCGACAGGGCCAGGGCGCGTCGGGCGATGGCGTCGGCGACCGCGGGCCCGTCGTGGCGGAGGGCCACGAGGGCGGAGGTGAACTCCACCCGAGCCCGCTCGAAGAGGGCCATGATCGGGTCATCCGGCGGGAGTTCGAAGAGACCCCATTGCTCGAGTTTGTTCAGGACGAGCATGATCCGGTGCCGGGCCAGTTCCAGCGCCAGGACGTAGGGCTCGGGCCTCGGGGGCAGGAGGCAGGTGCGGAGGTACAGGCGGGCGTCGCCTACGGGGAAGAGGACGCACAGGCCGGCGGCGTCGGCCGAGGGCTTCTCGGCGACGATCCAGCCATCGCGGAAGGTGAGTTCGGCCTGCACCGGAAGTTCGTCGGACCCCAGCAAGTAGGCCTGGTCGAGGGGCCAGTCGCTCGCGGGCGCGTCCTGGTTCCAGACGGCGAACTTCCACATCGCGCGGCCTACCTCCGGGGCCCGCCGGCCCGGCGGGTGAGCGGGGATGCTAGGGCGGGCCCCTCGGGCTCGGTACGATGCGGCATGACACCGCCGGCCCTGTTCGTGTCGGATCTGAACCTGCCCGGGCGACGGCAGGGGAAGGTGCGCGACGTGTACGACCTGCCCCCCGACGCGGGGGGCGGTCGGCTGCTGATGGTCGCCACGGACCGGATCTCCGCCTTCGACGTGGTGATGCCAACGCCTGTGCCGGGCAAGGGGGTGCTGCTCACGGAGATCGCGGCGTGGTGGTTCGGGTTCATTGAGGCGCGGGGTCTGGCCAGAACGCATCTGCTCTCGACGCGGGTGGAGGACATCCCGGAGGCCGCGTTCACGCGATCGACGCCGCGCGAGGCGCTGCGGGGGCGGGTGACGATCGGGCGGGCGTGCCGGGTGGTCCCGATCGAGTGCGTGGTGCGTGGGTACCTCGAGGGCTCGGGGTGGGCGGAGTACGAGGCGACGGGCGCGGTCTGCGGGGTGCCGCTGCCGCGGGGCATCCGTCGCTGCGAGCGGCTGCCGGAGCCCATCTTCACCCCCGCGACCAAGGCCGAGCAGGGTCACGACGAGAACGTGACGTTCGAGTCGGCGTCGGCGCGGGTCGGGGCGGGGCTGATGGAGCGCCTGCGGACGATGTCGCTGGCGATCTATGCGGCGGCGGCGGGGCACGCGCGGGAACGCGGGATCATCATCGCCGACACCAAGTTCGAGTTTGGGCTTGACTCCCGCGGCGAGCCCGTGCTGATCGACGAGGCGCTCACGCCCGACAGTTCGCGGTTCTGGCCCGTGGATCGGTACGAGCCGGGCCGGCCGCAGGCGAGTTTCGACAAGCAGTTCCTGCGAGAGTACCTGCAAGGGCTCGTGGACGCGAGGCGGTGGCGGAAGGAGCCGCCGGGCCCGGAACTGCCGGCGCAGATCGTCGAGCAGACGTTGGCGAAGTATCGCGAGGCGCGCGATCGCCTCTGCGTCGAGTAGTTACTGCCGCTCGACGCCGGGCATGGCCGCCTTGCGCTCGGCCTCGAGGCGCTGGAGCATGGCGCGGTGCGCGGGCATCCCCTCGGGCTCGGGGAAGGCCGCGTCGAAGGGCTTGCCCCCGTCGGCCACGGCGTCGTCCATCCCCTTCTTGAAGAGTTCGCGGATCGTGTCGTACGCCCATCGCTTCAGGTCGGTCGGCGCCTGGTCATAGATCGTCTCGGCGTCCGTCAGGTCCAGCGTCGAGGCGATCATCGCGAATGTCTGTCCGGCAACCACGGCGAAGTTCGAGTCGATCTGCTCCATCCGCACGGTGCTCGGGTCCAGCAGGTTGCGGTATGACTGCCGCGAGAAGAAGAACGCGTGCACGGACTTGGCGTACTCGAGGTTCGAGCGGAAGGCGTCCTGGTCGCGCGCCAGGAGTCCGCTGACGTAGGCGGCCTGGAGGGCGCCCACGACCTCCTCGCGGGCGACCGAGGGCCGGGTGAGTTGTTCTTCCAGTTCCTTTTTCACGAAGTCGTCGAGGGACAACTTGAAGAGGTCGATGCGATCGGGATCGGTGAGATTCTGGCCCTGCCAGACGCCGAGTTCGTCCTTGAGTTTCTGGGCCCGCTCGCGCTCGCCGCGGCGATAGAGGAACCGGATCGCGTCCTTCATGAAGTTCTCGTAGCCGGCGGAGTACATGCTGTAGACGCGGGACTTCTTGTCGGCCCAACTCATGTTGACGTACTTCTCGAGCCGCTTCCCGTACGACTCGATGAAGAGCACGTCGGGGCCCATGAAGAGGGAGATCCGCGGGCTGTCGGGGTCCTTGATCCACGCGAGGAGGTCGTAGTGGACCTCGCCGGAGCGCCAGAGGTCCTGCACGGCGTGGATGACCATGCGTCCGCTGTTGATGAAGTCGAAGTCCTTGCGGTTCTCCTTGGTGTAGCGGAGGAGCGCGTTCTCGAACCCGCGGGTCGCCCAGTAGAGCCCGTGGGCCGCGAAGTGGCGCCAGTCGATCGGCCCGAACTCGAGGGTGTACCGGATCATGCGATCCGGCTCCATGTGGTACTCGTCGGTGAGGATCCGCTTGCGCAGGTGCGGGATGAGCGCGTCCCAGGCCTTGGCCAGGGTGGGATCGGGGATCAGCCGGAACATCGCCTGGTACTTGGGGTCGGTGAATCGCTTCTCGAAGAGCCCGCGCTCGGCCGAGTCGAGGATCGCCTTGGCGATGACGTAGTTGCGCGCCAGCCCGGGCTTGACGCCGATCCCGCTCTGCGTCAGGCGATCGACGAGGGTGCGGACAGAGGGCTCGGCGGCGATGACGTCCTCGAGCGAGTCCGGGGCGCGGGCGATGGGCTCGAGCCAGGCGGCGTACTTCCGAGTCGCCGCGTCGAAGCCGCGCTCCTTGGGACCGAGCCGCGGGGGCGGCCCGAGGACGAGGGACCACTCGGCGGCGAGTTGCCGCTTGTAGTAGAGGTTCGAGTCGTCCATGTACGCGCCGATCTTGTGGATGAAGATCCAGGCGAGTTCCTTGTGGATGAGCAGGTCGTTCGGGTTGGCGGGGATCGCCTTGTCGCGGAGCAGTTTGATCCCCGCATCGACCCAGGTCCAGCGCTCGGTGTTCGTCTTGGTCTGGACCGAGATGTTGTAGGCCATGTTCCAGGCGTGGAAGACCCACACCTGCGGGAAGCGGGGCTGGAGGGTCGTGATCGCCTTGGCGAGGTCGATCGCCTCGTGGAACCGCCCGTCCTCCTTCATCTGGTTGGCGCGGATCCAGAGGATGTTCACGAACAGCCCGCGGAAGGCGCCCATGGCGATGCCCGCGGCCACCTGCTCGGGCTGGCCCTCGATCGCGGAGTCGGTGTACGCGAGTCGATGGCGCCCGGCGGAGGCGGAGATCTGCACGGCGAGCACGCCCGAGGCCGAGAGCGCCACCAGGGCGACGAGCACGGCGAGGAGTTGAACGATCGTGGTCCGCCGCATGGGTCAATGTCCGGAGTAGGTCGCCAGTTCGCGTCGGCGGAAGACGAGCACCCCGACGAGGTACAGGATGCCGGTCCACGCGGCCACCAGGGCCGTCTTGCCCCCGATCTGGGCGAGGTCGAGCAGTTTGCCGTCGACGAGACGGCCGGTGGGCTGGAGCGTGCCGTAGGGATGGAGCGCCCAGGCGACGACCAGGCCGATCGCCCGCACGACGACGCGGTAGGGCTCGATCTCTCGGCCCTGAGGGGCCGCGTCGTAATACTCGAGCGAGAGGCTGAGGAACGAGGCGCCCTCGGCGGCGAAGAAGACCGCGAAGGCGACCAGGCACGCCACGGGGAACGAGAGGAACGTCGCGCAGGCCACGCCCAGCATCGCGAGGAACGCGAGTTTGATCCACAGGACGGCGACGACGCGGGCGAAGTTGCCCGCGAACGACCCGGCGGAGTAGGAGAGTTCGATGCCTTCCTTGGGCGAGAAGGCCATGGTGGCGCTGTTGGGCTGGATCGCGATCGCGCCGGGCGGGTCGGGGAGGTCGACCAGTTCGCCGTTGAAGACGCCGAGTTCGACGCGCCCGTCCTCGTTGATGAGGTTGGGCGCGGGGATGGTGAGCGTCTGCATCGTGCCCAGGCCGACGACCTGCGTGGGGAGGCGGAGCCCGCCGAAGACGAAGGTGACGCGGAAGGTGGTGTTAGGCTCGTTGGCGCCCGCGTCGATCTTGTAGCGGAGCGTGAGCATCCGATTGAGTCGCTTGGCCTCGTGCAGCCCGGAGAAGATGAACGCCGCACGCTGCCCGGGCTCGACGACCCGCGCCGCCCCGACCGCGGACTTGTAGAGGTCGGCGATGACGAACTCTCGCATCTCGGGCTCGACGGCGAACATCGGCTCGGCCTTGCGCTTGTCCTCGATGTAGAGTTTCACGGCATCCTGGAACGACGGATCGTTCTTGGCAAAGGGCGGATCGGGCTCGACCGCGACCCGGGCCGTGAGCACCTGCGTCTCGAGCAGCCGGCGGTCTTCGGTGAGGTCCGCCGTGCCCTCGCCTGTCATCAGCCGCGCGACCTCGCCCTGCGCGGGCTGCCGGCGGAGGTGCTCGGTGAACAGGAACACGCCCGCGCAGCAGACGAGCAGGAGGACGGCGTTGAGCCCGACCATGCCCACCCACTTGCCGAGCACGTACTGCCACGCGGAGACGGGCTTGGTCGCGGTCTGCCAGATCTGCTTGTCGCGCTGCTCGAAGGCGACGGAGGCGATGGTGAAGAAGAGGGTGAGGAGGGCGACGATCCAGAACGAGCCGCCCGTGCCGTATTGCAGGAAACTCTGCACGCGATAGCGGAGGGGCGTGTTGGTCGCGAGGGACTCGGGCAGGTAGGCCAGGCCGAGGATGAGGACGACGATGAAGATCAGCGCGACCTTCATGCGGATGGCCTCGGCGAGCATGTTGCGCGCCACGGCGCGCACCGGGCCCGGGCCGGAGAGGATCGCTTTGAGCGCCTCCATGAGCGCGCCAAAGGCGGCCGAGAGCGCGACGACCCCGACGGTCACCCGGGCCAGCGTCAACCAGCCCAACCTTGACATGGGCCACGCGAGCCCGATCGCGAGCGCGAGCAGCGCCAGATATGTGAGGCCCAGCCCGAGCCAGACCGTGACGAGCGCCACCGCCGCCCCCGCGGCGATACCGAGCGAGAGACTGGTCGGATCGCCCGAAGCCCGGGCGATCTGCCCGGCGATCCCGCGCACGGCGTCGAACTCGGCCCGCTCCTCCGGCGAGAGTTGGGCGGACTGTGCCGCGGCCCCGGCCTGGGAGAGCGCACGCTCGAACTCGCTGGGCGCGTTGGCACGCAGGATGATCGTCGAGATCCACACCACCGCTGCCGCGAGGATCACGATCGACGCGATGATCTTGAACGGCATGGACCGCTGCAGGCGGTTGAGACGCGCCAAGAAGTCCCGCGGTCTCACCGCTTGGGCTCCTCGTCGGGGCGGTCGAGCAGCGACCCGATGACCGACCGATCGACCTCGGAGGTGTCCACGGGCTTGCTCGGGGGCGGCGTCGGAGCCTCGGGCGCCTCGTCGCGGGCCAGCAGCCCGATGACGCTCTGGTCCGGTCCGGCGGGATGAACCGGCACGCTGCCCGCGACAGCCGACGCGGGCTCGTCCTTGGCGAGGCGGTCGATCAGGGCGCGGGCGTCGTCCGGCTGGGCGCGCAGGAACGCGGCGGTCACGCCCCCGGCCTGGGCGCCGGAGGTCTCGATCCGCTCGGCCCGCGCCTTCTCCACGATGTCGAGGAACAGGGCCTCGAGGGTCTGCCGCGGGTGCGAGACGCGGAGCACGGCCCCGCCCGTGCGCGCGCGGATGACCCGATCAACCTCCGCGAGCGTGTCGTCGTCGAGCGCGTCGGTCTCGATCGAGGTCCGGTTCTGGGACTGGAGCAGGGCGTCGCAGGTGCCCTCGGCGCGCTGCCGACCGCCGTAGAGGATGACCATGCGGCTCACGCAGTCCTCGACGTCGGCGAGGAGGTGCGACGAGAGCAGGACGGTCTTGCCGCGGCGGCCCAGTTCGATGATGAGGTCCTTGATCTGGCGGGTGCCGATCGGGTCGAGGCCCGTCGTCGGCTCGTCGAGGATCAGGAAGTCGGGGTCGTTGATGAGGGCCTGGGCGATCCCGATGCGCCGCTGCATGCCCTTGGAGTACTCGCGCACGAGGCGAAACTGGGCCGCGGTGAGCCCGACCATGTCGAGGAGTTCGTCGATCCGGCGCTGGCGGGTGCGGCGATCGAGTTCGAACAGTTTGCCGTAGTAGTCCAGCGTCTCGCGGGCGTCGAGGAAGGGATAGAGATAGGACTCCTCGGGGAGGTACCCGATGCGGCGCTTCATCGAGACATCGGTGGGCGGGAGCCCGAAGACCGCGACCCGGCCCGAGGTGGGGCGCAGGAGCCCGAGGATGATCTTGATGGTGGTGGACTTGCCCGAGCCGTTGGGCCCGAGGAGCCCGAAGACCTCGTGGGGCTGGATCTCGAAGGTGAGGTTGTCCACGGCCCGGGCGCGCTGACGCAGCCAGAAGTCCTTGAAGACCTTGGTGAGCCCCTGGCACGCGACGACGGGGTTGCCCTTGGGCGATGTGCGGGCGGTGGGCATCTAGCGGTCCCTTGCCTCGATGTCGCCGGTGCGGGTCCGGAATCGCTCGGCCTCGGCCTCCATCTGCCGCTGCAGGGTGGCCCGGCGGAGTTGCCGCTCCTTGGCAGCGGCCTCGACATCCTTGACCCAGGCCGGGTCCCGGTTGAGCCAGAGTTCGGTCACGTCACCCGCGCGGCCCGGCGGGAGCGAGAAGACCTCGACCACGTCGCGGCTGAGGAACTCGGCCATGGCGTCCGCCCACTCGCGCTGGATCACCAGACCGGGGTTGGAGCGGAACTGAACCAGTTTGGCACGGAACGATTCGAGTTCGGCGCGGCGCTGAGCGACCACGCTCGAGCGGTACTGCCGGGCCTCGTTGAGGATCGCAGTCACGGTGCCCGAAGCGGCGGCCGACCGTTCTCCTCCGAGGCTGGTGGTCCGACTCTCGAGCAGGGCGTGGATCGCGTCGAGGGCGTCGGCCTGGACCCTGGTGTCGCCCGCGGCCAGCGCGGACTCGTAGCGGTCGATCTGCGCGATGAGCGGGCCGCTCGCGTCCCCGGCCATCGCGTTGAGGGCGTTGGTGGCCGCCGACTCGGCCTCGCTGCGTCGCTGCTCGGCCTTCTGCTCGGCGGACTGGACCCCGGAGAAATCGGCGTAGACGAAGAACGGGGGCGTGCGGTCCAGGAGCGTCAGGCCCTCGATCGTGATGCCCGAGTCGATGCGGTCCAGGGCCGCCTGCGCCACCACGCGGGCCCGGGACGCGACCGAGCCCGACTCGCCGGGGGACTGCTTGAGCAGGTCGTCGAGTTGGACTTGCGCGACCGCCTGCACCACGCCGCGTTCGACGGCGGCCCGGACGATGTCGCGCTCCGCGTCGGGCATGACGTTCTGCACGAACTTGCGCGGGTCGCGGCGGACGTATTGCACACGCCACTTGGCGTGCGCGATCGCCTCATCTCCGGTAATCAGCGAGCCGTCCTCCCCCGGCTTGAGCGACAGTTTGTTGTTCTGCTGGATCACCTGCTGGAGCGTGAGGCGCTTCTGGTCCTCCGAGAGCGCGGGCCAGAACGCGCCGTCGATGTCCATCGCCACCAGGCCCGTGTCCACGCGGAGCAACTCGCCCATGGGATAGGGGAACGAGAGGTGCGGCCCGGGCTCGAGGCGTTCGCCCGTGACCCGCCCGAAGAGCAGCCGCACCCCGCTCTCGGTCTCGCGGACGGTCTGGAACCCCGAGAAGGCGAAGAGCACGAACAGGACGAGCATCGAGAACTGGAGGAGGACGAAGACCAGTCGCAAGGCGTCGGCGAGCGACTGGTTCGCCGGGTCGAGCGCGGGGAGTTCGTCCCCACCCTGTCCCCCTGCTCCTCCCCCCGGCGCGCGGAGGTTGACGGTGGCGTCGCGGCGCGACCCGCGCCCGCCACGCGGGCCTTCGGGCGGGGGCATCACTGCACGCCCCCCGCGTCGGCCTTGGGCTCGGCGACGGTCGCGCCCATGAGGGCGTCAACGCCGGGGACCTTGCCCGCGCCGGCGCGTCGGATCGCCGAGGGGTTGAAGAGTTCGAACCCGGGCATCCCCGTGCTGAGGACCAGGGTCATGCGCTTGGACCACGACTGGCGGATGAACTCGATGTTGCGGAGGAACACGGCCAGTTCCGGGTTCTCGTTCATCTGTCGGACGTACTGCTGCGCCTCCTCGTCGCCCTTGCGGCGGATCTCGGAGGCGTAACTCTTGGCGAACTCCTCGATGCGGCTGGCGTTGGTGCGGGCCGTGTTGATGATGGTCTGGGCCTGGCTCCCGCCCTTGCTCTCGAGTTCCTTGATGAGGCGGTTGCGGTCCTCCTTCATCGAACTGAAGACCGCGCGGGTGGTCTCCTCGGGCATCACGATGCGGTTGATCCCCACGTCCTCGACGATGATGCCCCAGGCGTCCAGCCCGCTGCCCCCGCCCCCGGAGGCGCGGAGCGTGGCGAGCACCCGGGCCTCGAGCTCGGGCAACTTCGACGCGCCGGCCTGCGGCGCGAAGAGGTCCGTCATGCGGTACTTGGAGATCTCCGCCATCGCCGCCCGCAGCGCGCCGCGGAGCACGTCCTCGGCCTTGCGGAAGTGGTCGGCGGCGGTCGGGCCCTCGTTGCTGAACCGCTGGAAGAACCGCAGCGGGTCCGCGACCTTGTACGTGCAGTACGCCTCGACCACCAACTGGCGGCTGTCGGCGGTCTGCTGCGTCTCGGACTTGGTCTGCAGGAACCGCGAGCGGGTGTCGTACTTGGTCACCGTCTGGATCGGGCCGGGCCACTTGAAGCGGAGGCCCGGGGTGTCCTTCTTGGCGTCCGGGCCGGCGCTGCCGAACGTCGTCAGCACGGCGTTCTCGGTGAATCGGACCGTGTACGTCACGAACTGGCCGGCGACGGCCAGGACGAAGACGGCGGCCACGGCGAGGATGATGGGGCGTCGCATCGGGGTCGTGCTCCTACGGCTTGTCCTGGCTGCCCAGGACCTCGCTGACGTTCTCACGGTCTTGGAAGTCCACGCGGATCCGCATCGCGGTGGACTCGTCGGTGATGTAGATCCGCGCGTTCTCGATCGCGCTCCGCACCGCGTCGAGGTAGAGCCCCGCGCGGTAGACCGCCGGCGAGGCGAGATAGGCCCCCAACTGGCCCTGGTACGCGGCCAGGCGGGCGCGCTCGCCCATGTGCCGTTTCCAGCGGTCGGCGCTGGCCTGCAGGATGATCACGGCCGCGTTCCCGCCCGCCTTCTCGACGAGTTTGCTCACCGCGTCGCGCTGGGTGGCGATCGCCGGGTTGGGCTTCCCGTCTACTACCGGAGGCAGGGCCTCGAGCGCGTCGAGTTGGGCCGTGATCTCACGGGCGACGGCCACGCTCCCGGCGGCCTCGGTGAGGGTCTTGATGGCCTCGCCCTCGGCCTGGCGGAGTTGGGCGGTGGTCTTCTGCTGGGCCTCGACGACCTTCTCGAAGTCGCGGGCCGTGTCCTTGGGCGGGTGGACGCCGCCGATGCCCACGAAGAGCACGCGCACGCCGGCGCCGCGGGGTTTGCCCGTGGCATCGGGGCTCAGCGAGGCGAGGGCGGTGTCGATCTTGGCGCGGAGGCCCTCGTGCAGATCGGCGCGGCGGCCCGAGAGCAGGTCCGAGATCGGGACCGCCGAGAGATACTGCATGAGGGCTCGCTGGGCGACGGCCTTGAGGAGGTCGTCGCGCATCGCCGGGGGCGCGAGTTCCTCGTACGCGCGCACATCCGCGACCTCGTATTGCAGCGGGACCTCGACCGCCAGCATCGCCAGCCCGCCCGCCGATTGCGACTCGGGGGCCGGCTGCACCAGGAAGTAGGTCTCCTCCGTCGCGTGCTCGTTGGTCCAGAGGATCGGCTTGTCGTTCCCGGGCGGGAGGCTCCCGATGTGGAGCGTGCGCACGCCGGTGACGGTGCGGGTGCGGCGTTCGACCTTGCCCGCCGCGTCGCGCTTCACGTACTCCGGGATCTCGACGCGTTCGACGGGCCAGGGCCACTTGAAACTCAGGCCCGGGCCGATCTCGCGGTGGAAGGCCCCGAAGCGGAGGACGATCCCGCGTTCGTGGGGCCGGATGACGGCCATCGCCGACATCCCCCACACCACGACGAGCGCGATGGGGACGAGCAGCCGGAGAAACACGCGGCTGAAGAGTTTGTAGAACCAACTCGAGGCGACGTCGTACCCGAACTGGTAGTTGATGGCCTCCCCGATGGACTCGGCGATGCGGTCCGGGGCGGCGACGAACCCGAGGATGCGGGACTCGAACGCGGGACGCGGGTACTCCCCGGGCTTGCGCGGGCGGTACACGTCGAGGACGAAGTTGAGGAACACCTCGGCGCCGAGCACGCCCATCGCCACGGGGAAGACGACGGGGAGGAACCGGAGGATGGTGTCCGGGCCGACGACGGCGACGAGGTGTCCGACGGCGATGGCGAGCCCGGCGAGGGCGGCGCCGACGGCGTGGGCCGCGCCCGCGCGCAGGTTGGTCCACACCTTCTGCTTGGCCATCCCGGACATGTAGCGGGCGAAGAGGAACCCGACGAACGCGACGCCCAGCCCGATCGCGATGGCCCACCCGCGGAGCCTCGGGGGCTGGAAGTTCTCGATGTGGGCGCGGCCGGCGGCGAAGTACCACAGGCCGAGCCCGATCAGGGCGGCCCCGACGAACAGGCTGGCCGAGGGGACCAGCCATTTGTGCATGATGCGAAGGCGACGCGCCGCGACCCGCAGGTCCTCGGCCCTGTCGTCGAAGACAGATGACGTGGCTGCATCGGAGGCCGCGAAGGCCTCGGCCTCGACCGCTTCGATCCGCTCGCGGCGGTGCTGGTCAAAGACCACCGCGAGCGTCAGCCAGATCGGAATGCCCACGAGCATGAACAGGGCCGCGGAGATGGCCGCGAGGTCCCGGCCCAGCATCCCGTAGACCAACACGATCACGCCAAGGACGAGTTGGATCGCCAGGCCGAGGAGGCTTCGGCTGGTGGCTCGCTGGTAACTGAGATAGTCGGGCTTCATCCGGGCTCCCACTGCCGCGACGGGTCCGTCGAGGGGGCACTATTGTGACCGGCCCGGTCCGGAGTGTCCAGACCGATCCCGTCTCTCTCTTCCGTAGCACCACCGCGACCGCCAGACCGACGGCCGCCCCCTCCCTCCCCCACTTCCGTGTCCCGCCCACGCCTCGACCTGTCGGCGCGTCCATCCGTGTCGTCGATTCGCGGGGTCCGATGCGATCGGCGCGAACCGAAGGCGGGGGATCAACGTTGAAGTACGCGGGGCACGGGGGTATGTTCGTGTCCTCTCGCGATTTTCTTTCGGGCCGTTTGCAACCGCCCCGATCACCGCCCACCGACCGAAACCCCCACGCGCATGCTGCTCCAAGTCTTCTCCATCGCCCGAAACGCGTTCGTTGAGGCGATCCGGCAGCCCATCTTTTTCGTCCTGCTGCTCATCTGCGGACTCTTGCAGGTGTTCCTGACGTGGAGCACCGGGTTCTCGATGGGCTACACGGACACCGCGGAGGTCTCG
The DNA here is from genome assembly GCA_016793805.1 of Phycisphaerae bacterium. Classification (GTDB taxonomy): domain Bacteria; phylum Planctomycetota; class Phycisphaerae; order Phycisphaerales; family UBA1924; genus JAEUIZ01. The sequence goes on from JAEUIZ010000035.1 coordinate 52,419, forward strand.
GCGGACAACAAGTTCCTCCTGGACATGGGTTTGGCAACCGTCTTCGTATGCGGGATGCTCCTGGCGGCGTTCCTGGCGACGGCTGTTGTCTCCCGGGAGATCGAGAACAAGACGGTGCTGACGGTCGTCAGCAAGCCGATCCCGAGGCCGCTGCTCATTATCGGGAAGTTCATCGGGGTCGCGGGGACGATCCTCATCGCGGTCGTGCTGATGGTGCTCTTCCTCTTGATGGCGATCCGCCACGGGGTCATGAGCAACGCCAGCGACGACCTCGACGGCCCGGTGCTGCTGTTCACGTTCCTGGCGCTCGGGCTGGCCCTGGGCGTGGCGCTCTGGACCAACTTTTTCTATGGGTGGTACTTCACCCAGACGAGCGTGATCGTCATGCTCCCGGCGATGCTGGTGGCGTACGGGCTGGTGCTGCTGATCAACAAGGAGTGGCACTGGCAGCCGCCGACGGTGGACCTCAAGCCGCAGATCATGTTCGCCTGCGCCGCGGTCGCGATGGCGCTGCTGGTGCTCACGTCCCTGGCAACGGCCGTCTCCACGCGGCTGGGACAGGTGATGACGATCGTGGTGTGCGCGGGGAGTTTCCTCTTTGGCCTCCTGACCAACCAGGCGCTGGGTCGGCACGTCTTTGACAACAGCCACGTCGCTCGGGTGAAGGCGGCGGCACCCCTGGGCGACACCAAGACCCCACTCACCACGCCGGGCGACACGTACGCGGTGGCGTTCCAGGTCCCGCCGAAGCGTGCGATCAAGCCCGGTGACTCGTTCTATTACTCGGCGGCGCCCAACGGGTTCCCGATGGCCGTGGGCTCGTTCCCGGCGTTCACCGGCGATCTGAGCAAGGACACCGCGATCCTCGGTGCGCCCGCGCCCGGGCTGGTGATCACCGAGGTGCAGCCCGAGGGGGTGACCGTGCGGCGGGCGGGGTCGGGATCGCTGCGCGTCGACCGGGCACCGACGCCCGACGACTACGTGTTTTTGTCGCCGACGCGGGCGAACGTGCCCGCCTTGGTGGCGTGGTCGGTCCTCCCGAACTTCCACGACTTCTGGCTGGTGGACGCGGTCTCACAGAACCAGCGGATCCCGGAGGCCCACATGCTGAAGGTCGCGCTCTATGCGCTGGGGTACGTGGTCGCGTTCCTGGCGCTGGGGGTGGCACTCTTCCAGACGCGCGACGTGGGCTGAGCGGCCCTAGGATCGGGGGTGCGGGCGTTCTGCCCGCGATTCAACGGGAGCATCGCATGGCCGGTTCGCTGACGGATGGCCGGGGGTATGACAGTATCGGGACCAAGAGCAAGAAGCCCGCGGGCGGGGGCAACAACGGCGCGAAACTGGCGATCGCGATCGTGCTGTTGGTGATCGCGGGCGTGGTCTTCGCGTGGTACAGCGGGCTGTTCGAGACCGCGACGGCCAAGGCCCCGCCGGCGCTCACCGCCGAGCAGCAGGCCGAGATGCAGAAGATGCAGGCCAAGACAGCCGAACTCGAGAAGCAGGGCAAGGTCATCCGCGGCGGGGCGGAATAGCCCCGGGACCGGGTCCGATATCGTCAAGGGTCGTGAGCCACGCCGCGGCCTGCTCGACGGCCTGCGTCACGGGCATCGTGCGTCCGGCCTCCCAGGCGGCGCTGAACGATGCGCGATCGAGGGCGGCGATGATCGCGGCCCGGTCGCGGTCGTAGCGGGCTTTCTCACCCAGCGCCAGCGGCGCACCGAGCCGCTCGCGGAGGGATCCGGACGCGCCAAACCACCCCGCGGCCAGTGCGGGCACACCCATGGCGATGGCCAGCGCCGCGGCCTCGGCCAGTGACATGGCCAGCCCCAACTGGTCGGGAATATCGCGTCGGATCGCGATCGCCTCAGCGATGAGTTTACGGGCCGCGGGAAGGTCGCCCGCGTCGATCGCGGCCAGGGCGAGTTGTCCGAACGAGGTGGCCAGGCCCTGGCGGTCGCCGAGTTCCTGCTTGATGCGGATGGCCTCGCGGAAGAGCCCGCGGGCCTCGGTGGCCTGTCCGTCCTCGCGCGCCACGGTCGCGAGGTTGTTGAGGTTGCGGGCCTCGTCGGAGCGGTTGCCCAGTTCGCGGTTGAGCGCCAGGGCCGCGGTGTACATCTGCCGCGCCGTCGCGTTGTCGCCCAGGTTCCACGCCACGTTCCCGAGGTTGTTGAGGTTGATCGCCTCCCAGGACTTGTTCCCGAGGCGGCGGTTGATCGTGAGCGCGCTCTGGTAGAGGTCGCGGGCGGCGGCGTAGTCGCCGCGGTTCTCGGCGACCAGCCCGAGGTTGTTGAGCGCGCCGGCCTCGCCCCGCGTGTTGCCCAGGGCGCGCTGCATCTCGAGGGCCGCGGTCCACCGCCGATGGGCCTCGGCGTAGTCTCCGGCCACGCAGGCGAGCCCGCCCGCGGCGTTGAGGCTCTTGGCCAGGCTCGCGCGCGCCGGGGTGTCGGCGGCCGACTCGAGCGCGCGGGCCACGGCGGAGCGCCCGACCGCCAGGTGCCCGCGCAGGTTCCAGAATCTCGCGAGTGCGCCGCTGACTCGCAGCGACTTCTCGACGTGCGTCGCGTCGGCGCACGCGGCGCACCAGTCGAGCGCTGCCAGGAAGTTCTCGTGCTCGTCGTGCAAACGCTTGAGCCACGACTGCTGCTCCGGGCCGAAGAGTTCGGGCTCGGCCTGCTCGACCAGCGCGAGGAAGAAGTCCAGGTGCCGCTCGCTCGTCGCCTCGGCCTCGCTGACGCCTCCGGCAACCGCGGCGTGGAGTTTCTCGCGCGCGTACTGCCGGACCGTCTCGAGCAGGCGGTAGCGCGGGCTGCCCCCCGAGTCGTCGACCATGACCAGCGACTTGTCCGCCAGGTGCGTGAGCGCGTCGAGCAGCGCGTACTCGTCGGCGCCCGGCGAGGCGACGGCGGCGGCCGAGTCGAGCGTGCATCCCCCGGCAAAGACCGAGAGCGCCCGCAGCACCCGCCGCTCGTCCTCGGGCAGGAGGTCGTAACTCCAGTCGATCGCGGCACGGAGCGTCTGGTGCCGCTCCAGCGCCGTGCGGCTTCCCCCGATCAGCAGGCGGAAGCGGTCGTGGAGTTTGGCGTTGATCTGCTCGGGGGAGAGGACGCGGACGCGGGCCGCGGCGAGTTCGATGGCGAGCGGGATCCCATCCAGCCGGCGGCAGATCTCGGCGACCACCGGGGCGGTCTGGGGCGAGAGGGCGAACCCGGGCCGCGCCGACCGGGCGCGCTCGACGAACAACTCGACGGCCTCGTACCGATCGGCGAGCGCCGACGGATCGCCCCGGGCGGGAGGGACCGCCAGCGACGGGACGCGGTAGGTGGTCTCGCCCGTGACGCCGAGTGGCTCACGGCTGGTCGCGATGACGCGGAGGTCCGGGCAGGCGCGAAGGAGCGCATCGGCGAGTTCCCCGCACGGCGCGAGCAGGTGCTCGCAGTTGTCCAGGATCAGCAGCGCCGACTTGGTTTCGAGCCGATCGATCAGCGATTGCAGCACCGGTCGGCCCGCCTGCTCCTTCACTCCGAGGGCGGCCGCGGCGGCGGGCGGGACCAGCGAGGAGTCCATCACGCCCGCGACCTCCACGAGCCACACGCCCCCCGTGAACGCGGACGCCATGAGTTCGCCCACGCGGAGCGCCAGCCGCGTCTTGCCGCAGCCCCCGGCGCCGGTCAGCGTCAGCAGCGGGGACGAGCCCAGCAACTCGCGGACCTTGTCGATCTCGGCGGCGCGGCCGACGAAACTCGTCATCTGGCGCGGGAGGTTCGTCGGCGCGGGCGAGGGCAGGCTCGCCGCCGCGACGAACAGCGACGGACCCGCGAACCCGCCCGTGGCGTTCCGTCCGAGCGCGGCCTCGGCCTCGCGGCGCAGGTCCCCCGCGTCGCGCAGCCGCTGCGACGGGTCCTTCGCCAGCGCTCGCCGGATCGCGGACCTGAGCCCGGGCGAGAGGTCATGCGGCAGCGCGTTCCAGTCCGGCTCCTCCGAGAGCACCGCCGCGACCGCGTCGGCGATGTTCCCGCGCGAGAACGGTCCGCGTCCCGTCAGGCACGCGAACGCCACGCACCCCAGCGAGAACAGGTCCGTGCGTTTGTCGATCTCCTGTCCGCGGGCCTGCTCCGGGCTCATGTACCCGGGCGTGCCCAGGATCAGTCCGGGCGTGGTGAACGGGTGCGCGTTGAGGGCGGCGGCGCTGTCGATCGAGGGAGGATCGGCCGAGGGGGACCCGGCGCGCGGGTCGTGGCGACGCGCGAGCCCGAAGTCCAGCACCTTCACGACGCCCTCGGGGCTGATGCGGATGTTGTCGGGTTTCAGGTCGCGGTGGATCACCCCCCGGTCGTGGGCCGCCTCCACCGCGCGCGCCACCTGCGCCAGCACGCCCGCGGCCTCGGACACGGGGAGCGGGCCCTCGGCGATCCGCTCGGCCAGCGACCGTCCCGGCGCGTACTCGAGCACCAGGAACCGCGTTCCATCCTCGGCCGTCCCGAGGCTGTGGATCGCGGCGATGTTGGGGTGGTTGAGTGCCGCGAGGATGCGGGCCTCTCGCTCGAAGCGGAGCAACCCCTCGCGATCTCGCGAGAGCGCCTCGGAGAGGACCTTGATCGCCACCGGACGATCCAGCACCGCATCGCGAGCGAGATACACCACGCCCATGCCCCCGCGGCCCAGTTCACGCTCGACCGGATACCCGCCCAACTGCGCCGGGAGAGCGGCAGCGGAAGCGCGCGATGCGCCGGCGGCGTCACCCAGCGACGAAGCGCCACGCGCGGCGATGCCGCCATCAGGCCTCGGGCCGTCGCGCTCCGACGGGGCCTTGGGCTCCATGAAGCCCGTCCGGACATGGACCGCGTCGTGGTGGACCAGGAGCGAGCGGACCTCGCGCGCGAGCGCGGGGTCTTCGGCGTCGAGCCGGGCGAGGATGGCAGTGCGATCGGGCGCGTCGAGGGCGGCCTCGAAGGCGGCCTTGACCCGCGCCCACCGCTCCGGGGTCATGCCGATGCTCCGCCCGCCAGTTCGCGGTGCAGCCAGGCGCGGGCCATCGCCCACTCGCTCTCGATGGTGCGCTTGGAGACGCCCAGGAGTTCGGCGATCTCGTCCATCGTCAGGCTGCCGAAGAAGCGAAGTTCGACGATCCGCGCCTGCCGCGCGTCGAACCGCGCCAGTTTCGTGAGCGCGTCGTCGAGGGCGAGGGCGTCAGCATCGGCGTTGTCGGCGGCGGCGTCGAGGGTCGAGAGCGCGACGCGCGCCCGTCCCCCGCCCCGCTTCGCGGCGTCACGCGTCCGCGCATGGTCCACCAGCACCCGCCGCATCGCGCCCGCCGCGATCGCGAAGAAGTGCCGGCGGTCGTTGGCGTGGAGGCCCTTGGAATCGATCAGCCGCAGGAAGACCTCGTGCACCAGGGCCGTCGGCTCCAGCGTGTGCCCGGAGCGTTCCCGCTGGATGTAGTGCGCGGCCAGGGCGCGCAACTCGGCGTAGACGCGCTCCGTCAGCCCAGCCATGGCGTTGGCTTCGCCTCGACCCGCGCCGGCAAGAAGCCGCATCGTCTCGACCCGGTCGGGCTGGGAGGTCATGGCTTGGCTCCGTGCGTGGGCCCTTGATTATCAGCCGTCGGAATCATGCGCACCACTCTGCGGACTGGCCCGCCGGGTTTCGCATTCCCCTTTGAGCACACGAGCCCCGGGCCGGGCGACGACTCGAGCGAGTCGGCCAGAGGCAGGGGAGAGCAACAGAAGTGAAGGAGTGAGCCATGTTGGGTACGAACGCTGTCCGTCCGCGCACCGCCGCCCTTGTCCTGGCCCTTGTGGGCCTCCCCACGGCCGCCCTCGCCCAGGGCGCCGGGAACGATTACTGCGTGCGGCACACCTTCAGGCTGCGAACGCCGGGGAACATCACTCCGGCGGTTTCCCTGAGCCACAAGGAGCGCACGTTTGCCCGCACGAACACCTGCCGCGACAACGACCTGGCGGCGGGGACCGTGGGCATCGGGCTGGGCCTGACGACGCGCACGGTCATGTCGGTCGCCCCCGGCTCGACCGCCGACGCCACCGCCGAGGCCAACATCACTGCCTTGGGCGTGGGCGTGGTGGATGGGTGGGTCGAGGCTCGGGGGAACGCCAATCCGACGACTCTGGGTTGCCCCCCACCCCCGCAGCCGCGCGGGAGCGGGCGCTCGACCGCCTTCAGCGCCGGGCAGGTCCACGCCCGCGGGCGCTACCTCGACAGCCGGGGGAACATCCGCTGGTCCGGCAACTGGAAGAACTCCAAGCCCGTGGCGGGGTCGGCGTCCTTCGGGATCGTCTCGGACCCGATCACCGCGACCCTCATCGACCACACCACGGGCCTGACTTCGAGTTGGAAACTGCTCTCCATCAAGTCCCACGCGCAGGGCGACGCCTGGTGGGACGGCCTGACCTTTGACTCCAGTGCGGCGGAGTCCATCCTCGACATCGATATCCCGGGCGTGGTCACCACGCAGAGTGGACGGCTGCGCGTGGTCGCTCGCGGCGGGGTCATCACCGAGTCCATCGCCACGGGCGTGTTTGCCGCTACCCCTGTGCCCGCGGTGGGCGCCCCCGCGGGCTACTCGTTCCCTCTCCCCGAGATCAGCCTGGACTATGACCTCGGCGCGAATCCGAACAACGACGTGGAGGTTGAGATCGCCCTGGACGGCGCGGGCGAGACAGACAAGTCCGTGGCGGCCGATGGCGGCAACGTGCCGACAATCATCACCGACCTCGTCAGCGGGTTCGACAGCGCCAACACCTCCTTCCCGCTCGGCAATGACGCGACGCTGGGCTACAACATCGCTGTCAGCCAGGCCCACGTCGCGGACGACATCCTCATCCTCCCCGGGCCGCCCACGCAACTGGAGGTGATGGAACTCCCGCTCTTCCAGATCAACGCGCCCACCCCGATGCCACCGCAGGCCGTCTTTGTCCGGCTGTGGAACGGGCGTCCGGGGCTTGGCGGAGCGATCATCGGCGGCGACATGACCACCAACCGCCTGATGAGCAGCGAGTTCATCGACGCCTATCGCGTGCAGCACTCCAACCTGCTCGACCCGACGCGCCCGATCCACAACGCCCTGGTTGATCTCTCTTGGATCCCTCCGCTGCCCCCGGGCCGCGTCTGGATCGAGATCGGCGCCATGGGGATGCCCGGCTTCGGGGGCCCGATGGTGGTGCCCGCGCCGCTCTCGCAGCCCGGCAACGACGACGCGATGGTCCTGAACGTCCCCGCGAACACCTGGAACTTCGCCCAGGACTCCGGGAGCGGGCGGCGGGTGAGCATGGGCTGGACGGTCTTCTCGTCGCGGCAGCAGCCCACGACTTGCTACGCGAACTGCGACCAGAGCATGATCCCGCCGGTGCTCAACGTGAACGACTTCACCTGCTTCCTCAACAAGTTCGCCGCGGGCGACCCCTACGCGAACTGCGACCAGAGCACGATCCCGCCGGTGCTCAACGTGAACGACTTCACCTGCTTCCTCAACAAGTTCGCCGCGGGCTGCGACTGATCCGCCTCCGCCCCACTTCCGGTCAGCCCGACCGACTCTCTCCTGCTCGCACGATCAGGAGGCAACGCCCCGGGGACGACAGTCCTCGGGGCGGTTTCATACCATCAACAGGCTATCCACGGAAGAGAAAGCACCATTCTTATTGAGAATGCACTTGACAAGCGAGGGGGGGGGGGTAATCTGCTGCTGGACACGGGTCGGGCGCGTGGTGCGCCCGACAGCGGAGGTCCAAGAAAGGAACTCACAATGAAACCAGCAACGTCCTTCATCGTGGGTTTATTGGCTTCAGCATCGATCGCGCTCGCTGGCCCGGAGCGAATCGTCCATGTGGCCTCCTCTGACCCCGAGCCGCGCGAGTTCGTCGGTGTTGAACCTGGGTCGGGGGGTGATGGAGCGGCCATCAACAACTACGAGTGCGTGGGAAACGATGCGGGCTGCCCCGCTGGGACCAAGATCATCGATGCCAGCGGCAACTTCGTCGGATGCGGCGCGGGCTGCTCGGGCAACTGCAACGCTTGTTCCGGCAACACCCAAGTCTCGCCACAACTCTGCAGCAAGAAGCAGGGCGAGACTTGCTATCTTGCCGTCAACACCGTGAACTGTGGCAACAAGGGCGCGGGCACATGCGGCACGACCGGACCGGGGTCGCCTGACAACAATGGATGCTTCTGCACACCACCAACGGCATACCCGCCGAGCGGAGAGCGGTGCGACGTCCGGCAGTGCCTGTAGCGCGGCGTTTCCGAGTCCTTGAGGAGGTCCCGGATGATGCAAGGCCAAGGGTTGCGCGTCATTGCGGCTGTTGCCGTGCTGGTGCTCGTCGAGGGCATGGCGCTCGCCCAGCGTGCCAGTTCGGAGGCGCCGAGCGACCTGGCGGCGACCGTGCTGGGGATGCTGGAGGCCTACGAGCGGTCGGTCCAAAGTGTGCGATGGGATCAGGACGAGTATTCGACCCCGACGACGAACACGGCGGGGGGCTCGCTCGCTTCGCTTCCAACCTGGGTCCACCTGCAGCGATCGAGCCGGTACGCGAGCGGGACTCGGGAGTGGTTCATGCGGGCCTCGAAATCAAGTTACGACCCACCAGATGCCGGAGTGCTTCAGCCGAAGTTAGTTCACGTTGAGATGCTGTTCGTTGGCGACGGCGCCTATCGAGTGACTCTGTCCCCCACCAGCAACCGCGGCATGCTTACCAACTCCGATGTCTACTCCTCCGGCGGCGCGAACATCTGGCGTCTCCTCGGCCGCTTTGCCGAGCCCGCGGACCCCATGCGAGCCCCGACGCTGTCGTGGCAACTCGCCCGGGCGAAGGAGCGCGTGCCCCTCGCTCCGACATCCGAGGAGCCGTGGCCCGGCGTGCTCGGCATCGGCGCCACCAGCCAGGGCGTCGTTCACATCGAAGTCCGTGTGGATCCGGCGTGCGGCGGCATGCCCCGCGTAATCCGCATGCACGCCACTCAACCAGGATTATATATCTACGAAACGCAAGTTGTTGTTGAAGCGATCCGCGTAGACGGGGTGTGGGTTCCGCGGGTCGGCATTCACGCTCCGATGTATTCTCAGATCGTCGAGAACGTCGACTCGCCGCTCACCGCGGATCGAGTGAGGGACTTCGAACTGACGCGCCGGTTCGAGGGTCTGCCGCCGGACATCGTGACGCCTGAACTGAAGAAGTGGGTAGACCGGCTCCAGGTCGTCTCGATCCTCGACCGCGCGCGATCGCTCGTGATCGGCCCGTTCTCCGTCTTCGAGCCATCAGCGCCGACCTTCTCGCCACAGATCATGGTGGCCACAAACATCCGTGTGAACCAGCCGATGGACTTCGACGAGATGTTCCAGAGCCTTCCGCCGGACGCGGAGATGTTCAACGGGCTCACGGCGGAGCGCACGAATCCCGCCGGGATTCGCGCGTCGTTCGATCGCGTCCGATCGGAGCGAGTGCCATGAGATCGCCGTGCATCCTGACGCTCGCGGCCTCTGGAGCGATCGCCCTCGTCGCTCCGCTCGTCGGGGTGGCGAAGGGATCTCAGCCGCCTCCCTCGGGCGAACAGGTCGCTGTGCCCAAGGGCGAGTTGACGCGGCTTCGCGTCGTGAGCACCGATCCCGAGAACCTGGGGCGAGTCCAGGGCGGCATGGCACTGACGAGGCGCATCACGTTTGAAAACTCGTCTCTCACGCCGGTCGCGCTCAGGGTCGTCAGCAAAAGTTGCGGGTGTCTGGATGCCACGTTCGATACCGAATCGGTCGCGCCGATGGCGCAGGCGGTGCTGACGATGCGCGTCGTGCCCGCCAGCGTGCCGGGAGAACAAGTCCAGACCGTGACGTTTCGGACGGCATGGAACGAGACGAACGTCGGTCGCACCGAACTCGGTGTGTGCGCGATCCGGTACGAGACGGACCAGCAGTTCGTGGTTCGGCCGGAGTCGGCCATCGTCCCCGCAGTCGTGGGGTCGGTGGCGCATCTGGATGTGCACGTTCGAATCCTGACGGAGAAGGAAACGAAGCCGCAACTGACGTGGGCTGCCTGCACGCTGCCGGGGTGGAGCGCGGCGCCGGTGCAGGACCCGGCGCTGCCGCCGGGCGTGCTCCGGGTGCGAGCAAGCGGGTCGGCACCCGAGCAGCCGGGGATCATGGACGGCTGGATCGAACTGGCCGCCGACGCGGAGGCCAAGGCGTCGGTGCGAGTGTCGATCCGGCTCGAGACGCGATCGCGGTATCGAACTGAACCCGGCGGGGTCGTGTTTTTTCGCCCCGATGGCGCAACGGCCAGCACGCTCGCTCTTCGACCCAATGCCGATACCGCGCTCGCGCCAGCCAAGGTAGGACTCTCCACTCCCACGCCGTGGCTTGCGGCACGACTCGTCGAAGGCTCGCGCGTGGAGGTCTCGCTGACGCCAACGGCGGACATGCCAGCGCACGGCGTTCGACGGATCCGCGTGTGGTCGGAGAGCGGCGTCGAACTCGCGGACGTGCCGGTGTGCTGGTGGACCACGCCCGCCCGCTGACCGGAAGCCCTACGCGCCCGACAGTTCCGCGTCGAGGCGCTGGACAGCCACGGCGTGGGCCTGGTGGTACGCCGGCGCCAGGCGGGCCCAGTCGAACTGCCAACTCGCTCGCTCCACGGCGTTCCGCAGCGCGATCCGCTCCCGTCGCGGGGATCGGCAGTAGCGCACCAGCGTGGACGCGAGGTCCGCGGCCGCGTCGTGGAACGATCGCCCGCGCCGGCGCAGCACCGAGAGCCCGAGTTCCTCGTGCCCCATCATGTTCTCCCGCGCGTAGCGTCCGAAGCCCGCGAGGTCGCTGCTGATCGCGGGCACCCCGCAGGCCATGCACTCCAGCGGGGTGTAGCCCCAGGGCTCGTAGAGGCTGGGGAAGACGCCCATGTGGCACCCGCGGATGAACTGCTCGTACTCGATCCCCCAGAGCGGGCTCACCGGGTTGATGAACTCAGGGTGGTACACGACCTTGACCGGATCCTCCGCTCGATTGAGAAGCCCGAGCACGCGGATGTGGTTCAGCACCGGGTCGTTCGCGTCGTCCTCCATCATGTGCGTGCAGACCATCGGCAGGCGGTGCGTGCGCAATGCGAACTGCGTCCGCTTGTACCGCAGCCGCCAGTAGTCGTCCACCTGGTCGTCGAGGTGGATGCGCTCGCCCGCGGCCCCATGGCGGAACAACTTCTCGCCCAGGCTCTCGGTGATCCTCTGGCACACCTGCCGCAACTCGTTGAGCACCCCCCGCTTCTCGAGGATCAGCGGGTTGATCGACCGTGCCGCCCGCTGCGTGATGACGAAGAACACGATCGTCGGCGTGGTCTCGCCCTGCTCGCGGAGGGCACGCAACTCGGCGTTCACCCGCGCCATCGCCTCGAGGCACAGGTCGAAGCCCTTGTTCTTGGGCTCGAAGCGACCGCTCGTGAAGAGGTAGAGCGTCTTGTCGAGGTCGAACGAATAACTCGGGAAGAAGTGCCCCATCACGAACTGGTGGATCCGTTCCTTGTACTCCGCGTGCCAGGTCTGCATCTGGTGGGCCGCGTAATACTGCCGGATGTTCAGCCCGTTGGGCGTCACCACGTCGGGCGTTCGGCCCAGGAGGTGCGTGCACTCCTCGGCGGTGACGGCCGAGACGGTCGTGAAGGCGTGCGACCCGTGGGCGCAGGCCCGCTCCATGGCGTGCTGGGTGCGCACGTTGTACTTCGCCGCCTCCGCCGCCTGGTCCATCCACGGGAGGCGGTCGTAGAAACTCTCCTCCGCCGAGGCGATGTACCGGCCCAGCAGCGTCGCGTGCGTGGTGAAGGCGCACGCCACCGGGAGCCGCTGCCGACGCACCATCGGCAGCGCCAAGCCGCCCAGCCACTCGTGGAAGTGCGCCACCACCCGCCGATCCGCCACGGGGCCGCCGGGGCCCGAGGCCTGCGCCCCCGCCCCGCACCAGAAGTGGCAGATCGATTCCAGGAGCCGGCGCACCGCGTCGCCGAACGAGGCCGCCCCGTCCATCCACCAGTCCTGCGCCGGCAACTCGATCCCGTGGTCCTTCCACAGGCGGTACTTGACCTCTCCCAGTCGATCCCCGGGCAGGACGTGCTCGAGAAGCAGCGCCCGCGGGTTGCCCGGGACCAGCCACCGCCCGTGGTGCACCCCCAGCCCCTCGTCGCGGAGCGTCGAAACCACACGCCCCAGCCAGCCCGTCGCGCGCGTGGGCTCAAACTCGATCGCCGCTTTCGCCTCCACGTATGGCCCGACGACGCAGTAGCGGTCCCGCCAACGATCCACGAACGCTCCGGCCTTGGACTTCAGGACCTGGTAGATCCCTCCGACCTGGTTGCAGACCTCCCACGCGACCTCAAAGAGGACCGCGCCCGCCGGAGGGCGGTCGTCCGGCTCGGGGCCGCGGGCCAGTTCCAGGAGCCTGGCCGTCTGGGCGCTCTGCGCGGGCTCGCTCATGCGACCACTCTACCGCGGCGCGGCAGGCGCCGGCGACTATCATCGTCGGCATGACGGTCCATCGTGTCGAGGTGCGCCCCAAGGAAGGCATCGCCGATCCGCGTGCCGCGGACGTGGCCCGCTGCGCCGCCGCCCTGGGCCTTGCGCCCTCGGGTGTGCGCACGGCCAAGGTCTATCTCGTCGAGTCAGCATTGAGCCCATCCCAACTCGGGACGCTCTGCGAGCGGCTCCTGGCCGACCCCGTGACCGAGATCGCCCGGCCCGGCGCCGCCCCCGCCGACGCACGAAGCGTCGTGGTCGAGGTTCACCCGCTCCCCGGGGTGATGGACCCGGCGGCGCAATCGGTGCGCGATGCCGTGCGCGACCTCCTCGCCGTCGAGGCCCGCGTTTCGACGGGACAACGCTTCGACCTGACGGGGGTCTCGGCCGAGGACGCCGACCGCTTCGCCCGTGCCGCCCTCGCCAACCCGGTCGTGCATCGCATCCACCTGGGCCCGTACGTGCCCGATCGCCTGCCCGCGGGCACGCCGACGCCGTTTGCGCTTCGGCACGTCCCGATCCGCGACCTCGACGACGCGGGCCTGCAACGCCTGTCGCGCGAGGGTCACCTGTTCCTCAGCCTCGATGAGATGCGGGCGATCCAGGCGGAGTTTCGCCGCGTGGAGCGCGAGCCGACCGACGCCGAACTCGAAACGCTGGCCCAAACCTGGTCCGAACACTGCGTCCACAAGACGCTCAAGAGCGCGATCCGGTATCGGCACGGGCGCGAGCCGGGGTCCCAACCTGATCCCATCCGCTGGACCAGCCGACCCGGGCACGAGGTGCATCCCGACGGCACGGTGACGATCGACAACCTGCTCAAGCGGACGGTGGCGGCGGCCACGCACGAACTCATCGCCGACGGCGTGGACTGGACGCTCAGCGTCTTCAAGGACAACTCCGGGGTGGTCGCCCTCGACGACCGCCACGCCGTCTGCATCAAGGTCGAGACGCACAACCACCCGTCGGCGCTGGAGCCCTACGGCGGGTCGGCCACCGGCGCGGGCGGGTGCATCCGTGACGTGATCGGGACGGGCCTGGGGGCCAAGCCGATCGCGAACACGGACGTGTTCTGCGTGGCGATGCCCGGTGGCTGGGAGGAGGGCGGAGCGCTGAGACCTCTCCCGCCCGGGTGCCTGCACCCCCGCCGAGTGCTGACGGACGTGGTCGCCGGCGTGCGCGACTACGGGAATCGCATGGGCATCCCCACGGTCGCGGGCGCGGTCGCGTTCGACGACCGATACGTCGGGAACCCGCTGGTCTTCTGCGGGTGCGTGGGGCTGCTCCCGCGCGATCTCGTGCATGGGGGGGCGCACGCGGGCGACCGGATCATCGCGATCGGCGGACGCACGGGGCGCGACGGGATCCACGGCGCGACGTTCTCGTCGGCGGAGTTGGAAGAGGGACACGCCGACGAGTTCTCGCACGCGGTGCAGATCGGGAACGCCATCGAGGAGAAGCGCGTGCTCGACGCGATCCTCCGCGCCCGAGACGCCGAGGGCGGCCCGCTCTACACGGCGATCACGGACTGCGGCGCAGGCGGGTTCTCCTCGGCGGTGGGCGAGATGGGAAGCCGGCTCGGGGCGCAGGTCGAACTCGAGCGCGCGCCGCTGAAGTACGACGGGCTCACGTACACCGAGGTCTGGATCAGCGAGGCGCAGGAGCGGATGGTGCTCGCGGTCCCCCCGGCCAACGTCCCGGCGCTGGAGCACATCTGCCGCGAGGAGGGGGTCGAACTCGCCGACCTGGGCGTGTTCGGGACGCCCAACCGCGAACTGGTGCTGCGCTTCGACGGGCACGAGGTCGGTCGGCTGTCGATGGACTTCCTGCACGAGGGGATCCCGATGCCGCGGCGGGAGGCGACGTGGGCCACGCCGAGATTCGAACCCGTGGCGGAAGGTCGAGGCGCGTCCGCTCCAGCACCGCCGGTGGGCGCGGCGCTGCTCGACCTGCTGGGCCACCCGACGATCGCGAGCAAGCACTGGATCATCCGGCAGTACGACCACGAGGTTCAGGGGAACACGATCATCAAGCCGCTGGTCGGCCTGATGGGCCGCGGGCCGGGGTCGGGCGCGGTGCTCGAGCCGGTGCCGGGCTCGGGGCTCGGGGTGGCCCTGGCGTGCGGGCTGGCCACGGGTGTGGGCGACCCGCGCGTAGGCGGCGACACGTACCAGATGGCCCTCGCCGCGATCGACGAGTGCGTGCGCAATCTCGTCTGCCTCGGGGCCGATCCGGACCGCATCGCGATCCTCGACAACTTCTGCTGGCCCAGTTGCGCCAAGGCCCAGAACCTGGCGTCATTGGTGCGAGCGGCCGAGGGGTGCTACGACGGCGCGAAGGCGTACCGCACGCCGTTCGTGAGCGGGAAGGACTCGCTCAACAACCAGTTGCGCTACAAGGACCCTCGCACGGGCGAGGAACGGACGATCGAGATCCCGCCGACGCTGCTCATCACGGGCCTGGGCATCGTGCCGGACGTGTCGCGGTCGCTGACATCCGAGGCCAAACAGCCCGGCGACGCGATCGTGCTCGTGGGCCCAACACAGGACGGGATGGGTGGCTCGATCCATCAGGCCGCCATCCGCCGCGTGCCCTCGGCAATCCCGGGCGTGGACCTCGCGCTCGGCCCGCGGCTGGCGCGCGCGGTGCATGGGCTGATCCGGCACGGGCTGGTTCGGTCGGCCCACGACGCCTCCGAGGGCGGGGTGCTGGTGGCGCTCGCCGAGATGCTCATCGGCGGTCCTCGCGGGCTTGGGGCGGCGATCGACCTCTCGCGCGTCCACGCGGACCCGACGGTGGCGGCGTTCGGCGAGAGCCCGAGCCGCTACCTGCTCGAAGTTCGGGCTCGCGATCTGCCCGCGGTCGAGCGATCGCTGGCGGGCCTGCCCTGGTGCGTGCTGGGATTCGTGGACGAGTCGGGCCGGCTGCGGGCGTCGGCGGACTCGCCGCACGCGGTGGATGCCGAGGTCGAGGCGCTGGCCCAACGATGGCTGTCGCCGCTGGATTGGTAACGGGCGCGCGCGGCGCGCCGGCTGAAGAAAGGACCGAGTTGCGATGCTGACCGCCCTGCTCCTTGCCGCGCTCGCGGCAGACCCGATCCCGACGCTGCTGATCACGGGCCAGAACAACCACAACTGGCGCTACACGAGCCGCCTGCACGCGGAGACGCTCGAGGCCTCGGGCCGATTCGCCGTGACGATCACCGACGAGCCGCGGACGACGCTGGCGGACGCGGCGGGCGTCGCGCGGTATCGCCTGTTCGTGCTCGACTACAACGACCTGAACAGCCCGCGCCGCTGGGGCGAGGCGGCGGAGTCGAACTTCCTCGGGGCGGTCAAGGCGGGCGCGGGCGTCGTCGTGATCCACGCGGCCAACAACGCCTTCCGCGACTGGCCCGAGTACGAGAAACTGGTCGGGCTGGTGTGGCGCGACGGCTCGGGGCACGGCCCGTTCCACGCCTTTGACCTCGTGTACACGAAGCCCGACCACCCGATCCTCGCGGGGTTACCGGCATTCCGCGCGCACCCGGACGAGTTGTACCACCGCCTGGAGAACCCACAGCGCACGTCGATCGAGGTCCTGGCGACGGCGATGTCGGCCACAGACAAAGGCGGGACGGGACAGCCCGAGCCCATGGCGCTGACGCTGGCGTACGGCGCGGGCCGGGTCTTCGCCACGCCGCTGGGCCATGTCTGGGTCAACGCGGAGGAGACGAAGGCGTCGATCAGCGATCCGCAGTTCAAGGCGCTCCTCTGCCGGGGCGCGGAGTGGGCGGCGACCGGGGCCGTGACGCTCCCCGCGGGCTGGGCCGACACGCGCACGCACAACACGCTCAGCCCCGCCGAGCGGACGGCGGGCTGGACGCTGCTCTTTGACGGGACCACGACGGCGAACTGGCGGGGCTACAAGAAGCCCGCGTTCCCCGACTCCGGGTGGGCGGTTGATGGCGGGACGCTCTGGCGCAAGCCGGGCAAGGGCGGGGGCGACATCGTGAGCGCGGAGCAGTACGCGGACTTCGAACTGGCGCTCGACTACAACGTCGCCAAGGGCGGGAACAGCGGCGTGATCTATCGCGCCACCGAGGACCACGACTACTGCTGGGAGACCGGCCCGGAACTCCAGATCCTCGACGATTCCGCCCACGGGGACTCCAACAAGGGCAAGACCCGCGCGGGCGCGATGTACGACCTCGTGGCCCTCGCCCATGACGTCGCCCGGCCCGCCGGCGAGTGGAACTCCGTCCGCGTCGTCTGCCAGGGCACGCGCGTCGAGCACTGGGTCAATGGGTTCAAGGTCGTGGAGGTGGACACGGCCTCGCCGGAGTTCAAGGCCGCTCTCGCCCAGAGCAAGTGGACCAAGTACCCCGACTTCCTGACTCGGACCAAGGGGCACGTCGCGCTCCAGGATCATGGCGACGAGGTGCGGTTCCGCAACATCAAGATCAGGCCGATCGCGGCGGCCGAGACCGTGCTCGAGCGGCGCGAGACCGACTCGGGCCTCATCATCGAAGACTTACGGATCGGCACGGGTGAGGTGGTGCCCCCGTTCGCCGACCTGCGGGCGCACTACCGAGGGATGCTCGCCGACGGCACGCCGTTCGACTCCTCCTACGACCGCAACGAGCCGCTCTCGTTCTCGCTCCGCGGGGGCGTGATCAAGGGCTGGCTCGAGGGCATCCCGGGGATGCGCATCGGGGGCAAACGACGGCTGATCGTTCCGCCCGAACTCGCCTATGGGCAACGCGGCTTCATCGCCGGCGGCAGGCAGATCATCCCGCCCGACGCCATGCTCATCTTTGAGATCGAGCCCGTTGAGGTGCGGAAGTAGCAAGCACCTCCCGCGGCCCGACCACCTCTCCGGCGCTCGCTACCCCAGCCACGCGCACGGGCCGCCCTCGCACCTGCTGCCGCGCTCGAAGCGACCCTCGAGCATCCCGTCGATCGCCTTCCCGATCTGGTCTCGCACGGCGTCGTAATCGACGCGCGCCATCTCGAGGACGCCCCGCTGCCCCGTGGGGAGATGCCAATACTCGGCCGTCCCGATCGCCGGAGCAGACCGATCCTCGAGGGGCACGCCCTGGTGGTGCCGCAGCGCCAGGGCGTAGACGCCCAGTTGCAGGTCGTCCTCCGGCGGTTCGAGCAGCGCCTGGGTCGCCGCGCCCGTCTTGTAGTCGATGATCCGGTGCCCGCCCTGCGGCGGAGAATCGACGCGATCGAACTTTGCCGTGAACTGGTGCCAGACGCCCTCGCGCTCGTACGGGAAGGTGAGCGACCACTCGAGTTCGAGGATCTGGTCGGTGGCGCGATGCATCTGGGCCGCCGTGCGGAGCATCCCCTCGATCTGCCGCAGCACCAGCGCGTCCATCGGCCGCGACAGGCCCAGCGACCGCTCATATTCCCGCCGACCCAGAGCCAGGAGTCGATCGACTCCCGGCGGCGGACGCCCCTCGGCCTCGGCGGCACGCCACAGGTCGAAGTACTCCTTGAGTGCCTGGTGCACCGCGTTGCCCACGTCTTGTCGCGCCGATTCGACCTCCGGACAGCCCAGAACTCGTCGGAGGTAGAAGCAACGCCCGCAGCGAAGGTAGTCCCGAACGTGCGAGTAACTCAATCGCAGCGGCGGGGTGAGCGGACGCAGCACCGGCCCAGCGGCTCTCTTTCGCAGTTGCTCGACCACCTCTGCCGCGCCCGGGCCGAGGGCGGCGGGATCGCGTCCACGCCGCGCGCACTCGACGGCCGCGAGCCGCTCCGCCGATCGACGCAGCGACGCCATCGCAACGTCCAGAGCCCCGGGTGAGTCGGGCGTCGCGGCGAGGGCGTCGAGCGCCTCGCCGGCCTGGAGCCGCGCCTCGCGCGCCAAACGATCGGCGGCGTCGCCCGTGGCCAGTTCACCGACGAGCACGGAGCGGCGCACGCCCGCGCGGGCCGCTTCCTCGAGCACGTCGTTCGCCGAGCGAATCGGGATCCCTTCCGGCAGGTCCTCGTCCAACTGCTGGAGGTAGTGCGTGCTGGTGGACTTGCCCTTGATCTGCTTGGCCAGCAGCACCAGTCGCCTCTTCGCACGCGTGCACGCGACGTACAACAGCCGACGCTCCTCGTCGGCGGCACGCTCGTCCTCGGTGCGCTCGTCCCCGACTCGCTCCGCGAGCGAATCGGGCAGGAGCACGAGGTTGCTCTCGCCTGTCTTGGGGAACCCGTGCGGCGGACACACGCGGGCGACAAAGACCGTGTCAAACTCGAGGCCCTTGGCCCCATGCGCGGTCATGACCCGCACCGCGTCGGGCTCGTCGTCCCGCCCCGCCACGCCCTCGACGCGGTCGTCCAGGTCCCACTCGGGGTCGGCCTCGCCGATGTCGGTCAGGTAGTCGTGCAGCGCCGCCGCGCCGCCCGGCGGGGGGAGCAGCGGGGCGCGGGCCGCGGCGAACCGCATCATCGCCACCAGACCCTCGACTCGCCGCTCACGCTCCGCCGCGGGGCACAAGTCGGCGTGGGCAAGGTCCGCGACGCGCACGATCGCGGGCACGACCTCCTCGGCCGAAACGCCCGCGACCGCGCCCAGCACACGCCGGCGCAGTTCCAGGAACCGCGCGACCGCTGGGTCCGCAGCCTGCCGCTCATGGAGCCACGCGGCGAATCCGATCGGCGTCCCCTCGCCCTGACGCGAGACCCATGCACCGTGCTCGCGAACCAGCGCGGCCGCTCGCTCGGCAGGAAGGTGCGCCGGGGGTCGCGTCAGGAGCCAGAACACGGGCTCGACGGCGTCGGGCGACGCGGCCGCGTGGATCCACGCG
Organism: Phycisphaerae bacterium; assembly: GCA_016793805.1. Lineage (GTDB taxonomy): Bacteria > Planctomycetota > Phycisphaerae > Phycisphaerales > UBA1924 > JAEUIZ01. The sequence goes on from JAEUIZ010000035.1 coordinate 71,701, forward strand.
CGAAGGTCTCGCATCCCCGGATCGTCGTCGATCGCGCGGCCCCGCGATGAGACGAACGGGACCTCTTCGATCTCCAGCACCGCGGCGATGCAGTCGAGGTCCCTGTTGGTGCGGACGATGACGGCATAGTCGCGCCAGGCCGCGCCAGGCCGCGTGGCCATGTCCGCCCGGATCATCGCCGCGATGGCCTCGCCGGAGTTCGTCTCCAGGCGCGTGGCGACACGCTCGACGCGCACGCCCTCGATCGCGCGGGCCGCCACGATCTCCTTCTCGGGCGCGAACCGTGCCGGGGCCCGTGCGATCACCGCGCCCGCGACCTCCAGGATTCTCGCCCCGCTGCGATAGTTCTCGCGCAGGGCCACCCGTGCCGCCCCGGGCCACACCTGCGCGAACCTCGCCATCGCCCGATCGTCGGCGCCGCGGAACATGTAGATCGCCTGGTCGTCGTCGCCCACCACGCACAGGTCCGGGGGCCGGCGCTCCGACGGCGGCGCCAACAGGCGGAGCCACTCGATCTGCCCCGTGTTCACGTCCTGGAACTCGTCCACGACGACATGCTCGATCTCGTCGCGGAGGATCGCGCTCGCGCTCTCGTGCTCTCGCATCAGGCGGATCGGGAGCAGGATGAAGTGCTCGAAGTCGAGATGCCCACGCGCCAGCGCCGCGCGATCCACCCACTCGTACACGCGCGCGCTCTCGAGCCACGTCGCCAGCCGCGCCCGCTCCGCGGCGCCCTCCTCGGACGCGGGCGCACGCGCGATCGCGGCCTCGATCCCCGCGAGGGCACGCTCCGCCGAGAGACCCCCGTGCCGGATCGCGTCGATCCGTGAGAGCGTCTGCAGCGCCCAAGTCCGCAGCCCGTTCGGCGGCACGCCCTCCGGCAGACGCAGCGCCCCGGCCGCCTCGAGCACCATCCGCATCCGCTGCGTCCGATCCACGAGCACCTGCCTCGGCGGGAGCCCCAGCACGTCGGCGAACCGCTGCGTCACCTGCCGGCCAAACCCGTGGAACGTGTGCGCACGCACCCGCTCGGCCTTGCCCGCGCCGATCAACTCCGCCAGCCGTCCGCGGAGTTCTCCCGCCGCCTTGACGGTGAACGTGAGCGCGAGGATCGACTCGGGCTCGGCGCCCGCGCGCACCAGCCGCTCGATCCGATGTGTGATCACGCGCGTCTTGCCAGTGCCCGGGCCCGCGAGCACCATCACCGGCCCGGGCGCGTCGATCGCCCGCTGCTGGTCCTTGTTGATGGCTTCGACAAGGCCCATCCGTGGTCCCTTCGCCCACTGCCGGCCTCATCGAGAGCACGCTCCGACGCGCCGGGCCTCGCCGCCGACTACTGCAGGTTCACCGGCATCACGACGTAGACAAAGTCATTGCCCGACTTCACCACGCCCGGCTTGTTGTGCGCCTTGAGTTCCATGACGACGTTCGGATCGCTCACGACCTTGAGCGCGTCGACGATGAACGTGGGATTGAACCCGATCTCCAGGTCCGCGCCCTCGTAACTCGACAACTCCACGTTCACCTCGGCCTCGCCCATCTCCGGCGCCCGGCTCGACAGTTCCAACTGCCGCTCCGAGCCCTTGAACTTCATCCGCACCCCGCGCGACTCCTCGTTCGTCAGCAGCGCGGCCCGGCGCACGGCGCTCGACAGCACGTCGCGATCGAACACCACCTTCTTGTCCTGATCGCGAGGGATCACCTCTTCGTACGGCGGGAACGCGCCCTCCACGAGGTTGCTCGACAGCGCCGCACGGATGCCCCCGTCCTCCGGCGTGCCCACCGCCACCAGGATCTGGCTGTCCGTCACCGCCACGCGCACCGGGACCTCCGGCTCGTCCATCAGCCGCTGCATCAGGCCCAGCGTCCGCGCCGGGACGATGCACGTGATCGGCGCGGCGTCCTTGTCCGACTGCGCCAGCGTCTGCCGCGCGAGCGCCAGCCGCCGGCCGTCCGTCGCAACCATCTCCAGTTTCTTTCCCTCGCGCTTGAGGAGGGCTCCATTGACGGCGTATCGGCTGTTCTCGCGGGCGGTCGCGAAGAGCGTGCGCCCGATCATCGTCGAGAGCCCGTCCGAGGTGTGCGTGAAGATCGCGGTCTTGCCGCCGTCCTTGCCCGCGAAGATCTTCTCGAAGTCCGGGATCGACGGGAACTCGGACGGCTTGAACCCGAAGACCTTGAACCGCGCGTCCTGCCCGCGGATGTGGCACGCGTCGTCCTCGGTCTCGATCGTCAGCGTCGGGTCGCCCTCTTCCGCCGAGACAATCTGCCGCAACTTGTCCGCGGGGATGACGGCCTCGCCCGGCTCCTGCACGTCCACCTGCGCCACCGTAAGCCTCAGCGCCGCCTCGCCATCGGTGGCCGTCAGCGTGAGGTCCGCGGACTTGCCCGACTTGCGCGCGGTGAGTTTGATGCACGTCAGTTGCGGGCGCGGGGTCCGGGTGGCCACAACGCCCGATGCCATGTTGACCGCGGCCAAAAGCGCCGCCCGATCGCAGATCACCTTCATCCGACCCGTCCCTTCTCACCCCACCGACCGCGGGGGACCGTTGTATAGGCGCTCGGCCCCGCCCGCGGCCTTGTGCCAGTGTACCTTTTGCCCGATGGAGCAGTTGTCTGGAGGCGTTGGATCGTACATACTCCTCCTCTCCCGGCGGCGGAGCGCCGTCGGTAGGACTTTGTTCGGAACCCCCGATCGCGCCGCCGCGATCAAGAAAGGAATCGCCCCATGTCCTTTGAAGCCGCCGTACACGCTCAGGCGATCGAGCTCGACAAGCTCTCCTTGGAGATGACCGCGGCCGCCGGCGCGGGCCACCCCAGCACTTGCATGAGCCTGGGGCACCTCGTCACCGTCCTCATGTTCCACACCATGCGCTGGAGCCCGGACTACCCGGCGTATCCGACCAGCGATCGGCTCGTGCTCTCCGAGGGCCACGCCGTCCCGATCGTCTACGCCGCGGCGATCCGGCTGGGCGTCGCCGTCGGGAAGGAGGACCGCAAGCGGAAACTTGGGCCGACGGACGCGCGCAAACTCCGCGAGTACGAGTCGGAACTCGACGGGCACCCGAACCCGATGGAGGGGTTCCCGTTCTTTGATGCCGCCACGGGGTCGCTGGGCCAGGGCCTTTCGGTCGCGGCGGGCGTCGCCGAGGCGGCGCGCCTCGACGGGATCGACCGCCGGGTCTATTGCATCATCGGCGACGGAGAGTCGCGCGAGGGCCAGATCACCGAGGCTCTCGACTACATCATGGACCACAACCTGGTCAGCGTGCTCCCGATCTTCAACTGCAACGAGTTCGGGCAGGCCGACCGCGTCTCGGCCCAGCAGTCGTCGGAGCGCCTCGCCGCACGCCTCACGGCCCAGGGCTTCACCGTCAGGACCATCGACGGGCACAACCCCGCGCAGATCAAGGCCGCCTTTGACGAGTTCATCGCCAACACCACCAAGGGCGGGGCCAAGCCCATGGCCCTCGTGGCCAACACCGTCAAGGGCTGGGGCTCGCCCACGATGCACGGCGGGGGCTGGCACGGAAAGCCCGCCTCGGGCGACCAACTGAAGAAGGCCCTCAACGAACTCGAGGAGCGGCGGGTCCAACTCACCAGTTCGCTGACGAGCACGGACGCGTTCGAGATCCAGCCGCCGCCTCAGGCCGCCCCCAAGGAGTTCAGCCAGGGCGACATGCCCACCCTCGCCGAGGCCATGAAGCAGTTCGACATGGAGACGGTGCTGCACTCGGGCAAACTGGCGACGCGGCGGGCGTACGGGATCGCGCTGCGGGCCTTGGGCCGGGTCAACAGCCGCGTCGTCGTCCTCGACGCGGACGTGTCGAACTCGACCTTCGCCGACGTGTTCGCCAAGGACCCCGATCTGCGCGAGCGGTTCTTCGAGTGCAAGATCGGGGAGCAGAACATGTTCAGCGTGGCCGCGGGCCTCTCGGCCGCGGGCAAGGTCCCCTTCTGCTCGACGTTCGCCAAGTTCGTCACCCGCGCCTACGACCAGATCGAGATGGCCATCAACTCCGGGGCCAACCTCAAGATCGTCGGGTCGCACGCCGGCATCTCGCTCGCCTCCGACGGCCCGTCGCAGATGTCGCTCCCCGACGTCGCCTGGTTCCGCTCGTTTGCCACGATGAGGGATCACCGCGGGAACCCCGGGTGCTACGTCCTCCAGCCCGCCGACGCCTACGCCGCCTACGCCCTCACCGCCGCCATGGCCGAGTACGAGGGCGCGTGCTACATGCGCACGCTCCGGCCCGACACCGAGTTCATCTACTCCGACGAGGTCGTCTTCAACCTCGGCGGGTTCGAGGTGCTCCAGGAGGGCCGCGACGTGGTCCTCTGCGCCGCCGGCTACATGGTCCATGAGGCGAACAAGGCCCTCAACCTCCTCGATAAGGCCGGCATCTCTGCCACCCTCGTCGATCTCTACTCCCTCCCCTTCGATCAGGACAAACTCCTCGACCTCATCGGCGCCAACAACGGGTACGTCGTCTCCATCGAGGACAACTACGGCGGCGGCATCGGCTCGGCCATCGCCGACGCCCTCACCGCCTCGGGCGATGCCTTCACCCTCGAGCAGATGCACGTCCGCCGGATCCCCAAGAGCGCCAAGACGCCCGAGGAGATGCTCAAGATGTGCAACCTCACCGCCGAGGACATCAAGGCCCAAGTCATGAAGATGCTCCAAGTCGTCTAAGCCCCCCCCACCACGGCCGCGTGGACCCGATCGACCTCCTCATCGCCTCGCTCATCGGCCTCGGCGCTGGCGTCATCGGCGGGCTCGCCGGCATCGGGGGCTCCCTGGTCATGCTCCCCGCGCTGGCCTTCGCCTTCGGCTATCACGACGCCGCCCACAGCGAGCACCACGTCTACATCGCCGCCGCCATGGGCGTCAACGTCGTCGTCGCGGTCTTTGCCACGCGCGCCCACCGCCGTGCCGGCGCCGTCCGCGCGCAACTCGTCCGCCGAGTCATGCCCGCGATGATCGTCTCGATCATCGTCGGGGTGCTGCTCTCCAACCTGCTCGCCGGGCGCGTGCTCAGCAACGCCCTGGCCGCGTTCATCGCGGCGTACTGCGTGCTCAATCTCTACCGCATCGCGCGCCCGCGCCCCGCGAACGCCGTCATCGTCGAGCGGACCAGCGCGGCCACGCTCGGCGGCATCGGCGCCACCTCGGGCCTCATCGGCGGCCTGCTGGGCCTGGGCGGCGGCGTGGTCATGGTCCCGATGCTCCAGATCGTCGCTCGCCTCCGCCTTCGCGCCGCGATCGCCACCAGTTCCGCCGCCATGGCCGCTTCCTCCGCGCTCGGCGCCGGCCTCAAACTCGCCACCCTCCGATCCTCGCACGGACACTCCCCCACCGAGGCCCTCCTCCTCTTCGCGGCCATGGCGCCAGGCGCCGTCGTCGGGGGCACCGCGGGCGCGGCCTTGGCCCACCGCCTCCCGCTCGCGTGGGTCCGCGGCATCGTCTCCGTCGTCCTCCTCATCGCCGCGGCAAGGCTCGCGAAACTCTGAGTCCGCGGCGCTACGGCACGTAGCCGCAGACGGGGTCGTTCTCGACGAGGTCGAAGAAGGCGAGGTCGGCGGCGTCGACGAAGCCGTTGCCGGTGAGGTCGCCCATCGGGTTGAACGTGGCGATCCAGTGGACGAGGATGGCGCGATCG
>JAEUIZ010000050.1 GCA_016793805.1 Phycisphaerae bacterium
GAGGCGAGCAGTACGCCAACTGCGACGCCTCCACCACCCCGCCGGTCCTGAACATCAACGACTTCGTCTGCTTCCTCAACCGCTTCGCCGCCGGCTGCACCGCGCCATAGCCGCGATCGCTCGGCTCATCGCACGACGCGCTCGGGAAGGGGGGAGCGGGAAGCCCAGGCCAGCGAAATCGCACGCCTCATGCACCTGAGCGGCGTGTTGGTCGCGCGATGATCTCGCGTTCGATTCACTCCCCCTTGGGCACGGCCACGAGCGTGCTGGGCTGCATCGTGGTCACGGCGACCTTCTTGCCGTCCGGGTCGGTGATGGTCTTCTTCTCGCGAATGCCCATCCCGTTGAGGAGGTTGTGGGGGAAGCGTTTGCGGAGCGATTTCAGCGCCGGCGCGTCCGACGGCGGGCCGACCTGCGGGTCGAAGTCCTCGGCGCCGAAAAGGCCGATCGTCACCATGCTCCGGCTCGGGCCGTGGTAGTAGTACGCCTGCTCGCCCTCGCGCCGGAGTTTGGCCGCGGCCTCCTCGGCCGACTTGCGGAACTGGGCCAACTCCGACGCCGACGGGGCCTTGGTGTCCGACCTCGCGTACACCCCGACCTGCAGCGTGTAGAGCGCCCAATCCCCCTCGCGCTGCCGCGCGTTGCGCAGGTCAAACTCCGGCATCGTCCCGGGGATCCGCTCGGGCGGCGCCAGGAACGCCTGCGCGAACGGCGTCCGCTTCACGCCCTCCATCTCGATCGTGACCGCGCGCACCTTCGCCAGGTCCGCCTTGGCTTCCGACGACGCGTTGTCGTGGTACTTGCCGTAGGCGATGACGGTCGCCGCCCCGCGCTTCTCCATGTACGCCCCGGGCAGTTTGCCGAGCGTCCGTGCCCGCTCCAGGCCCGCGGCGGCCTCGGCGGCCTGGTCCTCGCCTCGGAACGCGTACAGCACGATCGACCACCCGCTCGCCGATGCGCTCCCAGGCTTGCCCGGCTGCCCCGCGGACGATTCGCCGCTGCCCCCGAAGAGTTTCTTGCCCTCCTCGCGACTGTCCTTGCTCGGCTTGTTCGGCGACTGGGCACGCGCACCGACCGCGGCAACCACGACCAAGAGCACGGCGAGAGACGACAAGCGGCGCGTCATGCCAGAGTCGTACGCCGCCCGGGGGGACCGGTTCCAGTCGCTTCCGGGAAGCCGCGGCATCAATCTGGGAGTGCCCCGGACCACCACGCCAGCCCGCCGACGGCTGGAGCGCTCCGAAAAACGTGGCGAGGTCCGCACCGATTACACGATGTAAAGTATTGAAAGACAGGATGTTGGTGGCCGCGGAGTGGATTCGGCGAAAGATTCAAGGCGATCCGAAGGCACCGACGATAATCGGGGAGTCGAAGGAAGAAATGGGCAAGGAATAGCGGTCCGACGGAGTGGACCCCCAATCTGTAGTGGTGCTGATGCGAACGATTCGACTATGGTGGGTTGAGTCGGGCGCGAGCGGGTTGGAACGGTGGCCAAAGGTGGAGGCGTCCAGATGACCAGCGACATTGCGCCGGTGGTGGGAGCGGGGTTCGAGTCGATCGAGGGCATCCCGAGCGTGGCGGAGCGTGCCAAGGCAGCGTCCGTGCGCACGCGGCCCGAACGCAGCGACAGCGTGGAGATCTCGGAGGCGGCCCGGCTGATGAGCCGCCTGCGGGCGATGCCCGAGGTTCGGCAGGACCTGATCGACCGGGTCCGTCGCGAGTTGGCGATGGGGACCTACGAGACCGAGGACAAGATCGACGGGCTCCTGGACCGGGTGATCGAGGACATCGAGTCGTGAGCCCATCGCGGCCCGGGCTCCGCCACGGCGGCTCGGCGTGCCGGCGGACCCGAGTACGCTTGCCGCATGGGTGATTCGCCGCTGATGGTGGGCGTGAGCGGGCTCCGCGGGATCGTGGGCCAGAGCCTGACGCGCGAGGTGGCGTCGGGGTTTGCCGGGGCGTGCGGGCGATGGCTCCGCGAGCGGGCCGCGGCAACTCCGAGGCCCAAGGTCGTGCTCGGGCGCGACGGGCGGGCCGGGGGCGAGGCGATCCACGCCTGGGCACTGGCCGCGCTGCTGGCGTCGGGGTGCGACGTGGTCGACCTGGGCGTGGCGATGACCCCGACGGTGGGCGTGATCGCGGACCACATCGACGCCGCGGGCGCGATCATCGTGACCGCCAGCCACAACCCGCAGGAGTGGAACGGGCTGAAGTGCCTGGTTCGCGCGGGGGGCGCGGCCGAGTCGCAGCCCGCGGCGGGCCGTCCCTCGGCGTGCGCGCCGAGCGCGACACAGGCCAACGAGATCATCGCGCTCTTCCAGCAGGCCGGCGGCGCACCGAGCGGGACCGCGGTCGGGGCGACGCCCGGGGGCCGTCTGCCCGGTCGGCACTTCGACTACCCGGAGTCGCACCGCGTCCACGTCGGCGCGGTCCTCACGCGCTTGGAAGAGGACCTTCCCGCGATCGCCGCGCGCCGGTTCCGGGTGCTCGTCGATTCGGTGAACGCCTCGGGGATCGCGGGCGCCCGCGACCTCGTCACGCGGCTGGGGTGCGAACTGATCCATCACGGCGCGGAGCCGACCGGCCTGTTCCCGCACGCGCCAGAGCCGACGCGCGAGAACCTCGCGGGCCTCGCGGGCGCGATGGGCAGCCTCGCCGCGGACGTGGGTTTCGCGCAGGACCCCGACGCGGATCGGCTCGCGATCGTCGATGCCCAGGGGCGGTACATCGGGGAGGAATACACGCTGGCGCTGGCGGCCGAGGCGGTGCTGGGGGAGGGCGGCGGCGCGAATCGGGTGCTGGTGGCGAACCTCTCGACGAGCCGGATGATCGACGACGTGGCGACGCGGCACGGGGCGCGGGTGGTGCGCACGCCCGTGGGCGAGGCCAACGTCGTCGAGGCGATGAAGCGCGAGGGCGAGGGGGTGGTGGTGCTCGGGGGCGAGGGGAACGGGGGCGTGATCCTGCCTGGGGTCACGTATGTGCGCGACTCGCTGTCGGCGACCGGGCTGGTGCTGGCGCTGATGGCGCGCACGGGCAAGTCCGTGGCCGACCTGGTGGCGTCGATGCCGGCGTACTCGATCGAGAAGCGGAAGGTGGAGATCGGGCGAAAGGAAGACGCACGGCCGGCGGTCGAGGCCGTGGCCCGGGCATATGCCACCCACCGGCTCGATCGGCAGGACGGGGTTCGTGTGGACTTTGCGCACGGGCAGCTCGCGGGGCGGGCGTGGCTTCACGTCCGCGCGAGCAACACCGAGCCGATCCTGCGGCTGATCGCGGAGGCGCCGACGGCGGCGGAGGCCCGCGGGGTGCTCGACGACGCGGCGAAGGTGATCGGGGGCTGAGCGAGCCCATACAATGGTGCGATGAACACGACGGACACACTCTCGCCTGGGGTTCGGGTGCGGATCACGCAGCAGGTCCCGCGGCAGACCGGGGCCATGACGATCGCGGTCGAGGGGACGGTCACGCGCGTCGGGCAGGGCAAGACGGGCTCGTGGTTCGCGCACAGCCGGGACAAGAAACTGTGGCTGGACCGGGTCGAGTTGCGCAAGGACGACGGGGAGATGGTCGTCTGCAACCTCGACCAGTATTCGCGCGTCGAGGTGGTGGGCTGATCTGGGCTGGATTCCGGCTTGACCCGTGGATCGGGCCCGATACCGTTGATCGCCGTTTACACGGCCCCATCGTCTAGTCCGGTCCAGGACGTCAGGTTCTCATCCTGAAAACCGGGGTTCGAATCCCCGTGGGGTCGTCTTCTTTCCGCCGCCTTCGTCGGCGTCATCGTCGCGGGCGGCTCGGGGCGGCGTCTCCCTCGAACGCGAGGGCGGTTGCGGCGAGGTGTTTGGACCTCTAGGTCTGATAAGTCCGTGGCATGGACGGCGTCGCGTGATGCGTCAACTCGGGAGCCGGGCGGACCGATTCCTAGAAGACCCATGACGCCTGAGCCGTCGGAACGCCTGCACAGTTCGCACGGGACCGATCCGGACCTGGTGGAACTGGTGCGCATGTTCGTGGACGAGATGCCGGCGCGGATCGCGGCGTTGCAGGCGGCCTGGGAGGCCGAGGAGTTGTCCGTGGTCCGCCGGCTGGCGCACCAGTTGGCGGGCGCCAGCGCGGGGTACGGGTTCGACCCGGTGGGCGACGCGGCCCGCAAACTCGAGGCACGGCTGACGGATCGTGGCCCGGCGGAGACAATCCGCCGTGAGTTCGACGACCTTGTCTCGTTGTGCTCGAAGGTGACCGTGTAATAGGAGAGGGCGATGGTGCACGACATCGCCAGGCCCGTGGACGGGACCCCGCTGGTCTTGCTCATCGACGACTGCCCGGATGTCCACCGGCTCATGCGGGCGCGGCTGCGGCACGAGGAGCTCGAACTCGCCAGTTGCATGGGCGGGAGGCAGGGGCTGGACGAGGCCATCCGCCGGCAGCCCGCGCTGGTGCTCCTGGACCTGGACATGCCGGACCTCGACGGGTTCGAGGTGCTCCGCGCGCTCAAGAGCCACGAGCGCACGATGGACATCCCGGTCATCATCCTCTCGGGGGTGCAGAGTTCGCAGGACAAGGTGACGGCGTTCGACCTGGGCGCGGTGGACTACATCACCAAGCCGTTCAACCTCACCGAACTCCGCGTGCGCGTGCGGTCGTCGCTGAAGATGCACCACCTCGTGCAGATGCTGGCGCAGCGGGCCCAGATCGACGGGCTCACGGGGCTGTGGAACCGGGCCTATTTCGACAAGCGCTGGAGCGACGCGGTGGCGGCGTTCGAGCGGCACGGTCGCCCGCTCTCGCTGGCGATGATCGACCTCGACCACTTCAAGGCGATCAACGACACCTACGGGCACCCCGCGGGGGACAGCGTCCTTCAGGGCCTGGCGCGCCTGCTCCAGCGCGAGCCGAGGCAGGAGGACGTCGCCTGCCGCTACGGCGGGGAGGAGTTCACGCTCATCATGCCCGAGACCACGCCGGAGGAGGCCCGGCACGTCTGCGAGCGCATCCGCACGACGCTGCATGCGATCACCTGGCCGCGCCACCCCGAGCGGGCCGTGACGTGCTCGGTCGGTCTGGCGGGCGCGGCGACCCCGATCGAACTCTCGGCGGCGGAGTGGCTCGAGGCCGCGGACCGGGCGCTGTACCTCGCCAAGCAGTCCGGGCGCAACTGCATCCACACGGCGGAACTCTCGCCGCGGCTGGCCCAGGCGGGCTAGCGACGCCGACGACGGCCCGAGGCCAGGCCCAGACCGAGCACGCCCAGCGCGGTGGTCGCGGGCGTGGGGACGACCTGGTACGCGACCTTGATGTTGTCGATGCCCCAGGACTCATCGTTGAGTTCCTGGAGGTTCTCGCCCGCGAAGCGGATCGCCATCGTCGTTTCGCCGGCCAAGAGGGTGAAATCGACGCGGATCTGGCGATAGATCGAGTCGGGCCACGCGGCGTTGTATCCGAGGTTCGTCGGCCCGACGTCCGGGGCGCGGAACGTCTGGGACGGGTGCGTGTTGGCGAAGGTCTCGGCGAAGATCCGCCGGCCGTTCACCCAGATCTTGTACCAGTCCGGGCCGTTGTTGGTCGCGCTCCCGTCCCACGAGTCGATGGCGTAAAAGTCGAAGGTGAGGGTGTAGAGGCGGTACTCCCCGCCGCTGGTGGTCCCGCCCGGGGGCACGGCGATGGTCCCCTCGGCCGGGGGGACGGGCGGGCTGAGGACCACGCTCTCGTTCCCGGCGTAGCGCCCGACGTACTTCGAGAACGCCGCGTGCGATTCGATGTGGGCCGAGGCGGACCAGTACGGCCCGACCACGCCCGATTCAAAGGTGTTCTGATAGAGGATGACCTCGGCCCGCGCCGGAGCGCCGATGGCAAGGAGCAGGGCGGGCGCGCACAGGCAGGGCACGGCAAGTCGGGCGAGTCTGGACATGTCGGGGGCTCACTTTCCGCCGGCGCGCGCACGCGGCTGGCAGTCCACCATGCCACGCGATCACGCCCCCGCCCAGCACCGGCCTCGCTCATCGGCGCGCGCGCGCCCGCGTCCGACGCCGGGGCAAACGGGGAAAGAGATGCGGGTGCGATAACCTCGCCGTGGCGCCCGTCCGCGGCGGTCAGGGCATGGGCCGCCACGGGAACCCGGGCGGGATGATCTCGGGGCGGTCGTGGAGCCATCCGACGAGCCACTCGAAGGCGTCGACGAGGCGCGGGCCGGGGCGGCTGAGCATCTGGTTGCCATCGACGACGGCGACGCGGCCCGCGCGCACGGCCGGGAGCGAGGGCCACCAGGGCTGGCGGGCCAGGTGGTCGGCGGCGCGCAGGGCGTCGGCGAGCGACAGGCCGCACGGGCAGATCACGATCACCTCCGGGTTCGAGGCGATGAGGTCGTCGGGGGTGATGGTGCGCGAAGGACCGGCGAGGCGTTCGCCCTGCTGCGGCCCAACGGCCAGGCCCGTGCGAGGGCGGGGTGAGGTCGGGTTCAGCGGGTGGCGGGCTCCGGCACGCTCGACGAGTTGCGGGGTCCAGTGCCCGGCCACGAAGAGCGGATCGGTCCATTCGAGGACGGCGACCGAGGGGCCGTCGGCGTAGGGGTTGACGAAGTCGGCGGCGGCGAAGAGGCGCTCGCGGAGCCGCGTGACGAGGGCGAGGGCCTCGGGCGCGAGGCCCAGGGCCTCGCCGACGGCGAGCACGTCGTCCAGGACGCCCTCGACGGAGGCGGGGTTGAGGCTCAGGACGCGGGGCGAGGGGGCGAGGCGGCGGGCGACAGCCCGAACGGCCTCCAGGTCGATCGAGCAGACGTGGCACAGGTCCTGGGTGAGGATGAGGTCAGGCCGCAAGGTTGTGAGGAGTTCGGCGTTGAGCCGATAAAGGGAGCGATGGGAATCGGAGGCTTCGCGCACCGCGGCGTCGATGGCGCTGGGGTCGAGTCCCGGGGTGATGGCGGCTTGGGTGAGGCTGGGGAGGCACGCCAGATCGGGTGGAAAGTCGCACTCGTGGGACCGCCCGACGAGAAAGGCCCGAGCGCGCGGGCCCAGGGCGCAGACAATCTCGCTGGCAGACGGGAGCAGGCTGACGACGCGCATAGAGTGTGGGCTTCCGTGGTGCCCGGCGTCCCCAGGCGGGCCCGTGAGGACAAGGGTATCTGAACCGAGGTAGTTGGAGGATCGGTCCGTGAGCCAACGCTACATCCGACTCGCTCCCGCGGTGGTGGTGATGCTGGCGGGGCTGGCTCAGGCCCAGGACCCCGACCAGCCGCCCATCAAACAGACGGACGACCCGACGGGCGCGGCGACCACGCCGCAGATGGAGCAGGAGGCGAAGGCGGCTCGCGCGGCGGCGGCGGCCGCGGCGGCGCTCCAGCAGGCCGGGCGGACTCGCGCGCAACCGGACGCGACCGGCGCCCAGGTGAGGAGCCCGGCAGGGGCGGCGGGTGCGCCCGCGGTTCGGCTTCCCGGGTCGCAGCCTCCGGCCACGCCGTCCCGGGTCGAGGGTGACGGCCCGCAACCCGGTCCCGACGAGGTGGCGCTCTCGGACTTCTCCGATGCGCTGGACCTCAAGACGCTCGTCGAGTACGTCGCCGAGGCCCTCCAGATCAACATCTCCGCCTCGGACCAGTTGGCGGGGCAGATCGTGCTCAACGGCCCGCTGATCGTGAAGAAGTCGGAACTGCTCCGGCTGCTCGACGCGCTGCTCGAGCAGCACGGGTACTTCATCGTCCACGACCAGTCCGTCAACTGGTACAAGATCGCGCAGGACACGTCCGTCGCGTTCGACCTGACCGCGACGACGCGGGTCGTGCCCACGCCCGGGATCCGGCCCTCGTCGCTGGCGGACGCGATCAACGCGCAACTGGGCGTGCAGAACCGGCAGCAGCGGCTGACGTACCTGGACGACCTGGGCGTGATCGTGGTCACCGAGACGCCCCGCAAGATCGACTCGCTGGTCTCGCTGGTGCGGAGCGTGCTCGATCGCGCCGCCGAGCAGCAGTTCATCCGGTTCGAACTGAGCCATATCGCGGCGTCGGTGGCGCGGACGCGGGTGCTCGAACTGCTCGGGCAGTCCAGCGGCGCGGCGGCGATTCCGGGTGCGGCGGTGGTGCCGGGGGCGCCGGCAGCGGGGGGCGGATCGTCGGGGTCGCTGGCGAACCTGGCGGAGCGGCTCACGGCCGACGCGCAGGGGAACGCGCTGATCTTCCGCGGCTTCGGGGAGGAGGCCGAGAAGGTCCAGAACGTGCTGGACGTGATCGACAAGCCCAACACGCTCGAGTACAAGCAATATTTCGCCGGGACGCTGGCGCTGCAGATCGCGCAACTCGCCGAGCGTTTCGGGTTCGGGACGGTTCAGGAGATCGCGTCGAGCACGGGGACGACGACGGGGGCGGCGAACCAGCCGTTCGGGCAGCAGGGGAACCGCAACCAGGCCGCGATCAACCTGGCGCAGCAGCAGGCGTTGGTCGGGGGCGCCTCGGGCGCTTCGACGGGCGGCCCGGTGATGATCGTCGACGCCGACCGCGGGTCGATCGTCTATTACGGGACGCCCACGCAGCAGCGGCAACTCGGGGACCTCATCCGGGTCTTCAACACCGAGCAGGACATCGTGGTCATCCGCACGTACAAGGTGAAGAACCAGGACGCGTCGCAGGTCGCCGAGGTCTTGCAAAACCTCCTGACGCAAGAGACCGGAAGCGACACGACGAACCCGTTCTTCCCGGGCGGCGGGTTCTTCAACCAGTTCCGCAACCAGTTCAACCAGAACCAGAACCAGAACCAGAACACGACCAACCGCAACACCCGCACCGGGGCCGCCGGGACGACGGGAACGAACCGCAACACGAACACGAACCAGCGCACGCAGCAGGGCCCGATCTCGTTCGCCGGGCGGGGGCTCCCCGTGGGCGACGGGCAGGGCTCCCTCAGCGGGGAGGACGTGTACGTCGTGGCGGACCCGGCGAACAACCAGGTGATCGTCCGCGCCTCCGCCAAGCAGCAGGACGAGATCGCCCGGCTGCTCGCGCGGCTGGACCAGCGGCGGCCGCAGGTCTTCATCGAGGTCCAGATCGTCTCGGTGACGGCGACCGACGACTTCCGCCTGGCGTTCGAGACGCAACTCATCAACGCCAACGGGACCGGGGGCGCGCTGAACACCAACTTCGGGCTCGGGTCGCTGACCACCACCACCGGGACGACGACCACCGGCGGGTTCCTGAGCCAGAAGAGCGTGGCGACGGGCCTGGGCGGGCTCACGGCGGCGATCATCAAGAGCGAGTATGTCCCGATCACGATCAACGCGCTGAAGCGCGACGCCGACACGCGGATCCTCTCCTCGCCGCGCTTGCTCGTGGACGACAACCAACTGGCCGAGATCGTGAGCGTGGACGAGCAGCCGACGAGTTCGACGAACCAGGGCACGGCCACGACGACGACGAGTTTCACGGGGTTCGAGGAGGCGGGCACGACGCTGAGCGTCACGCCCAGCATCTCTGAGGGCGGGTACCTGCGCCTGGCGTACAACATCGAACTCTCGAACTTCGTCGGCACCGGCGCCAACGGGTTCCCACCCCCGCGGCAGCGGCGCAGCCTCAACTCCGAGTCGGTGACGATCCCCGGCGATTCCACGATCGTCGTCGGCGGGATCGAGGTCTCGTCCAAGGGCAGCACGGTGGTCAAGGTCCCGCTCATCGGGGACATCCCGATCCTCGGGCACCTCTTCCGTGACAACAACAAGAACAACTCCAGCACCCGGCTCTACGTCTTCATCACCCCGCGGATCATGCGGGACGCGAGTTTCCGCGACCTCATCCTGCTGACCCGCGGGCCGGCGCTGGAGGCGGGGATCGAGCCCGATGTCCCGCCGCTGGAGCCCATCATGATCGAGATCGTGGGTTCCAAGGCCGGGGAGCGCTGATGCCCAAGCCCGACGGCCTGGCGCTGCGATCGACCGCGCTGACCAACGGCGCCGCGGACGCCTCGTGGGCGCGCGTCGCCGAACTCCTGGGCCCGCTCCCGCTCACGCCCGAGCAACTCAGGCGGCTCCCGACCGAGCCGGGCTCGGACGAGGAGGCCTGGGACGTGATGCTGTCGATGATGGCGCTGGACGAGCACACGGCCCTGACGCGGCTCTCGGAGCGGACCGGGATGCGCTTCGTCCCCGAGCCCCGCCCGCACGAGTCCGCCGCACGGTTCTACGAACTCATCCCGGCGGACGTGGCGCGTTCGCACCACCTCGCGGGCCTCGAGAGCGACGGGCGCACGATGACGGTGGTGACCGCCCACCCGTTCCAGCCCGCGATCTTCTCGATGGTCGAGGACCGGCTCGGGATGCCGATGCGGCTGGCGCTGGCGCCCCGGGCGGCGGTGGCGAACCTCATCAACCGCGGGTACGAGCAGCAGCAGGACCTGGTCACCGAGATCATCGAGGAGATGCCGCTGGACGAGGCCGCCTTCGCCTCGGCCGCCGGTTCGCTCGGGCAGGCCACGGACCTCCTGCAACTGGCGCGGCAGACCCCGGTGATCCGCCTGGTCAACATGATCCTCTTCGAGGCCCTCCGCCGGCGGGCCAGCGACATCCACGTCCACCCGCTCGAGTCGCGCCTGGTGATCCGCTTCCGCATCGACGGGATGCTGCTCGACGCGTTCTGGCCCCCGCTCTCGCTGGCGCCGGCGATCTCCAGCCGCATGAAGGTCATGACCGAGTTGGACATCGCCAACCGCCACTCGCCCCAGGACGGGCACACCACCGTCCGCATCGGGTCGCACAAGGTCGATATCCGCATGTCGGTCATCCCGACCATCTACGGCGAGCGGATCGTCCTCCGCCTCCTCGACCAGTCGCAGACCCAGTTGTCGCTCGACCAGGTCGGGATGGCCAAGGAGATGCAGAACCAACTCATCTCCCTGATCGACCGCCCCAACGGGATGGTGCTGGTCACCGGGCCCACGGGCTCGGGCAAGACCACGACGCTCTACGCCGCGCTGGGCAAGATCGACCGCTCGAGCCGCAACGTCATGACGATCGAGGATCCGGTCGAGTACCACCTCGAGGGCATCAGCCAGATGCAGGTGAACCCGAAGCGGAACGTGACCTTCGCCACGGGCCTGCGGTCGCTCCTGCGTCAGGACCCGGACGTGATCCTCGTCGGCGAGATCCGCGACAACGAGACGGCCCAACTGGCGATCCAGGCCTCGCTCACGGGCCACCTCGTGCTCGCCACCCTGCACACGAACGACTCGCCCAGCGCCATCCCGCGGCTGACCGACATCGGCGTCCCCCCCTACCTCGTGACCTCCAGCCTCCTCGGGGTGCTCGCCCAACGGCTCTTGCGGCGGGTCTGCAAGGCCTGCGGCGGGACGGGCAAGGCTGCCTCCGCGCGCGGCGAGGAGCGGTGCGAGACGTGCTTCGGGACGGGCTACAAGGGCCGCGTCGCGGTCTATGAGATCATGCTGATGAACGAGGAGTTGCGGCGGCTGACGGCCCAGAGCGCGGACTCGATCTCGCTCGCCGACGCCGCCAAGCGCACCGGGTTCAAGTCCATGCACGACGACGCGCGAGCGAAGGTCGAGGCGGGACTGACGACGGCGGAAGAGATCCGCCGCGTGCTCTTCTAGATCCATCGCGCGGCAGATCGCCGCGGGGCTCCCCCTGGGATGCGCCCGCGCCGCGCTAGCCGTGGTAGTCCGTCATCGGCGGGCAGACGCAGACGAGGTTGCGATCGCCGTAGGGGTTGTCGATGCGTCCGACGGCGGGCCAGAACTTGTGCTCGCGCATGCGGGCGCGTTGGGCGTCGGTGGCGCCCGGGAAGGCCGCCTGCTCGCGCGGGTAGGGGTGCTTCCACTCGGTGGCCGAGACGACGTAGATGGTGTGCGGCGCGTTCTTGAGCGGATTGTCGGCCCGATCCATCGCGCCGCGCTCGACCGCCGCGACTTCCTCGCGGATCGAGATCATGGCGTCGATGAACCTGTCGAGTTCGGCCTTGGGCTCGCTCTCGGTCGGCTCGATCATCAGCGTGCCCGGGACCGGGAAACTCATCGTCGGCGCGTGGAACCCATAGTCCATGAGCCGCTTGGCGATGTCGTCCACCTTGATCCCGGCGGACTTGTCGAGCGCTCGGCAGTCGAGGATGAACTCGTGGGCGCAGCGCCCGTTCGTGCCCGCGTAGAGCACGGGGTAGTGCTGCCCGAGCCGCTTGGCCATGTAGTTGGCGCTGAGGATCGCGACCCGTGTGGCCTGCGTCAGGCCCTCGGCCCCCATCATCACGATGTACATCCACGAGATGAGGAGGATGCTGGGCGAGCCGTAGGGCGCCGCCGAGACGGGCCCGACGGGCGAGCCCGGTGCGTTCGCGACGGGGCTGCCGGGCAGGAAGGGGGCGAGGTGTCTGGCGACGCCGATGGGCCCCATGCCCGGGCCGCCCCCGCCGTGGGGGATGCAGAAGGTCTTGTGGAGGTTGAGGTGGCAGACATCGGCACCGATGAATCCGGGCGAGGTGAGCCCGACCTGGGCGTTCATGTTGGCGCCGTCCATGTAGACCTGCCCGCCGTACTCGTGGACAATCTTACATATTTCTTTGATTCCTTCCTCAAAGACCCCGTGCGTGCTGGGGTAGGTGATCATGAGGCACGAGAGGTCCTTGGCGTGCTCGGCGGCCTTGGCGCGGAGGTCGGGGATGTCCACGTTGCCCCGGTCGTCGCAGGCGACGGGGACGACGCGCATCCCGGCGATGACGGCCGAGGCGGGGTTGGTGCCGTGGGCCGAGTCGGGGATGAGGCAGACGGTGCGGTGGCTCTGCCCGCGCGACTCGTGGTAGGCGCGGATGGCGAGCAGGCCCGCGTACTCGCCCTGCGAGCCCGCGTTGGGCTGGAGCGAGACGGCGGCGAAGCCCGTGATCTCCGCGAGCCACGCCTCGAGGTCGCGGTAGACCCGCTGGTACCCGCGCTGCTGGTCCGCCGGGGCGTAGGGGTGGATGCGTCCGAACTCGGGCCACGTCACGGGGATCATCTCGCTGGTGGCGTTGAGTTTCATCGTGCACGAGCCGAGCGGGATCATCGCCTGGGCCAGCGAGAGGTCGCGCTGCTGGAGGCGGAAGATGTACCGCAGCATCTCGGTCTCGGAGTGGTGCATGTTGAAGACGGGGTGCGTGAGGTAGGCGGATGTCCGCGTCAGCGCGGGGGGGAAGGCCGGATCGTCGGCGGGGACGGGCGCGGTCGCGTCGATCTCGAACCCGCGGCCGCACCCGAACGCCGCGAGCGCCTGCTTCACGTCCTCGATCGTCGTGGTCTCGTCCACGGACAGCCCGAACGACCCGTCGCCGAACGCGCGGAAGTTCAGGCCCCGCTCGCCCGCGGCCTTGAGGATCGCGGCGGGGTCCCCGCTGCAATGCTCGCTCGTGCGGGGCCAGACGCGGATGGTGTCGAAGATCGGGTCGTCGCCCACCTCGTGCCCGAGCCACTTCATGCCATGCGAGAGCACGCACGCGAGCGAGTGGACGCGCTGGGCGATCGCCCGCAGGCCCTTGGGCCCGTGGTAGACGGCGTACATCCCCGCGCAGATCGCCAGCAGCGCCTGCGCGGTGCAGATGTTGCTCGTGGCCCGCTCGCGCTTGATGTGCTGCTCGCGGGTCTGGATCGCCATGCGATACGCCACGTTGCCCTGCGCGTCCTTCGAGACCCCGATGATCCGCCCCGGCATCCGCCGCGCGTGCTCGGGCCGGGTCGAGATGAACGCGGCGTGCGGCCCGCCCGCGCCCATCGGCACCCCGAACCGCTGGGCGCTCCCGATCGCGATGTCCGCCCCCCATTCGCCGGGCGGCCTGAGCAGGCACAGCGCCAGCAGGTCCGTCGCCGCGACCACCAGCGTCTGGTGCCGGTGCGCCTCCTCGGCGAGGGCGGCATAGTCACAGATCGCGCCCTCGGTCGTCGGGTATTGCACGAGGATCCCGCAGACCCCGGCCCACTCGACCTTCTCGCCCCGCGCCGGGTTCGGGACGACGCGCAGATCAACACCCAGGCTCCGCGCCCGCGTTCGGCAGACCGCGATCGTCTGCGGGTGGCAATCGTCGGCGATCACGAACGTCCGCCGCGGGCCCTCGACCCCGCCCGCGATCGCCACGCACATCGCCATCGCCTCCGCCGCCGCCGTGGCCTCGTCCAAGAGGCTCGCCCCCGCCAGCGGCAGGCCCGTCAGGTCCGCCACCATCGTCTGGAAGTTCAGCAGCGCCTCGAGCCGCCCCTGCGATATCTCGGCCTGGTACGGCGTGTACTGCGTGTACCACCCCGGATTCTCGATGATGTTCCGCAGGATCACCGGGGGCGTGATCGTGTCGTAATACCCCATCCCGATGAACGACCGCATGACCCGGTTCTGGCCCGCGATCGCGCGCAGCCGCCCCAGCGCCTCAAACTCGCCCGCTGGGCCGTTCAGCCCCGAGAGCGTCAGCGGGCGCGGGAGCCGGATCGACGCGGGAACGGTGTCCGCGATCAGGTCGTCCAGCGAGCGATACCCGAGCACCCCGAGCATCTCGGCGATCTCGCTGTCACGCGGGCCGATGTGCCGCGGCACAAAGGCGTCGGCGGGCCCGCCAAAGGCGATCTCGGTGGCGGGGGCGGGAATCGTCGGCTTGGCCTGCGTGGCGGTCATGGAATCGTCCTCGGACACCCCCCGCCGCCTCCCCCGGCGGGCGCCCCGAGGACGAACAGCGACAGCATCGGCATCCGCTCCGATCGTAGCGCGACGCATACCAAACCTGCTACAAACAGAGTGCGTCGAGCCCGCGCCCACAGAGAATTCACCGGGGAGGGTGCAACCCTGGGGGGGCGCGTGCGGTATAGCCATCCCGTGGAGCGTGGCGCGGCGGACACGACCTCCTGACCCGTGTCCGCCAGGTGCGAGCCGCGTTCCCCACGGGCCCGGCCGCCACACGGCCGGGCTCGATTTCCTGACACGATGCGGCTCCTTCGACCGCGGAACGCTCGGCGGTCTGGAGCCGCACGCGCAGCCCGCCAATACTGCCTCTGCCTCGCTGGTGCCCAGCGCACCGAAAGGAGTCGCATGGCGTCGTCCCGAACCTGGTTGTCTCGCCCGGCGCTGGCCGTGGCCATGGTGTTCGCTGCCGTCGCGGTGGCGCAGTCCCCGGTCGCGGCGCCCCCGGCGTCGCGTGCCACCGCGGGGTCCAGCGGCGCGAGCCCCACGCCCGGCGCCACCGCGATCTCTGCCGAGACGCTGGCGGCCCTGGGCGAGTCCCCGATCGCCAGCGTGCTCTCGGCCGTCGGGCCCGACGTGCGGGAGTACCACCTCCACATCACCACGCTGGCCAATCCGTTCTTCGAGGGGCGTGTCCCGGGGAGCCGGGGGAACCGCTACGCCGCGGACTACATCGAGATGAACTTCCGCGCGGCGGGCCTCGTGCCCGCGTTTGGCGCGACCGAGAAGGCCGCGGACGGGACCGAGGTCATCACGCTCAACTCGTCGTACCGCCAGGCGTTCCAGGCGTACACGGAACTCAACGTGGTCGAGCAGTCGCTGCGGTTTGATCTGGGCGGGAAGGGGGAGATGGCGCTGGCGCCGGAGCGGGACGCGGTGGCGCTGGGGTTCTCGGGGAGCGGGCGGGTCTCGGGGCCGGTGGTGTTCGTGGGCTACGGGATCGACGACGCCGAGCAGAAGTACACCACGTTCGCGGAGGGCACCGACCTGAGCGAGAAGATCGCGCTGGTGCTGCGGTTCGAGCCGATGAACGCGGACGGCAAGAGCCTCTGGACCAAGGACGGGACATGGTCGCCCGCGGCGTCGCTGGACGGGAAACTGCAGGAGATCGCGGCGCGCCGCGCGGCGGGGATCATCCTTGTGAACCCGCCCGGGGCCGCCGACCCGCGCGCCAAACGACTCAGCACCGCCCGCGAGACGCGGGGGAGCGGCCGCACGATCCCGATCATGATGGCGACGACCGAGGCGGTGGATCGGCTGGTGCGGGCGTCCGAGGGCGGGCCGACGCTGCGGGACCTGCGCGAGCGGGCCGACCGCGAGGGCGTGGTCGTCGATCTGGCGGGCGTGTCGGCGACGATGTCAACGAAACTGAGCATCGACCCGGTGATGACGGACAACGTGGGGGGTGTCTTGCGGGGCAAGGGGGCGCTGGCGGACGAGTACGTCGTGATGGGCGCGCACTACGACCACGTGGGGATGGGACCGATCGGGGCGTCGCCGGAGAACATCGGGAAACTCCACCCCGGCGCGGACGACAACGGCTCGGGCACGGTGGGCATACTCATGTCCGCCGCCCGGCTCGCGCGGGCCTATGCCGACCTGCCCGAGGGCGCGAGCGCCCGCTCGGTGCTGTTCCTGGCGTTCTCGGCCGAGGAGGCGGGCCTGATCGGGTCGGACTACTTCGTGAAGCACCCGTCGATCCCGCTGGAGCGCGTGTACGCGATGCTCAACATGGACATGATCGGGCGCCTGCGCAACGGAGAGGTCGATGTCGAGGGGACCGAGTCCGGCGAGGGGTTCTATGACCTCATCAAGCCCCTGCTCGACTCCTCGGGCCTGTCGATCAAGCACGGCTCGACGATCAGCAACAACTCCGACCACGCGAGTTTCTATCGCAAGAAACTCCCGGTGCTCTTCTTCTTCACGGGGCTGCATCGCGAGTACCACACCCCCGCCGACCAGGCGCACACCGTCAACCACGTCGGCGCGGTCAAGGTGCTCACGCTCGCGTCGGACATCGCGCTGGCGCTGGCGCAGCGGCCCGAGCCGCTGAAGTTCACCCCGCGCCGCCCGGCCCAGCCCAAGGCGGGCGAGCAGGCCCCCGACCCCCACGCCGCGGCCGACCCGGCGGCGAACCCCGGCCCGACCCGCGGGCGAGTCCGCTTCGGGATCGCCCCGGGCAACTACTCGGACGACAAGCCCGGGATCGAGGTCGCGGACGTGTACGAGGGCACCTCCGCCGACGACGCCGGGATCAAGGTCGGCGACCGCCTCATCCGCTGGCAGGGCAAGGAGATCACGGGCGTGGCGCCGTGGATGGAGATGATGGCGGCCTGCAAGCCCGGGGACGTGGTCGAGGTCGTCGTCCTCCGCGACGGGAAGGAACTCCCGATCCAGGTGACGCTCAAGGCCCGGACGCAGGGCGATCGCTGACGGTCGGCGAGTCGCCCGGGATCAGTTGCCGCTCCGCGATCCGGCGATAGGTCTCGCAGCGCCGCATCAGGTCCGCGTGCGGGCCCACGTCCACGATCCGCCCCGCGTCCATCACCACGATCCGGTCCGCCCCGATCACCGTGCTCAGCCGATGCGCGACGATCAGGCACGTCCGCCCGCGCGTGAACTCCGCGATGGCCTCGGCGATGAGCGCCTCCGACGCCGCGTCGATCATGCTCGTGGCCTCGTCGAGGATCAGGATGGCCGGATCGCGGAGGATCGCCCGCGCGATCGCGATCCGTTGCCGCTGCCCGCCCGAGAGGCTCATCCCCTGCTCGACCACCTCGGTCTCGTAGCCCGCGGGGAGGGCCGAGATGAACTCGTGGGCCCGCGCCGCCCGGGCCGCGGCCTCGACTCGCTCGGGCGTCGCGCCCTCGGCCCCGTACCCGATGTTCGAGCGGATCGTCCCGCGGAACAGCACCGTCTCCTGCGTGACGACCCCGATCTGCCGGCGGAGCGACCGCACCGACACCTCGCGGATGTCCCTCCCGTCGATGAGCACGGCGCCGGCGTCGGGATCGAACAGGCGCGGGACGAGCGCCAGCAGCGTCGTCTTGCCCGAGCCGTTGGTCCCCACGACCGCGACGCGCTCCCCGTGCGCGACGCGGAGGGACACGTCGCGGAGCGCGGGCGCCGTGGCGCGCGGGTACGTGAACGTGACGCCGCGGAACTCGACGGAGTCCGCGTGCCGCGGGAGTTTCGGGAGGCGCACGCCGTGCCCCGGCTCGGGGGCGGCGCGGAGGAGGTGCATGAGGCGGTCCGCCGCGGGCGCCGAGGCCTGGATGTCGTTGACGATCCCGGTGAGGGGCTTGAACCCCGCGCCGGCCGCAAACAGCAGGATCAGCGTCGCGATGAGGTCGCTGGCGTCGAGGTTGCGCTTGATGATGTAGAACGCCGGGATCATGAAGAGCGCGCCGAGCGCGAAGATCGAGAGCGCCTCGACCAGCGGGCTCGCCAGCGCCCGGGCCGTCCGCACGCGGTTCATCTGCCGGAGCAACTGCTTGTTGAGTTTGTGGAACCGGCCCGCCTCGAACCGCTCCGTCGTGTGCACCTTCACCACGCGCAGGCCCTGGAGCGACTCGACCGCGGCCCCGTACAGCCCGCCCTGCGACTCCAGCGCCCGCTTCGACGCCCGCTTGATCTTCTTCCCCAGCCGACGGATCACCACGAACAGAGGGGGGCCCACCAGCACCGCCGACCCCGCCAGACGCCAGTCAATGATGAACGCCGGCACCAGCGAGAAGAAGCCCTTGCCCGCCTGGGCCACGGCCTTGGACAGCAGCGCCGTGAAGCCGCCGCTGAGTTGGGCCGTGTCGTTCACGATCCGGCTCACCATGTCCGACGGGCCCGACGCCACGACGTCCTTCAGCGGCAGCCGCAGCACCCGATGGAAGACCTCGCGGCGGATGTTCGCCGTCGTGCGGTTCACGACCGTCAGCGAGAGGTACGCGTGCAGGAAGTTCGTCACCCCGCCCACGAGCGTGAGCACCCCCAGCGCCCCCATGATCCAGCACACCGCCGTCCACCGCCCCTGCGGGAGCGCCTCGATCCACCCTTCCGGGATCATCCCGCCCACCGCCCAGTGCGCGTTCAGGTCGCGCGACAGTTCCGCCAACTCCCGGCCCTTTCCCAGCACCGCGTCCAGCACCGGCTTGGCTCCCAGCAGCCCGATCCCCAGCCCGATGCTCGACGCCAGCGCCATCGCCAGCGCGCCAGCGAGCGCCCAGCGATAGCGCCTCATCCGACCCGCGAGTTGCCAGAACGGCGACATGGACCGGGAGTATCGCCCGCCCGCGCCTCCAAGACAAACGCCCCGACCCCGCCCCTGGCCCGGCCGCGCGACCTCCCGCCGGCGCCGTTTGTCGGTTCCCCTCGCGCGCCACTTGCCGCTGCGCTGTTGTCTGATCTCGGTGCTTTGTCGCCCCCGCTCTGCCCTACCCTTACCCTTCTCGGGGATGCCATGCCCACCGTCACGTTCGTGATCCCCTGCTACAACCACGGCCGGTTCGTGCGCCAGGCCGTCGAGTCCTGCCTCGCCCAGATCGACGCGGATGTTCGAGTCGTGGTCGTCAACGACGGCTCCACCGACGGCACCACGCCCGCCGCCTGCGACGCCTGCGCCGGCCCGCGGGTCCGCGTCGTCCACCAGCCCAACTCCGGCCTTCCCGCGGCGCGCAACCGCGGCGCCGCCCTTGCCGACAGCGAGTTCCTCGCATTTCTCGACGCCGACGACTGGGTCCGGCCTCGGTTCGTTGCCGCCCTCCACCAGCGCCTGGCCGACGAAGCGCGCGACGGGCGGGACGCGGATGTCTCGCACGTTTATTGCCAGGAGCAACTCATCGAGAAGGGCACGGGCGTCTGGCGCGTCCCGGACTGGGACCCCGTCTTGCTGCTGCTCACCAACATCCATCCCGTCACCGCGCTGCTCCGCGCCGACCGCTTCCACGCCGTCGGCGGCTTCGACGAGACGATGACCGGGGGGTACGAGGACTGGGACCTCTGGCTCCGCTTCGTCGAGCGCGGGTGGCGCGGGCTCCGTGTCCGCCAGCCCTATTTCGTGTGGCGACGCCACTCCGATTCCACGATGATCATGCAGGTCATCCACAACCACGAGGCCCTGTATCGCGGGATCATGGAGCGGCACGCGGACCTCTTCCGCCGACACGCCGACGAGGTCCTCCTCCGCGCCAACGTCCTCCTCCGCCGCTGCGACATGAACTGGCTCGATGAATCGGGCGACCCCATCAACCTCGTCGCGCTCAAGCGACAGCGGGAGATGTACGAGTCCATGCTCGCCGTCCGCATGCACCGCGCCCTGCACCGCCTCGTCGGGCGGCTCCCGCGTCCGCTGGGCTCGGCCCTTCGCGGGAGCATGGCGCTGGCCAAGCGGCTCGCCCCGGCCCGGGCCGCCGCGACATCCGCTTCCGCCGCGAATCTCCTCGCCTCACCGAGCCCGCCCGCCGCGCCCATCCCGCCGCCCGCCGCGCCCAAGCCCGCGGCCGTGAGGTAGGCCGATGCGACGCACCGTGCGCACGAAGTGGCACCTCCTCTTCGTGTACTGGCTCGTCATCGGCGCGTGCGTCTTTGTCTTCTGGCCTTGGGTGATCCTGGGCGAGGACCCGCGCTTCAACTCCATCGAGCCGATCCTGCTCATCGTCACCGGCTCGCTCATCCTCTGCCAGTGGCTGCTGCTCCGACCGGTCCGCCGACCGCGTGCGGGCCAACGGTCCGCGATCGGCCGATGGCTCCATGCCGCCCTCGCCGGCGTGGGCGTCGGCATCCTCTCCTGGCTTGCCTTCAACGTCGTGTGGGAAACTCTCTCCGCCGCCGAGCGTGCCTTCGCCGTCGAGTTGGGCACCGAGCGGATCGCCGAGGTCTACAGGCTTGCCCCGTGGGCGCCGATTCCCCTGGCCGCCGTCCCCGCGACGCTCGCCTTCGCGCGCTGCGCGCGCCGCACGCGCTCGCTCCGCCTGAGCATGGCCATCGCCGGCCTCGCCGCCGCGGGGCTCCTCATGGGCGCCCTCGGCATCCTCCACTCGATCGCCGCCCTGCTCGGCTGGACCGACTGGCCCTCCTTCGTCGCCCTCGCCGCGTGCGTGCTGTTCTTCGCGTCCTGGGCCGTGGCGACGGTCCTGCTCCTCCGCTACACCCGCCGTCGGCCCATCGACACAGCCCTCTCGCGCATCGGCTCACGGCTCTTCCTCGGTTCGATGATCGAGGCCGTCGCCGCCGTTCCCATCGACGCGATGATGCGCCGCAGGTCCGACTGCTACTGCGGCGAGGGCACGGCCTGGACGCTCACGATCTGCTGGGCCGTCGGGCTCGTCGCCTGCGGCCCGGTCGTCTTCCTGCTCCCCATCCGCCGCCGACGCCGACGTTGGCTCGCGGGCCGATGCCCGAGTTGCAACTACGACATGGCGGGCAACCAGCACGCCGAACGCTGCCCGGAGTGCGGCGCCGGGTGGCGACCGCCGCGAGAGCGCCGGGAAGTCGATACCATGAGTGTCCATCACGCGGGGTGATCCGGTGTGCCCAGCCGCGCGCGTGGTTGTAGTGGGCCCAGAAGATTGGCGGGGCGGGCGAGAGGTGAGTGACCAAATGGCAGCGACACTGACGAACGGCCAGCACCAGCAACGCCGTGAAGAGTCGATGCCGCGGAACGCGATTCTCTGTGGTGATGCGCTCGAGTTGCTCCCGAGACTGCCCGATCGCTGCGTCGAACTCACGGTCTTTAGCCCGCCGTACGACGGGATCCGTGACTACGGCAAGAACTGGAACTTGGACTACAAGACCCTGGGTGCGGAGCTGTTCCGCGTCACGGCTGAAGGTGGTGTCTGCGCCGTCGTGATCGGCGATGGCACCAAGGATTTCGCCAAGTCACTCACGACATTCCGTTGGGCCGTGGAGTGGGTGGATCGCGCGGGTTGGCGTCTCTTCGAGTGCTGCATCTATTCGCGGCACGGCAACCCCGGTGCATGGTGGACCCAGCGCTTCCGAGTCGATCACGAGTACATCTTGATCTTTTTCCGCGGGCACCGGCCCCGACACTTCGACAAGAGCACACTCATGGTCCCGTCGAAGCACGCGGGCAAGGTGTACTCAGGAACGGACCGACTGACCAACGGCGGCTTCAAGAAGATCGAGCCCAAGGCGGTCAACGACATGAAGTGTCGGGGAACCCTCTGGGAGTACGCGACGAGCAATACGGAAGGCAATCGCACAAAACTTGAGCACCCCGCGACGTATCCCGACAAACTCGCTGACGATCTGATTCAGTGCTTCTCTAAGCCTGGAGACCTCGTGCTTGATCCGATGTGCGGCAGCGGCACGACGTGCGTAATGGCTGCGAAGTCCAAGCGAGACTACCTCGGTATCGAGATCAACCCAGACTATCATCACATCTCCATGTTGAGAATGCGAACGGAAGTCGATGATGACGCCAGCCTCTTCTGAGGATGTTGCGAAGGTGAAGGTAGCCCTGGCCGATCTCCCAAAGACATGGGAGGGCAAGAAGTCCGTTCTCGAGCTCTAGGCTGCGGACTATAACTGGCGGCAGATGGAATGGTGGGCGTTCTACTTCGAGCATCTGTGCCATCAGCGGCTGCGCGGCAAGTTCGAGATTCCGGGCGAGCGGTTTGGCACCGTTGGTTTCGACCTCAAAGGCTCCGTCAACTGGGACATGAAGGCGAAGGCCATCAAGTCCGATGACCACAAGTGCATCCTGGACGATTGCGGCGCCACCGACGCCACGATCAAGAAGTACGGCGAGCACGGCGTATTGATTGCATTGTGTGACGTTGAGTACAACGACGTGAACCGCGCTTTCCAGCAATGGCACAGCAAGCTGAAGGGCGGACCGTCCGCCTATGAAAGAGAACGTCGGACTCGAACCGCGGTGTCTCGATACCGCAAGACCCGGGCCGAGCTGGTGGAGCTGCTCTTTGTTCGCTTCGACAAGGCGTCGATTAGCCGATTGGGTCGGATGAACCAAGGTCGGAACTCCAACGGTGCGCCTCGACCGCCCAAGTATTTGCTGGACTTGGAACAGTTGGACGATGCCTTGGTTGACCGACTCGCGTACTAGATTCGCGGCCCAGATGTGGGTGTTCGCGCCTACGCCGCGCACTTGACCCAGTATTCCCCCCACACCGCTCGCAACTCCTCGACCTTCAGCCCCGCCGACGCGAGTTCCGCTTCGAGTTGCTCGCGCGTGTATTCCGTCGCGTGCGTGTCGTCCAGACGCCACTCCACGCCCAACTCGCGCTTGAACGGCACGCGCCACTCGCGGTCGAACGCCGGCACGCGGATCAGGAACCGCCCCGCCCCGTACCACTCGCGCCACCGCCGCAGCAACTCCGCCCGGCCCTCGACGTGCTCCAGCACGTTCGACAGCACCACCACGTCGAACGCCCCCGTGGCGCGGTCCTTGGTGATGTCGCCCAGGACGTACTCGATCCGCCCGCCCAGCCGACGCTCCTCCGCGATCCGCCGGGCCTTGTCCAGGTTCGCCTCGGCCCAGTCCATCCCGGTGACGCGCGCGCCGCTCCGCTCCGCGATCGACGCCGCCAGCGCCCCGACCCCGCAGCCCAGGTCGATCACCCGCTCGCCCGTCCCGATGCGCTCGACGAAGAAGTCGTGGTAGCGCATCAGCCGGTGCTTGGGGTGCAGCCCCCCGTCGGCCTCCACCGCCGCCTGACCCTGCAACTCGTACAGCGGCGCGTCCAGGCCCATGACGAACTTCGCCCGCGTCTTGGGATCGAGCCGCCGCGCAAAGCCGCGCAGCGCCCGCGTCCACGCCTCGACCGCCGACGCCACCGGCGCCTCTGTCAGTGCCGCATCGAACCGCACCGCCGACGCCGCGTTGACCACCGCCCCGCCCTCGATCCGGGCCCGTTCCATCACCCGCCGCATCGCTGTCCGCTCTTGCGCTGCGATCGTCTCGACCGCGTACGCCGTGCGGACCTGCGACTCGGCCGAGTCTCCCAGGCTTCGGCACCATTCCGGGTCGTCCAGCAGCCCCTCCAGCGCCAGCGCGATCGCCTCGGGCTCGGGGCTCACGAGCATCCCGGTCACGCAGTGCCGGATCATCCCGCGAACCCCGGGCGCATCGCACGCCAGCACCGTCGTCCCCAGCGCCATCGCCTCCAGGATCGTCTTGGGATGCCCCTCGAACGCCGACGCCTGCGCATAGACCAGGCACCGACGCATCCGACCCAGCACCTCGTCGTGCGGGAGCCGCGGGACAAACGTCGTGCGCACTCCCGCGGCACGCGCCTGCGACTCCAACTCCGCGCGCAGCGGGCCGTCGCCCACGATCGTCAGTTCCGCCCTGGCCTTCAGGTCGTCCCGCAGCATCCCCATCGCCGCGATCACCCGGTCCACTCGCTTCTGCGGCACCAATCGGCCGGCGAAGAGCACCTCCGTCCGCGATCGCTCCGGGGGCTCGCCCAGCCCCTCCACGTCCACGTAGTTCGGGATCACCGCCACCCGGTCCTCGCTCAGCCCGAATCGCCACGACAGCGCGTCCACCATCTCCGGGGTCGTGCCCACCACCACGTCCGCGGCCCGGCACAGCCGCGCCTCGCGCTCGCCCGCCGACACCGCCGCCGGCGAGCCCGCCCCACGCTCCCACGCCTCGAACTGCGACCACAGGTACCCGCCGCGAGCCAAGAGCCCCGTCGCGACCCCCCCGGCACGCAAGCGATCCACGATCCCGATCGCCACATCGCCGCCCGACATCTGGTTCGTCTTGACCAGCGCCCGGCCCGCCCCCGCCAGCGCCTCGGCCACCGCGACGCCCAGCCAGCCCGCGTACTCCCCAGGCGACAGGCCCGCGGCGTTGCACACCACCGTCACGCCCGGCCCGAAGCGCGCCCCGATCTGCGCGTCCTCGGGCCCGCCCTGCGTCGCCAGCACGATCCGCCCGAAACTCGCCCGTAGCCGCTCGTACAGCGACCATTCGCGCTCGAGCAGCCCCGCCTCCGCCCACGTGCGCAGCCCGACTCCCTCGGAGAACGCCAGCACCAAGGCGTCGGCGATCCGCTCGCTCATGCGCCCGAACCCTCTCGGTGGAGCACGCACCACAGCGTCCCGCCGCGGATATTCGGGTGGTTCAGCACGTCCACCCCCGCCGCCGTGCGCCACGGGTAGCACCCGCCGTCTTCGGCGTCCATCTGCTCGACCTCGAACCCCTGTCGCCGACCCCGCTCCGACAGGAACGCCGCCGCCTCGTCGTGCCCGAAGAACCACCGGTGCCGATCCTTCGGCGCGTCCACGGGCAGCCCGTAGTACTTCAGCCGGCCCTGCGAGCCCTCGAACAACGCCATCAGCAGGTTTCGCAGCGGGTTCGGGAGCGACACCACCACCCGCGACGCCGACACCCGGCACAACTCGTCGAACACCCGGTGGCACCCGTCCAAATGCTCCAGCACGTCCGTGCACACCACCGTGTCGAAACTCCGGTCCGCGAACGGCAGGTCGCTCCGCTCCAGGTCGATCGCCACGTCCGCGTCCGCGCGGATGTCCACGCCCACGTAGAGCCCCGGATTCCCGACCAGCGCCCTCAGCGGCGCCGCGTCGCATCCCACGTCCAGCACCGCGCCGCGCAGGATCGCCGCGTACTTGGCCGCGATGTACCGCGCCTTGCTCGCTCGATCCGTGTACCGAACGTCCGACCGGTACCGGAGCGTCGTCCCCGCGATCGCCAGCGGCGGCGCGGCCGAGGTCGGTGCCTGCGTCGCTGCCGTCGAGGGGCCGGATGCAGGGAGTGGCGTCGAACCACCGAGGGCGCTGGTCGGAAGTGCGGACATCGCCAGCGCATCGGCTCTCGGACCTTCCTGCTTGAGTTTTCCGCCTGTGCGGGCCGATCAACCCCACATGCCCGGCGTCTCTGTCGCGTTGCCCGTCCGCTCTGCCGCGGACACGCTGCGATGCGCCTTGGCCTGCATCCAAAGCCAATCGTTATCGGACTACGAACTCCTCATCATCCTCAACGGCTCTGACCCTGCCACGCGCCAGATCGCGCTCGACCACGCGCGTGCCGACCATCGCGCCCGGGTGATCGAACTCCCGAAGCCGTCGCTCCCGGCGGCGCTGAACCTGGCGCTGCGCGAGGCTCGGCACGACCTGGTGGCGCGCATGGACGCCGACGACACCTGCCATCCGGGGCGGCTGGCGGCGCAGGTCAACTTCATGCGCGCGCACCCGTCCGTGGCGGCCCTGGGCACGGCCTGGGAACTCGCCGATCCCGACGGGCGGGTGACCGGCGTCGTGCGCCCGCCGACGGACCCCCGCCGCCTGCGCTGGCGGCTGCTCCTGGGCAACCTCCTGGCGCACGGGTCGATGATGCTCCGGCGGGAGGCGGTGCTGGCCGCGGGCGGGTACGACGAGTCGTGCGCCCGGGCCCAGGACTTTGACCTCTGGGTCAGGCTTGTGCGCACGGGCGCGTCCGAACGGGGCGGGATCGCGTGCCTCCCCGAAACCTTATATAAGCATTACGTCCGACGGGCGGATGATCCATCGGCGTCGACGGCGGATCAGGCCGAGGTGGTCGCGCCGATCCTGGCGCGGGAGTGGGCGAGCCTGCCCGCGGCGTCCGACGGCGGCGTGCTGGCGGCGGCGATGGCGCGCGTGCTGGCGCGGGAGAGGGGGGGGGGCGACGCCTCGGCGATCGAGCGGCACCTGGACGAGCACGGGCCGACGCGGGAGGGGCTGTTGGCGTGGCTCTGGGCGCAGTGGACAAGGCCCGCGATGCCCCGGCGAGCGGCGGAGGTGTGCCGAGCGGCGCGGCTGCGGGAGGTGGGGGCGGCGCTGCGGGACGCGGGCGCGCGCACGGTCTGGCTCTGGGGCGCGGGCGAGCACACACGCTGGCTGCTCGAGCACGCGGAGGACCTCGGCGTGCCGATCGCGGGCGTGGTGGACGACGCGGCGGGGGACGCGGCGCGCGAGGTTGGGGGCCACGCGGTGCGCCCGCCGACGGCGCTGGAGG
Organism: Phycisphaerae bacterium; assembly: GCA_016793805.1. Lineage (GTDB taxonomy): Bacteria > Planctomycetota > Phycisphaerae > Phycisphaerales > UBA1924 > JAEUIZ01. The sequence goes on from JAEUIZ010000050.1 coordinate 26,654, forward strand.
CGGGAGCGCACACGCTCATCTCGTCCGACTGGCACGAGGAGGCGATCTGGGAGCGGTCGGCGGGAGCGAGGGCGCGAGGGGTGCGGGTGTGGAGGATGTACGACGAGGGCGCGAGGGAATAGCGGTGCCCGGGCCGAAAGTGCGGGCGGCGTGGCGTGCTACTGCGGCGGAGGCTTGAGGGGGTCGGGGCGGAAGAGTTTGGTGTCCAGGGCCCATTGGCGTTCGGTGAAGTTGCCCCCGAGGTTGGGCTGGAGGTTGTCGGGCCGGGCGGCGGCGAGGGCCATGGTGGTCTTGGCGTCGAGGTTGTCGAGGATCGAGACCATGATGGCCTCGGGCGTGGCGGGGATCTTGGCGGCGCCGAACTCGGGGATGCCGTGGTGCGAGAGGATGATGTGCTCGAGGACCATGACGGCGCCGGCCGGGAACCGGAGGCCCTTGTCGCGCATGACCCCCTCGGCCTTGGCGCGGAGCATGTACGCGCCCTCGACGACGTGCCCGACGAGTTCGCCCCGGTCGGAATAGGCGAACGCCTTGTCGTACACGAGTTCGCGGGTCTTCCCGATGTCGTGGAGGAACAGGCCCATGACGACCAGGTCGCGGCTGATCTTGGGGTAGAGCGGGCAGACGGCGTCGGCGAGTTTCAGCAGGCTCAGCGTGTGCTCGAGCAGCCCGCCGAGGTAGGCGTGGTGCATGCTCTTGGCGGCCGGGGCGCGGCGGAAGGCGGCCATGAGCAGGTCGTCGGTGAGGAAGGCCTCGGCCAGCGCCCGCATCGATGGGTGCCCGAGGGTGTCGAGGATGGCGCGGAGTTCGGCGAACATCTCGTCGGGGTCGCGGGCGGCGCAGGGGACGAGGTCGCGGAGTTGGTCGGGGGCGGGGTCGATCGGCTCGATGGTCTGGATGATGAGTTGGAGTTCGCCCTGGTAGGCCTGGGTCTCGCCCTCGAGATAGACGAAGCCGTCGGTGGGCAGACGCGAGAAGACGGACTCTTCGACGGACCACATGCGTCCCGGGACCTCGCCGGAGCGGTCGCTGATGAGGCAGCGCAGGTAGGGCTTATCGGAACGGGTGCGTCCGAGTTGGGCGTTGGAGATGGCGAACGCGCCCGCGACGCGCTCGCTGGGGCGCAGGTCGCGGATGAATCGGCGTGGGGTCTCGGGCATGGGGCCTCCGAGCGAATCCTACGGGAGTCGGGGGCGGCCCGGGGCGGGGCCGGGGCACGGGGCGCTGGGGGCTCGGCGCGCTCTTGCCTTGATCGGGATTGCGTGTATTCTGACCCGACGCGAAGGGGTGCCCAGGCGCAGGAGGACTAGGAATGACGCGAGTCGTTGCGATCGCGCTGGCGGCGGGCCTGGCGTCGGTGCCGATGGCACGGGGCCAGGCGGAGATGCCGCTGGTCACGTCGTCGGCCTGGCGTGGGTGGTACGCGGCGGAGTTGGCGTCGCGACTGGCGGCCTGCCCGCGCGAGCGCGGCACGACGTACTACTTCAGCCAGAGCGGGGACGACCAGACGGGCGACGGCACCGCGGCCTCGCCGTGGAAGTCGCTGGCCAAGGCGCGCCAGGTGTTGTCGGCGAGCGCGGGGGACATCGCGCTGCTCTTCCGGCGCGGGGACGTGTGGCGCGAGCCGATCGGGATCGACGCCTTCCAGCCCAACGTGACGATCGGGGATTGGGGCGAGGGCGAGAAGCCCCTGCTGACGGCCTTTGAGTCCGTCGGGAGCCCGGCGGCCTGGGAGCCCGCGCCGGGGCTGGCGAACACGTATCGGCGGGCGATCGTCGGCCCGGTCCGGTGGGTCAAGGAGGATGACGACCTCGATCGTCCGTACAGCCGGAGGAGCCACCCGGCGGGCGTGTCGGCGGTGGAGGGCTCGTGGCACTTCGACGGGACGTGGTTGTACGTGCATCCCAGGCACGGGCCGGGGGGCGTGGCGACGGACCCTCGCACCGACGGGAAGTCGTACGAGTGCGTCCGGCCTCGGGGCTCGGGCGTGATCGTTCGCGGCGACGGCTCGCGCATCGAGAACATCCGGGCCCAGGGCTGGGGGATGACCGAGCAACTCGGGACGCAGCAGCACGGGATCGAGAGCCGAGCGCTCGGCGGCGCCCGCGTGGCCATCGTGGGGTGCGAGTCGCACTATGGGCTCGCGCACGTGATGACGCACTTCACCGATCAGGGAGGCGTCGTCACGTTCGCGGATTGCAAGGCCGGGCTGACGATGTTCGTCGCGTTCGGCGGGGAGACGATGTTCAACACCTACGCCTTCTACGGCGGCAACGACACGATCTTTGACCGCTGCGTGGCCACGCACGGGACGCTCCCCAGCGACGACCACGACACGACGCGGCGGTGGGGGATGGGGTTCTATGGGCACACCAACGGGGGCCTGGGCCAGATCATGGGGCGGACGATCGCGGCGGGGTGCCGGGTGCGCGACACGGCGTACGGGTGCGCGTCCCCGAGCAACTTCGACCACCTGCCGCCGGCCGGCGCGCTCGCGGACGTTCGGTGCGTCATCATCGACGAGACGTTCGAGGGCGGGGTCGGGACGGGGCAGCACTTCCAGGTCGGGGTGCGGGATGCGGCCCGGGTGAATGGGCGGTACCTGAACGTGTCGCCGCCGCCGCTGCCGGCGCTCGCGCTGGCGAGTTGGCGCTCGGGGGGCTGGGTGATCAACTGCGTGCTGGATCTGGACGTGACGCGGCAGACGGAGAACTACTTCGCGTTGTTCAACTCATCACCCGGCAGCCCGAACAACCCGCGCTTCTGGCACTGTGATGTACGGGTGCGCTCCCGGCCGCTGATGACGTTCAAGTTTGACTTCGACGAGCCGAATCTGTCGCCGCAGGCCGAGATGGTAAACTCGGTGTTCGTCCAGACGGGGGGGGGCGTGGCGTATCCGAACATCGGTAGTTCGCCCGGCGTGGGCGGCCTAGAGCGCGAGCGATCACGCGGGCTGCTGCACAATGCCTACCTGAACATCGTGCCGTCGGCTGTGGCGCACGATCCTGGGCGAGTGCTCTTGAGTTCTGAGCCAGTGAGGAGCAGCCCAGGCTGTACGTCGGTGCTCGCGTGCCGTGCCGGGCCACTGCCCGGCGGCCTCGCTCTGGGCTTTGACCTATCAGGGGAGGTGGCTGATCGGAACGATTTGGGCGCATTCGAGTCCCCGCCGTGCGGGAATTGCGACGGCTCGCCTGGCCCTCTGAACATCAATGATTACATGTGTTTCTTGCAGCGCTATGCTGCGGGCGATCCGCGGGCCAACTGCGATCAGAGCACGATTCCGCCGGTGCTCAATGTGACAGACTTTGCGTGCTTCCAGTCGGCGTTCGCGGCGGGGTGCCGATGAGGGCGGCGGATACAGTCTGGGCATGAATCTGGCGCACGTCGGACTGGTCTTCCTCGGCGGCGGCATGGGGAGCGTGGCGCGATTCGCCGTGACCACCTCGGCCCTCTCGCTCTCGACGCGCTGGCCCGTGGGGACGTTCCTGTGCAACGCGCTGGGGTGCGCGGCGGCGGGGGCGTTCGTGGCGATCGTGGACGCGAGGGCGAGCCTCTCCGCCGAGACCCGGCTCCTCGTGATGACCGGGTTCCTCGGCGGGTTCACCACGTTCAGCGCCATGTCGCACGACGCGCTGGGGCTCTCTCGCGCGGGGCACGCGACGGCGGCGGCGGCGTACGCCGTCGGGACGCTGGCGGTGTCGATCGCGGGGGTGGTGCTCGGATGGCTGACGTGCCGGGCGCTGATCGCGTGAGTCAGGCCAGAGGCCGCTGGAGGGCTCGGCGGGCGGCGTCGGCGTCGGGGTCGTCGGCGGGCCGGTCGAGGTCCTCGATCTGCATGCGAAGGAACTCGGCGTAGCGTCCGCCCTTGGCGAGCAGTTCGTCGTGCGATCCGGTCTCGATGATCCGGCCCTGCTCGAGGACGACGATGAGGTCGGCGTGGCGGATGGTGCTCAGGCGGTGGGCGATGACGAAGCAGGTCCTGCCCTTCATCAGCCGCGCCAGCGCCCGCTGGATGTGCCGCTCGCTCTCGGTGTCGAGGTTGCTCGTGGCCTCGTCGAGGATGAGGATCCGCGGGTCGGCCAGGACGGCGCGGGCGATGGCGAGCCGCTGCTTCTGCCCCCCGCTGAGGCGCACCCCGCGCTCCCCGATGAGGGTCTGGTACCCATGCTCGAGCCCGTCGATGAACTCGTCGGCGTAGGCGACGGCGGCGGCGGCCTCGATCTGGTCGGGGGTCGCGTCGCGGCGCGCGTAGGCGATGTTCTCGGCGATGGTCCCGTCGAAGAGGAAGACGTCCTGCTCGACGATCCCGAGCACGCGGCGGTAGGACCCGACGCGGATGCGGCGGAGGTCGATGCCGTCGAGGAGCACCGCGCCCTGCGTCGGGTCGTAGAAGCGGGCGACGAGGTTGCAGAGGGTGGTCTTGCCCGCGCCGCTCCGGCCCACGAGCGCGACGACCTGTCCCGGGCGGACGGCGAGGGTCACGTCGCGCAGGACGGGTTCGGGCGGGGCTGGGGGCGGGTCGGCGGGGTCTTTGCCATCGCGCGTGGCGGCGCGCGGGTAGGCGAACGACACGCCGCGGAACTCGATCTCGCCGCGGACGCGCGCGGGGTCGAGGGTGGTGTCGCCGGGCGTGTCGGCGAACTCGGTGGGCTCGTCGAGGAGGTCGAGGACGCGGTCGAAGGCGGCGAGGTTGGTCTGCATCTCGCTGGCGGAGGCGGCGAGGACCTCGAGCGGCCCGAGGAGCATGAGGAGGTAGGCCGAGAACATCATCATGTCGCCGATGGTGAGTCGCCCGTGCATGACGGCGAGCCCGCCGTAGAGGAGGACGGCGGTGGTGGCGAGCGGGATCATGAAGGCCCAGGCCATGTCGACGCCCCGGGACCACCACCAGGTGAGGACCTCCTGTCGCGCCATGAGGTGGGTGCCGCGGGAGAAGCGGGAGGCCTCGCCGCGGGAGCGGTCGAAGCCCCGGACGACGCGGATGCCCCCGAAGGCCTCGGTGGCGTGGGCGTCGACGCTGGTGCGGGTCTGCTTGATGTCGCGGTAGAGGGGCCGGATGCGGGCGAGCCAGACGCGGTGCATGAGCGCGATGACGGGGATGAAGACGAGCGCGCCCGCGAGCATGCGCCAATCGACGGCGGCGAGGATGACAAGCGTCCCGACGAGTTGGATGATCGCGTTCCAGGGGTTGTAGACGAGGTGGAAGAGGAGGTCGGCGGAGCCCCCGGCGTCCTCGCGCAGGATGCTGGCCACGCCCCCGGACTTGATCTGGTGGACGCGATGCAGCGGGAGTCGCACGGCGTGGTCAAAGACGCGGCGCCGGAGCGAGACCTGGAGGCGCTTCGTCAGCCGCGTCATCTGCCAGCGCGCCCAGATCGCGAGCACGAGGCGCACCGCCACGAGCACGACCATGCTCCCGCAGAGCGTCCAGAGGATCGCCTCGCGGTTGGCGGCGTCACGCGTCCACGGGGGCAGGAAGCGCGGCAGGCCCGCCGGCCCGGGCTGGTCGGTGATGATGTAATCGACGGCGACCTTGGTGCAGGCGGGGAGCAGGAGCGACGAGGACGACTGGATCGTGAGCGTGGCCATCGCGGCGAGGACGAGCCATCGGTTGCCGGCGAGCATCGCCCACAGCCGCCCGACGAGCGCGAGGATGCCCCGGGCGCGCCGGCGACGGCTCTTGGCGTCGCCCTCGGTGTCCTGGTCGGGGAGCGGCTTGGAGCCGGCCCGTCGCCGGGCCGAGAGGTACTCGGCGTAGCGTCGGCGGCTCGAACGGGCGGAGGGCATCCGGCGACGCTATGCGCGCCGGGGGCGCGGGGTCCATGCGCGCCCCGGGCGCGCGCGGCGCGAGGCGATCATGGGCAGCCGATCGCGAAGGCGTTGAGGAACCCGATAAAGTCGTTGATGTTGAGCGCGCACGAGCCGTCGATGTCGGCGCGGAGGTCGCCGGCGGCGAAGCCGGTCTGGAAGAAGATGAAGTCGGCGACGTTGGCGGCGCCGTCGCCGTTGTAGTCGGCGGGGCAGATCGGCCCGGGGCCATAGATGAGCGTGACGATCCCGGTGTTGGATTGTCCCCCGGGGGTGGTGACGCGGAAGGCGAGTTGGTCCGTCCCGCAGGCGTTGGGAGGGGCGGTGATGACGCGGTACCCCTCGGTGCCGGTGGAAATGGTCGCGCCGGTCGGGGCGGCGACGACGCTGAACGTGGCGGAGGCGGGGTCGCTGTTGAAGCGGGCGGGGAGTTCGATCGCGCACGGCCCGCCGCGGGCGACGCGCTTGGTGTAACTGAACGCCGCGGGCGGGAGCGAGCCCGAGGCGCCCGTGGCGGCAACGGTCACGGTCTGGGGCGTGCTGCGGGCCACGAGGCCGTCGGCAAAGACGACCTCGGCCTGGAGTTGGGTCGTCCCCGCCCCGAGGTTCCACCCGAAGAGGTTGAGGTTGGCGGGCGCGGCCCCGGAGGCAGCGATCACGCGCCCGTTCTGGAGCAGTCGCACCTCGCTGACAACGCCGCCGGCGGCGGTGATGCTGCTGGCAAAGGACGTGGCGCGGTCGCCCGAGCCCGGCGCCACGCCCAGCGAGCACGAACGCCCGAAGTTGTTCACGGTGAGCGTCCCGACCCAGCGCCCCGAGGTCTTGACGGGGGTGTTGTCGTAGGCGATGACGCGGAGGTCGTGGTGCCCGTCGGCCAGCGCGAGCGTGTTGACGGTGAACGGCTGGCCCGGGGCCTTGGTGCTGTGGAGGACGCCGTCGATGAGGAGGTCGAGGCTGGCGATGGGCGCGCCGCCCTGGGCGGGCGTGGCGACGGGCGTGAAGGAGACGGTCCCGCTGACGGTCGACGTGGGGGCGTTGCCGACGACGCCGGGGATGCGTGCCCAGGCGCGGGTGATCGGGTCGCCGTAGAAGAGGCCCTGGAACGGGGCGAAGGAGACCGAGCGGAGGGCGGCCTCCCCGATGGACATGCCCTGGGCGTAGAAGAGTTGGATGTTGGCGGTGGGGAACTTCCCGAGGTAGTTGCACGGCTCCTCGACCTGCCCGTGCGAGAACGAGGCGCCACGGCGGATCCAACTGGAGATCTTGGTCTGGGCGGCGACATCGAACGTGGCGGCCCAACTCGTGAAGTGGTCGCAGTATGCACCCGGGAGGATGGTCATGGGGTCGGTGTCGACCTGCGGGTCGATCCACCCGGTGAGGACGCCGAGGATGTCGGTGCGGCCCGCGGGCGTGATCCCGTTGATGACCTCGCCGTTGGTCCCGATGGACTGGAGGAAGGTGACGGCGGCGTTGTAGGCGGTGGGGGAGGCGCACCCGGACTGGAGGTTGCAGGCCCGGATGTTGCGGATCGGGTCGGTGGTGTTCATGAAGTAGAACTTGCCGGCGGGGCGCGTGCCGTCGGCGGCGACGGAGCGGTCGATCATGGTGAAGATCTCGCCGAGGGTGTTCCCGCGCTCGCCGGTGTACCCGAGGAGGGCGCCGGCGAAGTAGCGCCGCGAGCCCTGGGCGGTGCTGGGGGTCCCGAACAGGTAGGAGGTGTTGGAGTCGAGGGCGAGGGGAGCGCTGGGCGTGCTGGAGGCGAACTGGTTGGGATAGGAGACGGGATTCGGCCCGGGCAGGATCGGCGACTCCTGGAACGCGAGGGTGTAGATCGCGGAAGTCGAGAATCGCGTCACGGGCGAGCACCCGTCGCTCACAAGCCCCGAGGCGGCCAGCGCGAACGAGCCGGGATCGGCCACGACGATGAAGTCGATGTGGTCTTCGAGTTTCACGTTGCGGAGTTGCCCGAAGAGGGCGTCGAGGGCGCCATTGTCGGCGGCGAAGGCGGTGTAGGACTGGGGCGTGGGCACGATGTAGAGGACGTTGGAGTCGGGGATGTTGCGGGCGTTCTTGTAGTAGTTGCCCAGGTGCATGGAGTCGGCGGAGGCGGGGTTGATGAGGACCAGCACGTTCTCGGGGCCCCCGCCGGCGCGCGCGACGCCCGCGAGCGAGAGGAGCGTGACCGCCCCGACGCGAGCGGCGTGAACGAATCGGACCATGCTCGATCTCCCTTCCACTGTGGAGTATGCCCGCGACCGGGGAAAACGCCAGCCCGTGCCGCGCGACATCGCTCCGCCGCATGGTTATAGGCCGTCGGATTCAGGCGCGCATGAGGCAAAGGTGAAGATCGCGTCTGGCGTGCGCGTCGCGATGGTCGCGAGGGCTTGCGTCGCGCTCGGTTCGTGCTAGGCTGGTGGCGGCGATGCGGGGCACGATGCGTCCGCCCGCCGCAGCGAAGGGAGGAGCGATGGGCCGTCGGAACTGGACATGGGCTGGGCTGTTGGCGGCCGCGGTGGCGGGGGGTGCGGTGGTGACGATTGCCGGGCCGCTGAACCCGCCCGCGGGCCCGGTGGCATCGACGTACAAGACGCTGGCCGAGGTCGAGCCGCGGATCGTCGTCAACGCGACGAACACGCCCGCGAGCGCGACGGGGGTCTTTCGCATCTCGCAGCCGGGGTCGTACTACCTGGCCGCGGACGTGATCGGCGTGGCGGCCCGCAACGGGATCGAGATCGCGTCCAACGACGTCACGCTCGACCTCCGCGGATTCAACGTCCGGGGAGTTGTTGGTTCCTCGCTCCACGGCATCGTCGCGATCGGCGTGCGCACGGGCGTGGTCGTCAAGAACGGCACGATCCGCGGCTGGGGGCAGACGGGGTTGAACCTCAACGTCGCCGGGAACGCCATCGACGCGTACACGATCGAGGGCGTCACGTCGTGCGGGAACTCGCTCGAGGGCTTCTTCGTGCGCGGGCGCGGGGTGATTACCAACTGCGTGGCCGCGGCGAACGTGCGCGAGGGGTTCATCGTCAGCGACGGCGTGGTCGTGCGCGGGTGCGCGGCGTCGGCGAACGGGCTCGCCGGGTTCATCGCCACCACCGGCTGCGTCTTTGAGAACTGCACCTCGAGGCAGAACGGATCGGGCGGCTTCGCGCTCGCGGGCGGCGCCACAGGCTTGCATGTCTACTCGGCCTGCAGCGCCACCGGGAACACCGGAGACGGGTTCGTGACCTTTGAGAACGCGCTGCTCACGAACTGCTCGGCCTCGGGGAACACCGGGCGCGGGATCGCCTGCGGGGTGCGTTCGCTCGTCCGCGGGTGCACCGCCAGCCAGAACGGACAGGACAACATCGTGGTCAGCGGCTTCTCGTCGGTGATCGAGTGCGTGGCCAACAACAGCACCAGCGGCAGCGGGATCAGCACCAGCGGCTCGCAGTGCATCATCCGCGCCTGCGTCGCCAACGGGAACGCGCAGGACGGCATCCGCGGGTCGGACCGGGCCAACGTGATCGACTGCGTTGCCTCGCTCAACGGGCAGAACGGCATCCGCGCGAACTTCGTGGGCTCGGTGCGAGGGTGCTTCGCGGAGGCGAACTCGAACTGCGGGATCTTCTGCGAGGCCGGGGGGCTCACCGACGTCATCGGCAACTCCTGCTCGGGGAACGGCGTCGGCGCGGGCGTCAACGGCGCGGGGATTCGGATCGGCGTCAACGGCTGCCGGGTCGAGCAGAACCAGTGCTCCCAGAACTATCGCGGGCTCGACGTGGCGGGCTCGCGGAACATCATCGTCTCGAACCGCTGCGTGAACAACTCCAACTCGGACTTCACCATCGCCTCGATGAACACCTTCGGCCCGATCATCACGGCCCAGGGCGTGGGCGACCTCGCGGGCGTGGCCGGGGCGAACCATCCCCAGGCGAACTTCCGCTACTGAGTGCGAGCCGTGTCGCAGCGGCATCGGATGCCGGTGTGGCCGGTGGCGGCGTGCGCCCGGGCACGCTAGATTCGTGCATGGCGATCCGCGTGCAACTCGTGCTGGTGCTGGCGCTGCTGCTGGGGGGCTGCGCCTCGCGGGGCGGGCGCGGGAGTGCGGCGTTGATGATCGCGCCGGGGGACTACGCCCGGGCCTTCGACGCCGCGCGCGACGTGCTCGCCGCCTCGCGCTTCTCGCTCGAGCGGGTTGATGCGCGGGCGGGGGTGATCACGACCCGGCCCAAGGCGACGGTGGGTCTGGCCACGCCCTGGGACGCTGAGCAGGCGACGATCGAGCAGGAGTTCGACGACCTCATCAACCAGCACGAGCGTCGGGTGCGGATCGCCTTCGAGCCCGCCCGGCTTCCCGCCGCGCCGGATGCGGAGGCTTCCGATGGCGGGGGCAGGCCGTCGGCGCCGCGCGCGGACCTGACCACGTTCTCGGGGCCGATCGTCGCGCGGGTGGAGGCGTGGGTCGAGCGCACGGCCCGCCCGGGGTGGCGCGTCGATACCACCGCCGTGCGCCTCAGCCAGGCGTGGCGCGATCCCGCGCTGCAGGAGCGAGGCGTCGCGGGGCGGTACACCGTGCCGACGACCCGGGACGACGCGCTCGCGGCGGCCATCGGGGAGCGCATCGCGACGAGGCTGCGCGAGGCGAAGAAGTAGGCCCGGCCGCCCTCGGCATCGCCGACTATCCTCCCTCCCCATGGCGCGTCTGCACGAGTATCAGGGCAAGTCGATCCTCGCGGCCCACGGGTTGGCGGTCCCGCGCGGGGGGCCGGCATCGACTCCCGAGGAAGCGGCTTCGGTCGCGTCGAGGCTCGCGGTCCCGGTGGTTGTGAAGATCCAGGCGTGGACCACGGGACGGGCGGCCCTGGGGGGCGTGGGGTTCGCGGATTCGCCCGAGCAGGCCGCGCACCTGGCGCGGCGGATGCTCGGGATGAAGGTGGGGAACTTCCCGGTCGCGCACGTCTTGGTCGAGGAGAAACTGCCGATCGCGCGCGAGTTGTTCGTGTCGCTGACGATCGACGACCGCGAGCGGGCGCCGGTGATCCTCGTCTCGCTGCACGGGGGCACCGGGATCGAGGAGCGGGCCCGCGAGGTCGAGCGGCTGGTGTGCGACCCTGCGGCCGGCCCGGATGGCGCGCGGCTGCGGGCGTTCCTCGCGGCGTCGGACCTGCCGCCGGCGGCCAAGGAGCCCGTGGCGGTCGCGGTGGAGCGGCTCTTTGCCGCGGCCCGCGCGGTCGAGGCCAGGTCGCTGGAGATCAACCCGCTGGCGATCCTGCGCGACGGGCGCGTCGTCGCCGCCGATTGCCGGATCACCGTGGACGACTATGCGGTGTTTCGGCACTCGGAACTGGGCATCGAGATCGCCCGCGAACTGGACCATCCGCCGACGGAGTTGGAGCGGATCGCATACGCCGTCGAGCAGGCGGACCACCGCGGGACCTTCTACTTCGCGCAGATGAACACGAGCGACGCCGCGGCTTCGGCGCGAGCCGCGGGCGAGCGTCCGGCGTCCAAGGGCCTGATCGGGTTCCACGGCGCGGGCGGCGGGGGCTCGATGATGTCGATGGACGCGATCACGGCCGAGGGCTTCACGATCGCGAACTTCTGCGACACCAGCGGGAACCCGTCGCCGGCGAAGGTCTATCGGGCGGCGCGGATCATCCTCTCGCAGCCCGGGCTCGTGGGCTACTTCGGGTCGGGCTCGGGCGTGGCGAACCAGGAGCAGTTCTGGTCGGCCTACGGGCTCGCCAAGGCGTTCTGGGAGTTGGAACTCTCGATCCCAGCGGTGATCCGCCTCGGCGGGAACACCGAGGACCGCGCGGTGGAGATCCTCCAATCCGCGTGCAAGGGCCTGCCCGCGCGGGTGGAGGGGTACAAGAAGAACGACCCGCCGGCGAAGATCGCGGCCCGATTCGCGGCGCTGGTGGCGGAGCATCGCGGCGGGCCGTGGACGCCCCGCAAGCCCCGCAAGCCCGCGTTCGTGGGCGCTCGGGGGTCGCTCTCGTTCGCGATCAAGAACGGGACGCTGTGGCTGGATCCCGCGGCGTGGCGGACGCACGGGCCGGCGATCGTCGCCCGTGCGGGCGGGCTGCTGCGCGATGAGTCGGGCCGCCCGGCGATCGCGGTCAGCCCCGAGGAACTCGCGGCCAAGGACAGCGAACTGATCGCGTGCGAGGTGGAGTGCCGGCGGGACGGGATCGACGGGGTGTTCGTCGAGTTGCCCGTGGCGGGGGTGGATTGACCGGGCCGAGCAGGCGCGAAGGTGCCCGGCTATGCGAGCGGACGAAGGCGCCCCGGCAGATCGGGGGACAGAACATACTGCATGGTCCGCCCCGCACGGAACACGTTGAGCAGTCGGCGCTTTCGGAGGTGCTCGAGGTCCGCGCGAGCGGTCATCGTCGTGATCCCGTTGGAGTTGGCGTGCGACTTGGCCGTGTACACGGTCTTCGGATGGCGAAGCGCGTGCTCAAGGAGCAGTCGCTGGCGGAGGTTGAGCGTTCTGTCGAGGCGCACGAGGCGAAGGCTCTGTTCGACCCGTGCTTCCTCCTCGTCGAGGTGTTCCTTCAGCCGCTGCAGTGCGCGCTGGATTACCCCAAGTTTGTAGAAGACGAAGTAGGTCAGGTCGCCGTCGTCGTGCTCGGTGTCGAGGTAGGCCTGCGGATACCTGGCGAGGGCCGCTCGGATGATCTGCGAGATGGCCATGAACTCGAAGGCTCGGTACCCGCACCGGAGCGCGAACCAGTAGAAGACCGCTCGGGCGGTGCGTCCATTGCCGTCCACAAATGGGTGGTCATAGCCGACCATGAAGTGCAGGATGCACGCCTTCGCGAGCGGGTGGATGAACTCTCCACCCGAGTGCTGGTCGTTGGCGAACCGGCATAGCGCCTCGATTCGCTTGGGGAGTTGCGCCGCGGGCGGGGGTGTGAAGATGATCGCGCCGGTTCGGTCGTCCGTGACCGCAACGGGCTCGTCGGGTCTACGGAATCGCCCGCCTTGGTCGGGACTGCGGAGCGTTGATTCGGTCACGATCCGTTGCAGTTCGCAGAGCATCTCGGCGGACAGCGGGCGATCCAGCCATTGCTTGATCTGCCGCATGGCGGCGTAGTTGTTCGCCACCATGCGCTCGCCGTCGGTCCTTGGAGGCCGGCCCGATCGCAGGAGTTCAACGGCGAGTTCGCGGGTCGTCACCGCACCCTCGATCACCGACGACTCGATCGCTTCATCCATGAGCGATCGAATCACAAATCGGCGACGGGCCTCGGGATCGGACAACACGCCCCGCGCGTCGTCCATGGCTACTACCCCGCCGCCGCCACATGCCTGATCGATCACGTGCAGTTGCTCCGCAAGCGACGGGACATGGCACAACCCAAACGGCTCGCCATCGGCCGCGTGCAGAGGGATCGCCCGCCACGCAGAAAGTCGAGCGAACTTCACGGCCCTCCAAACCTGAACCGGATCCTTGCCGGCATCGCGTGCAATGGGACGCACCTTCTTCCAAGGCCTGTACTTCACGTTCGCGGCTCGGACCGTTGGATCGGAAAGCAGGCGCAGCGAGGACGCCAACGACGTCGGGTCGTCAAAGAGCGTTCGGAAACTGACCGGGGGCGGTTCGATGTGCATGATGGCAAGCCAAAGCAAACGACGCACAGTTTTGCTTTTGGTCATTCTACCGCGAGATAACCGCAAAAGCAAATCAACGCGAAGTTTGCTTTGCCTTGCTTATCCCCCCACCCCCATCACGACCTTGATCCCCTCCCCGCTCATCATCGTGGCGAACGCCCGCTTGAAGTCCTCGAGCGGGAACTCGTGGGTGATGATCTCGTCGAGTTCGAGCCGCTCGCTCAGGAGGAGTTCCTCCATCTGGTACCACGTCTCGAACATCTTCCGTCCGTTGATGCCCAGGACCGTGGCCCCCTTGAAGACGACGTGCTCGGTGATGTTCCAGGTGATGGGCTTGCTGGGGATGCCCAGGATCGCGGCCGTGCCCCCGTTGCGGAGGGCCCGGAAGCCCTGGTCGAACGCGGACGGCGCACCGCTCATTTCCAGCAGCACGTCCACGCCCTCGCCCCGCGTGGCGGCCTTGATCTCGTTGATGAACCCGTCTCCCTGCCGCACGTCGTAGGCCGCGACAGCGCCCAGCCGCCGGGCCAGGTCCAGCCGCGGGGGGTTGATGTCCGTCGCAAAGATCCGGCTGGCGCCCGCGGCCTTGGCGACCGTGACCGCCATCAGCCCGATGATCCCCACCCCCGAGATGAGCACGCTCTTGGCGCTGACGTTGGCGGCCATGACGGTGTGCACCGCGTTGCCCAGCGGGTCGAGGACCGCGGCCACCTTGTCCGGGATCTTCGGATGCACGGGCCAGACGTTCTCCTCGGGCACCACCACGTAGTCGGCGAAGCACCCGTCCCGGTCGATCCCGATGATCCGCGTGTCGCTGGCGATGTGGGCGTTCCCGGTGCGGCTGTTGAAGTCCGCCCATTGCGTGATGTGACCCTCGGCGCTGACGCGGAGCCCCGGCTTGTACTTCGTCACCGCCGAGCCCACCGCCTCGATGGTCCCCACGAACTCGTGCCCCGTGACGATCCCGACGGGGATTCGCCCCGCGGCCCACTGGTCCCACTCCCAGATGTGCCGATCCGTCCCGCAGATCCCGACCTTCCTGACCCGAATGAGCACGTCGCGCGGACCGGGCGTGGGCTTGGGGCGGGCGGCGTCGAAGGCGAGCCCCTCGCCCGCGTGATGCTTGAAGAGGGCCCGCATGACCCCGTTCTCGGGCTTGGACGTGCTGGGCTGGGCGGATCGACCTGGGGCAATCGTGGACATGCGGTTCCGTTCTGCTGGCGAGTGGCTTCCGATCCACCACTGTATCCTCCTGCCCCGGCCCTATTTCCGGCGAGCGCGGCGGTCCCGACCCGCGAACAGCACTCCGGGATCGATGATGTCCCGGCCCGCGGTTGGTCGAACCAGTAGACTTGCGCCATGTCCAGCGTCTCCCGGAATCCCGCCTCGTACCTCTTCGTCGCCGCCACCGCGGCGGGTCGACGCACGCTCGGGGTCCGTCAGGCAGCAACCCCACGAGCCCTGGCCGAGGCCCTGCGCAAGGACCGGCTTCTGCTCCTGCGGTCCTACCCCCTCCCGTCCTGGCTCCACTCGCAGAAGCAGGGACTTTCCCTCAAGGACCGGGTCGAACTCAACGAGCAACTCTCCCAGTTGCTCTCCCGCGGGGTCCCACTGGTCGAGACGCTCGAGGTGACGGCGGCCACGATCGGGGGGACTTCGGCCCAACTGGTCTCGCGGATGCGCGAGATGGTCGCCGCGGGCTCGTCCTTCGCCGACGCCTGCCAGAAGGTCGGGGCCTTCGACCCCGTGACGGTCTCGGTCTATCGGGCGGCAGAGCGGACGGGCGACCTGGCGGGGTCGGCGCAGCAGTTGGCGGTGACGGCCCGCCGGCAACTCAGCATCAGCGGGAAGGCCGCCACGCTGCTCATCTATCCGATCATCGTGCTCTCGATCTCGGTGATCGTCGCGACCGTGATGCTCACGGTGGTGGTCCCGATGATCGCGGGCTCGTTCCGCCAGATGCGGGTCGATCTCCCGTGGTACTCCGAGGTCGTGATGTCCGCGGGGGTGTGGCTTCGGGCGCACGGGCTGTGGGTCCTCGGGGCGCTGGGCGTGCTGCTCGTCGCGGGCGTGATCGCGCGGAAGCAGGTGGTCGGGGCGGTGACGAGTCTCGCCCGGCGGATCCCGCTGATGCGGGAGGTCGTGCTGGCCCAGGAGGCCGCTCGGTTCTTCAGCGTCATGGCGGCGATGACCCGCTCGGGGATCCCGCTCGCGGACGCGCTGGGCGTGGCGAACCAGGCCGTGGGCCTGCCCGTGCTCCGCCGGCAACTCGAGACGCTGCGGACCAAACTGATCGAGGGCGGGATCCTCCGGGCGCTGATCGAGGCGGTGGACGCGCTCCCGCTGGCGACGCGCCGCCTGCTCATCGCCGCGGAGCGCGCGGGCGACCTCGAGACCGCCTTCGACGGGCTGGCCGCCGACATGGCCAACGAGACCGAGACCCGCTCGGCCCGCCTGCTGGCCGCCCTCCAGCCGCTGCTCATCGTCGTCATGTTCCTCATCATCGGGTCCATCATGCTGTCGATCATGGTCCCGCTCATCACGCTCACGTCCAAGGCCAAGTTCTGAGGTATCTCGCCATGCACGCCACGTCCTCTCCGCCCACTCGCCCGACCGCTCGCGGCGCCGCGCGCCCCGCCGCCCGCCGCTCGTCCCGGGGCTTCTCGCTCCTGGAACTCATGCTCGTGCTCGTGATCATCGGCGTCATCACCGCGATCGCGGCCGTGAGCCTCACCGGCGGGGGCACCCGGGCCAAGCGGCTCGCGTCGTACGCCTCGATGCAGGTCGTCAAGAGCGCGATCGACGCGTACAAACTCTCGCACAACGTCGCACCCCCGACGCTCGCGGCCCTCCAGGCCGGGACGACTCCGTATCTCGACGCGACCAAGCCGCTCCGCGACGGATGGAAGCAGGAGTTCATCTACTCGCCCACCAGCACCAAGGGCATGCCCTTCGAACTCTTCAGCAAGGGCGAGGACATGACCTTCGGGACCGCCGACGACCTCTCGGTCTGGGACAAGAACCAGGACAACTGATCCATGACCCTCGCCCGCACGCCATTGCGAATCGCCAGCCGCCGCGGCATGACCTTTCTTGAGGTCGTGTTCGCGTCGGTGCTGCTGGCGCTCGTCGCGGGCTCGATGTTCGCCGCCTTCTCGTTCATCTTCACCTCGCAGACCCGCGAGCAGGCCCGCCTCGGGGCCTACGAGGTCGCCAATCGCCTCGTGCTCCTGTACCTCGACGACTCAGTGAAGATGCCGGACCCGAACAAGACGCTGGACTACGGCCCGCCCGAGGCGCTGCAGCGGTTCCGCTGGCAGTACAAGGAGGAGCCGGTGCAGGTGTACGAGGTCGCCGGCGACCAGCGCGACAGCACCCGCCAGTCCCCGCTCTCGAACGACCGCTTCAAGCGCGTCACCGTCCGCGTCTGGCTCAGCGAGTACTCCGGCGGGAGCGCCACCTACGAGGGCACCAACGTCCAGGCCACCGTCACGCGCATGCTCGACCCCATCGCCCCGCGCAACCCCGACTCCTACATGAACATGATCCAGAGCCCCGAGGGCCTCCAGAAACTCGTCGAGCAACTCATGGGCAACCAGCGGAGCGGGAACGTCGTCACCCGCGGCGGGCTCCCGGGTGCCGGACAAGGACGACCCGGCATCCGCCCCGGCGACGCCTTCAACCGCGGGGGCCCGGGCCTCGGAGGTCAGGGCGGCAGGCCGGGACTCGGGGGCCAGTTCGGCGGGCAAGGCGGCGCGCAGGGCGGGCCGCGCCCGGGGCTGGGCCTCCCGGGCCAGAACACCGGCGCTCAGGGCGGTAATCGGCAGGGCAACAACGGCGGTCGCGGCGGGGGCAACGGGCGATGAACCGACGCGGGTTCACCATCCTCGAAGTCGTCATGGCCTCGGTGCTGGGCTCCATGATCATCTTCGCCTGCCTGGGCGTCATGGCCGCCATGGACCGCACCAACCGCCTCACCGCCAGCCGCTTCGACCAGATCTCCACCCTCGAGCGCGTCCACATCGTCATGGACCGCACCTTCAGTTCGCTCGTCATGGCCGATCCGAGCGTCTCGGGGCTCCAGGCCCTCGCCAACGGCACGACCACGCCCGAAACCGAGGGCGAGCAAACCACCACCGCCGGCGCCACGCTCCGCCCGCGGCTGCTGATCGAGCCCGACCCCGCGCCGAGACTCAAGGGCGTCGCGATGCGACCCGGGGCCGCGCCCACGCCGATCCAGCGCCTCGAGGTGGTGCTCGATCGCGCCCCGGTGCCCAAGGACTTCGCGATGGGGCTGGACGATTCCGTGCAAGCCAACCAGGGTCCGGCCCAGGAGCAGATCGTCCAGCCCGGGCCGGTGCGCGGGGTCTTTGAGGTTCGGCCCGACGCCGCCACCTCGGTCGTCTCGCGGCCCGCCGACCCCGCCGCGCCGCTGGGGCTGACGCTCTGGTGGCGGCCCTTGCCGACGGACCAGAACGGGACCGACGCCGCGGCGCTCGCCCTCGACCCGACCGACGACCCCAAGGCCGTGCCCATCGCCCGCGGCCTGGCGACTTGCACCTGGACCGCGTTCTCCAAGCGGCAACGCACCACGACGCTCTCGGCGATGCAGTTCATGGACCTCCCGGCCTACATGGAGATGGACGTCCGCACGCTCGACGGAATGGCCGCCAACTGGATGTTCGAGGTCGCCTGGACCGTCGGCAAGGAAGTCTTCGAGGACACCGAGACCGAAGGAGGGACCGAGTCCCAGACCGGACGCACCGGCGGACAAGCCGGGCAGGGTGGCCAAGGCGGCGCTCGGCTCCGGGGTCAGGGCGGCGGGCCGGCAAGCGACGCCATGAACGGCGGCGGCGCCCGCGGCGGCGGTGGCGCCCGGGGCGGTGGTGGAGGTGGTGCTCGTGGCGGCGGCGGGGGTGGCGGTGGCGCTCGCGGCGGTGGGGGGGGCGCCCGATGACCCGTCGCGCTTTCGTACTGCCGGTCGTGATCTTCCTCGCCCTCCTGGTGGGCGTCGTGGCCGCGCTCCTGCTCGAACGCCAATCCGCGCACACGCTCGCCGTCGAGCGCCAGGCCGCCTCGTACCGCGACCGCCACTTCGAGAAGGGCGTCCGCGAGGTGCTCAGCGCCTGGACCGACTCGCTCTCCGGGCAGGCGATCGAGAACCTGATCGGCGACGACGGGCATGTGCTCGACCTGGCCACCGCTGACGGCGGATGGGTCGAGGTCTACCTGTTCGACGGGCAGGGCTCGGCGCTGACCGATCCGACGGGCCTGACGCAAGAGGAGCACGACGACGCCGCGGGCCTTCTCGATGCGCTCGCCGCGATCGTGGGCGATCGGACGAACCCGGCGTGGTTCCGCCCGGTGGGCCCGGTGAAGATCTGCGTGAACTCGGCCCCGCCGGAACTGCTCGAGGCCGCCGCGTCGTACGCGACGGGCGGGAAGGCCGGGCGGCGATTCGCGCGCGAGTTGATGGACGCCAAGTCCCGCAAGGGCGCGATCGAGGCCCCCGACCTCGAGACGGCCAAGGGCGCGGACCGCATCGGCGCCGAGGAGCGGGTCGTCCTCGATCGGCTGCTGACGCTCAAGACCGAGTTGTGGGCGATGGTGATCGATGTCTACCCGCCGGGTGCCAAGGGGGTTCCCACGGCCCGATATGGCGCCCGTTTCCTCGCCCCGGGCGTCGGAGGCCGATCCACGTCGATGCAGGCCCTGGGCAAGTTCCTGTCGTGGGAGTCGCTCCCGGTCGAGTGAATAGGATTCGCCGGGGCGTTCCCGGCAAGAGGAAAGGACGGACCATGAACCTCGGCTCGATGCACGGCGCGGAAGCACGCAGGCTCGCTCGCGCGGGACAGATCGGCGCGGTGGCCCTGGGCGTCTCCGCCGCGGCTCTTTGGGCGCTGGACGTCCCGGGCGTGAGCAGCACCCCCGTGACAAGGCCCGTCGTCGCCGAGGCCCCCAAGCCCCCGGCTCCGCCCCCGAGCGACGCCGGAACCGCCCCCGAGCGCGACACCATCCTCGCGGTCGCGCACCGGCTCGACGTGGCCGTCGTCAAGGCCCCGCCACCCAAGCCCGTCGAGCCCCCGAAGGCCGAGGCCCCGCCGCCCGAGCCCGATCCCACGGTCCCCGAGGTCGCGTACCTCGGCCCGATCATCGAGCCCAACCGCATGCTCGCCATCATCTCGATCGACGGGACGCAGAAGATCGTCTGCGCCGGCAAGAAGATCGGGAACCTCGAGTTCCTCCAGGTCGAACGCGACAAGATCCACGTCAAGGACGGCTCGGGCGAGCGCACCATCGAGCGCAAGCCCCGCTCCGACACCCGCGTCGCATGGGTGAGCAACATGCCCGCCAACACTCCGATGCCCGTGGCCGGCGTCGGCAACGCCCAGGCCGCCCAGGGTCGCGGGGGCGCGATGTCCCCGGAGGTCGCGGCCCGGCTCCGCGAGCGCGGGATCGACCCCAACCAGATCCAGCGCATGCGAGACCTCGCCCGCGAACGCCGCGGGGGCGGGCCCGGCGGCGGCAACTTCGGACAGCCCGGCGGCGGGGGCCAGGGCGGCCAGGGCCGCATCGGGCTCAACGGCGCGGTCAACCTCGGGAGCGCGACTCTTACCAGCGACGGCCCCGGTCGTGTCCGTCTCAACAACGTCGTCCCGGGTCGCGCGCTGCAGAGCAACGACGCCGACGCTGCGGAGGTCCCCAATTGAGCGGACGGGTCTGCTTTCTCGGCAGGTCCGACCGCGGCGATCGACTCGCCTCCGTCCGACTCGCTTCGCGTCAGGGCGGCGAGTCCTGGGACCCGCCCGAGGCCGCGGGCGATGCCATCGCCGTCGTCGATCAGGCCCGTTCCGCCGCCGACTGGCTCGCCCAGCGCGTCGGGGGTGAAGGGCTCTCCGCGCTCTGTCTGGATCTGCAGGCCGCCCGTTGCGAGTGGCTCACCGCGCCCAGCGGTGAAGAGCCGGTCGTGCTCGCCGCCCTCAACCAGTCCGAGTCCCGCGCCGCTCGCGCCGGGGGCTTCTGGGCCACGCCGGGCCCGCAGGAGGCCGCCGTCCAGGCCCTGACGATTCCCGCGCAGCAGCCCGCGGGCGCCAAACTCGCCGTCCTCATCCAGCCCGACGTGACCGCCCGCCTCTTCATCGACGAACTCGACGCCAAGGGCGTCGAGGTCCGGGCCGCCCTCTCGCTGTGGCACGCGCTGGCGCTCGCGTGGGACCCCTCGTCCCCGTCTCGAGCCACCCCCGCCGACGGGCCGACCTCCGCACCGCTCACCGCCGTCGTCGTCGTCGATCCGGCGGGGCGGCTGGTCTGGAGTTGGTCCGACGCGGGCACGCTGCTGGCCGGGGGCACGATCGCGCTGGCCCACGACGCGCGCCAGGTCCCGCAGGTCGTGACCGCCGACGTCGCCCGCATCGTCAACGACTGGCTCGGCTGGGCGGCCCAACTCGGTCGCGCTCCCGCCCGGATCATCGCCGTCGTCCCCGAGATCGCGGACTCGGACGCCGGCCTCTCGCCCGCGGAGTTCGGGTCGGCTCTGGGCCGCGCGTGGCGTGGCGCGCCGGTCGATCTGGCGATCCACGACGACCCGATCGGCGCGACGATGGCCCGGCTGCAGGACGCGCCCCAGGCCGTCCTCGAGCGCGCCGCCGCCGACGCGCGACAGAGCCTCACGCGGCTCTCGCACCGCCCCGGACGCGCGCACCGCTCGATGTTCTACTGGGCCTCGGGGGCGCTGGCCTGCGCGGCGCTGGCCCTGGCCGCCGTGGGCGTCAAGGCGTGGGCCGCCTCCGCCTCGGCCAAGTCCGCCCGGGCCCAGGCCCTCGCCGCGATACGAGAGGCCGTCCGACCCGTCGCCCAGTCCGTCGCGCCCAACGACGGGGTCCAACTCGCGCTGGCCGAGGCCAACCCGCGTTCGTTCCTCGAGGAGCAACTGTTGCGGAAGCGCGCCGCGGCCAACCCAACCGCCGCCCTCGACGTCGCCAAGCCCATCCTCGCCGAACTCGACACGCTCTCGTACATCATCGGGACCAAGGAGGTCGAGATCGACGAGATCTCGATCCTCCCCACGCACGCCTACATCGACCTCTCCATCCCCGACACGCCCACTGGCGAGGCCATCAAGAACGCCATCGAGTCCATCGAGGGCAGCGCCTGCCGGTGGGAGGTCGAGTTCGCCGCCAGCGGCCGACGCGCCAACAAGCAGGCCCTCACCCTCAAGGGCACCTGGAAAAAGCCCGCCGGCGGGACGGGGGGAGCGTCATGAGCCAACTCACCCCGCTGAGCGACGACGCCCGCTTCGAACTCGCGATGATCGCCTCGGGGCACGAGCGCCGCAGCCGACCCGTCGGGCTCGTGATCGTCGTCGTCGCGGCCCTCGTCCTCGCCCTCGTCCTCGCCTCCAGCGGGCTCATCTCCCGCGCCTCGGCCCGTGCGCGCCTTCGCTCCACGCTCGCGGACCAGGCCCGCGCCGAGCAACTCCTCGCCGAGTGGACCCAGATCGAGCAGCAGGCCAAGGACGCCCTCAAGGGCAGCACCGGCGCCCCGATCGCCAACCTCTACAGCCAGATGGAGAACCTCGCCACCCGCGCCGGCATGAAGGACAAGCCCCGCACCCCGCGCGCCAAGACCGAGACCCGCGCCGGCGTCGTCGTCAACGAGTACACCTACGCCGACGTGCGCGATCCGTCGCTGCCCGCCCTCATGGAATGGCTGCGACTCGCCACCAGCCCCGACGAGGGCATCCGCGGGCTCGAGGTCTACGGCCTGAACCTCCGCCCCAGCCCCAGTGATTGGAGCATGACCGTCACCTTCCGCCGATGGGAGCGACCCAGTTGATCCGTATCCACACCATCCTCGCCGCCGCGCTCGTCGTGCTCGCCGCGCTCAGCGCCTGCCAGACTCGCCCGAAGGGCACCGTCGTCATCCGCGCGGACAACGACCGGCTCATCCGCGCCAAGGCCCTCGCCGAGGAGGCCCAGTCCGCCCAGAAGGCCGGCAGGACCGATCAGGCCATCGACCTGTACCGGCAGTCCCTCGAGCAATCCCAGGAACTCTTCGCCGTCTGGAACAACCTCGGGATGCTCCTGATGGAGAAGGGCGAGAACATGGACGCGGCCGAGATGTTCAAGGCCGCCGCCGACCTCGCGCCCACCGACGAGCGCCCGTACTACAACGTCGGGCTCATCTACGACCGCGCCCAGTACCCCGCCAAGGCCCTCGAGTTCTACGAGAAGGCCCTCGCCCGCAACCCCAAGAGCCTCCCGGCCCTCCGCGGCGCCATCAAGGCCGGCAAGGTCCTCACCCTCACCGACGAGCCCGCGCTCGAGCGCTGCCGCACCGGCCTGCTCATCGAGAAGGACCCGTCCTGGCTCCGGCTCATGCAGTCCGAGCAGTTCCGCATCGAGGCGGCGCAGGACTCGTCACCGCGCCTCGATATTGGCCGCCCGCGCGACCGCCGCCAGCCCGAGGGCGGGATGTAGCGACTACGAGCACCCCGCCGCGAACACGTTGATGTAGCACAGGAAGTCGTTGACGTTGAGCGTGGGCGCTGCCGTGCTCCCGTCGCAGTTCGCGTAGGCGTCGCCCGCGGCGTAGTTGTTCAGGAAGCAGATGAAGTCGTTGACCGTCAGCGTCGGCGAGGCCGTCGAGGCGTCGCAGTTGGCGTAGCAGGCCTTTGGTGCCGCGAGCCCGTGCCCGTTGCCGAGCGACAGTCGCGAAAACGTTCCCGACGGTGCCGAGGAGATGATCGGAGCCTGCCGCCCCCAGACGACCAGCGTGCCATCAGTTCGGATTGCACCAGTGTTCCAAGTTCCACCATCCATCGTGACATAGGTTCCAGGCGGCACGTTGATCTGTCCGTAGTTGTTGGCGCCCCACGCGACGAGCGTGCCATCAGCGCGCAGCCCGAGCGAGTGGTACTCGCCCGCGGCGATAGCGACGAACGGCCCGGGTGGACAGTTCGTCTGCCCGTCCACGTTCAGGCCCCACGCCACGACACTTCCGTCCGCGCGAAGCGCTAGGCCATGGAACGCGCCCGCGGCGCTTGCCACAAACTGGCCCGTCGGCACACCGGATACTTCCCCGGCGAAGTTCCCACCCCACGCGGCAAGCGTGCCGTCCGCGCGACGTGCGAGCCCGAAGAACTGCCCGCAATGGACGGCCACGAACTGACCGACGGGTGGCGAGAGCAACCCGGTCGTTCGTTCGGTGCCCCATGCGTCAATCGTCCCGTCCTCGCGGATTCCCGCCGCCCACTCCTTGCTCGCCGACACCTTGACGAACCGCCCGGCAGGAACAAAGAGCACTCCGCCTTTGTCGTTGCCCCACGCGGCCAGCGTGCCGTCAAGCCGGATGCCGACGCTCGTCCAGAATCCGGCGTCGAACTCAACGAAGGCCCCCTCGGGCGGAACTCCCTCGCCAAACGCCCCGCCCCAGCCAATCAGCGCTGACGGGTTCTGGGCCACGCACGACGCCGAGGCGAGAACGAAGACGCCGGCCGCCTTCGTGACTGGATCGCAGATTGGACCCATGCCGCACCTCCTACTGGCCTAGCGCGAACTTCATGTGGAAGCACAGGATGTCGTCAACGGAAAGCACGGGTGCCGCGGCGCTCTCATCGCAGTTCGCCTCGGCATCCCCTTGCGCGTACTTGGCATTGAAGCAGATCATGTCTGCGACGGTCAGGAGCGGCATACCAGTGCTCCCGTCGCAGTTGGCGTAGAGGTCATTGTCGACAGGCGGCGGCACGATCGCGGCCCCGAGGTAATAGTTGCACGAGAACTGCGCAACAACATCCGGGATGACGCAGCACTCGCCCTCCATGTTCTGGCCCCACGCGAACAGCGTGCCGTCAGCACGCTTCCCGACCGTGCTGTAGTACGAGCCCTCCACGTCCACGACGGTCGGGAACGGGTCCGGAGGTGGACGCCAGCACTGGAGTTTGGCGCAGGTGCTCGCTGTGGGCGGACACGGGCTGGCGCAGTCCGTCGGGCACGGCAGGATCGTCTTCTGTGCCTGCCCGCGAGTGTTCCGTCCCCACAAGGCGAGCGCGCCATCCGCCGCCATAACCGCCGCGCCGTGCATGTGACCGGGCGCGTACTTTGTCACGGCCGCGGTGGGCACATTGGTGACTTGGCACCGGCTGTCGATGCCGAACGCCTTCAGCGTGCCATTCGCTCGCTGCGCGACCAGGTAGTGACCACTGCCGTCGACACGGACGAAGTCGTTCCCCGTAGGCGGCGGCTGGATGTTCCACTGTGACGGCGGATTGCTCTCCACGCAGAGATTGCAGGGAGTGTCGTCGCCGCAGTTCAGGATCGGATGCTCGCCCCACGTGTACAGCGTTCCGTCGCTCAACACCGCTGCGCTGAGTTTCTCCGCCGCCGCGACCGATCGCACCTGGTTTCCTTGGATGGCGGCGGGCACGGTTGCTTCGTTTCCCGGAGGAACGCTGAACCCCCACGCACGCAGCGTGCCGTCGGTTCGGATCCCGAAGTTGTGGTAGTAGCCCGCGACAATGTACACGAACGTCTCGTTTGGACCGGGCGCATTCATGCATCCAAACGGCTCATTCACAAACCAGCACTCGACGGTTCCATTCGGCCGAAGTCCAGCAGCATGTTTCCAGCCAGTTACAACCTGAACAAATCCGCCTTGAGGGAGCGGTGCCGGAATCGGCGTACCCCAGAACTTGATCGGACCCACCTGTTGTGCGAACGACTGGGGAGCAGCGCCTGCTGTGACGCAAATAGCCACGAGAAGGCTACTCAGACCGCTGATTCGCCGGGGGGGGGGGGGGGGCGGCATCGTGTGTCACCTTCGGATTTTGCTGCCCCCCGCCCCC
>JAEUIZ010000053.1 GCA_016793805.1 Phycisphaerae bacterium
CGACCACTGCGAGTTCCCCTACCCCGCGGACTCTGGCGGCAACTTCCCCGTCGGCAGCGTCATCCAGAACCCGACGCAGGCGAACTGCTTCTACAGTTTCTTCCGCTGCGACGGCCCGGGCCACGTCCCGCTCCCCGACGCGAAGAACGCCTGGTAGACACGTTCCCGTCGTCCCGCCGCGCCCGATGCCCGCCCGGTTCCCCCCGCCTTCCTACTGCGACAACTCCGCCGCGTTCATGTACACCACCGCCAGCCGCGGGTCCAGACCGCCAAGGCTCGTCAGCGTCTGGCCCCACGCCGTGTGAACACGCGTCATCTGCGCCACCACCGCGCCCGTCACGCTCGGGAACCCGAACGGCGCCGAGATCACCTCCACGGAATAGAACCGGAACGCCACGTTGCTCGTGATCTTGTTCCACACCGCCGGGATGTCCTGCGGGCGGTGGTCCCGCCGCTGGTTCGCCCCCAGCCCCTGCACGCTCGCCGGCCCAAACACCGTCGTCCCGTCAGAGAAGTGGAACAACAACTGATAGTTGAAGATCACCGACCCCGAGTACGGGTTGAACACCGAGATCGTCTCCTGCATCCCCGTCGGCACCTGCGTCGGATCCGAGTACCCGTCCGCAAAGTGCACCGTCCGCGTCGACACCGTCGTGAACGGCGTCGACATCGTGTCCCCGTCCCGTCGCTCCGTGTACGTCGCCGCCACCGCCGCCGCCGCGCTCGTCACGTCGTACCGGATCGAGAAGAACTGGTCCGACGGCAGCCCCATCCCCGTCGTCAGCACGATCTGCTGCCGCCGCTGCGCCGTCGTCAAGAGCGTCACCGGGCCCGCCACCGTCGATCCGTTCGACAGCACGAACGTCAGGCTCACCGTGATCGCCGCAGGCGACCCCGCCGTGTACAAGATCTCCACCCGCGAGTCCCCGCTCGCCGGCACCCGCGCCGCCGCCAGGAACCCCGTGCTCCGGCCCGTCGCCAATGACCCCAGCGCCAGGCTCCCCTCCGTCACCCCGCCTCCCGTCTTGTACTGCGTCAGCGCCGCCACCACCGCCACGTTCGACGTCACCTGGATCGAGAACGTCCCCGTCGGGATCAGCCCCCCCGTGTCGTGCAGCAGGATCGTCGCCCGGCGGAACGGGTCCGCTCCCACTGAGAAGAACCGCGTCGCCCCCGACTGCGGGTACACCGCCACGCTGATGCTCGCCACGCTCGACGTCAGGTTCTCAAAGATCAAATAGTTCTGGATGCTCGGCCCGCGCTCCGCGCCCCCGAAGTTCCACGTCTTGAGCGCCCCCTCCCCGATCCCCGTCACGTCCTGGAACGTCTCCCCCAGCGTCAGCCCAGCGTCCCGATGGTCCAGCGCCGCCCCCATCGCCCGCGTCGACCTCACCTCGATCGAGTACCCCGCGTTCGCCCTCACCAGGTTGTACGTCGGCACCGCCGAGTCCGAGACCTTGATGCTCACCCGCGCGCCCGCCGCGAGCCCCCCGATCGCGATCACCCGGTCCCGGTTCCCGCCCTCATAGTGCACCATCACCTGGTAGTGCGACACGCCCCCGAGGTCCAGGTTCACAAGGTCCACCCGCTCCACGATGTTCGCCCCGCGGATCCCCTCCGGCATGTGCGACGCGAACGTGTAGAACAGCGTCGAGTTCGACGGCTTGATCAGGTCCACGTCGTGGATCCGAACCAGCGTCGCCTCCGTCGGGCCCACGCCCGGGTTGTACGCCGGCGTCACCGGCACCGCGTCGAACGTCCCAGGGTTCGGGTTCATCCCCGTCAGCGACTGATCCAGGTCCCGCGTCTGCAACCCCGCGATCGCCTGCACGATGTTCCAACCCTGGATCACCTTCCCGATCACCCGATACCCGCCGTTGAGCGTGTTGAACTGCGGGTTGTCCACCAGGTTGATCACGAACTGGCTCGTCGAGCCCGAACTCGACATCGGCACCAGCGCCACCGTCCGCGCCGCGTTGTTCCTCGGCCCACCGTTCGGGATCGCCGCCGACTGGTTCAGGTTCCGCAGCCCAGGCCCGTCATCAAACCCGAACAGCCCTCCATACAGCCCGTTCGCCGTCCGCGCGTGGAAAAAACTCTCGTCCAGCCACCCGCGATCAATGTAGAACCGGAAGTTCGCCACCCCCGCCAGCAGCGTCGCGTCGAACAACTCGACGTCGATGCTCCCCTGGTTCGTGTTGATCCGCATCACCGAGTCGTTCTGGTTCTCCATCATCCCCAGCGTCGGCAACGCCGTCGTCATCGGGCCGTTGTACAGCGCCAGCCGGCCCTCCAACGCCTCCAGCAACGCCGGCCCATACGTCCCGCGACGACCAGCACGCGCCTTCTTCCTGCCCATCGCCGATCCCTCCTTCACCCTTCCGACCCGGCCTCTGCCCCAAACCTACCCCCACATCCCCGTCCCGACCATCCCTTCCACGCCCTCTCCCTCTCCTTCCGCGATCCGCGCCCCCCCTGATCCCCAAACCCCTCCCAGCCCAACGCCCAGCCTCCCCCGGCCCATAACCTTACTCCGCGTGCTCACCCACCGCCGTCCAGAGCCCCAGACCCTCCTCCAACCCCCTCGGGTCCCAACCTGGCGCGTCCGCGCCGTCATCCCCAGTTTCGGCCGCGAACCCGACCTCGCGCTCCTCCTCGCCGACCTCGCTCGCCAACGCCTCGACCTCGCCGGCGGCATCCACCTCCACGTCACCCTCGTCGACAACGCCTCCCCCTCGCCCCTCTCCCGACTCCACGTCCCCCCTCGCCTCGACCTCGAACACCTCCGACTCCCCGCCAACACCGGCGGCAGCGGTGGCTTCAACGCCGGACTCCGACTCGCCCTCTCCCGAGGAACGCCCGCCGACCGCTGCGAACTCCTCTGGCTCCTCGACAGCGACGCTCGCCTCTCGCCCGACGCCCTCGCCCACCTCGTCCTCGCCCTCGCCGCCGATCCCTCCCTCGCCGCCGTCGGCTCCGCGCTCGCCGACCCCGCCACCGGCCTCCTCTTCGAAGTCGGCGGCGCCCTCGACCCCCGCACCGGCGAATACCGCCAACCCACTCCTCCACACTGGGCCCAGGCCTGCGACTTCCCCGCTCTGATCGACGCCGAGTACCTCGCCGCCTGCAGCCTCCTCGTCCGCCGTGACGCCGCCGAACGCGCCGGCCTCCTCCACGACCTCTTCCTCTCCGGCGACGACGTCGAGTGGTCCCTCCGCATCGCCCGCCGAACCCGTCTCGGCCTCGCCGTCGCGCCCGCCTCCCGCGCCTTCCACCCCCATCCCGACCGCATGCGCACCGCCGTCCGCTACTACGCCGCGCGGAACGCCTTCGTCGCTCTTGCCGCCAGCCCCGTCAACTCCGCCCGTCTCCGCTTCCGCCGCGCCCTCCGCGAGTCCGCCCGCGCCGCCTCCCTCGCACTCATCGCTCGCGACGACCTCGCTCGCCTCCACCTCCGAGGCCTGCGCGACGCCTCCCTCGGCCTCCTCGGACCCGCCCCCGCTCCACTCCTCGTCGATCCCCCCACGCCACTCCACCACCTCCCCGCCGCCGTCCTCGACGCCCTCTCCGCCTCGCGCCGTCCCGGCCGCCTCCTCCTCCGCGCCTCCGCACTCGCCGATCCCGCGCCCCTCCTCGCCGCCTGCCAGCGCCGCTGCATCCATCCCGTCATCGACCCGCCCGCCGAGCCCCCTCCCCTCCGCACGCTCCTCCAACGTCTCCTCCGCCGTTCTCCCTACGCCGTCGCCGTCGTCTCCGCCCGCGCCCGTCCCGGCGACTGGATCGCCGCACGCACCCTCGTCGCCGCCTCCCCCGAAGGCTTCACCCTCCGCCGCATCTCCCGCCTCGGCCGCGCCCGCGCCCTCCTCTCCATCGCCCTCCAATCCCTCCCTCTCGCCGCCCGCCTCGCACTCCGACCTCCCTCGCTCCCGCCGCCCGAACCCCTCGTCCCCTCGCCTTCGCCCTCCACATCCCTCGGCCCTCCTCCCGCCGCGCCGGCCTTGCCCATCCCCGTCCCCTCCCTCGCCATCGTCATCCTCTCCTTCAACCGCGCCGACGCCCTCGCCAGGACCCTCCGCTCCCTCGCCGCCAACCCCGACGCCGCCCACGCCTCCGTCATCGTCGTCGACAACGCCTCCACCGACTCCACCCTCCACACCCTGCGCGACCACTTCCCCCACATCAACCTCATCCCCCTCCCCCAGAACCGCGGCGTCGAGGGCTTCAACATCGGCGTCCGCGCCGCCTCCGCAGACCTCGTCCTCATCCTCGACGACGACGCCGTCCCCGCGCCCGGAGTCCTCGCCGCCGCCATCAACCACCTCACCCTCCGCCCCGACCTCGCCGCCGTCGCACTCCACCCGCGCCACCCCGCCACAGGCCGCTCCGAGTGGCCCTTCGCCGAGCACTTCCAGCCCGCACTCGAACCTCGCCTCGCCAACCACTGGCCCGTCATGGGCTGCGCCAACCTCGTCCGACGCGACGCCTGGCTCCGCGTCGGCGGCTACGAGCCCGACTACTTCCTCTACCGCAACGACGCCGACCTCGCCATGAAACTCATCGGCGCCGGCCTCGGCGTCCGCTTCGATCCCGCACTCGTCGCCCTCCACGACAGCCCCGCCGCCTCACGAAAGTCCACGCGTTGGTTCCGCCTCGCCACGCGCAACTGGGTCTGGAACTGCCGCCGCCACGGCCGAGGGCTCCCGGGCCTCGCCCTCCTCCTCCTCGGCCTCGCCTGGGCCCTCCGTCTCGCCGCACCGCGCCCCGGCCTCCTCCTCCGCACCCTCCGCGGCGCCCTCGAGGGCCTCTCCACCCCGCCGCCACCGCTCCACGCTCCCGTCGAGCCCGACGGCTCCCCCGTCCGCGACTTCCTCCGTCTCCGGCTCCGCCGCGCCCCTCGCTAATACGGAACCATCACCCCCACGTACACCATCGCCCCGTCCCGCGACGGGTTGTCGATGTCCCCCTCGATCCGCGCGTTCGAGATGTGGTGCCACCGGATCCCCGCCTGCAACCGCGGGCCGCCGGGGTCCTCCGTCAGCCCATACGTCACCCCCACGCCAACCCGCGGCATGAACTCAAACCCCGTCCCCTCGTCCGGAACCACGTCCGACGCGAACAGCAGCCCGATCCCCGGATCCACATACGCCGTCCACCGCTCCGTCCTCACAAAGTGCATCCGAATCACCATCGCCGGGTTGATCCCAAACGCGTTGTCCCCGCGCTGGTCGAAATACCACGCGTTCAACTCCAGCGAGAACTCCACTCGATCCACCAAAAACATCGAGTACGCCACTCGAAGGTTGTAATCCGTCGCGTCGTTCAGGTTGTGCGCCACCCCGCCACCGAATGTCCACCACTGCGTCCCCTCCGTCCCGAACGCCGCCCTCGCCGCTTCCGGCGAGGGGGGGGCCGGCTCCGCCTCCCCTCGCACCAGCGACATCGGGACCTCTCGCCCGCTCGCCGCCTCGTCCGCCGGCGGCGGCCTCAGATACTCCACCCCCATCCGCGGCAGCGCCACCGCCATCCCGCCCTCTTGCGCCCTCGCCACGCCCGCCGCCACGACCATCACCGCCGGAATCACTCGATGCATGCGCCCAGAGTACCGCGCCCGCCGCGCGCCGTCACATATCCTTCCCCGTGCCCGACTCCCGGCTCCATCGCCTCGAAGAGAACCTCGCCTTCACCGAGCGCGCCACCGACGAACTCGCCGCCGAAGTCGCCGCGCTCAACCGCCGACTCGACGACCTCACCCGTCGCCTCTCGTCCATCGAATCACGCCTCGGCCGGCTCGCCGACGCCCTCCCCGACCGCGACGCCTCGCCCCTCGACGAACCCCCCGCCGCGCTCCCGCCCCCGCTACGCCAGCAGTGACGCCCCCGTCATCTCCGCTGGCTTCTCCAGCCCCATCATCTCCAGCGCCGTCGGCATGATGTCCGCCAGACGACCCCGCCTCGCACGCACCCCCGCGTCAAACCACCCCAGCGCCTCGAAGTCCCCGCGCAGCCGACGACCACGCACCCCCTCGCCCACCACGTACAGCGGCACGTCATAGTTCGTGTGCGCCGTGTGCGGCGAGTTCGTCACCGGATCGAACATCTGCTCGCAGTTCCCGTGGTCCGCCGTCACGATGAGTTGTCCCCCGCGCGCCAGCGTCGCCTCCACGATCGCCCCAACACCCCCGTCCACCGCCGCGCACGCCCGCACCGCCGCCTCCAGGTTCCCCGTGTGCCCCACCATGTCCCCGTTCGCGAAGTTCACCACGATCAGCGCCTCGCAGTCCGACGCCGCCACCCGCCTCAGCACCGCGTCCCGCACCTCCGCCGCCGCCATCTCCGGCGCTTCGTCATACGTCGCCACCCGCGGGCTCTGCGGGTTCTCCCGACGCTCCCCGGGAAACGGCTCGTCCCGGTAGTCATTGAAAAAGAACGTCACGTGCGGGTACTTCTCCGTCTCCGCGCACCGGAACTGCCCAAGCCCCAGCGACGACACATACGCCCCGCCGATGTTCGCCATCTTCGCCGGCCTCGGGAACGCCACCCCCTGCACGTGCGGCACCAGCGCCTCCCAATACTCCGTCATGATCACATAATGCAGATCTAACTTCTTCCCGCGATCAAACCCCACCCGCCCCGTCTCCGGGCTCGCCTTCACCTTCGACCACATCGCGTCCGGAAAGCAGAACGCCGCCGACAACTCCCGCGGCCGATCCCCACGATAGTTGAAAAACACCACGCTGTCCCCGTCCATGATCCGCGTCGCCGGGTCGTACTCGCCCCCGCACGTCCGCGGCGTCACAAACTCGTCCCCCTTCATCGTCTCCCCAGACGGGTTCGCGTAATACTCCTCAAACGCCGCCCCCGCGCTCCCAAAGTGCCGCGCCTCGCCGCCCTCCGGCCCCCGCGTCAGCAGCCGATACGCCCTCTCCACTCGCTCCCACCGATGGTCCCGATCCATCGCGTAAAAACGCCCCACCACGCTCACCACACGACCCACCCCGATCTCCCGGCATGCCGCCTCCACCTGCTCCGCATACCCCTTCCCCGTATACGGCCCCGTGTCCCGACCATCCGCAAACAAATGGATATACACACGCTCCCTCAACCCCAACTCCCGGCACGCCCGCAGGATCGCGTACAAGTGCTCCAGCAGCCCATGCACCCCCGCGTCCGAGTTGATCCCCATCAGGTGCAGCGCCCGCTCCGCCCTCGCCACGCGTCCCTCCCGCACCGCCGCCCCCGCCAGGCACCGCTCGATCGCCCCCCGTATCGCCGCGTTCGTGTGCAAGCCCCGCTCGCACGCCTTCGTCATCACCAGACTCTCCTGCGGCACCACGCGCCCCGCCCCGATGTTCTGGTGCCCAACCTCGCTGTTCCCCATGGTCGCCCCAGCCCCCACCCCCGGCAGACCCACGTCCTCCCCGCTCGTCTTGATCAGCGTCCGCGGCCACTCCCGGTCCAGTCGCGCCGCCACCGGCGTCAGCCCACGCTCCCGCGCCACCCGCGTCGCGTCAAACGCCGCGTGCTCCGCGTGCGGATTCAGTCCCCACCCATCTCGAATAATCAGCACCAGCGGCGAACGTTGCGGCATCGTCGTCATGCTTGCAGTGTATTCCCACACGCGCGGTGCCCCCCCCCTTTCCGGCAGGTGGCCGGCGGTGGGGGGGGGGGGACTGCGACTCTGCCCTCGCCACGATCCGCCGGACTTGATAATCTCCCCGCCTGCTCGTCTCCACCGGAGGCCTCGTGGGCAGAACGACCCTTCATGATCTGGCCGAACTCGGCGCTTATCACATCCGCGCGCCGCGGTCTGTTCGTGTCGAAGTGGGCGAGCCCGTCATCCGCGCGTTCCGGCAGCGCATCCGAGAAGTCGCCTACGACCCCCAAGCCGCCCGCGTTGACCTCCCGCCAATCAATGTTCGTCACACCCTCCTCCTGCAACGACTCAAGGCCGCCTCACGCCATTACAAGAACGTGCCCTTCGCACTGCTCACTCATGTCGCGCCCGCCAGCGCCGGCCCCGTCCGCTTCCACTTCCTCTTCTGGCTCCATCCCCTCGAACCGACCATCAACCTCGTCATGGTCATCCGTTGCTCCGCTTGGAAACGCCCTCACAACCTCTTGCGCGCCTTCGCAAACCCCATCGCCTGGCCATTCGGGCGCGCCGCCTGGGTCATGCGACGCGCACACAATCGTCTTACCAGGTCCGATAACTATGTGCCTCCCGGGAACCCCATCCCCGGCGGTACGTAGGTACCATGGGAGTTAGGTTATGGGCCCTCAATCGCACCTCGACGTGCACATCAAGCACAAAGTCCAAGAACTCAAAGTCGTCACCGACGAGGCCGCACGTCTCGTGCGCCAACTCGGCGACCCCCCCGCGAAGGCGTGCTCCGAGGCGGCGTCCCTGAGCCTGCGCCATGTCGAAGACGTCTGTGAGGAGGTCCGCGCCCTCATCGATGTCGGCGGCGTCCGCGTCGCGCCCACCTTCTTCAAGGTCCGCGGTGCGCCCGCCGATCTACAAGACATGCCCGCGGCACCCGAGCACGAACCGAGCGGTGTCGCCGCCGAGACCATCGCCTCCGCGGTGCTGCGGCTCTCCCGTGACCAGCGCAAGATCCTCGCCGAACTCTGGGCTGACATGGATCGCGCGACTCGTCGGCACGACCGGGCCGCTCAAGCCGCCGCCCTCGCCGCCGCCGCCGAACTCTTCGAGTCCACCATCCCCACCGAAGACATCACCAACGACTAGGGCGCCCTCGCCGCGCATCTTCCGGGGCTTGCTCGCTTTGCCCATCGATGCGTAACGCGGCCCCGCGATCGCTCCCCCGTCCCCCATCACGTCGCCGTCAGGTCATTCTCCAGCGTCGACTTCCACTCCTCGATGTTCTCGAGGTAGATCGCCGTCCCCCGCGCCACGCACGTCAGCGGGTCCTCCGCCAACTTCACGTCCAGCCCCGTCGCTTTCCCCAGAACCTGCGTGATCCCCCGAAGCAGCGAGCCCCCGCCCGCCATCATGATCCCG
Organism: Phycisphaerae bacterium; assembly: GCA_016793805.1. Taxonomy (GTDB): domain Bacteria; phylum Planctomycetota; class Phycisphaerae; order Phycisphaerales; family UBA1924; genus JAEUIZ01. Next base: position 9,022 of record JAEUIZ010000053.1, read on the forward strand.
TTCTCCACCAGGTCCGCCGCCAGTTCCGGCTCCGCACGCTCCAGCGTCCGCGTCACCGCCTCCGCGATCGCCGTCACCGGCTCCAGCAGCGCCTCCCGGATCTCCGCGCTCGACACCAGCGCCTTCCGCGGCAAGCCCGTGATCATGTCCCGCCCCCGAACCTCCATCGTCGTCTCTTCGCCCGTCGGCGCCGCCGATCCGATCTCGATCTTGATCCGCTCCGCCGTCTGCTCCCCGATCATCAGGTTGTACGTCCGCTTCATGTGGTTGATGATCGACTCGTCCATGTCATCGCCCGCCACGCGGACGCTCTCGCACGTCGCGATGTCCGCCAGCGACATGATCGCCACCTCCGTCGTCCCGCCCCCGATGTCCACGATCATCGACGCCGTCGGCTCCGCGAACGGCAGCCCCGCCCCGATCGCCGCCGCGATCGGCTCCTCCAACAAATACGTCCGCCTCGCCCCCGCCCGCTCCGCCGAGTCGAACACCGCACGCTTCTCCACCGCCGTGATCCCCGACGGGATCGAGATCACCACCCGCGGACCCACGAACTTGCTCCGCCCCGTCACCTTCCGGATGAAGTACCCCAGCATCGCCTCCGTGATCTCAAAGTCCGAGATCACCCCGTCCTTCAAGGGCCGGATCGCCGTGATCGCCCCCGGCGTCTTGCCCAGCATCTCCTTCGCCACCCAGCCCACCGCCAGACCGTTCCGCGTCATCAACACCTGGTTCGTCCCCTTCCGAACCGCCACCACGCTCGGCTCGTTCAGCACGATCCCCTGCCCACGCACCGCAACCAGCGTGTTGCACGTGCCCAGGTCGATCCCCATGTCCACCGAGAACAGTCCCAGCAAGCGGTCCAACAAGTCCTGGCTTTCTTCCGGAGGGGCTCTGCGTCCGCGCGACTCGGGCTCGAGCCCATTCGCGCCGCCTCACAATATCGGCTCGCTCGCCCCTCCGCCAGTTGCCCTCCGACGTGCCCTCGCCCGCCCCTCCCAATAATCCTCCCCATGTTCGCCCCCATCCCCAGCGTCCTCGACGACCTCCGCAGCGGCAAAATGGTCATCCTCACCGACGACGAGAACCGCGAGAACGAGGGCGACCTCGTCCTCCCGGCCCAGTTCGTCACGCCAGAAGCCATCACCTTCCTCCTCTCCGTCGCCCGCGGCTACCTCTGCCTCTCCCTCTCCGAATCCGACTGCGACCGCCTCCACCTCCACCCCCAGGCACCCGTCAACAACACCGCCCGAGGCACCGCCTTCACCGTCTCCATCGACCTCCACCCCCGCTTCGGGACCACCACCGGCGTCTCCGCTCGCGAACGCGCCGCCTGCATCCGACACGCCATCGACCCCGCCTCCAAGCCCGACGACTTCGTCCGCCCGGGCCACATCAACCCCCTCCGCTCCCGCACCGGCGGCGTCCTCGTCCGCACCGGCCAGACCGAGGGCTCTCTCGACCTCTGCCGACTCGCCGGCCTCTACCCCGCCGCCCTCATCATCGAGATCATGCGCGACGACGGCGAGATGGCCCGCCTCCCCGACCTCCAACGCCTCGCCTCCCTCCACAACCTCAAACTCTGCTCCGTCGCCCAGATCATCCAGCACCGCCTCGAGCGCGAGTCCCTCGTCCGACGACTCCCGCCCACCGCAGGCACACCCATCCGAACCCGCTTCGGCTCCTTCAACCTCCTCGCCTTCGAGTCCCTCGTCGATCCCCTCCCCCACATCGCCCTCACCCTCGGCGGCGTCGGCGACCTCGACCCCGCCGGCCACCCCATCCCCCATCCCGAGCCCACCCTCGTCCGGATGCACCGCCGAAACCTCCTCGGCGACATCTTCGCCGACCTCGACGCCTCCCCCGAAGGGCCCACCGCCGACACCCTCCACGCCTCCATGCGCGCCATCCAAGCCGCCGGCCGCGGCGCCCTCATCTACCTCCGACCCGAGGGCGTGCCCCTCGACGCCGCACACGCCACCCACGCCGACCTCGAACAACGCCTCCGGCTGATCCGCCGACCCGACTTCGACCCCGGCAGCGACGACCCCAACCTCGCCCACCCCGACCGCCACGCCGTCCCCGCCTCCCTCCGTGACTTCGGCGTCGGCGGCCAGATCCTCCGCGCCCTGGGCCTCAGCAACCTCCGACTCCTCACCAACCACGCCCGCCCACTCCCCGGCCTCGAAGCCTTCGGCCTCCGCGTCGTCGAGCACGTCCCCGTCCCACCACTCGCCCCCTAGCGCACAAAAAACGGAGCGAGCCCGCTCGGCCCGCTCCGCGATTCCGTCTCCTCCCGACTCCCAGGCACGCAGCCTCCTCGCCGCCTCCTTCCACGCGCGCCCCACTCACCCCGTCCCGTACAGCCGATCCCCCGCATCCCCAAGCCCCGGCAAAATGTACCCCTTCTCGTTCAGTTGCCGATCCACCGCCGCCGCATAGATCATCAACCGCGGGTCCAGCGCCGTCAGCCGACGAATCCCCTCCGGCGACGCCACCACGCACAGCATCCGCAGATCCGTCACTCCCGCGTCCCGAAGCATCGCGATCGCCGCCGCCGCCGAGCCGCCCGTCGCCAGCATCGGATCCACCAACAGCACCGGCCCCGCCGTCAGGTCCTTCGGCAACCGCTTCAAATACGCGATCGGCTGCAGCGTCCGCTCGTCCCGATAGATCCCAAGATGACCCACCCGCGCCTCCGGCATCACCTCCAGCACACCCTCGGCCATCCCCAATCCCGCACGCAACACCGGTACCACCGTCACCTTCCCCGCCAGACGCCGACCCACCGTCGTCTCCAGCGGCGTCCGGACCTCCACCTCCCGCGTCGGAAAGTCCCGCGTCGCCTCGTACACCATCAGCCCCGCGATCTGATACAGCAACGCCCGAAACGGCCTGTGGCTCGTCGCCTCGTCCCGCAAATACGCCAACTTGTGCTGGATCAGCGGATGGTCAAACACCGTCACGTTCGCAAACCCCTGTGCCCTCGCCATGTCCACAGCCTACCACGCCCGCCTCGCGCCCAACAATCCCCCATGACCGACCTCGACCGCCTCGCCCTCGACGCCGCCCTCGAACAAGCCCACCAATCCCTCGCCGAGGGAGGCATCCCCATCGGCGCCGCGCTCCTCGCCCCCGACGGCTCCATCGTCGCCCGAGGCCACAACCTCCGCGTCCAGACCGGAGACCCCACCGCCCACGCCGAGACCGCCTGCATCCGAAACGCCGGCCGCCGCCGCGATTGGCACACCCTCACCCTCGCCTCCACCCTCAGCCCCTGCGCCATGTGCTCCGGCACCGCCGTCCTCCACCGCATCCCGCGCGTCGTCATCGGCGAGAACCGAACCTTCCAGGGCCGCGAAGACTGGCTCCGCGCCGAACGCGTCCTCCTCCGCGTCCTCGACGACCCCCGCTGCGTCGCCCTCATGCAACGCTTCATCCAGGACCACCCCGACCTCTGGAACGAGGACATCGGCGTCCCGCCCGACGCCTAGACGCACCTCCCGCCTCGGTCATCCTTGTGCGCGCGCCCGCGGTCCTTCGGTCACCCCCGTGCGCGCGCCCGCGCATCTTCGGTCACTCTTGTGCGCTACTTTGTGGTCATTCCTATATTTCATCTTGCATCCGGCGCGACCCATGCTACCTTCCATGCATGTCCCTCCCTCCTCTCTCCCCGCGCGACCTCGACCTCCTCGGCTTCTGGCTCGACCCCGAGGCCCCCCTCGCCTCCACCAACGCCCGCCTCGGCATCCCCTTCGCCGACATCGTCGATTGGGCCGCACAGCCCCACGTCGCCGCCCGCCTCGACGCCATCGCCCGCCTCTCCCTCGCCCGCGCCAACCTCCTCCTCGCCGAGTCCCGCGCCGCCGCCGTCCATCGCCTCCGGCTCATCATCCAGTCCGCCCACCACGACGAGACCGCCCGCCGCGCCGCCGACCGCCTCGCGCGGCTCCGCCCCTTCGACTCCGCCGACTCCCTCCCGCCCTTCCCCTCCCTCGATCCCGTCCCCGCCTCGCCCGCCGATCCCCCCCTCGCCCCGCTCCCTACCTCGCCCGCCTCACCACCTCGTACCGATACTGCCGGATCGAGCCCGTCCCCACCACCTCCACCTCCATCCTCTGCTTCATCTCCGCCGCCTCCGCCGTGTCCGTCCGCACACACCCATACTCCCCAACCCCCAACTCCCCCTTCTTCCCAAGCCCCGGCGTCCACCGCACCTCAAGCCCCCGGCCCTCCCGCTCCGCACGCTGCTTCGCATACCACAGCACGTCCGGCCGCGCCTCCACCAGATGGTCCGCCCTCACCACCGCTCCACTCCCCACCAATCCCGCCAGCGCTTCTCCCGCCGCACGCCCGCTCCGCTTCTCCCGGTCCCGCTCCTGCATCGGGATCACCACCGCCGCCAGCGCCCCCATCGCCGCGTGCGCGCCCACACGCCACCATCGCATCCATCCATCCACCACTCGCCCCACGACCCCGTACAGCAGCGGGCCGATCAGCACCACCAGCACCACCACCGACGGCATCCCGTATCGCGGATTCGTCACCCCCATCACTGCCAACGAGGCCAGCGACATCACGCTCGCGCCCGCAACCACCCCGCACATCCGCCGTTCTCTCGCCTCCGCGATCCATGGCGTCAGCACCGCCATCGCGCCCGGCATCCCCGACAGCAACGCCAGCATCGGCATCAGCACCACCCCCGCCACGCTCCCCGGCGTCAGCGCTCGCCCCGTCCAGAAAAACTCCGACATCTCCTGCGTCACCGGCTCCCTTCCCCCCAGCGCCCGCGCCGTCATCCACGCCATCAACCCCAGCCCGACCATCGGCACCACCGCCGCCGGCCACAGCCGCGCCCCGACCCGCCACGAGCGCGCCGCCACGCACCCCGCCGCCGCCGCCGCCAACACCACCGGCATCCCCGCCGGCCCCTTCGCCAGTCCCGCCAGCAACACCGCCCCGCCCGCCGCCCACGGTCGCCACCTTCCACCAGGCCTCATCGCCACGTCGATCACCAGCCACGCCCCCATCGCGCTCCACACGTTGTTCAACGCCTCGATCTCCGCCGATCGCCCAGGCCCCCACAGCAGCGGCATCAGCACCACCCCCAGCCCCGCCACCAGCCCGTTCCTCCCCCCAAACCACCGCCGCGCCATCACCATCGCGCCCAGCGCCAGCAATCCCGTGCTCATCGCCGACACCAGCCGCGCCGCAAACTCCGTCTCGCCCAACACCCCCGACATCCCCGCGATCGCCCACGGCATCCCCGGCGGCTTCCGCAAGTACGCCTGCCCGAACATCGTCGGCACCAGCCACCAACCCTCCACCCCCTCCACCCCTCCTCCCGCTCCCGCCCCACGCGCCGCGCGCAGCATCTCCCACCCCGGGATCGCCCGGTGCCCCTCCGTGCTCGACAGCCCCGACCACCCCAGCCCCGGCACAAACACCACCAGCGCCGCGACCAACACCAGCAGCGGCTCCCAGCGCGCGCGCGCCGCGACCGTCATCGACCCGCGCCCGCCGGCGTCACCGGCGCCACGCCCTCGATCCAGCCCCCCGATCGCACCGCCGCCTCAATCCGCTCGCCCCACTCCCGCGCCACCAACTCCAACTTCGGATTCCGACTCGGATCGTGCCCGTGCGCACACGCCCGTCGCAACCCCTCGTCCAGCGCCTGCCCGCGCGTCATCTTCTCATACAGCGCCACCGTCAAGCCCGTCCGCTCCGTCCCCGCCCCGCAATGCACCAGCACCGGCTGCGACGCCGGGTCCAGCATCACGCGCAGCGCCGCCACGTACCAGTTCGGGTTCCCCGTCCCGTCCCCCTCCAGGTCGCCCACCACCCGCCGAACCCCCAGCGCCGCCGCCGTGCGCGCGTTCCGCGTCTCCCCGCGCGTCCCCGGCTCGAACGACCCCAGGTCGATGATCGTCTTGATCCCGTGCCGCTCCACCACCCGCCGGAACGCCTCGGGCGTCAGTTGCCCCGAGCGATACACCTTCCCCGGCTCAACCTCGGCGAATCGCTTGGGAAAGAGGTCCCGCCGAGACGCCGCCGCCAGCACCCCGGCCGCCACGGCCAGCGCCGCCAGCACCACGATCACCACCCGTCGGCGAGGAGCGGCCATGCGGAGCGATGATAGGGCCGCGTACCATCCGTCGATGGCGCGACGCGCGGCACCAGCACGAGATCGAGCCGACAACCTCGGCTATCCCGCGCCCGTCGAACGCCTCATCGCGCACCTCTCCGCGCTTCCCGGGATCGGGCGACGCTCCGCCGAACGCATGGCCTTCCACCTCCTCAAGGGCGCGCCCGAGGACGCCGAGCGGCTCGCCGCCTCGATCCGCGACGCCAAGGCGCAGGTCGGACACTGCGCCACCTGCTTCAATCTCTCCGAGTCGCGCCAGTGCGCCGTCTGCGCCGATCCGCGGCGAGATCGCTCCGTCGTCCTCGTCGTCGAGCAGCCCCGCGACCTCCTCGCCATCGAACGCGCGGGCGTCTTTCGCGGGCTCTACCACGTCCTGCTCGGAAGGCTCAGCCCGCTCGAAGGCGTCGGGCCCGACGACCTCACGATCGCGGCGCTGCTGTCGCGCCTCGGCCCGCGCCCGGCCCAGCCCGCGGCGGGCGAGCCCGCCGACGCCGTGCGCGAGGTGATTCTCGGGCTCAACCCGACCCTCGAGGGCGACGGGACGGCGCTGTACCTCGCCGAGCGGCTCGCGCCCACCGGGGTTCGGGTCACGCGGCTGGCGCGGGGCTTGCCGTCGGGTGGACAGGTCGAGCACGCGAATCTCGCGATGCTGGCCGATGCGATCGAGGGTCGGCGGACGATGGAGTGATCGGCGGCGATGCGTTTCGACACCTCCCAGCACATGAAACTCGGCCAGCACATGAGGCTGGCGCCCAGGATGATCCAGTCGATGGAGATCCTGCAGATGCCCCTCGCCGACCTCGAGGAGCGGATCGAGCAGGAACTCGAGAGCAACGTCGCGCTGGAGGTGGTCGAGCCCGAGCCCGAGGGCGAGGAGCCCGGCGCGAGCGTGAGCGAGCAGGCCCGTCGCCGCGAGCGGCTGCGGGAGGAACTGGGCCGGCGGCGCGACAACGGGGAGCGCGACGCCAAGCAGGACGCGATGGCGGCGGCGCCCGCGCGGTCCGAGCCGCTCATGGAGCAGTTGGAGCGGCAGTGGGCGCTGGCGGACGTGGACGCCGAGGTGCGCGAGGCGGGCGCGTTCCTGCTGGGGTTTGTCGAGGACGACGGGTACATGCGGACGCCGCTGGAGACGGTGGCGGATCGCGCGCCGGCGCCGCTGCTGGCGCTGGCGGGCGGGGAGCGTTCGCGGCTGGTGGCGCTGCTGGAGCGGGCGCTGGTGGAGATGCAGGCGGCGCTGGAGCCTCCCGGGCTGGCGGCGCGGGACACGCGGGAGTGTCTGCTGCTCCAGATCGACGCGCACCGGCGCGAGGTTGGGGCGCGGGGCGGGGACGACGGGCCGCTCCTGGCGGCGCGGCGGCTGGTGGAGCAGCACCTGGACGACATCGCGCAGAACCGATTGCCGAGGGTGGTGGAGAAGACGGGGATGACGATGCCGCAGGTGCGTGCGGCGCTGGAGGCGATGAAGGGGCTGAGCCTGGCGCCGGCGCGGCAGTTGGTGGACGACGCGCCGCCCCCGATCATCCCGGACGCGATCGTGGAGTACGACGAGGACTCGGACCGGTACGTGGCGTACCTGAACGACTCGCGGCTGCCGAACCTGCGGATCAACCGGGAGTACGCGGTGCTGACGCGGGACCGGCAGATGCCGAAGAAGGACCGGGATTTCCTTCGGACGAACATCGGGAACGCGCAGTGGCTGATCGACGCGGTGGGGCAGCGGAAGCAGACGTTGTTGCGGGTGGTGAACGCGGTGGTGGAGGCGCAGCGGGACTACTTTGACTATGGCCCGCAGGCGCTGAAGCCGTTGCCGATGACGCAGTTGGCGGAGCAGTTGGGGATCCACGTGGCGACGGTGTCGCGCGCGGTGTCGGAGAAGCACCTGCTGACGCCGCGCGGGATCGTTCCGCTGCGGCGGTTTTTCTCGGGCGGGTTGGCGACCGAGAGCGGGGAGGGTATGAGTTACGACGCGGTGCGGGCGGCGCTGCGCGAGGTGGTGGAGGCGGAGGACAAGGCGAAGCCGCTGTCGGACGAGGCGCTGGTGGAGGAGTTGGCGAAGCGCGGGATCGAGATCGCGCGGCGGACGGTGGCCAAGTACCGGGAGCAGTTGGGGATCCCCAGCGCGCGGCTGAGGCGGACGTTCTAGGGGCTACAGGGGCGAGGGCGGCTTCTTGCCGGTGAAGAGGGAGTAGAGGAGCCCGGCGAGGAAGACGACGATGAAGACGAGGAAGAGGATGCGTGCGATGTAGGCGGCATCGCCGGCGATCCCGCCGAAGCCGAGGACGGCGGCGATCAGGGCGAAGACGAGGAAGATGAGCGCCCATCGGAGCAAGGCGGGTTCTCCGGTTGGGGGGGTGCGGGTTCCGAGCGAGCGAGGGTCGAGACGAGTGGTGGGGAGGTGGGGCGGCGCGCCGGGGGCTGAACGGAGCGGGATCAGTGCGGGCCGTTGGAGGCTGGGGCGGATTCGGCGACTTTGGTGTCGTCCGAGCCGTGTTCGGAGGAGTGGAGTCCGGCGTTGGCGTCCTTGGCGGTGTCGGACTTGGAGTCGTCGGTGTCGGGCTTGGCGGCGCCGCCGGGCGCGGGGTCGGGCTTGTCGGCGGGTGAGTCGGTGGGCTTGACCTCGGCGGACTGGACGAGGCCGGCGTCGGCGGGCTGGCCTGCGCCCGGAGGACCGGCGCGGCCTCGGCCGTTGGCGGCGTTACGGCGGCCGGCTTCGCGGCCGCCGGGGCGGGCGCCGCCTGTGGGGATGGCCTTGCCGTTGGAGTCGAGTTCGAAGCCGACGAGTTTGAGTTTGTCGGGGTCCCAGGGTTCGCGGAGGATCTGGTTGGGGTCGGGCTCGCGGAGGAGGACGCGTTCGCCCTCGGTGAGGCCGGCGGTGAGTTCGGCGTAGAGGGAGGAGACGCGGCCGACCTTGACGGGGATTCGGACGAAGCGGCCGCTGCGGGGGACGTAGACGAACTTGAGGGCCTCGTCGGAGAAGACGCCCTGGACGGGGACGGCGAGGGTGTCCTCGACGCGGCCCATGGTGATGGTGGCCTCGCACTTGTTGGAGGGCTTGAGGCCGAGGTCGGAGGAGGTCTTGTCGAGGGCGATTTTGACGGTGTATTCGCGGCGGTTGGGGTCCATCCAACGGCCCTGGGACTCGGCCATGACGCCGATGGAATCGACCTTGCCGGAGAGGACCTGTCCGCCGAGCATGTCGACCTTGACGGAGGCGGTCTGTCCTGGGCGGATGCGTCCGGCGAGGGCCTCCTGGACGCGGACGGCGGCGACCATTTCGGAGGTATCGGGGAGGACGATGAGGGGTTCCTGTGGGCGGACGCGGCGGCCGACGGTGAAGGGGGAGTCGTCGAACCAGTTGCGGCCTGCGCTGGAGGCGTAGACGACGAGGCCGTCCTGGGGCGCGCGGATCTCGGTGGCGGCGAGTTGCTTCTCGAGTTTGGCGAGTTTTTCCTCGTGGAGGGCGAGTTGGCGGCGCTTGTTGACGCGCTCGGCGTCCTTGATGGCGAGTTGGATCTCGGCCTGCTGCTTGGTTCGTTCGAGTTCGGCGCGGGCCTCCTCGACGTCGGAGAGTTTGCTCTTCTGGTCCTTGGGCTTCTGGTAGTTCTGGTAGGTGGTGTCGTCGAGTTTGGCCTTTTCGAGGGCGGCGCGGGCGTTGCGGAGTTCGATCTCTTCCTTCTGGAGTTCGTCCTTGGACATGAAGCCTTCTTTGAAGAGGCCCTGGCTGCGGACGAACTTCTCTTCGAGGCGTTCGAGGTCCTTGGAGGACTTGTCGAGGGCGAGTTCGATGTCCTTCATTTTCTGGACGTGGTCGCCGGACTCCCACTGCTTGAGGGCGAGTTCGGCGAGGTCGAGTTTGAGGCGGGCCTGTCGGAGGCGGGACTCGTTCTCGCTCTTCTGGATCTCGTACCCGCTGTCGGCGGCGACGAGGTCGGCCTTGGCGGACTCGACGCGGAGTTTGGTCTCGTCGATCTGGGTCTGGATCTGGTCGCCGCTGAGGCGGAGGATGAGTTCGCCCTTTTTGACGGCCTTGCCCTCGGGGACGAGTTCGACGATGCTGCTCTCGGTTTCGAGTTCGCTGTTGAGTTCGATCTGGTTCTTGGCCTGGAGTTCGCCCAGGGCGGTGGTGGTCATGTCGAAGGAGATGATCTCGGCCTTGGCGAGGTCGAGGGTGCCGTGGGCGGACTCGCGGGCGGAAGTCTTGGGTTTGAGGACGAGCCAGGCGCCAGCGGCAACCATGGCGAGGACGACGACAGCGAGGATGGTCTTGACGAGCATTCCGCCGCGGGGTGGGGGTCGCATCTGGAGCCTCCTGCTGGGCGGTGGCGGGACCTGAGTGAAAGGGATGGCGCGGACCACCCCCCTTTTACAGATGCCGGAGGGAAAGGTTTCCGGCCGGCACGCGGTTCGGGAAAGTGTAGGCTCGGGGGTGGGGGGAGCCGGAAAGAGGCGACACCCGGCGAGGAGGCCGGGTGTGAGGGCGAGGATGGGTTTGGTGGCGCAGGGGAGTGGGATGGATCAGTTGGCGGCGCCGGAGCGGCCGATGGAGAAGGCGTTGCGGTTGACGGTGGCGGTGGGGGTAGGGGGGGTCTGCATGGCGGCGGCGACGATGGGCTCGACGGGCGAGGGCATGGGCGAGGGCGTGGGCGCGTCGGAGGCGCGGCGGACGAGGACCTTGGTGGGATCGACGGTGAAGGTGTTGTCGGTGGGCTTGGTGGGATTGACGGGTCGCGTAGGGCTGGAGGCCGGTCGCTTGGCATGGGCGTTGGCCGAGGCCTTGGCGGAAGGCTTGGAGGGTGACTTGGCGGAGGCGGAGGGCTTGGCGCGAGGGGCGTTCTCGTTGCGGATGGTGTTGATGGCCCCGGAGCCGTTGCGAGCGGAGGCGCCGGACTTGGAGCCGGTGAAGGTGGCGACGTGGGCGGAGGCTGGGCCGCTGGAACGGACCTTGGTTCCCGGTGCGACGGAGGCGGAGGCGGGGACGACGCCGCCGAAGGAGGTGGAGGGGCGGTTGGCGTTATCGGCGAGTGCGGCCTTAGCGCAGGCGAGGCCGAGGGCGACGGTCGCGAGAGCGAGGGTGCGACCGGTGAGTTGGCTGTGGTTGCGCATGGATGGATCCTCCGGCCTCCACATGGAGTGTGCCTGATGGAAGCGAGGCGGAGGGGAGGCGGCGGGAGATGGGGCGCGAGCGGCGGCCGGGGGCGCGGGTTGTCCGCGTGGCGCGGGGCGGGAACGGACGTTGCGAGATGATGGGACCGTGGGGGTGAAGGCCCGCTATCCTTGGACCCAATGCCCCAGCCCAAGAACACGGCCTTGCGCGTGATTGTCCCGGTGGCTTTGTTCCTTGCGGGGCTTGGTGTGGCGGCGGCGGTGTTCGTGAACTCTGGACCGAAGGGGAGGCAGCCGGCGGCGTCGCGGCCGCACGGGGCGACGGGAGCATCGGGAACGCCGGCGCGGGAGGAGCAGGCTGGGGCGGTGGAGCAGCCGGGGGCGACGGGGATGGGGGCGGCGGCGCCGACGGTGGTGACTCCGGGTGCGCCGACGGCGAGCGGGCCGGAGGCGGAGGTGCTCAAGGGTTTGCGAGCGGAGGTGGTGGAGGGGGCGGGGTCGTCGGGGTTCGCGGGGATCGGGTCGTTGGGGGCTGGGGACGGGTACAACGCGCGGGTGGAGTTCACGGCGCTGGGGGCCGGGGTGAGGTCGATCGCGCTGACACGGCACTTTGACACGGTTCGTCGGCAGACGCACACGGTGGTGCAGCGGGAGCACGTGGTGAAGGACGCGGGTGGGGTGCCGGCGGTGGTGGCGCCGATGGCGGCGCTGGGAGTGACGGTGAACGGGGTGGAGGTCGGGGTGGTGGGGGCGTATGACGAGGCGGGCGGGGTGATGGTGGGGAGGCCGGTGTGGCGGGAGGTTGGGCCCGGGACGTTCGAGGCGTTCGTGGTGAACGAGCGTGGGGAGCGTGTGCTGCGGCTGGAGCGGCGGTACGAGTTGCCGAAGGGGTCGTACCTGGTGCGGCTGACGCAGCGTGCGACGAACCTGACGGGGATCGGGCTGCGGGTGTCGTGGCAGCACTATGGCCCGGTGGACCTGGAGCAGGACTCGGCGGGGTATGGGGGCGACAAGCGGCGAGTGCGGTTTGGGTATCTGCTCAAGCCGATGTCGCAGGGGACGGATCCGACGGTGTCGTCGAACGAGTTTCTGACGGCGCGGAGCGACGTGGTGGGCTCGATGGGTCCGGCGGGGTATGAGGCGGTGATGCCGGTGTGGCCGAACCGGACGAGCGTGTCGTCGGAGTACCGGCTGGTGTGGGCTGGGATGACGAATCGGTACTTCGGTGTGGCGATGCAGCCGCTGGTGGGAGCGGGTGCTGGGCCGGATCAGAAGGTGATGGGGGCGACGCTGGACCGAGTGCTGCTGGTGGGCGGGTCGGAGCCGGTGGTGGCGCTGCGGACGACGTGGGGGGCGCGGGAGGTGGCGGCTGGGGGGAGCGTGGAGGAGCGGGTGGGGGTGTACGCGGGTCCGCTGTCGCGGGCGGAGATCAAGAAGGAGGCGGAGTGCGAGGCGGTGGGGCTGCGAGGGCTGGTGGTGTACAACTTTGGGGGGCCGTGCGGGTGGTGCACGTTCCCGGTGCTGACGGGGCTGCTGCTGGGGTTGCTGCGGGCGCTGCACGACTCGGTGCTGTTCGATTGGGGCCTGGCGATCATGGCGCTGGTGCTGGTGGTTCGCGGGGCGCTGCACCCGGTGACGCGGTGGTCGCAGATCCGGATGCAGCGGTTCGGGAAGCAGATGCAGGAGATGGCGCCGAAGCAGAAGAAGTTGCAGGAGAAGTACGGGAGCGACCCGAAGGTGATGCGGGAGGAGATGGCGAAGTTGTGGCGCGAGGAGGGGATCAGCCCGACGGGGGCGTTGGGGTGTCTGCCGATGTTCCTGCAGACGCCGGTGTGGATCGCGTTGTACGCGGTGCTGTACTTCGCGGTGGAGTTGCGGCACGAGCCGGCGTTCTTTGGGGTGTTCCAGGTGATCGCGCCGGGCTTTCCGAGGTTCATGGGGTGGTTCCTGTCGGACCTTGCGGAGCCGGATCGGTTCGTGTATTTCGGTCGGGACCTGGTGACGATCCCGATGCTGGGCCCGATCAACTCGTTGAACTTGTTGCCGTTCGTGCTGGGGGTGGTGTTCTTTATTCAGAACAAGTACCTGACTCCGCCGACGACGACGGCGCTGACGCCGGAGCAGGAGATGCAGCAGAAGATGATGAAGTGGATGATGGTGGTGCTGTTTCCGGCGCTGATGTACAACGCGCCGAGCGGGCTGGCGTTGTACTTCATCACGAACTCGACGCTGGGGATTGTGGAGAGCAAGTGGATCCGGGCGCACATCACGAAGCATGACCTCTTGAAGCCTCGGGCGAAGGGGCCGAAGGGGGAGGGGTTCATCCAGCGGATGCAGCGGCTGGCGGAGGAGCGGCAGAGGGAGTTGATGAAGCGCCGAGGGATGCCGCCGCCGGCGAAGCGGAGGCCGTGAGCGGGGAGGGAGCGGTAGGATTGCGGCCGCCCGGGTAGGGCGCCGAGGAAGGGACCATGGGCTCACCGAACGATCGGGTGTATTCGGACACGCACGAGTGGCACAAGGAGGAGGGTGGGGTCGTGACGCTGGGGCTGACGCGGTTCGCGGTCGATGCGCTCACGGACGTGACGTATGTGCAAATGAAGGGAGTGGGGACGAGGGTGAAGGCGGGGGACGTGGTGGGGGAGGTGGAGTCGGTGAAGACCACGAGCGACGTGTACTGCTTCGTGGACGGGGAGGTGGTGGAGGTGAACGGGGCGCTGGCGAACGAGCCGGGGCTGCTGAACACGGACCCGTATGGGACGGGATGGCTGGTGAAGGTGCGGGCATCCGATCGGACCGGGCTGACGAAGTGCAAGAGCGCGGCGGAGTATGACAAGGCGCATCCGTCGTGAACGGGAATCGGGGCCCGGGGACTCCCAAGGAGAGGGTGGGGCGGTCGCGGGAGCGAGCATGATCCGGTGCGTGGGCGTGGAGAAGGCGTACCGGATGGGGGAGCGGCAGGTGGCGGCGCTTCGGGGGGTGGATCTGGAGATCGGGGAGCCCGGGTTCTACGGGATCATGGGGCAGTCGGGGTCGGGGAAGTCGACGCTGCTGCACCTGCTGGCGGCGTTGGACTGGCCGGACAAGGGAGAGATCGAGGTGGCGGGGACGGCGGTGCACCGGCTGCGGGAGCCGGAGGCGACGCGGTTCCGGCGGTCGCGGGTGGGGATCGTGTTCCAGCAGTTCAACCTGATCCCGACGCTGACGGCGCTGGAGAACGTGGAGTTGCCGGGGATGCTGGCGGGTCAGGCCGGGGGCGAGGTTCGGGGGCGGGCGGAGGAGTTGCTGGGTCGGCTGGGGCTTGGGGATCGAGCGGGGCATCGGCCGGACGCGCTGTCGGGGGGCGAGCAGCAGCGCGTGGCGATCGCGCGGGCGCTGCTGTTTCGGCCGGCGCTGGTGCTGGCGGACGAGCCGACGGGGAACCTGGACTCGACGAGCGCGGGGAAGTTGTGGCGGCTGCTGGCGGACCTGAGCGAGAGCGAGGGGACGTGGGTGTTGATGGTGACGCACGAGGCGGCGGCGGCGGCGAACTGCCGGCGGGTGTTCGTGCTGAGCGACGGGCGGGTGACAGGGCGGATCGAGGTGGGGAGCAAGGACGGGGTGCTGGATGCGTCCGGCGTGGCGACTCGCTATCAACAACTTGTCCGAACGGCGTAGCCGGACGGTGTTGCTGGTCCTGGCGACGGCGCTCTCGGCGGCGCTGATCACGGCGATCTCGTGCGCGATGGCGTCGGTGAATCGGGCGATCCGGGCGCAACTGGATGCGACGGTGGGGAAGGCGGAGTTGCGGATCCGGCCGGCGGGGACGGGGACGGTGCTGCCGGAGGGGGTGCTGGAGACGGTGCGCGGGTGGGAGGGCGTGACGGCGGCGGCGGGGCGGTTGCAGGCGCCGCTGTCGATCCGGGCGAAGAAGGTGGGGCTGGTGGAGGGTGGACGGGGGGCAGGGGGAGCGGTGCGGGAGTGGGTGCGGCGCGAGGTGGAGGTCTCGACGACGGCGCTGGGGAACGCGACGGTGCGGGGGTTTGGGCGGGAGTCGCTGGCGCCGGAGCCGCGGCTGGTGATGGGGCGGATGCCGACGGCGGATGACGAGGTGGTGATTGATCTGGCGCTGGTGCAGAGGCTGACGATCGAGCAGTCGATGCCGGGGAAGAAGCGGGACGGGTTTTTGTCGATCAACGCGGCGCCGGTGCGAGCGGCGGAGACGCTGGCGCGTGTGGAGGTGCCGGAGCGGACGGGGGACGCGGCGGAGGCGGGGCGGATCAACGCGGCGCAGTTCGTGGGTGTCGGGGAGACGGTGGAGGTGCTCAAGCAGGTGTACTTCGGGATGGACGCGGCGCTCGGGCTGCGGGGGCTTCGGCGGGCGACGGAGTTGCGGGTGGTAGGGCTGGCGGAGGCGCCGCCGCTGGGCGGGCGGCCGCAGGCGTACCTGACGATGGGTGCGTTGAAGCGGTTGGCGCAGGAGGCGGGGCTGACGCAGATCGACGTGGCGGTGGGGCCGGGGGTTCGTGCGGACGAGGTGGTGCGCGCGCACGCGGGGGAGTTGGCGAAGGGGCTGATCCTTCAGACGACGGAGAAGGTGACGTCGGGTTTGAACAAGAACCTGGCGGCGAACCAGTTGGGGATGGTGCTGGCGACGGTGATGGCGTTCATGTCGGCGGCGTTCATCATCATGACGGGGCTGACGACGAACGTGGCGGAGCGGCAGCGCGAGTTGGCGATGGTGCGGTGCGTGGGCGGGACGCGGTGGCAGTTGGCGATGACGCAGGTGTGGTGCGGGGTGGTGGTGGGGGTGCTCGGTGCGGCGGCGGGAGTGCCGATGGGGCTGGGCGTGGCGGCGGGGCTGGCGTGGTGGTTCGGGGATCAGGTTCCGACGGGGCTGGCGGTGTCGTGGATGGGGATGGGGCTGAGCGTGGCGGGGAGTTTGGGGGCTGGGATGGTGGGGGCGGCGTGGCCGGCGTGGCGCGTGGCGCGGATGTCGCCGTTGGCGGGGCTGGCGTCGCGCGCGGAGGTGGTGGGCCGGTCGGGGCTGGCGGCGATCACGCTGGCGGGGCTGGTGCTGGTGCTGGTGCACGTCGGGACGGTGACGGCGAGCGAGGACGGGCAGGTGGTGTTCTGGATGTACGCGACGGCGGGTCTGCCGGCGTTGTTCGTGGGGTACTTTTTGATGTCGGTGCCGATGGGGGTGGTGGTGGCGCGGGCGTTCGGGCCGGTGGTGTCGCGGGTGATGGGGCTCCCGAGGCGGCTGCTGGAGCGGTCGGTCGGGGCGACGCCGTATCGGCACGGGCTGACGGCCGGGGCGTTGATGGCGGGGTTGGCGCTGATGGTGGCGATCTTCACGAACGGTGGCGCGGTGCTGCGCGATTGGATCGGGAAGATTCAGTTCCCGGATGCGTTCATCAGCGGGCTGGCGTTGCCGGAGTGGGCGCTGGAGAAGGTTCGGGCGCGGACGGACATCGTGGCGGACACGTCGGCGATCACGCTGCAGCAGGTGGAGACGGACGCGTTCGGGGTTCGGGCGCTGCAGCAGTACACGACGACGTTCGTGGGGTTCGACGTGGACGCGTTTTTCCGGATGGTGCGGCTGGCGTGGGTGCAGGGCGACCCGGAGGAGGCGCGTCGGCGGCTGGTCGAGGGCGGTGCGGTGATCGTGGCGCGGGAGTTCCTGGTGGCGCAGGGGCTGGGCGTGGGGAAGCGGTTCCGGTGCGGGCTGAACGGGAGGGAGCACGAGTTCGAGATCGTGGGGGTGGTGGCGTCGCCCGGGCTGGAGTTGGTGAGCAAGTTTTTCAACGTGGGGGAGGAGTTCAGCGACCAGTCGCTGCACGCGGTGTTCGGCTCGCGCGAGGACATGAAGCGGAAGTTCCTGGACGGTCAGGCGGCGCCGATCAACATGATCCAGGTGAAACTGACGCCCGGGGCGCTGGCGCGGGGCGACGGGTGGGCGCTGGACGAGTTGCGGGAGGAGTTGGCGGGGATCGGGTTCATGGACGCGGGGAGCGGGGTGCAGATCAAGGAGCAGATCCAGGGGTTTGCGCGGGGGATCCTCGGGGTGCTGATGGCGATCGCGATGACGGGGATGCTGATCGCGTGCTGCGGGGTGGCGAACCTGGTGGTGGCGGGGATCCAGGCGAGGCGGTTCGAGTTCGGGGTGCTGCGGGCGATGGGGGCGAGCCGTGGGGTGCTGGCGCGGCTGGTGTTTGGGGAGGTGGTGCTGGTGGGGCTGACGGCGTGCGTGGTGGGGACGCTGATGGGGTTGCAGGGCTCGTGGGCGGGTCAGCGGCTGCACGCGCTGCTGATGGGGCTGACGCTGGGGTTGCGGCCGCCGATGGGCCCGATCGCGGCGGGATGGGGGATCGTGATGGTTCTGGCGCTGCTGGCGGCGTGGCCGGCGGTGCGAGGGCTGACGCGGCGGACGACGCGGGAGTTGCTGTCGTCGATGCGGGGTTGAGGGTCTTGCGTCGGGTCGGGGGATGGTGGATACTGGGGCGACAGGAGGGCCGCGATGAGCCTGATCTCGTTCACGTCGAACTTCAAGGACTGCTGCACGGACCACGGGTACCAGTTCGAGTTCTACTGCGACGGGTGCGGGAACGGGCACATGTCGCGGTTCAAGGAGAGCAAACTGGGGATGGCGGGGAGTTTCCTTCGCGCGGCGGGGGGGTTGTTTGGGAGCGGGGCGGCGGGGAACGCGGCGCAGGCCGGGGACACGGTTCGGGACGCGCTGCGTGGCCGGGCGCGAGACGAGGCGCTGGCGGAGGCGGTGGCGGAAGCGAAGAAGGAGTTCAAGCAGTGCCCGCGGTGCGGGAAGTGGGTGTGCCCGCAGGCGTGCTGGAATCCGAAGAAGGGGCAGTGCGACAAGTGTGCGCCGGACCTGGAGGACGAGATCGCGGCGGCGCAGGCGACGGCGCAGAAGGAGCAGGTGTGGCGGAAGGCGCGGGAGACGGACCTGGTGGCGGAGATCGACGTGCGTGCCGAGGGCGGGGTGGCCGGGGCGACATGCGGGTCGTGCGGGGCGCGGGGCCAGACGGGGAAGTTCTGCGCGGAGTGCGGGAAGGCGGTGGGGGTGAAGCAGTTCTGCACGGGGTGCGGGGCGGAGGTGAGGGCGGGGTCGAAGTTCTGCGGGGGGTGCGGGAAGCCGGTGGGGTGAGCCGGGGCTAGAGGGCCTGGAGTCCGAGGGCGGCGAGGGCGATCCAGGCGAGGCCCTTGGCGAAGAAGAAGGCGAAGGCGATGACGCCCGCGCGGCGCGCGAGGCGCGCGGCGGGTACGGGCGTGCGTGCGGCGGAGGAGAGCGCGGCGCTGGTCGCGGCGCGGCGAAGGGACAGGGAAGCGGGCAGGCGGAGTGTGTCGAGGGGCATGGGTTGGGCTTTCTGGTGGGCTGATGGACAATGCGAGAGGGGCGAAGCGGAGACGCCAGCCGGGAGGCCGGCGTTCCCGAGAGGGGAGTGGAAGCGGGGTGAGGCGTTAGCGGGGGATGGGGATGAAGGCGCGGGTGGAGTTGCGGTAGGCGAGGTAGTCGCGGCCGTGCTCGGCGATGAGGTCGCGTTCCTCGATCCAGGTTCCGAAGAGGATGTAGGCGGTGACCATGACGGAGAAGAAGAGGTGTCCGAGGGTCATGGTGGGCGTGGCCCAGAAGGCGATGAGGAAGCCGAGCATGAGGGGATGGCGGACGAGTTTGTAGAGCCCGACGAGTCGGAAGCCGACGGGGCGGTAGGTCCGATTGCGGAAGCGGATCCAGACCTGTCGGAGGCCGAAGAGGTCGAAGTGGCTGACCATGAAGGAGGCGAGGAAGACGATGCCCCAGCCGAGGAGGGGGAGGGCGGAGAGTCCCCAGACAGCGAGGGGGTGCGAGGCGTTCCAGACGATGGAGGGTGCGGGCTGCCACTGCCAGAAGACGAGGGCGAGGCAGGCGCTGGCGGCGAGGACGAAGGTGGAGCGTTCGATGGGCTTGGGGACGAAGCGAGTCCACCAGCGTTTGAAGGCGGGACGGGCCATCATGGTGTGCTGGAGGACGAAGAGGGAGAGGAGGGCGGCGTTGATGAGGAGGGAGGGGAGGAGGGGGCGGACGTGGCCGGAGTCGATGGACTTGGGGACGAGCCAGTTGCCGACGAAGCCGATGGCGTAGCAGATGACGGCGAAGAAGGCGGCGTAGGCGATCAGGCCGTAGGCGAGCGTGAGGGCGCCGGCGAGGGAGGATCGAGGGGCGGCGATGGTACGATCGAGGCGAGCGGGAGCGAGCGAAGCAGCGGGCATGTCAGAACTCCTGTGTGAAGCAAGGAACCAAGCGAGGAAACCGAGCGCCGGCGGACAATCACGCGGCGGGCGGTACGGTGTCGAGGGAACGGGGGTGCGGGTTGGCGAGTGGAAGGTCGGGGCCGACGAACGGGCGAGCGGTCAAGAAGCCGGCGCTGCGCTCGCGGCGCTAGGGGAAGCGGCGGACGGATCGCGTCAGGGCGCGAAGAGGGAGGGCTGGTCGTCGGGCTTTCGGAAGGCGGCGCTGCGGAGCGGGGGCCGGGGTCGGTCGAGGTTGTACGTGGCGGCGAAGGCTCTGTGGAGGGAGCGGATCTGGGCGGCGAGGGGGCCCGAGCCGCGTTGGCGGAGGCCGAAGGAGGCGCGGTAGAGCGCGCCGCCGTGGATCTGGCGGAGGGCATTGAGGACGGCGTCGGCGCGGTCAGGGAAGTGGCGTCGGAGCCAGTCGACGAAGAGGTCCTTGATCTGGTAGGGGAGCCGAAGGGTGATGTAGGCGGCGGAGGAGGCGCCGGCGTCGGCGGCGGCGCGGAGGAGGGCGGGGATCTCGTGGTCGTTGATCCTGGGGATGATGGGCGCGGTCATCACGGTGACGGGGACGCCGGCGTCGGCGAGGGCGCGGATGGCGGCGAGGCGATCGCGCGGGGCGCTGGCGCGGGGCTCCATGATGGCGGCGAGGTGCGGGTCGAGCGAGGTGAGGCTGATGGCGGCGGCGGCGGCGTGATCGCGCGCGAGGTCGGCGAGGAGGTCGGCGTCGCGCTCGATGAGACGGTTCTTGGTGATGAGGGCGACGGGCTGGCGGAAGTCGCGGCAGACCTCGAGGCAACGGCGCGTGATGCGGAGGTCGCGTTCGATGGGCTGGTAGGGATCGGTGACGCCGCTGAGGACGATGGGCTCGCCGCGCCAGGCGGGGCGAGCGAGTTCGCGACGGAGGAGATCGGGGGCGTCGTGCTTGGCGAAGAGGCGGGTCTCGAAGTCGAGGCCGGAGGAGAGGCCGAGGTACTCGTGGCCTGGTCTGGCGTAGCAGTAGATGCACCCGTGCTCGCAGCCGCGATAGGGGTTGAGGGTCCAGTTGAAGGAGAGGTCGGGGGAATCAACGCGGTTGATGACGGAGCGGGAGTCGTCGGGCTGGACGGAGGTGGGGAGTTGTCGGCCGTTGGGGGCGTCGTTGGCGAGATCGCCAAGGTGAGAGGGGAGTACGTGGAGGCTGAGCCGGTCGAAACGGCCGGCGGGGTTGAGGGAGGTGCCGCGGCCGCGGATGGAGCCGAGGGGTGGGAGGGGTGTGTTAGGAGGCTGGTCCACAACCCGAGTATAGACCGAACTACGAGTAGAGAGGGTGGGAGGGGTGTGGGTTAGGCGGCGAGATCGAGGTCGTCGTCGTCCTGGTTGCCGTCGAAGGCGCCCCACTGGTCTTTGGGGAGGTGTCGGTGGTGGATGTGGATGACGCGCGCGAGTTGGCGGCCGAAGAGGGAGGCGACGGTGGCCATGACGGGGACGAGGGAGTTTGGGAAGGGGTTTTTGCGGTCGCGGAAGAGTGCGACGATGGCGAGGCACTCGTCGTCGTGTCGGCAGGGGAAGGCGAGGAGCGCCTGGCCGTCGAGGAAGTGGGCGTCGTCGCCGAGGAACTCGGCCATCTGGGCGTTGTCGGCGACGAGGGCGAGGGCGGTGGCGTCTTCGAGACGAGCGGGGATGAGACCGGCGAGGTGTTCGAGGAGGGACTCGCCGGTGCCGTCGGGGGTGTTGTAGTTGACGTAGGCGCCGAGGGAGTAGTCGCGTGAGGAGGAGGGGAGGAAGATGGCGCCGTTGGTGGGCCCGGTCTTGGCGAGGATGAACTCGAGGGCGGTTCGGAGGAGGGACTCGACGTCGAGTTCCTGGCGGATGAGGCTGTTGAACTCGGAGGCGACGCCGAGTTGGGTCATCTGGTCGGAGAGTTCCTGGTAAGCGGAGACGAGGTCCTCGCACATGCTGGAGACCTGGCTGGAGATCTCGTGGCGTGCGTCGTTGAGTTTGCGGCAGACCTTGGAGAGGCGGACGAGGCGAGCCTCGCGGTCCATGCGATCGCGGGCGCGGCCGACGGCGGCGCGGACGGCGGCCTGGAACTCGCGGCCCGGGGCGGCGGGGTTGACGATATCGACGGCGCCGAGGCGCATGGCCTCGACGGCCTTGTCGAGGGTGAGGGAGTCCTCGATGAGCATGGCGGCGGGCCCGGCGCGCTGGTCGGCGAGTTCGCGGAGGAGGGCGAGGCCGGAGCCGTCGGCGAGGTCGGCGCGGAGGAGGACGAGGTCGAAGGGATCGCGTCCGAGGGCGGAGCGAGCGGCGTGGACGGAGTCGGCGAGTTCGCAGCGTGTGCCGTGGAAGTCGCGGAGGGAGAGAGCGAGGCGTTCGCGTTCGGGCGCGTCAGGGGAGACGATGAGGACGCGCGGGACGAGGGGCGTTGCGGGCGGTTCGACGATGTCGCGGTTGGTGGCCTTTCGGCGTCCCATGGCACTCCCCTCCCTAGGCGGCCTGCCGATCGGCCTGGCACGCGGGTGCGTGGAGGTCGATGGTGGCGGTGGTTCCGTGACCCGGCGCGGAGCGCAGGCGGATCTCTCCCTGGTGCAACTCGACGAAACGGAGGGCGCGGGTGAGTCCCAGGCCGGTGCGACGCCCGGCGGGCTTCTCGCTGAAGAACGGATCGAAGGCGTGCTGGAGTGCTCTCTCGGACATCCCCGCTCCCTGGTCCTCGACGACGAAGAGGAGTCGGCCATCGGAGGCCGGGGGGTGAAGGGAGAGGCGAACGGGGGCGTTGCCGCCGGCCTGGAGGGCGTTGGCGACGACCTCTTCCAGCGCGTTCGCTACAAGCGATCCGTCCAGTAACACCGGCGGCGGGGATGCAGGCCCGATCACGCGGACGCGGCCGGTGATGCCGGTGCGGTGCTCGGCGGCGGCGACGGCGCGCTGGACGAGGGCGGGGAGGTCGGTGGGGGCGAGGTTGAAGGCGGGCTCGGCGATCTGCCGGAGGTCGGCGATGAGGGAGGCGACGTGCTCGGCGGCCTCGACGATGGCGCGTGCGGAGGCTTGCTCGGGGCCCTGGAGGGAGTCGGCAAGGAGTTGGGCGCGGCCGCTGATGACGGTGAGGGGGTTGTTGATCTCGTGAGCGGCGCCGGCGGTCATGACGCCGAGGCGGGCCATGGCGTCGGCCTGGGCGAGTCGGGACTGTGCCTCGACGAGGAGTGCGTTGGCGGAGGCGAGGCGCTCGCTGAGGCGTGCGGCGGCGTCGTGTCGGGCGCCGGCGCGGACGGCGGCGGACCAGGTGGCGATGAGGGCGTCGAGGATGGAGCGGTCGGAGGCGCCGGCGGCGACGCGGTCGTGGATGAGGACGGCGGCGGCGCGGTCGGAGTCGTGGGACGAGGGGTTGGGAGTGATGGGGAGGAGGTGGAGTCGGGAGGGATCGGCCTGACCGGGGAGGCGGGTGGCGAGGAAGGCGGCGACCTGTGCGGAGTCGGCGTGTGGCGCGGCGGGGCCGCAAAGGGAGGCGAGAGAGGCGAGGTGGGTCGGGGGCTGGAGGAGTTCGGAGAGTTTGGGTCGGCCTTCGGGGTCGAAGGCGGCGAGGAGTTGCCAGGGCTCGTCGGGGGCGGGTTGGAAGGCGACGCCGAGGAGGCCCGGTCCGAGGGTGGCGGAGGCGGAACGGACGACGGCGGCGAGGGCGCCGAGGACGCCGCGATCGGCGGCGGAGGCGGCCCACTCGTGGAACTCGCGGACGGCGTCGAGGGCGCGGCCGAGGCGTTGGGCGGAGCGGGCGCGCTGTTCGAGGATCTCGGAGAGGCGGCCGAGGCGGGCGTTGGCGGAGGTGAGAGCCTGGGCGAGGAGTTCCGGGGGCGTGAGTTCGCCCAGGCCGAGGGCGGCGCAGCGTTGGAGGGTGTCGTCGTGGACGTTTCCGACGGCGGCGGTGACGAGTTCGGGTGCGAGGCCGAAGCGACGGCAGAGGCCGCGCGGCCCGTCGAGGGGCTCGGGGTGGTTGTGGTCCCCGGACCAACCGAGGTGCTGGTGACGGCAGAGGGCTCGGGCGACGGCGACGATGCCGACGAGGTTGCGGTGGGGTGAGTCGGCGAAGGACTCGGGGGGTTGGCCGTGGAGCCAGATGGCGTCGCGGAGTGGAGCGGGGAGGTTCCAGTGTTCGGCGAGGCGTTTGCCGGCGGTGTGGTGGTCGACGCCGAGGAGTGCGAGTTCGGCCTCGGTGGCGGAGGCTTGTCGGCGTTCGGCGAGCCCGAGGACGCGGGCGTAGGCGCGGGGGAGGACGAGGAGGAGGACGAGTTTGCCGAGGTCGTGGAGGAGTCCGGCGACGAAGGCCTCTTCGGGCCGGACGCCGAGGTCCATGTGGGACTCGGCGAGTCGTTCGGCGGCGCAGGCGGTGGCGACGGAGTGTCTCCAGAAGCCCTCGCGATCGAAGGAGGCGGTGGCGTCGTCGCGTGGGGACTCGGGCTCGTCGGTTCGAGGGGCGCAGGCGCTCATGGCCTGGAAGACGGCGACGCTGAGGACGGCGGCCTGGACGGCCTCGATGCCGAGCATGACGACGGCGCGGCGGACGGTGGTGATGCGGTCGCCCAGGCCGCGGTCGGCGCGGCGGCACATGGCGAGGAGCCGTGCGGTCATGGCGGGATCGGCTTCGAGGATCTCGACGATGGGATCGAGGTCGGCGTCTTCGAGGCTGCCGATCTGGAGGAGGCGCGTGGCGACGGTGGAGAGTGTTGGGAGGGAGTCCACCTGCCTGAGGATCAGGTCGATCTGGGCGGAGCGATCGGGCATGGGGGCTCCGTGCTAGCGAGCGGGCGCGGGTTCCATGCCGAGGAGTTCGGCGATCTTGCGGACGAGGGCCTGGACGTTGAACGGCTTTTTGATGAACTCGTCGGCGCCGGCGTTGAGGAGGTCGCGGACCTCGCTCTCGTCGACGACGCCGCTGACGAAGATGATTCGGGTGTCCTTGAGCGCGGGGTTGGAGCGGAGGCGTTGGCAGACGATGTTGCCGTTGATGTCGGGGAGCATGTAGTCGAGGATGATGAGGTGAGGGCGGAAGGACTCGGTGGCCATGCCGGCGTCGTATCCGGTGGTGGCGGATCGGACCTCGAAGCGGTTGTCTCGCGCGAGGGCGTCCTCGAAGAGTTTGAGGATGGCGGGGTCGTCATCGACGACGAGGATTCGGCGGCGGGCGCCCTCGAGGGCCTCGAGCGGGATGTTGTTGGCCTTCATGAAACGGATGAGTTCGTCTCGAGGGATTCGTCGGAACTTGGAGCCTGGGACGCGGAAGCCCGTGAGGCGTCCGCTGTCGAAGCAGCGGATGATGGTCTGCTGGCTGACCTTGCAGACGGCGGCGGCCTCGCCGGTGGTGAAGACGCGCTTTTCGGCGAGATTCTCGGGTCCGCTGCTCATGGTCCGATTCCCCGGTTCACCCGAGTATCGTCGCCTGGGTTGCCCAACTTGACGGGGGTTGGCCGAACGCGATGCGAACATGCGCGACTTTGCGGAAGGTGCGGGCGGGGGGGAGGTGGAGTGGGAGTGGAGTCGGGCGGAGGCGCGGCGGGTGTGGTACAACAATCGGCGAAGGGAGGCCGACATGGCGAAGAAGGACAAGAAGCGGCGGGCGGAGAAGAAGGACAAGAAGTCGAAGGCGAAGAAGGGGAAGAAGAAGGGGGCGTCGCTGGCGCCGCGCGAGGTGAAGACTGGGAAGGGTGCGACGCCGGCGGAGATCGGGGCGGACCTGGTGTCGATGTTCAACGCGGGGCACTTCAAGGAGATCGAGGAGAAGTGGTGGGGGAAGGACGTGGTGTCGGTGGAGGGGGTTGGGGTGTCGATGGAGTGGCGTGGACGGAAGGCGGTGGAGGCGAAGAACGCGGGGTGGCTGGAGACGCACACGATCCACGGGGCGAGCGCCGAGGGCCCGTACGTGGGGGCGACGGGGTTTGCGGTGAAGTTCCGGATGGACGTGGAGGATCGGAGCACTGGGGAGCGGACGATGATGGAAGAGGTGGGGGTGTACACGATCGAGCGAGGGAAGATCGTGCGCGAGGAGTTCATGTACGGGACGAAGCAGCCGGTGCCGGCGACGACGTAGACGTTCGGGCTAGCGGTCGCGGCGGACGGGAGGCCGGGCCTTGAGGCGTTTGTCGGCCTCGGCGATCCAGTAGCGGTCGTTGTCGTTGCGCGCCTGGGCGCGGACCTGGTCGAGGAGGGCGACGGCGTCGTCGCGGCCGAGGGCGTCGGCGACGGGGATGACGAGGTCGGCGGCGTCGCGGCCGAGTTGGTCGACGCGGAGGTTGAGGCGGAGTGTGGCGAGCATGGACTCTCGACGCGGGGCGTCGAGGAGGTTGTAGCAGGCGTGCCAGAGGGCGTCGCGGCGTGGGCCGTCGGCGGCCTGCTCGGCGGAGAGGAAGGCGAAGGCGCGGAGGATGGAGTCGGCGTCGCGGTCGCGGAAGAGGGGCATGATGGAGACGATGGCGACGCCCGGGGTGACGTCACGGGGGCGTTCGGCGAGGAGCCCGCGGGCGAGGCGTGCGGCGTCGCGGTCGCGGCCGAGGTAGGTGAGGCCGACGATGGCGTCCTGGAAGCGATCGGCGGCGAGAGCGGCCTGGGTCCAGTCGTCGATGCTGACGGCACCGGGGAGGTCGGGGCTGCCTTGGGCGCGAGGCGGTCCTTGGCCGAGGGTGGTGAGGGGGTCGCCGATGGTGGCGAGTCGCCAGGCGGATCCCTGGTCGGCGCGGACGGCACCGGCGAAGGCGAAGCCGGCGGCCATGCGAGCGGTGAAAAGCGGGGTGGGGACGAAGGCGTGGAGGAAGGGCTCGTGGACGGAGCCGAGGTAGGCGTAGGCGCCGCGTTCGAGCCACCGACCGGCGACGGTGCCGCGCTCGGCGGGGACGCTGGCGGAGAAGGAGTGGACGAAGTAGACGATGGCGGGGACGCGGAGGAAGGGGACATCGCCGGGTCGGCATTGGCCGGGCTCGAGTGTGAACTCGTCGGCGGCGCCCTTGGAGTTGACGGTGATGAGGCCGGCATCGACGCCCCAAGCGGACTTGAGCCGCCACTGGCGTTCGCCCTGTCGCGGGGTGTCGTCGAGATCGACGGAGAGTTTGGCTTCGCGGAGCGGGGCGGCGGCCCTGGTGGCGTCGAAGGCGTCCCAGGGCTGGCCGTCGGGATAGCCGTCGAAGAGCCAGGCGCGGGAGGTGGAGAGGAAGAGGGAGCACATGGCGCGGTAGGCGGCGGAGGCGGGAGTGGGGGCGAAGAGTTGTCCGGCGAAGGCCCATCGCTGGCCTTGATCGCGGCGCGAAGAGTCGGGAGTTGGGAGGAAGCGCCCGAGGAGGTCGGTGGTGGCGAGAGGGCCTTCGTGGCCTCCGACCTTGGCGGGCCAGTTGCCGCAGAGGGTGAGGGCGTCGATCCAATCGCCGAGGCGTTTCCAGTCGGTGCGGGCGGCGTCGGCGGCGGATTCGGAGAGGCGTGAGAGGGACTCGAAGTCGGGGAGGGAGAGGAGGGCGTTGACGCTGCCGCCGCGGACGGAGGTCCAGGTGATGGGCTGGGCGCGGCCGGCGGCGAGTGCGATGGCGGCGGCCCAGGCGGGATCGGCGTCGTCGGCGAGGATGATGCCGGGGGGTGGGAGTTTGAGGGTTTGGAAGCGGGCGAGGAGTTCGGGCCAGGAGGTGATGGAGGGGGCGGAGGATTCGGACTCCATCGGGCCACCCCAGGCGGAGAAGACGGCGGCGTCGAGGGCGGCGCGGCGGTCTGGGCCGGGCTGCGGGAGAGAGGCGGGGGCGGACCATCGGAGGATTCGCGCGGGGCCGAAGGCGCGGGCGAAGCGTGCGATGTCCTCGCGAGCGGCGTCGGTGCCGTCTTCGATGAGGATGGGGAAGCGGACGCGGATGGACCAGGCGGAGAGGGCTCGGACGTAGGAGGCTTCGTCGGGGACGATGACGAGGACGGGGTAGGTGGGGATGGCGCGGCGGAGGGCCTCGGCGCGGAGGCCGAGTTTCATGGCGGGGGGGAGATCGTCGAACTTGGCGGAGGGTTGGTCGGGGTTGGCGGGTTGAGGTGGGGGCGTGATGGGGGTGGGCTGGGCGAGTGAGGCGGCGGCGAGGAGGGTGGAGGCCGCGAGCGCCGAGAGCGAGCGGGGGAGCATGATGGAGACTGTACCGGGCTGGGGGGTTTGGAGTTCGGCGTACACTCGCGGGCGATGGCGAACGTGACGCGGGACGAGTTTGTGTCGCTGGCGCGGGGGCGTGCGGGGGTGGTGGCGATCCCTGTGGGGATTCGGCTGCTGGCGGACCAGTTGACGCCGGTGCTGGCGTATCGGAGGTTGGTGTCGGCGGACGAGCGAGAGGCGCCGTCGTTCTTGTTGGAATCGGTGGAGGGCGGGGAGCGGCAGGGGCGGCACAGTATTTTGGGAGCGCATCCGATCGCGGAGGTGGTGGCGAAGGGGCACGAGGTTTGGGTGAGTCGGCATGGGCGCGAGGGGTCGCGGGTGCTGCCTGGGGTTGCAGAGCGGGGCGAGCACATGGACCCGCTGGAGGTGGCTCGGGGGTTGGTGCGCGGGGTGGAGTTGGTGGTGCCGAGGGAGGGGCGGGCGCTGCCTGGGTGCGTGCTGGGGGGGCTGTTTGGGTATGCGGGGTACGACACGGTGCGGTACGCGGAGGCGGGGAAGTTGGGGTTTGCGGGCGCGCCGCGGGACGATCGTGGACTGCCGGACCTGCACTTTGGGTTGTACGACGGGGTGGTGGTGTTCGATCACGTGGAGAAGTTGGTGCATGTGGTGCAGGTTGGGCTGGTGTGGCCGGGGGATGACGCGGGTTCGGCGTATGAGGCGGCGCTGGGGAAAGCGGAGGCGCGAGCGGAGGCGATCCAGCGGCACAGCCGGCCGTTGCCGGCGGGGCGGGTGGAGGGAGAGGGCGCGCGAGCGTCGCTGGCGAGCAACGTGACGCGCGAGGGGCACGCGGGGATGGTGTCGAGGGCGCAGGAGTACATCCGTGCCGGGGACGTGTTCCAAGTGGTGGTCGGGCAGCGGTTCGAGCGGGAGAGCGCCGCGGACCCGTTCGACGTGTATCGGGCGCTGCGAGCGGTGAACCCGAGCCCGTACATGGTGTACATGCAGGCGCCGGGGTGCATTCTGGTGGCGAGTTCGCCGGAGATTCTGTGCCGGGTGAGGCGGAAGGCGCGGGTGGGCGAGGCGGGCGAGGCGTTGGAGATGACGAATCGGCCGCTGGCGGGGACGCGGCGTCGCGGGGTGACGTTGGCGGAGGACGCGGCGCTGGAGCGGGAGTTGCTGGGGGATGCGAAGGAGCGAGCCGAGCACATCATGCTGGTGGATCTGGGACGGAACGACGTGGGGCGTGTGTGCGAGGCGGGGACGGTGCGGCTGCCGCGGGTGATGGAGGTGGAGCGGTACAGCCACGTGATGCACCTGAGTTCGACGGTGACGGGAGAGTTGCGGGCGGGGCTGGACGCGTGGGACGCGCTGCGGGCGGCGTTGCCGGCGGGGACGATCTCCGGGGCACCGAAGGTTCGAGCGATGCAGATCATCGACGAGTTGGAGGGCGTTCGTCGCGGGCCGTATGGCGGGGGGATGGGGTACGTGGGTCTGGACGGGCAGATGGACGTGGCGCTGGCGCTGCGGACGATGGTGGTGCCGACGGCGATGCGGCGCGGGGGGACGTGGGTGTATCACCTGCAGGCGGCGGGTGGGATCGTGGCGGACTCGGAGGCGAGCGCGGAGTACGACGAGACGGTGAACAAGGCGGCGGCGCTGGCGCGAGCGATCGACCTGGCGGAGCGGGCGTTCGTTTGAGCGGGGAGCGAGAGCGAGCGGCGAGCAGGGGTCGAAAGTGGTTATTCCGCGCTCACCTTGGAGGCGGCGCTTGCCGATGTTGTGGCGGCGTCTAGGATCAGTTGGAGCGAGGGAGGCGGCAGGGGGCGAGCGCGCGTCGCGCCAGGCCGAGGGAAGGTCGGATGGAACGGAGCAACGGAGTAGGAGGGCCCATGGCCTCAGCGGGCGTGACATACCAGCGGACGCGGGAGATGACGATCGACGAGCTGCTGCTCGAGAATCGGATCGTGTTTTTGATCGGGGAGATCAACCACGTCTCGGCGGCGCGGGTGATGATGCAGATGCTGTACCTGGAGAACCAGAAGCGAGGGCAGGAGATCAGCCTGTACATCAACTCGCCGGGCGGTGCGGTGGACGACACGCTGGCGATCTATGACACGATGCGGTTCCTGTCGAGTTCGGTGAGCACGTACTGCATCGGTCGGGCGTATTCGGGGGCGGCGGTGCTGCTGGCGGCAGGGGCGAAGGGGAAGCGGTTCGCGTTGCCGCACGCGAAGGTGATGATCCACCAGCCGTACGGGGGCGTTGGCGGGCAGGCGGAGGACATCCGGATCCAGGCGGAGCAGATCATCAAGGCGAAGCAGGAGTTGATCCGGATCCTGGCGGAGAACAGCGGGCAGAGCCTGGATCGGGTGAGGCAGGACTCGGAGCGGGACAAGTATTTCAGCGCGGACGAGGCGAAGGCGTACGGGCTGGTGGACGAGGTGCTGGTGGAGATGCCGAAGAAGTAGGAGAGGGAACGATGCGACAGCCATCAGCGAATCTGGTACCGATCGTGATCGAGAAGTCGGGGCGCGGGGAGCGGGCGTACGACATCTACTCGCGGCTGCTGAAGGACCGGATTATTTTCGTGGGCGGTCCGATCGACGACGACGGCGCGAATCTGGTGATCGCGCAGTTGTTGTTCCTGGCGAACGAGGACGCGAAGGCGGACATCCACCTGTACGTGAACTCGCCCGGGGGGTCGGTGTCGGCGGGGCTGGCGATGATCGACACGATGAACTTCATCCAGCCGGACGTGTGCACGTACATCATCGGGCAGGCGGCGAGCATGGGGAGCATGCTGGCGTGCTGCGGGGCGAAGGGGAAGCGGTTCGCGCTGTCGAACGCGCGGAACCTGATGCACCAGCCGCTGATCGCGGGGGTGATGGAGGGGCAGGCGACGGACCTGGAGATCGAGGCGCGGGAGATGCTGCGGATCCGGGAGCGGCTGTACGCGATCTATGCGCAGCAGACGGGCCAGCCCAAGGACAAGATCGAGCGGGACTGCGACCGGAACAAGTGGCTGGACGAGCACGAGATGCTGGAGTACGGGCTGATCGACAAGGTGCTGACGCGGATGCCGACGGTGGAGCGGAAGCCGCAGCCGGACGCGGAGGAGTAGGCGCGGGGCGAGCGTTCGTGCGGGGTGGGCGCGCTAGGCGTGACCCCAGCGGTCGCTCCAGAAGGCGTCGATGTCGCGGCGGGTGGGCTCGGGGCCCGAGACGAGTTCGGCCTGGAGTCCGCCGCCGGCGCGGCCGCCGACCCAGCGCGGATCGGTCATGGCGGCGGCGATGCCGAGGTTGACGACGGTGCCCGCGCGGAGGACGACGGCGTCCTGGTGCGTGAAGCCGATGGCCTGGCCGTCGAGCCCGAGCACGGCGGGGAGGGCGTAGCGCTCCTTGAGTTCGCCGCGGGTGGCGATGGAGTCCTCGCCGATCATGTACCAGCGGCCTTGGCGTGCGGAGCCGAGGGCGAGATCGGGCTTGGCGGCGGCAGCGGCGCCGGCGTTGTGATGGACGCGGATGGCGGAGACGTTGTCGGTGAGTTCGACGGTCTGGTAGTCGCCGTGCTTCCAGGCGGTGGCCTGCTTGGTTTCGGCACGCATGATGGCTCGGGCCGGGATGCCGAAGAGCATGGGGCGGGCTCCGGATGGCGTGCGGCGTCGGGGAGCGCACCGCGGGCCATGATAGATGGCGACGGCGGGGGAGCGGGACTGCACGGCGGCGCGGGCGGGCGGACGGCCGCTATGCTGCGGGCGTGACGACTTCGCCGCGGATTCACTGGTTGGCCTCGTTCCCGAAGTCTGGGAATACGTGGGTACGGTTTCTGCTGTACCAGTACCTGTACGGGGAGATCAAGGACACGGCGGAGTTGGGTCGGCGGATCCCGGATGTCCACGCGGGGGACATGGCGCGAGCGGAGACGGGGACGCGGACGCTGCTGGTGAAGGTTCACTGGGGCTTTGGGCCGCGGATGCCGCACGTGGAGCGGACGGAGGGGATCATCTACATCGTTCGCCGGCCGAAGGACGTGATGCTGAGCATGCTGAACTACTACCGGCTACGGAACCCGCAGGCGACGTGGACGGACGAGTACTTCGTGCGCGACTACATCCGGAACGGGGGCGACCAGGGGAGCGTGCGGAACGGCTACGGGAGTTGGGAGGACAACCTGCTGTCGTGGCTGGCGCAGCGGCGGTTCCCGCTGCTGCTGGTGCGGTACGAGGACCTGAAGGCGGACGCGGGGCGGGAGTTGGGGCGGATGCTGGAGTTCTTGGGGGAGCCGGTGGAGGCGGGGCGGGTGGCGCGTGCGGTGGCGGGGAGCACGTTCGAGCGGATGCGGGAGATCGAGGCGAGGGAGAAGGCCGCGAGCCACTCGGGGAACGTGTTCATTGGAGGAAAGGCGGAGGCGGAGCGGGGTCTGATGTTCATGTCGAAGGGGAGGAGCGGGGCGACGCTGGCGTCGATCGGGGTGCCGCTGGACCGGGAGTTCGACGAGCGGTTCGCGGCGGGGTCGTGGCTGGCGGGGTATTGAGGGAGCGGCGGGCTGCTGCACGCGTGCCGGTGATGGGGGGACCGGTGCTAAGATTGGAGCGCGCGGGTGTAGCTCAGTGGTAGAGCGTCAGCCTTCCAAGCTGAATGTCGCGGGTTCAAGTCCCGTCGCCCGCTATGGAGTCGCGAGAGTGGGGGCGTTTAGAGCGCGGGCTCGACGGAGACGGTGAGGCCCTTGCTGCGGAACTGCTCGGCGTAGAGTTCGGCGCGTTCGCGGTGGGTGGTGAGGACGAGGGCGACGCCGGAGGTGTGGGCCTCGATCATGATGGTTGAGGCGTGCTGCTGGTCGAGCGGGGTGAGTTCGCAGATGGTCTCGACGACGTAGTCCATGAGGATGGCATCGTCGTTGTGGAGCAGGACGGCGTAGGAGGGGAGGCGCTCGACGCGATCGGCGTGCCGCGCCTCGGGTTGACCGGGTGCGGGTCGATCGGGTGCGGGCGCGTGGTTTGGGCTCGCTGGGGCGGTCTGGGGCGGTGACTGTGCGGCGTCGTTCCGCGTGCTGGGCAACTGATCCAAAGTCGAATCTCCCCGCCCCCCCGCGGTTGGCTGACTGCCGACGCCGCGGGTGGAGCGTCGATGCTGTATCTTTCCAGGGTCGGGGCGTGTTGGCGAGCGATTTGGGTCAAGAATCGACGAAATCGGCATGGGAAGCGAGCGGCAGATCCTGTTGATCACGGGGACGCACCCGGACGCGGAGCGGACGGATCGGGCGATCGCGTACGGGCTGCGGGAGCGAGTGGCGGGGTGGCTGTCGCGGCACGGGGAGCGGGCGGAGGTGCTGGTGTGCTCGGACGTGTGGTATCTGAACCACGACGAGATGCGGGCGCGCCCGACGATCAGCGTGGGCGGGCCTGGGGTGAACGCGTTGGCGGCGTTCTTTGCGGACAAGTTGCCGAGCACGCTCGCGGTGGACGGGGTGTTTCTGGTGCAGGCGGACCCGGAGTTTGACGAGCCGGTGGCGAGTTGCTGGGGCTCGACGGCAGGGGGGACGGCGGCGGCGGTGGAGGCGTTCGTGGAGCGGTACCTGGATGGGTTCATGCGGGCGGCGTGCCGATCGATGGGCGAATAGGCTTCGCAACTCGCGGGGCGTGCCGGCGGCTGTTCGCTCGGGCACGCTCCGGCCGCCGGCAGACTCGAGTTATGCCCCAAACTCCGCAGATCGCGTACTTCACGATGGAAGCGGCGCTGGACCTCGGGATGCCGACGTACAGCGGGGGGCTGGGCGTGCTGGCGGGCGACGCGCTGCTGTCGGCGGCGGACCTGGGCGTCCCGATGGTGGGGGTGACGCTGGTGCATCGGCGCGGGTATTTCACGCAGGGGCTGGGCGCGCGGGGCGAGCAGATCGAGACGCCGACGGAGTGGCGGCCGTCGGCCCATCTGGAGCCCGCGCCGGCGGTGGTGGAGGTTGGGCTGCACGGTCGGCGCGTGGTGGTGGGGGCGTGGCGGTGCGTGGTCCACGGGGCGACGGGGCGCGAGGTGAGCGTGCTGCTGCTGGACACGGATCACGCCGACAACCACCCGGAGGATCGGCGGATCACGGACAGCCTGTACGGGGGGGACGAGCGGGATCGGCTTCGGCAGGAGGCGGTGCTGGGGATCGGGGGCGTGCGGATGCTGCGGGCGCTGGGGCTGAGCGGGATCCGGCGGTTCCACATGAACGTGGGGCACGCGGCGCTCCTGACGCTGGAACTCGCGCGCGAGTCGGCGGCGTCGCGCGGGCTTGCGGCGACGGACCCGCGGGTGCTGCGCGAGGTGCGGTCGCGGTGCGTGTTCACGACGCACACGCCGGTGCCGGCGGGCCACGACCGGTTCGATCCGGAGCGGGTGCGCGAGGCGTTGGAGCCCGAGTTGCTCAGGCCGTTCGAGGGGTTCGCGCGGGCGAGCGCGGCGATGGACGAGGGTCGTCTGAACCTGACGCGGCTGGCGCTGAGCCTGAGCCGGTACGTCAACGGGGTGTCGCGTCGACACGCGGAGGTGTCGCGGCGGATATTCGCGCCGGCGGCGGTGGACTCGATCACCAACGGCGTGCACGCGGGGCGCTGGACGAGCCCGGCGATGGCGCGGGTGTTCGATCGGCACGTCCCCGGGTGGCAGCAGGAGCCGAGCCTGTTGCGGCGGGCGATGGCGATACCCGGGGACGAGGTCTGGGAGGCGCACGCGACGGCGAAGCGAAGGCTGCTCGACACGGTGCGGCAACTCACGGGCGAGACGCTCGACCCCGCGGCGATCACGCTGGGGTTTGCGCGGCGGGCGGCGACGTACAAGCGGCATCACCTGCTGCTGAGCGATCCGGCGCGGCTGGGTGCGATGAGCGATCGGCTGGGCCCCGTGCAGGTGGTGTTCGCGGGGAAGTCGCACCCGCGCGACGGGGGCGGGAAGGACGAGATCCGGCGGGTGTTCGAGGCGATCGGGGCGCTGCGGGGGCGGGTGCGGGCGGTGTTCCTGCCGAACTATGACATGGCGCTGGGGGCGATCATGACGGCGGGGAGCGACGTGTGGGTGAACACGCCGCGGGCGCCGCTGGAGGCGTCGGGGACGAGCGGGATGAAGGCGGCGCTGAACGGGGTGCCGTCGCTGTCGGTGCTGGACGGGTGGTGGCTGGAGGGGTGCGTGGAGGGGGTGACGGGGTGGGCGATCGGGACGGATCGAGGGGTGGGCGAGGGCGACGACTCACGCGACGCGGCGGACCTGTTCGACGCGCTGGAGCGGCGGGTGCTGCCGACGTATTACGGGGATCGCGAGCGGTTTGTGGGGGTGATGCGGCACGCGATCGGCGTCAACGGGGCGTACTTCAACACGCACCGGATGGTGCAGGAGTACGTGGCGAAGGCGTACTTCGGGGCGTAGGGGAGCGCGGAAGGGGGCGGGGGAGCGGGGGGCGAGCGGCTATTCGCCGTCGTCGACGGCGTCGCGGCGGAGGGTGAGGATGTCGCGGAGTTGGGAGGTGTCGAGTTCGGTGAGCCAGGCCTCGCCGGAGCCGATGACCTGCTTGGCGAGTTCGGTCTTGGACTCGATCATGGCGTCGATGCGTTCTTCGAGGGTTCCGCGGACGACGAACTTGTGGACCTGGACGGTGCGGAACTGTCCGATGCGGTGGGCGCGGTCGGTGGCCTGGTTCTCGACGGCGGGGTTCCACCAGCGATCGAAGTGGAAGACGTGGGTGGCGGCGGTGAGGTTGAGGCCCAGGCCGCCGGCGCGGAGGCTGACGACCATGACGGGTGCGGCGTCGTCGGCGCGCTGGAAGCGCTCGACGAGGGCCTGGCGCTGGGTGGCGGTGGTGCCCCCGTGGAAGAGGAGGACGTCGCGGTCGAGGTCGTGGCGGAGCATGGCGGCGAGGAGTTCGGCCATGCGGCGGAACTGGGTGAAGACGAGGGCGCGCTCGCCGGAGGCGATGACTTCGTCGAGCATCTCGACGAGGCGGATGCACTTGCCGGAGCGTGCGGCGATCGGGGGCGTTGGGGCGTCGGGCTCGTGGTCGCCGAGGACGAGGGACGGGTGGTCGCACGCCTGCTTGAGTTTCACGAGCATGGCGAGGACGAGGCCCTTGCGGCGGATGCCCTCGGCGTCCTCGACCTGGGTCATCATCCGTCGGACGATGGACTCGTAGAGTTCGGCCTGCTCGGTGGTGAGGTGGGCGTACTCGCGGGTTTCGAGTTTCTCGGGGAGGTCGGCGGCGACGGTGGGGTCGCTCTTGAGTCGGCGGAGCAGGAAGGGACGGACGAGGTCGGAGAGTTGCTTGGCGCGGTCGGCGTCGCGGCGGAGTTCGACGGGGACGGCGAAGCGCTTGCGGAAGTTGGCGGGTGAGCCGAGGTAGCCCGGGTTGAGGAAGTCGAAGATGGACCAGAGTTCGCCGAGGCGGTTCTCGACGGGGGTGCCGGTGAGGGCGAGGCGCGTGGCGGCGGGGAGGGCGCGGACGGCCTGGGCCTGCTTGGTCTCGGCGTTCTTGATGTACTGGGCCTCGTCGAGGACGACGCGTTGCCAGGCGACGCGGGCGAGGGCCTCGCGGTCGCGGTGGGCGAGGGCGTAGGTGGTGATGACGGCGTCGAAGTCGGCGGCGGCACGGGCGAGGCGATCGGGGGCGAGGCGCTCCGGGCCGTGGTGGGTGAGGACGCGCAACTCGGGGCAGAAGCGCTTGGCCTCGTGCTGCCAGTTGCCGACGACGGACATGGGGACGACCAGGAGGGTGGGTCCGGGCTTGCCGGCGCGGGCGATCTCGTCGGGGGTTCGCTCGTGGGCGAGGAGGGCGAGGACCTGGATGGTCTTGCCGAGGCCCATGTCGTCGGCGAGGCAGGGCCCGAAGCCGAGGCTTTCGAGGAAGGCGAGCCAGGAGACCCCGCGGAGTTGGTAGGGACGGAGGGACCCGTGGAATCCCGCGGGCGGTGCGACGATGGCGAGTTTCTGGCTCTTGCTCACGCCGCCGAGGAAGTCGGCGACCCAGCCGGTGGCTTCGAGCCCGACGATGGGGACGGCCTCGGCCTTGGCGTCGACGGCGTAGGCGAGGCGGATGGCCTGGCCGAGGGACATCTCGCCGCCGGGGTTGTCCTTGATGAACCCGTGGGCGGCGCGGACGTCCTCGGGACGGACCTCGACCCATCGGCCGTTGATGCGGAGGAGGGGGGAGCGCTGTGCGGCGAGTTTCTGGAACTCGTCGAGGGAGAGGGTGACGCCGCCGAGGGAGATGTCCCAGGAGTAGGAGACGACGGAGGCGAGCCCGAGGCCGCGGCGCTGGCTGCCGGGCGATGGGGAGGCCGGGGCGGGATCGGAGACGAGTTTGAGTCGAGCGCCGAGGCGAGCGGAGGGCCGATCCCACCACTCGGGAGCCTGGACGCCGAAGCCCTGCTCGCGGAGGGGACCGGCGATCTCGCGGAGGAACTCGTAGGCGTGTCGGGTGGAGAGTTCGAGATCGACGGGCTCGGCGTCGTCGAGGGCGCGCTCGAGCGGAGGGAAGATTCGGGCGGCACGGGCCAACTCGCCGAGGAGGAGTTCGTGCGGCCCGTCGAGCCGGCGCCCCTCGACGGTGGCGGCGTCGGTGGGGAGGAGCCAGATGTCCGGCGCATCGACGACGACGCGCGGGTCTTCCTGGGATTGGAGGTGGAAGGTGAGAGGCCAGCGGAGGCTGTCGCCGGGGTCCTGAAGGCCTTGGGGCGGCGACTTGGCCTCGAGCGGGTTCTCCGGGGGCTCGTTGAGGCGAAGGAGGAGTCGCCAGGTGCTGCTGGCGCCGCGGTCTTCGAGCCCGCCGATCCAGCGTCGGACGTTTCGGATGAGGTCGGTCTTGGTGGCGGCGGGCCCATCGACGGCGGGATCGGCGTCGAGGAGTCCCCGCAGCCAGAAGACGGGGGGATCGCCGGAGGGGTCGCGCTCGCGGACGCCGCTGGCCATGTCCTCGGCGGCGAGGACTCGGCGGCACTCGGCGTCGGTGGCGGCGACGAGGAAGTCTTCGAGCATGGACCAGGGGTCGTGCGCGAAGCCGTCGACGGCGGCGCGGGCCGCGGGGGGCATGGCATGGATGAGGGCGGCGAGTCGCTCGGCGGTGGCCTCATCGGCGAGCCAGGGTTGCCATTGGCCCAGGAGCACGCCTCCCGGCCTCTGGAAGAGCCCGGGGACGAAGCGCTGCTGCGCGAGGCAGTGGCACGCGAGCCCGAAGCCGGCGCGGAGGTAGGCGAGCGAGGGCCCGATCGATACGGAGTCGGCGCGGTCTTCGAGGGAGGCGAAGAACTCGCGGAGCGCGGACGGGGGCAGGCCGAGGGCTGGGACGCGGAAGGTCGCGAGCGTGGGGGTCGCATCGCGGGCGTCGTCGGCGGCGAGGCCGGCGGCGTGCGCGAGGCGGGGGCTGGGTTCGGGCCGACCGTCGCGAGCGGGGAGGCGGAGCGAGATCGCTTCCGTGGTGGCGTTCGGGCCGTGCCAGCGGGCGAGGTCCTCCGTCGGCGCGGCGAAGGGGTGCGAGTCGGGCTCGGCGGCGGGCGCGTGGAGACGAGCGATGGACTCGGCCCAGAGCCAGAGCCGCGATCCGCTCCACTGGGCGTGCAGCACGATCATGGCGCGGGGCTCCGGGGGCCGAGTGGAATGAGGGCGCAGGGACTCGAACCCTGGACCAACGGCTTAAAAGGCCGATGCTCTACCAACTGAGCTACGCCCTCGGCGCGAGACCTGAAGGAACTCGCGAAGAAGCCTAGGGAGGCAGGGATGGATGCGGCGTGGAGCGTTATCGCCGCGGGCTGAGGTTGCGGAGGACGGAGAGGTCGATCTCGATGATGAGCGGGACGTTCTGCGGAAGATTCGGGAGTGCCTGGACGGGGTTCTCGTTGAGTTCCTTGGGAACGACGAGGCGGCGCTTGCCGCCCGCTTTCATGCCGGTCAGGCCGTACTGGATGGCGGGGAACTCGCCGGGGATCCAGATGTAGGGCTTCTCGACCTTGGCGAGTTCATGCCCGTCCTTGTCCTTGATGACGTGGGTGGTGACGGCGACGAACTGTCCGAAGATCTCCTCGCCCTCGCCGACAGTGACGTCCTCGGTCTGGAGGGCGTCGACGATCTTGACGACGAAGACGAGGTCGGCGTTGGGGGGGATGTCCTGGCCCGCGCCGCGCTCGCCGTAGCCCATTTTCGAGGGGATGGTGAGTTTGCGGACGCCGCCGACCTTCATGCCCGGGACGCCCTTCTGCCAGCCCTCGATGACGCCCGAGAGGGGGAAGGCGATGGGCATGCCGCGCTCGAAGGCGGAGTCGAAGACCTTGCCGCCCTCTTTGAGCATCCCGTGGTAGAGGGCGACGACGGCGTCGCCGGTCTTGACCTCGTAGCCGGTGCCGAGGGTGATGTCCTCGAGGATCAGGCCGCCCTCGAGTTCCTGCTTTTTGACGACGGGGCCGTCCGGGACGGGGATCGGGGTCGGGGCCGGGGGCTGGGCGGCGGCGACGGGCTGGTCGGCGGGCTTGGTGGCGGAGTCTTGGGCGACGGCGGGCAGGCAGAGGGCAAGGGAGAGCAGGGCGATGGGCAGACGCATTGGGTTCCTTTCGGATACCGCTCGCACGGAGCGGGTGGGGGTGGGGGGGCGCGGCGCCGAGCGGCTAGGGTAGGACGTGTTCCGCGGAATAGCATCCGCCATGGCCATCCGCGTCGCGTGCGTCTCGTACCTGAACACGGTGCCCCTGATCGAGGGGCTCTCGAAGGCGCAGGGGGTGACGCTGTCGCCGATGATTCCGTCTCGGATTGCGGACGCGGTCATCTCCGGGGAGGCAGACGTGGGGCTGGCGTCGGTGATCGACGCGGCGCGGCACGACCTGGCGATCCTGCCCGGAGGAGTGATCGCGTGCGACGGACCGACGCTGACGGTTCGGCTGTTCTCGTCGACGCCGTTCGATCGCATCGCCGCGGTTCACGCGGACGCGGACAGCCACACGTCGGTGGCGTTGTGCCGGATCGTGCTGGCGGAGCGGCATGGGGTGAGGCCGGAGGTCATCGCGTATGACGCGCGGGAGCGGGTGCCGGTGTCAGGGGGTCCGACGGCGGAGTGGCCTGACGCGCTGCTGCTGATCGGGGACAAGGTGGTGACGGAATCGCCGCCGGTGGAGCGGTATCCGCACCAGTTGGACCTTGGGCAGGCGTGGAAGGAGTTGACGGGACTGCCGTTCGTGTACGCGGCGTGGATGTGCCGGTCGGAACGGGCGGGGGATCCGGCGATCGAGCAGGTCGCGGCGCTGCTGGATCGGCAGCGGCGGCGGAACGTGGCGCGGCTGGATTGGATCGTGGATCGACGCGCGGGCGAGCACCGCTGGCCGACGGGGTTGGCGCGGCGGTACCTTGGGCAGTTGCTGCGGTACGAGTTGGGGGAGCGCGAGGCGGAGGCGATCGCGGAGTTCTTGCGTCGCGCGGCGGCAATCGGTGCGTGCGACGGGGCGCGAGCGGCGGCGGCGGGCGAGGGCGCGCGTCAGGCGGCGCGCCGATCGGCGGACTGCGGCGCGTCCGCCTCGCTGGGTTTGGTGGAATCGTCCGGGCCGCGCTGAGATCGCTTTGCCATGCCCCCGCTGCCTCGCCTGCGCATTGCGGCGCTCGACGACCTCGCCCGGCAGTTGCGGTTCGCGTCGTCGTCGGCGCTGCGGCGGCAGGTGGAGCGGGCCGAGGCGCTGGCCGCGGACATCGACGACGATCGGAACTACCCCGAGGACTGGCTGGTGCATCGGCTGACGGGGTATCGCCCGGAGACGGAGGCGCCGGCGGTGTTCGTGGGGCGTGCGCTGCGGGCGGAACTGTCGGCGCTGGTGGAGCGGCTGTCGGACGCGGCGCGGCTGCGGGCGTCGGACCACGGCCCGCCGGGCTGGCTCACGGCGGGCGAACTCGCGGAGCGATGGCGCGTGTCGCGGAAGAGCCTGGAGCGGTACCGGCGGCTGGGGCTGGTGGCGCGGCGGGTGCGCGAGGCGGACGGGCGCGCGCGGCTGGCGTTTGCGCGACGGGAAGTAGAGAGGTTCGAGCGTGCGCACGCGGAGCGACTGGGGCGTGCGGCACGTCTGTCGCGGCTGGGCGAGGACGCGGAGGCGCGGATCGTGGACCGGGCGCGCGCGTACGCGAGGTGCGGGCTGTCCTTGAACCAGGCGGCGACGCGGCTGGCGCGGCGGCACGGGCGCGCGCCGGAGACGATTCGCCGGCTGCTGCTGCGTCGGGCGGCCGGCGAGTTTGCGCGCCGCGGGCCGCCGACGGCGCGGGAGCGGGCGTTGGTGGAGCGGGCGTGGTTCCTGGGGATCGAGCCGGGCGAGGTTGCGGCGCGATTGGGGCGGTCGCGAGCGGCGGTGGCGCGGGTGGCGCTGCTGGCGCGGGCGCGTCGGCTGCGCGAGGCGCTGGGGGAGAGCGGGCCGTCGGCGGATGAGGCGGGCGCGGTGGAGCCGGCGCTTCCCGCGGGGGTGGCGATCGGCGCGCCCGCGGCGCGCACGATCGGGGCGCTCCTAGGCGAGGCGGAGGGGATGCCGCCGATGGCGGCGACGGTGGAGCGAGCGCTGGCGCGGCGGATGTCGTGGCTGGTCGCGCGGGCCGGTGCGATCGCCCGCGCGGATGGACCGACGGCGACGGGGGTGGATCGGGCGGAGACGGACCTGCGCGAGGCGGCGCGGATCAAGGCGGTGCTGGTGCGGGCGCAGTTGCCGCTGCTGCGGCGGACGCTGCTGGCGACGCTGGGGAGGCCGATCGAGGAGCATCGGACGGCGGACGTGGTCGCGTGGGTGCGTGAGGGGATCGACGCGATCGCGCAGGCGGTCGAGGGGTTTGACGCGACGGGGGCGGGGCGATTGGCGGCGCCGGCGGGTCTGGCGCTGGCGCGGCGGTTGGCGCGGGCGGCGGAGGGAGCGGGGCGTTCGACGCGGGCGACGCCGCGGCTTGACGTGGAGGCGGGGATCGAGGATTGGACGCGGAAGGTAGCGCGGTGGCAAACGTGGCATGGGCGGACGTGGCTGGAGCCGAGCGAGCGGGTCCGACGGGGCGCATCGGCTCTCGGGGCGCGGGAGCGTGGGGTGCTGGAGGCACGCTATGGCTGGGGCCGGGCGCCGGCGACGATCGCAGCGATCGCGGGGATGCTGGGGACGACGGTGATCAAGGCGGCGCTGCTGGAGCGGCGGGCGCGGCGGGAAGCGTGGCGCGCCGGCGCGTAGCGTGCGCGCGGTGCGATGGGGTCACCGAGGAAGGGCCGAGCGCGGCGGGGGGGGGGGGGGGCGAGCGGAGTCCTAGCGCGCGACGCGCTTCTTGGTCGAGGCGCCGTACTGGGGCACGCCGTTGCCCTTCTCGAAGAGGTCGGCGAACTTGAAGCCCTTGCGGTTCTTCCAGGCGCGGCGATGGAAGGCGTCGGAGGCGAGGATGGGGAAGAGGGCGGAGAGTTCGCCAAAGACCATCTGTTCGTGGACGACATCGACCTTCCCCCAGGAGCAGGCCTCGCGGAGGGTGGAGCCGGAGAGGGCGCCGTCGCGGGAGTCGGCGACGGTCATCTGGATGGCGTACTTGTGCATGCCGATGTCGCCGCGGGCCTTGCCGCCCTTGCGTTCGTTGAGGAGTTCGGCGGCGACGACGATGTCCTGGGCGAAGTTCTTGGGGACGCCCCCGCCGAGCATGAGGAGGCCGGTGTCCTTGCAGGCGAGTTTGATGTCGGTGAGTTCGCGGAAGTCCTTGCCGGAGTCGAAGGCGACCTGTCCGCGACCCTCTTCGATGGCCTCGGTCTGCTGGAGGACGATGCCGAAGCCGGCGGAGCAGTCGGAGAAGGCGGGGACGAAGATGGGGACGCGCTTGGCGTGTGCGGTCTTGACGATGGAGCGATTCTTGGGGTGGTTCTTGGCGAGGTAGGCGCCCATGGCCTCGATGAACTCGCGGCTGGAATAGGCGCCGGGCTCGAACTCGTCGAAGATGCGGTGGGTGGTGGCGTCGCACTCGCGGAGGTCGTCCTCGTCGATGTAGGTGTCGTAGATGCGGTCGATCATGAGGTTGCGGAGGGTCATGTCGTCCACGGGCGGGGCCTCGGGGCTGCCGGGGGCGATGTAGTGCTGGAACCCGAGTCCCTCGAAGAAGTCCTGATCGACGATGTTGGCGCCGGTGG
This sequence comes from Phycisphaerae bacterium, assembly GCA_016793805.1. GTDB lineage: Bacteria > Planctomycetota > Phycisphaerae > Phycisphaerales > UBA1924 > JAEUIZ01. The sequence goes on from JAEUIZ010000053.1 coordinate 51,726, forward strand.
AGACGATGGCGTCGACCATGTTGTGCTCGAGGAGCGTGATGATCGCGTCCTTGAGGCCGGCGGAGATGAGGGAGCCGGCAAGGGTGAGGATGACGCCGCAGTCGGTGTCGGCGAGCATGCGGGAGTAGATGTCGGCGGCCTGGGCGAGGGTGCGGCTGGAATAGGCCATCTCGCGGTAGGCGTCGATGATGGGTCGCGCATCGAACGAGGTGATATCCACGTGCTCGACCGGGCGGGAGAGCAGGTCCTTCTTGGTCCACTTCGGCATGGGTTGTCCCCGTGGGCCATCCCCCCTGGCCCGTGGTGCGAGTCGCCCCGGGGGTGTCGAGGCGAAAGGAGTGTATGCGGGCGCGGGGGACGAGTCGCGCCGCGAGCGGGGACGCCTACGGGCACCCCCGCGGCGAGGCGAGCGAGGAAGCAGACGAAGTCGGCGACGTTGAGCACGGGCGGGGTCGTGCTGTCGTCGCAGTTGGCGTAGGGGTCGCCGGCGGCGAACCTGTTCATGAAGCAGATGTAGTCGGTGGCGCCGAGGACGGGCGGATGCGAGGTGCCGTCGCAGTCGGCGTAGCAGAGCACGTCGAGGGTGACGGCGGTGGTGAACACGTCGCCGGCGAGGTTCTGGACGAGGCACTGGTAGTCGCCCTCGTCCTCGGGACGGATGGAGGCGATGGTGAGGGACTTGTCGCGGCTGCCGATGATGGCGGAGCCGTGGCCCGTGGGCCCGTCGGCGAGGTTGACGCCGTTGCGGCGCCAGAGGAGGCGGACAGGGTCGGTGCCGGAGGCGACGACGGAGAAGGTGGCGGTGCGGCGCTCGGGGAGGGAGACGGGCTCGGGCTCGGCGAGGATGGCGGGGGGCTGGGCGGCGGGCCCGAGTTCGAAGACGACGCCGGTGGCGTGGACGGCGACGAGTCGCGAGCGGGCGGCGTCGTAGGCGACGCCGGCGAGGGGAGCGGGGGTTCGAGGGGTGGCCATGTTGGCGAACGGGGGGATTGTGGGCGCAGGCACCGGTCGACTCGCCCAGGTCGTCCCGGTCCAATCCCACACACGAATCGGCTGGCCCGGTTCGGCGCCGCCGACAAGGACGACGTTGCCTCGGACAGAGTCGAAGGACAACTGCGGGCTCGGCAGTAGCGGCCCGACGGTTGACGACAGCGCCCAGTGGCTGCCATCCCAGTTCCAGGTGTCCGTGAGCGGTGCGGCTCCCGACGTGGATCGCCCTCCGTAGAGCACGCACACACGTCGCACCGGATCAAAGACAATGCCGGCGTGGACGCGTGCGCTGGGGCCAGGGGTGGGCACGGAATGCCAGGTGGAGCCGTCGTATTCGATCGTGTCGTTGAGACTCGACGAGCCGCCGGTTGTGCCTCCAAAGGCGACAACGACGCATCGGTGGGCGTCGAACGCCATCGCGTGTGCGGCCCGGGCGGCGAGGGGGGAAGCAAGGCGGAAGTGCCAGCGGGTTCCGTCCCATTCCCAGGTGTCCTTGAGGGGCGAACTCGCGGTGAGGGAGGAGCGCCCGCCGGATGCAACGACGCGGCCGCGGCAGGAATCGAGAACGAGCCCCGCTTCGATACGCCCGGGCGGGCTCTTGACGGGCAGCGCTCGCCAGGCGAAGCCGTCCCAGGCCTGTGTGACGGACGCGCCGAAGTTCAGGCGAGGATTGGTCGCAAGGCTGAGCACCGCTCGTTGCCCGGGGTCGTAGATGACGGAGTTGAAGTGTTCTGCGCCGGCACCCACCAGGTCCCAGTTTGCATCGGAACGGGCGAGCGTGTGCCGCAGCAAGGAGTTGCTGGCGGCGTTCGCGCGGGCGCCTCCCACGGCGACGACGCGCCGCCTCGCGGAATCGAACGCCGCGGGGAGCATCGTGGGTCGAAGGATCGTGGCGTCCGGCACACTCTGCCAGGAGAGGCCGTTCCATTCCCAGGTCGAGGGGGAGAACATCGGCCCATCGCCCCCAAAGAGGACGCAGACGCCGCGTTCCGCGTCGAAGGCAAGCGAGTGGCCCTCGCGGGGCACGCCGCTCTGTGCGGTCGCGAGCCGCCAACTGATGCCGTCCCACTCCCAAGTGTCGCCGAGGACGGGTCGGCCACCGTGCAGCACGGTGACGCCGCGCTGGGAGTCGAACGCCATCGCGTGGAACCGTCGCGGACTTGGACCCGTCTTGGCGCGCAGTTCCCAGTTGTCGCCGTTCCACTCCCAAGTGTCGCCGAGGTTGGAGCCCGCTGGCGTGCGCCCGCCGAAAAGCACGCACACGCCTCGGCGGGAGTCGAATGTCATGGCGTGAGCGAATCGCGGTCCGGGTCCGGGAGCCGCCAAGCGAGTCCAGGAGGCGCCGTTCCACTCCCAGGTCTGTCCACTGACCTCGGTCTCGGAAAGGCTTCCGCCGTAGACGACCATGCGTCGGCGTGCGCTGTCGAAGGCCGCGGCGTGATCGAGACGAGGCTCGGGCACGGCGCTCCCGTGATTCGGCAGGAGGCGCCACACGTCGCCCACGAGTGCCCAGACGTCATTGCCCTGCAGCGAGTCAGAGGGGCGCAGCAGCATCCCCCCAAAAAGCACGAGCCGTTGCCCGGATGAGTCCCAAACCAGGGTGTGCTCGCAGCGCGGGGCGGGGGAGAGCCCGCCGACGTTCCAGACTTCTGGCTGTGCCGCGGCGCTGGGCGTGAGTGCCGCGAGGGGGAACGAGGCGGCGGCGAGCAGCGCGAGGGCCCGAGAGCGGAACAGAGCCCGGGTGCCGTGGGGTCTGGCGAAGCACGTCGGCTCGTGACTCGGCATGACGATCTCCTCGACTTGGGCGACTCGATGGCGTTGTACCGGCCGGGGCGGGCGGGTTTGCATTCACAAAGGGGACGGGGGGATGGGGGGGGTCGGTGGGGGCGCCGAGTTGCTACTCGCACCCCGCGACAAAGCGGTTGACGAAGCAGACGAAATCGTTGACGTTGAGCACGGGCGGGGCGGTGGAGCCGTCGCAGTTGGCGTAGGTGTGTCCGGCGGCGAAGAAGTTGTTGAAGCAGATGAAGTCCATGACGTTGAGGATGGGCGAGGTCGAACTTCGGTCGCAGTTGGCGTAGGTCTCGATGCAGTCGAGGATGACCGTGAGCGAGGCGAAGTGGCTGGCCAGGGGCGTGCAGGCGTCGCTGGCGAGGAGGTCGTACCTGCCGGCGTCGCCGGCGTTGCAGTTCGCAATGGTCAGGACCGGCGTGGCGGCGCCGGAGTAGCGTCCATCGTCGAAGATGGGCACGCCCTCCCTGCGCCAGCGGAGCGAGAGCGGGGGGGTGCCGGTCGGCGCCAGATCGACGGCGGCGCGAAAGGTGGCGGTCTCGGTCCAGTTCACGGACTGGTTCTGCGGGTGCTCCTCAAAGACCGGCGGGGGTCCGCTGGTGCCGTCCCAAGCCCAGGTGTCAGCGAGGAAGCCCGCGCCGTAGCCGCCGAAGAGGACGGTCGCTCCGATGCTGTCGTGGTAGGCCATGGCGTGCCAGGTTCGTCGGGGCGGGCCGCCGGTGCGTCGGCGTTCCCATGCCGTGCCGTCCCAGATCCAGGTGTCGTCCTGGGACGAGGAGCGCGAGCACCCGAAAAGGACGACGCGCCGCGCGATGGGGTCGTAGGCCATGTGGGGCTCGAGTTCCTGCGCCGGCGGGGAGATCGTGGGCGTTCGGAGGACCCAGGCTCCCGCGCCGCTCGCGGCGGAGGAGTCGAACTCCCAGGTGTCGTTGAGGGCCTGGTTTCCGCACCGCCAAAGAGGACGACGAGGCCGCGCTGGGCGTCGAAGGCCATGGCGTGGCCGTAGCGAGGAGGAGGCGAGGCGGCGGGGGTTCTCTGCGTCCATTGACCGATGGAGCCGTTCCATTCCCAGGTGTCGCCGCGCGCGGCGCCCGCGACGCCGCCGAACAGCACGACCCGCCCGCGCGCGGAGTCATAGGCCATGGTGGCGAGGGCCCGGGCGGAGGGACCGGCAGCGGCAAGTTGTGTCCACGAGGTGCCGTCCCAGCGCCAGAGATCGCCGAGGACCGGGCCGGGGACTGGGAGAGAGCCTCCGAAGACGAGGACACCCGTGCCGTCCCAGGCCATCGCGTGCCGCCAGCGGGCGACGGGCCCCGACGACGCGCGCGGCATCCAGGTCGTGCCGTCGAACTCCCAGGTGTCGCCGAGGAAGGGATCAAAGGCGTTGACGGAGTTGCTGCCCCCGAACAGCACGGTTCGCTGCCGGAAGGGGTCGTAGGCCATCGCGTGGCGGAATCGAGCGGGCGGAGCGAGCCCGGGCGGGATGGGCGTCCATCCGTTGCCGCATTGTCCCGACGCCCCGCCGGCGGCGGCGAGGAGTGAGGCCGCCGCGAGATGGCCAGCGAACGCCGGAGACAATCGGGTTGTCATGCGGACCTCCGTTGGTGGCAGCATACCAAGCCGCCCGGAGTTGATAGGGCGGAGTGGCCCCTACCTTGGCGCCCGCCTCCCCCACCCCCCAAGACCTTAGAAGCGAGCGGTGCGCTCCTGCAAGAAAGACCGCGGTCGGTGATGCGAGTTGTTACGAACAGCCGGCGGCGAACTTGTTGAGGAAGCAGGTGAAATCGTTGACATTGAGGACGGGGGCGGTGGTCGAGCCGTCGCAGTTGGCGTAGGTGTCGTTGGCGGCGAACTTATTGAGGAAGCAGGTGAAGTCGTTGACGTTGAGGATGGGGGCGACGGTGGAGCCGTCGCAGTTGGGGTAGCAGGTCTCGCCGATGGTGAGGGTGACGACGGTGCTGTTGGCGTTGCCGCAGAGGTTGTTGATGAGGCAGCGGTAGGAGCCCTCGTGTTCGGGCCCGACGTTGGGGATGACGAGGGTGCTGCTGTTGGCCCCGGGGATGGGGAAGCCGTCCTGGAGCCACTGGAAGTTGATGGGCGGGGGGGTGTTGCAGACGAGCGTGAAGGTGGCGGTGCCGCCGAGGGCGACGACCTGGTTGGTGGGCTGGGTGTCGATGAAGGGCTGTTCGGTGACCTGGACAATGGCGGGGTTGCTGGTGGCGCTCCCGCAGGAGTTGGTGGCGACGCAGTCGTAGGTGCCGCTGTTGGCGGAGGTGGCGTTGTTGAAGGCGTAGGTGGTTCCGGTGGCGCCGGGGATGTTGATGCCGTTCTTTCGCCACTGGAGGGTGGGCGTGGGCGCGCCGGAGACGGAGACGGTGAGGGCGACAAGGGCGCCGTCGCAGTAGTCGTTGCCGACGGGGTGGGTGACGAAGGCTGGGCAGGGGCTGTTGGCGCTGATCGTGAAGCGATAGGCCTGGGGGAGGCTCGAGGAGTTGGAACAGAAGACGCGCATGAAATAGGTGCCGGGCGTGGTGAGCGAGACGTTCGAGAGCGTCTCGGGGTTGCCGACGGTGCCGGAGGTGGATTGGCCGAGCAGGGTGGTGCCGTTGCTGGCGTAGACGCCCACGGCGAGGTCGCCGATGGCCAGGGTGTTGATGTTGCTGGCGGTGGTGGGGCAGGAGCCATTGCCGGCCTGCTGGGAGTTGTCGTAGGTGGAGCCGACGGGGGTGATGGTGAACGAGGCGACGGTGGCGGCGGTGACGGAGAAGGAGTACCAGTCCTCCTGGTTGAAGCCCTCGATGGAATAGATGGAACTGTTCGTGTCGGGCGTGCCGGTGGTGGGGTTGGGGACGGGCACGGAGTTGATCGAGGCGCCCAGGACGCCCAGGGGCGTGGCGGTACCGAAGGTGTTGTTGGGCTCGAAGTCGTCGCCATAGAGGAACTGGGCGCCGCGGGTGTCGTCCTGTCGCGGGCCGTCGAAACTGGTGTCGATGAAGGGCTCCATGAGTTGGGCGGAGTTGAGGGAGCAGACGTGCTGGAGGCCCATGCCGTGGCCGTGCTCGTGCATGACGACGTCGCGGAGGAAGCGGTTGGAGTTGCTGGCTGAGGCGAAGTTTCCGATGTCGCCGGAGTCGAGGACCATGTCCCCGCCGCCGCTGGGGAACTGGTTGAAGGCGAGGACGTTGTTGGCGCCGTCGAGGAGTCGCATGGCGATGCGGATGTCGCCGCGCAGCCCGGGCGAGCCGCCCGAGCCCCAGGCGGCGCCGTCGTCCCAGTCATTCCCGCCCACGGTGACGCGGGTGTAGGAGAGGCCCGAGAGGGCCTGCCAGCGAGCGAAGGACTGGGCGAAGCGATTGGTCCACGTCGCGCGACCGCCCTGCGAGGCGAAGCCGCTGTCCATGGTGGCAAAGAGGTTGCTGGCGGCGCTGCCCTGGCCCGAGAGGCCCGGGGCGAGCACGCCATCGGGGACGAAACTCCAGGTGAGGGCGCGGGGCGTGGCGCTCGTGCCGGACCAGGAGCCAAAGGTGAAGAAGTCATTCTCGCCGAGGAATCGGCGGTTGTGCATCTCGGTGAGTTTGTTCATCAGGAAGACGTAGCCGGGCGTGGTCCCGACGGCGAAGCAGATGGTGATGGGGCCGTCTTCGAGGACGCGGGGCTCGGTGGGCATCGCGAGCGCGGGCCGGGGCCGCTCGGCCATCTTCATCTGCTGGGCGCTCGCCTGGCCCGCCGCCGCCACCAACGCACACACCGCCACGCTCTTGAACTTGACCACGATCGGCCCTCCGCTCGAAGGTTCTGGGACGTCCCGGGAAATCACTGGACAGAGCCATCCTATACGCACCAAGAGCATGCCATGATCCGGGCGTTTGTCAATGGCCTGGGCCACGGAAACCGCGATCGGACTCAGTTCGGCCCGCCCTTGCCGCCCGCACGCGCGAAAAGCCCCGCCCAAGGCTCAGGCGTCGAGGCGGCGAGGTCCAGAAACGCCTCGCTCAAGGGCCCCGGCGCCTGGCTGGTGAGGCGTTTGCCGTGGTGAACAATCCCGGCGGCGATGCAGGCGTAGTAGAGGGCGATGCTGTTGACCCGCTGCGGGCCATGGACCGTGAGCGCGGCCTTGTGATGCTCCTTGGCGCGCGAGAGGTGCTCGAGGGCCGCACGCGTGGGGTCGTCGGCCTCGGACGGCGGAAAGCCCTGCATCGCGGCGGCCCACCACGCCCAGCCGTCGGGCTGACGCAGGCGGTCGATCACGTCGTCCACCCCGCGCCGCGTCCCGCGCGGGTCGAGCCGCATCATCCGCGTGACCGGGTCCGGCTCGTCGGGCGGCGGAGGGTTGGGTTGCGGCTTGGCCATCGCCGAGCAGTGTACCACAAGCCCCCGCGCCGTCACTCCACTCTCTTTATTTGCTCCTCCCCTTGCACTTGCTCAGACCTGTGGCACACTTGAACCGGACCCGATCGCGACCCGCGGGAAGGGGCCTCTCATGCGACGAGCGGCGGCCAGAGTCCGACGATCGACGCCTCGAATCGTGACCCGCATCGCGGCCTCTGCCGCGGGTGTGCTCTGCCTCGGCGAGCCCTGCCGCGCGCAGGAGGCGTTCGAGTTCTCGTGGGAGGTCAAGGACGTCGCGGGCCTGGGCCCCACCAACGCCAACGG
>JAEUIZ010000011.1 GCA_016793805.1 Phycisphaerae bacterium
CATGATCGGGCTCGCGGCGTTCGCCGTGGTGATGGTCGGCATGTACTTCGTCAAGATGCGCCGCGCCACGGCCCTGCTTCGTCGCCTGACGGAGCCGCCGCCGGGCTCTGCGCTCGCGGCCACACCGGCCGCGGCAACCGCGTCAGCACAGCAAACCGCCGCGCCGCGCGTGTCGCCCGAATCTACTCCGCCTCCTCCCTCTTCAGAGGGTGCCGACGGAGTGATCGGTCCCTGGAGTGGCTCACTTCGCGTCTCGAATGTGTTCGCCGAGACGCCCTCGATCAAGACTTTCCGCCTCGTTAACCCCTCTGGAGGCTCCATCCCGTTCGCGTTTGTGCCGGGGCAGTTCCTGACGCTTGCCGTGGCACTGGCCGGGAGGACGACCAAACGTTCGTACACGATCGCGTCGTCCGCGGCCCAGCGCGACTACGTGGAGATCACCATCAAACGGGAGGAACTCGGGGTCGTGTCGCGCTACCTCCACGACCGCGTGGTGCCTGGAGAGCTGCTCCAGATAGCCGCTCCGCAGGGCCGATTCACCTTCTCAGGAACGGAGGCGGACAGCATCGTGCTCATCGGCGCGGGTGTCGGGATCACGCCGCTGATGTGCATCGTCAGGACCCTGACCGACCGGGGCTGGAACAAGGACATCTTCCTTCTGTTTGCGTGCAGGACCTCGGGCGACTTCGTGTTCCGCGAGGAGCTCGAGCATCTCCAGCGGCGGCACCCCAATCTGCATGTCGTCGCCACCATGACCCGGGCTGAGGGCACGGTCTGGATGGGTCCAAAGGGCCGTCTGACCAAGGAGCTGATCGCCCATTCCGTTCCCGACATCTCCACTCGGCGCGTGCACATCTGCGGTCCCGCACCGATGATGGACGCCACCCGCGCCGTTCTTCTGGAACTCGGCGTCCCGAGCAACCAGATTCGAACCGAGGCATTCGGCCCGCCCGAGCGGAAAGACACCCGCCAATCCGCGGTGCAGACCGCGATGGTGGAGGCGTCGCCTGAAACCACCCCCGTGGTTTCGTTCGCCATCTCAGGAAAGGCCGCGCCGCTCCCAGCGGATACCTCTGTGCTCGAGGCCGCCGAGCATGTGGGCGTGTCGATCGACAACTCCTGCAGGGCAGGGACCTGCGGACAGTGCAAGGTCAAGCTGCTCAAGGGGTCCGTCACGATGGCCGTCGAGGACGCGCTCGCACCGGAGGAAAAGGCCCGAGGCATCATCCTCGCTTGTCAAGCCAAGGCGACCCGCAACATCGAAGTGGAGGCCTAAGCGATGCAGGAACGCGAACGCGCCATCGTGACCGGCCTGGTCCTGCTCCTCGTGGTGCTGGTGCTGGGGTTTTACGTCCACCGAGATCCTCGTTTCCCGGGCAGTCTGGCTGGGGGCGTGCTGGGGCTGTCGGCCGCGGCGCTGATGCTCGTGCCTCTGGCGTACCTCTTTGTGAAGCGAATCCCGCTCCTCAAGAGATCAGTGACCCGCGCGATATCGATGCGGACGCTCCTGGCCATTCACATCTACGCGGGCATCCTGGGTCCGATCCTCGGCGTGCTGCACAGCGGCCACCGGTTCCAGAGCCCATTGGGCATCGCCCTCACGTCGATGATGTTGATCGTCGCTCTGAGCGGGTTTGTGGGCCGCTACCTCATGTCCCGAATGTCGATGGACATGCGGGACCGCCAGCAGATGCTGGCCGGGCTGCGTGTCGCTTACGAGCGAACCGCCGGTGAACTGGCGAAGGAACCGGAGAGGGCCGGAAAGCTCAGGCCGTTCGCGGGCTTCTTTACCCGGCTCGCGGCCCCGTTCTTCATACACGATCCCGGGTCGGCCGGGACCTCCGGGCTGGGCGTGCAGGCACGGGCGGTTCGACTGTCCGAATCGATCGCGGATGTCGAGTACGCCATCAAGACCCAGGAGGTCATGAGGGGCGCCTTCGGCCGGTGGCTTGCGTGCCACATCGTCATCGCCGTGGTGCTGTATGCGTTGCTGGCCATCCACATCTGGTCCGCTTGGTACTTCGGAATCCGGTGGCTGCCATGAAGAAGAGCGAGCTCCTCTATGCCGTCGTCACAGTTGCGGCGCTCGGAGCGGCCGCGGCGCTCCCGTTCATCTCCCACCGAGGGGGAACCCAGGCCGCTCCGGGATGGGCGGACTTCGTCAGCCCGGGCCACCTCTCGGCCAAGCACGAGTTCCTCGCGTCGAACTGCGAGGCTTGCCACACGCCGCACCGAGGTCCAACCGCGGACAAGTGCATCGCCTGTCACGCGAGCGGGGGCGCGACCGACGGTCTCTTGGCCAAGCAGAGCACGCGGTTCCACGCTGATATCGGCGACTGCTCCGAGTGCCATGTCGAGCACCTGGGCCACGCACACCGCCCCGTCTTGATGGTTCACGAGCAGTTGGTTCGCGCGGCGACCCGCGCCGCATCGAATACCCCGCCGGTGACCGCCGATGCGACCGCGATTCTTGATGCGATTGCGCGTGCCTCCCGGGCTACGCCTCCACACGGGCGGATCTCGCCCCGCGAGATGACGCTCGACTGCAACTCGTGCCACGCGAACCAGGACCCGCACCGGGGCTTGATGGGGACGGGCTGCGCGTCTTGCCACGCGACCGGCGCGTCAGCGGGAGGGTGGAGTATTCCGGAGTTTCGCCATCCATCGTCCCTCTCGACCGATTGCGCTTCGTGCCACCAGGCCCCGCCGAGCCACTACATGGAGCACTTCAGCATGGTCTCGATGAAAGTGGCCGGGATCGAGCACGCCAACGTAAGCCAGTGCTTTCTCTGCCACAAGACCAATTCCTGGAACGACATCAAGGGCGTCGGCTGGTACAAGCACCACTGAAGATCCAGGGCGTGAGGCACTGTCCCCGCCCCTCGCAGGCTGAACATGCTCACACTGGTCATCAACACCATCGTCCGCAGCATCGAAGTGATCGCCGCCGTGATGATCGCGGCCTCGGTGGCGATAGCGGCGGTGGAGATGGGCGCCGCTCTGGCGCGACGCGCCGTTCCGGAGCGTCTGACGAAAGTCCGCCTCGCGCTCGCGGAGCGGCTCGTGCTCTCCTTGGAGTTCCTCATCGCCGCCGACATTCTGAAGACCGTGCTTGCGCCGACGCTCGACCAGCTTGCCGTGCTGGGTGGCGTGATCCTCATACGCACAGTCCTGAGTTTGAGCATCGCGTATGAACTCCGCAGGTCGGCGGCCCATGCCCTCCCCGCAGCGCATTCCCGCTATCCGGCGGAACCACAGGTCTCGGAGGCCACCCCATGAGAATCCCTGCCCGACTCCTCGGCCTCGTGTGCCCAATCGCGCTTTTGGCGGTCATGGGCTGTGCCAGCGTTTCGCCTGACAAGCGGTTCCCGGATGTCCAGAGCGACGTTCTGGCCAGAGCGAACGCCCGCGCCGTGTGGAGGCAAGGGGGGCCCGAGGACCGCGCTGTGGACGACGCCATCGCGGCACTACTCGCGCGGCCGCTCTCGCCCGAGGACGCGGTGCAGATTGCGCTGTTCGGCAATAGCGGGTTGCAGGCAACGTTTGAAGACCTCGGGATCGCGCAGGCGGAGGTCGTGACGGCAGGGCAGCTCCGCAACCCCGACATCGCCGGGTTCTTCCGGTTCCCGAGTTCGCCGCCCAGCGGCCTGAACTGGAATATCGGCGTGGATGTTTGGCTGCTGGATGCGTTTCTCGTGCCCATCCGGCAGAAGCTCGCGGACGCATCCGAAGACCAGACACTGCGGCTGGTCACGCAGCAGGTGCTCCGGCTCGCCGCCGACACGCGAACCGCGTACTTCGCACTTCAAGCCGACACGGCAGCGGTCCAGGCCCGCGAGGAGCTCGCCGAGGTCGCTCGCTTGGCGCTGGACTTGTCCCGCACGCAGACCGAGGCCGGAAACGCCGACGACCTGACTCTGGCGTCGGAGCAGGCCGCGTTTCAGCAGGCACAGCTAGCGCTGCTGCAGGCTCGATCAGCGCAGCGAGTCAGCCTCGAGCGGCTCCGAGGTGTCATGGGGCTCACCGATCGACCCGTGTCATGGTCGCTGGTGGCCGAAGCGCCGTTGCCGACGGTCGGCGAGCCCAACGAAGAGAGCCTTATCGCGCTCGCGCTGGAATCGCGACTCGACCTCAAGGCCGCGGCGACGGAGGTCCAAAGACAGGAGTACGCGCTCGAACTCACGAAGAAGTGGTGGCTCTCGACGGTGCAGGTCGGGGTCGAGACGGAAAAGGGCTCCGACGGGCAGTACGCCACCGGCCCGCACTTCTCCGCCGAGTTGCCGATCTTCAATCAGCGTCAGGGCGAAATCGCTCGGCAGGAAGCAGTCATTCGGCAGGCCCGTCACCGAGAGGCCTCGCTCCAGGGCCAGGCCCGCACGGAAATCCGCTCCGCATTGAACCGGGTCGCCACCGCACGTGAGATCGCTCGCATGTACCGCGACGACATCCTGCCGCTCCGCCAGCGGGTTCTGGCCGCGACGCAGGACCGCTACAACTCAATGTTCGTCGGCGTGTTCGAACTGCTGCGTGCACGATCCGAACTCACCGACGCGCAGACCGCGTTCGCTCGTGCGCTGCAGGACTACTGGACTGCTCGGGTTGAGCTTGAGTTTGCCGTTGGCACCCGGTTCCCCGATACGCCGATTCCTGAGTCAGCCGCCACCGCACCCCCGGCCACGCCGGCTCCTTCGCCATCCGCGACCCCCAGCCCTCACCAGCAGCATCAACCGAGGTGACCCGCCATGACCACGCACGATCAATCGCCCATCACCCGTCGCCAGATCCTCGCGACCACCGCCGGTCTCGTTGCGGTCACGCCCGTTATGCGCGCCGTGGCGGCGATGCAGCCCGAGCACCAGGGTCACCGGCCGCAGACACCGCCGCCGACAACCCCGCCCCCGGCTTCGCCCGCGCAGGGCTACCAAGGCCATGCTCCCGTTGCCACGGCCGCTTCGCCGGGGAGCCTGCCCTACCGCCCGGTGATCGCTCCAGATTCGCCGACGCTCCCCTTCGAAATAGACGATGGCGTCAAGGTCTTTCGTCTCACCGCCGAGCCGGTCGCCCGGGAGTTCGCGCCCGGCTTGGTCGTGAACTGCTGGGGATACAACGGTCAGTCCCCCGGCCCGATGATCGAGGCCGTCGAGGGCGACCGCATCCGCATCCTCGTCACCAACAACCTCCCCGTGCACACCACCGTGCACTGGCACGGGCTGCTGCTCCCCAACGGCATGGATGGTGTGGGCGGTCTGACGCAGAAGCACATCCGCCCTGGGCAGACCTTCAAGTACGAATGGACCATCCGCGGGCACGGCACCTACATGTACCACCCGCACTTCGACGAGATGTTCCAGATGGGGCTGGGGATGATGGGCCTGTTCATCGTCCACCCACGTGAAGCCCGCGAGCCGCGCGTGGATCGCGATTACGCCATCATCCTCAATGAATGGTCCGTCGCCCCCGGTGCGGCAACGCCCGACCCGACGGAGATGACCGCATTCAATCTGTTCACGTTCAACGGCCGCGTCTTCCCCGGCACGTCACCGCTCCTGGCACGCATCGGCGAGCGGGTGCGCATCCGCATCGGCAACCTGAGCACGACCAACGCGCACCCCATCCACCTGCACGGGTACTCGTTCAAGGTCACCGGCACCGACGGCGGCCCGATCCCCGAGTCGGCGCAGTGGCCCGAGGTCACCGTGAACGTCCCCACCGGAGCGACCCGCGACATCGAGTTCATCGCCGACAACGAGGGCGACTGGGCCTTCCACTGCCACAAGGTCCACCACTTGATGAACGGCATGGGGCACAACCTGCCCATCGTTCTTGGCATGAACACCGACGAGGTGAACGCTCGACTGGCCAAGGTCATGCCCGGGGCGATGCCCCTCTCGGTGGGCATGGGCCACATGATGGAGATGGGCCGCCCAAAGAACACGATCGGCAGCAGCACCGAGGGGCCGTTCGATGAGATCGACGCGGGCGGGATGTTCACGGTCCTGAAAGTCCGGAAGGATCTGGCCGAAGGAGCCGACCCGGGCTGGTACGAGCACGCAACAGGGACGGTCGCAGAACCGGTGTAAACCCGCGGTGAACCTGCTGGCATCCGCCGACGTACATACTCCGGGGGAGTATACTCTACTCCAAGGAGTTCAGCATGAATACGACGACTCAGGACGTTCGAACCACCCAACTCGCGATCGACGGCATGACCTGCGGGCACTGCGTGCAGGCCGTGACCAAGGCCCTCTCCGGCGTGCCCGGAGTCACGGTGAAATCGGTGGCGATGGGATCGGCGGTGATCGAGACGGCGGACGGGTGGGCCGCGGGCAAGGCCGTGGCCGCGCTCGACGAGGCCGGGTATCCCGCGAAGGCCGTGGGCGCCGCCGCGGCCGCATCGGCGCCGATGCCCGCGAAGTCGGGCGGGTGCTGCGGCGGCGGTGCCCGCAGCACGGCGGCCAACCAGGCGCCCGATGCCAAGGCTTCCGGCGGCTGCTGCGGGTGAGTGCGGGTGCGAGCGATCAACCAAGGAGCGAAGTCGATGGCCAGGAGCAAGACGAGCACACACAGCGCCCGGCGCGCCGCTCGCCCGGCGCTGAACGGCGCGGCGTGCGGGTGCAATCCCGGGGCGGGTTCTGTTGCAGGTCAGACCCGCGATGGGGTCGGCCCCGGGGCGCACGCGGTCGGAGTGGATGCGGCCATCAAGGCCGCGAACCTGAAGCACCTCAAGCGGATCGAGGGGCAGGTGCGCGGCATCGCTCAGATGATCGAGGAAGACCGCTACTGCACCGACATCATCCAGCAGGCGGCGGCGGTGCAGGAGTCGCTGCGCTCGGTCGCCAAGAACCTGCTGCGCAACCACCTCACGCACTGCGCCGCGGCCGCGATGAGCGAGGATGGGCCTAAGCGCGATGACATGATCGAGGAACTGCTGGAACTGGTCGGCAGGGTGGCGCGGTAGGTCGATGCGAAGGCGAGGTCAACATGAGTTGCAACTGTGGATGCCATCATGACCAACCGCCGGCGACGGGTTGGCGGAAGTACATGCCCTTGATCGTCGGCGCGGTGGTGGTCGTGGCGCTCATTGCCGGGGCGGTGCTCCAGCGCGAGAGCCCGGAGAAGTCGGTGTCGAGCTCGCCCGCGGGGCGGACGACGCCCGCGGCCGCGCCCTGAGATCGGCCCGGAAGATGAAGGACGACGAATGACGAACCTCCACGAACACCACCACGCCGGCGAGGCAGCACCGACGGAGACCACGGCCCCGAAGCCCATAGAGCGGGCCGACCTGCCCATCGAGGGGATGACATGCGCCTCGTGCGCGAACCGGATCGAGAAGCGGCTGGGCAAGCAGCCCGGGGTCGAGTCGGCGAGCGTCAACTTTGCCACCAGGGTGGCCACCGTGAAGTACGACCCGGCGGCGACCGGGCCTGAGGCACTCGCCAAGGCCGTGGACGACATCGGGTACAAGGCGGTTGTGCCCCCGGTCAGACTCGGTACGGTGAATCCCGCCCACGGTCACGCGGGCCACGATCACGCAGCGATGCTCGCGGCACAGACAACGGGGGAGCACGCGGGGCACGCGATGAGCGGTGGTGCGGAAGGCGAGGATCACTCGGCCCACATGAATGTGGGCGAAGCGGAGACGAGGCGACTTCTGATCAAGATGGTTGTGGGCGCGGTGCTGTCGCTCCCGGTGCTGGTCATCGCCATGTCGCACGGAAAGATCGAGGCGTTCAACGTCCCGTGGATCAACTGGCTCCAGCTCGCGCTCACGACGCCGGTCTTGTTCTGGTGCGGGTGGCAGTTCTTCCGCTCTGCATGGAAGGGCCTGCTTCACTTCAGCGCCAACATGGACACGCTTGTGGCTTTGGGCACCGGCGCGGCGTACCTCTACTCGCTTGCGGCGACGATCTGGCCGGGGTTCTTCGCGGGAGTAGGAGGGACCGCGGCGCACGGCGAAGTGGCGATGGGCGGCATGACGATGGTCCCGGTCTACTACGAGGCCGCGGCGGTCATCATCGTCCTGATCCTGCTGGGCAAGTACTTCGAGGCCCGGGCGACGGGCCGGACGAGCGCGGCCATCAAGCGGCTCATCGGGATGCAGGCCAGAACGGCTCGCGTCATGCGAGACGGCACCGAGCAGGATGTGCTGATCGAATCCGTGGTCGTGGGCGACCGCGTGCTGGTGCGCCCCGGCGAGAAAATCCCCGTTGATGGGAACGTTGAGAGCGGCCAGTCCGCAGTGGATGAGTCCATGCTCACCGGCGAGAGTGTGCCGGTCGAGAAGGCGGCGGGAGACAATGTCTTCGGCGCGACGATGAACACCACCGGCGCTCTTCGGCTGGTCGCGACCAAGGTCGGGGCCGACTCGGCACTACAGCAGATCGTGCGGCTGGTGCAGGAGGCCCAGGGCAGCAAGGCCCCGATCGCCCGCCTGGCCGACAAGATCAGCGGCGTGTTTGTTCCCATCGTGATCGCCATCGCACTCGTGACGTTTGTGGTCTGGTGGTTTGCCTCACCGGCAGAGTCGCGCCTAAGCATGGCGCTGGTCACGGCCGTCTCCGTGCTCATCATCGCGTGCCCGTGCGCCCTGGGGCTGGCAACGCCGACGGCGATCATGGTCGGCACGGGCCGTGGCGCGGAGAAGGGCATTCTCATCAAGGGTGGCGAGGCTCTGGAGACCGCCCACAAGCTCACCGCCATCGTGCTCGACAAGACGGGCACCATCACTCACGGCAAGCCCGCCGTGACCGACATCATCCCGGCACCCGGGGGGACGCTCGATGAACGCGAGTTGCTGCGATTGGCCGCATCAGCGGAGCAGCACAGCGAGCACCCGCTTGCAGCGGCGATCGTGCGTGAGGCCACGGCACGCGGTCTGTCGCTCGCCGAGCCCATCGGCTTCCAGGCCGTGGTCGGGCACGGCGTCGAGGCCACGGTTGACGGGCACGCGGTGCTGGTCGGCAAGGCGGCGTTGCTGGCTCAGCGCAGTATCCCGTCCGCACTGGCGGAGAAGGCCGCTGCTCTGGCGGGGATGGGGCGCACGCCCATGTTCGTCGCCGTAGACGGCCGCGAAGCCGGGGTCGTGGCCGTCGCCGACACGGTGCGGCCGGAGTCGAAGGAGGCCATCGCCACGATGCACGCGCTCGGGCTCCGCGTGGTCATGATGACCGGCGACAACCAACGAACGGCCGAAGCGGTCGCCTCGCAGGTCGGCGTCGATGTGGTCTTCGCCGACGTCCTGCCCAAGGACAAGGCGGACAAGGTCAAGGCCCTCCAGGCCGAGGGTCACGTCGTGGGCATGGTCGGCGACGGCATCAACGACGCCCCGGCGCTCGCGCAGGCCGACGTGGGTCTCGCGGTCGGAACCGGCACCGACGTTGCGATGGAGTCTGCGGACATCACGCTCATGCGGGGCGACCTGCGGGCCGTGCCCCAGGCCATTGCCCTCTCGCACGCCACGATGCGGACGATCAAGCAGAACCTCTTCTGGGCGTTCATCTACAACGTCGTCGGCATCCCCATCGCGGCCGGCGTGCTGTTCCCGTTCACGGGATGGCTGCTCTCACCGATTATCGCAAGCGCGGCGATGGCGTTCAGCAGCGTGAGCGTGGTGCTCAACAGCCTGCGGCTGGCACGCGGCAATGCGACCTGAGCGATCGAGGCCGATGAGAAAGACGCGCCCCCACACACGTGCGTCGCGGCTGGGAGCAAGGCGTGATGAACGCCTCACTCGTCGTCGAGCGTGGGCAGAGCGCCGTCGGTCGCTTCGTCCCATTCAAGGGCGTAGCGCTCGGCGACGTCCTCGAGGTCGCGCTCGGTGAGATAGTTGGCCGTCTTGCGCTCTTGGCAGGCCGCGACGGTTCGGGCGAGGTCCGTCCACTCCTCGATCGTGACCATCCGGTCCTGCCGCGCTCCGAGCAGGTAGAGCGCGGCCTGCAGCACGGCATCGAGTTGGGCTTGGGTCGGCGCGGGCTGCGGGGCGGGGGTGGCGCTCATGGCTCAGGCTCCCTTTCCCGCGACGAAGACGCCGCGTTCGTGCTTCTTGAAGCGGGCGGCGGTGCCCTTGGCGGCGATCTCGCGGATGATCGCCGCGTAGAGCGTGGCCTCGGGGGTCTTGCCGCTGGGGCTGGTCCAGAGTTTCTTGGCCTCCATCGCCGCGATCATCTCCTTGGCCCGCATTGGCACCTCGCTCGCGGCGAGCACCTGCGCAGCCGCGTCGAGGGCGCTGACGCGCTTGGGCTTCGGGGCCTTCGGCGTCTTGGGGGCCTTCTCGCCCTTGACCTTCTTGCCCTTGGTAGCCGCGTCAGGGTTCGCGTTGTTGGCGACCTCCTTTTCGCTGGGGACCTCGTGGTCCTGCTTCCCGCCCGCCAACCGGTCGTTGATCTCGGCGAGGGCCGCCTTGCGGAGGCGGTCTGTCTTGACGGTTGCCTCCGCGCGGGCAGCGCTCTTGGACATCTTCGGGGTGCGGGGGGTGCGGGGCTTGGCGGGCTTCTTCGTCTTCGTGCTCATGGTCATCTCCGAACTGGGGGTTGGAACCCCCGCCGCACATTGCGGCGGGGAAACGTGGCC
>JAEUIZ010000007.1 GCA_016793805.1 Phycisphaerae bacterium
CCGCTCACCTTTGGGCACGGGCGCGGCCATGGGCAGTTCCCCCCACGCGTGCTTGGTCGGCTTCATGGGCGTTTCTCCCCCCCCCCCCCCCCCCCCCGATCTGCTCACTGCGCGTCGGCATCGGCCCCTGCGCGTCGCGAGCATTACCTATCGTCAGGCATGGACCTGAACGCCCGCATCGCCCAGTTTGAGAACATGGTCCGCGAGGGCGCGGACCCGAACAACGACATGGCCTGGTTCAGCCTCGGGGGCGCCTACTCGCAGGCCGGGAGGCACCAGGACGCCGCCGACGCCTATGCGCGGTGCGTCGGGATCAACCCCGGGTTCTCGAAGGCGTACCAACTGGGGGCCGAGGCGCTGATCAAGGCCGGCAAGGAAGCGACGGCGATCGAGGTGCTCACCATCGGCTACACCACGGCGGCCACCAAGGGCGACCGGATGCCCATGAGCGCGATGGCGACGATGCTGGAGCGCCTCGGGGCCCCGGTTCCGAGCGTTGGAAGGCCGACGACCGCGGGCGTCGAGGGCAGCGGGTTCATCGACCGCAAGACCGGCCGACCGGGCACCCCGATGGCCCGCCCGCCCTTCCGCGGCCCGCTCGGCGAGTGGATCCAGGCCAACATCTCCAAGGAGACGTTCGAGGATTGGATCCGCCAGGGGACGAAGGTCATCAACGAGTTGCGGCTGGACCTCTCGCGCGAGGAGGACGAGGCGACGTACGACGCCCACATGCGCGAGTTCCTGGAGATCGACGACGAACTGCTGGCGAGGATCACGAACAAACCCCAGGAGGCTCGCTGAAACACGACGCGGCCGACTCCGAAGCAGAGACGAGCACCGGAGATGCCCATGACGACCTCGATGCTGCGAAACGCGCGATGCCTGGCGGCCCTGGCGGTTCTGCCACTGGGCGGGTGCCTGGGCCCATTGGTCGAGCAGACGATCACCACGCCGATCCCGCACGTCGAGGGCGGGGGGCTGAAGGTCACGGCCCGGAACGGCTCGATCGACGTGACGCGGGCCCCGGGCCGCGAGGTCACCATCGTGGCCAAACTCCGGATGGAGTCCGAGCAGCGGATCAAGGACTCGCAGGTGCTTGTCGAGCGGGGCACGGACAACACGCTGACGATCCGCCTTCGCCCGCCGGACGACGCCTGGCGCACCCGCGAGGGGTGCAGTTTCGAGGTCTCGATTCCGTCGGCCAGTTCGGTGTCGATGGCGTCGAGCAATGGCGCGCTGACGCTCGCGGGCTTGGGCGGCCCGGCGGTGCTCGAGACCTCCAACGGCCGGATCGCGGTGGAGAACCACGACGGGCCGGTGGACGTGAGGACGAGCAACGGGGCGGTCCGCGTGCAGGGCGTGCCCGGGCCGATGAAGGCCCGGAGTTCCAACGGCTCGATCTCGGCGTCCGTGACCGGCTCGGGACCCGTCGAGATTCGCACGTCCAACGGTGCGATCTCGTTGGACATCACGCGGGCGTTCGCCGGCGCCATCGAGGTCCGCACCAGCAACGGCAGCCTGTCGATGCCAGACTCCGGCGCGGAGGTCGAGAAGACCGGCCGGAACGAACGCCGGGTCAAGTTCGCCAGCGACGGCCCGGGATCGACGGTGCGCACGAGCAACGGGAGCGTGACGATCCGAGTCGTGCCGTAGGGATCGCGCCGCGAGTCCGAGGCTCCGCCAAACGCGGCGATCGGCGCGCGGCGGAAGGTGTTTGATCGGATTCGCCGCGGACGGCGGAGCGGGGGGACCCTGCGGCTTGACGGGAGCGTGAGAACTTGCGAGGATGGGGAGGCACCCGGGGATCAACCGGCGTGCGGGACCCGTATGGACACGGTCGGCGTCGGCCCGGTGGTCGTCGCGCTGCCCAAGGTGGGGCCTATTGTGGACCCC
This sequence comes from Phycisphaerae bacterium, assembly GCA_016793805.1. Taxonomy (GTDB): domain Bacteria; phylum Planctomycetota; class Phycisphaerae; order Phycisphaerales; family UBA1924; genus JAEUIZ01. The sequence goes on from JAEUIZ010000007.1 coordinate 1,894, forward strand.
GGCGCGAGCCGGATGGGTCGCCGGGCTCGGCCCGGGTTCCCGGGGTTGCCCCGGATTGGAGCATTGGCATGGCGTCGCGCAGCAGTTCGGGGATTGGCGTCGGGATCACGATCACGCTCCTGGGCGTGCTCTCCCTCGCGCTCTTTATCCTGACCATCGTCTTCTACTCCAAGTACCAGGCCTCGAATCGCCAACTGATCTCCTACCAGACGGAGCAGGACCAGTACATCCTCCGCGACGAGATGAGCGGCGACGCGGTGGCGCGGATCAAGGACCTCGCCAAGACCGACCGCAAGTCGGTGGTGGGCTATCTGCTCGAGGCGACGCGCATGGCCTCGCAGCGGGTCACGGGCTCCGGAACGGATACCCCCGCGCAGATGTTCGCCAAACTCGACCGGGTCGAGGGCGCGTCGAGCAACAACCTGCTGGGCGTGCTGGCCTCCAAGGACGCGCAGATCGCGGACCTCGGCGCGAAACTGGCGCAGGCCGACGCGGACCGCCGGACCGCGCTGCAGGACCTGGCGAACGAGTCGGAGCGCGTCAAGCGGATCCAGGAGACGCACCAGAAGACGATCGCGAGCCTCAACGGGGATCTGGACAAGTACCGCGCCGAGGTCGAGCAGTATCGCGCCAGCGTGAACGACGCGAAGATGAGCATGGACCGGCAGATCGAGAAGACCCGCGACGACGCGACGGCCCGCGAGGCGGCGCTCGCCGAGAAGGTGCGGAAACTCGAGGGCGACAACGTCCAACTGCTCGACCGGATCTCGAAGTTGCAAGGCGAGAAGACGCGCGACATCCTCAAGCCGCTGCCCGAGTCGGCGCACGTCGATGGGCAGATCATGGCGATCAACCCCGCCGCGCAGGAGATCACGATCAACCGAGGCCTGGCGGACAAGATCATCCTCGGGATGAGTTTCGCCGTCTATTCGGACGCCACGGCGATCCGCCCGGACCCCAAGACCGGGGAGTATCCCGCGGGCAAGGCGACGGTCGAGGTCATCAACGTCGGGCAATCGTCCTCGGTGTGCCGCGTCACCTCCGAGGTCAAGGGCTCCCCGATCGTCCGTGGGGACGTGGTGGCCAACGCGATCTATGACCCGAACAAGGTCTACACGTTCCTGATCGACGGGAACTTCGACACGAACCGCGATGGCGTGGCGACCCCGCGCGAGGCCGACGACATCCGCGCCCTCATCACGTCCTGGGGCGGAAAGGTCGTGGACGACCTGAGCGGGAACGTGGACTTCCTCGTGCTCGGCGCTCGCCCGGTCCTTCCTCCTCGCCCGGACGTGCGGGCGCCGATCGCGCTGGTGCAGGAGTACATGCGGCTCGACGCGCTGGCGCAGCGGTACGACCGGCTCTTCGAGCAGGCCGTTGCCACCTCGCTGCCGGTGCTGAACGAGAATCGGCTGTACACGTTGATTGGCCGCCGCGCGGGATCGCGGTAGCGTTCGCGGATGGCGCTCCAGCCTCAGTCCAAGGCCCCGGCATGGCTGCACGGGCCGCTGTATCTCTCGATCCGCCTGGCGATCGCCGGACTGACCACGCTCCCGCTGCCCCCGGTGCTCTCGTCGGTGAGCGCGGCGGGCCGGTGGTACGCGTCGCGGCGTTTCAACCGTCGCAGGCTCGCCCGGGCCGAAGCCAACCTCCGTGTGGCCTTCCCCGACTGGCCCGCCGAGCGGGTCCGCGGGGTCGCGCTCGACGCCTACGAGCACCTCTTCCGGCTGGGCGTCGAGTCGTGCTTCGGCCCGCGACTCGTCAACGACGACTCGTGGGTGCGGCACTTTCGGATTGACGGCCTGGGCGCGGCGCTCGCCGAACTCGTGCGCCCCGGGCCGGTGATCCTCCTCACCGGTCATTGCGGCAACTGGGAACTGCTCGGCGCGTCGGTGGCGATGCTGGGCATCCCCATGCACGCCGTCTACCGCCCGCTCGACCTGCCCCCGCTGGACGAGTACGTGCATCGGACGCGCCGCCGACGGGGGCTGGTGCTGGTGGACAAGTTCGGCGCGGTCAAGGACATGCCTGGGATCATCGAGTCCGGCGCGCCGCTGGGGATCATCGCGGACCAGAACGGCGGGGACCGTGGGATCTTCGTGCCGTTCTTCAACCGGCTCGCGGCGTCGTACAAGTCGATCGGGCTGCTGGCGATGCGGTACAACGCGCGGGTGTTGTGCGCCATGGCCCGGCGGCTCGATCCGCGCGAGCGGCGATCGGCCGACGAACTGGGCTATTCCATCGAGTTCGTCGACGACTTCGGGCCAGCGGACTGGAGCGCGCAGCCGGACCCGCTTTTCTACCTGACGGCCCGCTACCGCCGGGCGATCGAGTCGATGATCCGCCTGGCCCCGAGCCAGTACCTGTGGATGCACCGGACATGGCGCAGCCGACCCCCGCACGAGCGCGCCGGGCGGCCGTTCCCCTCGGCGCTCGAGGCGAAACTCCGCGCGCTCCCGTGGATGACCGACACCGACATCGAGGCGATCAAGGACCACAGCGCCCGCGACACGGAGGAACTCCACCGGCTCGGCGCGAAGAAGTTGTCGATGTGAAGGACGAGGCCGCCTCGGGCCGCGCCCCGCCGGCGAAGCGACGAGCCGGTGCCGCCCTGCTAGGATCGCGCGATGAACGCGGTGGTGATCATCGGGATCGTCGTGGCGGTCATGCTGATCGCGGGCGTGTTCTTCGCGCTCATCTGGTGGCAGATGGCGGACGTGGTCTTCCCCGGCGCGGCGAAGAAGACCGGCCAGCGCATCCTGGGCAAGGACGCCGACGCCAAGCCCGGGCCTCCGCCGGGCGCGACCGTCGTGCGCTTCGACCCCCCGAGCGAGGATCGCTGACAACCGCGGACCTCGCCGCCGTACCCCGTCAGCCCCGAGCCAGTGCCGCCCCGCGGACTACTTGATCGGCTTGGGGATCACGAAGTTGTCGAGGAGCACGTCCCCGATGCCGATGAGGGCGGCGCCGGCGATGATCCCCGCGCAGAGCGGCTCCTGCGTGTCCACCCAGAGACGACGTCCGAAGGACCGCTCGGAGCGGTTCTGGTTGAGCCGGTGCATGAGCCAGAAGAAGAACGCGCCCGCGAACATGGCGATGGTGGACTCCGGGGGCACGACGACGCCCAACCCGATCGCCAACGCGCTGATCGGGAACTTGCCCTTGGAGAAGACCCGCATGACCTCGAAGGTCAGCCCGACGAACGCCGCGATGACCATCGAGGTGATGATCGAGCCCGTCAGGAGCGACCCGGACCCGCCGGGCGCGAAGATGGACGTGACGAGGTCCGAAACGCCCTTCCACTGGAACGTCCCGGGGAACGCGAACTTCCCGCCCTCGGGCGCCATGGCCTGCTGCACGTTGTCGCCGGGCTTGTAGTCCGAGAGGAAGAGGAAGTAGAAGAGCGGCGTCGAGGCGAGCGCCCCCGCGAAGATCCCGATGCAGTGCGCCATCGCCTGCTGCCGGGGCTTGGCGCCGAGCATGTACCCGGGCTTGATGTCCATGAGCAGGTTGCTCGCGTTGCTCGCGGCCTCGGTGGTCATGCACGCCGTCATCAGGTTCGTCGGGGGGTGCGTCGGGTTGAGCCCGCCGTACAGGAACTGCGGGATCTTCGAGAGGGCGCCGACCGGCGTGATGCCCGTGAGCGCGGTGCTGCTGGCGGCGATCAGCGTCAGGAAGATGATGAGCACGATCGCCGTCGCGCCATAGATCACCGGCACCTCGAACCAGTCGTACGCCATCCAGACGCCCAGGGCGCCCACGATCGGGATGCCGATCCACGAGATTTTCAGCGGCAACTCGATGTGCGCGAGCACGTCCGACTTCGCGTCCTTCTTGTCGCCCAGCGCCTTGGCCCCGATCGACTTGAAGGCCTCGACGAAGATCTTGGGTCGGGCGAAGAGCGCCACCAGCGACGCCGTCACCATGATGACGATGCCCCACCAGAGCGCCCAGGTGTTCAGGACGTGGACGCGCCCGAAGAGCCGCTCCCCGCTCTCGGCGATCCGCGAGGGCTTGATCTCGCCGATCGAGATCATCCACGGGACGATGAAGACGAAGTTGACGATCATCCCGATCAACATGCTCGTGGCCGCGCGGATGCCCATGAGCCCGCCCGCGCCGAAGAGAGCCAGGTCCATCGCGGGGCGCAGCGCCAACTGCCGGACGTCAACCCCGGCCAGCCGCGGAATCGGGACCACGCCGCGGGCGGCCAGGGTGTAGTACCACTCGTCGAGGTAGTGCGGGAGGTGCCAGGTTCCCTTGAGACGATCCTTGAAGTTCGTGCAGACGTCCGACCACCCCTGCCCGTGCCTGGCCATCAGGACGACCCCGTGCAGGAACTTCAGGTACGCGGTGCCCGCCAGGAAGGTGACGATCCCCGCGATCGCCGCGGCGGTCGCGAGGGACTTGGCCTTGAAGAGCCCCACCGCCGCCGACGACGTGTAGAGCGTGTCGAGCACCACCCCGCACGCCCGCCCCTCGGGGAAGGGCTGCTGCTCGTCGTTGATGAACTTCCGCTTCATCGGGAACGCCACGAGAACCCCGAGGATCGAGAGCACGATGTTGAAGAGCAGCATCTGCCACCACGGCATCACCTTGTTCTCGACCCACATGTACGCCGCCATCCCCGAGATCAGCGGCCCGGTCATGTAGCCCGCCGCCGTCGCGGTGCTCTGCATCGCGTTGTTCTCGAGGATCGTCATGTCCTTGGCCCCCATCCGGGAGAGGACCTTGAACATCGCGAACGCCAGGATCACGCTCGTGATCCCCACGCCCAGCGTCCACCCGCTCATCGCGCCCACGTACAGGTTCGTCGCCGACAGGATCCCGCCCAGGCAGAACCCGGTCACTCCCGCGCGCAGGGTCAACTGCGGCATGTCGCCCCGGAACACGTTCTCCAGCCACCACCGGTCCTTCTGCTCCCGGGTCCAGGTGCGGATCTGTTCGTCGGTCAGCGTCGGGATCGCCATGCACAGCCTCGCTTTGTCCCGCTCGCCACAGGGGCGCGGGGTGGGTGGTCGTGGGCGGCCAGAATACACGAATCCTGCGCCCGCGTCCCGGCGTCGGCTGGGCACGTCACACTCGCGTAACAACGCCGAACATCTCTCGACCGGCGGTACGCTCCCTCCACCTCGCCCATCCCCCGTACCTCGGAGGTCCCATGTCGCTTCGCCCGTTCCTGCTGGCTGCCGTCGGGCTCTCGCTCGCCACGGTCGGCCTGGCCCTCGCGCAGCAAAGGTCCCGCCCGCCGCAATCGTCCTCGCCCGAGCCTCGGCCCCCGATGGTCCAGTGGATCGGGCACGAGTCCAAGCACCCGGCCGGCTTCGTGGTGGTGCGCGACGACGAGGCGTGGCGGGCGCTCTGGGGCAAGCACACGGGCCGACCGGCGGACGACCGCGGCGCAATGCACCGCTACATCGCGCCCCGGATCGACTTCGAGCGCTGCATGGTGGTCGGGCACTTTGCCGGCCCGAGCGTCAACGCCGATGGAGAGGTGGCAGCGAGCGTCCGCGAAACGGCCGAGCACTTGGTCATCCGGTTCGTCTCGTCCACGTTCCAGAGTGCCGGCCCCGGCGGGGGCGGGGCGAACACCACGCCCTTCGGCCTCTGGGTCGTGCCCGCGTCCTCGCTCCCCATCCTCATCGAAGAGGGCCGACATGGCGGGAAGCAGGGCGCGCTCGTCTGGGAAGAGGCCGCTCGCCTGCCCGGGAAGTAGAGCGCGTACCGTTGCCCATGCCCCGAGACCCCCGCTTCGCCGGCGCGTTCACCGCGATCATCACCCCGTTCACCGCCGACGGCTCGGCGATCGACTTCGCGCGCCTCGAGCAGCAGATCGAGTTCCAGGCCGCGGGCGGCGTGCGCGGGATCGTCGTCGCCGGGACCACCGGTGAGAGCCCGACGCTGGGTGAGCACGAGTACCCGAAACTCCTCGCCCGCGCCGCCGAGTTGGCCCGGGCCCGCGGGCTGCTCGCGATCGCGGGCACGGGGAGCAACTCGACCGCGCACGCGCTCGAGTTGCAGCGGATCGCGCGCGACGCCGGCATGGACGCGACGCTGAGCGTCAACCCCTACTACAACAAGCCGACGCAGGAGGGGCTCTATCGCCACTTCGCGTCGATCGCCGACGCCGCGACCCTGCCGATCGTGCTCTACAACATCCCCGGGCGCACGGGCGTGGCGATCTCGCCCGCGACGATGCAGCGCCTCGCGAAGCACGAGCGGATCGTCGCGAACAAGGAGGCCACGGGCTCGACCGACTCGGCCACCGAGATCGCGATCCGATGCCCGGAACTCGCGCTGCTCTCGGGCGACGACTCGATGACGCTCCCGTTCGCCTCGGTCGGAGCCGTGGGCGTCGTCTCGGTCGTGTCGAACCTCGCGCCCGCGAAGGTCTCGGGGCTGTGCGCGGCGTTCCTGAAAGGCGACTGGAACGCCGCCCGCGCCCTGCATCGCGAACTCTTCGACCTTTGCCGCGCGATGTTCCTCGAGACGAACCCGATCCCGATCAAGGCGGCGATGCGGCTCCTGGGCCGCGACTCCGGCTCGCTGCGACTGCCCATGACCGAGGCGAGCGAGCCCACGATCGCCGCGGTGCGCGAGGCGCTGACGCGCGCCGGCCTGCGCTAGTCGCCCGCGCAACGAAACGACCCGGGCTCACGGACCCGGGTCGCGGTGTGCGGCGTTGGACTCGATCGGCTTAGTCGGAGAGCGCCGACGTGGCCGGGGGCTCGACGCTCCGGAGCGTCAGCGTCGTCTCGATGCGGAAGTTCGACTGCGTCGTGTGTCGCTCGGCGAAGAAGAACTTCAGGCTGTAGGTCTCCCCGTCGCGGAGCCACGAGAGGCGGTCGAGCTCGATGGTCTGGGAGGTCTTCCCGTGGACACCACCCAGGTCGATCACGAGCTTCCCGTCGATGTAGACCCACACGTCGTCGTCGCCGGTGAAGGTGAACACGTGGCCCTTGTTCGCCTCGTAGATGAAGGTCGTGTCGATCATGTAGGTGAAGTGGAAGTTCTTGCCCGTGTTCGAGTAGTTCCCGAACAACTGCCCGTTGATCGGGAAGAACCCGCCGCCGGAACTGAACTGCGGGTCGACCGTGTCGTCAAAGACATACCGGTTCGTGCCCGGTTGGCGGTTGAGCGTGATGGGCAACTGCATCGAGGCGTTCATCCCGGGCACGTCGCGGTACCACTTGGCGAAGTTCTCCGCCGTCGTGAGAGAGCCGCCCGCGGAACTGGAGGCCGACCCCGCGGCGTCGTTGCGCTTGACCGCGATGTACGGCTTGGGCCGGATGATGTTCTGGCCCGCGGCGTTCCGCCACTGGCTGCTCACCTTGTACCCGGTCGAGGCGAACTGCGGGAGGCCCTCCGAGTCCAGGCTATCCCCAGCCTGACCCATGTAGTGCCCGAACCCCGATGTGGGCTTCCGTTGGAAGTCAGGATGCCCACCCTGCTCGGCGGCGGCCTTGAAGTCGCGGACCGTCCCCGCCAGCGTGATCGTGGCCGGGAGATTCGCGTATTGATCGACCGACGCGCTGGCCGGCGTCGCCAGCGTCGCCAGCCCCGCGGCCCCCGCGATCGCGAGAATCCCCGCCGCCGGACTCAGAATCGTGCGTGCGTTCATGGCAATCCCTCCAAAAGTGCCTGGGGCGGGGCTCCGCCTCGGCGAGTGCTCGTCTAACCATGCCATACACCCGCCCGCGAACGCCACCCCACACGCCGCATCCCGCCCCCGATCGGTCCACCTGAGCCGCACCGGAAGACCCTGACGTTTATCCAAGCGCCCCGCGCGCCCTCGCCGATGTATGATCGGACCCTTCGCTGGGCAGGGAGGCTATGGGAATGGATGCCTTTGTGATCGAGGGCGGGCGTCGGCTCGAGGGCCGGCTCCGCGTGAATGGGGCCAAGAACGCCGCGCTCCCCCTCATGGCGGCCGCGCTCCTCACCGACCAACCCCTCACCCTCCGCGACATCCCGCCCCTGGCGGATATCCGGAACATGGTCGCGCTCCTGGGCGAACTCGGATGCTCCCACGAAGCGCCCGAGGACGGCGTCCTCCGCCTGCAAGCCCGCGACGAGTCCAGGTCCCACGCCCGGTACGACATCGTGCGCACGATGCGCGCCGGGATCTGCGTTCTCGGACCTCTGCTTGCCCGCCGCGGCGAGGCCCGGGTCTCGCTCCCGGGAGGCTGCGCCATCGGCGACCGCCCCATCGACCTGCACCTCCGGGGGCTCGTGGCGCTCGGCGCCACGGTCTTTCTCAAGGGTGGGGACATCATCGCCAAGGCGCCGAGGCGGAGGCTCAAGGGCGGCCGGGTCTTCCTCGGGGGCGCGTTCGGGTCCACGGTCCTGGGCACGGCCAACGTCATGTCCGCCGCGGCCCTTGCCGACGGACAGACCATCATCGAGTCCGCCGCGTGCGAGCCCGAGATCGTCGACCTGGCCACGATGCTCAACGCGATGGGCGCGAACATCCGAGGGGCGGGCTCGCCCCGGATCATCGTCGAGGGGGTGCGCGACCTCCGCGGGATCGACCACACCGTCATCCCCGATCGCATCGAGGCCGGGACGCTCATGTGCGCCGCGGCGATCACCAATGGCAGCCTGCTGCTGGAGAACTGCCCGCTGGACGCGCTGATGGCGGTGAGCGACCGCCTCGAGGCCGCGGGTGTTCAGATGAAAGCGCTGGACCGCCACGGGAACCCCAGCAGCGACCCGATCCCCGCGGATGTCGATCCGATGCGGGTCACCGTGCGTGTCGCGTCCGAGCGCGTGCTCCGGCCTGTGGAGATCACGACCCAGCCCCACCCGGGCTTTCCCACCGACTTGCAGGCCCAACTCATGGCCCTGCTCACCCTCGCCGAGGGCAACTCGGTCATCACCGAGAAGATTTTCCCCGAGCGGTTCCTGCACGTGGCCGAACTCTCGCGGATGGGTGCTCGGCTCTTCCGCCAGGGGCCGACGGTCATCATCTCGGGCGTGCGCCGCCTCGTCGGCGCGCCGGTCATGGCGAGCGACCTGCGGGCCTCGGCCTCGCTCGTACTCGCGGGCCTGGCCGCCGAGGGAACCACCATCGTCAACCGCGTCTACCACCTCGACCGCGGGTACCACAAGATGGAGGACCGCCTGGCGAGCGTGGGCGCGTCGGTGAAGCGCGTGGACGACAAGGAACTGGCGCCGCAACTGGTGGCCGCGGAATGAGCGCCGGCATGGGCGCGCCCGGTCTCCGCGCTCATCCGGGCGTGGGCCGCCACGAGTTGACCTACTTCGCGAAGGCTTCCTTGAAGAGGTCCTGCATCAGCCGCCACGAGCGCTGGTCCGCCTTCTCGTCGTAGTCCACGCCCTTCATCTTGAGCCTCCCGGCCTCGGGGTTCGTGAAGGCGTGCACCGCGCCGGCGTAGTCGATGAACTGGTAGTCCACCTTGGCCGCCTCAAACGCCGCGAGCATCGCCGCACGATCGTCCGCCGAGATGAACGTGTCCGCCGCCCCGTTGCAGATCAGCACCCTGGACTTGATCGCCCTCGCATCGGCCTCGGTCGGCTTGAAGAGCCCGCCGTGGAACGCGACCACGGCCTTGACGTCCGCCCCCGCGCACGCGAGTTGCAGGCACGTCGTCCCCCCGAAGCAGTAGCCGATCGCCCCCAGCCGCGCCGCGTCCACCATCGGCTGCTCGGCCATCGCCTTGACCCCGGCCAGCGCACGCCCGCGCAGCACCTGCCAGTCCTTCGCCACACCCCCGGCAAGCCGACCGGCCTCGGCGGGATCGGTCGTGGTCTGCCCGTTGCCATACATGTCGCACGCGAACCCGACGTAGCCGAGTTCAGCCAGTTGCCGGGCGCGTGACTTGGCGTAGTCGTTCAGGCCCCACCATTCATGCACGACCATGACGCCGGGGCGCTTGCCCTCGACCGCGTCGTCCCAGGCGAGGTAGCCCTTGAACGTGACCCCGCCGTGGGTGTACTCGACCTCTTTGGTCTGGACCTTGGCGCTGGCGAGCGCGGGGGCGATGAACGCGAGAAACGCCGCAACGATCGCGTGACGCATGGATTTGTCTCCTAGAGAGTTGATTCTACCTGCCCCCTCGGGGCCGATCGCCGCGGGCAACACAACGGGCCCCGTTACCGGGGCCCGCGCGATCGCTCAAACCCGAATCAGCCGACCTACGCGTCGAGCACGCGGAGCGAGAGCCCGTGCTCGACGAGGCGCTCCTTGACCTCTTGCAGCGAGGTAGCGCCGAAGTTCTTGACGCCCATGAGTTCCGCCTCGGTGTGGCTGGCCAGGTCGCCCAGCGTCTGGATGTTCAGGAGTTGCAGCGCCTTGCGGGCCCGCACCGAGAGGTTCAGGTCGCTCACGGGCTTCCCGAGCGCGGCGTCCTTCCCGCTCCCGCGGAGCGAGTCGGTGAGTTGCCGGCGGGCGGCGCGGTGCGCGTCGTCCAGGCCCTGCCCAAGCCGCAGGCCCTTGGCCGCCAGCATCTGCTTGATCTCGACCAGGCTCTGGTCCCCGAAGTTCTTGTACGACGCGAGTTCGGCCTCGGTGATCCGCAAGAGGTCGCCCAGCGTGCGGATGTTCATCTTCTTCAGGCACGTCCGCGCCCGCACCGACAACTCAAAGTCCGTGACCGGGGTGTCGTAGAGCGCCCGCCGCTTGGCCACGTCGCGCTCCGGCTCCTCCTCGACCGCCATGTCGCGGCTGGCCTGCACGTCCTTCATGAACAGCCGGGCCCGGACGTGGTTCGGATTCGTTTCGAGCACCTGCCGAAGGCACCGCTCCGCGCGGGCCAGGTCCCCGCGGTCCTCGGCCAGCACGGCGAGGTTCATGAGCGCGTTGATCGGTGCCGGCGCCCGCTCGCACGCCCGCTCGTACAGGGCCACGGCCTCGTCCTCCTCGCCCATGAGGTCGAGCCGATACGCGAGCGCGAAGAGGATCGCGGCGTTCGTCGGATCGGCAGCCAGTGCCTTTCGATAGGCCATCACCGCGCCGATCCGGTCGCCTGCCTTGTCGGCCTTCTCCGCCGCGTCCAGGTGCGCGGCCGCCGCCTTGGCGTCGCGCTGCGCCTCGCCCGCACCGATCACCGTGTCCATCGGGTCCGCCATGGTCACTCCTTGCCCGCCCTCGGGCCGCTGAGCATTGATTCTAGCGCGGCCCATGCCCCACCGCCGACCTACGGCTTCCCGGCCTTCTCCTCCTTCTCCATCATCGTGTCCAGCATCGTCCCGATCAGCGCCGTCCCGGCCCCGCCCCCGCCCGAGCCAGTCACCATCACGCGCGGCGCGATCTGGATGTTCCGCTCCCCCACGATCTTGAGCACCTCGATCAGCGCGGCGTTCGACTTCCCGATCTGGTCCGCGATCAGCCGGTACGCGTCCGCCTGCGCCTTGGCCTTGATCGTCGTGCTCTGGGCCTCGGCCTCGGCCTCGGTGATCTTCTGCTTCCGCGTCTCTTCCGCGATCTTCGCCGCGTACGTCGCGGTCGCCAGCCGCTTCTCTTCCTCGGCCTCCTGCGTCGCCCGCGTCAGTTGCCGCTTCTGCTCCGCGGCCCGCTGCTGCTCCTGGAACGTCGTGAGTTCCTGCTTGGCGATCTCGCGATCGGTCTGCGTCTTGAGGAGCGCGCCGAGCGTCGCCTCGTCCCCCACGTTCCCGATCCGGACCGCCGTCACCGTCACCCCGAACCTCGACAGTTCCTCCGCGAGCATCTTGAGCGACTGGCTCTCCTGGTGCGAACGCTGCTGCACATAGTCCAGCGCCCGGACGCTCTCGGCGTTGTTGCGGAAGATCGCCCGCACCGCCGAGTTGAACACGTTGCGGAACCGCTCGCCCTCATCGTCCCCGAGTTTCGCCACGACGATGGGCGCGTGCTCCGGCTTGATCCGATAGGCCACGCGCACGTCGACCGGGAAACTGAACCCGTCGTTGGTGCGCACGGTGATCTCGCGCTCTTCGAGGGCCGACTCGTGGGCCGTGGGCGCCGCCGACGACGCCGGAGGGACCCCCGACGCCGCCTTGTCCGATGGCGTGAGCAGACGCCCCTGCTGCTGCCGACGGCGCTCACGCTCGGCAATCTGCTGCTGGAGGGTCGAGTCGCCGGGGCCTGCCGGGTTGGCCGAACCCCCCTTGGTGAACTGTGCCGTCATCTCCGTCGTCCAGAGTTCCGTCACCGAGAACGCGTCCGTGTTCACCGGGTATCGCCCAGGGCCCAGCACGTCCTGCCGAATGCCCATCTCCCCCTCTGCCGCCAGCACCACCGGCTCGTCGGGCGGGCCCGAGTCGTCGCCCGGCGCCGCGCTGTGCACGACGATGCTCGCCGGCTTTCCGTAGTTCGCCTTCAGCACCGCCACCTCGCCCGCCAGCACCTCCGTCATCGCCGCCTGCCGAACCCGGAACAACTCCGTATTCAGCCGATACTTCCCCGGCATCAGCACCGTCGCCTGTGTCCCACGATACCCGCCACCGGTCGTCAGGAAGTACCGCGCGTCCAGCATCTTCTGGGCCGAGTCCAACGGCCAATCCGGCGCCACCGTCTGCCCGGGCGGGAGCGGCTTGCCGTCCTTGGCCTCCACGATCCCGATGCTCCCCGACGGCACCTCCGTCAGAGGCAACTCCCGCACCTCGTAGATCCCGGGCCAATACCAGAAGTGCCAGCCCGGCGTCAGCACGTCCGCCTGCACTCCCTGCTCGCCCCCGATCGCGATGTACGCCCCGCCTTGGAGCCGCTTGGTCCCGATGTTCTTGATGACGATCCCCACCTCGTCCGAGGCAATGTGCCGGATGGACGACAGGCACACCGACGCGGCCACGATGACCAGCGCCAGCCCGGCCGCGGGACCACGCACCTTGGGCTCGTCCGACTTCAAACCCAGAGCAAGCACGCCGATCGCCAGGAGAACGCCGATAACCAGGATCAGGGCAGACATGCGCAATCCCCCTCTGTTGCGGGTGGGTAAGGCTTCGCCGACGACCATCTATGGTAAGAGAAGACCCGGGGTTTCTCCCGCATCTCCCTATCCCCCTCCTTATGGCGGCGACCCGCGAGATACCGGGATCCTCAGCGATCACCCGTTATTCGTATTCTGATAGGATGGGTCCTATTTTGAAACTGGGTGGTTGAGAATCAGTCTCAACCGGCTAGCATCAATCGGACAGGCGGGTTGTGCGGACATCCCGCGGATATGAAGTGGATGCTGGGATGGAATCGGGCATGAAGCGGGTCTCGTTGTCGCAACTCAAGCGTGGGCAGAGCGGCGTGGTCTGTTCAACCTCGCTCGCCGCGGATGACGCCGCGATGCTCGGGGCGATGGGCCTGCGGTGCAACGCCAAGGTCCGGCTGTGCCGCGAGGGCGAGCCGTGCATCGTCGCGATCTGTTCCGGCGCTTCAGGGGGCGCGAGCGGCGTGGGTTCAGGCTGCCGCATCGGGCTCGCGCGGCCGCTGGCGGATCGCATCATGGTCGAGCCGACGGCCTGACAGCCACCTTGGGGAGGGGGGCGCCGATGCAGACCTCCGCCGATGCCACCGACCCACAGACCGAGGCTCCGCCGCGGCGAGTCGCGCTCCTGGGCAATCCCAACACGGGCAAGACAACGCTCTTCAACCGCCTCTCGGGCCTCCGCCACAAGACCTCGAACTTCCCCGGCACCACGCTCGAGGCCCGCGTGGGGCACCTCCGCATGCCGTCCACCGCACCGACCACCAGCGGCAGGTCCCCGGCTCCGGAATCGCCCTCATCCGTCGAACTGATCGACCTCCCCGGGATCTACTCGCTGGAACTCGACCAGACCGAGGCGCGGATTTGCCGCGACGTGCTCGGCGGGCGCGGCGCGCCGTTGGGCGAGGCCGTGGGCGAGCCCGAGGCGCTCCTGATCGTGGTCGATGCGACGAACCTGGCACGGAACCTGGTCCTTGTGGGCGAGGCCCTGCGCCGCCGACTTCCCACGGTCGTGGCGCTGAACATGATCGACCTGGCGCGTCGGCGTGGCATCCGCGTCGATCCTGAGGTCCTGTCGGCCCGCCTGGGCTGCGAGGCGGTCGCGATCAGCGCGCGCACGGGCGAGGGCTTGGACTCGCTCCGTCGCGCCCTCGCGTGCCCGCGGCTGGCGAACCACACCCCGCCCGGAGACGTGGAGGGCGTGCTCGCCTGGGCCGACGACCTCGCGTCCGCCATCGCCGCTGGCAACAGGGAAGACGATCGCCTCACCGACCGGGCGGATCGCGTTCTGACACACCCTCTGCTGGGCACGGTCGCGTTCGCGCTCATCATGGCCGGGCTCTTCTGGCTCCTCTTCAGCGTCGCCCAGTATCCGATGGGCTGGATCGACGCCGCGTTCGCCGCGCTCGCCGAGGGGATTGCCGCGGTGATGGCCGAGGGCGTGCTGCGAGAACTGCTGTCGCAGGGCGTGGTCGGGGGGATCGGGGCGACCGTGGTGTTCCTGCCGCAGATCGCGCTGCTGTTCTTCTGCATCGCGCTGCTGGAGGACACGGGCTACCTTGCGCGGGCCGCGTTCGTGATGGACCGCGTGCTGCGGCCCTTCGGGCTCCCCGGACACTCGTTCGTCCCGCTCCTGTCGAGCCACGCGTGCGCGTTGCCGGGGATCATGGCCACGCGTGCGATCCCCGACCGCCGCCAGCGGCTCGCCACGATCCTCGTCGCACCCTTCATGACCTGCTCGGCGCGGCTGCCTGTGTACGTCCTGCTGACGACCGTCCTGTTCCGCGACCGCCCGGCCCTGGCGGCCCTCGCCTTCGTGGGGTGCTATGTCCTGGGCATCCTCGCGGGCGTGCTCAGCGCGCTCGTCGCCCGCCGCACGATCCTCCGGGGCCGCGCGCGGCACATGGCGATGGAACTCCCCACGTACAAGGTCCCCAGCCTCCGCACCGCGGCGCTGACGACCTATGACCGCGCGTTGGTCTTCCTCAAGAAGGCCGGGACGAACATCCTGGCGATCTGCATCGTGCTGTGGTGGCTCAGCGCCTACCCGACGGTGCCCCCGCCCCCGCGTGCGACCGAACTCCGCGCCCAGGCGGCCTCGTCGCCCGCCGACGCCGCGCCGCTGCTCGCCGAGGCCGACCGCCTCGAGCGCGCGCACGCCGCCGCGCGGAGTTTCGCGGGCCGGCTGGGACATGTCGTCCAGCCCGTGCTCGCGCCGATCGGGTGCGACTGGCAACTCTCGGTCGCCGTCGTCACGAGTTTCGCGGCCCGCGAGGTCTTCGTCTCGACGCTCTCGGTCGTCGTGACGGGGGAGACCGACGCCGAGGCCGAAGGCGTGCTCGACCGGCTGGCCGCCGCCCGCCGAGGCGACGGCACGCCGCTGTTCTCGGGGGCCGTGTGCTGGGCCCTGCTCGTCTACTACGTGCTCGCGATGCAATGCCTTCCGACGCTCGCGGTGACCGCGCGCGAGTCGGGCAGTTGGAAGTGGGCGGCCCTGCAACTGGCGTGGATGTCGGGCCTGGCGTACACGCTCGCGGCGATCGTGTTCGCGATCGCGTCCTGAGGCGCGGCCGGCCGGGCGTTCAATCAGCAGCCATTGCCGACTTCATCTGCCGCACCGCCTCGCGAAGCCCGACGAAGACCGCGCGCGAGACGATCGCGTGCCCGATGTGCAACTCGCAGACGCCCGGGAGCGCCGCCACGCGGCCCACGTTCGCGTAGTTCAGCGCGTGCCCCGCGTGGAACCGCATCCCCGCGCCCCCCACCGCAGCCCCGGCCACCGCCAGTTGTCCCAGCGCCGCGGAGAGTTCGGGCCTCGTGATGTCCCCGCCCGCGCGGGCGAACGCGGCGGCGTAGGGCCCCGTGTGGACCTCGCACGCGTAGAACCCGCACGCCCGGGCCGCCTCGATCTGCGTGAGGTCCGCGTCAATGAACGCCGAGGCCCCGATCCCGGACTCGCGGAGCGCCGCCACCACGTCGCGGAGCCGCGACGCCTGCCCGCGAACGTCGAGCCCGCCCTCGGTGGTGACCTCCTGCCGACCCTCGGGCACGAGGGTGGCCATGAGGACCCCGCTCCCGCGCGCGACCCGCACCATCTCGTCCGTCGCCGCCATCTCGAGGTTGATCCGCACGCGACAGGTACGTGTGAGCAACTCGAGGTCGCGGTCGCGCACGTGCCGGCGGTCCTCGCGCAGGTGGATCGTGATGATGTCCGCGCCGCCCAGGTGCGCCTCGTGGGCCGCGAGCACCGGATCGGGCTCGCCCGAGTCGGCGTTGCGGTAGCGCGCCTGTCGCACGGTCGCGACGTGATCGATGTTGACCCCGAGGAGCAGCATGGGTGATGCTACCCGCCCGGCGCGCCCGGGTCCCGCGACGCGCCCGCTACCAGATCCAGCGAAGGCGCCCGAAGTCCGGCATCGGGAGCCCCGGCCAGACCCCGCGCTGCATCGACGGGAAGTAGACGAAGAACGCACGCCCGATCATCAGGTCGCGCGGAACGATCCCGGGCGTCGCGTCCACCTCCCGCGCCACCCACGGGTCCGGCTGGCCCCACAGTCGCGCGTCCAGGCTCGCCGGGCTGTTGTCCCCGCAGACAAAGAAGTGGTCCCGTCCGAGCGTCATCGTCGAGAGCGGGTTGGTCGCGCGGGCCGGCGCGGCATCCGGCGGCGGCATGTTCGCCGCCTGATAGTGCACGTCGCGCTGCAATCCCACGCGATACAGCCGAACCGGGCCGCTGAACTCCCACCGCAACCCGGGACGCCGATAGATCGTCGTGTCCGCCAGCGGATTCAGACCCCGAGCCGCCTTCGTCCGGCTCAGCACGTCCTCGAGCGTCAGGCCCGTCGCCCGCCGTACCCGCTGTCCCGGCGTCCAGTCGTACGTCCCCCGCGCCACCAACTCCTCATCCACCCACAGCGACAGCGACTGATCCGCGTGCCAGAAACTCACGTTCGTCACGCGCCCCGGGGGCAGCGCCCGCGGCAGCATCCCGCTCGCGACCTCCGTCCACGCCGCGGGCGCCGAGCCGTCCTCGCCCACCTCGCCCATCTTCAGCGTCGCCCGATCGCCCCGGATCTCGCCGCGGAACTCGAACCCGCGAGCCCGAAGCACCGCCGAGACCTCCAGCCCCGCGGCCGAGGGCATCACGCCCGCGCGCATCGACACGTCGCTCACCGGGAACACCGTCGTCTGCCGCGATCGGCCCGTCTCGTCGTACGGGTAGTAGTCCGTGACGGGCCAGCCCTTCGCGTCCCACTCCAGACTGGTGGGACCGGGTCCGGCGTACTCGTAGTCGCGCCGGCCCTCGATCGCCCATCCGCTGCCGCCCGTCCACGGGCTCTTGAACCGCTCGTTGTTCCGATCGCGAAGGTCCGGGTTCAGTGGCTGGTACTCGCTGGAGAACACGAGTTGCCACACCGTCCGCTGCACCCGGTCCGGCTTGCGCTGGATCGTCCATCCGGGCATCGACCACGGATCGTCCGTCGCCGGCTCACCCGCAAGCGCCCGACGCACGAACACGTCCCCGTCGATGAGGGCCACCATCTCGCCCGGCAGGCCCACCAGACGCTTGATGTAGTTCGTCTGCGGATCGTGGGGCGCCTTGAAGACCACCACGTCGAATCGCCTCGGGTCGTAGACGGAGTAAAGATACTTGAAGACCAGGATGCGGTCCCCCGCGCGCGTCGGCACGTTCGTCCGCTCGAGGTGCTCGCCGGTCATGGGGTCGGTGACGTGCACCGGGTACCCCGGCCGTGCACCCTGGATCGGCTCCGGCGCCGCCCGCGAGGGGTCCTCGTTATCGATGAAGTAGTGCGGGCCGACGGGCCAGACGCGTCCGGTCTGCGGACTCGTGATCCGCATGTGCGCGCCCATGAGCGTCGGCGCCATCGACCCCGTCGGGATGATGAACGCCTCGATCACGAACGCGCGGAACACGAACGCCAGCACGAAGGCGATGATGATCGAGATCAGGGTCTCCTTGATGTGGGACCCCTGTGACGCGGTGGCGCTCATGCGGACGAGAGGTTAGGCCGGGCCCCTGGGCGAGGCCGGACCACCCGGCGGAGCGCCGCCGCTCTCCCCGCCTGGCGGTCCGCCTCCGGGTCCGCCGCCACCCGGGCGACGCCGACGGCGACGACGACGACGACGCGGACCGCCCTCGGACGCACCCGACCCCTGCGGCGCCGCGTCGGTCGGTCCGTGCGTGTCGCCGTAGTCCGACTCGATCATCGCGTCGAGGTCCTCGGCCGTCGGTCGTTCCGGCATGGGCCTCCCCTGCGCCGGCCGAGCCTCTGCGGGCGGCCTCGGGCCTCCGCTCGATCGTGGGCCGCGCACATCCCCTTCCCGTGGCGGACCGCCCTTCGAGGGTCCATCGCGGCGTTCGCCGTCTCGACGTTCTCCCTCGCGCCGCGGCTGACCCTCGCGACGCTCCCCTTGCGGGCGATCACCTCGCCCCCCTCCGCCGTCGCGCGGACGCGGATCGCGACGCTCGGGCGCGGGCATCGAGCCCGCCACGGGCACGGGCGGCGGTGTGGCGCTCGTCGGCTCGGTCAGATCCTCGACCGCGACCGCCACCTGCCGCTCGCTCCCTTCCAACTGCACGAGCACCAGTTGCGTCAGGATCTGCGAGTCGATCACCAGCCCGTTGCCCTCGGGCGTGCCGACGCGGGTCTTCCGCTTGGGCAGTTTCTTGCGGAGTTCTTCGTACGTCTGGTCCTCGTACCGCAGGCAGCACATCAGCCGCCCGCATCGGCCCGAGATCTTCAAGGGGTCCAGCGTCGCCTTCTGCATCTTCGCCGCCCGCATGGAGATCGGCTTGAGCACCTTGAGGAAGTTTTTGCAGCAGCAGTACTGCCCGCAGCGCTCGTAGTCCGCGGTCAGCCTCGCCTCGTCGCGCGCCCCCACCAGCCGGAACTCGACCCGCTGGTGCAGCGCCGCGCCGAGGTCGCGCGCCGCGTCGCGCAGGTCGGGGCGGTCCTCCGAGTTGTAGTAGATCGTGACCCGCTCCCCGCCCAGGATCGGCTCGGCGTCCACGATCTTGATCTTCAGTCCAAGCCGCTCCACCACCGCTCTCGCTGCCATCTTCATCCCGTGCCTCGACTGCTCCAGCGACGCCTGCTTGTCCAGATCCTCCCGCGTCGCCACCCGCAGCACCCGGCCATCGGTGAAGAACGGATAGTCCCGCCCCCCCGAGTTGTCGATGTAGCGCAGCATCTCCTGCCGGCTCACGCTCTTGGAGCACCCCGAGTTCGGGCACGTCGTCGTGAGCATCTCGCCAAGTTCCGTCCCGCGGAACGTCCGCACGACCACCTTGCTCCCGCACCCGGGCTTGGCGTCCCCCGAGTACGCGAACTCCCCCACCAGTTTCAGGTCCCCGAACCGAACCACGATGCTCGTCGGCGGCTTCAGCGCCTCGTACGCCTTGCGATCCGCCTCCAGATCGGCCTCGAACTGCGGCAATGGAACGATCGGCATGGGTGTCCCGCGTGCAATGCCATCGCCGCCCCGCGTGGCGGTGCGACCCTGGCGTCGGGCCACGGTTTCTGCGCCCCGAGGTCGGCCCGACGGGCCCCGGGGCTCCCAACGCGGAACTACCGGCCCTTGCCCAGCGCCTTGTTGCGCGCCTCCGCAAAGACCCGGGGAAGACTGTAGCGATTGTGGAGTTCGATCGAGTTCTGATTCTCAACCCGGTAGACCATCAACTCCTCGGCACGATTATCCAGCACGAGCAGCACGTCCTGCGATGACGCCGCCGCCGTCAGCACCGTCAGCGCCCCCGCGGACGACACCAGGTCCGCCCGCGCGGGCGCTCCCAGCCGCGTCGCCTGCACCCCGATCAACCCCGCCAGCACCGCCGCCAACGCCACCAGCAGCACCCCGCCCCGCCCGACGCCTTGCTTCGCCCGGTTCGTCGTCATGCGCGGCTCCTATCGAGACTGCGGCGACTGCGAGTCCGCCCGCAGGTCGCGGTACCCGATCCCCTCAAGACCCTTGGTCGAATCGCTCCACCGCAGCGCGATCATCTCCTGATTCGCCGCGTCCACAACGTAGATCGCGTTCGAACTCCCGCCCTGGATCCGGCCCGACACCATCGTGTAGTCCCCGCGCCCGCGTCCGCCCCCGCGCTGCGCCTCGGCCCGGGGCGCCAGGCTGATCGCCGCCAGCACCAGCGCCAGCACCACGTTCAGGACGACCAACGGCCGACGGCTTGTTCGCGTGCTCATGGGGCTAATCCTGGTGCCCGCGCTTGCTCGGGATCGTGCTCGCCACCCCGATCGCCGCAACGATCACGATCCCCACGAAGTAGTTCCACAGCGCGGGCGGATTGTCCGCGCGACGCGGCCTCGGGGGCAGGTCCTGCGGCTGCGCCATCACGCTCGTGGTCGCGACGAAGCCAACAGCCAGGGCGGCAAGGACGCGTTTGACGTGTGCCGACATCAAGGAGTCTCCAGGGGGCTTGGGGATGCTACTCCGTCTCCGCGGGCCGGTACAGCACCCCGCCCGAGGCGAGCAGCGGCCGGCTCGCCCGGTCGAACGCCGCCGAGGGCACGTGGACCGTCCCCCAGCGCTGGCTCCGCGGCCGCATCGCCGATTCATATTCGCGGAGCGTGATCAGCCGGATCGCGTACCACCGCCCGCGGAACTCGAAAATCTCCTCAAACAGCGGCAGCGGCGGCTGCTCGTCGCACCAATACACGAACAGGAAGGCCCCCACAAACCCCTGTCCAAACAGCCCCTCCCACGTCCGCAGCGACTCCACGTCCTCCAGCGTCACCCACGATTGCAGACTCCCCTTGCTGGGGCGGATGGGCCGATCGGCCCGGGCCGCCCTTGACGGCGCGATCCGCCGACCCTTGACCTCCACGAGCAGATTGTCCCGCTCGCCGTAGAGAACCATGTCGAATGACTTGATCGCCCGCGCCCGTCCGCCCTCCTGCACCGTCAGCCTTGCCCCCTCGGGCAGCAGCGCCCGCCGCGCTTCGTCCACCGCGACATACGGCACTCGGCGGGCCCGCAGGTACTGCTCGAACGCCTGCTCGTAGTGATGCCGCCGCTGCATCGGGACATGCTACCGCGCGGGAATACCCCGTCACCACGCTCGGTCGCGCCGGGGATCGACCCGAGCGCTCAGCCCCCGCGCGGCCCGCGACGCCTGACCTTCACCCCCGGCATCCCGGGCCGCTTCTTCGCGGGCTTGCCCGACAACGCCGCCTCCAACTCCGACCGCTTCACGCGCACGGCCTCCTCGCCCGCCGGTGCGAGCGGGAAACGCTGCCGAAGCGTGCTCAACTGGTCCCGGAACGCCGCGGCCTTCTCGAACTCCAGCGCCTCGGCCGCCTCGAGCATGTCTGCTTCGAGCATCCGCTCCAGTTCCCGCGCGTCGATCGCCGGCTCCGAGGTCTTCACCGCCTCGCGGGCCGTCTTGCGTGCCGCCAGTTCCGACTGCAGCCCCGACCGCAGCGCCTTGATGATCGTCCGCGGCGTGATCCCGTGCGCCTCGTTGTACGCCACCTGCTTGGCCCGCCGGCGCTCCGTCTCCTCGATCGCCGCCCGCATCGCCGGCGTCACCTTGTCCGCATACATGACCACCAACGCGTTCACGTTCCTCGCCGCACGCCCCATCTGCTGGATCAGGCTCGTCGGGCTCCGCAGGAACCCCTCCTTGTCCGCGTCCAGGATGCACACCAGCGACACCTCCGGCAAATCCAGCCCCTCGCGCAGCAGGTTCACCCCCACCAGCACGTCGAACTCGCCCGCGCGAAGGTCCGTCAGGATCTGCACCCGGTCCAGCGTCTCCACGTCGCTGTGCAGGTACCGCACCCGCAGCCCCTGCTCCTCGAGATACTGCGACAGGTCCTCGCACAGCCGCTTCGTCAAGGCCGTCACCAGGACCCGCTCCCCGGCCGCGACTCGCTGCTGGCAGCGCTCGATCAAGTCCGGCACCTGCCCCCGCGCCGGGCGAACCTCGATCACCGGGTCCACCAGCCCCGTCGGACGGATCACCTGCTCCGCCACCACGCCCCCGCACCGCGCCAACTCGTACGGCCCGGGCGTGGCCGACACAAACATCGCCTGCGGGATGATCGCCTCGAACTCCTCGAACCGAAGCGGGCGGTTGTCCAGCGCCGCCGGCAGCCGGAACCCGTGCTCCACCAGCACCTGCTTCCGGTTCCGGTCCCCGTGGTACATCGCGTGCAACTGCGGGATCGTCACGTGCGACTCGTCGATGATGAGCAGCCACGACGACGCAGCGTCCGACACGCCCCCGCGCGCCCCGTTCGTCCCCGCCGTCTCGTGCAGCGGCCCATGCCGGCCCGCCAGCGAGAAATAGTCGAGCAGGCAGAACGGCCGCTCCCCGGGCGCCCGCCCGTCAAAGTACCTCGAATAGTTCTCGATCCCCGAGCAGTACCCCACCTCCTCGATGAGTTCGAGGTCATACTTGGTCCGGCCAAGAAGCCGCTGCGCCTCGAGCAACTTCCCCTGCGACCGCAGTTCCATCACCCGCGCGTCCAGGTCCGATCGGATCCGCGCCAGGATCGGCTCGATCTCCTCGCGCGGCATGACGTGGTGCACCGCCGGGAACAGGAAGAACTGCCGCTCCTCCGCCAGCACCTCCCCGCTCGTCGGGTTGAACAGGTCGATCCGCGCCACCTCGTCGCCCAGCCCTCCCGAGAGGTCGATCCGCAGCGCGAACGACTCGTACGCCGGGAAGACCTCGACCGCCTCGCCCCGCACGCGGAACGTGCCCCGCGCGAACTCGACCTCGGCCCGCCGATACTGCATCGCCGAGAGCGCCGCGAGGAACTCCCGCCGATGGATCGGGGAGCCCACCGTGATCGTCAGCACCCGCTGGTGGTACGCCTCGGGCGAGCCCAGCCCGAAGATGCACGACACGCTCGCCACGACCACCGTGTCCCGTCGCGAGAGGATGCTGCTCGTCGCCGCCAGCCGCAGGCGATCCAGGTCGTCGTTGCGGCTCGAGTCCTTCTCGATGTAGATGTCCCGCTGCGGGATGTACGCCTCGGGCTGGTAGTAGTCGTAGTACGAGACGAAGTAGTTGACGCTGTTCCGCGGGAAGAACTCGCGCAACTCCTCGAACAACTGCGCCGCCAGCGTCTTGTTGTGGCTGATGATGAGCGTCGGACGGTTCAGCCGCGCGATCACGTTCGCCATCGTGAACGTCTTGCCCGTGCCCGTGGCCCCGAGCAGGCACGCCGCGGGCTTGCCCTCCCCGAGTTCGCGCACCAACTGCTCGATCGCCGCGGGCTGGTCGCCCGTGGGCGCGAACGCCGACACCAGTTCGAATCGGTCCGGGATCGCCACGATCCGATCGTACGGTCGCCTACGCGCCCCCCGCCGGCGTCGGCACGCTGGGCGCCACAGGTGGCACGCTTGTCGCCGAACCGCTCACCGCGCCCGTCGGCGGCCCGCCCGACCCCGAGACAGCCGCCTGCCCGCTCGGACCGGCCCCCTTCGCCGCACCGCCCCCCGCCGCACCCCCCGCCGCACCCCCCACCGCGCCCTTGCCCCCGCGTCCCTTGGCCTCCACGATCGGCCAGGTCTTGAACCCCGCAGGCGCCACCCCGGGCTTCACATAGATCGCCATCTGCACGTCGTCCACGTAGCGCCCCGGACCAATTTTGAAGTACCGCAGCGCCCGCGACTCCTCCACGAAACCCAGCCGCTCGTACAGCCGACGCGCCTCCGTGTTCGTCTCAAAGACCCCCAGCGTCACCTTCTCGATCTGCCGGTGCGCCGCGGCCCAGGCCAGCAGCGCGTGGATCATCGCCGAGCCCACGCCCCGACCTCGCCACGCCGCGTGCACCGACAGCCCGAAACTCCCGTGGTGCGCCAGTTTCCGCCGCTCCCCAGCCCGGAACGACAACTCGCCCACCAGTTCCTCGTGCCGGTTCGCCGTCCACGCCGTGAGCATCAACCACCCCGGCTCGCGCACGAACCGCTCGATCCGCTGCCGATCCTCCTGCTCCGTCCGCTGGGCCTCCCCCGGCTCGCGCACCCCGAACGGGTTGTTCGCCAGCATGTGCGACTCGAAGTCGCGCAGCGCCCCCACGTCCGACGGCTCGGCCGACCGGATGAACACCGCCCCGCCCTTGCGCAGCGAGGCCCGCACTCGCTCGATCCGGCTCATGGCTCGTCGTGCCGCCCCTTCTCCGTCGCCGCCGCCGCCTCGTGCGCGAAGTAGATGAAGTCCGTCTCCGCCGGCCGGCCCCCGCACTGCTTGACCAGCATCGCCACCTGGCCCCGGTGATACGTCCCGTGCATCAGGACGTGCGTCACGATGTCCGCCACCGTGTCCTGGTACGCCTGCCCGTCGCTCCCCAGGTACCGCACCGGCTCGGCCAGGTCCTCGTCCGTGATTCCCTCCAGGAACCTCGCCCACAGCCCGTCGAGGTCCGTCGCCTCCTGCTCCAGCCGCGACACCGGCCACTCCTTCACCGGCATGACCTCCGGCGGGGGCTCGCACTCTCCCATCCGCCACAGCCACCGCCGCTGCGCCCAGAGGATGTGCCCCATCACCGCCAGCGCCCGCGCGTAGCGCTCGTACACGTCGTCCACCGCCGCCCCGATCCGCGACGCCTGCGAGAGGAGGACCCCCTCGCACGACTTGATGGACGCCAGCGCGAGCCGATTCCCCCACCGGTCAAACTCGTGCAGCCGACGCAATCGCTCCGACTCGCTCACGGGCTCGCTCCCACCGCGCCCGACCACCTCGGGCTCCCCAAGGGTAGCCGCCTTGATCGGCTATCCTCCCCTCGCGCGATCCGGCCGATAATGGCCCCGGGTCCACACCCCGCCGCCACCCCCATGCACCTCCAAGACATCTTCAAGACCTATCCCGCCTCGTTCTCCTTCGAGTTCTTCCCACCGAAGAGCCCGCAGGCCGCCCAGACCCTCTTCCAGACCATCGCCGACCTCCAGCCCCTCAAGCCCACGTTCGTCTCCGCCACCTACGGGGCCGGGGGCTCGACCCGCGACCTCACCCACGACCTCGTCGTCCGGCTCAAGGCCGAGACCACACTCGACCCCGTCCCCCACCTCACCACCGTCCTCCACTCCGAGGCCGACATCGAGCAGATCCTCACCCGCTACGCCCAGGCCGGCATCTCCAACATCATGGCCCTCCGCGGCGATCCGCCGCGCGATGCCGCCAACACCGACCCGCACCAGCACTTCCGCTTCGCCGCCGACCTCGTCCGTTTCATCCAGCGCTTCAACGATCGCCGCGTCCATCCTGACCCGCGCGGGTTCGGCATCGCCGTCGCCGGCTATCCCGAGGGCCACCCCGCCACGCCCAACCGCCTCCTCGAACTCGACCGCCTCAAGGCCAAGGTCGAGGCCGGCGCCGACGCCATCGTCACCCAACTCTTCTTCGACAACCGCGACTTCTACGACTTCCGCGAGCGCTGCCTCCTGGCCGGGATCCGCGTCCCCATCATCGCCGGCATCATGCCCGTCACCTCGCTCTCGGGCATGGAACGCATGGCCGACCTCGCCCTCGGCGCCCGCTTCCCCGCGCCGCTGATCCGCGCCCTCAACCGCGCCGGCGGGAGCGAGGACGCCGTCCGCCGCGTCGGGATCCACTGGGCCACCGAGCAGTGCCGAGACCTCCTCGACCACCGCGTCCAGGGCATCCACTTCTACACCCTCAACCGCTCCACCGCCACGCGCGAGATCTACAAAACCCTCGGCGTCCAAGATTCCGGCGGGCTGATGTAATCACCCTTGACACCCCCCGGCATTGTGGTAGGCTGTTCCTGCACGGAGGGGGGCGTTCGCGTCGGACCATGGCCGCCGGCGATGCCGGCAAGGAGGTCGCGATGAGGCGTTCACTCACTCACTCACTC
>JAEUIZ010000001.1 GCA_016793805.1 Phycisphaerae bacterium
GGGCTCGACTCGGCGGGCACCTGGAACCTCAACGTGACCGACTGCGCCGGCGGTGACACCGGCAACATCGTCGGGTTCATCCTGCTCCTGAAGATGGCGCCCTCGGGCGGCGGCTGCTACGCCAACTGCGACGCCTCGACGGTCCTGCCGTTCCTGAACGTCAACGACTTCGTCTGCTTCAACAACCTCTTCGCGGCCGGCTCGAGCCTGGCGAACTGCGACGCCAGCACGACGGCTCCGATCCTCAACGTCAACGACTTCATCTGCTTCAACAACGCCTTCGCGGCCGGCTGCTCGGCTCCATAAGGCCCGCTCGGTTCGGTTCCTTCACGGGCGCGCTCCAGCCGGGGCGCGCCCGCTTTCTTTTTTGCCCACCTCCCCGGATCTTCTCTCGCACTCGGGCCGATATCATCCCAGCCCGTTCCTGCGGGCGCATCGGCATGGATCGACGCCGGCGTGAGCGGAGGCAGCACCTGACTGGGGAGCAGACATGAGCGGCGAACTGGTGGTCGTGGCGGGCGCGGGCGGGTTCATCGGCGGGCACCTCGTGGGCGAGATGCTCCGACAGGGCTTCCGCGTGCGGGCCGCGGACATCAAGCCCCTCGACGAGTGGTACCAGGTCCATCGCGCCGCGGAGAACTTTGCCGGCCCGCTCAAGGGCGACTGCCGCGACTTCCGCGTCTGCCGATCGCTCTGCAAGGGCGCGAGCGAGGTCTACCAACTCGCGGCGGACATGGGCGGCATGGGCTTCATCGAGAACAACAAGGCCCTCTGCATGCTCAGCGTGCTGACGAACACGCACATGATCCTCGCCGCCCAGGAGGCCGGCGTCGACCGGTTCTTCTACGCCTCGTCCGCCTGCGTCTACAACGCCGACAAGCAGAAGGACCCGAACATCACCGCGTTGAAAGAGGCCGACGCGTACCCCGCGCTCCCCGAGGACGGGTACGGGTGGGAGAAACTCTTCAGCGAGCGCATGTGCCGGCACTTCCGCGAGGACTTCGGGCTCCACACGCGGGTGGCGCGGTTCCACAACGTCTACGGCCCGCACGGGACGTGGGAGGGCGGGCGAGAGAAGGCGCCGGCGGCGATCTGCCGAAAGGTCATCGCCGCGGTCGTCAGCGGGAAGCACGAGATCGAGATCTGGGGCGATGGGACCCAGACGCGGAGTTTCATGTACATCGCCGACTGCCTCAAGGGCATCCAGCGGATCACGCACTCGGAGATCCTCGAGCCGATCAACCTCGGCTCGTCCGAACTGGTCTCGATCAACCAGTTGGTGGACATCGCCGAGGAGATCGCCGGGATCCGGCTCCAGCGGCGGTACAAGTTGGACGCGCCCCGCGGCGTGGCGGGCCGCAACAGCGACAACACCAAGATCCGCCAGTACCTGGGCTGGGAGCCCGACACGCGGCTCCGCGACGGGATGGAGAAGACCTACCGCTGGATCTACGACCAGTTCACCGCGAAGTACGACGCCACAACCGCCCACCTCTCGAGCGTGAGCACGTTCACCAAGGGATCCCACCCGATCCCAGGGGATGGATTCAACCCCGAGTCCCGGCACATGGACACCTGGCCCCAGGGCATCCCCGCGACGTATGACGCGAAAGTGCCGGCCAAGTCCCCCGCCAGGGCCGCGAAGCCCGCCAAGCGCGCCAAGCCCGCGAAGAAGCCCGCGAAGAAGTCGTCGTCCAAGCCCGCGGCGAAACGGGCGACCCGCCCCGCGCCCAAGAAGAAGACGGTCCGTCGCCGCGTGGGCGCGAGGCGCTGAGCGAGTTGCCGCGAGGTTGTCCCGCTCGGGCGTGAATCCGGACGATGCCGAAGCCCACCTTCCTCATCATCTCGCAGGTCTACGTCCCCGATCCCGCGTCGGTCGGGCAGCACATCGCCGACGCCGCCGCCGAGATGGCCCGGCGGGGGTTCCGCGTCGTCGTCTACGCCTCGGCCCGCGGGTATGACGATCCCTCCAAGCGGTACCCCGCGCGCGAGACGCTGCACGGCGTCGAGGTCCGCCGGCTTCCGCTCTCGAGTTTCGGGAAGTCGTCCATCGCGGTTCGGCTGCTGGCCCAATGGCTCTTCCTCGCCCAGGCCGTGCTCCGCGGGCTCTTCACGCGGCCCCTCGCGGCGGTGATGGTCTCGACCAGCCCGCCGTTCTGCGGGCTGGGCGGGGTCATCATCAGCCTCGTCCGCGGCGTCCCGCTCAAATACTGGCTGATGGACCTCAATCCCGACCAGATGGTGGCGCTCGGGAAGATCAGCGAGCGGTCGCTCATGGCCCGCGTGTTCAACCTGTTCAACCGCTGGACCTACCGCCGCGCCAGCGACATCGTGGTGCTCGACCGGTTCATGGGCGAGCGGATCAAGGATCGGCTCCCGCGGGGCGCCGAGGCGAAGGTCCACACGATGCCCCCCTGGCCTCACGAGGACCAGATCGGGGAGTCGCTCGCGCACGAGGCCAACCCGTTCCGCACGGAGCACGGGCTCGACGGGAAGTTCGTGGTGATGTACTCGGGCAATCACTCGCCGGCCAACCCGCTCAAGACGCTGCTGGATGCCGCCGAGCGGTTGCGGGACGACCCTCGGCTGCTGGTCTTGTGCATCGGTGGCGGCGGGGGCAAGAAGGAGGTCGACGATCGCGTCGCCGCGGGCGCGCGGAACATCCGCTCGCTCCCGTACCAGCCGTTCGACCGCATCCGCTACTCGCTGTCGGCGGCGGACGTGCACGTCGTGAGCATCGGGGACGGGGTGGTGGGGATCGTGCACCCGTGCAAGGTCTACGGGGCGATGGCGGTCTCGAGGCCGATCCTGCTCCTGGGCCCGAATCCGTGCCACGTGAGCGACCTGATCGCGGCGCACCGGATCGGGTGGCACATCGGGCACGGGGACGTGGACGGGGCGGTGCGGACGCTGAAGGAGGCGATGGCGACGCCCGAGGCCGAGTTGCGCGCGATGGGCGAGCGCGCCGCCTCGGTGATCGCGGGGAGCCTGTCGAAGCGGGAACTGATGGGCCGATACTGCGACGTGATGGAGCGGGGCGTGCGGAAGTGACCCTGGGCGGGGCGCGGCCCGCCGCGTGCTAGCATGACGACCCTTCCGATGCCCGACGCCACGACGACAACCCCTTCCGCCCGGCCCGAGCCGCGGCATCCCGACGCCGATCGCCTGGCGCTCGAGCACGACTCGCGCCGGCAGCCCCCGGGCCACTGGCCCGCCATCGGGTCCGTGCCCGTCTCGGTGCTGGTGCCCGTCAAGAACGAAGAGGCGAACATCGTCGAGTGCCTGCGGCACATGCTCTGGGCCAGCGAACTGACGATCATCGACAGCCAGAGCAAGGACAAGACCATCCCGCTGGCGCAGGCGATGGGCGCGGACGTGTACCAGTTCTACCTCTCCAAAGAGGGCTGGCCCAAGAAGCGGAACTGGGCCCTCGCGAGCGTGCCCTGGAAGCACGAGTGGGTGCTCATCATCGACGCCGACGAGCACGTCACCCCCGCGCTGGCCGAGGAGATCCGGCAGGTCGTGACCGGGACGTACCGGCCCGATCCGAAGCGTGCCGGCTCGGGGGATGCCTACTGGATGAACCGCCGGCTGATCTTCATGGGCCGGTGGGTCAAGGGCGGGGGCTACTACCCGAGTTGGAACATCCGGCTCTTCAAGCACCGCGTGGGGCGCTACGAGCGGATCGGCGCGGCCGGCGACACCCAGAGCGGGGACAACGAGGTCCACGAGCATGTCGTGCTCTCCACGGGTCAGGCCGGGTACCTCCGCGAGGACTTCCTCCACTACGCCTACCCGGACCTCTACTCGTGGGTCGAGAAGCACAACCGCTACACCTCGTGGGAGGCCCACACGATGGAGTCCGGGGGCGGGGGCCAGGTGCAGGGGCGGCTGTTCGGAACCCCGATCGAGCGGCGGCGGTGGATCAAGTCGTTCACGCGGAAACTCCCGTTCCGACCGACGATGCGGTTCATCTATGGGTACATCGTGAAGCGCGGGTTCCTCGACGGGTATCCCGGGTACGTGATCTGCCGATTGATGGCGTGGTACGAGTTCATGTCGATCGCCAAGTACCGCGAGTTGAAGTACCGCGAGCGACAGAGGAAAGAGGCCTAGCGCCCCCTTCCTCGCCCCACGAGGATCCCTATGCCCGACCAACCCGTGCCCGAGTTCGGCTGGAAGTCCGCGGCCCCGGAGTGCACCGCCGACTTCGTCATCCCCGCGCTCCGTGACCTGGGCGGGGACCTCATCCGCCCCGGGGCGCGCGTGCTGGACGTGGGCTGTGGGAACGGGTTCAACGCCGGGCAGTACCTCGCGTGGGGGTGCCGGGTCACGGGGATCGACGCCTCGGACGTGGGCGTGCGGATCGCGGCACAGACCTATCCGGCCGGTCGGTTTGTCAGCATGCTCATCGAGGACGACGTGCTCCCCGCGCTGGGCGAGCCGCCGTTCGACCTGGTGAACAGCACCGAGGTCGTGGAGCACCTCTACGACCCGATCGCCTGGGCCCGTTGCTGCTTCAACGCGCTCCGTCCGGGCGGACGGCTCCTGGTCTCGACGCCCTACCACGGGTTCCTGAAGAACCTGGCGATCTCGCTCGTCGATGGGTGGGACAAGCACTTCGAGGCGCACAAGGTCGGGGGGCACATCAAGTTCTTCAGTCCACGCACGCTCGGCGCGATCCTGACCCAGGCCGGCTTCCGATCCATCCGCTTCCGCGGGACGGGGCGAGCCCCGTACCTTTGGAAGTCGATGGTCCTGAGCGCGGATAGGCCGGGCTAGCACCGTGGCAACGCCGGAGCCCCATCCTCCAGCGGCGAGCGGGCCCGTCTCCGACGAGGCCGGGCTCGTGCGTGCCTATGCGCAGTCGCAGGTGAGCCCCTGGACGTTCCGCGAGAAAGTGGGCCGGGCGCTCTGGATCATTGTCCGCGGTTCGCTCTTCCGGTTCAGTTGGCACAACTGGTACGGCTGGCGGCGGTTGGT
This sequence comes from Phycisphaerae bacterium, assembly GCA_016793805.1. Classification (GTDB taxonomy): domain Bacteria; phylum Planctomycetota; class Phycisphaerae; order Phycisphaerales; family UBA1924; genus JAEUIZ01. Next base: position 4,984 of record JAEUIZ010000001.1, read on the forward strand.
GCTGCGGTGCTTCGGCGCGCGCCTCGGCACCAGCGTCAACATCCGGCCCACGACCCGCATCGAGATCCCCTGGCTCCTCTCCGTCGGCGACTACTCCTCGCTGGGCGACTACACCGTCGTGTACAACCTCGGCCCCATCACGCTCGGCCGACGCGTGACCGTCAGCCAGTACGCCCAACTCTGCGCCGGGACGCACGACTACACCAAGCCCGAACTCCCGCTGCTCAGGCCGAGCATCGCCATCGACGACGACGCGTGGATCGCGGCGTGCGCGTTCGTCGGACCGGGCGTCAGCGTGGGTCGCGGCGCGATCCTCGGGGCCTGCGGGGTGGCGTTCAAGAACCTCGCACCGTGGACGATCTACGCCGGGAACCCGGCCCAGGCTGTCAAGCATCGGCCCCCGCTGCCCGGTGCCGACGCCGCGCCCGCGGGCCTATGAATCGCCCCATGCGCATCACCCATTTCATCCGACGCGTGCGGATCAGCGACGGGGGCGTCTGCCGGGCCGTGCTCGATATGGCCATGTACCAGGCCCGGGCCGGCGCGGACGTGACGCTGCTCACATTCGACGCGACGGACGTACCCTCGTCGTGGAAGGCAGGGGGGGCAGGGGGGGCAGGGGGGGCGGGGGGGGCGGGGGGGGCGGGTGTGCCCAGGGTGCGCGAGATGCCGCACCCGGGCCGATTCCGCGCGCTGCTCTCGGGACGATTCCGGCGCGACATCGAGCCGCTCATCCGCGAGTCCGATGCCGTCCACCTCCACGACATGTGGGACCCCGCCCAGGTGCCCATCGCCCGCGCCTGCCTCGACCTCCGCAAGCCCTACATCCAGACGCCCCACGGGATGCTCGCCGACTGGTCGCTCAAGCAGAAGAAGACCAAGAAGGCCGCGTACTTCGCGATGTTCGCCCGCTCGCTCATCGACCACGCGACGTTCATCCACCTCACCGCCCAGGCCGAACTCGACCAGAGCCAGAAGCGCCACCCCAAGACCACCGGCATGGTCATCCCGCTGGTCTTCGATCTGACGCCCTACCGCACGCTCCCGGGCCCCGAGTCGGCACGAAAGAACCTGAAACTCCCGCCGATCGAGAGGCCCTCGCTGCTCTACCTGTCGCGGCTGCACTACAAGAAGCGCCCGGACCTGCTCATCGCCGCGGGCCGCCCGCTGCGCGACATGGGCCTCGAGTTCAACATCGTCATCGGCGGGCCCAGCGACCCCGGGTACGAGGCCATGCTCCGCGACTTCGCCAAGCGCGAGCGCGTCGACGACGTCACGACCATCCTCGGCATGGTCCCGGCCGAATACAAGACCTCGCTCTACCAGGCGTGCGACGTGTTCGTGCTCCCCACGAGCATGGAGAACTTCGGGTTCGTCTATTTCGAGTCGCTCGCCTCCGCCACGCCGCTGGTCACGACCAAGGGCACCGACACCTGGAAGGAACTCGAGGCCAGCGGGGGCGGACGCATCGTCAACATGATCCCCAGCGACGTGAAGGACGGGCAGGTCGGCGGGGGCGACGTGCGCGAACTGGCCGACGCCCTCGCCACGCTCATCCGCGCCCGCCCGAGCCTCAAGGGCATGGGCGAGTCCGGGAGGCGATGGGTCTTCGAGCACCTCGAGCCCGACGACGTGGTCCGCCAGTACCTCTCCATGTACGAGCGGGCGGCCGCAACGCCAAAGTGACGGCACCGCAGCGCGTCCCATCGCTCACGCCGCCGAAGTCGGGGAGGGAGAGTGGGGGGGGGAGGGGGGAGGGGGGTTGACTCCGCCTCGTCTGGGGCCAATGCTTGATTCCCTCGGATGGGCCGCTTGGCCCTCACCCGAAACCATGCCGGGCTCGTCCCGGCCCGCCCCGCCCGGTAGGCGGCGAGTTCAGGCTCGAAGGAGCCGTCGGAGGCCACGTCCATGCGCCGTCAGACCTACTTTGCCAAGGCCGGTGAGGTCCCCAAGCGGTGGCTGCACGCCGACGCCTCGGGCCAGCCCCTCGGGCGGCTCGCGGTGGAACTGGCGACGGTGCTCATGGGCAAGCACCGCCCGGAATACACCCCCCACGTCGATAGCGCGGACATCGTGGTGGTCACCAACGCGACCAAGGTCGCGCTGACCGGCAAGAAGGCCGAGCACCGCCTCAAGATGCGGTACACCGAGTATCCGGGCGGCCTGAAGACCGAGACCTACGGGGACGTTCGCGAGCGTCGGCCCGAGAAACTCATCGAGGACGCCGTCCGCCGCATGCTCCCCAAGAACCGCCTGTCGCGTCACCTGATGCGGAACCTGAAGGTGTACCCGGGCGCCGACCACCCGCACACGAACGAGAAACTCCTCCCGCTGTAATCCCGCCTTTCGCCGAGAGCCAGCATGACCACGATCACGCCCACGCCGATCATCGCCGCCCCCGAGGCCCCGGTCTCGACCCCGCGCAAACTCCGCGACGCCGTCCCCGCCGACAAGCGCGGGTGGTGGTGGGGCACCGGCCGCCGAAAGACCGCGGTGGCCCGCGTCCGCATCCGGCTGGTCAAGGACGGCCCGGCGACGTTCACGGTCCAGGGCCCGTCGAACAAGGTCCGCCCCGTGCTCGAGTTCTTCACCGAGGAGCGCGACCGGGCCGACTGCCTCGCGCCCCTGAAACTCACGAACACCGAGGGCAAGTTCCAGGTCTCCTGCCGCGTCCATGGCGGGGGCTTCATGGGCCAGGCCGGCGCGGTCCGACTCGGGCTCGCCCGGGCCCTCCGCAACTACGACCCGACGCTCGAGGGCGTGCTCCGCGACGCCGGCTTCCTGACGCGCGACGCCCGCAAGGTCGAACGCAAGAAGTACGGCCAGGCCGGCGCCCGCCGCAGGTTCCAGTTCTCCAAGCGATAAGCCCTCGCGCCGCCCGATCGCTCCCTTTCGTGCGGAACCTCTTACGTTCCATTCGAGAATAGGTATGCTGAGTGCCGTTCCGGCACGGCATCGCCTCGCGCCTGCGATGCGCGAGCCCGCGACGAATCCTGTTCAAGGAGTTCGATCAAGACCCAAGGAGCCGAACATGCGATCGTGGCTTGTGCTGACGGCGTTCGTCATCGGTTCGTTCGGGGGGGGGGGCGGGTACAAGTAACTCTGCAGTGGCGCGCCAGCCCGCGATCACAGAGCAGTGGGTCAAGCGGTTTCCGGCTGCCCAGTCGGGTCAACTGCCGCTTGGAGGTGGCCCGGCGGGGCTCGCGCTCGGGACTGTCGGAACCCTCCCCAGTCCTCCGCACGTCTTCGTCGCCAGCCAATGGCGCGAGACGCCGAGTTCCTCTTCGGTAGCGGTTGTGAAGTACGACACGGCAACCGGCGCCGTGGCGGGCACCACGCTCTGTCCCGCCGCGATCGACTCCATCGGCGGTCTTCGCACACCCAAGGCGATCTCGTACATCCGAAGCGAAGGGGGGGCAGCGCCGAGACCTATGTCTACGTGGCTGCCGAGGTACCGGGAACCGGCGCGGACCGCGACTTCATGCTCCTCTGCTTCACCGAGAACCTGACCCTCCTGTGGACCTCGCGCTGGTCGTACCAGCCGGTCGAGGGCTGGGACGGCGACGACGTGCCCATCGCCATGGCGGTTGACAGACCTCAAGGCAACTCCGGCCCGAACTTCGATCCGATCGTCGTCGTCACAGGGACCACGACCAGCCCCACAGGCGGCACCGACATCGCCACCGTCCGCTTCAACGGTCGCAACGGCAAGACCATCTGGTCCCGAGTCTTCGACGGCCCGACGCACCAGGCCGATCGGCCCGTGGGCGTCGTTCTCCATCGGTACCAACTGTCACCAGAACAGGGAATCGTCAAGGCGTATGTCGCCGGCACGACGACGACTTCAGGGGGCTTCAGCCGCTACGTGCTTCTGCGGACCCAGTGCATTGACTTGCCACCGACTGAGGACCCGATCTACTACCCCAATCCCAACGTGCCGCACGACCAGCGCCGCTGGATCGCCACGGCCATGTGCAGGCCCGTCGAAATCCTGTTCGATGGCGGCCCGGTGCCGGTGGACACTGAGTGTCCGCTGGGCGTGTACATCACGGGCTACTCGGAGGTGTGGCAGTCCGGCACCGCGACCATGGCGGACTGGGAAACGGTCAAGTACTGTGACGGCACGCTCCAGACAGATTGGACAGAGTTACCGCTCTTCCCGCCGCCGCCCGCGTGCGCGGTGCCGCCCGGTGTCTACGACGGACCAGCCCACCTGAACGATTACCCGACGGCGATCTATGCGGCACGGTACGACGGAACGACCCACGGCAATCCGCCGCGCCGGCAACTCGTCTGGGTCGCGGGGACCTCGCAGGTGAGCGCCAACGAGCACCGAACCGTGGTGCTGCAGTACAACGACCTTCTGGACGTGATGGGCAAGGACTGGAAGGCGCACATCGCAGCGACGCCGGGCGTCGCTGGCGCCGATGCGATCGTGCCGATGGCGATGTATGCAGATCGTGAGACGACGGAAAATGGCGCCTACGGCGACGGACTTGGCGATGTCATGATCTGCCTTCGTCGAGCAAATGGAAACGGCAACTACGACTGGGAGACACGGAAATATCGCTCGGACGTGCCCGGAGGCGTGCCCCCTGCGCTCTGCGAGATCGCGGTCGCTGAGAAGCCGACACAGCCCCCATGGACGATTGCGTATCCAATATCAGGCACATCGGGAAACGACGCTCCTTCTGCGGTGATTGGCTTCATCAATACGCAACCCGGTCGAGTCTCCACGAGGCACAGCATCTACGCCATCGGGTCGATCTTCAATCTTGCTAACCCCGCCTCGGGCGTCGACACGGGCCTCGTCAAGTACCAGGAGATATGGCCGTGATCGCCGCGCTTCTTGGTGCGGCGATGCTGGCAACCGCCGCGACAGTTGCGGTCGGCCAGACATGCGACCCCTATTGGGTCCGTCCCGGCATCTTCCCAGCAAGTCCGAGTTCGTACACGACCGGCCTGGTCTACGACGACGGCACAGGTCCGGGGCTGTTTGTCATCGGTCGTCGCGAGAATGGTTCGGCCGTCACGTTTCCGAACAAGTACGGGCTCTTTCGCTATCGCAGTGGTTCATGGGACGCGGCAGACGACGGGCTGCCGGCGCGCGATATGTACCTCGGACAGAGCCTCGTGGACTATGGCCAAGGCCCGATGCAATTGTTGAGCGGGCAAATGTCCCCGCCCTCTAGGCCGATCCTCACGAACACGGACATGACGAGGTGGTCCCGCTTCCGCAATGCACACGGCGTCTGGCCGGCGCCGCCGGTGCTCACGCAAGGCTGGGTTACAGTGGCTAGAGCGGTCTGGAACGACGGCGCCGGGACCCGGCTCTATCGAAGCCGATACGACCACATCGAGAGATTTGATGGCACGTCCTGGCAGGTGCTTGGGCAGAACCTCGGTGGGAATGCGCATGTGCTCACGGTCGCCGACGATGGCACGGGTCCGACCCTGTTCGCCTCTGGGTACTTTCGGCTCACTCCAACGGGCAGCTACTCGACCCGGGTCATCAAGTGGACGGGTTTCGGCTGGCTTCGGCTCGCTTCCTCGTTCCCGTGGGACGGCGAAATCGGGTGCATGGCCTCCTACGACGACGGCAACGGGCCGCGGCTGTATGTCGCCGGGAGCATTCGTCCGCTCGGCATCCCCGGCGGGCCGGAGACCTACGGCATCGTCAAATGGGACGGGGAGCAATGGACCGATGTCGGCGGGGGTATCACCACAGGCATCATCCGCCAGATCAACGTGCTCAAAGTCTGGGACGACGGGAACGGGCCGAAGTTGTACGCGTGCGGGTGGGTCGGGGGCATGGGCGGGCAGAACACGATCGGCATCGCCGCGTGGGACGGGCAGCACTGGTCCACCGTCAGCACGGGTCTGCACGGGATCGTGACCTCGCTGAGCGAGATGGACGACCCGCGCGGGCGATCGCTCTTTGCGGTGGGCGACATCAACGCCGTGGCGGGACAGTCCCCGCTGGTGCTCCAACTCGTCGGCTGCCCGAACTGCTACGTCGATTGCGACGCCGACGGGTCCGTGACGGTCGAGGACTTCCTGTGCTTCGTGAACGCCTACGCGAGGAAGGACCCGCTCGCCAACTGCGACGGGGACCAGGCGCTCACGCCCGCGGACTTCGAGTGCTTCCAAGCGAAGTACGCCCAGGGCTGTCCGGGCTGGACCGGCTGGCCGCCCCGTCCACCCGGCCGCCCCGCGACCCCGTCCGCCCGACCCGGATCGCGGTCAGCGCATCCCGGCCAGTTTGCGGACGGTGGCGTCGAACCCGCCCTTCATCGCCTTGTGCAGCCCCGCGACGATCCCGACATACACACCCGCCGCGACGACCGCCCCGACGAGGAGCGCCACGCGCGCCGAGGCCAGCGCGCCGGTCTGCGCGATGGTCGCGTCCATCGCCGGCCCGGGCGTGACGATCGCCCACACGAGCGTCGCGGGGCTCAGCGCCCCCAGCGACGGCCCCACGAACTGGAAGTCCCGCGACGCCTGCCACCCGCACAGCCCCACCACCCCCGACACGATCCCCACGATCCCGACCGTCGCGACCACCGACGCGAGCGTGCCGCGGCTCTTGAGCGACCAGTGCAGCCCGACCATCACGCAGAACGCGATGAACGGGAGCAGCACCAGGGCCGCCAGCAGCGCGCCCTCGGGGAGCACCAGCGGGACCGGCATGGGCGTGGTGCTCTGGCTGGTGGTGTACGGGACCGTGACCTCGGGCGAGCCCCCGCCCGCCGATCCGAGCCCGTCGGTCGCCACGTACAGCCCCGCCAGCCCGAGCGTGAAAATGGGCACAGCGAGCATGGGCGCCAGGTACGCCACCAGCCCGCGCAACTTCCCGGAGAGGTACTGCCCCGGCGTGATCGGTGTGGTGAGGATCAGGTCCAGCGTCCCATCCTCGCGTTCCCGACTGATCGCCGTCGCGCTCGTATTGATCGCCACCAGCGTCGTCACCGCGACCTCCCCGATCACCGTCGCCAGGAGCGCCAGTTGGAACTCCGCGGCCTTCATCCCCCCGCCGTGGAACATCGCCACCAGCCCGATCGCCCAGAGCGCGCCCACGCCGATGAAGGCCCACCGAGCCGCGATCCGGCCCAGGGTCGCGTTCCGCGCCGCCGCCTCGCGCCATGCGACCGGATTCGCCCACACGTGCCGCGGGGGTCGGTGCTCGGCCCCCGCGCGGCCCAGCCCGAGCAGCCGGCGATGCCACGGGACGCCCGACTCGCCCGCCATCATCGCCAGGCCCCCGGAGCGAACCGTGAGCGTCGAGGCCGCGATCAGCACGACGCTGCACACCAGCGACCCGACGCAGAACGTCGCCACGGGCCGTTCGAGGAACCACGCGCCGAGCCCCGCGTGCGACCCGGGCGTGGCCGCGGGATACGTCGTCGGGTTCAGGAGGGCCGTGAGCGCCAGGAACGGGTTCAGGGCCGTCAGCCACGTCACGCCCGAGCCGCTCGTCCCCGCGCCCCGGCCCTGCGTCCGCAGCCAGTAGTCCACGGCGATGCTGAGCACGAGGTAACTCACCACCGCGATGTAGAACGCGAAAACCGCACGCTTGCCCACCAGCCGGCTCACCGAGAGCGCGATCGCCATGGACCCGACAAACAGCGCCGCCGACCCCGCGATGAGGTAACTCGTGAAGATCGCCGGCGCCGGAACCCCACCGAAATACTTGGTGATCGCAAAGAGCGGGAGGCTCGACACCAGCAGCGCGAGGATGAAGAACAGCCGACCGAACAGGTTGCCCAGCACGATCTGCAACGGGCCCAGCGGCGTGGTCAGCAGGATGTCCCACGTCCGCGGGTTGGCCTCCTGCGCGATCGCCCCCGCCATGAAGACCGGCGCCAGCACGCAGATCAACCCCACCTGCAAGTACGCCACGGCCGTGAAACTGTCCGCCCCGAACTGGGCGAGTTCCCGGAAACTGATCGACCCGCTCCCCATCGGCCGCAGCAGCGACCAGAGGAGCAGCAGGATCAGGGCCGCCAGGTAGGCGCTGCGGATATAGAGGTGCCGGGTCCGCCGGGAGCCGTTCTGGACCAGTCGAACCGCAATCGGGTTCGTTGGACCCAGCCGAAGCAGCCATTTCAGGATCACGGGCATGGCGGAGGATGGTACCGAGCGGGCTTCCAGGCGATGCCAACCATTCATTGTGGATGAGTTAGGCAAATGATCGGTTTCGGGCGAACGAAAAAAAAGTGATCCGAGTTGAAAATGCCTATTGCGTTTTTCTGCTAGGGTGGTATCCTCGGAGTTGGAGATCGAGGGACAAGCGGCCCATTGCGGGTCACTTCCCCCCAAGCGTGGCGTGTGCGGCAGGCGACTTTCGCCTTCGCTGCGCGTGGGACTCGTGGGCCGCGGGTTGGTGCGAAAGGCATAGGAGGAGTCAAAGATGAAGACCGTGGTTCGTTTGAGTGTGCTTGCTGGCATCGCGGGCATGGCGTCCTCTGCGATGGCGCAAGTCGTTCCTGAGATCGAGCCGAACGAGACCAAGGCGCAGGCGACGCTCGCGGCCGGCCTGCTCCCGGGCGCGACGCTCGTCGGCAACACGACGGGCTCGAGCACGACCGTCGCCGGCCCCGCCAGCGCCGACACGTACCTGGTGCAAACGGCCCCCATGCCGTTGGGCATCTATCGCTGGCGTCTGGCCCTGACCACGACGGGCACCGCGGGCCACGCTGGCACGATCCGCGGCCTGAACCAGGTCGCGGCGACTCAAGCCCCGTGGAACCCGGGTCAGGTAGTCGGCACCCCCGGCGTGACCGACACGACGATCCAGACTTCGTCGACCGCCACCACGCCCGCCCGCATGAACCAGTGGTACGGCTTCGGCAAGGGCGAGTCCATCTACTACCGCGTCACCGGCACCACCACCACCACCGGCGACTACACCGCCACCCTCTCCATGGACCCGATCACTCCGGTCGTCCTCGGCTCCTTCCAGCCCGGTGCGATCACGATCAGCACCATCGGCCAGGGCCATAGCACCGACACCGACTTCTGGGTGTACGACGGCAACCTGAACGCGATCCGCGGGTACGGCAATGACGACGAGGCCATCTCCACCGTTAGCAACGTGCCCGGCGCGACGGGCACGACCCTCCAGAGCGCCCTGAACCGCGACTACGCCCCGGGCATCTACTACATCGCGATTTCGAACTTCCAACTCGCCAACAACCAGCCCTCGCCCTCGGACGATGACTTCCGTACCGGCTCGCTCTTGGACTTCGCCGATGCGATCGCCAACAGCAGCACGACGATCGGCCTGAACATGGCGTTCAGCATCACCGACAGCGCGGGCACGGTGGTCGTCCCGAACACCAAGGTCGGCGCCTACGACGTCAACTGGTTCTGCTTCGAGGTCGTCCCCGCCCCGAGCAGCCTCGCCCTCCTCGGGCTCGGCGGCTTGATCCTCGGCCGTCGCCGCCGCTGATCTCGATCTCCGTTCTTGATTCCCGACGACCGGCGTTCTCACGACGCCGGTCGTTTGTTTCTATACAGCGTCGGGTCCACCGCCCGCGCCATCTCTGCCGCGGTCCCTAGCCCCAGGAACTCAGCCACCCGCCGGGCCTCGCGCGCGGGATCCGCGATGACTCGCGCGTATTCCACGTCCAGCCGACGGAACCAGGGGCGGGCGTCGAGCCACCGGGCCGCCTCGTCCATCTGGGCGGCAAAGACGCGCTTGAGCGCCTCGGGCGTGATCGTCGCGCCGGCCCTTCCCGAGCGCTCCAGCATCGTCCGCTGCGAGGTCACCACCTCGTCCAGGTCGCGGTGCATCATCACCACCGCGTATCGGTGGCCCTCGGGGAGGTATCGCAGCAGCGCGTGGACAACCTTCACCACGCGCCCCGGAGCCCGGGCGACCCAGGCGGTGTCCTGGGCCGAGCCCTTCACGGCATCGAGTTCGAAGTACCCCAGCGGGTTGTCTGGATCCGCCGCTCGCGTGTCATCGGCCAGGGCGGCAACACCCCCTGCAACGATCATCCTCATCATCATGGACGTCCCAGACCGGGGCAGACCCGAGACGATGACGATCTCCCTGTCGTCGAAACTGCCCATCTTGACAAAGCCTATCGACCGGTTCGTGAAGTCGTTGTCCAGACGTGCCCAGACAAGTGCCAATCATCACTGGTTATTCGAGCGTTCCTTGGATTATCAACCCCAATGCGATGTTTTTTCCACACTTCTGAGGACCTCTCGCTTGCGTCGCGGTCAACTTCAGGTATCCTTGTCCGCAATACTCCCCTTGGGGGGGCCTGCGTAGGACGGAGAGAATCTCTGTCGTGAGTGGTGCTCGGCGCGAGCGTTTTGCGCTCAGCACTCGTTTTGGACGAGAGAAAGGGATCAAGACATGGGACAGTCGTTCAAGAATCGTCTGGAGAAGCACTTCGTCGCTTGCTCCGCCGCGGCCGCTGCCGCCACGATCGGCGCCGTGCAGACCGCGGACGCCGGCATCGTGTACAGTGGCGTGGTCAACCTCAACATCGCCTCGACGACCAACGGGCTCTACCTGAACGTCGTCACCGGCGCGATCAACGAGCCCGGCAACACGGCCGGCGGCACGGTTCCCGGCTGGGACGTCAACCCCTGGAGCAGCAGCGCGCTGAACTACTTCAGCCCCACCGCTCCCGCGGGCGGCGTCTACGTTGGGAACGGCGCCGGCAACACGGCCAACCTCGTCCCCGGCACCCTCATCGGCGCCGCGTCGACCTACGGCAGCGGCACGGCCTCGACGGCGGGCGCCCTCCCCCACGTCCTCAACAGCAGCGACAACATCGTCGGTTTCCGCTTCCAGCACGAGGGCAACAGCAACGCCACGCACTACGGCTGGATGCGCATCTCCCTCTCCGGCACCTTCTCGGCCCAGCCCCGCGCGGTGGTCGAGTACGCCTACGAGGACCAGGCCGGCGTGCCCATCGAGGCGGGCGCCGTTCCTGCTCCGGCCTCCCTTGGCCTCCTCGCCCTCGGCGCGGTCGGCCTCGCGGGCCGTCGCCGTCGCTAATCGCGATCGGTGATCAAACCTGATCTCGACATGGGCGGCTTCACGGCCGTCCATGTTCTTTTTCGCCGATAGCATCTCCCGATGCCACCCAGGTTGCTCCTCATCGGCTGGGATGCCGCCGACTGGAAACTCATCAACCCCCTCCTCGCGCGCGGGGAGATGCCCAACCTCCGCCGGCTCCTCGACCGCGGCGTCCGCGGCGACATCTCCACGCTCCATCCCGTCCTCTCGCCCCTCCTCTGGACCTCCATCGCCACGGGCAAGACCGCCGACAAACACGGCATCCTCAACTTCATCGAGCCCGATCCGCACACGCCGGGCGTCCGCCTCTCGTGCAGCACCTCCCGCCGGACCAAGGCCCTCTGGAACATCCTCTCGCAATCCAACAAGACCACGCACGTCGTCTCGTGGTATGCCTCCCACCCCGCCGAGCCCATCCGCGGGGTCTGCGTGGCCAATACGTTCCAGGAGGGCGTGCCCGCAACGCCCACCTCGCCCTGGCCCGTGCCCGCCGGGTCGGTCCATCCACCGACGGAGGCGGCGCGCGTGGGCGAGTGGCGATTGCACCCCGGCGAGGTCTCGGCCGACGAGATGCGGGCGCTGGTGCCCGGGCTTGGGGATCTCGCGCCCGGCGATCCGCGCGCGCGGCTGCTGGCCCGGATCCTCGCCCAGTGTGCCTCGGTCCACAACGTCGCTACCGGGCTCCTTGCCTCCGGCTCGCCCTGGGACTGCGCGATGGTCTACTACGACACGATCGACGTGGCGGGCCACCACTTCATGCCGTACTACCCGCCGCGAATGGACCACGTCCCCGAGGCTGATTTCGAGCGCTTCCGCGACGTGATGCCGGGCGTCTATCGCCTCCACGACCTGATGCTCGGGACGCTGGTGGACCTGGCCGGGCCCGACGCGACGATCTTGCTCGTCTCGGACCACGGGTTCCACAGCGACCACCTCCGCCCGCGCGTCCAGCACGCCCTGGACGATCCGCTGGCCGCGATGGACGCCTCGTGGCACCGGCCGCTGGGCGTGCTCGCGATCGCCGGGCCCGGGATCAAGCGCGGCGAGGTCGTCCACGGGGCCAACCTCCTCGACATCGCGCCCACCGCGCTCACGATCCTCGGGCTCCCCGTCGGCGCCGACATGGACGGGCGCGTGCTCGTCGAGGCCTTCGAGCGCGAGCCGACGATCGAACGGGTGTTCTCGTGGGACTCGATCGAGGGCGACGCGGGGCAACACCCTCCGGGCCTGCGCGTCGATCCCTTCGAGGCCGGCGACGCGATGAAGCAACTCGCCGACCTGGGCTACATCCAGGCCCCGACGGGGGACCAGCAGGCCCAGTTCGACCTCGTGGCCCGAGAGACCCGCTTCAACCTGGCGATCGTCTACATGAGCACGCGACGGGTGGGGCTCGCGCTCCCGATCTTCGAGGAGTTGTCTCGCCTCGCGCCCAACGAGCCGCGGTACGTCCTGAACCTCGCGCAGTGCTACCACAACGTGGGACGGTTCGCCGACGCCCGCGCGGTGCTCGCGCGCTTTCTTGAGGCTCATCCGGCCCACGCCGACGCCAAACTCCACCTCGGCGCCGCCCTCTTCGCCGAGCAGCGGCTCGACGAGGCCGGTGCCGTGCTCGAGGCCGCGGAACGCGAGTCGGCCGGTCGGCCCGACCTCGACAACCTCCTTGGCACTGTCTACATCTTCCTGCACCGGTACGACGACGCGGAGCGGCTCTTTGCCCGCGTCGTGGCCACCGATCCCCACGAGCCCCGCGGGCACCACGGGCTCGCCCTCGTCGCGCTGGGCCGAAGGCAGTTGGAGCCGGGCGTGGAGCATTGCCTCCGCGCGCTCGAACTCCAGCACTTCTACCCCGACGCGCACTACACGCTCGGCGTTGCGCTCACCTGGATGGGCGAGTACGACCACGCGATCCGCTCGTTCCAGATCGCCGTCTCGATGCAGCCCGGGATGATCGACGCCCACCGCTACCTCGCCTCCATCTACCGCCTCAAGGGCGACCGCCACAACGCCCCCAAGCACCGCGACATCGCGGAGCGGCTCATTCAGGACCGGAGCCTGGGTCTCCCAAATCTGGCCGACACCGGCCGCGGCCCGCCCCTGGGGCCGATCGAGTGGGATCGACAGTCCGACCAAAGCCCAGCCGCACATCCCCCGCAATAGCCATCCACGGCTTGTCCACCCCCCCCCCCTGCCCCGCTCGCGGGTGGATTCTCGCGGCCCGCGCGGCAGAGGTCTTGGAAGATTCGGTCGTTCTGGTATACTGCCGCCGTCGGCCTCATCCGGCCACAACTCGTGTGGGTCCGTCCCGTCTACCCGCGGGATGGTGTCTTTGTGTGTTCCAAGTGCCGGTGCCCTGTGCGTGCAGGCCGGTGCGACATGTGTTGATGTTGATTCAGGAGGCAATGACGATGAAGAAGACGACCACAGCCCTCGCGCTCGCCATGTCGGCGGGCCTGGCCACCTCGGCCCTCGCCCGTCCCAACTTCCCTGAGGTGGAACCCAACGAAACCAAGGGTCAGGCCACGATGGTCGTCGGGATGGCTCCGGGCGATACGCTCAGCGGGAACTCCACGGGCACGAGCACCACCGTCGCCGGTGCCGCCAGCGCCGACACCTTCCTCATCAAGGTCGCCCCCGCGCCCTTGGGCCTCTATCGCAACCGCCTGGTCATCACCACGACCGGCACCGCCGGGCACTCTGGCTCCATCCGCGGGCTCAACCAGGTCGCCGCCGCGCAGGCCCCGTGGCTCCCGGGCATGGTCATCGGGACCCCGGGCGTCACCGACACCACCATCCAGACCTCGTCCGCCACCTCGACGCCGCCGCGCTTCAACCAGTGGTACGGCTTCGGCAAGGAAGAGGAGATCTACTACCGCGTCACCGGGACCGCCTCCACCACCAGCGACTACCTCGTCACGCTCGAGCAACTTCCCATCGCGCCCACGCCCATCGCCAGCACCTTCGCGCCCGGTGACATCACCATCACCACGCTGGGCCAGGGCCACTCCTCCGACACCGACATCCATGTCTACGACGCCAACTTCAACCCGATCGTCGGGTCCTCCAACGACGACGAAGCCGCCGCGGCGGTCAGCGGCGTGCCCGGCGCCACCGGCGCCACCTTGCAGAGCGCCCTGAAGCGCTCCTATGCCCCGGGAACCTACTACCTCGCCATCGGCTCCTTCAACACCTGCAATAACCTGCCCTCGCCCAGCGACGACGACTTCCGCACCGGCGCGATCCTGGACTTCCCCAACGCGCTGGCCACGTCCAGCACCGCCACCAACGTCAACGTCGCCTTCAGCATCTCCGACGGCGTGGTCACCACGCCGGTCCCCAGCACCCGCGCCGGGATCTTCGACATCAACTGGTACTCCTTCACCGTCGGCGGCGTCGTCGGCGCCTGCTGTGTCCCCACCACCCTCACCTGCGTCGAGACCTCCGCGGGCAACTGCTCGATCCTCGGCGGCACCTACAACGGCGACGGGTCCACCTGCGCCACCGCCAACTGCCCAACCCCCGGCGCCTGCTGCCTCCCCGACGGGTCCTGCATCCAGGCCCTCCCCGCCGCCTGCACCGCCCAGAACGGCACCTACCAGGGCAACAGCGTCCAGTGCGGGAGCGTCCAGTGCCCGCAGCCCGCCCT
>JAEUIZ010000018.1 GCA_016793805.1 Phycisphaerae bacterium
GGCCGCCACCGGGCCGTCAATGTGAATGGGGCCGATCGCACTTGTTGAGTGGCGCGTCCTTGCGGCGACGCCGGATAGATGGTTGGAGCGATCCCGAAAAGACCGCTGACGAGCTTGACAACGGCCTGCTCATAGATGGGCAACTCGTTCAGGATCGACGTTGTGGCGTCGCCCAGGTGCCGACCAACGCGCACCCAAGCGCGGACCACGCTGTTGGTTCGCACGGGAACGATCCACTGGTCGTGGCGGTGCGGCATCGGACTCACGTCGAACACAGTCGAGCCGCCTTGGAGCCAGTTCCACAACAGTCGCATACCCCGGTTCACCCTCCGACACTGAGTATATCGGCTTGCCGGCCGGTGGGTTGCACCGAGAGGCCCGCCAGACTTCCCGTCGCGATCTGGCGTCTACCCCGCGACGATGTTGACGAGTTTCCCGGGGACGACGACGACCTTGCGCACGGTCTTGCCCTCGATGAGTTCGCGGACGCGGGGCTCGGCCAGGGCGGCCCGCTCGACCGAGGCGTGGTCGGCGTCGGCGGGGACGGTGATGTGTCCGCGGACCTTGCCCATGACCTGCACGGCGAGTTCGACGGTGGACTCGCGGAGCATCGCGGGATCGAACGCGGGCCAGGGCTCGAAGGCGAGCGTGCGGTCGTGGCCCAGTTTCGACCAGAGTTCCTCGGCCAGGTGCGGCGCGAAGGGCGCGAGGACGAGGACGAACCGCTCGGCCTGGTCGCGCGTGAGGCCCTCGGCCCCCCCCGCC
Source organism: Phycisphaerae bacterium (assembly GCA_016793805.1). Taxonomy (GTDB): domain Bacteria; phylum Planctomycetota; class Phycisphaerae; order Phycisphaerales; family UBA1924; genus JAEUIZ01. Next base: position 766 of record JAEUIZ010000018.1, read on the forward strand.
CCCCCACCCCCCCCGCCCCCCCCGCCCGGGGTCTTGATGAACTCCATCATCGCGGCGATGGCGGTGTTGAAGGCGAGGCGCTCGATGTCGGGCCCGACCTTGGCGATGAGGCGGTGCAGGGCACGCTCGACGGCGGGGTCCGCGGCGGAGGCCGGGGGGCGCGGCGTGCCGGTCTGCTCGTCGATGAGGAGGCGCCAGACTTTCTGAAGGAAGCGGTGACACCCGACGATGTCGCGCGGGTTCCAGGGCTTGCTGGCGTCGAGGGGCCCCATGTACATCTCGTAGAGGCGCATGGTGTCGGCGCCGTACTCGGCGATCACGTCGTCGGGGTTGATGACGTTCTTGAGGGTCTTGGACATCTTGGCGATGGTCTGGACGACGGGCTCGCCGGTGGCGCGCTCGACGAAGCGGCCGGGCGAGGGCTCGTCGACGGCATCCGCGGGGACGAGGCTCTTGTCGGAGCGCTGGTAGGCGTAGGAGGTGATCATGCCCTGGTGGAAGAGGCGAGCGGCGGGCTCGGGGCAGGGGACGAGCCCGAGGTCGAAGAGGACCTTGTGCCAGAAGCGCGCGTAGAGGAGGTGGAGGACGGCGTGCTCGGACCCCCCGATGTACAGGTCGATGCCGGTGGAGCCCATCCAATAGGCGAGGGCCTCGGGCGAGGCGAAGGCGGCCGAGTTGTGCGGGTCGCAGAACCGGAGGTAATACCAGCACGAGCCGGCCCAGTTGGGCATGGTGTTGGCCTCGCGGCGCAGCGGCGACTCGGGCGGGAGGGTGGAGACGGGGGCCTCGGCGGCGGTGGTGTGGAGCCAGTCGCGAGCGGCGGCGAGCATGGGCGCGGGGTCGTCGGATTCCGGCGGCCGGAAGTCGGCCAGGTCGGGCAGGAGCACGGGAAGGGCGGCGTCGTCGATGGGGTGGTGGTGGCCCCGGGCGTCGAAGGCGATGGGGAATGGCTCGCCCCAGTAGCGCTGGCGCGAGAAGAGCCAGTCTCGGAGTTTGAAGTTGACGCGGCGGCGGCCGAGGCCCACGCGTTCGAGCCAGGCGATGACGGCTTCCTTGGCCTCGGGCGTGCGCAGGCCGTCGATGGAGAGTTGGTCGGAGGATGAGTTGGCGGCGAAGCCCGTGGCCTCGAAGGCGCCGTGGGCGGCGCGGTGGAATCCGGCGGCGAGGAAACGCTCGGCGAGGTCGTCGAAGGAGGTGAAGCCCAGGGTCTCGATGGCGTCGAGCCAGGTGAGGCGCGTGACCCCGCGGCGTCCCCCGGTCCCGTCCGCGCCCGCCGCGCCGGGGAGTTCCGTGGCGTACGTGGCGGGATCGATGTGGCAGGTGGTGGGATCGGGCTCGTCGGCGCGGCGCGAGGCGATGGTCGCCATGGCCCGTCCGAAGCCGGGGGGCTCGATGGACTCGGTGGTGACCAGGCCCAGGAAGTCGGCGAGGGCGACGATCCATCGGCCCTCGGCGCGCAGGGGCTCGGGCGCGTGGAGGGCGAAGTGGCGCATGGCCAGCGCGGTGCGCGAGTAGACCACGTCGCGGATCGGGAGGCCGAAGCGCTCGGCGAAGGCGAGGTCGCGCTCGTCGTGGGCGGGGACGGCCATGATGGCGCCGTGCCCGTAGCCCATGAGGACATAATCGGCGATCCAGACGGGGATGGGCGTGCCGGTGGCGGGGTTGAGGGCGTGGAGCCCGGAGAAGACGCCGGTCTTTTCCTTGGCGTCGGCCATGCGGTCCACGTCGGCGCGGGCGCGGGCGGCGGCGACGTAGCGCCCGATGGCCTCCACGTCGGCGTCGGCCTCGCCGGGCCCGGCGAGGATCTCGTCCACGAGCGGGTGCTCGGGGGCGACGACCATGAACGAGGCGCCGAAGATGGTGTCGGGGCGCGTGGTGTAGACGCGGATCGAGCCGTCGCGGCCATGGAGCGGGAAGTCGATCTCGGCGCCCTCGCTGCGTCCGATCCACTCGATCTGCATGGTGCGGGTGGACTCGGGCCAGTCCAGCCCCGCGGCGTCGCGGGCCAGGCGCTCGGCGTAGGCCGTGATGCGGAGCATCCACTGTTTCAGGGCGCGGCGGTGGACGGGGTGGCCCCCGCGCTCGCTGCGTCCGTCGATGACCTCCTCGTTGGCGAGCACGGTCCCGAGCCGGGGGCACCAGTTGACGGTCTGCTCGCCCACGAACGCGAGGCGCTGGCGGTCGAGGAAGGCGCGGCGTTCGTCCTGCGAGAGTTCGTGCCAGAGGCGCACGCCCACGGGTTCGCCCAAGAGGGAGGCGGGCGCGTGCGAGGCGGGGACGAGGTCGCCCGAGGGCGTGATCGCCAGGTCACCCCGCTCGAGGGCGCCCACGAGGTCGGCGATGGGGCGGGCGCGATCCGCGGCGCGGTCGTACCAGGAGTGGTACAGGCGGAGGAAGATCCACTGCGTCCACTTGTAGTAGTCGGGATCGATCGTGGCGAACTCGCGCGACCAGTCGTAGGAGAATCCGAAGCGTTGGAGTTGCCGGCGGAAAGTCTCGATCGCCTGGCGGGTGGTCTTGGCGGGGTGGACGCCGGTCTGGATGGCGTACTGCTCGGCGGGGAGCCCGAAGGCGTCCCAGCCCATGGGGTGAAGGACGTTGAAGCCCCTCATGCGCTTGTATCGGCAGATGATGTCGGTGGCGGTGTAGCCCTCGGGGTGCCCGACGTGCAGGCCCGCGCCCGAGGGGTAGGGGAACATGTCGAGGCAGTAGAACTTGGGTTTGGAGGGGTCGAAGTTGGGCTCGCCGGGGTTGGGCGTGACGAAGGTGCCCTCGCGGGCCCAGCGGTCTTGCCAGGCGGTTTCGATGCGGGCGGCGCGCTGGGCGTCGTAGCGGTGTGCGGCGGGCTCGGGGGGGTGGGGGGGCGTGCTGGGAGCGGTCATGGGTCGGAGTCCGAGAGGGTTGTGTTGTTGGCTGGCGGGGGAGAGTGGGACCTGGTCTGGAAACAACAAGGGCCCCGCGTGCGGGGCCCTGCGTCAAGGTCGAGGGAACGCGCGCGTCACCGCGGGGTGAACGGGCCGGGAAGCAGCGAGCGAGGCGCCTCGAACCTCATGCGCGAAGCATAGGTCAGGCCGTGGTACGGGGCGAGCGGGCGAACTCGTGCGAGGTAAGCCCGAGTTTGTCCATGATCGCCTGGCGGTGCGCGTAGACGGTCTTGACGCTGAGGTTGAGGGCCTTGGCGACGTCCTCGGGCGAGGCGCCGAGGTGGAGTTGGTCGTAGATCTCCTGCTGCCGCTGCGTGAGTCTGGCGGTGCCGGAGCGCCACGCGGGCCCGGAGCGGACGGCCTCCTCGACGGTCCGGAGCAGGTTCTCGGGAACGTAGGGCTTCTCGACGAAGTCGTAGGCACCCGCCTTCATGGCCTGTACGGCGGTGGGCACGTCGCCATAGCCCGTGAGCATGATTGCCGGGGCTCGGGTCCCGCGCTCGCGCATGGCAGCGAGCAGGTCGAGCCCGCTGGCGCCGGGGAGACGCAGGTCGACGACGACGCACGCGGGCGGTGTCGTAAGACCGGCCTCAAGAAAGGCGGTGGCGGAGCCGAACTCGGCGACGGTATAGCCCGCATGGCCGAGCAACTGGCTCAGCCCTCGTCGAACCCCATCGTCATCGTCAACGACGCAGATGACTCCACGTGTCCCGGTCATTCGACCTCCAGACACTCCCCTCAAGTTGTAATGATATCGGACAAACTCGTAGTTGGGTACTCTCAGTTTAAAAAAACCACCCATCTAGAGGAGCCGCGCATCACGCCATGCGGGGAAACGTTCGCGCCACCCGCGGATGGCGGCGGGGTCGATGTCGAGGCTTAGGACGGCCTCCTTGTCGCCCAGTTCGCCCAGAATCTCACCGGTGCTGGCGACGGCGAGGCTCCCGCCGGCGTAGGCGAGCGACGGATCGCGTCCTGTGCGGTTGACTCCGAGGACCAAGGCTTGGTTCTCGATGGCGCGGGCGACGAGCAGGGCGCGCCAGTGGTGGGCCCGGGCCGCGGGCCAGTTGGCGCCGATGGCGAAGACCTCGGCCCCGAGCCGCAGGCCGCGGCGGAAGAGTTCGGGGAAGCGGAGGTCGTAGCAGATGGCGGGGCAGACGCGGAGGGTGTCGGCGCCGGCGTGCCAGTCGTAGGTCAGGACCTCGGTCCCGCCCTCGAACCGCTCGTGCTCCTTCCCGTAGGAGAAGGGGTGGATCTTGGTGTACTCGGCGAGGAGTCGGCCGTCGGGCCCGAGGACCGGGGCGCGGTTGTGCGCGAGGCGGTGGGGGGCGGCGACGACGGTGCGACCGCCCTGGATGGTGGCACGAAGGTCGCGGGCAAGGTCGGCGAGGAAGGCGAGCGTGGCGTCCGCGTGCGGCGCGGTACGCTCGGTGCTCATGGAGAACCCGGTGTCGAACATCTCGGGGAGGACGACGAGGTCGCCGGGCGCGACGGGGGCGAGGAGTTCGCGGACGCGGGCGTGGTTGGCGGCGGGGTCCTCCCAGGCGATGTCGAGTTGGACGAGGTGCGCGCGCACGGGCAAGGGTATGGTCGGGCGAGAGGGCCACGGGTCGGTGCCCGGCGCGGATCGGCGAGGGGAGCGGTGAGCGCGGGGGGTCCGAGGCGGCTGGTGCTGGCGAGCCGATCCCCGCGACGGCGGGAGTTGCTCGGTCGCGCCGGCGTGGAACACGAGGCGATCGAGACGGGGGTGGACGACGGGGTGCTCGAGCGAGGCGGGGTGTCGCCCGAGGTGTGGGTGGCGGCGCTCGCGTATCTGAAGGCGATGGCGGGCTTGTCGGCGGCGTCGGCGGGGTCGCTGGTGCTGGGCGCGGACACGGTGTGCGAGGTGGACGGGAGGTTGCTGGGGCAGCCGGCGGACGAGGCCGAGGCGCTCGCGATGCTGCGCGCGATGTCGGATCGGGAGCACGGCGTGCTCACGGGCGTGGCGCTGGTGTGGGACGAGGGCGGCGCGACGCGGCGGGACGTGTTCGTCGATCGGGCGCGGGTGCGCGTCGGGGCGCTGAGCGAGGCGTCGCTGGCAGAGTATGTGGCGTCGGGGTTGTGGCGCGGGAAGGCGGGGGCGTACAACCTGTCGGAGCGGCTGGAGGCGGGGTGGCCGATCGAGTATGCCGGGGACGCGGGGACGATCATGGGCCTGCCGATGGAGCGTCTGGCGGCGCGGCTGCGCGGGCTGGGGGTGCCGGGGCGGTACGATTCGGAGTCATGACGAGCGGACCGCTGGTGCCGGCGTGGGTGGCGTGCTCGGTGGGCGGGCTGTTCCTGGTGGTGCTGGCGCTGCACCTGATGTCGCTGCGGGCGTCGCCGCTGGAGACCCGGCGGAAGCGGATCCGCACGGTCACGACGGTGGTGATGATGCTGGTGACGCCCTTGGCGGCGTACGCGTTCGGGGTCGCGGAGCCCGCGCGGGCGCGGGCGTACGTGCTGGTGTGGCTGGTGGTGACCGGGGCGATGGGGCTGGTGCTGGTGCTGGCGCTGCTGGACATGGGGCAGTCGGTGCGGGAGCACCGTCGGCACCTGCGGCGGCTGCGGTCGGCGCTGGCGGCGGAGGTGGCGGCGGACCGGGCGCGGACACTGGATGGGCCGGGCGGTGCGGAGTAGCGCTGGCCCCGTGGTCACGCGCGGTGCGCCGCGGGCGCTGCTCCCGGGGCCGATCGGCGTGCTCGCGGCGCGGGCGTATGGGTCGGTGATGGCCCGGCGGAACCGTCGCTACGACGCGGGGCGGGGCGTGATCCGGTTCGATCGGCCCGTGATCAGCATCGGGAACCTGTCCGTCGGCGGGACGGGCAAGACCCCGATGGTGCGGTGGGTCGTCGAGGGCCTGGTCCGCGCGGGGCATCGCCCGTGCATCGCGATGCGCGGGTATGGGAGCGGGAGGGGCGGGCGATCGGACGAGGCGGCGGAGCACGCGGCGGCGTTCCCGGGCGTGCCGATCGTGGCGCAGCCGGACCGGGTCGAGGGGTTGCTGACGCTGTTTGGGCACGAGCACGACGCGGGCGGGCCGGGGAGCGATTGCGTGGTGCTCGACGACGGGTTCCAGCATCGGCGGATCGCCCGCGACCTGGACGTGGTGCTCGTGGACGCGACGCGGAGCCCGATGGAGGATCGGCTGCTGCCCGCGGGGTGGCTGCGCGAGCCGGTCGAGAGCCTTCGGCGCGCGCACGCGGTGGTGGTGACGCACGCGGAGAGCGTGCCGACCTCGGCGGTCGCGGCGATCGAGGCGGGCGTGTCGCGCCTCTCGCCCGGCGCGATCCTGGCGGTGGCGCGGCATCAGTGGAGCGAGGTGCTGGACTCGAGCGCGGGCGAGCCCGTGCCGATCGCGTGGCTGCGCGGGCGGCGGGTCGTGGTGGTTTGCGCGATCGGGAACCCGGGGCCGTTCCTGGCGCGGGCGAGGCAGGCGATCGGGGGGCCGGCGTCGGCGGAGATCGTGCTCCGGGACCACGATCCGTACGCGGCGCGGACGGCGCGGCGGATCACGGAGGCGGCACGCGGGGCCGACGCGATCGTGACGACGGCGAAGGACTGGGCGAAGTTGGAGTCGCGCGGGCCGTGGCCCTGCGCGGTGCTCAGGCCGAGGCTGGTGCTGGCGTTCGATCGCGGCGGAGAGGCGCTGATGCGGCGCGTGGTGGAGGTCGCGGGGGCGGGCGTGCCGGAGGAGTAGCGGGCTGGCGTGGCCGCGATCCCGATACACTTGCCTCGTGCAGACGCTGCTTGGACATCTGGCGCGGTGGCGGCCGTTCTCGGCGCTGGTGGTGGGCGACTTCATGCTCGACCAGATGTGGTACGGGGAGGCGGAGCGGCTGAGCGCCGACGCGCCGGTGCCGGTGCTGCGCGTGACGTGGACGGAGGATCGTCCGGGCGGGAGCGCCAACGTGTGTCTGGACCTCGTGGCGATGCACGGGAAGGTGGCGGCGCTGGGGGTGGTGGGCGAGGACGCCGAGGGGCGAGCGCTCGCGGGGGCGCTGGCGTCGGCGGGCGTGGACGGCTCGGGGCTGGTGGCGGATCGGGCGCGCCCGACGACGGTGAAGCGGAACCTGATCGGGCTGGCGCAGGCGCGGCACCCGCAGAAGATGTTCCGCGTGGATGTCGAGTCGCGGACGCCGCTCTCGGCCGAGGCGACGAGGCGGCTGCTCGAGGAGTTCGATCGGCGGCTCACCGGGACCGACGCGGTGTGCCTGGAGGACTACGCCAAGGGCGTGTGCACCGAGGAGGTGTGCCAGGGCGTGATCGGGCGGGCGCGACGGGCGGGGGTGCCGGTGTTCGTCGATCCGGCGCGGCTGGAGGACTACTCGAAGTACCGCGGGTGCACGGCGATCACGCCGAACCGGACGGAGGCGGAGACGGCGACGGGGCGTGCGACGCACGACGGCGCGGACGCGGCGCACAACGCGCAGTTGGCGCGGGAGTTGATGGCGCGGGTGGAGGCGGAGGCGGTGGTGCTGACGCTGGATCGGCATGGGGCGCTGCTGCTGGAGCGCGGGGGCGAGCCGCTGGCGGTGCCGACGGTGGCGCGCGAGGTGTACGACGTGACCGGGGCCGGGGACATGTTCCTCGCGGGGCTGGCGGCGGCGCGGGCCAACGGGACGACGTGGGCGGACGCGGTGCGGTTCGCCAACGCGGCGGCGGGGCTGGAGGTCGAGGTCTTCGGCGTGGCGCCGATCCCGCTGGAACGGATCCACCACGAGATCCTCTCGCGCGGGGGGCAGGGGAAACTGCGGACGCTGGAGGAGGCGCGGGTCCTGGCGGGGGCGGCGCGACGCGAGGGGCGGCGGGTGGTCTTCACCAACGGGTGCTTCGACATCCTGCACAGCGGGCACGTCTCGCTGCTCGAGCGGGCGGCGGGGTTCGGGGACGTGCTGGTGGTCGGGCTCAACTCGGACGAGTCGGTGCGGCGGCTCAAGGGCGCGGGCCGGCCCGTGAACACGCAGGAGGACCGGGCCCGGGTGCTCGGGGCGCTGGCGTGCGTGGGCGCGGTGGTGGTGTTCGACGAGGACACGCCGCTGCGGCTGATCGAGGCGCTCCGCCCGGACGTGCTCGTCAAGGGCGCGGACTACGCCAAGTCGCAGGTGGTGGGGGCGGGGGTGGTGGAGGGGTACGGCGGGCGGGTGGAGTTGGTGCCGCTGGTCGAGGGGCGGAGCACGACGGGGACGATCGGGCGGCTGAGGCAGGCGTGATGGGCCGGGCGCACGTGGCGATCGTGACGACGCACTGCCTCGGGGCGATCCTCGACGGGCGCAAGACGATCGAATCGCGGCTGTCGGCGACGCGGCGGGCGCCATTCGGCGCGATCGGGGCCGGGGACCTCGTGTGGTTCAAGGAGCGGGGGGGCGGGATCGGGGCGCGGGCGCGGGTCGAGCGGGTCGAGTTCGTCGAGGGCCTCACGCCGCGGGGCGTGGCGAGCGTCCGGCGCGAGTACGGCGGCCGGATCGTGGCCGAGTCGGGGTACTGGGTGGGGAAGCGCGGGGCGCGGTACGCGACGCTGATCTTCCTGGCGGAGGTCGAGGCGGTGTCGCGCGGGCCGAGGCTGGTGCGGGCGCGTGGGAACCGCAGCGCGTGGTTCACGCTGGATTGAGGCCGCGGGCGGGGATCAGGGCGCGGAGCACCCGGCGGCGAAGGCCGTTTGGAAGCAGATGAAATCGGCGACGTTGAGGATCGGCGCGACGGTCGAGGCGTCGCAGTTGGCCTGCGTGCTCCCCGCGGCGAAGGCGTTCTGGAAGCAGATGAAGTCCGCGACGTTCAGGATCGGCGCGACGGTCGAGGCGTCGCAGTTGGGGTAGCACGCGGCGGGCGGCTCGAGCGTGAGCGTGAAGGCGAGGAGTTGGCCCGTGTCGCCCGGCGAGCAGTCCTCGATCAGCAGCCGCCACGCGCCCGAGGCGGGCACGCCCGCGAACGCGGCGAGCGGGGACTCCGGACGCCACGAGCCCGCGACCCGCGCGATCCCCGGGGCGGGCACCGGCGGATCGTCGTAGACCGAGGCGGCGGCGTCGGTGAGGACCATCGGCATCGCGGCGGAGAAGCCGAAGTCGTCGGCGGAGAACCCGAGCGAGGTCTGCGGGACGCCGGGACGGTCGATCAGCGTGACGGTCGTGCCGGTCGGGGCGTGCACGAGGCGCACGCGCACGTCGCCCTGCCAGGAGTGAGCGAGGTGGATCGCGGCGGTGGCGCGGGCGACGACGAAGGCGTCGGGCACGATGATCTCGGCGACGAACGGCCCGGAGCACGGGCTCGGCGCGATCGGGTCGAGGATCGTCACCGGCGGGCCGAGGTAGGTGTACGTCGGACGGGCCAGGGCGCTGGCGGAGGCGACGAGGAGGACGGCGGCAGTACGCATGCGGGACGGTATCGCGCCGCGACGAGCGGAGAAGCCCCTCCACGAAAGCGGGCGCACCCCGTTGGGAGCGCGCCCGTGAAGGTATCGAACCGAGCGGAACTTACGGGGCCGTGCAGCCGGCGGCGAAGAGGTTGTTGAAGCAGATGAAGTCGTTGACGTTCAGGACCGGCGGGAGGGTGCTCCCGTCGCAGTTCGCGGTGGTGTCGCCCGCGGCAAACTTGTTGTTGAAGCAGATGAAGTCGTTGACGTTGAGGAAGGGCACGAGCGTCGAGTTGTCGCAGTTGGCGTAGCAGGAGACGGGGGCCGCAACCTCCGAGAAGGACACGTCGTCGAGGTAGAAGGTGTCGTTGGCGTTGGCCGCGGTCGCGGCGGTCCCGTTGTAGAAGTCGAAGGCCTGGATCTGCACCGGGGGATTCGTCGCGCTGGAGCACCCGAGCACGCCCTTGGTCCAACTCTTGCCCGAGACGATCTGCGTGGCGCCGTAGTACGCGTCGTAGGTGTTGGTGGTCAGGTTGATGACGGCGCGGAACTGGACCCACTGGTCGAAGATGATCGGGGCCGTGGACGAGACCGGGCAGCCCGCGGCGTTCTGGTTGTAGTCGCGGACGACCGGGCCCGAGGCGTTGCCCTTGTACCACTGGATCTGCATCGAATAGTCGGCGGTGGCGCCCCCGGGGTTTGCCGCGTTCCAGGTGTTCAGCCCGATGATGAACCCGCCGTCGTTGGCGGTGGTCGCGACGTTCGCCGACGGGCAATAGGTCATGCACTTGAGTTCCCAGGTGCCCGTGGTCACGCTCCCGAGTTGGACGATGTCGGTCTGCGGGACCTGCTTGAACGAGTTCGGGGCGGAGTTCGCCTGGGCGTTGCTCACGACGCCATCGACCGAGCCGGTGGCCCACAACTGCCACGACCCCTGCCCGGCGATCCCGGACCCGTTGGCGTACGAGTCCATGTTGTCGCTGAAGGGGAAGGCATCCGTGTGCCCACCCGGGACGACCGGGAGCGGGATCCGCCGCGCGATCCGAGGATCGGTCTTGTTCGTGGGCGGGGCCACCGTGGCCATCGCCGCCGTCGAGCCCGCCAGCACCACCAACGCGAGAGACAGTTTGTACGACATCGTCGCTCCTTCGTCGGGCCCGCTCGAGCGTCCCCACACAGCGCCCAGCCCTCCAAGGACCGGAAAGTCCTGGCCCCGGCACGAAACCCGGGGGTTGGCGTGCTCGAATCGCACGCCCAACACGCCTGACACGAGCACCGATCTCCGCCGCTCCGCTTCGGAGCCGCACGAGCAGCCTACCACGACCTCCGGTTTCGCACAAGCCTTCTAGGGACAATTCCCCGTTTACTCAGGATCCGGGCCGTGCTGGAACGGGGAAGGGCAATCGGCCCGGCGTTTCCGCAGGGGGGCCTGATGGACCGCGCCCCTTGGGCCGACCCGCCCGCTGACGGCCAAACCGTGCGCCGCGTGGGGTGTTCGCCCCGCGCATTCGACCTCCTGCGGTGATCCTGTGCCCAAAAGCAACAAAGGCGGCTGCACTTTCATGCAGCCGCCCGGAGGGAGAAAGAGAGAGTTTGTTCTCCGGGTCGCCTTCTAAGACCATTCTTAGGTATGGCCGACTCGGGGTGGGTCTTGTGGTCGGTCGCTCGCCAACAGAACGTCGCGCGACCCATGAGACATCGGTCACGTGAGCATGCTCTCCACACTTTTGATGTGCTCGGGGATCTCGGCCCGCAGCGTCGCGAGTTGCTCGTCGCCGAGTTTGATCGTGTCGCGCACGTCCGCGCCGATCTCGATGGACGGCAGATCCAGACGGAATCCCCCGAACTCGGCCGCCAGCCGGTCGGCGACGTGGATGAGCGCGGGCATCATCCGGGAGTCGAGGGGGAGCGAGAGCGGGTCGTGGTGCCCGCCGGCGACGATGACGAAACTGCTCGGGAACTTCCATTTGCGGCAGAGGCCCGCGCCGAACTGCTGATGGTTGGCGCCGAAGGTCTGGTCCTCGCAGTCGAGCATGTTCGCGGAGGGCGTCCCGTCCGGGCCCACGCCGACCTTCTGCACGGCCTCGATGAGTTTGTTGCGATCGAACTGCATCTCGACCATCATCCCGATATCGTGCATGAGCCCCGAGAGGAAGACCTCGTCGGCGGCCGCGAAGCCGAGTTTGTCCGCGAGCATCTTCCCGCAGGCCGCGGTCGTGACCGAGTGGACCCACAGCGTGCGGGCGGAGAACGCGGGCGTCAGGTCGCCCCCGCGGAAGAGTTTGGCGAGGCTGGCGGCGATGGCGATGTTCTTCACCGCGTTCAGGCCGAGCATCACGATGGCGCGGTTGATCGACCCGATCTGCCCGGGGAGCCCGTAGAACGAGGAGTTCACGACCTTGAGGATGCGGGCGCACAGGGCCGGATCGTTCGAGATCACCTTGTGGAGGTGCTGGGCCGTGGACTTGGGGTCCTCGACCAGTTCCACGATCTTGAGCGTGATCTCGGGGAGCGTCGCGATGTGGCTGATCTCTTTGATCGCGTCGGACACAATCTGATCGCGCTGCTCGGCCGTGGTCGTCATGGGAGGCTCCCTCGGGGTCATTCCAGCCATCGGCGAATCGGACCTTTGACTTGCGTCCGATCTTGCATTCCCGCGATCGTCCGCTAATACGTGTTCCGCTTGCGCACCGAGGCGGGCTCGTGGGGCGAGACCTCGGCCAGCGCCGCCGCCGACCGCTCCCCGGCACGCCCGTCCCCGAACGGATGCGGCATCCCGACGGTGGGGAGCGCCAGGGCCCGCTCGATCGCCCGCGCCACCGCGGGCCCGTGCTCCTCGGCGTGGACGACGTTCCCCGCGCGCTCGCGGCCGGCCTGACGCACGCCCACGTCCACAACGCGCACGCCCAGGGCCGCGCCCTCGATCAGGCCCGCCGAGGAGTTGCCCACCATCACGCCGCCCGTGCGGGCGAGGCGCTTGAGCAGGCCGACAAACTCTGTGCGGGGCAGGTGCGCAGCCGATCGCACCCCCGAGGCCTCGATCGCGCGCACGATCCCCGCGCGACCCGGATCGAAGTTCGGATGCAACGCCAGCACCCGCCCGCACGCAACGCGGGCCGCCTCGATGGCCTCGGTCGCCACGCGCTCCTCGTGCTCGTCGGGGCGCCCGATGGGGTGGAGGAGCACCACGGCCCGCGGGTCGCCAAGGTCGCGCGCGCGCGCGTCGCCCATCGCCTCGATCGCGTCCAGCCCGTCCAGCGCGGGCGAACCGACGACGCGGATCCGCGACTCGGGCTCCCCCATCCGCGACAGACGCTGCGCCGATTCCTCGGACGCGGGCAGGTGGAGGTTGGCGAGTTTCGAGATCGCGTGCCGCATCGCCTCGTCGGCGACGCCCTCGGCGCGGTCGCCCCCGTGGAGGTGCGCGAGCGCCGACCCGCCCACCGCGGCCGCGCTCGCCGCGGCGAACGCCTCGATCCGGTCCCCGAGCACGACGACCCAGTCCGGCGACAGGCGAGCAAAGGCCCGCCCGAAGCGCGCCACGCCGCGCCCCAACGCCTCGACGTCGGCCTCGCGACCCACGCGCCCGTCCACCTGCATCGGGACCAGGTCCCCGATCGAGTCCCCGAACTCCGCCTTGACCTCGCGGTACGTCAGCGCCGGCGAGAGGAAGTGCGCCCCGGCGGCGATCACGACCAGTTCCAGGTCCGCGCGCGCGCGCACCGCCCGCATCACCGGCGCCAGCAGCCCGAACTCGGCCCGCGTCCCCGTCACCACCGCCACGCGACGCCGACCCGGCGCGGTCGCACGCTCCGGCCCGGGCCGAACCGACGGATCCCCGTCCCAGCCATCCCCGATCATCGCGTCGCCTCCGCGGGTGCCCCGGCCTCGATGTCCTCGAGCGCGATCGGCCGATCCGCGTCGATGTCGTGGCGGGCGCGCCGGCCCACGACCTCCTCGACGCGCCAGGGCTCGAGCCCGAGGCCGGGCCGCTTGAACGTGATGTCGCCGAGCCCGATCCGCTCGCCCGCGCGGAGCGAGCGCGTGAGCACGATCGACTGCCGCGAGACGCGCCGCACGTCGCGCTCGCACGCGAGGACCACCTTCGCCGGCGGTCCCCAGCGCGGATCCTCGCGCACGGCAAGTTCTCGCCTCGTTCCGCGGCGCGCGCCGCGGGACGATCCATCCTCGGCGTGCTCGTCACTCATCCACGCGCGCATCGCGCTCTCGTCGCGCGCCAGCGTCGTATAGGCGCGGAACTCGTCGGGCTCGAGCGAGGCGGCATGGTCCGGGCCGGGGAGCGAGCGCGAGAGCGTCAGGTGCTTCTCGAGGACCTCGGCTCCCAGCGATGCCGCCACGCCCCCGGTATCGACCCCGCGGGTGTGGTCGCTATAGCCCACCGGCCCGGCAAAGACCGTGCGGATCGCGTCCATCCCGCGGATCGCGGCGTCGGCGTCGGCGGTCGGATAGCAACTCACGCATTGCAGCATCGCGACCCGTCCGGCGCGCGTCGCGTCCGCCAGCCACGCCGCCGCGCGCGAGACCTCGGCGAGGTCCGCCGCGCCCGTGCTGACGATCATCGGCATGCCCGTGGCGGCGAGCGCGTCCAGCAGCGGGCGATGCACCACGTCCGGCGAGGCGGTCTTGTACGCGTCCCACACGCCCATCGCCTCGGCGGCGGGCACGAGTTCGACCGAGAAGGGCGTCACGATCGCGTGCAGGCCGTGGTCATGGGCCCGCTGCGCCGCGCGGGCCATCGCCTCGATCGGGAGTTCGAGCCGGCGGAGCATCTCGCGCGGGTCGCTCTCGCCGGCGGATCGCTGATAGGCCGCGAGTTCCGAGGCCGCGCTCATGAGCATCTCGGCGCGGAACAACTGGAACTTGACGGCGTCGGCGCCGGCGTGCGCGGCGGCATCGACGAGATCGATCGCCCGGGCCGCGTCCCCGTCGTGATTCACGCCCAACTCGGCGATGACGTAGACGCCCGCTCCGCCGCCGACCTGGCGCGTCCCGATCCTCATCGAGCGCCCCCGCGCAGGATCGCGTCCGCCACGGCGAGGTCCACCGCCGAGTCGATGTCGACGACCTCGCCCTCGCCGGTGAGGACGCCGCGGCGGTCGCGTCCGAGGAAGGCGTGCGGGCCCGGAGGGGCGCCCGGGACGCGGTCGAAGAGTGCGGCTCGCGCGACGACGAGCACCCCGCCATCGGGGATGTGGGCCGGGGGCAGGTCTTGCCGCCGATAGACGCCGTGGTTGAGGACGTCGCCCTCCCACGGGCGCACGGCTCCGGACGCGGGGTCCACGCGGGCGGTCCACCAGGGGTGGTGCTTGCCGACGGGGGCGTAACTCTGCACCGAGTCCGCGCCGGTGCGCACGAGCAGGTCCACGGCACGGTCGATGAGGCCCGCGGGCCGAACCGGGACGTTGCCATAGAGGATGACGATGGGCGTGCGCGCGCCGGCGGGCGTCGCGGCGGTCGCGTCGAGCGCCTCGACGGCGTGGCGTGCGGCGTCGTCGACACGGGCGCTGTCGGCGGCGAGGTCGGCGGGCCGGTCGATGATCTCGGCACCCTCGGCGCGACCGAGGCTTGCGAGTTCCGGGTCGTCGGTGGAGAGCGCGACGCGTGCGACGGTGCGCGCGCCGCGGGCGGCGCGGAGCGTCCAGACGACGCACGGGACGCCGGCCACGGGGAGCGCGTTCTTGCGCGGGAGGCCCTTGCTCCCGCCGCGTGCCAGGACGATCGCCAGCGCGACTCGATCGGCGGGCCGGTGCTCGCTGGCAGGGGTGGCGGGCATGGCTCAGTCGCTCCGGGGGCTGGCGGCGCGCGCCCGCCGCAGGCCTCCGCCGGCTCCCGCGCCCAGGCGTTTGATGATCTCGCGGAGGTCCTCGCGCGACGCGTCGCCCGCGACGCGCTCGGGCCCGAGGTCGGCGGGGTCGAAGGGCACGCGACCGTCGCTGAGCACGACCAGCCGCGAGCGGCGGAGGCGAGCCGCCGCGGGCTCCGGGATCGGGAGCGGCTCGATCCGCTCCCCGGGCACGGGCTGGGGCATGGGATCAATGACGGCGGCGCCGGCCGCGAGCAGCCAGCGATCGAAGAACGGCTCGATCTCGGCGTACACGGCGTCGCAGCGCGTCAGCCGTGGGACGATCCACGGTCGCGGCAGCCCGCCCACCGGCGGACGCGCGGACCGCTCGGACAGGAGCGTGGTCAGGTTGGCACGCACGACCGAGAAGAGGTCGGCGCCCAGCAGCGCGCGATAGCTCTCCGCGGTCTCGCCCCCGGCGTCGACGCTGATCACGTCCGGATCGGCGTCGAGGAGCGAGCCGAGGCGATCGGCGTCGCACGCGAGGTCGGTGCGCACGTGGACGGCGGCGAAGCCCGCGCGGCGGGCCAGCGAAACGATCGCGCCCACCTCGGGGTGGTGCATCGGGTCGCCCGCGCCGTTCAGCGTGAGCACGGCGTCGGGCCGCTGCTCAGCGAACTGGCGCAGCACGCGGTCGGCCAGCGCGCGCGACATCACGGGCCGCTCGACCGCGTCGCCCCACCCGCGGATCCAGCGCCCGCGCTTCCCGCTGGTGGCGCGCCCGGTGCAGAGTTCGAGCACCAGTTCGCGCGGGGGCTCACGGAAGGCGGCGGCCGAGGCCAGGGCGGCGGCGTCGGCGGACCCGCCCAGATCGGCGAGCAGCCGGCGGCATGCGGCCAGCCGCGAGGGCGAATCCGGGATGAAGCGGTGCTGGGCGTCGCGGGCCACGGGCGCGGGAGTGACGCAGGCCGGACGCGAGATCGGATCGCTCGCCGGCGCAACGGGGAGGTACCCCAGCATCGCGCCGATGGTGGCGAGGACGCCCGCGGCATCGGCCTTGTCCGCCATCTCGCGCAGCAGCGAGCGCTCGACCACGCACGCCCCGAGGCCCGGGGCCGCGTGCGTGAAGGTGAGCCGGGCGCCGCGCGTCGTCCGCCAGCGGCGGATCGTCTCGTCCACCAGCGCGGGATCGACCAGGGCCCAGTCGTCTCCCACGATCGCCGCGGCGTCGAGGCCCAGCGCCTCGAGCGCGGGGGCCATGACCGCGGGCACGCACGCCTCGTCGTAGATCGTCAGGCCCCCGATGCCCCCGCGCCAGCACTCGGCGGCCCACAGCCGACCCGGACCCACGGCCCGGCGGCGCGCGGCGATCAGCCCCGGCGAGGCCGAGGCGACCTCGACCCGCGACGCGAACGGCCCGGCGAGCGCCCGCGCCCGCTCGGCGTCCTCGGCGATCAGCACGATCCGGTCGAGTTCCCCGCACGCCAGCAGCCGCCGGAGCGTGAGCGCCAGCGCCGACAACCCGTCCACGATCGGCTCGCCCAGGTCGCGCGGTGTGCCCATGCCCCCGTGTCCGGGATCGACGGCCAGGAGCGCCACGACCCGGGCGCCGGCGCGGTGCTCGCGCTCGGCGGGCTCGGCGTGCTCGTCCAGGTCGCGCGTGAGGCGCGGGCCCCCGTCCAGCGCCGCGAGCGTCGACTCCAGCAGTTTCCCCAGTTGGTCCGCGGCGTCGCCCAGCCAGCGGACGTTCATCGTGTCGCGCTCGATCTGCCGACGCTGGCGGTCGAGCGGGGAGAGGCCCTCGGCCAGGTCGAGGTCGCGGTCGGCCTTGAAGCGCTTGAGCGTCCCCGTCTGGTTCAGCATTTGCACCAGCGCGAACGCCGGCTCCTCGCGCGACACCTCGTCGCGCAGCCCCTCGACGCGGCGGATCAGGCGATTCACGCGCTGCCGATCCGCGTGGTGCTCGGCCATCTCGACCAGCAGCGACTCGGCGTCGCGCGAGGCCTTGCCCACGCGATAGACCGATCGGCGGAGGTCGTGGGTACGGGCACGCACCGCGGCAAGGCGGCGCGGCACGTCCGCGGGCGGCGACGGCGCGGGCGTCGGCGTGGGCGAGCCGGGGTCAAACCTTGCCAGCGCCTCGGCCAGCGGCATCGCCTCGCAGTGCAGTTTGCGCACCCCGCCCTCGGTCGCGTCGATCACGCGCAGCCCGCGCTCGGCGTCGGCGCGGAAGTCGCGCTCGAACTGCACGCGGTACGAGTCCATCTGCTCGTCGGTGTAGACCGGCCGGCCCAGGTGGTCCGTGGCGCGGTGCAGGAACGTTCGGTGCCGGACGATCCGCTGCCACTCCATCATCTCGAGCGTGTTGAACTCGTTGAGTTCGGAGGCCCAGACGCCGTGGATCGCGGCGCCGGCGGCGTAGTACTGCCCGTCGGTGAAGCCCAGGTCCTGCCCGATGAGGATGACGGGGTCGCAGCCCATGTGCCGCGCGAGGTAGTACGCCATGTGCGCGACGGTGGCGCCGGGTCGGATCGAGCCCATCGGGCGCGCGAGCGCCGGCCCGAGGATGAGGTCGAGCACGGCATCGCCGGGAAGCCGCATCGCGCCGGGATAGGCGCCCAGGATCGCCGGGTTGGCCTTGGCCTCGGCCACCAGCGCGATGCCCTCGACGGCGTCGGGCGTGAGGCCCTCGTAGAAGCGTCGGCTGATCTCGTGATAGTCGAGCGCGGTGACGAAGCGCGGGCGGATCGAGCGCGCGAGCAGCGGGCGGAGCACCGTCTGGGCCGCGATGGTCACGAAGCGATCGGTGACGCCCTCGCGACGGAGGAGATCGACGTTGCGGCGCAGGCTCGGGCCGGCCGAGACGACGATCGCGGGCCGACCCCGCGCGACGCCCGCGAGGTCCTCGATCCCCGCCGAGGTCGCGTAGCGATCGAGGTTCATGAGTTGGTTGCGGAGCGTGGTCTCGGCCTGCATCAGCGTCGTGACCAGCGTGGTGCGCACGGTGCGGACGACGGAGGCGAGGCGATCGCGGAAGCGCGACGCGAGCGGGCCCAGCCGCGCCGACGCCGACGCCGCCTCGACGAACTTCACCCCGATCCCGAGCACGCCCTCCCACCCGCGCACGGCCTCGCTCATCGCGCCCGCGTCGTCGGGATCGGTCAGGATCGAGAGATTGCCCGCGCCGAGCCAGGCCGAGTGGTCGACACGCTCGAGCACGGCGCGCAGGAGCGGGAGATCGGGCTCGAAGGCCAGCACGAGCGACCGCCCCCCGACGCGCTCCAGGGCCGCGAGCACGCCATAGCCCAGCCCGACGCCGACGACGACGGCACAGCCCGCCGAGGCCACGTCGATGGTCGCCGCGAGACGCTTGGCCTCGTCGATGGGCCGGCGGAGGCTGGCGAGAGCCACGCCCCCCGCCGCGCCGCCCGCGCGGGCGCTGAGACCCTCATCCGTCGATATAAAGTTGACGTCAGAGCGTGCCGGGGTCGAGGCAAGGCGAGCGGCCAGCGCCGGGTTCCGCCGCGCCAGTGCGCCAAGATTGCGCGACAAGACGGCGTTCGTTGGGGTCGCCAGAGTGACGGAATCCGTCGGCATCCGGCGAACCATCGGCACCCCGCGGGCGAACCCTGAAAAGATGAACCCCCTCGCCGCCGTGCCCCATTCATCGTCGGTCTTTGCGCGACTCTCGACGCCCGTGCTGGCCCAACTCGGCCCGGGCGGGCCGACAGTCACGCCCCTGCCTCCCGCGCCCCTCTTCGAACGGTTCGTGCTCATCCAGCCCTGGCCGCTGGCGGCAGCGCTGGCGCTGGCGGGGCTGGCCGTCGCGTTCATGGTGCGGGCGAGGTGGCGCGTGCCGATCGCGGGGGCGCTGGGCGCGCTGGCGGGCGCCACGCTCGCCGCGGGGATCCTCGTCACCACCGACCGCGAGCGGCTGGTCACGACCACGCGCGACTTGATCGACGCGACCGCGCGCGCAAACACCATCGCGCTCGCGGGGATGCTCGCGCCCGACGCGCGGCTCGTGGTGGACGTGCCGATCGCCGAGGCCGGCCTTCGACCGACGGGCGCGGGGATCGAACGCGACGCGATCCTCAAACTCGTCGCGGACACGCTCGGCGGTCAGTGGCCGCTCAAGGAGCACGACATCCTCGAGGTGCAATCGACGCTCGTGGGGCCGGGCGTGGGACGGACGCAGGTGCGGGTCCGCGCGGTGCTCGAGGCGATCGGGCTCCCGATCGCGTCGTGGTGGCGCATCGAGTGGCGGCGCGACCCCGACGGCTCGTGGCGCGCGGTGGGCGTGCGGCTGTTGCACGTGCCGCGGCTCGGGGAGTAGCGAGCCCCCTTGCGCGGGCCGCCCGGCTGCGGGCGACGCGCGCGTGCCGAGTGCCCAGCGCGGCCGAGAAAGCGCGGGCGGGGGGCGGGGGGGGGGGCGGCGAAACACGAATCACGGCATGAGCGCGAGCAAAGTCAGAAATCTGCAAACTCGGGGCTCGACACCCCGCCGCTGCAAGGTAGATTGGAAAAGCAGGCGTGCGTCCTCCGCCCACAAGGAGCCACGACGATGAAAGCCCGCGCAACCCCGTTCCTGGTCCTCTCCGTCGTGTTAGGGGGGGGGGTCGGTATCTAACATGGCCCAAGCGCGGGTCGGGCCGGTCATCATCTGGGGCGACGTCCCAGAAAGTGAAACACCCGACTCAACACCCCACATCATGGTTTCCGCGGGGGGCACGATCGCAACGGGTGGAGGCCACACGCTCGGCATCATCGCGAGCACGCGGCGCCTGAGCGAGTGGGGCCGGAACTCGTGGCGTCAACTCGGTTTCTGCCCGACATCACCCGAGCCCGAGACGCCACGCATCAATCCGCCAGACGGCTTGGACGAGATTCCCTTGCTCTCGATCTCAGCCGGTCTGCTGCACAGCCTCGCCATCCGCGACGGCAATTCGACCGACAAGTACAAGGTGATCGGCTGGGGGTTCAACGGTGACGGCCAAGCCGCAGTCCCGACGAACCTAAAGGCCAAAGTCGTCTCAGCCGGCGAGACGACGAGCGCCGCAATCGACCTCGAAGGGAACCTGGTCGCGTGGGGCGCGCTGTCGAACACCGGGGCGACTGGCCTCAAGTTCCACACCGTCGCCATGGGCAACACGTTCGGTATCGCGCAGCAAACCGACGGCACCCTCTTTGCGTGGGGGAGCGATTCGCTCGGGCAACCTGTCTACAAGGCGAACGTGACCCACGCCTCCGAAGTGTTCGTGTCCGTCTACGCAGGCGACTCGCACTGGATCGCGGTTCGGCCCACAGGCGAGGTCATCTGCGAGGGGTACAACGAAGATGGGCAGAACTCGGTTCCCTCGGGCACGTTCCACTCCGTGTCCACGGGAGACTGGCATTGCTTCGCGTGGCGAACGCCGATGAACACCGGCAGCGGCGGCGAACTCGAAGTCTGGGGCCGCAACGACGAGGGGCAAGGTCAACTCCCGAGCAGCGGAGGGCCGTATTCCGTGGCCGAGGGAGGCTGGCTCCACAACGCGGCCATCGAGGGCCCTCGGGTCTGCTACGCGAACTGCGACGGCAGCCGCGTGCTGCCGATCCTCGACGCCAACGACTTCGCGTGCTTCAGCGCACGATTCGTCGCGGGTGATCCCTACGCCAACTGCGATGGGAGCACGACGCCGCCATTGCTCACGGTCAATGACTACATCTGCTTCGCAAACCAGTTCGCCTGCGGCTGCGAGTATTCGGATAACCGGAGTCACCCGTGCCCCCCGGAGGACCCATGAACGCCCGGTCATCTCTTTGCCGGCACGCGGTTGCTGCCGCGTGGACGCTCGCCGGGCTCTCGCGCGCGGCAGTCGCACAGCCCGGCACACTGGTCCACTGGGGTTACGAGGGAGTGGGGCTCGCCAGTGTCCCCGCTGGCACTTTCCGCTCCGTCACCGGCGGACTCGAGCACGGCCTCGCGATCCGTGCAGATGGGACATTAGTCGCGTGGGGATCGAACACCTACGGCCAACTCAACGTTCCATCGGGGCAGTTCAAGTCGGTGTCATCGTTCTTTACTCACACGGCGGCGGTTCGAGTTGATGGGAGCGCCGTCGCGTGGGGCGGTCAGAATCCTTACGGACAACTGAGCATCGATCCCGGCGTGTATGTCCAAGCCGCGACGGGCGACGCGTTCACCCTGTTGCTTCGCGCGGACGGCACACTCTTCGGAACCGGCATCAATGACGGCGGTCAGATCAACGTCCCGCCGGGAGAGTTCCTCGCTGTTACCAGCGGCCGGGTGCACTCGATCGCCATCGCTCCGGACTCGACGTTGGTCGGTTGGTCCGGCAAGATCTGGGGCGAAGGCGAGCCGCCGCCGGGCACGTTCCGCCGGGTCGCTGCCGGAAATCGATTCAGCATCGGGATTCGGGAGGACGGGTCGCTCGCGGCGTGGGGCTATTCCTCGTTGGGCGCGACGGCTGTTCCTCCTGGTGCGTTTGTAGAGATTGCTGCCGCGTACTACTGGGCCATCGGCCTCCGAGCGGACGGGCGAATCATCACATGGGGTGCCTTGGCGTTCCCGCCCCCCGCCGGCTCCTTCGCCCACATCGGCGCGGGGCGCAACTTCGGCCTCGCGATCCGCGGCGTCGCGTGCGTGGCCAACTGCGACCTCTCCACCATGCCGCCCGCGCTCAACGTCAACGACTTCGCGTGCTTCGTCAACGCCTTCGCGGCCGGGTGCCCCACCATGCCGGGCACGTAAGCCGCGCGCGGAGCGAGCACGCAAGGGGTGGGAATCGGGGCTACTTCGCCAACTGGTCGATGCGGTAGGTCATGACCTTGGGCGCGTCGATCCCCGTGACGACCTTCCAGAACGGCTCACCCAGCCCGTCGTTGTGCCACGACTGGAACTGGCCCTCTGGCAGGCGCGAGTACACGTCCAACTCCTCGCCCCCGACCGAGACGAGCCGGTGGATCATCAAGAGATCGTCGCTGGCGTACTCGGCCTCGGCGGCCACGCCCGCGATCGCATCCACCAACCGCCCAAAGAGCGGGCGATCGTGCAGCAAGAGCACGTCGGCGTCGTGCCAGACGTAGAACCGGAACTTGCTGGCCGGACGCCCGCGATAGACCTCGCGCGAGCGCAACAGGGCCGTCACCCCGCGCGGGCCGTCCACCCGCCGCTCGATCGCCGGCCCGGCAATCGCCCGCTCCAACTGGTAGCAGAACGAATCGAGGTCGGTGATGAACCGTCCATAGAGCGTGCAGACCTCGGCATCACGCAGGCCCTGGAGGAACTGCCCGAGCGAGACGGCAAAGTGCATCCGTCGAACGCCCGACGGCGAGATCGCCGCGAGGTGGTGCTCGTCGAGCAACTGGGCGACGTCGGCCTGCCAGTTGGCGACGCCCAGGGGCGTCACGGGATGCCGGGTGAGCGCACTCATGCCCCCGCCGTCCCATTGATGTCGGTCTGATAACGCACCACGAACCCCTCAGCGTTCTCCACACTCCGTTCCCAAGCCAAGTCGCGGAACTCCGTCTCCGTCCACCCGCCCAAGTGTGCATCACAAATCGCGGTCGTGCCAACCCTTACAGTCGTCAAAGGTGGGAAAAGTTGCGCGAGGCGCCGGGAGCAGCGGCATCAAGTCCGATAAGTATGTGGATGGATTGCCCCAGAGTCGCCATGTCCCCAAGAGTGACATGTTCTAGATTATAGGGCCTTTTGGCGAAAACGCCAGCGGAATGCGAAAAAGGTCAATGCCTCATCGGGCTGGCAGGGTCGCGGGGGGCTTGGGCTCGGGCATGGGGGTGCGGGGCTGGCCCGATCCGGCGGCGGCGGGGCGGTAGACGGTGGCCTTGCCGCGCCCGTGGTCGGCGACCTCGTAGCGGACGCCGATGGTCTCTTCGGGCTGGTCCAGCAGGACGCGGTTGGCCCATTCCACGCCCTGCATGACGGCATGGTCGGTGTTGGAGACCTCGTACTTCCACAGCCCGAAGCGGCCGCGGCTGGCGATCCCGCGCGATTCGAGCCAGGGCAGGGCGGCGGCGAGGCGGTCGTCGCGGTCCACGGTGGGGGTGGGGTAGGAGTAGTCGGCGAAGTAGTGCCAGCGCGAGACGATGTGCCGGGTGTCGTCGGGGGTCAGCAGCCCCGCGGCGATCAGCCCGGCGACGGTGCGGTCGACGATGGAGGCGGGGTCCTCGGGCTTGAACTCGCTGTGGCTGGTCTCGCAGAGTAGGGAGTAGTGGGTGTGTCGGTCGGGGGTCATGTGGGGGGAGTAGTTGGAGAGGTAGGTGACGCGGTAGAAGGGGCAGTTGTCCTCGGGGAAGTACATCCAACTGCGGGTGGAGGGGCAGGGGAGGCGGAGCCCGATGCCGACCATGTGCCCGCTGGAGTGCCGGAGGCCCGTGGCGGCGTCGCGGACCTCGGCGGGCGCGTCCGGGAGGACATCGCGGCAGAGTCGGTCGATGGGCATGGTGGAGAGGAGAAGGTCGAAGCGGTCGGTGGAGCCGTCGGAGAGGGCGACGGTGCGGGCGTCGGGGTCGATGGCGGTGATGCCAACGCCGAGGCGGAGGTGGTCGTGGAGGATGGGGACGAAGCGGTTGTAGAAGTCGCCGGTGCCGCGGTGGGGGAAGCGGAACTGGTTGTTGGGCCCCCATCCGAAGTCGTCGCGTTCGAGGACGAGGTTCCGGAGGGCGCGCTCCATGTCGATGACGGCGACGCGCTCGCCGATCCAGGCCTTGGAGAGCATCTCGGGCGGATGGGCCCAGACTTTGAAGTTGTACGGCCTCATGAAGAGGCGGTCGATGCCCTCGCCGAAGAGGGCGCGGTTGAGTTGGGCGAAGTTGGCGGCGTCGGCGATGGCGCGGGCGGGCCCGCCGGAGGCGGATTGGGCGCGGATGAGCCCGAGGATGCAGTCAAGGGCGGCGTCGCGCGGGAGGTAGCGGATGTTGTTCTGGAAGGGGTAGGGGACCCAGCGATCGAGGATTCGGACCCAACTCTCGCGGTTGTTGAGGGTGAACTCGCCGCGCATGAGGGTGTCGAAGAGGCGGTCGTAGTAGGGGTAGTGGCTGAAGAGGACGTGGCCCCCGATGTCCCAGGTGAAGCCGTGGGGGTCGGTGAAGGAGGCGGCGAGGCCGCCGACGTGCGGGGCGCGCTCGTAGACGGTGAAGTTGGTGTGGCCGAGTTCCTTGAGGCGATAGGCGGCGCCCAGGCCGGTGGGCCCGGCGCCGAGGATGAGGAGTCGAAGATGGGAGGACGTGGACATTCGGCGGGAGCGTAGGGTGGGCGTGTGCGCAGGGGCGTGGGACGGGCGGCCCTACTGTGGTGCTATGACGCAACCCCGGTTGATCGTGCCCGGCGCGGGCGAGGTGCTGACCGGTCCGGGCGGGGACCGGATGACGGTGAAACTGTCGGCGGGGGCGACGGGGGATCGGCTCTCGCTGGCGGAGTACGACGTGCCGCCGGGGGGTGGGCCGCCGCTGCACATGCACACGCTGGAGGATGAGGCGTTCTGGGTGTTGGCGGGGGAGGTGACATTCCACTGCGGGGGCCGGGTCTTGGAGGCGAAGGCGGGGGCGTGCGTGTGGGCGCCGCGCGGGGTGCCGCACACGTTCAAGAACCGGAGCGGGACGGCGTCGCGGATGCTGGTGCTGGTGACGCCTGCGGCGAACTTCGAGGCGTTCTATGCGAAGATCGGGTCGCCCGGTCCGAGCGGCCCGCCGACGGACGCGGAAGTGATCGAGCGGATCCAGCGGCACGCGCCCGAGCACGGGCTGACGATGATGGGTCCGAACCCGCTGTAGGCACCGGCGCGGGGGTGGCTGCTATCCTCCGCCCATGTCGATCTTGGTGAACGCACAGACGCGGGTGATCTGCCAGGGGATCACGGGCTCGTT
The DNA here is from genome assembly GCA_016793805.1 of Phycisphaerae bacterium. Classification (GTDB taxonomy): domain Bacteria; phylum Planctomycetota; class Phycisphaerae; order Phycisphaerales; family UBA1924; genus JAEUIZ01. The sequence goes on from JAEUIZ010000018.1 coordinate 25,748, forward strand.
CGGGGCGCAGCACACGCGCGGGTGCTATCTGTATGGGACGCGGATGGTGGGGGGGGTGACGCCGGGGAAGGGCGGGACCAAGGACGCGAACGGGCTGCCGATCTTTGACACGGTGGAGCGAGCGGTCCGCGAGACGGGTGCGGAGGCGACGATGATCTTCGTGCCGCCGGCGCTGGCGGGGGACGCGATCCTGGAGGCGGCGTGGGCTGGGATCCCGGTGATCTGCTGCATCACCGAGGGCGTGCCGGTGCAGGACATGATCCGGGTTCGGGCGGTTCTGGACGAGATGAACGGGGCGAAGCGGCGGTTCACGCTGATCGGTCCGAACTGCCCGGGGATCATCACGCCGGGGCCCAAGACCGGGACGGGCGAGGTGGACGGGAGCGGACGGCTGGACCCGTACACGAACGCGGGGTGCAAGATCGGGATCATGCCCGGGTACATCCACACGCACGTCTCGCAGGCGCCGCGCGGGAAGGCGGTCGGGATCGTGTCGCGGTCGGGGACGCTGACGTATGAGGCGGTGTGGCAGACGAGCCGGCTCGGGTTCGGGCAGAGCACCTGCGTCGGGATCGGGGGCGATCCGGTGCGCGGGTTGTCGCACGTGGACACGCTGGAACTGTTCGCGGCGGACCCGGAGACGCACGGGTTGCTGATGATCGGGGAGATCGGCGGGACGGACGAGATCGAGGCGGCGCGGTGGATCGCGGAGGCGAGGAAGGGCGGGATGAAGAAGCCGGTGGCGGCGTTCATCGCGGGCCGGACGGCGCCCCCCGGGCGACGGATGGGCCACGCCGGGGCGATCATCGGGGGCGCGGACGACACGGCGGACGCGAAGATCGCGGCGCTGCGGGACGCGGGGGTGGAGGTGGCGCTGAGCCCCGCGGACATGGGCACGGCGATGGCAAAGGCGATGGGGTGAGTTGGTGGTGGACGCCTGGGTCGCTCCCTGATGGGGTGGTCAACAGCGGCGGCGTGTGCGAAGGCGGGCGGCGATATCAGTTCTCGGACCTTGTGAGGTCACACCTGCTCGGTTCCGGAGTGACGGTGGGCCGTGCAGGGGGTGATTCTGGGGCGTGGGCGGCCTCGGCTACAATCTTGGACGTGGCGTTGGGCCGAAGGGCCCGGCGTTCACCCCCCAAGGAGCACCCGTGGAAGCGTACGAGCGACTGAAGCAGTTGGTGATGTCGGCGGAGGAGGACATCCGCAAGGCCGAGGGCGGGAACAAGGCCGCGGGGACGCGAGCGAGGCAGATCATGCAGGACGTGAAGAACGCGGCCCAGGACATCCGGCAGGCGATCCTGGCGGCCCGGGGCGAGGGCGAAGCAAAGGCGTAGGCGCGAGGCATGTCGGCGGTCCCGCACCAATCCGATCCGTCCGTGGCGTCGGGCGACGAGTCGCGCGGCATCAAGCCGATCATCGACCTGTCGCGGCTGGACCTCTCGAGGCGCATGTACTCGAAGGACGACATCGCGAAGTTGAACCCGCACCGCGGGGAGATGGCGCTGCTGGACTGGATCGTGTGGGAGACCCCGGACCATCGGCACGTGGTGGGGCTCAAGCACATCCGGCACGACGAGTTCTGGGTGCCCGGGCACTTCCCGGGGCGTCCGATGTTCCCCGGTGTGCTGATGATCGAGGCGGGGGCGCAGTTGGCGTGCTTCTCGTTCAACGTCCGGCAGCCGGACCCGAAGGTGGTGGCGTTCCTTCGGATCGACCAGGCGTCGTTCCGGGCGTCGGTGCAGCCGGGGGATGACTTGTACCTGCTGTGCGTCGAGATCAAGTATGGCCGGCGGCAGTTCCAGAGCCAGATCCAGGGGATCGTGGGGGATCGGCTGGCGTTCGACGCGCGGATCAGCGGGATGTCGCTGCCGGCGTGACGGCAGGGGCGCGACGCGCGTGCGACCGGGAGGATCATGAGCCCACCGTATCCACTGTTGTTCGAGCCGATCCTGCTGCCGAAGGTCTGGGGCGGTCGCCGGCTCGAGGCGTTTGGCAAGAGGCTTCCCGAGGGCGAGAAGATCGGGGAGAGTTGGGAACTGGCGGACCTGGGCGCGACCTCCGCGGGCGGGGCGGGGGGCGGGGCGCAGCGCTCGGTGATCGCCAACGGCCCGCTGGCGGGCAAGACGCTCCACGACGCGATGGCGGACTGGCGCGACAAGTTGCTCGGGTCGTCAAGGCCCAGCGAGGAGGGCGGGTTCCCGCTGCTGGTGAAGTTGCTCGACGCGTCGGAGAACCTGTCGGTGCAGACGCACCCGAGCCCGGAGTATGTCGCGGCCCATGCGAAGGACGACACGCCCCCCCCTCTCCCACGGCTGAAGACCGAGTGCTGGTATGTTCTGGCGGCCGAGACGGGGAGCGTGATCTACAAGGGCGTGAAGCCGGGCGTGACGCGGGAGAGTTTCGCGAGGCGGATCAAGGATGGCACGGTGGCGGAGGACCTGGTGGCGGTGCCGGCGGTGGTGGGGGAGTGCCACGTCTTGCCGAGCGGGACGGTGCACGCGCTGGGCAAGGGCGTGCTGGTGGCGGAGGTGCAGACGCCCAGCGACACGACGTACCGGGTGTTCGACTGGGGCCGCAAGGGGCGCGAGTTGCACGTCGAGCAGGCGCTGGCGTGCATCGAGTTCGGCGCGGCGCCGGCGGCGGGGCGGCTGCCGGGGGGCAAGACGACGGGCCGGCTCGTGAGCACGGACTTCTTCTCGATCCACGAGTCGTCGTTGCCGGCGGGAGGCGTGGTGCCCGCGCCGGAGAAATCGGCGGCGGCGCGGGTGGTGATCGTGCTCAGCGGCGAGGTGACGATCCGCGACGGGAACGAGGCCCCGGTGCGCGTGGGCGCGGGCGCGACGGCGCTCGTCCCTGCGGCGCTCGCGCCCACGGCCCAAGTGGTCGCGCGCCCCAAGACGCGGGTGCTGCTGGTGACGGTGCGGTAGACGCACGGCCGGCTCGATCGTCTCGACCCGACGCGCGGACACTGGCGAGCCCGTAGAGTTGCCCATGGAAGCGGTCTACGACCAGCGTCGGTACCTGATCCCGTTCCGCTCGTCGCTCTTGCCGCAGATCTTCACCGACACGCTGGTGATCGGGGCGGGGATCGCGGGGCTGCGGGCGGCGGTGTCGGCGGCGACGCAGGGCGAGGTGATCGTGCTCTGCAAGGGCGAGGCGGTCGAGAGCAACACGGCGTGGTCGGCGGGGGGCGTCGCGGTCGCGGCCACGTCCGCGGATGTCGAGACGCACGTGCGCGACACGCTCACCTGCGGCGCGGGGCTCTGCGACGAGGCGGTGGTGCGCGACGTGATCGGGGGCGGGGCGGCGCGGCTGGCGGAACTCATCGAGTGGGGCTTCGCGGTCGATCGCGACGCGGGCGGGGGCCCCGCGCTGGGCCGCGAGGGCGGGCACTCGGCGTCCCGGGTCGTCCACGCGCTGGGCGACGCGACCGGGCGCGAACTGGTGCGGTGCCTGCTCGCGAAGGTGCGGGCGACGGCGGGGGTGCGGGTCTTTGAGAAGTGCTTCACGCTCGACCTCATCACGCCCAGCCCCGAGCCGGGCGCGCCGGTGATGGGCGCGATCACGCACCATCCGCGGTACGGGCTGCAGATGATCTGGGCGCAGGCGACGATCCTGGCCACGGGCGGCGCGGGGCAGGTCTATCGCGAGACGACGAACCCGCGCGTGGCGACGGCGGACGGCCCGGCGATGGCGTATCGCGCGGGCGCGACGCTGGCCGACATGGCCTTCATGCAGTTCCATCCGACGACGCTGTACCTGCCCGGCGCGCCGCGGTCGCTGATCACCGAGGCCGTGCGCGGGGAGGGGGCGTACCTCCTCGACCTGGCGGGCCGGCGGTTCATGCCCGAGGCGCATCCACTGGCGGAACTCGCGCCGCGCGACGTGGTGAGCCGGGAGATCGTCCGGCAGATCGCGCGGCAGGGGGGTCGGCACCTGTGGCTGGACGCGCGGCACGTCAAGGGGTTCGCCGCACGCTTCCCGGGCATCACCGCCGAACTCAAGCGCTTCGACCTCGATCCGTCGGAGGACCTCATCCCGATCCATCCGGCGGCGCACTACATGATCGGGGGCGTGCGCGTCGATGCCGACGGGCGGACGGACGTGCCCGGGCTGTGGGCGGCGGGCGAGGCGTCGTGCACGGGCCTGCACGGGGCGAATCGGCTCGCGAGCAACTCGCTGCTCGAGGGGTTGGTGCTCGGGGAGCGGGTCGGACGGCTGGCCAAGGCGAGCGAGCCGGCGCGGCGGGGGCCGGTCGGGGTCGTGAGCGACATCCGCCCCAGCGACCACGGGGAACTGGACCTGGCGGACGTGCGCTCGAGCCTGCGGTCGGCGATGTGGCGGAACGTCGGGATCGAGCGGACGGGGGCGAAACTCCGCGACGCGATGGACATGTTCGACTTCTGGGGCCGCTACACGCTCGACAAGATCTTCGACGATCCGCAGGGCTGGGAGACGCAGAACATGCTGCTGGTGGGGATGCTCATGGCGCGGTCGGCGGCGGGACGGGAGGAATCACGCGGGTGCCACTGGCGGTCGGACTACCCGGAACCGCGCGAGGCCCTGGCCGTCCATGATGTGTGGAAGCGCGGCAGCGGGGCGCGGGCCTGAGCGGGAGGACAAGGTGCCGAGGCGGCGATGGTGCATCTGGGCGACGATGGGGGCGGCGGTGGGGGCGGCGATGGGAGCGTGCCAGCGCGAGGAGCGGATCGTCCGCTACAAGCCGTTCCTCGCGGGGATCCCCGAGGCGCAGACGCAGACGCCGGCGGTGGGGGTGGAGAGCCGGCAGGGCGACACGACGGAACTGGCGCCGGAGAAGTTGGTGATCGAGAACCCGGACGGCACCAGAACGCTGGTGATGCGCACGGGTCGGCACCTGATGTGGCACATCCAGCAAACGCTGGCGAACGACGAGCGGGACCTCTTCGGGGCGCAGGTGCTGTGCAAGGCGACGCGGGACGAGTTCGCGGAGCGCGGGATGAGCCCGTCCGCGGCGTTCGACATGCTCAAGCCGCACGAGCCGGCGATCGCCAAACTCTTCGCGCGGATGCCCATGGGCGAGCACTCCCCGAGCGTGCGTCAGGAGATGGTGGGACGGAACGTGATGCGCGTGAAGGTGAGCGGGCGCGCGGCCGAGGGGCTGTCGCCCTTCCGCGGGTTCGACATGGTGCTCGAGCAGGGGAACTGGCGGCTGCGGTGGTTCGTGCGGTAGCGGATCAGGTGCAGCCGGCAGCGAAGCGGTTGAGGAAGCAGGTGAAGTCGTTGACGTTGAGCACCGGCGGGGTGGTGGAGTTGTCGCAGTTGGCGAGCGTGCTGCCCGCGGCGAAGAGGTTGTTGAAGCAGGTGAAGTCGTTGACGTTGAGGATTGGGGGGACGGTGCTCGCGTCGCAGTTGGCGTAGCAGGGGTTCTGCGTGATGGCGGGGCAGGTGATGCTGTGGGCCGCGAACGCGGGGCAGATGCGGGCGTAGTTGGGCGTCCCGTTGTTGAGGTTCCCGTCGTTGTCGTCGGCGGTGAGGACCTCGATGGCGGTGCTGGGCCCCGCGGCGTTGGAGGAGTTGGGCCCGCCGAGCGTGAGGAGGGCCCACTTGACGTTGAGGTTCCGGGTGAGGTCCAGGCCCGTGGCCGAGCCGTAGAACGTGCCCATGTTCAGTCGCGTGCGCCACCAGACGCCGCTGAGGACCATCCCGCAGGTGTGGATGGCCTGGGCGCAGGGGTACTGGATGTTGGAGGCGATGGGGTCGCGCCCGACGGTGTTCTGCCCAAAGACGTCGCGTCCGCTGACGCGGTCGTCCCAGACCATGGACCCGATCATGTCGCCGAAGCCCTCGCCGAAGGCGTTCTGGGCGCGACCGAGGCGGTTGACGATGAAGTGCCCGTACTCGTGGGAGATGATGGTGCTGTAGCCCATGTTGACGCACCCGCCGCCGGAGCGGAACATGTTGATGACGGAGGAGGTTGGTGGATTGGCGCCGGGGGAGAAGTTGGCGTTGCAGGAGCCCGAGACGCTGGTATTGCAGCGGAGGGCGTGGTCGATGGCGGTGAAGGCCGGGGCGCGGTCGCGGAAGTAGTTGTGGGTGAGGGTGGTGCAGACGAACCCGTTGACCTGCGAGGTGGTGTGCTCGGCGGGCGTGGGGTTGAGAACGAGGTTGGCGGGCCCGGGGGGCAGCACGCCGGCGAGGCTGGCGTTGATGTTGGCGACGCCGGCGAAGGAGGAGTTGACGTTGCACCACTGTCCCGCGCCGTCGGCGGTGGCGACGCCGCACGAGACGGTGACGGCGGCCGTGCCGGGGTTGAGGATGGAGAAGACGCCCAGGGGCGAGGTGAAGGCGATGTTCCCACCCGCGATCGTCGCCCGCATGTTCGGCATGTTCAGCAGGACCGGGGGGTTGTACGCGACGTCGGGGAGCACGCCGGGCGAGCCTCGGCCCTGGATGGTGCCGACCACGTCGGTGTGCCAGACCTCATTGCGCGAGTTGGCGAGCGCGCCCGTCTGCGCGTCGATGAAAAAGGTTCGGCAGGCGATGTTCGCGGGGTCGGGGTTCTCGCCCGTGAACTTCCAGCAGAGCACCGGCGTGGTCCAGTCGCCGTTGCCCTGCCACACCGCGAGCGTGGGCTTGGACCAGGCCGAGAAGTGCGCCCACTCGGGGAGGTCGTGGATCGAGGCGAAGGCGGCCTCGGCGGAGACGCGCGGCGGCGCGAACTCGCCACCCGCGGGGGCCGGCGCGAGCGTGCCCGCCGCATAGACGACCCGCGGGGTGTCGCCGTTGAGCACCATCACCTTGAGCATCCCGAACTCGACGGGGACGCCCCCGTGGAGTTGCTGGTACGTGAAGATCGTGTGGACCCCGTCGGCGGTGGGCGTGGACCACTCCTCGCGCACCGAGAGCGGGCCGCAGTTGAACGCCTCGCCGTGGGCGGCGATCCACGCGAGCGAAGCGGACCGCGGATCGGCACCGGCCGTCATCGGCACGCCGTAGACGTACTGCAGCCGGCCCTGCTCCTCGTGGAAGCGCACGCCGGGGAAGGCAGCGGCGAGCCGCTGCGAGGCGGTCTCGATGCCGAACGCGGCCGAGCACGAGGCAAGGAGAACGGCGGCGGTGAGGGGGCAACGCATGCGGATGGTCCTCTCGAAGGTGGGAGTGACGGATGGGGCGACGCAGTCTACTTCAATCGGAACGGCTGTGGAGCGCGAATGCATGCCGAACGGGGAATGCGAGAACGGAACGACTCTGGCCGTCGAAACGGCGGAGAATGTCCGCAACTTGGACGCGGAGGGATGCTCAATCTTCCGCGCGCACGGGCGAACCGGTTCCCGGACCGTGCTCGATCGGCCGCTCCGATGGCGCCGATGGCCGACGAGACCGACCCGCGATCGGTGGGCGATGGACCACTCAGGCCAACTCCTCGACGATCCCGGTGCAGGGCGCGGCACAGAGGTAGCGGCTGCTGACCAACTGCAACCTCTTGCTGACATCTCGCGGCAGGCGGAGTTTCTTCGCGCAGGTCGGGCAGTAGTGCGCGGGGCACGTGGCGCACTTGTACCAGCCGGCGGTGGCGCCGCCGGAGCGCTTGGCGCAGGTCGCACAGGCCGGGCCCGTCGCCACGGCTTGGCCTTGCTGGACCGGGGCCACGGGCCGGCCCTGGTGGAGCGCCCTGAGCGCGGACTTCCCGCGCTCGCTCTGGATGTAGCCCTGCACCTCGGCGCAGATCAGGACCTCGTGGGCGCAGACGAGTTTCTTCGCCCTGGTGACATCGTCGGCGTTCGCGGGCACCAGCGTGTCCAACTCGCCCTCGATCTCCCGGATCAGCCGCCATCGCTGCGTGGAGTTCAGGGCGAGCACCTGCGGGACCAGGGTGGCGTACTGGGCCTTGGTCTTGTTGTCCATGTCCGCGAACGTGCGGAGCCGCGTCGGGAGGTCCCCCATGTCGCTGTCGGCACCGGCGTTCCAATCGTTGGCATAGCCGACCTTCTCGCGGAAGTACGCGAGGAACGCGATGTTGTGCGACCGGCTCCAGCGCGTGACGATGGTGGCGAGGCTCGGGGTCTTGTCGGTGTCGAGGTCGCCCTTGAGGAACGGGGGAAAGAAGAACACGATGTGGACGCCGATGCGCGTCATCTGCGGCTTGGCGTACCCGCCCCCGATCTCTCCGGCGAGCGTCACGCCGTGCACCGCGTCGCCGGACTCATGGGCCCATTCGGTGGCGTACTGGTTGTGAAGCGTCTTGAGGACGTTGAAGAAGTAGTCGTTGTAGAGGGTGTCGCCGATATCGCGGAGGATGACGTGCTTGGACCTCCCGGTCGCGCCGCCCGCGGGGTCGAACGCCACCAGGAAGTTCTGCGCGTTGGAGGTCATGTGCTGCATGCCGAAGTAGCAGAGCATCTCGGCCTTGGCCCGGCCCAGCGGCACGGCGAAACTGCGGTCCCAGAGGTCCACCCAGTCCCCGGTGGGGTTCCAGGCCTGCGCGAAGGCCCGGCCATGCGAGGGGATCGCGAGCGCGGGGAACCAGACCTCGCCCGCGGCGGCGTCGCCGACGGCCCGGATCTGGATGCCGTCGAGTTTGAGATCGCCGGTGTCGTCGTCGTACCGCCCGCCGTAGAGGATGCAGAGAATCTCGAACTGGTATTTCGCTTCGAGGACGCCCTCGCCGAGGCGCTGCTGCGTCCCGGCGATCAGCCCCGAGCGGTGCATCGCGTGGATCGAGTTGGACTCGAGGAGGTCCTTGTTGTTGCCCTTCTGGTTCTGCGTCGAGACAAACTGCACCCCGGTCTTGACGGAGTAGTACTTGGCGGCGGCGTTCCGCACGTCCGCCTGGAACTCCTTGAGCGTCAGCCCGTTTGGCGGCCCCGCGATCTGGGGGAGCGAACTGTCATCGGCCTTGTTCGGCCGCAGCGTCCACGCGTTGGTCGCGTGGGGCGTGAGCGCGATCGGCTGCGGGAAGAAGGCCGCGATCGAACTGCGGGAGGCCGAGGCCCATCGCGTGAGTTCCGCCTGGAGTCGGGCGGCGTCGTAGAGGCAAAGCGGAACGTCGGTCAGCGATGTCCCGACGGCCCGGCTCGCGGCGGAGTTGTCGTCATAGTTGAACGGCATGACGATGCGAGGCGGGGGCGTGTTGATCGTGTTGGGGACGGTGCTCGTCGAGAGGGCGCGGCTGATGGTCGAGGAGACCGCCGACACCCCGCCCTCGGGCGGCTCGACGAGGCGCCCGCTGCCGTCGATCGTGAAGCAGGGCAGGAAGGCCTGGATCAGTTCGCGGTGGGCCGAGTAGTCGATCTCGGCGAGCGACGCGATCTTGACGCGTCCGCCGCCGATGGTGTGGTCGGTGTGGGCGGGCGCCCAGGCGGTTTCGCTCTCGTCGGCCTTGCGGAGTTTGTCGTAGTTGAGGCTGTAGAGGCCCAGGCCGCGGGTCGTGCCGCCGCGCTGGTACTTCGGGTCGGGGTTGCCCTCGGTCTCCCAGACGATCCAGTCCCAGTCGGTGGTGTCATTGTTCGGGTGAGCCATGGCGTTCCTCGGCGTTCAGCGTGAGCGCGTCGCGGCGGTCCGTCGCGCGGCGGGGGGAAGGGGGGGCCTAGCAGCCGTAGACCTCCTTGAGTTTGCCGGTGTTCTCGCTGCCCATCGCGCCGGTGTCGGGGAGCCCTTGCTCGGCCTCGAAGGTTCGGATGGCGCGCTCGAAGTCGGGGGTCAGCCGTGCGTCCAACTCGCCCACGTCGTGGCCGAGGTTGCGCAGCCGCTGCTTGAATCCGATCACGGTGTCGATCGGGGCGAGCGTGCCCAGGTCCAACTTGTACTCGATCTGTCGCGGCCCGCTGCGGAGCAGCAACGTGCCCGCCTGGGCGTTGGGTGGGATGAAGATGGACAGTTCGCCCTTGGCGTTCGTCTTCCCGCGCGTGATCTTCCCGTCGATGTCGAGCACGTACGGCTCGTTGCGGAGGGGCTCGTTCTGGTGCTTGAGCACGAGGTTGAGCCGGGCGGGGACGCCCTTGCGACGGAAGCGGTGCCGCGCCTCGGGCGGCTTGCCGAGCGTCTTGACGCGGATCGGGGGCACGACCAACTTGTCCCCGGGCACGAGGGTGTTGGGGTCCTTGCGCTCCGACTTGATGGCGGCGTTCCCCGGATCGTTCCAGATCGTGTCGGGGAAGTGCCCATGCTCGAAGGCGATGCTCCCGATGCAGTCGCCGACTCGGACGACGTAGTCCCCCGAGCCCAGCGGCTGAGCCGGGAGTTCCATGACAGCGACGCTGATCGTGGGCGCGGTTTCAGGCTCGGGCATCAGGCGTCCTCCCAGGCGTCCTGGTCGAGATCGGGGAAGCAGACCTCGCAGGTCCCGCTCTCGAAGCCCTCGACGCGGGCGAACCCGTTGTGGTCGAGCGTGCCCTCGGCCACCGAGCGGTCGGGCAGCGTGATGCGGTAGCGCTCGCCGGGGATCGGCTTGTCGTCCTCGCCCACCAGTTCGATCTCGATCCAACTGAGTTGCGGGGGCGGGTTCTCGGGGTCGTCCGCTCCGCCCTGGCCAGGCTCGACGGGCGTGAAGGGCTTGACCTGGGCCGTCCCGTACTTGCCCGTCTGCGTTTCGAGTTGCCGCGCCTTGACCTCGGCGACCTCGCCCGGGTCGGCCTTGTCGGCCTCGTGGGCGGCCTTGGGCGCGATGGGCTCGATCGCCGTGCCCGCTGTGCCGCTCTTGGGGTTCATCGGGTCATGCCTCCGCGATCGCCTGCCCGGCGAAGGTGACCTGGATGACCCCGCCGTACGAGCAGTTGCAGGTGCACGCGTCGGTCAGGAGCGGGCCCGCGGGCGCCGAGGCCTTGGCGGACCCCGGAGCCCAGGGCGCGGCCGTGGCGGGAACGCAGGGCGCGGGGGTGGGCACGCCCAGGGCGGCCGCGGTCGCCGCCGCCACCGCCGGGTTCGATTGCGTCGTGCACATCCCGAAGGGCATCACGTTGACCATCGGCTTCGAATCCATGATCGTCGCCGCGGGGAGCCCGCTCACCGTCGTCTGGTTCGTCGGCAGGACGACCAGCGCCGAGGGCGCGACCCCGAAACTGCACTTCAGCGCGGCGCCATGGACCACCACCTTCGGCATCCGACTCTCCTCGGCTCAACCCACGCTGAGCATCGCCCCCGCCTTGACCAACGAACCCTTCGCCTCCACCACCGCGGGCGACTCGATCGTCACCCCCGCGCTGCCCTTGACCGTCGCGCTCGCGTTCGCCTCGATGGCCACGCCCGCGCCGGCCTTCTGCGTGATGTTCGCCGACGCGTCCAGCACGATCTCGCCCGTGGTCCCGATCTTGATCCCCCCGGCCTCGATCGCGATGAACGACTGCCCCACCTTGATCGTGACGTTCGTCGTCGCCTCGATCACGATGTTCTCCGCCTTGACGTACAGGTCCTTCGTCACCTGCTCCGAGTGGTTCTTCTTGAACACCTCGATCACGTCGTCCTCGACCGTCAGCGACTTGGTCCCCGTGACCTTGACGGCCTCCTTCCCCTTGACCGCGACGTGCCGGTCGCGTCCGATCTCCTCGACGTGGTCGCGCGTGACGGCCTCGTGGCGATCGTTCTTGACCAGTTCCACCTGGTCGTTGGCGACCGTGAGGTGGCGGTCGTGCCCGATCGTCTCGAAGGCGTCGTTGGTGACGCGCGTGTCCATGTTCTTCTGGGCGTGGAGGAAGACCTGCTCCGAGTCCTTCTTGTCCTCGAAGCGGATCTCGTTGAACCCGCTCCCGCCCTTGCTCGACGACGACTTGATCGCCGACATCGTCTTGTTGGCCGGCAGGTCGTACGGGGGCTTGTTCGCCGAGTTGTAGAGCCGCCCAGTGATGAGCGGGCGGTCGGGGTCGCCCTCGAGGAACTCGACGACGACCTCCTGGCCCACGCGCGGGATGAAGACCGAGCCCCACTTGCGCCCCGCCCAGGCCTCGGCCACCCGAACCGGGAGCGAGCAGGTGTCGTCCGCCGGCGCGCCCAGGTCCCAGTGGAACATCACCCGCACGCGCCCCTCGGCGTCGACATCGACCTCCTCGCCGGACTTGCCGACGACGAACGCGGTCTGCGGGCCAGCGATCCGCGGGCGCGGCGTGGACCGGGCCGGGCGAAACTGGACCTGGGAACTCAGCGCCCGGAAGTCGCAACTCCAGACGATCTTCTCCTGCGCCGGGTCGTACGGGCCCTCCGACTCGAACGCGTCCGACTCGACCGTGATGGTCGACGAAACGACGAGATACTCGGCGTCGAAGTCGGCGCGGGGATGGTCGGCCAGCGCGAACGTGCAGCCCACCGTGATCCCGCGCGAGTCCGTCAGCCCGTTCGACTGCTCGTGACCGGCCCGGATCTCCTCGAGGCGGATGCGGGCCAGGAGTTCCCCGTCGCCCGGGTCCGCGTGCCCGCCCGGATAGTCGTAGACCTCCAGTTTCGTCCAGTCGCCCGAGGCGCTGGCCCGCACCCGGCTCAGCAGGTCGGTCTTCGGGTTCAGCGGGTCGTAGTCCGTGTGCGCGTACGACCCGGACTGCACGATCGCGTCCGTCGCCCATTCGGTGATGTAGCCCTGGTCCACGGCCGCGGGCGTCGGATCGTGGTACTTCACGCTCTCGAATCCCGGCGCGGGATGGTGCGCCGAGGCCGAGTCGCAGAGCACCATCTTGTGCGAGCCCTGCTCGTGCCTGAAGAAGTAGTAGATGCCCTCGTGCTCGAGCAGCCGGCTGACGAACGCCAGGTCCGTCTCGCGGTACTGCACCTTGAACTCGTAGGGGGAGTACGTCCGCTCGAGGGCCGAGTCGTCCACCGAGATCGACTCGACCCCGGCGCACACCGCCTTGACGATCTCCACGACGGTCTCGTGCTGGAAGATCCGGCACGAGGCCCGCCGCGAGAGCAGCCACAGCGCCGGGACGACCAGCGCCTCATACGCGGCGTATCGCCGCGACCGGCCCCGCGACGACCACCCGACGATCAGACCGCTGAAATACCGCGGGGTGTCCGAGCCCTGCTTCTGCGCCCGGATCGTCACGCCCTTGCCGAGCACCGCGTCGAGCCCGATCGCCGTGTCCTCGCTGAGCAGCCGCATCCGAATCTCGAACGGGGTGCCGAGTTGCTCCCGGATCGTCATCGACCGGCAGAGGAGCGAGTCGTCGGCGAGGCCCTCGACTGCAACCGCGATCTGGCGATGGCTTTGGGTGCTGGGCACGGTGGGTCGGCTCGCGAAAGGGAGTCCCAGCGTACCAGAGTGCGCGGATTCCTGCGGGCTTGGGCTTGCGCCTCACCCGCCCGCCACGCGCGCGCAAGCGCGCCGGCCCCGATGCCGCCCGTTCTTTCGACTTCCAAAACGAAAGACGCCGCAGCCCCGTTGGACTGCGGCGGTCTTGATCCAGTGGAGGCAAGGGGACTCGAACCCCTGACCTCATCCATGCCATGGATGCGCTCTACCAAAACTGAGCTATGCCCCCGGATTGTGGCCGCGGGCCCGCCCTCGGGCTCCCCGCGGATCGGGGCAATACTACGGCCCCCGCCCTGCCAAGGCGAGCGAGGGCCGCGACGCTAGTACCCGTTGCTGCGCACGTCGGTCCCGCCGAAGTCGATCCCGCGGAGCCCGCCGCGCGTGGCGATGAAGTACGGCCGACCGTTGACCGCGACCGGCGCCGTCGGCTCGATCGGGGAGGGGACATACGGGATGGAGTAGTACGGCGCGGACGGAGGCGGCATGGGCGGCGATGAGTTCGGGCTGTTCACCGGGGCGTTCTGGTTCCCGTTGGGATCGAACCCGTAGTTGCACTTGTCGTTCGACCGGTTCACCACCGAGTTGTCGAAGAACAGCAGCGGCTGCTTGGAGAACTCGGTCCCTTGCCACTGGCGATAGTCGAACCTCCCGAAGTGCCGACCGAACGTGTCGTACATCGCCACCTTCATGGACGGCTGGGCCACGTCCGAGATCTTCCGCTTCCCATACCGGCTCAGCGTCGGATAGATGATGATCGTGCCCGAGGTATTGGGCATCACGCGATAGGGCGTCGGGCTGCGGTCGATGAACGCCGGCACCACGCGATACGACGCGCCGTAGGGGTGTCGCCAGAGTTCGCTGGCCGCCACGCTCGTCCCGAAGTTCGGCTGGTACAGCCCCTGGTCGTACCCCTTCGGGTCGGCGTTCCAGCGGACTCGGTTCGCGTCGTCAGGGCAGACCACCGTCTTGTCCGGGAGCGTCTGGGCCATGTAGTCCTGCATCACCAGGTGCGTGTACGTCAGGTGCGGGAAGAGGTTGGCCGCGGGGGGCATCCCGGGCCGATCCCCGCGGAACCGGATGATGTACGCGAGTTGGTAGTTGCTCGCGGCCCAGTCGTCGGGCGCGTTGGAGAGTCCCGCGCCGTTCGGATCGCCCGGGCTCACGTACGTCTTGCCCGCCTCCCATGTGAACGAGGGCATCATCTCCTTGAACTCGGACGAGTACGTCTGCGTCGCCTGTCCCAGCCCGCGCATGTTCGAGATGCACTTGGCCAGTTTGCCCGCCTTGCGCGCCTCCCCCAGCGCGGGGAGCAGGATACTGATGAGCAGCGCGATGATCGCGATCACCACCAGCAACTCAATGAGCGTGAAGCCTCTGCGTTTCATGGGCTGTCTCCGCGGGCCGTCGGAACCGACGGCGGACGCTCGCGGCTCGGTCGACAGAACGCCGACGCACGAGCCAGGCTCCAGTTGCGACGTGCCGGCGGGGAGCCGAACCGCCGACGCGGGCGCAGAACGCGCCACCGACAGCAACCTACCACATCAGTGTGACTCGGTCAATACCCCGGATCCGCAAAAAATAAACCGAGCCCCGCGAAGGGGCTCGGAGACTTGAATCCTCGGACTAAGCCGCTCGGATGTCGGGGGGGGGGCTAGTAGCCGTTGGAGCGAATGTCGGTCCCGCCGAAGTCGATCCCGCGGAGCCCGCCGCGGGTGAACACAAACCGGCCGTAACCGCTGACCGCGGGCCCGGCGGGCTCGATGGGCGAGGCCGCGTAGGGGATCGCGATATAGCCCGCGCCGGGGGTCGAAGGCGGGGTCGAGTTCGGGCTCGTCACGGGGTTATTCTGGTTCCCGTTGGGATCGAACCCGTAGTTGCACTTGTCGTTGGACTTGTTCACGACCGAGTTGTCGAAGAAGAGCAGCGGTTGCTTCGAGGTGTCGAAGCCGCACCACATGCGATAGTCAAACTTGCTGACGTGCCGACCGAACGTGTCGTGCATGGCGACCTTCATCGAGGGCTGGGCCACGTCGGAGATCTTCCGCTTCCCGAAGCGAGCGGTGCCGGGGACGAAGACCGACCCCGAGGTCGGGCCCTGATAGACGCGCGAGCCCTGCGGGCTGTTGTCGATGAAGGCGGTGACGACGCGATAGGACGCGCCGTAGGGGTGACGCCAATCGACCGAGGGGCCGACGCTGTTTCCCAGGCTGGGCTGATAGAGGCCCTGGTCGTAGCCCTTGGGGTCCTTGTTCCAAGCGAGGCGATTCTGGTCGTCCGGGCAGACCACGGTGGGGTCCGGGAGCGACTGGGCCATGTAGTCCTGCATGACGAGGTGGCTGTAGGTCATGTGCGGGATGAGCGCGATCGCCATGACCGGGAACTGGGGCCGATCGCCGCGGAATCGGATGATGTACGACATCTGGTTGCGCGACGCCTGGAGGTTGTCGGCCGCGTTCCCGAGGCCAGCGCCGTTCGGATCGGCGGGATCAACGTAGGTCTTGCCGGCCTCCCACGTGAACGAGGGCATCTGCTCCTTGAACTCGGACGAGTACGTCTGCGTGGCCTGGCCCAGCCCGCGCATGTTCGCGACGCACTTGGCCAGTTTGCCCGCTTTGCGCGCCTCGCTCAGCGCGGGGAGCAGAATGCTGATGAGCAGCGCGATGATCGCGATGACCACCAGCAACTCGATGAGCGTGAACGCCCGAAGCCTCCGTACTGTAACCATGCTGCAACCTCCGCTTTCGTGACGCCCGCTTCGGGACATCCCAGACTCGGGCAGGATCGACAGAACGCCAATCCACATCGCCCGGAATCGTATCGGCACGATCAACCCAATCACCCGAGGCCTACGTCGGCCCGGGCCGGGGCACTCCCCGTCTCGCTGCGCGCATGCTATCAGATCGAGAAAGACCTGTCCAGACGCTCAGACCTTCGCGGGCGGACCCGACTCGGTTCCGTCATGTCTTCGTCCTATAACTCCGAGGAGCCACCAGGCGGTCGCGTCGGCACGACCCGGCGCGGGGGCGCGGGCCGAAGGGGGGAGCGGAGGAAAAAGGGAAGACTCACTTCCAGACGTTCCGGAGCCAGGACACCACCCCGCCGATGGGCACCTCGGCAGCCTTGGCCTTGAGGTACGCCAAGGTGGCCGGCTTCACGTCGTCAAGGTTCACGGCCCGGTCGAAGAAGAGGTCCAATCGGCGGTAGTTGTCCCCCAGGAGTTGCTTGCACTGGAAGTCGGCGACGCCCATGACGCCGTTGATCATGATGGCCACCAGCGGGCGGGCCCATTGGCCCCAGCCCCAGTCGAGGCTGTCACCCTTGATGAACTTGGCGTCCGAGCCGGTGGAGAGCGAGAGAACGACGACATCCTCCAGATTCTGCTTCCCGGCCCGCTTGTCGAGGGCGAGGGCGATGGCGGCCATGCTGGGGTTGTTGGCCACCACGCCCCCGTCGATGTACCCCTGATAGGCGGGGAAGTAGGTTGGGGCGGCGGAGGTTCGCAGGGCGATGTCGACGGCGAGTTCGGCGCCGTCGGAGTCGTTTCCGGGAAAGTTGTGGAAAAACTTGGGCTTCCAGGTCATGGGGCGGTCGGCCTCGGCGGGAGCGCAGAGGTCGAAACTGGGGACGAGGACGCGCTTGCCGAGCCGGGAGAGCGTGACGCCGCCGAGTTCGCGGGTGAGGATCCGCTTGAGCCGTCGGTTGCTGTAGTCGGCCCCGATCGCGGTGCCGAGGTCGAGCACGTTGTCGAACCAAGAGTCGTCGAAGATGTCCTTGCCGTTCTCGCCGTACAGCCGCACGAGGTCGGCGGGCTGCTTCCCTGCGGCGAGGCAGAGGGCGATGATTCCGCCGGTGGAGGTTCCGGCGAGGAGGTCGGCGCCACTGACGAGCCCGGGCACCTCGGCATTGAGGCGGTCGAGGAGGGCGGCCGAGAAGAGCCCGCAGATGCCTCCGCCGTCGAACGTGATGATCTTGTACGCCATGGATGGATCTCCTTGGGCCGAGGCCCGAGCAGCGCGACAGCGTACCGATTAGGCTGTCGGGATGGACGAGACGGTGCAGTCCCTGGGGATAGCGCTGGGATTGGGGCTCCTGGTCGGACTTCAGCGGGAGCACGCGGGCTCGAAGATCGCGGGGATCCGCACGTTCCCGCTGGTGGCGCTGCTGGGGGCGGTGTCGGCGCTGCTGGCGGAGCGGTTCGGGGGCTGGACGATCGCGGCGGCACTGCTGGCGGTCGCGGGGACCGTCGGGATGGGCAACGCGATCCTGCTGAAGCAGGACCCGGGCCGGGACGCGGGGATCACGACCGAAGTGGCGGTCCTGGCGATGTTCGCGATCGGGGCGCTGGCGGTGGTGCAACCCCCGGTGGTGGTGCTGGGAGTCGGGGTGTGCGTGGCGGCGCTGCTGCACGCCAAGGGGCGCCTGCACGCGCTGGCGGGAAAGATCGGGGACAAGGACGTGCGCGCGATCGTGCTCTTTGCCGCGATCACGTTCGTGGTGCTCCCGGTGCTCCCGGACCGGGGGTACGGGCCGTATGCGGCGCTGAACCCGCGGAACATCTGGACGGTGGTGGTGCTGGTCTCGGGGCTGAGCCTGGGCGGGTACGTGGCGTTCAAGATCCTCGGTCCGCGCGGGGGCGCGGCGCTGACGGGCATTCTCGGGGGCCTGATCTCGAGCACGGCGACGACGGTCTCAGCGGCGCGGCG
Source organism: Phycisphaerae bacterium (assembly GCA_016793805.1). Lineage (GTDB taxonomy): Bacteria > Planctomycetota > Phycisphaerae > Phycisphaerales > UBA1924 > JAEUIZ01. The sequence goes on from JAEUIZ010000018.1 coordinate 43,667, forward strand.
CGTGCGGGCGGGGGGCTCGGCGGCCACGGCCTGCGTGATGATCGCGCTCTCCTCGGCCGTCGTCTTCCCGCGCGTGTTGGTGCTGGTGTGGGTGGTGGACCGCGACCTGGCGATGCGGGCGGCGCTCCCGCTGGCCGCGGTGTTCCTGGTGGCGCTGGGAATCGCGGGAGCGCTGCTGCTGCGGCACGAGCCGGACCAGACGGACGGCGCGGCCCACGAGAACCCCGCGGGCCTCAAGGGCGCGATCATCTTCGCCGGGTTGTACGCGCTGGTGCTGCTGGGCGTGGCGTATGCGTCGCGCGAGTTCGGGTCGCGGGGCCTGTATGCCGTCGCGCTGGTGTCCGGGCTGACCGACATGGACGCGATCACGCTCTCGACGGCTCGGCTGGCCAAGGGAGGGACGATCGCGGCGTCGGCGGCGACGAGCGCGGTGCTGCTGGCGTCGATGGCGAACATGGTCTTCAAGGCGACCGTCGCGGGCGTGATCGGGGGTCGTCGGCTGGCGCTCCCGGCGGCGGGGATCATGGGGCTGCTGATGCTCGCGGCGGGTGCGTCGCTCTGGGCGCTGATCTGAGCGGGCGGGCCGGATACGCTTGCGCGTGCTCGCGGCCTCACTCCCCATCGACGACTGGCAGTTCTGGGTCGCCACGCTGATCTTTGTCGGCGCCGCGTGGTACCTGGTGCGCGAGGTGCTGCCCACCCCGCTGCGTCGGCGGAAGGGGAAGTCCCGCCGCGTGAGTCTGACGGTCGGCGGCAAGGCCGTGCGCTGATACCATCCCGCCCCGATGCCCCCGCTCGTCGCGATCGTGGCCAACGTGCAGACCCCGTACCGGGTGCACCTGCATCGGCGGATCGTGCGCGAGATGCCGGAGATCAGCCTGGCGAGCGTGTACACGCACGACCAGGCGGACCAGCCGTGGGAGTCGGCGGAGTTCGCGGAGATCAACCCGGTGCCGTTCGGTCGCGGGCAGCCGGTGGTCGAGCAGGGCCGGGCGAAGTGGGCGCGGGCGGACTGGGCCAAGGGCGGGCGGATCATGCGGTGGGCGCGCGAGCGGGGCGTGCGCGCGATGGTGGTGGGGGGCTACAACGATCCGACGCGGCTGCGGCTGATCGGGGCGTGCGCCCGCGCGGGCATCCCGTGCTTCGTCTCGGCCGACAGCAACGTCCACGGCGATCTCGCCCGCGGGTGGCGTCGGGCGGTCAAGTCGGCGCTGGTGCGGTGGGTGGTGGGGCGGGCCACGGGCCTGATGCCGTGCGGGACGCTGGGGGTGCGCTACTTCGAGCGCTACGGGGGCGACCCGTCGCGGATGTTCTTCTTTCCGTATGAGCCCGACTACGACCTGATCCGCGACATCTCGGCGGAGCGGGTGGGCGCGGCGCTGGCGCGGCACGGGCTCGAGTCGTCGCGCCGTCGGGCGGTGGTGTGCGCGAGGCTGATCGGGATCAAGCGGGTCGATCTCGCGATCGACGCCTTTGCCGCGATCGCGGGGGAGCGCCCGGATCTGGACCTCGTGGTGATCGGCGACGGCCCGATGCGCGCGGGGCTGGAATCGCGGGTGCCCGCGGGGCTGCGCCAGCGGGTGATCTTCACGGGGTTCATCGGGGACCAGGGCGAGATCAGCGCGATCTATCGCGGGTCGGACCTGCTCCTGTGCCCCAGCGACTACGAGCCGTGGGCGGTGGTGCTCAACGAGGCGGCGGCGGCGGGGCTGGCGATCGTCGCGAGCGAGGTCGTCGGGGCGGCGGCGGAGTTGGTCCGCGACGGGGTCAACGGGTTCACCTTCCCGGTGGGCGACCTCGCGGCGCTGACGGATCGGCTTCGTCGCGCGACGGAGGCGGCCGTGTTGCCGCGGCTTCGGGAGGGATCGGGCGCGGTGCTCGCGGCGTGGCGCGAGCGGGGCGACCCGGTGCTGGGGCTGCGTCGGGCGCTGGCATTCGCGGGCGTGCTGCCTAGATCCGCCTGAACGCGGCCCGCAGGCGGCGCACCGGTGGCGAGGCGTCGTCCATGAGGTCCTCGATGGCGCTCACGGGCGTCAGGGGTTGCATGAGGTCGGCCAGTTCGCGGGCCGAGAGCGGGAAGGGCGGGCCGAGCGTGTCGAGCGGGTCGGCGTCATCGCGGGCGCGGGCGATGGCGAGCACGGCGCCGCGCGGGCGAGCGAGCGAGACGATCGCACCGGCCGCGGGGGCGCGGAGCGAGGGATGAACGGCCTGGATCGTGCTGATCTCGACGACCAGATCGGCGCGGCGGAGGAGCGAGGCGGGGAGAGAGAAGAGGTCGGCCACGACGAAGCGGTCGGCGATCGCGGCGTGCCGGCGGCGGGCCCACTGCACCGCGGTCGGGGAGCAGTCGAAGGCGAGCACGTCGAACCCGCGGTCGGCCAGTTCGCGCGCGTCGTCGCCCAGCCCGCACCCGACGACCGTGACCTTCGACCCCGGGCGCACCAGCCCCGAGCCCTCGGCATTGAGCCAGGCGACGAGCAGCGGCTCGGGCCGACCGTCGGCCCAGGGGATTCGGCCCTCGTCGCCGGCGGCGTCGGCGTAGATGCTCTCGAAGTGCCCGACCCATGCGAGCGGATCGGCGCTCTCGGGAGCGGCGCGCGGGGGCGTCGCCGCGTGCTCGTCGTGGAGCGGGGTGTCGATCTTCACGCTCGTCGTCTTCGCGGTGGAGGGCATGGTGTGGCCCCTGCGGGAGAGCGGAACTGGCCAACGCACCGGCACAGAAGCGGACGCCGCCCGGCGTTGGGCTTCGACCATGATAACCGAAATCGGGCGTGACTCCAAGGGAAATCGGGGGCCGATGGCGGATTCGGCCTCGGGTACTCCGGGCGAGGGGGAAGGGGGGGTACCGGGAAGGGGCCCGGCGCAAGAAAAGAGCCCGTCGAGTCGCGCGACCCGACGGGCCCTGGTGGTCCGGACGCCTCCCCCGCCGAGGCGGGGGAGGAGGGTGTTACGGAGCGGAGCAGCCGGCCGCGAAGGCGTTGTTGAAGCAGGAGAAGTCGTTGACGTTGAGCACGGGCGGGATGGTGCTGTTGTCGCAGTTGGCGCGGGTGTCGCCGGCGGCGAAGCGGTTCTGGAAGCAGATGAAGTCGTTGACGTTGAGGAAGGGCACGGTCGTGCTCTGGTCGCAGTTGGCGTAGCAGGACGGGCCGGGGGCGGTTGCCGTGGCGCCCGTGACGACGAGGCTGAAGCCCGCGTCGACCGCGCCCGTGGGCGTCACGCCGACGGCGCCGGTCGGATACGCGTCGACGGTGACGGACGATCCGATGACCTCGATGGTCCAGGTGCCGGCCTGCGGATTGGTGAGCAGGACATTCTCGACGGTGTCAACGGTGTTGGCCACGCCGCCAGCGTCGGAGATGTTGTCGGCGGAGAGCCCGACATTGCCCCAGTATTGCGTCCCGCCCGGGGAGGTGACGCGGAGGGAGAGGTCGTTGACGCGGTTGGGGTTGGTGAGGACGGTGGGGGGCGGGTCGATGTAGCACATCGTCACGCGGAGTTCGGGCTCGGCGGCGGCGACGTTGACCTGGTAGGTGTGGGTCTGGCCCTGCACGACGGGCTGGTTGGCGTTGACGATGAAGGTCTTGTTGCGGATGTTGTAGAGGTAGCCCACGTCGGCCATGCCCCAGCCCTGGCGCATGCGGGTGTTGGTGGCGGTGATGGGATACTTGTAGGCGCCGTTGCACATGAGGGCCTTGGCGGTGGTGGAGAAGGGGCGGCTGGCGAAGACGGAGGCCCCGCCGCCGAAGCCGGACCAGACGCCCTGGTGCCACATCTGGAAGATGAGCCCGAAGTGGCCGGCGGTGACCGGGGTGGCGTTGGAGGTTCCGGAGAAGGTGGTGTACCCGGACGCGTTGTTGGTGGTGAAGGTCTGGTCATAGAAGTGCCAGACGTCGGGCTTGACGCGGCCGTCCTGCGCCGGGCCGAAGGACGCCCCGCCCCAGAGGTCGTCGCCGCGGGCGAGCGTGTTCTGGTGGTTGACCCCGCCGACGGAGACGATGTTCTTGGCCCAGGCCTGGGGACGCGAGGTCATGTTGTTGGTGTTGCTCTGGCTCTGGCAGGAGAGGTAGTCGATCTGGAAGAGGTAGGTGTCGACCTCCTGCGAGATGGTGGAGTAGTTGGTGATCTGCGTGCTGCCGACAGAACTGGTCTGGAAGACGGAGCGGAAGGCACCGGCGGGGTCGACGGCCTCGGTGTTCCAGGAGAGGCGAGAGGGCTGGCCCGCGGTGAACTGGCTCGAGCGGGTGTACCAGAAGAAGATCCCGGCTTCGCGCTGCGGGAGCATGCCCTTGGCGGCGGGGTTCACGCCCGCGGCGAAGTTGATCCCGTAGCAGGCCGAGCCGTGGAATCCGGACGAGCCGTTCGGCCCGTGCTGGACGTAGATGTTCGGGGAGTTCCATTCCGGGTGGGTGCTCTGGGTTTCGGTGTCATGGACCTCACCGCGGACGCCCTGGCCGAGGAACCCGGCGGGCTCGAGGACGGTGACCGCACCGCCGATCTGACGGACGATGTCCATGTCGGTCCCGCCCGGGCCGCCCCAGGGGTCGATCCCGCCGACCTCGTTGCGCCGCGCGACGGCGAGGACCTGCTCGGGGGTGAGCGTGGCCTCCATGCGGTTCATGTCGGGCGTGAGGCCCTCGACGATCCCGCCCATGTCGCGGATGAACTGGGCGACGGCCTCCTGCTGGGCCGGGCCCTGGCGGAGGCAGGAGATCGAGTAGCGCATCCCGACCGACTCGGGGGCGGCGTTGAGGATGTCGTTGCGGACCTCCTGCGTCAGTTTGTACGCGGGCTCGAGCACGCCGATCCAGCGGACCAGTTCCAACTGTCCGACCGCGGCCTTGGTCGCCGCGTTCATGCGCACCAGCAGAGCGCTATCGGGGAGCGAGGCCTCGATCGTCGCGCCCGTGGCGCGGACGAGGTTCTGCACCTCCTCGAAGGGGATCGTGTTGAACTGCACGATGTACAACTCGTTGGCGGCGTCGGCGCGCAGGGCCGGGGGCACGAACGGCGTCGAGACCAGCGGATCGAACGAGGCGTAGTTGAGCCGGAGCGTCATGTCGAGGTCGCGGACCTGGTCGAAGCCCGCGCCGGTGCGGGAGATCGCCATGAAGGCGGTCTTGCCGGTCCGCGAGGTCTCGGTCCAGGTGACGAGGACAAGCGGCGAGTTGGCGAAGGTGTGGACTTTCTGGTTCGAGATCCGCGCGCCGGTCTCGCGGATCGTCGTGCCGTTCATCGAGATGCCCTTGGACGACACGGACACCTTGGGCGAGGCAGTCACGCCCGCATACGCGGAGACGGCCATACCAGCCGACACGCACACAACCGCGGGAAACATCCCAGATCGACGGCTCATGTTCTCGCTTCCTTTCTTCAACTACTTCCTGCCCTGCCGGTGCGGCCGCCCCAACACGGGCGAGACCATCGCGCCGACCCAGACGCCAAGTCCTTTCGACCCGGCCCCTCGCCGGGTTCCTCTTCCCCTAAGTTACCCGAAATCTCGACCAACGCAAGCGCTCGGCGCGATTTTGCCCGCCACCCAAACAAACGCCCCCTGCCCGACCGGCACCTTCGTCGAACAGCCGGGCCGCGGTACGTCCGAGAACATGGTGCGGAACGGCCAGGCTTCGTCGGAAAAGGAGAACGGCCCTTTGGTCAAACCGCCACGGGCCGGACATCGGGCGCGACGACGATCTCGGCCTCGGTCTTGGCCTTCACTTCGTCCACCGTGACCCCGGGCGCGACCTCGGTGAGCACGAATCGCTGGCGGGCCGGGTCCATGTGCATGACGCACAGGTCGGTGATGAGCATGGTGACGCATCGCTGCCCGGTGAGCGGGAGCGAGCAGGCGCGGACGACCTTGGCCCCGCCGTCCTTGGCGTTGTGCTCCATCGTCACGACGATTTTCTTGACTCCGGCGACGAGGTCCATGGCGCCGCCCATGCCCTTGACCATCTTGCCGGGGATCATCCAGTTGGCGATGTCGCCGTCCTGGGAGACCTGCATGGCCCCGAGGATGCACATGTCGATGTGCCCCCCGCGGATCATGGCGAAGGAGTCGGCGGAGGAGAAGTAACTGGCGCCCGCGCGGGCCGTGATGGTCTGCTTCCCGGCGTTGATGAGGTCGGGATCGACCTCGGAGTCTTTGGGAAACGGCCCGATGCCGAGGAGCCCGTTCTCGGATTGGAGCCAGACATCCATGCCGGGGGGGATGTGGTTGGCGACGAGGGTGGGCATCCCGATGCCGAGGTTGACGATGAAGCCGTCGCGGAGTTCGGCGGCGGCGCGGCGGGTGATCTGGTCGCGGGTCAGGGGCATGGGGCGAGTCTATGCGGACTCCCAGAGGCCGGTGCCGAGCCGATGCCCCTGCCGGATTCGTGTCGCCGGCGCATCTCTTGGGGTTCCGGGAGGCTCTGGATGCGTCGCGGCGTGAAGGTCATCGGGGGGCTGGTCGCCTGGGTGGGCGGGACGCTTGGCGCGCTCGCGGCGGCGGTGGCGAACCTCGAGCCCGAGGTGCTGGCGGACCTCCGCGCCCAGGCCGCGGCAGTGATCGACCGGTTCGATGTTCCCGACGTGAAGGCGTTTCTCCGTGCCGCCGACGCGCTCCCGGACCCCGGCGTGCGGACGGTGTGGCGGACGAAGGACCGCTCGCAGGCGTACTCGCAGGCCGAGTACGAGGCGTTGCCGACGGAGGCGAAGGCGGACCTGACGAAGCGGGAGTGCGACGCGGGGTTCTACTACCAGACGGGGTACGGCTCGCCGATGATCTACGCCCGCCCGCTCGAACTCGCCGCCCGCGCGGGCGACGGGACGCTCCGCGGGAAGAAGGTGCTGGACTTCGGGTACGGGATGATCGGGCAACTGCGGATGCTCGCGACGATCGGGTGCGAGGTTCAGGGGGTGGAGGTGGAGCCGCTGCTGCGGGCGCTCTACAGCGAGCCGATGGACACGGGGGCGGTGCGCGGGCCGGACGGGTCGATGGGCCGGGTCACGCTGCACCACGGTCGCTGGCCGGGCGAGAAGGCCCGCGAGGTGGGCGGCGGGCACGACCTGTTCGTGACCAAGAACGTGCTGAAGCGCGGGTACATCCACCCGGAGCGGCCGGCGGACGAGCGGTTCCTCATCAAGTTGGGCGTGCCCGACGAGGCGTTCGTGCGCGCGATGCACGACACGCTCAAGCCCGGCGGGGTGGCGATCATCTACAACATCTCGCCCGCGCAGAACCCCGACGACAAGCCGTTCCTTCCGCACGCTGATCCGCGGTGCCCGTTCCCCAAGGCGGACCTGGAGCGAGCCGGGTTCGAGGTGGTGGAGTATGACAAGGACGACTCGGCGTTCATGCGCGAGATGTGGCCCGCGGTGGTCCCGATGAAGCCCGAGGACCGCGCGGGCCTCGACGCCAACCTCTTCGCCCGGTACACGCTCTTGCGCCGACCGCGATGAGCGATCGCCGCGCGACGCGGGGCGGTCAGCGCTCGTCCGATGGCGGAGGCCGGGGCGCGTCGATCGTGGCCGCGAGGTCGAGCAGCGCCGCGACGCGGCGCACCCGGACGGTCTCGTCGGTCCAACTGGTGCGCGGGGCGCCGATGGAGAGCGGGCGTCCGTCGTCGGCGCCGAACGTCGGCGGCGCGAGGCTGGTGTCGATCGCATATTCCGGTCGCTGCCTCGGGCGCGGCGAGGGTCGCATCGACGCGGGCAACTCGCCGGGGTAGAAGACCGTGCCCGGCGGGATCGACGGCACCAGGCCCCCGCCGCCGGACGAGGTGTAGACCGATCGCGGGAAGACGGCCTTCATCCCGCCGTCGATGCGCAGGAACACGGCCGCGTCCTCGGTCTGGAGGCGGTAGACGGTGGAGAATCCCGTGGGCTGGCGGAGGTCGGTGGGCACGTTGCGCCCGCCGGCGGCCTGCGGGTTGGCGTCGCCTCGGCCGGGCTCGATGGGCGTGGCGCCGGGCGGTGGCTGCGCGACGCTGGAACGCGGGGCGGCACAAGTGAGGATCAGGCCCACACAGGCCAACAGCCCAACCGGCGTGCCCGTCGCGTCGCGTACCCAACTCGGTGCCGGCACGTTCACCCCCGCAGGTTGATGTAGAACGTCATGGTGATGACAGACTCGGGGTTGGGGAGGTCTCGGAGCGGTTTGCCGGTGGCGGTCCACGCGTGGACCGCGTTGAGAAGCGGCGCGTCGATCTCTTCGTACCCGGTGTCGAGGCGCTTGGGGCCGTCCCAGACGAAGTCGGCGCTCTGGACGGTTCCATCGGCGCGGAAGGTCACGCGGATCGTCGGGTTTCGCGGGGTGCGCGTGACGATCGAGGTCTGGTTCCACTTGGGCCGGCGGGTCTTGATCTCGAGGCCGCGGGCGGCGAGGACCTCGCCGGGCGAGACCTCGAAGACGTGCGTGGTCGAGGCGGCGTCGGACTCGCGATCGGAGGCGATTCCCGGGCGCCCCGGCTGCGCGGGCTCCGAGGCAGCGCTGGTGGCGCCGGTGGATGCGTTCTGGGCGGGGTTCACGGCTGAGGCCGGCGGTGGCCCGAGCAGGCCCACGGTGCGCGCCCGCCGCGCCATCTCGCGCAGCGCTTCTTCGGCGCTGGTCGCGGGTGCCGGCAGCGAGGGCGGCGCGGGCAGCGCGCGCGGCGAGGAGCGATCCGCGGCTCCGGGGCTCATCGTGAATCCCGTCTGGTCGACGTTCGCTGGAGCGCCGGAGTGCGGGGTGGCGCGACTCGTCCCGATCCACGCATCAACCGCGGCGTCTGATGTTTCGATTCCGGGGCGAACCACGGGAGGGGTCTGGGCGTCGGACACCGTCGGGCGGTGGTGATGCAGGGCGTCCGTGGGGCTCGACCACCAAACGAACGCCGCACCCATCGTCGCGTGGAGAGCGAGACTGAGCGTCAGACCGATGATGAGTCCAGCGTCTCGCAACATGGATGGAGACGGAAAGTGCTTCCAGACTTCTCCCTCGTAGCATATGCTGGTGCATCGGGGGAAGCGCCCTTGCAACGTGTGCCGGGGAATCCGTGACGGACAGAAACAGGAGACCGGGAATGAACCATCGATGGATGTCGGTGACCGCGGCGATGCTTGTGGCGGTCAGCGGGGCGGCGGCGCAACATGACGGATCGACCCCCGCAACCAAGGTGCAGCCAAAGGCGACCAAGCCGGCAGCCGAGGTGACGCTGAAGGTCGGGAGCGCGGCCCCCGCGCTGACGGTCGAGGACTTCGTCAAGGGGGAGAAGTTCACCGGGTTCGAGAAGGGCCGGGTGTACGTGGTCGAGTTCTGGGCGACGTGGTGCCCCCCGTGCGTCAAGAGCATCCCGCTGCTGACGGACCTCCAGAAGGAGTTCAAGGACAAGGGCGTGACGGTGATCGGCGTCGCGTCGAGCGAGCGCCCGAAGGACAAGGCGGGGAACGAACTGAGCAACGAGCAGAGGCTGCAGATCGTCAAGGACTTCGTCAAGGGCAAGGGCGACGAGATGAACTACACCGTCGCCTATGACGCCGACCGCTCGATGGCCAACGACTGGATGAAGCCCGCCGGGCAGGGCGGGATCCCGTGCGCGTTCCTGGTCAACGGCGAGGGCAAGATCGTCTGGATCGGGAACCCGCTGTCGGGCCACGAGGAACTGGAGAAGAAGATCGCCTCGCTCGTCGGGGGCAAGCACGACAAGGGCCACAACAAGGCCGGCGAGACCCAGGGCCAGGAGAAGACCAAGAAGGACAAGGGCCACGTCAGCGCGGGCGAGCCGGCGTATCGCGTGGTCTCGGTCGCGCAGCAGGACGCCAAGGTCCAGCCCGAGAAGAAGAAAGAAGCCCCGGCGCCCGCGCTCCCGACGCTGATGGTCGGCGACAAGGCCCCGGAGATCAAGGTGTCGAAGTTCGTCAAGGGCGAGCCGATCACGGGCTTTGAGAAGGGCAAGACCTACGTCGTGGAGTTCTGGGCGACGTGGTGCGGCCCGTGCCGGGACAGCATCCCGCACCTGACCGAACTGCAGAAGCAACACAAGGACGTCCGCTTCGTCGGCGTCTCGGTCTGGGAGAGCGACACGGCCGCCGTCGAGCCCTTCGTCAAGGACATGGGCGACAAGATGGACTACACGGTGGCGATGGACGAACTCCCCGCGCCCACGGAGGACACGCCCAAGGCCCGCCGCGAGGCCTCGAGCAACGGCGTGATGGCCAAGACGTGGATGACCGCCTCGGGCTCGAACGGGATCCCGACGGCGTTCATCGTGAACGGGGATGGCAAGGTCGCGTGGATCGGGCACCCGATGTCGATGGACGAGCCGCTCGACAAGATCATCGCCGGCAAGTGGGACCTGGCGAAGGAGGCCGCGGACTACCGGAAGAACAAGGAACTCGAGACCAAACTTCGCCCGCTGCAGAGGAAGATCCAGCAGGCGATGATGGAGGGCGACCACGCCGCCGCGCTGAGGGCGATGGACGAACTGATGGCGCTGGATCCCAAGGCCAACGAGCGCTACGGGATGCAGAAGTTCAGCCTGCTCATGGAGGCCGGGGAGTACGAGAAGGCGTTCGGGTACGGCGCGGAACTGGTCGACGGCCCGATGAAGGAGAACGCCCAGGGCCTGAACGCGATCGCGTGGACGATCGTGGATCCGGACAACAAGCCGGAGAAGCAGGACCTGAAGTTGGCCCTCAGGGCTGCCATTCGCGCCGATGAACTCACCAAGGGCAAGGATCCGGCGATCATCGACACGCTCGCGGCGGTCTATCACGCGCAGGGCAACCTCAGCAAGGCCATCGAGTTGCAGCAGAAGGCGGTCGAGGCCTCCAAGGGCACGCAGTTCGAGGAGGAACTCAAGGCACGCCTCAAGCAGTACAACGACGAGGCGAAGAAGACCGGCGGTTGAGCCGCGGTCGCCCCGTTCTCTCTTTCTGTCCGTCGAGGCCCCGGCGACCCCCGGGGCCTCGGTCTTTGTTTTCGCCGAGCATGGCCCGCCATCGCGCGAAACACCCGAGTCTCGTCCCGCGTACAACTCCGCGGCGAGTCGCGGAGCGCCACCGGGAGGTACGCTATGGCACGTTCGTCGCTCGTCGGTTCCATCGCTCTCGTCGCGCTCGCCGGGGCTGCCTTCGCGCAGCCGTGCTCGCCTCGATGGGTCGAGGCGCCCGGCACGCCGGATCAAGGGGTGCACGCGCTGGGCGTCTTTGAGGAGGCGGGCTCGCCCGCGCTCTACATCGGCGGGTGGTTCGAGTCGGTCAACGGCGTCGCGGCCCTGCGTGTGGCGCGGTTCCATGGCGGGGCGTGGTCCGCGCTGGGGGAGGGCATCCCGGGGCCGTTCAACTCGCAGGGTTACATGATGTGCTGCGCGAACGTGCACGCGTTCGCGCAGGATGCGGGGCGAGTGGTCGTCGGGGGCAACTACATCCTGGGCGGGGGGATCGAACTCAACAGCATCGGGGCGTGGGACGGAACGCTGTGGCACTCGATGGCCGGGGGCGTGGCGATGCCGCCCGCGTGCCAGGATTGCGCGCCGGTCGTGCACTCGTTCGCGCGATTCGGAGGCGAACTGCACGCGGCGGGCACGTTCGACCTCGCGGGCGGGAGCGTGGTGAACCGCGTGGCTCGCTGGACGGGCTCGTCGTGGCTGCCGCTGGGCTCCGGGATCGGGGTCACGGCGACGGATCCGTTCCCGGCGTGGGTGTACTCGATGACGCCGTGGGCGGGCAGCCTGTATGCCGTGGGCCGGTTCAGCCGGGCGGGCGAGGTGGAAACCTCGTGCGTGGCGCGCTGGGACGGGGCCTCGTGGCACGACGTGGGCGGGGGCCTGCGCACGCCCGAGGGCGGGCGGCATCCGACGCTGGCGGCCTGCGCGGTCTATGACAGCGGGCACGGGCCGGAGTTGTACGTCGCGGGCATCCTGGACATCGCGGGAGAGACGATGGCGCGCAACATCGCGCGCTGGGACGGGTCGTCGTGGCGCGACGTGGGCGGGGGCGTGGGCAGCGGGGTGAACGATCGGGTGTGGGCGCTGGCGGTCTTTGACGATGGGCGCGGGCCGGCCCTGTTCGCCGCGGGCGAGTTCGAGGACGCCGGGGGCGCGCCGGCCAGCAACATCGCGCGCTGGGACGGGCAGGCATGGTCGGCGCTGGGCGCGGGCGTGGACGGCGCGGTGCAGGCGCTCGTCCCGTTCGACGACGGCAGCGGGCCACGGCTGCTCGTGGGCGGGTGGTTCACGCGGGCAGGCGGGGCGCCGTCGGCGTTCCTGGCGGCGTGGGCCGGGTGCCCCGCGACGTGCTACGCCAACTGCGACGCGAGCACCGCGCCGCCGGTGCTCAACGTCGCGGACTTCGTGTGCTTCCTCAACCACTTCGCCGCAGAGGACTCGCGTGCCAACTGCGACGCGAGCACCGCGCCGCCGGTGCTCAACGTCGCGGACTTCGTCTGCTTCCTCAACGCGTTCGCGGCGGGTTGCCCATAGCGCCGCCGGCGCGGCCCGGGCGAAGAATCAGCCATGCTCACCCTCATGGCCTTGGTCTCGGCGTGCCTGGCTCTGGACGACATCAAGCCCGCGGCCCGCGTCAGCGAGGCCCGGCTCATGGCCACGCTCCGCGATCTGCCCCCGGCCCGGTCGGCGGTCGGAGACCTCGCGCACCAGCAGGGGCTCGCGCAGGCCGAACTGCTCATCCGGATCTGGCTCGCCGACGCCGGCTATGAGCCCGCGCTCGAGCCGCTCCTGTGGAACCTCGCCAGGCAGCGGCAGCACGACGAGGGCCTGGGCGTGCCCCCGCGCTGGCGCGTCCCCGAGACGACCGAGGCCCTCGCCTCGCGCACGTGGCACAACATCATCGTCGAGGTCAAGGGCCGCGAGACGCCGGCGGAGGTCGTCGTGCTCGGCGCGCACTTCGACGCGGTGGCGGGCTCGCCCGGCGCGGACGACAACGGCTCGGGGGCCGCGGGGCTCGTCGAGATCGCCCGGGCGCTGCACGGGACCACGCCCCGCCGGACGATCCGTCTGGTGTTCTTCAACCACGAGGAGTTGCGCGTGGTCGGGTCGAGCGAGCACGTCAAGGCCCGCCGGGCGCGCTGGGACGCGGGCGAGGAGCGGATCATCGCGATGGTCAGCCTCGAGATGATCGGGTACTTCACGGATGCCCCGAACAGCCAGAAGTCGCCCGCGCCCCCGATCAAGGGCGTCTTTGAGCCGCCCACCGTCGGCGACTTCATCGCGCTGGCCACGGTCTCGCGGCACTCGCCGGTGGCCCGCTTCCTGGGCGAGGGCATGGCCCGCCACGCCCCGGGCCTGAAGGTCTTTGTCGCGGACATGTTCCCCGTGGCGCTCCCGGACATGCTGCGCTCCGACAACGCGCCCTTCCTCCTCGCCGGCCTGCCCGCGATGATGCTCACCGACACCTCGAACTTCCGCAACGCCAACTACCACAAGCCGACGGACACGCCCGACACCCTCGACCCCGCGCGCTACACGCTCGTCGTCCGCGGCCTCGCGGGCGCGGCGTTCGACCTCGCTGATGCGCCGGAACTGCCAAAGCACCCGACGCCCGAGCAGCCCGCGCCATCGCCGAAGTAGACCGCGCACCCACCACCTTGCCCGGCGGTCCGACCCAGAGACCGAGTCGCTCGCCGCTACGCCCTCGGCGGCAGGATCGACGCCGGGTCGAGCGCCAGCGCCCCCGCCCCCATGGGCATCTCGAATCGCTCCCGCGTCGTGCAATACCACGACCCGCCCATCCGCCCGAACGCCGCGAGCCGATCCGCGTCGATGTGCAGCCGCTCGTTGATCGCGTCGTCGCGGACGTGGACGTGCACCACGCGCCCGACGACGACGTTCCCGCCCGTCGGCACGCCCGGGTTCAGCCGCACGACCCGCAGCGTTCGGCACTCGAAGCACGCCGGGCTCTCCAAGACTCGCGGCGGGCGCACCACCCGCGCCGGCACGGGCGTCAGGCCGACCAACTCGAACTCGGATCGACCATACGGGAGGGGTTCGGCCGCGCCCGCGACGCGCGTCGCGATCGCCTCGGTGGCCACGTTGACGACGAACTCGCCGGTCCCGCCCTCGTCCGCGGGCTTGGCGTTGGCGAGCGTGTCCTTCTCGCCCCCGTCGGCCCGATTCGCCGGGCAGAAGAGCAGGGCCATCGGATCGGACCCCACGCCCGCGAAGAACGAAAAAGGCGCCAGGTTTGCCTCGCCGTGCGGGGAAAGGGTCGAGACCACCGCGATCGGCCTGGGCACGATGCACCCGATCAGCAGTTTGTACCGCTCCGCGGGCGTCAGGCGTTCGGGGTCGAACTCCATGCGCGAGTGTAGAGCCGCACCCTTGGTGAAAAAAGTGAACGCCTGTCGTTCAGGTTCCCGCTCCGCCGACGCAGTCTGGGTGTTGACACGCTCTCTCCTCCTCACCCGCGCGTCTCGGCCACCGCTGAAACGCACGGATTCGCCGGGAACGGCACCCGTCTCTCTCTCCTCCGCCGAGCGTCCGGTTGAACGCCCCGAACGCCCGGTTTCGCCGAAAGGCGCCCGTCTCTCTCTCCTCCGCCGAGCGTCCGGTTCAACGCCCCGAACGCCCGGTTTCGCCGAAAGGCGCCCGACTCTCTCCTCCAGCGAGCGTCCGGGCCTTGGGGCTTGGGCGCTCGCGTGCGGCTACGCTGCCCGCGTGGAACTGACGGCCCTTCGCTACTTCCAGGCGATCGCGTCCGCCGGCCAGATGACTCGCGCCGCCGAGGCCCTGGGCGTCACACAGCCGGCGCTCTCGGCGATGCTCAAGAAACTCGAGGCCGAAGTCGGTGCACCGCTGCTGGATCGCACGGGCCGGGGCGTGGCCCTGACCGAGGCCGGGCGCATCTTCCTCGCCCATGCGCAGGAGTCGCTTCGGGCGGCGGCGGCGGCGACGCAGGCCGTGCGTGAACTCATGGGCCTGCACGCGGGCTCGATCCGCGTGGGCGGGGGCGCGACCGCGACGGACTACCTGCTGCCCCCGGTCATCTCCAGGGTCCGCGAGGCGCACCCTGGGCTGCGGTTCTACGTGCGCGAGGCCGGGTCGTCGGCGGTCGCGTCCGCGGTGCTGCTGGGCGAACTCGACCTGGGCATCGTGACGCTCCCGATCCGCGTTCCCGGCATGGGCGACCTCATGACGATCCCGCTGGTCGAGGACGAGTTGCGGCTGATCGCCCCGCCGGGCTGGAACTCGCCGCGCACCGGCTTCCGCTGGATCGACCTGGCGGGCGTGCCGTTCGTGGCGTTCGAGGCGGGCACGAGCGTGCGGGCGCTGATCGACGCGTCGGCGGCCGCCGCGGGCGTGACGCCGAGCGTCGTCATGGAACTGCGCTCGATCGAGAGCATCAAGCAGATGGTCCGCGCAGGGATCGGGGTCGGGCTGGTGAGCCGGTTCGCGCTGGGGCCCAAGGAGGGCCGCCCGTGCCGCGACGGCCCGATCCGCCGAACGCTGGCGATCGTCCGCCGACGCGACCGCGTGCCCAGCCCCGCCGTGGCCGAGTTCGAGCGGCGCCTGCGCGAGGCGAGGTAGGCACCGCATGGCACAAGCGCCCTCCTGTAGCACAGCCGTCCCGCCTGTGCGACAAACCCCACGCCAGATAATCCTTGCTTTCCTCTTGCGTCCCGTGCCGCCCGTGGTACATTCCTCCTGCCGCGCATCCGTTCCCCGGCGTGGCGGCCCGGGCCGATGGGCCACAACCCCCGCGATTCCCGCTGGTTTCCCGCGAAACTCGCGGGAATCCAGACTAGAGGACGCGGGACCGTCCTCTCGGCCCACAGATGCGGAGCGATGCTCCGCGGAGGTGATCGATGCGAGTTCTGAAGGTTCTGCTCTGCGTGTTAGGGGGGGGGGTTGGGTGGTGATCGGGCGTTGGCCCAATCGGGGTTCGCCGTGACCTGGAACAGCAGCGGCGTGACGACGAGCGCGAGTTACGCCCTGCCGACTGACGTGCTCTATACCCAGGTCGCGGCGGGAAATGGCTTCTCCTTCGGGCTGAGGGAGAATGGCGCGATCGACGGCGTCGGGGCAGACGCGTCGTATCAAGTCTCGAACAGGCCTACGACCGGCACTTGGATCGCCGTCTCCGCCGGCTACGACCACGGCCTCGCGCTCAAGAACGACGGCACGCTCGCGGCCTGGGGTGACAACACGTACGGTCAGAGCGAGGTACCGATCGACGAGTATGTGCAGGCATCCGAGAACGTGCTGACCTATACCGCGATCGCCGCGGGTGAGTATTTCAATCTCGCCCTTCGCTCCGACGGCACGATCTTCGCGTGGGGACACGACGATTACGGGGCGCTGAACGTGCCGGACAACACTGCCGGAACCTATGTCCAGATCGCGGCAGGCGGCCATCATGCGGTCGCCCGCAAGGGCAACGGAACGATCAAGGCCTGGGGCGGCAGCGGGTACTCGTCGAACAACTGCTCGGGCACCTACTCCACGTACACCCACCCCGGCGCAGTGCCCGCTGCCTTGGCAAGTGAGGTGTTCATCTCCATCGGAGCCAGCCACACCGCGACCTTCGCCATCAGAGAGGACCGCACAGTGGTCGCCTGGGGGTGCGGGTGCGGCGTCCAGGGCACCGCCTCATCCGGCTACTTCGTCGTGGGCGTCTCCAACGGCGTCCAAGTCACCGGCTTCTATGCCGGTGGGCTCGTGCTCGACCTCGACAGCCTGCTCAAGCAGTGGGGCGACATCAGCGGCTCGGGGTGCTCGACCGTGTCAAACCACCCGCCCAATACGCTGCCGTCGGCCCTCCTCAGTTCGCCAGTAATATCGTTCGGCAAGGGCAACTCCAACTTCCACGGCCTGGCAATTCTTGCCAACTAGCAGCGTGCCATGATCACAAACTGTTCTCAAATGATCGTGCGTGCGGCTCGGGGGCTCTTGTGTTCCCGCGCCGCACGCGTTTCTCTCTGCATCGGCCTTGCAACTTCGGCAGCGATCGCTCAATCTGGCCCGCTCATCGCGTGGGGAGATATCATAGGATTTGAGCCCACTCCGATGGGTACGTTTTCGTTATTGTCTGCTGGAAGCAAGCATGGTCTGGCACTGCGCTCTGACGGCCAGTTGATATCATGGGGTTATGATATTGTCATACCGCCTCCCTTAGGAACGACCGCCGTGCGACTTGCAGGCGGTTTCGGCCACGACTGCATTATCCGTCCTGATGGCACGTTGTTGTGTTGGGGCTCGAACGACACTGGTCAGTGCAACGCCCCCTCCGGAACATTTGTCAAGGTCGCCGCGGGCTACAGCGCCAGCGCAGGGATCCGCGCCGACGGCAGCATCGCCACCTGGGGCTTCAACTCCGAGATCCCGCCTCCCGAGGGCACATTCAAGGACATCTGGATCGGCAAGTGGTGGTATCTCGCGCAGCGCGTCGACGGCTCTCTTGTCGCCTGGGGCACCAACCAGTTTGGCGTCGTCACTTCCGTTCCGCCGGGCTCGTTCATCACAGCCACAGCCAGCGACACCTGGTTCGGCCTCGCCATCCGGCTCGACGGCACCATCGCCCACTGGGGCCACCACGGCAGCGTCAGCACCACCATCCCGTCCGGCTCGTTTGTCAAGGTCGCTGGAGGCTCCAACTCTGCGATTGCCCTCCGCGCAGACGGTACGGCCGTGGCCTGGGGCGCAAACTCCGTTGGTCAAGGAACCGCCCCGCCCCAGCGATACCTCGACGTCGACATGGGCGAGGGCTTCGGCATCGGCATCGCCGTCTGCTACGCCAACTGCGACGGCAGCACCGCCCCGCCCTTCCTCAACATCAACGACTTCGTCTGCTTCCTCAACTACTTCGCGGGAGGCGAGCAGTACGCCAACTGCGACGCCTCCACCACCCCGCCGGTCCTGAACATCAA
>JAEUIZ010000027.1 GCA_016793805.1 Phycisphaerae bacterium
ATCGACGGCGACCCCGGCAGCGACACCTTTGGACGCTACATCGCGCTGGAGGAAGGCCTGTCGTCCAAGGGCGCGGGCGGCGAGGAGGACCCAGCGCGCTGGGCGGTCAACAGGTTCGAGAGCCATCACAGCGACGTTCCCGAGGAGGAACCCGAGGG
Source organism: Phycisphaerae bacterium (assembly GCA_016793805.1). Taxonomy (GTDB): domain Bacteria; phylum Planctomycetota; class Phycisphaerae; order Phycisphaerales; family UBA1924; genus JAEUIZ01. The sequence continues at coordinate 159 of JAEUIZ010000027.1, forward strand.
CACCGACGGCTTCGGCGGCCTGCGCTCGCTCTGCGTGCCGGGGCAACTCGAACCCCTCGACCCAGCGGGCTACTGCCCGCGCAAGGCGGCGATCCCGCAGCTCCGGCCCATCCTGAAGGGCGTCGCGGTGGAGATGTTCGCCGAGCGCGACACGCGCGGCGGGACGGTCTGGGCGTTCCAGGCCCTCAATGGAATGGAACTGGTCGAGTTCGATGTCCCGGTGTGGCTCTATGTCTGACGCAAACGCCGCCATCCCGATCGACCTCGAGGCCCGGCGCGAGCACGAGCGGCGGAAGTACCTCGCGCTTGCCGATCACGCCGGGGGCACCTACGGCTCGACGAATCACGGGCGCTTCGCCTACCGGCTGGTGCAGGGGTTCAAGCCCCGATTCGTCGTGGACTTCGGCTGCGGACGGAACCTCTTCATCCAGCACCTGCGGCGGCTGGGGATCGACGGGCTCGGCATCGACTTCGCCTTCCCCGACGCGGACATCGTGGCGCCCATGCACCGCGTGCCCGTCTCCGCGGGCATCGCCGACGTGGTGACCTCGTTCGACGCTATCGAACACCTGCTGCCCGAGGAGGTGGACGAGGTGCTCGACGAGATGCGGCGGATCGCCGTGCCGGGCGGGGGCTTCGTGCTGTCGATCTGCACGCGGGAGAGCAAGACCAAGGTGGATGGCGAGGGCCTGCATCCGACGGTGCGGCCGCTGAAGTGGTGGCTCGACCGGATCGGCCGCGTCGGCACGGTGCGCCGGGGGCTGGGTGCGACCAGGTACATCGCGGGGGTGTTCAACCATGCGTGAGAATGGTGGCGACATCGCGGCGTTGCAGGCGGGCCTCAAGCAGCGCAGGCCCGCGCGGAGCGGCGTGCGCCTCTACACCGCCGACTTCGACTCCGTCTCGCTGTGCGACTTCTATCGCGGGCGCTCGGCCTTTCTGATCCTGTCTGGTCCATCGCTGGCCTCGCTGGACCTTGCGCAACTCAACCGCCGCGGCATCGTCACGATGGCCGTCAACAACGCCTGGGCCGTGCATCGCCCCACGCTGTGGACGTGCGTGGATGATCCCGGGCGCTTCATCGACACCGGCTGGAAGGACCCGGGCATCCTCAAGATCGTGCCCGTCTCGCACTTCGACAAGCGCCTCCGGGTCCAGAACCCCGATGGCTCGTTCCGTGCGAGCGCGTTCAAGGTGCGACAGATGCCGGGCGTGCTCTTCTACCGCCGCAGCGACCATTTCGATCACAGCCGGTTCCTCAAGAGTGACACCATCAACTGGGGCCAGGACGGCGAGCACACGGATTCGCTCGGGATCAAGGGCAAGCGCAGCGTCATGCTCGCCGCCCTGCACCTGTTGCACTACCTGGGCTTTCGCACGGTCTATCTGCTCGGCTGCGACTTCAAGATGGACCGCGAGCGCCGCTACGCCTTCGACGAGCACCGCAGCAAGGAAGCGATCCGCCACAACAACATCCTGTACGAGAGCCTTCAGAAGCGCTTCGAGGCCCTCAAGCCGCACTTCGAGCAGCAGCGATTCCGCGTGGTCAACTGTGCGCCCGACCCCGAGGCCTGCGCCCTCAAGGCGTTCGAGTTCGTGCCCTTCGAGCAGGCCGTGGCCGACGCCGCAGCGGAGTGCGCCAAGCCGATCAGCACTGCCGGGTGGTATCAGCCCGCGAACCCGACGCAGGAGATCCAGGGATGAGCGACGAACCCCGCCGGTACTTCCTCTACATCCCCGTGTGGGCCTCGACCGGTGGCCCCGGCGGCTCGGGCTCTGGCTCGGGTTCGTCCGGGAGTTCGGAGAGTTCCTCGTCGGGCTCATCCTCGTCCAGCGGGAGCAGTTCCTCCGGCTCATCGTCGAGCGGTTCATCCAGCAGCGGCTCGGGCTCGTCGAGCGGCTCGTCCGGCGCGTCGAGCGGGGCGAGCAGCGGGGCCAGCAGCGGCGCATCGAGCGGGGCGTCGAGCGGCGCCTCGGGCGGCACATCGGGCGCTTCGGGCACCAGCGGCGGTGGAACGTCCGGGGCCACCTCTGGCGGCACGAGCGGGGCCGGCTCGGGGTCCGGCGGCTCCGGCCCGGGGTCGGGTGGCTCGGGCGGCTCCGGGGGATCGGGTGGCGGCTCCGGCAGCGGCCCGGGGTCCGGCGGGTCCGGCTCGGGTGGTTCCGGCGGCGGGGGCTCGGGCGGTGGCGGATCGGGTGGCGGCGGAGGAGGCGGAGGTGGTGGTGGCGGGGGTGGGGGCGGCGGCGGAGGTGGGGGTTCGAACTGCCTCCTCTTCGGCACGCTCGTCCGCCTGGCCGACGGCCGGGTGACCACGATCGAGAACCTCAAGCCCGGTGACAGCGTCGCCACGATCAAAGTCCCCGGTCTCGAGGTCGACGTCCCCTACCGCGCCCAGTACCAGTGGCTCTCGCACCACGGCATGCGCGGCACGATCCCGACCGTCGGCCGCGTGGCCAGCGTGAAACTCGGCGAGCACGCCGGGTTCGTGGTCATCAACCGCCGGATCAAGGCGACGCCCGAGCACCCGTTCCTGATGCGCCGCGGCGACGAATGGGGCTTCTCGTCGGCCGAGTTCCTCAAGAAGGGCGACTACCTGATCGGCGAGCGGCTGGCCGAGGAACTCGTCGAGACCGTCGATCGCATCGACGCGCCGACCCGCACCCTCGCCATCCACATCCCCGGCACGAACACCTTCTCGGCCGAGGGCGTCTGGGTCCACAACGACATGCCCGCGACGGCCCACTCTTCCGGCTCGGGGTCCAGCTCCAGCGGCTCGGGCTCCAGTTCCGGCAGCGGCTCCTCCAGCAGCAGCGGCTCGTCGTCCTCCGGCTCGGCCAGCAAGTCCAGCGGGTCGTCGATGTCGTCCAGCTCCTCCTCCGGCTCCGGCAGCGGCAGCGGCTCCAGCAGCCAGTCCAGCGGCGGGGGGACGGGCACGTACTCGATCTGAGTACGCCGAGCGAGAGCCGCACGAGGTGTCGAAGCAGACCTCGGCGGGCGACTCGATCCCCCCGAGCCACGCGACCACCTCCGGCCAAGGCCCGCGGATGGTCGCTCGCTCCAGGATCTGGCCGTGCTCGTCGAGGACGCACACCGATGGCCGTCGAAGATGAACGTCGAGTACCACGTACATCCTTGCTGCCTCCCGGCCTCCGACGGGCAGTGTATCCACAGAAATGAGGCTTCCTCTTGGAATCAGGACGTGTTTAGTAACAAGTCCTCACGTATATGCCGTACACATGGAATGGCGAGTGTTCCGGTATACGGGAATCGCTATTGCCAGCAAAGTCGTACGCTACCGATGCGCTACCGAACAAATGATACTCATTGATGTACGGAGCCCACTGCATCCTCATTGCTCCCTGCTCCTCATCAGTTAGTCCGCAGTTCATCAATGCACTCAATAGACCGTGGTTAGCAACGTCGTATCCGATGAAATCCCACTCGGAGGACAATGAGGAGGCCAAATGGCTCATTGCGACGGAGCCGCACGTATACCGGCGATATAGTCTGAATGGTTCAGGCAGAAACCGCGTGATCGCGATGATCCGCGCATGTCGTTGCATCGACGACCAACCGAGGTAGTGTTCGAGTACCGAGAAGCATGGCCAGCCCGGTACGGCTATGGCGGCCTGCTCTCCCCCGAACTCACCCTCCCGCTGCACGTGGATCGCGGTTAGACCAAAGGCTGCAACCGTACCGTCGTCGTTCTCCAGCACCGGCTTCCAACACGACACATCAACCGAACGAGGCGACTCGATCTGTGGAGAGATAAGATATAACCGTCGCCGATCCGGCGGCCATTCTACGGACTTATCTCGCGAGGACTGTCTGGCATCAAATGTTACAATGTATTCTCGATGTCCAGGAATCGCGTCATCAGTCAGTGGCACGAAACCTCCTCCTTGAAACTGCACTTGCAATCTGGCGGTGGCCCCTGACCAGTAACCCACCACCAGTGCGTATGGCTTCCGGGGCAGGGATAGTGCGGTCGGGATGGCGGCACCTTGTCATACCTAGGCGGAGGCGGAACACAAGGCGGGCATCCAGGGTTCCAGGGAATCGGGATGGGCGGCGCGATATCAATAGGAATCGGGATTGGCACCGGTCCGATAGGCGGCGCGATAGGGGGACAGCCTGGCGGAACGGGGACCGGACCGATCGGTGGGGGATTGAGCGGGAACGGGCGCGGCCCAATAGGTATTGGTGGCGGGCTACCCGGGAAGGGTGGTGGATCTACTGGGATTGGCCGAGGGGCGGGCACCGGGATGGGGCGCGGGGGGGCGGGACTCCCAGGGTGCGACAGTTCGCATGCCTCCTGTGCGGCGAGTATCGCCGCCACGGCTGCGACCGTGATACAGAGCGCCTCGGCGATTGCCTTTGGAGACATGCCCTGGCAGGCCAGGAACTTCACCGCCTCGCGTATCGTCATGTTGAGCGTGGCCGCGCCGGCCGCGTGACAGACGCTGGATGGGTGGCCCAGCGATGTAAAGAGCCCGTCGGGGTCCAGCGAGGTCAACGGTCGACACTTCACGTACTCGTACAGACTCATCCCGTCTACGTACCCCAGCGGGTCACGTCTGGTCCACCTACCGATGTCGGCGTCATAGACGCGGTGGCGGACGTGGTAGAGGTGCTTGCCGGCGGCTTCAAGTGTCGGGTCGTACTCGTAGCCGGCGTAGCCCTTGCGGTTGTCGACGCCCGAGGACGACAGCCTTCCCCGGCCGAGGGTCTGGTACCCGCCGGTGATGGAGTTGGCATGGGTGACGTCGGAGGCGTTGATAGCGCCGTCGAGGTTGGCGTCCTTGCGCACGTCATAGGTGCCGGTAATGGCGGCGGAATCCGTGGCGTCCCAGTCGCCGTCGGAGTCGGTGTCGCCGGCGGGCAGGGCGAAGGGCACGCCGTACGAGGAGTACTTGACCCACTCGACCATGCCGCCGGTGTCGGTCAGGATCGCGGAGACGTCGGCGTGCCAGTTCTGGCAGTAGTACCGCCGCTCCTCGCGCTTGTCGTCGGCCGCTTCGGACCACTTCGTGTCCGCGTCACGGTCGCGCAGGATCACGGTGTCGATGTAGGAGGATCCGCCATTGCCGCCGAGGCCCGCGTTGTGATAAACGAAGACCTCCTTGGGGTCGGCGTCGGAAGCGAGGAAGGTGGCGACAATCCGCCACGCGTCGTCGTAGCAGAAGAAGTACCAGGGATCGTCGCCATCGACATCCTTATCGGCGTCGGCGTCGTAGTGCCAGCCGATCCTGAAGCCCAGCCCGTTGTAGCGGTACTCGGCGACGGGGGAACTTTCGGAGCGGCTCTTGACCTGCCGCATGCGGCCGAAGGCGTCGTAGACATAGGTGTAGTCCTTGCCGTCGTTGGTCTGGTTGCCGGTCTTGTCGTAGGCCAGCGTGTAGTTGACTGTGCCGTTCGAGTCGGTGTCGCGGGTCTTGAGCTCGTTGGCGAGGCTGAAGACGCCGGTGTCGTCGAGCTCGTTCGTGCCCGTGAAGTTGCCGTCGCCGTTGAGGTCCAAGCGGCGGCGCAGCCAGTTGCCGGTCTGCGACAGGGCCAGGTTCCCCGAGGCGTCGAGCCAGCGCTCGTCCCGCGAGCGGTTGGAGATCGTTCCCGTGCCGCCGGACCACGTGAGCGTCCCCTCGTCGGCGCGCGTCAGGCGGTTGAGCGCATCGAGGGTGTAGAGCGCGTCGAAGTTGCGGTTGCCGCCGCTGTTCTTGTGGACGGTGTCGGTGACGCCGAGGATGTTCGAAGCCGGGTCGTAGGCGACATCCACGTCATAGAAGTCGCGCGTGCCCGTTCCCTTGTACCCGGTCCACCGGCTGTCCTCGACGCGGTTGAAGCGGTCCAGGTCCGGGTAGGGCGTGCCGCTGACTGCCCCCTCGAAGTAGTTGCTCCTGGCCTTGGGCTGGAGCAGGTCGGTCCCGACCAGCCGCGCGCCGCCGAGGTACTCGTACTGCGCCACGGGGACGGGGGACGGGTCGTTGGGTCCGACGGCAACGTTGACCCGCGTCACGCGGCTGGCCGCGTCGTCGAGACGGCCGCCGGTGGAGATGTAGTTGAATGTCACCGCGGTCGCACCGGGCAGGTTCATGCCCGTGCGGCGAATGGTGTTCCTGCCGGTCGTCACCATCGCGTACGAGTAGTCCACCTGGAACGCGGCACGGCCCGCGGGGGTGCCGTCAAGGTCCGAGTCCACGTCCTGCTTGAACTGGTAGACGTTCCCCCAGTCGTCGTAGGTGTACTTCACATCATCGACGAGGCTGCCCGATCCGACGGCGGCGTTGTCGTACTGCGTGACCTTGTTCACCAGGCCGCGCGGCAGGTACGTCGTGCTGATGCGCCGCACCGCGCCGTCGAAGCCGCCGGCCAGCGTGGCGACGCGCCGGTGCGTCTCGCGCCCGGCGGTGTCGAAGTCGGTCTGGGTGACGTTGCCGGCCTGGTCCATCGTCCAGACCTGCTCGCCTTGGGCGTTGTAGGCGTAGGTCACCGTGCGGTCAGCCTGCGCGCTCCCCGCCTGCCCGGGGGGGTAGATGACTTCGCGGAGCAGGTGCCCCGTGGCAATGGCGGACTGTACCGGGCTGCCGCTGCCGGGCGTGCCCTTGGTCGTTCCGTACACATACTCGGTGATCTGGTCGTCGGAGTCCTCGGTGTTGTCGCCGTTGAGGTCCACCCAGACCTTGACCTGCAGGCCGTTGGTGTAGACGTAGCGGGTGTAGGCATCCGTGTCGCGTGTCGCGTTGCTGATGGGCGTGCTCGCGCCCGTGGAGTTGCCGATGCTGGCCACGAGGCGCCCGGCGCTGTCGTAGACGAACTTGCTCACCCGGCCGTTGGCATCGATCGTCTCTTTCACCGTGCCGTCGGTGCCGTAGACGGTCTTGGTGACGATGCGCGTCGTGGGATTGGTGTCGGAGGCGGTCGGCTCCGTCAGACCGTCGCGATCGAATGTCGCCACGTTGTCCGTCGCCGCGTTGGTCCCGTAGAAGGCTGCGGTCCTGGGACGGTCCAGATCGTCGTACCAGGTCGCGGAGATCTGAATGCGGCCCTTCACGTCCGCGGCAGTAAACTTCAGCGGCAGGCCGTCCCCGCCGTCGTAGGTGGTGTCCAGCGCGCCGGTGGTGCTGGTGTCGTCGTGCGTGCGCTCGATGGTCGCCTGCACGAGGACCTCATCGAGGGCGCCGTCGTACCCGGTCTGCCGCTCTTCGAGCACCTTGTCGCCTGCGATGCTGGCGAACTTGTTCGTGGAGTCGTAGACGTCCGAATAGGACGTGTCGTTGTCGGCGGCGAGGATGAAGGACTGGACGACGCGCCCGAGGCGGTCGTAGCGGGTCTTGATCAGTTGCTCCCCGTCGGTCTTGATCAGCCGCCCATCCGGGTCGTACCAGTTGAGGGTCTGGAGGTTGTCGGCGTCGGCGCCCGTGCTCTGGGTGATCTTGTGCCGCTGGCTCTTCCACACTTGCCCGCGCTCGTCGTAGAAGGTCTGCGAGAGCGCCACGCGGTTGCTCGTGGTCGTGGTCGGGTCCGTGCTTGCGGTCAGCCCCGAGCTGGAGCTGAACAGCCCTGAGGCGATCATCCGCCCGAGGTTGTCGTACTTGGCCACAACGTGCGGGGCCTGCGGGTTCACCGTGACAATCAGCCGGCCGCGGTAGTCGTAGGTGTACGTGGTCTGCCGCTGGCCGGTGGTCCCGTCCTCGACGTACAGCGTCCGCGTGGTCAGCAGCGAGTTGCCCCCGCCCCCCACGCCGCGCCCGTCGTACACCAGGGCCTCGGTCGTGACCATGTTGTTGGTGCCGCTGGTTTCACCGCCGATCTTGCCGTTGTCGTTGGTGCCGATCTTGCGGGACGTCACGCGGCCGAGCACGTCGTACACCGTCCGAGTGATCGTGCCGGATGGCTCTTTGGTCCGGATCTGCCGGCCCATATGGTCGTAGGCGACCGTCCACTCATCGTACTTGCCGCTGGTGTCGCCGGGGGCCATGCTCGCGGGTATCTCGAAGAAGACCCGACGCGACTCGAGACGCCGTCCCGTTGTGCCGTACGCGCTCGCGGTGAGCCGCGCGATCGGCCCAGCGTCATCTACGCTGAGGGCCAGAATAGAGTCCGATGGCGGATCGGCGTAGAGGTTCTCTTCGGCCACGGTCGTGAGCCAGGCGGAAGGGTGAGACTTGGCCCCGGTCGGTTCGGCCAGCGCCAAGATCATGCACTCTTCCGTGTTCCCGGCGTGGTTGGTGACCGTGTACGAGGATGGACCTCGCCAGCTCCCCACCAACGGAACACCGAAGGTCACCATCCGTTCGTCGCCGAGCTTGGCGTACCAGCGCATGGTCACACGGCCGCCGGGCAGGGTCGAGGTGGCCATCCGGCCCTGGTCGTCGTAGGCGTACTCCGTGACGCGGCCGAATCCATCGCCGCTCTCGGTGATCCCCCAGTCGGTGTTGGGGTCATCGCCCGTTGGGAACGTGCCGTTGGTCTTGACGTCCTCGATGCGTTTGGTCACCTGCCCGCCGGTGTACGCCGTGTAATGGAAGATCCCGCGGGCCGACTCGGCGAACGCGGCCGTGCCGTCCTTGCGCAGGTAGCGTTTGGTCGTGGTGGCCGAGCCCGAACCGTTCTTGCCCGTGCTCACCGCCGTCGCCGTTGTCGTCACCTGCTTCAGCGTGACATAGAGCACGTCCGTAGCGGTCGTGTTCTCCCACCATGTGTACGACTGCGTCGTCTCGTCGTACTTCGTCGTGTCCGTGTGGTCCGTCGTCGCGGTATGGAACGCCCGCGTCTTCTCCACCAGCGGCCGCGTGACGTTCACGCCCGTGGCGATGCTCAGATCGCGCGTGAGGTACTGCGTCCATGAGACGAACGTGGAGTTGGTCGAGAGGGTGTTCGAGCCTTCCTTCTGCCGCACGCCCTCCAGGAAGCCCTTCGTGTCGCCGCTGCCGACGCGCTGGTAATAGTGGACCAGCCCCGCCGTGCCGCTGGTCGTGATCGCGCCGTCAGGATTCCCGCCCGTGTTGTGCGTGTACCCCGTGACGTTCGCCGGCGTGTGGACCTCCGTCACCTGCCCGTCGCTGTTGCGCACGACCTGCGTCACCCACTTCGCCGGGGCCGGGCTGGTGTTGGCCGGGTTAGCGTCCGTGAGCACGCGCGAGAGCGGCTGGCCCACCTCGTCGAGGTACTGCGTGACCCACGCCCCTCCCGTGGGTGGCTCGATCACCACCCTCCGGTGCCAGGCCGTGTCGTACCCGGAGGTGCCCGAGAAGCCCGGGTTGTCCTCATAGCTCAGCTTGTGCTCGCCGTTGGTCCCGCCGGCGCAGCCGCACTCCCCATCGAAATACACGCTGATGACGCGGTAGTCCGAGTCGTACTTGAAGAACGCGTCCGCGTAGGGCTTCAGGTCGCCCTCCGACATGGCGAAGAGGCTGCCGTCAAGGTTCTGATTGTCGTCCCAGTCCGCCCGGCGCGTGCCTTCGTAGCCCAGCATCATCTTGATGGTGTTGGGGTGCCCCGGGTTGTTCGTCGCGTGGTATGTCCCCGTGTAGTAGCGGTAATACTGACGGCGGGTCAGGGTCTTCGTTGGGTCGCTCAGGGGCGTGGTAATCGTCACCAGCTTCAGATTGCCGATGCCGCCGTTGTCGGTGTCGCCGGTCTGGTAGTAGGCGTACTCGACCTTGCCGACGAGCGTCTCGGTGCCGCAGTCGCCCCACCCGCCGCCGGCGTTGATCTCCGCGACGACCTGCGCAAGCCGCGCCACGCTATCGCCCGCGGGGGTGCTGTACGTGTAGCAGTACCGTCGCCCCTCGGAGTCGAAGGCCAGCTTGATCCGACCGTCGTGCTGGCCGTCGTTCTTGTAGTAACCGCTGGAGATCGCCGTGCTCGCGGTGGTCGCGTGGCCGACGTACGCGGTGTTCCCCGACGGATCGACGAACTTCCAGAGCTGCCACGCGGCGTCGAACGTATCGAGGCCGATGGTGACTTGCGCGTTGGAACCAAAGAAGTACGTCCGATTCCCATTCTGGTCCGTGTAGACGTACAGGTCGGGAGAGCCGGACTCGTACTTGAAGATGCCCGCCGCGCCGTTCACGCCGCGGAAGGTGTCGGCGTTGTCCGCCGTCCGCTTGAACTCGACGTACCGATCAGCTCCGTACACCAGGTAGACCAGATCCGCCGCCTGCTTCGTGCCCGCGTTTCCGTCCGCGTCGTACAGGCGGATCTCCGGCTGGCTGATCTGGAACCAGTTCCTGCCCTGGTACCCGTCGCTGTCGAGGTGCGCCCCCCCGCTGGCAGCTTGGCGCGCGTTGAAGGTTCGGCCCACGATCCACGGCACCTGCGCCGGCAGCGCCAGGTCGATCTCGGTCGGGGCATACGCCCCCGTCGCCAACCGCAGCGACCCCAGCGTCTCGCCGGCCTGCGCCGACTCGAAGGGGTTGCCCGCCAAAGCCCACGGCAGAGATCCCCCGGCACGCTGCGCGCCGTCGAACCCCACGCCGCGCTGCTCGGCGCGAGGACGCACGCCCTGCACGCGGGTGTTGCCGCTGTACTTGTAGGTTGTCAGCGAGTCGCTGCTGGTCTGGAGGATCTGGTCCGCCCGTGCCGGCACCGCCGACCACAGCATCGCCAGGGCGAGGACGGCAAACACGCGACGAAGATGGTCCAGCGAATCGTGCCCACGCATTGGCGGTCCTCCGTTCGGAGTCGGCGGCCGGGAGCACACACCGGGTCGGCCGGCTGTCCGGGAGTGTAGCCGATCTCGGGACTCCGCAACTCAATCGGCGCGACAACTGTGGATGGACTGTGGCGACCGCGCATCATCGCGGAGCGCCGGCGATCCAAACATAACATGTGAAGATTTGTACAACTTGATGATGCCAAGGACCACGCCCCGCGTTGCCTGCCCCCTTGCTCATCCGACCGGAACCCGGGCTACTACACTCCGCATCGTGGACCGGCATCCCATCCCTCCGGAGGCAATCGTCATGAACGCAACCTCAAAGCGGGCCGTCGTCATCCAATCCGTTCTCGTCATGGTCGCCCTGGCTGGGGCCGCCACCGCCGCTGTGCTGCTCGCACGCCAGCCCCAACCCCCACAACCTCCCGCGCCCCCTCCCCCTCTCCCCACGCCGGCCCACGCCGCTTTCATGCTCCACGCCGCCGGGCTCGCCCCCGACACCTTGGCCGCGGCGGGCGTCACCGCATCCCAGGCCACCGCCGCCCTCCAGCGCATCCGCGATCAACTCCCGCAACTGGCGTCGCAGTTCGACGCGGCCCACAACGCCTACAGCGCCGCATCCATCGAACACGACCGCCTCGAACGCCTGGTCCGCAGCGGGAAGGGCGCGGAGCAGGATGCCGCAGCGCTGGCAACGGCCCGCACGCAGCTCCGCGCCGCCGCCACCCAGCACGACGCGGTGACCCTGGCCTTCGTCTAGGCCGCCGACCTCGGCGCCGAAGTCTCGGCACGCCTGGCCGCCCTCAGCGACCGCCGCGGCGATGGACTCGCCATCCCCTACCGCGCCGCCACCCGCCCCGACGCCGATTGGCACGCCCTGCGCCAGGCCCTCGCCTCCACCGACATCCACACCCGCCTCGGCGAGGACGTCCCCCAGCCCGCCCGCGCCGTCGTCCTCGCCAACGACGCCCTCCCCGCCGTCGCCACCGCCCGCGCCAGCCTCGACGCCAACGGCCCCGCCGTCACCGCCGCCTGGATCCAGGCCGTCAGTCAGCAGTAGACGGGGCATCGCCTCCGCGGGGCCCGGCTCCCGCCATGCGCTCTCGACCTGTCAATCCGAAGCCGCCAGTTTTGGACGCCGCCGCCGGTTTACAGCGCGCGAGCGCCGGATGGAGTAATTGCACCCCGCGGGCGGGGTAGTCGGCGGGCGGCATTCGCCGCGGGCCAAGCCCCGCGCCGAACGCCGACGACCCGCCGACCCTCGTTTTCAGGGCAGGAACGCTGTTAACCAGCAGAACGGAGTCGAGTCCCAAGGCAACCGTGGGCGAGAGAATGGTTTGAACCCGTTTCGATCGGGGAGTTCTAGACGGCCCCGCCTCTGGCGGGGCCGTTTTGGTTGACGCCGGGCGGCCCAACGCGGGCCTTACCCAAACCCGCCGCAAGTCCCGTCGATTCCGCGACTTCCGCACGCTGGCCGCCCCCGCCGCCGCGCTCTCGGTTTGAAGCCGGGGGCCATGGGTCCGATCGGGACAGTGGCCCGTTCCGATCGCCACCCGTGGTGCAACTCTCGAACTCTCGAACTCTCGGGTTACTGCCGCCACTGGTTGACAGGACCGTTCCGATCGGACCCTGATCAGGACGCGAAAACGATCGCGTCAATCAAGACGACTCTGTCCCGCCGTGAAGAGGGCAGCGATTACCCGCAGGGCATATTCGATGGTCCCTAGCGGGTCGTTCGTCGCGTCCGGGGCGTAGTGGAGTGCCTTGTTCCCACGCTCCTGCACAGCCTTCGCGGCCTTGTAGAGCTCAGGGTCCCAATCGACAATTTCACTGGTCTGGGCGAACGCCGTGTTGATCATCCCATCGAGGGTATCGGGCTGGTTCGCCTTGATGAGACTCTCAACTGAAACGCGATCTCGAAACGCCTGCTCCATAGCCGCGCGGCACATCGCAACGCACTCGGAAATGAACCCAAACACGTAGCAGCGGCTGACCAACGCAAGGAAACGGGCACAAGGCTCTGGAGGCTGTTGAGCTCGGAACACCCGCTCGACGAGCCGCTCAAGTTTCCAGACTCGGTAAGCTCGCTCCTGAACACCACTCACCACATCCCACGCGTCATCGATCCACAGTCGCTCCCAGATGAGTTTCATCGGCGCGTCGGAAATGCCACGGCCTTGACCCTCGCCATCATCTTCCGTTTCAGAGAGAAGCTCAAAGAGTCCCTCCTTCAATAAACGCTCGATCATGGAATCCGGAATATCGCGCGCGTCTCGACGCAGGATGGGGGCGATTTTCTCCTTTGCCTTCTGAATCGCTTCGTAGATTCCGTTCAGCTCGGCCGGCGTTCCAAGGCCCTGAAGAGCAAACGCTCGCTTTCGAATCAGTCGAGCGATCTCGTCGGAGTCTTGGCGCAACTGCTTGTCGGGCGTCCAGTCCTCAGCATCCAGCCGCTTCGCCCAGTACTGCTCGCGATCCTGCTCGTACATGTCGATGGTGGTTTCGAGCTTGACCCACAGATCGAAGTCGTACGCACCCGGATCGGGCTGCTCATTTCCCGTCATGACGACCTCCGAAACCGGCATCGTATCTTGAGGACAGTGGACCCGTAATCAAGTCGCCCGGCAACAACTCGCCCCCCTCCGGCTTAGAGGCTGTTTCAGAACGTGAGTATCGACCGATGAGCAATGCCGTCAACACCAGTGCAAGGAGGCACGATCATGGCGGCGGAGCTGCTCCCGGAAGCGTTGTGGGAAGAGATCGAACCATTGTTGCCGCCCCCGTCTC
>JAEUIZ010000039.1 GCA_016793805.1 Phycisphaerae bacterium
GTGTCGGCTGCGCGACGACAGGCGGTTTGGGTGTGGGCGGCGCGACCACAGGCGGTTTGGGTGTGGGCTGCACGACCACGGGCGGCTTGGGTGCGGGCTGTGAGACGACGGGCGGCTTGGGCGTCGGCTGCGCGACGACAGGCGGTTTGGGTGTGGGCGGCGCGACCACAGGCGGTTTGGGTGTGGGCTGCACGACCACGGGCGGCTTGGGTGCGGGCTGTGAGACGACGGGCGGCTTGGGCGTCGGCTGCGAGATGACTTGCGGGCGGGTTGGTGGGCGCGGCGTCTGTTGCACGGTTGGGCGCGGGGCTGGCTGCACCGTGGGACGTGGCGTCGGCTGCACACTGGGACGCGGCGCTGGCTGGGCCGTCGGGCGGGGCGCGGGCTGCATCCCGGGTCGCCCGCGGTCGTCGCGGTCGGACTTCTGGGCCCAGGCGGTTCCGCTCACGGAGAGCACAAGGGCCGCGGCGAGCATCGGGACGCACCATGACGAACGCTGAGCGGACATGATCTTCACCTCGTTGGGTCGCCCCGTGGTCGCGGCGTGCGGCCGCGGGCGTGCTCTCGTTGCTACTTCCCGACCGCGGACTCCATGCGTGCTACCACTGACTCGTCGAAGCCGAGCCCCTTGGCCCGCTGGACCATGGCCGCGGCGTTGCGGTCTCGGCCCTCGGCCTGCATGAGCACCGCCAGCGCGTGCCACGCGGCGCCCGTGTTGATCTTGTTCGCGTGCGCCGAGACGCGCAGGAGGACGTCGCGGAGGCGCTTGCTCCCCCCGGCGAACGTCGAGCGCGCCACCGGCCGATCCGCGAGCGAGGGGTCATCGCGATAGGCTCGCGCGAGCACCGCGATAGCGTCGTCGAGGCGGCCTTCATCGAGCAGCGCCAGCGACATCCCACGCATCGCCTCGGTGTCGTCGGGGCGCTCCTTGAGGTGGGCGGCGTACTCCGCGAGCGCGCCCCGCGCGTCGCCCTTGCGGAGCAAGAGCGCGCCCTGTTCGGCGCGGGTCTGCGGCGCGGGGGGCTCGGCCGGCCGCGTCACGACCTCGCTGAGGTTGGGGTCGGCGTACATCGGGTAGTACGCGCCCTGGATCACCGGCGTGCTGGCGTACCCGGAATCGCACCATGATCCGCCGACGAAAGAGTGCGAGCCGAAGTGCGACGCGCGCAACGAGGGCACCAGCACCACCGGACTCGAGCCGATGTGGATGCCCAAGCGGAAGCGGTCGTCGGTGTACAGGCCGTCGAGCGTCAGGCCGGCGGACGGCACTTGCACGATGGTGCGCGGGGTCACGGGCACGAGGGGCCGCTCGAACGCGGGCGTGGAGATGATCGTGGGCCGCGTCGGGCCCGGGATGAACACCCTGGGCGACCGGGTGATCGTCACCGCCCCGCCGATGGTGCTCGGGTAGCGGTTCGGCGGCCCGAGATGGACCTGCGGCAACGTCGGCCGGACGCCCCCGAGATTTGACATCGGTCGCGGCTGCTCGGACTTGACCTGCGCCAGCGCGAGCGACGGCGCGATCAACAGACACCAGGCGGCGTGCGCGTTCATGCGGGTCGTCATGGGCACTCCTTCCCCACGCGACGGGTCGGCCAATGGTAGCCGACCGAGTCAAAAGGTTAGACCCCGCTAGCTTGCCACGGTTCCCGAGCCTGTCAAGAGGAAAGCGAGGTTCCAGCGGCAGATCGGTGGGGCGTGTGGGAAGGGGTGAGGGATGGTTTGCGTTTGGGTATGCCGCGCCTGTGGGGGCGATACGCTGCGGGATGCGCACGAGACTCGCGTTGGTGGCGTCGGTTCTGGTTCTGGCAGGTTGCGTCAATGACAGCGCTGTGACGGTGCGCTCATCGACCGAGAACGTGGTCGACTCGCCCCGGCTCCCAACCGCGGTGTATCGCGTGGGCTCGGCGAACACGGCGGAGGTCTTCTTGACCGACCTCTCCCCCGAAGCGTTGGAGCCGGGCACCGACTTGGCGGTTGTGGACGGGCGCATCGTGCAGTTGAGGGTCTTCCTGGTCCCGCGCGCCGGGAGCACGCCGATCGACCCGACGGCGTCGAGTCTGGCGATCCGCCATGTGGTGCTGTCCGGCGGTGCGCTGGGCGTGTACTCGGGTGGGGGATTCATGCAGCCTCGGGACCGCGTGGGGTCGCCGAGCGTGTCGGGTCGTGTCGCGGGCGCGACGGTCCGGCTGACGGCGCGGACGCCCGAGTTTGTGGATCGGCTCGGGGCCGCGTCGTTCGACGCGAGTTTCCGCGCGACGCTGGACGAATCGCGGGCGAATCGGATCGCGGCGAGGCTCGACGACGTGCTGCGGCGTTTGGAGTCGGCGGGCGCGAAGTAGCCGGGCTACGGATGCTCGGCGATCCAGCGATCAACGAGCGCAGCGGCCGCGTCGCGATACAGCATGCGCAGGAGCGAGGACGAGAGCCCCAGCCCGCGCAGCGTGGGCGATGACGAGTCGCTGTGCCGCGTGGGATCGACCATCTTGAGGTCCGGGTCGGCGATGGGCGAGGGCCCCTCGTGCCGGGTCTCGAACATGGTGCGGAGGGCGTAGTAGCGGCTGGCGTACAACTCGAACGCGGACTCGGGGCTGTTGGCGAGGTCGGACATCGGCGAGGGCGGGGGTCCACCCGCGCGCGGGGCCATGTGGTCTTCGAGGGTCACGATGTCGGAGCCGAAGAGCAGCCGCCCGCGCCACTTCTCGAAGAACGCGACGGTCCGCTCGCGCGGGTGGGCTCCCAGTTCACGGACGATCCACTTGGTCGCGGACGTGTCGAGGTAGAGGTTGGCGTGCCGGGTCAGCAGGCCGTCGAGGAACCCGAGGTCTTCGGGCCACCCGCCCATGTGGGCGGCGATCCACGGCCGATCGAAGCGCGAGACCATGCGTTCCAGGGCCGCGTAGTGCTCAATCTTGGGCGGGAAGCGCGTCGCGTCGGCGTAGCGAGTGCGGAACCAGGTGTCGGGGTCGGCGACATGGGCCATGAACATCATGCCCAGGTCCATCGCCAGTTCCGCCGCCCGCACTCGCCACGGCGAATCGAGCGGCGCGGCATCGCGGGCATCAGTCCCGAGCAACTCCCACAGCCGAGGCGCCGCCCAGAACTTCACGACCCGCGCGCCGTGTTGATCGTGCCACCGCCGAAGATGCTCGAGAAATCCCGCGCGGAAGGCGTTCCCGCGGTCGGGGTCCGACCAGTTGGGGACGGCCACGAACCGGACGCGATCGCCCAGCACGGCGCGCACGGCGTCGGCATCGGCGAGGCGAGTCTGCGAGAGCATCCGCTCCACGCCGAAGAGGTCCGCGACCTCGCGATAGACGCGGGAGGCGGTCGGGCCGTTGACATGGAGATGGATGTCGTGGATCGGGACGACCGGGGGCCCAAGGTCGGCCGCGGCGAGGCGATAATCCAGTCCATGCAGGTTGGCGGCGATCGGAGCCTTGGTGGTCATGCCGACGCGATCCTAGATCCGTGCCGCTCCCCTCGCGCCCCGGGCAAACGCCCCCGGATCCTCCTGGCCCACGACTGGCTCTGCGGGTTTCGCGGGGGCGAGGCGGTGCTCGAGCGGCTGATCGCGCTCGCGGAGCGCATGGGGGAAGTCGCGGGGCTGGTGACGATGTTCGACGACCGCCGGCCGTTGGCGCCTGGGGTGGATCGGCTGCGGTCGCGCGGGCTGGTGCGCGGGTCGTGGGTGTCGCGCGTGCCGGGCGGGCCGGGGCGGTTGCGGCGGTGGCTGCTGCCGCTCTATCCGCGGGCCGTGGAGCACCTGGGACGTGTGGTCGCGTCGATCCACGCGCGCGAGCCGATCGACCTGGTGATCTCGGTGAGCGCGGCAGCGATCAAGGGCCTCGCGCCGCCGCCGGGAGTCCCACACCTCTGCTATTGCAACGGCCCGGCGCGGTACGTGTGGTCGCGAGCCGAGGACTATCGCGGGGGGCTCCGCGGCGCTGGGCTTCGGCTCATGGGCGAGCGATTCCGACGATGGGACCTGCGAACCGCGGCGAACGTCACGAGGTTCCTCGGGAACTCGACGCACATCGCGGCGGAGGTGGAGCGCTGCTACGGGCGCGATGCGGCCGTCGCCTTCCCGCCCGTGCGCACCGGCTACTTCACGGTCGATGCGTCGGTGCGGCGTGCGGGCTTCTGGCTCTACGCGGGCGCGATCGAGCCGTACAAGCGAGTGGACCTCGCGCTCGCGGCCGCGGCGCACGCCGGTGTGCGGCTCGTCGTCGCGGGCGAGGGCTCCATGCTGGCCTCGCTCAACGGCGGCGGTGGTGGGGGACCCGAGGCTCGGGGAGGCGCCGAGTTCCTCGGACGCGTCTCCGACGAGCGGTTGCGTGAGTTGTATCGCTCGGCCTCGGTGCTCGTGTTCCCGCAGGTCGAGGACTTTGGGATCGTCGCGGTCGAGGCCCAGGCGTGCGGGCTGCCCGTGGTCGCTCGCCGTGCCGGCGGGGCGATGGACACCGTGATCGACGGCGTGACGGGCACACTCGTCGAGGATCCCACGCCGGCGGCGATCGCCGACGCGGCGCGGGCGTGTGCTGCCCTGGACCCGCTGGCCTGCCGGAGAAACGCGGAGCGATTCGGCGAGGCGGCGTTCGATGCGACGATGGAGCGGCACATCGCCGCGGCGCTGGGCGCGAGTTGATCGGTCGCTATTCCGCGACCCGCGTGGTGCGGGCGATCTGGTCGCGCGCCACCGCCGACTCCGGTTCCTCGATCACCGGCTTGCCCGCGCTGGGCACCCGCACGGCGAGGTACGCCGCGTCGCCCGCGAGCACCCGGACGGCCTTGACCATGCTCGACTCGGACTCGACCCGCACGAGGTACTCGCCCGCGTCGACCGTCCGTGCGAGGTACTGTCCCGGCGAGAGGGTGCCGATCGGCTGCTGGTTCATGAACACCCGCACGGCCCGCCGCGCCAGCCCGCCACGCACGGGGCTGTACACGTAGATCACGGCCTTGGTGCTGCTGACGACCTCGGGTCGAAAGGGCTCGCCCCCCGGTGCCGATGCACACCCCGACCCCATCACGCAGGCCAGCACGCCGACCGTGATCGTGATCCGAGCGACCGCCGCCGCCAGCCTTCGCTTCATCGTTCGCGCTCCCGTCGCTGCTGCTGCCGCGTCCCAACCACCAGCCCGATGTACAACTCGTGATCGGCCTCCAGATCGAAGTGACGATAGACCTCGCAATCCAACGCCAGCATCGCTCGGCGAAGGATCGGCGCACCCGTCCGCAGGCGCTCGACTTCGATGCCGTCGAACGGATCGCCGCTCCGGCTTGAGCCAAAGGCCCGCGCCGTGCGCCGGTCGTCGGGCTCGATGCGGCAGAGGGCAAAGACATGCGAGTCGCGGATGAGGGGTTCGATCGGGTGCCCTCGTCGGACTGCCGCGCAGACAAGCGATGGCGCGTGCGCACAGGGCTGCACCCACGAGCAGATGGTGCCCTCACGTCGCGCCTCGAAGGCCGAGGTGATGAGGAATCGGTCCCCTGCGATGGCGTCCAGTGCTGCTCGAACCTCGTCTGGCATCACGCCTGTCACGGTGGCCTCCCCGCGACCGAGTCCTCGCGCCTCAGTGTACGTGTACGGATGGTGACCGTGACGTGGGTGCCGTGCGTGGTCCGGTGGGCACGGTGTGGACAACTTGTCGCTTATTGCGAACATCACCCAAATCTGCAGAGAATCCGAGAGAAAGTGGCATCGCGGACTTGCGAAGTGGTGAAGAGTGGGTAGAATGCCCACGATCTCCCATGAGTGCCACCCGTGCTCTTCACCGGAACGTCCGACCACACGATCGACACGAAGTCCCGTCTGGCGATACCGGCCAAGCACCGGTCGCAGGTCGGGGAGTCGTCGGCGTGGTACTGCGTTCCGTGGCCGGGCGGGGTGCTGAGGCTGTATCCCGAGTCGACGTTCCGCGAGTTGGCGACGCGGCCGGAACAGTCGCTGACCCCCAGCGAGGACGAGGCGAGCGTGGAGGCGAGCGTGTTCGGGTTTGCGGAGCGTCTGGAGCCGGACGGGCAAGGGCGAATCGCCCTGCCGCGGCTGCACCTGGAACTCACCGAGATCAAGAGCGGCGAGGTCGTGGTGCTGGGCGTGCGGAATCGGTTGGAGGTTCGCGAGCGGTCGGCCTGGGAGGCGCAGCGGCAGGCGCAGTTCGCGCGGCTGCCCGACCTGGTCGGACGGCTGAGGCAAGGTGGAGGAGCGTGAGTCGTCACCGCCGGGCCACGCCCGGGCGGACGGTCAGCGGAGGTTGAGAGAAGCGGAGCGGAGATGGAGAGCCCGCGGAAGGTCGGAGACGGCAGGTCGCGGGATTGAAGAGAGCATCGGCCCCGGAAGGGTTTGAAAGGAATCGCATCCTTCCCAGGCCAGCGTCGGCGAGAGCCGACGACGCCGGATCGGCCCAACGCCGCAGGGACGCGGCCGAGGGTCGAGCGCCCCAACGGACGGGGCGTGCGGCGCCAGGGAAGGCACCGATGCTCGAGAGTGCTCGGTCGAGGATGCTCGGCCGAGCGCTGTGCGACGCTTGCCGCGGAGGCCGGTTCGCTGGCGACGCCCCCCCCCCCGGGGTGCTCGCCGGGGGACACCGACGCGACGGGCGTCTCGCAGGCATCCCACCACCGGCGACGGGGCCACTCCACCACCACCAAGGCCCCGCCGCCAGCACCGCCCGCTCTGCCAGATGGCAAAGGCGGGCGGTTGTCTTTGAGTTGGCTGTGTGGCTGGGTGGAGCCGAAGTCGCGTCCAACCCTGCCCCCGCTACCCTATCGACGCCGGGTCGCGCGGGTAGCGACCGTCGGGGTCGCACGCGATGGGCTTGCTGGACGCGCATTGCCGGGAACTGATCGAGTCGGCGATGGACGCGATCATCGTGGTGGACGACGCGCACCGCGTGGTGCTGTTCAACCGATCGGCGGAGCGAACGTTCGGGGTGCCGGCGGCCGATGCGCTCGGGGGCGGGCTGGATCGGTTCATGCCCGAGCGGTATCGGGGCTCGCACGCGGGGCAGATGCGAGCGTTCGCCGCGTCGCGGGTGACGCGGCGTTCGATGGGCATGCTCGGGACGATCG
This sequence comes from Phycisphaerae bacterium, assembly GCA_016793805.1. Lineage (GTDB taxonomy): Bacteria > Planctomycetota > Phycisphaerae > Phycisphaerales > UBA1924 > JAEUIZ01. Next base: position 7,075 of record JAEUIZ010000039.1, read on the forward strand.
CGGGCCTGCGTGCGGATGGCAGCGAGTTCCCGATGGAGGCCTCGATCTCGCACTTCGAGGTGGAGGGCCGGACGCACCTGGCGGTGATCCTCCGCGACATTTCGGAGCGTCGCCGGCTGGAGTCGCAGTTGCTCCAGGCGCAGAAGATGGAGGTGGTGGGGCGGCTGGCCGGGGGGATCGCGCACGACTTCAACAACATGCTGATGGCGATGTTCAACTTCCTGGCGCTGGCGACGCGGGAACTGCCGGAGGGCCACGCGGCCCGGGGCTCGATCGCGCAGGCGATTGCAGCGGGCGAGCGAGCGGCGGACCTGACGCGTCGGCTGCTGACGTTCTCGCGCAAGCGGGCGCCGGCGCCTGGGGCGGTCTCGGTGCGCGAGGTGGTGCGGGGGCTGGAGCCGATGCTGAGGCGGGTGATCGCGGAGGACGTGCGCATCCGCGTGGCGCTCTCGCCGGACGTGGGCAACGCGCTGGCGGACACGGGACAACTCGAGCAGGTCTTGATGAACCTGGTGATCAACGCTCGAGACGCGATGCCGGGCGGCGGGACGCTGACGATTGAGGCGAGGAACCAGGCGCTCGACGAGGACTATTGCCGGACGCTGGTGGGGGTGTCGCCGGGCGAGTACGTGATGCTGGCGGTGACGGACACGGGGGTGGGGATGACGCCGGAGGTGCGGGCGCAGATTTTCGAGCCGTTCTTCACGACGAAGGAGCCGGGGAAGGGGACGGGCCTTGGTCTGGCGACGAGCCTGGGGATCGTGCGCGGGGTTGGGGGGCACATCGCGGTGTCTAGCGAGCCCGGCGCGGGGACGAGCGTGAAGGTCTTTCTGCCTCGGGTGGACGGGGGCGTCGCGGCACGGGGCGTGGCGCGGGACGCGGGCGTCGTGCCACACGGGTCCGAGACGGTGCTCGTCGTCGAGGACGAGCCGACGATCCGGGAGCAGGTGGCGCAGGCGCTGCGTGAGGCGGGATACCGCGTGCTGTTGGCCGGTGACGGCGTGGACGCGCTGGTGGTCGCGGGCGCGCACGCAGGCGAGGTCCATGCGCTGGTCACGGCCGTGGTGCTGCCCGGGATGAGCGGGATTCGGCTGGCGCAGGAACTCGCAACGACGAGGCCGCGGCTGGCGGTCGTGTTCATGTCGGGGTACCCGGCGGAGTCGATCGAGGCTCGCGGGATTGATCCGTCGACGTGCGAGTTCGTCTCCAAGCCGTTCGCGATGGACGACCTGCTGCGGCGGCTGCGTGCGGCGATCGACCGACGGCGAGCGAAGTAGGCCGCGTTCGAGTCGGTCTGCGCGCCGGTTTCCACAAACCGGGAGACGGGGCGCGCGGCCTGCTCCGTCGACGGGAACGTCGGGCGCGACGAAGGGGGTGCCATTGGCGGCCTGTGGCCCGGTCTCGCGCGCGCTCGGTGCTCGGCGTGGGGCACTCTCCCCGTGCGCTGGCCAGCGGGGCCCGTGGCACTTTCGTTGCTTCTGATTCGCACGTTGGAGGGCGTCGCGTGTCGATCGTGTCCGCTCGCCGCGCCCTCGTTCCCCAAGGAGTACGAGTCGTGAGAAGTGCATCCCTTGTTGGCGCGTGCGTTCTGGTCGTGGCGGCGGGCAGGGCGAGCGCCCACCCGCCGCATCTCACCGCGTTTGAGAGCCGATACCCCGCTCGACGCGCTCGGCTCGAATGCAGTCGCAGACAGGCAGCGCGTGCAACGTGTGCCACCACCCGAGCAGCACGTCCAACGCGGGCAACTGCTACAAGGTTGCGCTGGCGGCGCGGATCAACGCGGGACAGACGATCGCGCAGGCACTTGCCTCGGTCGAGGGGCTCGACTCGGACAACGACGGATTCTCGAATCTGGATGAGATCCTGCGGGTTCGCACGGATCCGCCCGCGGGCATCGGGTACAACCCGGGCCTGATCGGCGCGGCCGGGACCGATCCGTGCGGCTCGAACCCGTCGTCGGCGGTGACGAACCAGCGGGAGACGCCAGTGGCCGCGTGCTACGCGAACTGCGACGGGAGCACGACGACGCCGGTGCTCAACGTCAACGACTTCACATGCTTCCTGAACCAGTTTGCCGCGGGCGACACGCGGGCGAACTGCGATGGGAGCACGACCGCGCCGATGCTGAACGTGAACGACTTCACGTGCTTCCTGAACCAGTTCGCCATCGGATGCTCGTGATCCGGGCAGCGGCTGTCGGAGGGAGGGGCCAGCGGGCCGCGAGAGTGACCCGCTCGGCCTTTGGCGTCGGGGAGCCGACTCGCGGCGCGCGCGCACAGGCGGCGCGGTGCTACATCGCGAGCCTCGCCCACTCGTGCTCCGCCGCGGCGTAGAGGGCCTCGACGAGTTCGGCGAGGAAGTGCCGCCCGCGACGCTTGGCGTGCTCGTACCACGGGTTCATCAGCGTGGAACGAAGGAGGAACACGCCCTCGCGCTCGTAGTCCTGGTGCCCGACGCCGAGGCGCCCGAGGAACGGCGCGACGGTCGAGACGCCATAGCGGCCCGCGGCGAGGGTGGTACGGCTGACGAAGAAGGACTGGTTGTAGACGCGCTCGCCGCCCGCGCCCTCCTTGAGCGTGAATCGCTCGTGGAGGCGCTGGTTGAGCGAGTTGATCTTCGCGAGCGAGGCGTCCCCGGCGGCCGGGCGGAACGCGTAGCACACGATGTTCGAGCCGGGGGCGCAGAGCGAGACGGCCCGCACGGACCGGGGTGGAGCGAGCGAGGGAAAGGCTTCGAGCAGCGCGTGCAACTCGCAGGCGTTGCGGATGGTCTCGCGGACGAGCAGCCCGTGCCCGGTGGCGTCGAGCGGGATGAGCGAGTGGCTGAGCCAGACGGCGGCGGCGGCCGCGCCGGGCTTGCTGCCTTCGAGCGCATAGAGCCCGATGCTCTGCGAGGTTCGCTCGGCCTGGGCATCGCCCGGGGCGGCGTCGATGTACGGCGCGTCCTGCCGCGCGATCGGCTTGACGAGGTTGGAGCGGAAGCAGACGGCACCGGCGGGATAGGGGATGTAGCCGAGTTTGTGCGGGTCGATGGTGATGGAGTCGCACTCGCCGAGGCGCTCGAGGGCGGCGCACGCCGAGTGCTCCGGGAGTGTGAGCGCGAGCGCGCGGCTCTGCCCTCCGAGGCGCACATGGGTGCGTGGCTCGCCGAGGCCCAAGCGATGCGGCCGCGTGATCGAGGCGAGGTACCCGCCGTACGCGGCGTCGGCGTGGAGCCAGAACGACCCGTGTCCCGCGGACTCTCGGCGCGACCGCAGGTCGAGCACCCGGTCTACCGGGTCGATCGCGCCCTCCTCGGTGGAGCCGACGACGGCGACGACGGCCAGCACGTGCTCGGCGCGTGGCTCGACCTCGTCCAGCCGGCGCTCGAGGTCGCGCACGTCCATGCGGAAGTCGGCATCGACGCGGACGGCACGCAGCGCCCGCCGCCCGACGCCGAGCGCGTCGAGGGCTTTCTCGAAGCAATAGTGGTGCGACTCGGGGACGAGGAGCACGGGCGAAAGCCCGAGCACGCCGCACACCGACGCGAGCCCGTGTTCGACGACGTTGTGGGGGGAGTCGAGGTAGGCGCGGATGACGCGCCGGGTGGTGGCGGCGGATCGTCCGCTGGCGAGGTGCGCGTCGTCAAAGGTGCGCGCCAGCGCGGCGAGCGCCGCCGAGGGCGCGAGACGCAGGAGCGCCCGCGGCTCGTCGGGCCAGGGCAGCGGCGGGAGGTCGAGCGCGGCGCGCATATCGCGGACCACGAGGGGGAGGTAGCAGACGGATCGAGCGATCCAGAGGGCCTCGAGGTTGGCGAGGGTGCCGCCGCTGGTCAGGTGGGCCCACGAGTCCGGGCCGTAGCCGAGCATGTGGGCGATGAGTTGGGCGGCCTCGAGTTCGAGCCGGATCGTGACCGGGGCGGCCTCGGCGGAGATGTTGTTGGGGTTGTAGAGCATGGCCGCGAAGTACCCCGCGATGCTGGGGAGCGTCTGCTCGGCGACCATGTGGGCGGCGTAGCGGGGGCTGTGGAACGGGAAGTCGGCCTTGAGGCGGGCGAGGAGTTCCATGAGCCGATCGTCGAAGGCGTCGCGGAAGGGCTCGCCCTCGCGCCGGAGCGACGAGTCGAGGATGATGCCATCCTCGGGAAAGTAGTTTCGACGCCAGGAGTGGTAGTCCTGCACGATCCGACGCAGCGTCTCAGCGAACCACTCGCCGTTCTCGGCCTTGGGGCCGGCGAACCATGCGGCGAACCGATGCGTGTCGTCGGCGAGCGCGGGGTCGATGCGTTCGGGGTCCGGGTTCATGGGCGGTGCTCCGCGGCGTGTCCGCACGCGGACGATATGATCGCAACCATGAGAGCACTCCTGGTCACGTCGTGCGTGTCCGCGATGGTCGTTGCGGGCTGCGACAACTCGCCGCCCTCCCAGCCCGCGGCCCCCGCGTCAAGCCCGAACTCAACCACGAAGGGGCCATCGGCCGCGACGCCACCGGCCTCGACGCCGCGCGCGGAAGCGCCAGCCGAGAGGCCTCCAGCGGCCAGCGCGCCGGCAGCAGCCCCGGCGCCCGCGGGCACTGGCGCCCAGGTCAGCGCGCTCGGGCTTGTGTTCGAAGTTCCCGAGGGCTGGAAGCAGCAGTCGCCGTCGAACTCGATGCGGCTCGCGGAGGTCGTGGTGCCGGATCCCTCGGGCGACGCGACGAAGGCGTGCGTGGCGGTGTTCTCGAGCGCGGGCGGGACGGTGGAGGCGAACATCGACCGCTGGGCCGGGCAGGTGCGCGACGCCTCGGGCAAGCCGGCGACCCCATCGACGCGGACGCGGACCGTCGCCGGGCTGAAGGTGACGATCGTCGAGATGAGCGGGACGTACGCCGGCATGGGCGAGGGCACGCCGCGGCCCGACTGGACCCTTCGCGGCGCGATCGTCGAGATCGGAGGCGGGCTGCTCTTCATCAAGATGACCGGACCGGCCGAGGGCATGAAGGCCTGTGCCGCCGCGTTCGATTCGATGGTAGACGGCATGAAGGCACGCTAGCGCGGGAAGGCCTTGAGCACGTCGAGGCTGGTCACGATCCCGATCGGGCAGAACTCGCCGTCCACCACGATGACGCGGTGCACGCGGCTCTCGGCCATCCGCTTCGCGACCACGCCGACTGTTTCCTCGGGCGTCGCGGTGATCGGGTCGTCGGACATGAAGTCCTCGACGGCGATGTCGGCGGTCCGCACCGGCTCGTCGTCGTCCTCGTCGAACTCGTCGCGTTCCTCGTCGTCCTCCTCGGACGCCAGCAGGCCCGCGAGTTCGTCGTGCTCCTCGCTGCCCTCGAGCCATCGGCGGACGAGGTCGGTCTTGGAGACGACGCCGATGAGTTTCCCGTTGGCTCCGATCACGGGCGCGCCGGAGATCTCGTTCTCCTCGAGCACCCGCGCGAGTTGGCGGATGCCCATGGCCGGCTCGACGCACACCGGCTCCTTCGTCATGATGTCGCGGACGGTCTTGAGGGACGTGGTGGAGTGTGGCATGGCTGTCTCCTTGGTCAGCGTGGGCATGGCCGCCCGCAGCACGGCTCGCAGCCGATCGCGCGCCAGCCCTCGATCTCGATCGTCGGCGAGCGATACCGCTCGTCTACGGGCGTGGGCCCGGCGAGGTCGGTGCTCAGGTACTTCTTGTTGCTGTCGGCAAAGACCGTGGCGACGCACGCGCCATCGCCCAGGTCGTCGAGCAGTTGGTCGGCGCCCAGGAAGTTCGCGCCGGACGAGATCCCAACCGCGAGCCCGACCCGGCCCAGCGCCTGCGCCATCGCGATCGCGTCTCCGTCCCAGACATCCACGATCCCGTCCAGGTCGTCCAGACGCAGCAGGTCGGGGATGAACTCGTCGGAGATGCCCTGGATCCGGTGCTTCCCGCGCTTGCAGCCCGTGCGCAGCGTCGGCGAGTTCGCGGGCTCGAGCGGGTGCAGACTGACCCCGGGCCAGGCCGCGCGGAGCGAGCGGCCCACGCCCATGATCGTCCCGCCCGTGCCGACGCCCGCGACGAAGGCATCGGCCCGACGCCCGATCGCCGACAGTTGGGCGACGATCTCCGGGCCGGTCGTGCGTTCGTGGGCCTCGGCGTTGGCGGGGTTGCTGAACTGGTGCGGGAGGAACACGCCGGGGCGCGAGCGGGCGAACTCGTCGGCCATCTCGATGCTCCCGCGGAATCCACCCTGCTCGCTCGACACCGGCACGATCTCGGCCCCCATCGAGCGGATCAGTGCCGTGCGCTCCGGGCTCATCCAGTCGGGCATGTAGATCCGCACCGGGTGCCCGAGGGCGCGGCCCATGGCGGCGAACGAGATGCCCGTGTTCCCGCTCGTGGCCTCGGCGATCGTGTCCCCGGGCCGCAGCGTGCCCGCTTCGTATGCCCGGCCCAGGATCCAGCAGGCCATGCGGTCCTTGATGCTCCCGGTCATGTTGCGCTGCTCGTACTTGGCGTACACGCGGCGCGCGCGCCCGCACGAGCGGTAGCGGACCTCGATCAGCGGCGTGCGTCCGACCAGGCCCCGCAGCGCATCCACCGGCGTCGAGACGCGGGCCTCGAGCATCATCGTCGTCCTCGCTTTCTTGCCCCGATCCAGACCCACGCCGCATACCCGAGAAGGAGCCCCAGCCCGAGCACGTATGCCGCCACCGTGTGCGTCGCTGCGTTCATGGGTGGGCTCCTGCGGCAGCGACCGAGGCCGCGCGATCCGCCTCGGCGCTGGCGCCGGCACGGAGCACGCCATATCGCGCCGCGATCAGACCGAGCGTGAGGAGGGTGATCGGGACGAACCAGGCCGCGAGCACCACGCGCAACTCGTTGGTGAGTTGGATCGATTCCGGGTGGATGTCCGGCAGGAGTTTGACCGAGAGGTAGACGAGCGGCACGTCGAGGAACGCGACCACGCCGTAGATCGCGCACACGAGCGCCCGCCGCTCGGGAGAGGGCACCATGGACCGGACCACGAGCAGCGCGGCGTAGAGCAGCCAGAGCAGGAGGCTGAACGTGAGCCGAGGGCTCCACGTCCACCACTGGCCCCACGCGATGCGTGCCCAGAACGAGCCGGTGAGCAGGAGCACGGTGCCGTTGAGCAGGGTGACCTCCGCGGCGGCGTGTCCGAGAGCGTCCCAGCGTGCGTCGCGCATGGCGAGGTAGCCCGCGCCCGCGACGAACACCGCGAGCGCCGCGACGAACGTGTGAATCGCCACGGGCAGGTGCAGGTAGAACACCTTCTGCACCGTGCCCATGCTGACCTCCGTGGGGGCCCGCACGGCCAGCGAGATCGCCAGCGCCAACGACGCGAGCGTCAGCGCCCAGAACCCCCTCGCAACGTGGCGCCGCGAGCGCGTCATGCGACCTCCTCCATGAGCGCGTCGAAGCCGATCCAACCCGCCGCGACGAAGACCGCGTCGAACGCCAGCAGCACGCCCGGCGAGGGAGTCCCCCGGGCCACGAGCAGGACGACCGGCAGCAGTAGTGGAGCGACGACAGCCGGCAGAAGCCGCGATGAGGCACCGCCCGCCAACGCCGCGGAGAAGACGGTCCCCAGCGCCGCGATCGCCACGAGCCCGAGGCCGCCGGCGAGTGCGACGCGGCCGAGCGAATCGCCGAGATCCATCGAGAAGAAGACGATACACAGCGGTGTGACGACGAGCGAGATCGTTGCGAGGTGCACGAGGCACGCGGCCAATTTGGCGGGATAGAGCACAGCCCGCGCTGCGGGAATCAGGAGGAGCGACGCGAGGGCGTCGTCCTGACGCTCGAGCGCCATGCCCCGCTCGATGGAAAGCAGCCCCGCGACCAGGACGGCCATGCACAGCGCGCCCGAACCATGCCGCAGCGGGCCAGCAGGCAGAGCGAGTCCCAGCGCGCACGCCGCGATGATCGCGAGGATCAACGGCCCCGCGAGCGAGATCGCCCGCATCTCGATGCGGAGGTCCTTCGCGACGAGGATGGCCATGGCCCGCGTGCCGCTCATGGCGAGGCCTCCACGCGCTCGGCGCTCCTCGGCGAGGCCGGCTCGATCGCGTCGGCGAGGCGTCCGCGCTCGATCACGAGGACCCGGTCCGCGATGCGTCTCGCTGCCGCCGGGTCGTGCAGCGTCAGTACGACTGTGGAGCCGCGCCGCATCATGTCGCGCAGCGTCTCGCAGAGCACTACGACTGCTTCCGTGTCCAGTCCCGTGAGCGGCTCGTCGAGCAGCACCAGCCGCGGCCGGTGCAGGAGCGTTCGGGCGAGCGCGACGCGCTGGGCCTCTCCGCGGCTGAGCCGACCCACGCGCTCGTCGGCACGGTGTGACATGTCGAAACGAGCGATCTCCTCAATCGCGCGCGAGCGAGGGTCCGCGAGCGAGTGAAGCCGTGCCGCCAGGACGAGGTTCTCCAACGCGGTGAGGTCGCGGTAGAGCATGTGCTGGTGCCCGAGGAGGCCGATCGACCCGCGGGCGGCCTCGGGCTCGCCGCCGAAGAGCCGCAGCGTCCCGGCTGATGGCCGCGCGAGCGTGGCGAGCACGCGAAGCAGCGTGGTCTTGCCCACACCGTTGCAGCCGAGGATCGCCGTCATCGTGCCGGCCGCGATGTCGAACGAGGCGTCGCGCAGGACATCGACGCCGCCGGCGCGGCAGGCGAGGCCGCGGGCGTGGATTGCCGGGGCATCCGGGATAGGAGCCTCCGCGCCCGGCATCGGCGAGACGTGCGGCGCGCGTGGGCTCGCCGCGACGATCGGCGTGCCTCGCGGCAACAGCCGCGGCGAGAGCGAGACGCCTCCGCCGACCGCCATCAGCCCCGCGCCGATCCAGATCCACGCGACCAGTGGATTCACGCGCGCCTCGATTGTGGCGCGGGCCCCGTTGGGCTCCCACCCCGCGAGCACGACGTACAAGTCGGCCGCGAGGCCCGAGTCGAGCGCGACGCTCGGCGTGGGCGCGTCGTACCCGTCGTGGAAGCGCTGCGCGGGGCGGAGCGTGGCGTTGCCGTCGAGCGTGACCTCGGCCCGCACCTCGTTCGCGTCGCCACGCCGCGACTCGCGCACGCCGATGAGCCGCAGCGTTCGGCCCGCGAGGGTCAAGGATTCCCCGGGCGCCAGGGCCGCCGTCGCGCGGGCTGCCAGGAGGCTCGATCCCGCGACGCCCAGCATCACGCACGCGAACCCGAGGTGTGCGATCTGCCCGCCGATCCGCCGTCGGGTGCGATCCAAGACGCGCAGCGCGGCTTGGGCGATGCCGTATCCGCTTGCCCGAGAGAACTCGAGCACCTCTGACGCGCCCTGGAGGATCGGCAGCGATGCCATCATCGCCAGCACGGCGGCGCACGCGAGCACTGCTGGATGTCGCACGCCTGAGAGGAACGCGAGCGCGATGCCGACGGCCGCCGCGCTCGTCGCGATCCCCAGGCCGCGCCAGCGAGCGCGCCCCGGGGCAGCGGGCAGCATGGGGGCGAGCGCCATGAGGACTCCGGCGAGCAGGGCCGCGGGCACGAACGTGCGCCGGTAGAACGCCGGGGCCACGCCGAGCCCGACGCCGCCCATGATCCGCACGGCGACGGGCGTGATGAGGCCGAGCAGGGCCGCGGCGGCCATGCCCACCAGGAGCGTGCTTCCGATCGTGATGGCGATGTCGCGCGTGGCCGCTGGCGCGGGCGAGGAATCGGGCGCCAGGAGGTCACCCCGTGCGATGATCAGCGTCGCAGCAGCAACCGCCACGAGCGCGGCAGCGATCGCCAGCACGCCCGCGCCCTCGGCCGCGGCAAAGGCGTGGACCGATTGCACGAGCCCGCTTCGCGCCACCGCCGCGCCCAGGAGTGTGAGCGTGAGCGCTGCCGCCGAGAGCGCCGCCGTCCACACCTTGCCCACGCCGCGCCGCTCGTGGCCCATGAGCGCGTGCAGCAACGCGGTCAGCAGCAACCAGGGCACGAGCGCGGCGTTCTCGATCGGGTCCCACGCCCAATAGCCTCCCCAGCCCAGTTGCACATAGGCCCAGAAGGCGCCGACAGCGATCCCCGCGCCCAGCGACGCCCACGCCAGAATCACCCAGGGACGCACGCGGGCGACCCAGTGCCGATCGCCGCGACGGGCCCAGAGCGCGCCGGCGACCAGCGCGAACGGCGCGGCCGATGCCGACATCCCAAGGCACAGCAGCGGGGGATGCACGGCCATCGCCCAGTGGCGCAGTTGCGGATGCAGCGCGTGGCCCTCGGCCGGCGCGGTCGCGAGCGTCCGAAACGGGTCCGCGTCAGAGAGCATGACTCCCACGAGCACCAGTGGGATGGATGCAAGCGCCGCGAGCGTGATCGGCTCTCCGCGGCAGACGACACGACGCCGACCGAGGGCAACCGCCGATGCGACGCACGAGGCGAGCGATGCCCAGAGGAGCAGGTAGCCCTCGCCACCGCTCCACGCCGCGACGATCCTCCACGGGATCTCGAGCGAGGCATCGCAGCGGGCGGCGACCGCCGCGAGTTGGAGGTCCGCACGAGCATGGGCCGCGATGAACAGCGCCAACGCGCCCAGCAGCGCGGCCGAGCCCACGATCAGGCCTGCGCGCGCCGCGCGTGCTCGCGTCGCCAGGGTTCGAAGCACCGCGGCGGCGATCGCGGCCAACAGCCCCGCGCCGCCGACGATGAGCAGGAACTCGCCGAGTTGGGCGGTCATCGCGAGTCTCCGCCGCGGTAGGTGCTGGCGCAGCGCGTGAGGAGCACGTCCGCGTGCAGCGTCCCCGCCGCGTCCACCTCGCCTTCGACGATCACCCGCGATTCGGGACGCAGGAGGTCCGGCACGCGCCCGAGATACTCGACCGGAATCGACTCCGACTCGCCGCGTAGAACGAATCTCGCCCCGCCGGAAGCCGGGTCGGAAGCCAATGTCGGCCCGTCGATGGCGCCCTCGACGCGCACCCTCGAGCCAGGTTTCGCGCCCCGCTGCACGAGGTCATCCACGGTGAGGCAATAGGACCAGCCCGAGCCCGCGGCCGCGACGATGAGGTACGCACCGGCGGCCAGGATCACGAACGCGGCGATGCTCCGATGGCGCGGCATGGGCTTCTCGAGCGCAATGGCGAGCAACGCGGGTGCCACCGCTCGGCTCGTGGCTGGAGGCGAGCACCTCGCGCGACGCTCGCGTCGCATCGCCCCGGCGCTCGTGCGTCGGCGCTCGCATCGCAGCGGCTCGAGCGGCGCACTCTCGATTGTGAGAGCGATCGCCGCGCGTCGCTCCTGATTCTGGGAATGTCGTGCTATCCCGCGGGCCGGCGAGACTCACTCGGCGTGGCAACTCAGGCACAGCCGGCTGCGGAGGTTGTCCATCACGAGCAGCGACTTGGTCGGCGCATAGACGCTATGGCACGATCCGCAACCGACCGCGCCGTCGAACAGCCGCACACGTGGGTCCAGCCGCGCCACGGAGACGAACCGCGGGGCGTCGTGCCCGCGTCCGGGCTTGTCGTACGCGATGCCGATCGGATGCTCGCCGAGCCCGTCTCTCCGGCGGCCCGGTCGCGCGTGCGAGCCCGCGTCCGAGGCCGCGGTCCCGTCGTGGCACGACATGCAGGATGCCGATTCCGCGTCGATTCTCGCCGCGGCGCTGGGGCGGCTGGGGTCGCGGGTGTCGCCCAGGTGCGCGCGCATCGAGCCACCGGCGTGGGACGACGATTGTGGTGCGATGTGGCACTCGGCGCAGAGCGATGCGGCATCTCCCGTGCCGCGGAGCCGCATGGGGCCCCACGTCCCGCCGGGTGTCGCGTGCGAGTCATCCGCCTCGTGGCACGTCACGCACGAGATGGTCCCATGGTCGAGCGGCAAGTGTGTCGGCACGTTCATCGAGGGCCGGACGCCGACGGGGTGCGACAGCGACCTCTCGAACTTGTGGCACGACACGCACGCGCGTCCATCAGCGCTCCCCGCATTCCCGAGAGTGGGAAGAAGCGAGTCGACGTGGGCGGCCAAGTTGGTCGTGCGAGGGTCAGCGCGCACGAACCCGACCAGGAACCCGACGCAGATCGGCGCGATGGTCAGAGCGCCGAACGCCCGCGCGAGCCACCTGTCAGATCCCGCCCGCCCACGCATGTCCGCCTCCTCGCCCCGGCATCGCCCTCGAACTGTTTCGCGCGGCGATGGCTCCGCGGTGTGCATCGGAAGCATGCGATTGACGGGAGAGTTGGCCGGGGTCGGTTCTCGCGGTCGGGAACCAATCAGATGGGGAATGTGGTCTGGCGCGCCCAGAACGCGGTTGTTGATGCTGCTGCGCCTGGTACGCCGGTTGCATCTATGCCGAGTACGCAAGCAACAGCGGCTGGGCGGCGCGCGGGCGTCGGCGTTGGACCAGCCCTGGCAGAAGAAAGGGAAGCCATGAAACGCAGGAACTTCTGGCTCGGGACTGCCGCCCTGCTCGGGTTGGCGAGCACCGCGAACGCCCAGATCACGAACTCGGCGCACGACTTCAGCGGGTCTGGATGGGCGGACGGCGAGATCTGCAAGCCCTGCCACACCCCGCACTTCGCGGACATCACGATGCCGCGGCTCTGGAACCACACCCTGACGACGGCGACGTACACGCTGCACGACGGGAGCACTGGCACGGCGACGGCGGACTTCGACGTGGCGAGCCGGATGTGCATGTCGTGCCACGACGGGACGGTGGCGCTGGACAGTTTCGGTGGGCGGAACGGATCGCTGTATATCCCGAACCGCTCGAAGATCGGGGTGGACCTGAGGGACGATCACCCGGTCGGGAGTGAGGCGCAGTACCCCCCGTTGAATCCGCCGACGTGGTGGAGCGGCGCGTTCCGTCCCGCGACCAAGGGCTCGGTGGCGAACGGTGCGGACAGGCTGAGCCTGAAGTCGTGGGTCAATCCGTCGGGCGGGACGCAGTTCGTGGTGGGCTGCACGACCTGCCACAACGCCCACAACCGCGGGAACTTCCCGCACATGACGGCGATCACGAACGCATCCAGCCGCGTGTGCCTGACCTGCCACATCAAGTGACCTTCCCTTGCCACGACGGTTCGCCCCGGTGATGCCACTCGGAGTCGCCGGGGCGACTCCTTTTTTGGGTCGTGGCCGCGTGCGGGCGCCCGGGCGCGAGCGGGTCGATGGCACCGCGTTTGTTGCGAGTCTTCCAGACCAGGGAGGTAGGCATGTTCGATCGAATCGCCGTCGTGCTGTCTGCTTGATGCTGTCCGGATGCTCGAGCGGCCCGAAGGCCGAGTCGGCGTCCGCGGCGTCGCGCTCGTACGCGTTCTGGCCGCAGTATCCAGATGACCCGCGGATCCAGTTCGTGGCCTCGTACTCGTCGAGCGAGGACGTGGCGCCTGCGAAGACGACGAGTCTCGAGAAGGTGGTCTTTGGGCAGGAGGCGACGCCCGCGGCGGAGATCAGCAAGCCGTACGGCGTGGCGATGCGCGACGGGAAAATCTACGTCTGCGACATGCGCTCCAACGCGCTGGCGGTGCTGGACCTGAAAAAGAAGCAGACGCGGATCGTGGGCATCACGGGATTCAACAGGCTCGAGCACCCCGTCGCGGTCGCGGTCGCGGACGACGGGGAGATCTTCGTCGCGGACAACGGGCGCGGCGCGATCCTCGTCTTCGACGCGTCGGAGCGGTACTCGCGCGTCATGGCGATCGAACGCTTCAAGCCCGCGGCGGTCGCGGTGCACGGGGAGCGCGTGTACGCCTCCGACATCACCTCGCAACTCGTGCACATCTTCGACCGGCGCACCGGCAAGCCGCTGGGCACGATCGGGAGCATCGGGGACCAGGACGGGCAGTTCCGACTGCCGCTGGGCGTGGCGACGGACCGCGCGGGGGACGTGTACGTGGTGGACATGATGCGATGCCGGGTGCAGAAGTTCTCCCCGGACGGGAAACTGATCTCGGCGATGGGCCAACTGGGCGACTACGCGGGCTCGTTCGCGCGCCCCAAGCACATCGCGGTGGACGCGGACGGCGTGGTGTACGTCGTCGATGCGGCGTTCCAGAACGTGCAGATGTTCAACGCCGAGAACCAACTGCTGATGCACTTCGGTGCGCCCGGCGCGTTCCCGGGCGCGATGAACCTGCCCGCGGGCATCGCGGTGTGCGAGGACAGCACGGGCGTTCTGGCGGATCGACTCCATCCGGGGTTCGAGGCGAAGTGGCTGGTGATCGTCTCGAACTAGTTTGGGCCGGCGAAGGTGTCGGTGTATGCGATGGGCGCGCCGCGCCGGGGCTACACGGCCCAGGACCTCGCTGCAGCCGCCGTGCCCGTCGAGAGCGGCGTCGGCGCGCCTTCGGCGGAGCGGCTCAAACTCCAGGCCCCGGGGGGCGAGGAGCCGCCGCCCGAGCCGGGGGCCGAGCCTTCGAAGCCCGAGGTCGCACCCACGGGCGGAAGGCCGGGCGTGCCCAGGTAGTACGCGAGGACGTGGCGAATACTCACCCCCGAAAGCCAGGGTCGTCGGCGTGCGGGCCTGTGGCTGGGCGCGGTTGCTCTGGCGGGTGTCGGCGTCCTGGCCGCAGCGTGGTCGGGGTGCACGGTCACGAAGGACAACTACAAGACGCTGAGTTTCTTTTTCGACGGGGTGCCGAGGCCGCGCGACTCGACCGGAGTCGGCGCCGGCGGCATTGCGGAGGCGGTGGCCGCGGTGATCGTGCATCGTCCGTACGCCGAGGAGAAGTGCGACGCGTGCCACCGGACGCGATTCCGCCCGTCGCGGAGCGACGCGAGCGCCTGCCGCGAGTGCCACTCGGGAGTCGAGACGGCGCACGAGCGGATGCACGGCCCGGTGGTGGCTGGGGCGTGCCTGTGGTGCCACGCGCCGCACGAGTCCAGGCACGCGGCGCTCCTGCGGGACCGGGACCGGAAGGTGTGCGGGCAATGCCACACGCCGGGGCTGCTGGAATCGACGCGCGTTCCCGCGCACGCGGACGAGGCCCGAGCGTGCCTCGAGTGTCACTCGGGCCACGGGGGCCGCGAGCCGTACCTGCTCAAGCCCGGCGCGGCGGAGAGGCCCTAGCCCGTGGCCGCCCGGCCGATCCATGTTGTGGCCGTGGCGGGGTGCGTGGCGGGCGCTGCAGCCACCGCCGAGCGACGGGCCGGTGATCGTGGGCGAGCGCCCAGCGCTGCGGTTCTTCAACCTCGAGCGGTTCGGCGCGGCGTTCGACTTCTCCGGCGACTCTCGCCGCGATCGCGTGGTCGATGCCGCGGGCGGCCGGACCGATCGCCAGACCACCCTCCGCGAGACGCTGGAACTCTCGGGCCAGGGCAACTTCGGGCACAAGAACCTGCTCGACGTGAGTGGGACGGTGCAGTTCGGGTTTCAGGATCGATGGCTCGACAGCGAGACGGCCGGGCAGCGGTCGCACGAGCACGACGTCCTGACTCTCTACGACGTGCGCGGGCTGATCCTGGGCGCCAGCCAGGCGCCCACGACGCTGTACGCCCGGCGCGAGCAGTCGCTTCTGGACCGTGCCTTCGCCGGCAACATCGACAACACGCTGACCGAGTTCGGCGTCATCTCGCAGATCCGATCGGAGCGCGCCCCGACGACGCTGCAACTCTTCCACCGCGAGCAGGAGCAGACCGACCAGATCGGGCTGACCGACTCGCTCGTGCGACAGGACACGTTCACCGCGCAGTCGTCGATCCGACTGGCGGACGCGCAGCGGCTTGACGTGGACTACACCTTCGACCGCGTGGACGAGCGGGTCGGCGCGGCATTCGACGACCAGTACGACCGTCACGACGCCAACATCGTCCACACCCTCACGTTCGGCCCGGACGCCCGACAGCACGAACTCCGCTCGTCGCTGCGCGTCTACGACCAGGGCGGACGCTTCGCGCAGAGCGACCTGCGGTGGGACGAACTTCTGGTCCTTCGCCACACCGAGCGCCTCGAGACCCGGTACACCGCCGGCGTGAGCCAGCAGGAGCGTTCGGGTGAGTCGCAGCGGCTGTATCGCGCCGAGGCGTCGGTCCGGCATCGCCTGTTCGAGAGCCTCGTGAGCACGGCGGCCGTGGGGGTGCGCCGGCTCGACGCGCCCGAGGGCTTCACCAGCGACGACGTGTACGTGAACGGGCTGGTGGACTACACGAAGCGGGTGCCGCTGGGCCGGCTCGACCTCGCCGCCTCGGCCGCGTACGACGCGCAGTCCAACAGCGAGCGGGGCACGACCGTCGGCGTGATCAACGAGCCGGGGACGTTCAACGACCCGAACCCGATCGTGCTGCCGCGGCGGAACGTCGTCGCGGGGTCGATTGTGGTCACGCCGCCTTCGGGGTTCCCGCCGTATGTTGAGGGCGTGGACTACACCGTCCGCGTGTTCCCCGACCGCACCGAACTCCGCGTGATCCCCGGTGGAGCGATCGTGGACGGGCAGTCGCTCCTGGTCTCGTATGACGTGGGGCCGGAGCCCGCCAACGACATCGACACCACCAGCACGTCGGTCTCGGCGCGATACACGCTGACCGAGGGGGCACTCCACGGCGTGGGCGTTTACGCGAGTTTTCGAACGCTGGACCAGAGCGTGGACACCCGCGACCCGAGCCTCGTCATCGTCGAGGACGCGAGGGACCTGCTGCTGGGAGTCGAGTTTGTGCGTGCGGGGTTCGACATCCGCCTCGAGCACGAGCGCCGGACGAGCAACACCAGCCCCTTCGACGCGGATCGGCTGCTGGCGTCGTACGTCGCCGCGCTCGGCCCGGGCTCGGCCCTGAGCGCCGAGTGGTCGCACGAGTCCATCGACTATCCGCTGGAGGACGACCATGTCGAGTTCGACCGTCTCACGGGCCGATGGACGCAGAGGCTCGACGCCTCGTTCGACTTCAACCTTCGGCTCGAGTACCGCAACGAGCGCAGCGACCAGCGCGGCGACTCGGAGGGCTTCGAGCAGATCGCCGGATTCACCTTCCGAAAGGGCCAGACCACGATCTTCGCCTCGTTCCGCAACTCGTCGCTCGACTCCGCCGACTCCGAGACCGCGTCGCAGGCCATCGAGTTCGGCCTGCGACGATCGTTCTAGGGCCATCGCATGAGCACGCCACCGCAACGTCTGACATCACGTCAAGAAACGTGCCCACCGGCTGACCGCGAAGTGTGCCGCACGGGCGCGTCGTGCGTCGCGGCGATGCTGCTGGGGCTCTCGTCGTGCGCCGCGCCGGGGCCGGTGTTCCCGCCGCCCGATCCGCGGTATCGGTGGCCGCAGCCGCCCGACACGCCGAGGGTGCAGTTCGTGGGAGCGATCAGCACCAGCGCGGACCTCAAGCCCGCCAAGCGGCTGGGCGAGGCGATCTTCGGCGCGTCCCCGGCACACGGGATGCTCAGCCCGCTGGGCGTCTGCACCGACCGGGGCTCGCGCGTGTTTGTGGCCGACAGCAACGCCCAGGTCGTCCACGTCTTCGACCTCGCGTCGCGCGGCTACGCGACGTGGAGGCCAGGCCCAAAGCAACCCAAGTTCTCTCAGCCCGTGGCGGTCGCGTGGGACCCGACGGGTCGGTTGCTCGTCGCCGACTCGGTCGAGGGCGTGCTGTTCGCCTTCGATCGAAAGGGAGCGTGTATCGGCGTGCTTGGACGCGGCGTGCTGCAGCGCCCGTCCGGCATCGCCGTGGCTCCCGACCGCGTGCTCGTGGCCGACGCCGCCGCCCACCAGGTCGTCGTGCTCTCGTCCCGCGGCGATCTTGTCTCTCGCCTCGGCTCCCGCGGAACCGCTCCGGGCGAGTTCAACTTCCCCACCAATCTCGCCCTCGATTCGACGGGCCGCCTCTACGTCGCGGACACGCTCAACTTCCGCGTGCAGGTGTTCGACGCCGCCCTGCGACCCATCCGCCAGATCGGACGCAAGGGCGACATGCCCGGCACGTTCTCGCAGCCCAAGGGCGTGGCACTCGACGCGGACAACCACCTCTACGTCGTCGATGCGAACTTCGAGGCCGTGCAGGTCTTCGACGACACGGGCCAACTGCTGATGACGTTCGGACGCGAGGGCCACGGCCCCGGCGAGTTCTGGCTGCCGTCGGGCATCCACGTCGATCCCGCGGGCCGGGTCTGGGTCGCCGATTCATACAACAAGCGTGTGCAAGCGTTCCAGTACCTGAGGGAGGGCCAGACGCCATGAGAGTCCGCCGAATCGATGCCGCTCGCGTGCTTGTTGCTGCCATGGTCGCGGGTGGCGTGGCCTGGCGCGCGGCCGCGCAGCCGACGAGCGTCGTCACGAGCCCGCACAATCTCTCGGCCGGCGGCCCCGGCGCGATCCGCGCGACGATCGAGGACCAGGTCTGCATCTTCTGTCATGCGCCGCACAACTCCTTGCCGGTGCGCCCGCTGTGGAATCGCTCGATGCCGGCGGACGCGTATCTGATCTATACAAGCCGCGCGCTGGACGCGAGGCCGGGCCAGCCGACGGGCGCGTCCAAGATGTGCCTGTCGTGCCACGATGGGACGATCGCGCTGGGGAGCGTGGTGTCGCGCGGGACGCCGATCCAGATGGCCGGGGGGCTCACGACGATCCCGCATGGCACGACGAACCTGGGGACGGACCTTCGTGACGACCATCCGATCTCGTTCCGGTTCGATGCCTCGCTCGCGGCGAAGGACCCCAAGATCAAGCCGCCCGGGAGCCTCCCGCACGAGGTGCGACTGGACCCGAACGGGGAGTTGCAGTGCACCTCGTGCCACGATGCGCACAACAACTCGCTCGGGACTTTCCTGGTGATGCGCAACACGAACTCGGAACTGTGCGTCTCGTGCCACCAGGTGGGGCGGACGACGGTGAGCGGGCATGGCCAGTGCATCGCGTGCCACCAGTCGCACACGGCCCCGAGCGGCCCGTACCTGCTCCGCCGCCAGACGATCGCGGACACCTGCCTGCGGTGCCACTCGGGTTTGACGCCCGGCGCGGCGAACGTGTCGCCCGACTTCATGAAGGCGTCGGTCCACGAGACCCGGAGCCCGGTGGACCCGCCCATGCCGATGAGCGAGCATGCCGCGTGCACGGACTGCCACGAGCCGCACACGATGGGACGCGGGCGCGGCATCGCGCCGGCGGCGCACCCGAACATGGGCCGCGTCTCGGGCGTGAGCGCGTCCGGCTCGGTGATCGTGGCGGCGATGAACGAGTTCGAGGCGTGCTTCAAGTGCCACGCCGATGGCTCGACGCGTCAGCCGACCGTCCCGAGGCGGATCGTGCAGAACAACACGCGTCTGGAGTTCAGCCCCTCGGCCGCGTCATACCACCCGGCTCAGGCGCCGGGTCGCAACCCGGATGTCCCGAGCCTCCGCGCCGGATGGACCACCTCGAGCGTGATCTACTGCAGCGACTGCCACAACGCGCAGCCGCCCGGGCAGGCCAGCGCCGGCCCGCGCGGCGTGCACGGCTCAAACCACGCGCCCGTGCTCGCCGCCCGCTACGAGACGGGCGACCGTATCTCCGAGAGCGCGTCGGCCTACGCGCTCTGCTACTCGTGCCACGATCGCGCCAGCATCCTCGGCGACGCGTCGTTCCCCGGGCATCGCAAGCACGTCGTCGAGGCGCGAACATCCTGCGCGACCTGCCACGACGCGCACGGCATCGCCTCCAGCCAGGGCACGCCCATGTCCAACAGCAACCTCATCAACTTCGCGTCAAACGTCGTCCTGCCCGATCGCGTCACCGGTCGGCTCGAGTTCCGCGACCGCGGGCTCTTCGCTGGCGAGTGCTTCCTCTCGTGCCACGGCGTCGATCACTCGCCCAAGCGCTACCCCGAAGACCGCGGCTCGCTGCAACCGAGGACCGTGCCGCAGGGCAGGGCACGCTAGCGGACGGACGCCTTCGGCTTCTCTGGCGTCGTCGGCAAGGGCGGCATGCCGATGGGCGTCACGCGGTCGTACGTCTGCACCTTGTGGCACCCCGGCGAGCAGGACCCCCCCGTCATCGTCGGCGTGAAGTTGATCGGGAGTTTCCACTGTCCGTAGGCCACCGTATCCGCGATCTGGGCCTCGAAACGGCTCGCATGGACCGAGTGGCACGCCCGACACGATCGGCCCTGCGTCGGGCCCGTCACGTGCACATAGTGCAGGTTCCGCGTCCCGTCCCTGAAACGCGTCTCCTTCTCCGCCGTCGCCTGCACCGCCAGCCCGCGATCGTGGCACTTGAAACAGAGCGCGTACGCCTCGTCCGTGAACTTCTGGTAGAACGCCGCGGGATACGGCGTCACGAGCAGTTGCGCGTTCGCCCCGCCGTGCACCGCGTGGCTCGCGCCGCACTCGCCCTTCTCGATCGGGCCGTGCTTGTGCATCGAGGCGTTACCCAGATCGGCGACCGACGCCACCCTCCGCGCCTTGTCGACGACGATCGGCTTGTTGTGGCACGCCAGGCACGATCCGATCGTGTCCCGGCTCAACTGCTTGGCGTGGTCGCTGGCGTGCGCGGTGTGGCAGTTCAGGCACGACCTCGCGTCTGTCAGCGCGCCGTGCGGGTGCGAAGCGCTCGCCGCCTGCTTGCCCACCTCCTGGTGGCACGACACGCACAACTCCGCCGGCGAGAGTCTGAGCGCGCTCGCGTGGTCCGACGCGTGCGGGGCGTGGCACTGGAGGCAATCGCCCTCGGCCGGCTTGTGCGCGTGGGCCTTGCCCGCGACCTGCTTCCCGACCTCGGCGTGGCACATGAGGCACAACTCCCGCTTCGCCGCGGCAGCAGACGCTCGTGGTCCGAGGCGTGCGCCTTGTGGCACGCGAGGCAGTCCGTCGCCCCCGGGCCGTGCGCGTGCGCGCCCTTGAGCACGTCCTTGTGGCAGTCCATGCACAGCGTCCGAACGGGGTCCTTCTTCAGCAGCGTCCGCGCCGCGCCCCCGTGCGGGTCGTGGCAACTCGTGCAGTCGCCCTTGGCGACGGGCTCGTGCACCACCCGTCCTTCCGGGCCGGCCTTGTCGATGTGGCAAAGCGCGCACAACTCCCGCCCCGTGCGCTTCATGTCGAACGTGTGCTTCGCCACGTCCGCGTACTGATGGCACGCGTCGCACGCCTGCACCGCCGTCGGGCCGTGCAGGAAGGCGTGGTTCATCTGCGAGGCGTGGCATCCCGAAGCCGTGCAATCGCTCGTCCGCGCGCTGGGCCTGGCCGGGGAACTGGGGAACGTTGGAGGCTGTCCCAACGCCGCGCCGGCCAGCACCGCGATGAGCGCCGCGACCCTCACGACCCGCCGTCCTTCGCCTTGGCGGGCGCGATCTTGGCGCGGGCCTGCTCCAGCAACTGCTGCGTGTACTTCGGGTTGTGCACGCCCCAACTGCCGTCGAGCCGCACCAGTTCCATGAGTCGGCGTGCCTCCTCGACCGCCCTGGGGTCGGCGCCGGTCGCGGCCTTGAGTTCCTCCGCCACGCGGTCATAGAGCGCCCGAGTCGTCTTCTGCCAGAGCGGGACCATCTGCGCCCCCAGCCCCGGCTTATGGCACGCGTCGCACGCCTCAGGCACCGCCGCCGCCACCGTCGCGCCGCTGTCGGGCTTGACGCTCACCGCCCGCTTCGAGACGTGGCATCCGGTGCAATCGACGTGCACGAGGAACATGGGGCTCACGGCGAGCGTCCCATCCGCCGCCCGGTGCGCGCTCGCCGCGAGGTACTCGTCACGCTGCACCGAGTGCTGGTCCTGGTGGCACTTCCGGCAGTCGAACTGCTCCATCGCGGCGGTCTGGGCCGCGGGCCCGTGCTGCATCGTCCCGTGGCAACTGAAGCACTCGATCTTGTGCCTCCCCGCGGCGTGGATGTGGCGCAACTCCGCCGCCGGTCGCGTGTTCTCGACCCCGAACGTGTGGCACGCGAGGCATCGTCCGTCGGCGATGGGCTCGGGCGTGGCGGTGGCGCTGCGGTGGCACGACTCGCACGCCGCCCCATACGACAGGTACTCCGCGTGATCGACCTTCAGCCCGTGCCGCTCGATGATCCCCTTGGGCGGGTCGTGGCAGGCCGTGCAGGCGTTGGGCGGGACGAGCCCACCCTTGCCCGCGCTGCCGTGTGGCGCGGCCGGCGCCGGCTGGGACAGCGCGTCCGGGGCGACAACCGTGTGGCCCACGCGCACGGCCATGCGCAGCATCCCGCCCGAGGCGCCGCCCGGCGCGGCCGCTTCGCCCGTGCTCGGGCCTCCGCTCGCCGCCCGTCGCTCGCTCTCGACGAGGTGGCAGTTGATGCACATCTCCTTGTTTACCTCGAAGTGCTCGTTGCCCTTCACATGCGAGTGGCACGTCCCGCAGGCCAGTTTGATCCCCGAGTACTCCAGGTCGAGGTGCTTGTCGTGACGGAACTTGAACGTCCCCTCGGTCTTCGACGTGTTCCGCACCTTCTCGATGCTGTGGCATCCCGGTCGCGTGCACGCCAACTGGCTCACCGCCGCCGACGGCTTGGTCGAGGTCCGATTCAGCACGTCGTCCACCACCTGGCCCAGCCCGTTGAACTTCGCGGCAAGGAAACTATCCACACCGGGCGAGATGTGGCACTTCACGCACTCGACATCCTTGTGCTTGCCCTGGGTCCAACTCTGGTAGTACGGCCCCATGATGTGGCAACTGTTGCAGAAGAAACTCTGCGACGTGAGTTCGACGCTGGCCACGCTGAACACCACAAACCCCACGCCGCCGTAGAGCGTCAATCGCTGCCAGCGCTTCCGCGGACGGATTCGTTGCCAAAGACCCATCTGGCCTCCATTGGAGGTGGGGGGGGGGGGGGAAGGGAGCGGAAGACGCCGGCGACCAACGTTCGGCGTGTCCCGCCATGCGAAGATCCGTCGGGAACGCCTGCATACCCCGTGCCACCAGCAAACGCTCGCACCACTGGTCCAACCGAGCCCGGTTCCCAGTCTGGAGAATCGTGCGTATCGTCGGTTCCCAGTATTGGGCTATTCCCTCTCCGGACGTCCGTTCAGGCCCGGCGAGTCCCGGGCACCCCATTTGCACGAGTTATCCGCATCGTGGAGTCAGCCATGAAGCGAATCGTCTTCTCTGCCGCGTGCGTGGGTGCGATCGGATGCGTGGTGTTGGCCCAGCAGCCCGGGAAGCAGAAACTCCCGGCAGGCCATCCCGGTGCCGCCGAGCCGCGTGCTGCGTGGCCCGCGCCCAAGCCTGCCGATGTCTCGACGATCGACGGATTGGTGGCCGCGATGTACGCCGCGCCCGCCGGCGCCCCGGGTGAGCCGCGGGATTGGGACCGCTACCGCTCGCTCTTCTTGCCCGACGCGCGGCTTGTGGCATCCCGCCCCGGCGAGGGCGATGCCGCGGTGGCGATGTTCCTGACCATCGGCGACTACATCGACGCGAACAAGACGTACTTCGAGAAGGGCGGGTTCATGGACAAGGAGATCGCCCGCCGGACGGAGCAATACGGGAACATCGCCCACGTCTGGAGCACCTACGAGTCGCGGCACAAGCCCGACGATCCCGAGCCCTATGTTCGCGGAATCAACAGCATCCAGGTGCTCAAGGACTCGGGTCGCTGGTGGATCGTCAACGTGTTCTGGGATTACGAGCGGGCCGAGACCCCGATCCCGGAGCAGTACCTCAAGTCTCCCGCAAAGTAGCGTCCGCCCGGGCGGGGCTTCCCAATGGCAACCATTCTCCTGGTTGATGACGAGCAGTTGCTGCGAGAGTCGCTCGCGGCCCTTCTCCAGAAGGAGGGCTATCAGGTCGTCCAGGCGCCGGACGGCCGCGCGGCCTACGACGCCGCGCTCGCGCAGGTCTTCGACCTCGTCGTCACCGACATGCGCATGCCGACGATGGACGGCACGGCGCTCCTGGGCCACCTCCAGCAGGTCTGCCCGCAGACGCCCGTGATCGTGATGACGGCCTTTGGGACAGTGGAGACGGCGGTGAGCGCGATGCGCTCCGGGGCCGTGGACTACGTCCTGAAGCCGGTGCAGTTCGAGGACCTGTTGCTTCGCGTTCGGCGTGCCCTGGAGATCGGGGAGATGCGACGCGACCGGCGCATCCTCACCGAGCAACTCGCGGCCACCAGCACCTTCCACAACCTCATCGGCGAGTCGCCCCCCATGGCCCGGCTGTTCGAGTTGGTGCGCAAACTCTCGGCGGTGCGGAGCAGCGTGCTGATCGTCGGCGAGTCCGGGACCGGGAAGGAACTCTTTGCCCGCGCGATCCACTACAACGGGGTCACGCGCGACAAGCCCTTCGTGGCCGTCAACTGCGGCGCGATCCCCGAGTCGCTCATCGAGTCCGAACTCTTCGGGCATCGCAAGGGCGCGTTCACGGGCGCGATCAAGGACCGCATCGGGTACTTCGAGGCCGCCAACGGCGGGACGCTCTTCCTCGACGAGATCTCGTGCCTGCCCCAGGCCGTGCAGAGTTCGCTCCTGCGGGCGCTGGAGGAGCGGGTCGTCGTCCCGGTGGGCGACACGAGGCCCAGGCCGATCGACGTGCGGATCATCGCGGCCTCGAACCAGGACCTCGCCGAACTCTGCAAGGAGGGCAAGTTCCGCGAGGACCTCCTCTATCGCCTCGATGTCGTCCGCCTGCGGCTTCCCCCTCTGCGCGAGCGCCGACAGGACATCCCGCTCCTGGCTCGGCACTTTCTCGACAAGTACTCCCGCGAGATGAACAAGCCCGTGGCCGGGGTGAGCAACGCCGCGATGCGGGCCCTGCTGGAGCACGAGTGGCGTGGGAACGTGCGCGAGTTGGAGAACGTGATCGAGCGGGCCGTGATCTTCGCCGAAGGGCGTGACATCGAGGCCGCGGACCTTCCCTTCCGCACCGCCGCCGAGCCCGCGGCGGAAACCGGGGAGAGCCTCAAGCAGGCGTTGGCGGGATTCGAGCGGCAGCACATCATCGACGCGCTCCGACGCCACAACTACGACAAGACCGAGACGGCTCGGCACCTCGAGATCGGCGTTTCCAGCCTCTACCGCAAACTCGACGAACTCAACATCCCTAAGGACCTGCGCGACCTCGAAGCCAGGCCGGCGCCCCACTAGCGCACTCTGGCCCACGCTTTGCATCCTCTCCCGGCGGCGATGCTCTCCATGCCGCTCAGAGGATCCTCCATGCTCCGCCGCACCCTCATGTTCCGCATCGGCCTGCTCGTGGCGGGCTTCGTGAGCGGTGCCGTCGTCGCCATCTGGCTGCTCCAGGGGGCGCTGGCACGGATCGACCAGACGAATCGCGACGCCGCGGTTCTCATGGATGGGATTCAGGCGGTGGGGTTGGCCGTTCAGAACGTCGTGCAGGCGTCCACCGAGAACTCCGCGGACCTCGTGTCCGCCCGCGCCGCGCTCGACCAGGCCGTTCGCGGCTTGGCGGAGCACCCGATCACGACCCAGCCGGGGGGTAAGGCCGCCGCGGAGTTTGCGGCACTGCGCGAAGCACTGGCGGACCTCGTGCGGCTGCACGGCCCCGGGTCGGGCGGCACGCCCGAAGCGCTCGACGCCAGCCTGCGGGCGCGCGTCGCGATCCTCGCCCTCGCTCGCCCACTCCGCGCGTTTGTCTCCGAAGAGCAGGCGAGCCTCGGGCGGACGTTCCGCACCCTGGTGCTGGGCCTGACGATCGCCGCGATGGTCATGGTCAACGTCGCGGTGGTGGTGCTGCTGCGCACGGCCGGGGTCGTGCTCAAGCCGGTGGGCGCGCTGGTGGAGGGGAGCCGCGAACTGGCCGCCGAGCACTTCGAGCACCGCGTCACGATCGACCGTCGGGACGAGTTCGGCGAACTGGCCCGGGCGTACAACCGGCTCGCGGAGCAGTTGCAGGCCAACGAGGAGCGCAAGGCCGAGACGCTCCGGCAACTGGCGGTGACGCTGAACCACGACCTGAACAACGCGCTCGCGGTGATCGAGATGCAACTCTCCCTGCTCGGGCGCGAGGCGGCGGACAACCCCGCGCTCGCGTCGCACTTCCGCGACATCCGCGCGGCCCTGGCGCGGATGTCCAGCACGATCGCCTCGCTCAAGAACATCCGCCGCGTCGTGCTCACCGACTATGCGCCGGGGCAGAAGATGCTCGACCTGCAGCGCAGCGTCGAGCCCCCAACGACCGGAGGCCGCGCCGCATGAAAAAGACCGCCCCCTGGCACCACACGCGACTGGGCGCGCTGGCGATCTCGCTCGCTGCCGCGGGCGTGGCCGAGCATGTCCTGGGCATCGGGCTGCGCGTCGCGATCCTGCACCGAGCGCCGGTGTCCAACACCTACGAGTCGCTCCTGTGGATGGGGCTCATCGCCATCGCGATCGGCCTGGTCGCGCAGGCGCTGAATCGCAAGGGCTGGTATCTCTTTGGCGGGGTGTGCGCCGCGCTGATCTCGGTGCTCTTCGCCGGGCTCGTCCCGCTCGAGGACCGCACCAACGCCCTCCCCGCCGTGCTCCGCAGCAACTTCTGGCTCATCATCCACGTCCTCGTCATCGTGGCGAGTTACGGGGTGCTCGCCGTCGCGTCCGTGCTCGGGCACGTCTACCTCGCGAAAGAGGTCCTCTTCGCCCGCCGCAACGCGCCCAACGGCACCAAGCGTTCCGCGCCGCTCATCGTCCAGACCTATCGAACCATCCAGGTCGGCCTCATCCTGCTCACCGCGGGCACGATCCTGGGCGGGGTCTGGGCGGCGGAATCGTGGGGCCGCTTCTGGGGATGGGACCCGAAGGAGACCTGGGCCCTCATCAGCATCATCGTCTACTTCGCCGTGCTGCACGCCCGATACATCCGCTGGCTCCAGGACTTCGGGCTCGCCGCCGCGGCCATCCTTGGGTTCGTGGTCATGGTCTGGACGTTCTACGGCGTGAACTACGTGATGGCCACCGGGCTGCACAGTTACGGGTTCGGCTCCGGGGGCGAGGTCTACGTCGGGCTGTGGGCCATCGCCGAGATCGCGTTCCTGGTCGCGTGCCGGATGCGATTCGCCGCGCTCAGGCGTCGCAGCGGCGAGGGACATGAACCCCCGCCCGCGTCCGCTCCCGCAGCGGCATAAGTCTCAGGCGGCCCGGATCGCCTGATCCAGCATCCGGTCGTACCGCTCTCGCTTCGTTGGGTCGCGCAGGATCGAGTACGCCTTGCTGATCGCCGCGAACTGCTCCTCGCTCCCGGCGTCCTTCGTCGCGTCCGGGTGGCACTTCATCACCAGCGCTCGGTACGCCCGTCGGATCTCCGACTCGCTCGCCCCGCGAGAGACGCCCAGCCTCGCGTAGAGGTCCTCGATCTCCATCGCGGCCTGGATCGGCTCGTTGCGAGGACTAGTCGCGCCGCTTCGCTGCCGGCCGCTCGATTGTGATCCCGTCGCGGCCCCCGGCTGCGGCGATGCGGCGCCGGACGCATCCGACACGCCCACGAACCCGTATCGCCCCAGTTGCAGCAGCGCCGCAGACTGCGCCGGACTCAGCCCGATGAACTGGATCCCGATCTCGAACGCACGCAGCGACACGCGGCGGACCCACACGGCCCGGCCCGTGACCCGCAGCCGCTGGGCCGCCGTCCCGACCGTGAACTGCCGCGACTCTCCGCGCTTCAGGTCGGGCTTTGATTCGCTCCGCACGCGCATCCCCGTCGCCGACAGGTCGCGGACCATCCCCAGCGGGCACGACATCCCCGCCGTCGCATAGCGCTCCGCGCGCTGCGCATATGACGCCCGCTTGCCCCCGAACAACCCCATGTCCGCCACATCGGTCGCGCTGCTTCGCCCCTTCACCCGCGCCACGCGCCAGGGGCGCGAGCCGTGGCAACGCCGTCCAGTCGTGCCGATTTCCGCGTTATCCGCCCCACAACTCGTCCCCCCAGGCCGCAAGGTTCAGCATCGGCCAGGCCACGCGCCAGTGCGTCGCCGGGTCGGCCGCGACCGCGTCCACGACGCCCGACTCAAAGACCTCTCGCGCGAACCGCGAGCGTTCGAGCCTCGGCGAGGCGTCCCGCAGCCACTCGACGAACGGCAGAGGGAAACTCGCTTTCGGGCGGGACAGGATCGCCGCCGGAACCAGGTCCGCAAACCCGCGCCGCAGCGGGATCTTCGTCTCCGCCGGTGAGCGCGCCAGGTCTGCACGTGCCTCCACCGACATCGACTCGGCGAGCGCGGCAAGGCGCACGTCGGCCAGCGGCGTCCGCCCCTCCACCGACGCCCGCATCATCGACGAATCGAGCCGGAGCAGCAGGCCCGCGAGGTTGACCCGGCGGATGAGTCGCTGGTGCGTGCCCAGCGCGTCGCCCTCGCGCCAGACCGCCGCGAACTGCCGCTCCGCTTCGTCGATCAGCGCCGCGTCGCCCTCGAGCGTCCGCCACACCGGCGCGCGGAGCAGCGAGCCCTTGGCCTCGATCGGGACCCACGCGGCCTCGCGCACCTGGAAGAGCCCGCGGTCGCGCGTCGTGCGCGCGCCGCCGGACTCCTCGAACCGCGCCGCCGATCGCAGCGGCACGTCGTACCCGCAGAACAGTTCGTCCGCGCCCTCGCCCGAGAGGGCCACGACGATCCCGGCGGCTCGCATGGCCCGTGCCAACGCATGGATCGCCACCTCGTTGGGCGTCCCCAGCGGGATCCCTTGCGCGCGCACGAGGAACGCCCAGCCCTCGGCGAACGCCTCGCGCGAGATCGGGACCTCCGTGTGGAGCGTTCCAAGGACCCCCGACGCGAGGGCCGCGTGCTCGAGGTCGCCCGCCGCCGCGCGCACGCCCGAGGCGTAGGTCCGTAGCCCCGGGACGTGCCGGCACGCGAGCCCGGCCACGATCGTCGAGTCGAGCCCCCCGCTCAGCAACGACCCCACCGGCACGTCCGCACGCACGTGTCGGCGGACGGAGTCCTCGACGGCGTCGCGCACCGACGCGGCGCACGGCTCGGGCCACGCGATCGTGCCCCGTCGCGCCGGGAGGCCCTCGGTGCGGAGATCCAGCGTGAGGGTGTCCCCGGGCTCGAGCGTGCGCACGCCCTCGAACAGCGTCCGCGGGCCGAGCGTCACGCGGATGGTGGTCAAGTAGCCGCTGAGGGTGACGAGGTCCGGGCGCGCCGGGCAGTGGGGGTGGGCGAGGATCGCGCGGGGCTCGCTCGCGGCGACGACCTCCGTGCCACCGTCGGGACGCACATGCCGCCACCAGTAGAGCGGCTTGATCCCCAGCGGATCGCGCGCCAGGAGCATCGTGCCCGCGTCGCGATCGTGCAGCGCGAGCGCGTACATCCCCCGCAGGCGAGCCAGCCCCGCCTCGCCCCAGCGGGCGAGCACGTGCAGCACGGTCTCGGCGTCGCTCGTCGAGACGAACCGCACGCCCTCGCGCGAGAGTTCGGCCCGCAGTTCCGTGTCGTTGTAGACCTCGCCGTTATACACCAGCGACCAACGCCCCTCCGGCGTGGTCATGGGTTGTGCGCCCGCAGGCGAGAGGTCCACGACCGCCAGCCGACGGTGCGCAAGGATCGCGTGGCCCAGGTCGAGCAGGCCCGCACCGTCGGGTCCGCGGTGAGCCATCTCGTCTCGCATGGCCTCCGCGGCGGCGCGAGAGACCGCCGGGCGTTCACCGATCCGTGTCGCGATGGCCAGGATGCCGCACACGCTCGGGATATCGGCCCGCGCGGGCGGGGTCGTGCAGCGGGAGCGTCACGCCGCGGCTCATGGCGTGACGCGGATGGTCTGCCCGTTGCGGTCGTCGTGATCCCCGCGGACGCACGCCGCCACAACCTCGGCCACGCGTTGGGGCGAGAGGCAGCGGTCCCGCGGGATCACCCGCTCATCAAAGAGACGGCGGAGCATGCGGGTCTCGACGGCGCCGGGGGCGACGGCGAACGCGCGGATGCCGAGTCGCCGGCCCTCGACAGCGCAGGAGCGGGTCATGGACTCGAGGGCGGACTTCGCCGCGGCATACGCGAAGAACCCGGGGAACGGGTCCGCCGTCCCCATCGTCGAGATGTTCACCACGCACCCCGATCGCTGGCGGACGAAGACGGGCCAGGCACGGGCGATGAGGAGCCCAGGCCCGATCGCGTCGATGCGGAACGCCTCGTCCAGCAGCGCCGCCGACGTGCCCACGATCGGCACGCTCGGCGCGATCGCCGCGTTGTTGACGAGCACGTCCAGCCGACCCGCGGCTTCGAGCACGCGGCCCACGAGCGCCTCGGCGAAGGCGGCATCTCCCACGTCGCCCGGGATGACGACCGCGTCGCTGACAGAGAGGAGCGAAGAGGTCTCGCGAAGGGGCTCCTCGCGACGGCCCACCAGCACGAGGCGGTGGTTCATCGCGGCAAGCACGAGCGCGATCTCGCGCCCGATGCCCGAGCCCGCACCGGTCACGAGCGCCACGGGCCGATCGGCGGCCATGCGTGGTTCCTAGTTCGTCTCGTAGACGACGCAGATGAGGATGTCGGAAGGCGCGAAGCGTCGGCCCGTGGAAGACTCGGAGAGCGAAGGCTTGGCCGCCTCCGTGCCCTTCATCAGCGCCTGCGGCGCGATGTTCCCGAAGGTCTGGATCACCCTCGCCCCGGATTGCTTGAGCCAGTCGTTGATGTCGCGCTCGAGCGCGGAAATCCTGTCCTCCTGGCCCGCGAAGATCTTGATCTGCTGCATGTGGGAAACTCCGGGATCGGCGCCGCAGCGCCGGGGGTCGTGTGCTGAGGATAGGTCGCGTCAGCGTGCGACCTCGATGGCCCTCGTCTCGCGCAGGACCGTGACGCGGATCTCGCCGGGGAACGTCATCTCGTCGCTGACTCGCCTGGCGATCCGCTGCGCCACGAGGAACGCCTCGTCGTCGCTGATCTTCCTCGCGTCCACCATCACCCGCACCTCGCGCCCGGCCTGGATCGCGTGCGCCTCGGTCACGCCCGGCATCGACAGAGCGATGTCCTGCAACTCCGTCAGACGCTGCACGTACCGCTCGAGGCTCTCGCGACGCGCCCCGGGCCGCGCCGACGACACCGCGTCCGCCGCCATCACGATCGGCGTGTAGAAACTCGTGCTCGGGATGTCCGCGTGGTGGCCCCCGATCGCGTTCAGGACCGGCTCCCGCTCCCCGTACTGCCGCGCAAAGTCCATCCCGATCTTCGGGTGCCCGCCCTCCATCTCGTGGTCCATCGCCTTCCCGATGTCGTGGAGGAACCCGCATCGGCGGGCGATCGTCCCGTCCAGCCCGAGTTGGTCCGCGATGATCTGGCACAGGTACGCCACCTCGATGGAGTGCCGGAGCACGTTCTGCGCGTAACTCGTGCGGAAGTGCAGTTTCCCCATCGCCTCGACGATCTTGGGATGGATCCCCCGCAGGTTCACCTCGAGCACCGCGTCCTTCCCGTGCTTGATGATCTTGTCGTTGATCTCCGACCGCACCTTCTCCACGATCTCCTCGATCCGCGAGGGGTGCATCCGCCCGTCCGCGATGAGCCGCTCCAGCGCCTCGACCGCCACCGCCTGCCGAACCTTGTCGAAGCACGACACCACGATCACCCCGGGCGTGTCGTCCACGATGATGTCCACCCCCGTGGCCTTCTCGATCGCGCGGATGTTCCGCCCCTCGCGACCGATGATCCGCCCCTTCATGTCGTCCGACGGGATCGCCACCGACCGCACCGTCGCCTCCGACGTGTGCTCCGTCGCGTACCGCTGGATCGCCTGCAGCGTGATCTCGCGGGCACGCTCCTTGGCGCTCGTCTCCGCGTCCTCGACGACCTTCCGCGCCACCTTCGCCGCGTCCAGACGGAACTCGTCCTCGATCCGCGTCAGCAGCATCTCGCGCGCCTGCTCCCGCGTCATCTCCGCCACTCGAAGCAGGGTCTCCCGCTGCTTCGCCAGCACCTCCGCGGTCTCGGCCTCCCGCTGCGCGATCCGCTCCTCACGCGCCCGCAGCCCCTCGGCCGCCTTCTGGACGGCCGCCTCGCGCGTCGCCAGTCCCTCTTCCTTCCGCTCGAACGCATCCTCTCGCTTGGTCAGCCGGCGTTCGGCTTCCTTCAGTTCGGCTCGAGCCTCCTCGATCTCCCGCTCGGCCTTGCCCTGCCGTTCCAGGATCGCTCGCTCGGCCTCGAGTTCGACCTTCGCCGCCGCCGCCTTCGCCTCGGCCCCGGCACGCTCCACGATCTGGTCCGCGTCTCGCCGTGCCTGCGACAGCGTCGTCCCGACGACGAACCGCGAGACCACCACGCCCACGCCCGCGCCCACCAGCAGCGCCACCACGGCGAGCATGGCGGCCCACACGTCGCCCATCCCGAGGATTGCCGATGTCCACGACATGCCACGCTCCTCGCTCCGACGGGATCGCCGGAACACCCAGAGCGTGCGCCATAGCACGGGCCCACGACGGGCCCTCCGATGTCGATCGAACTCCTACCCCGGACCAACCCTTCCACGAACCGCCAGACGCCCCCCTCGGCGTCGCCCGCCCGATCCCGCCGACTTCTCCCGATTCGCGTCAGGTCCCATGTCGATTCTCAGTCACTCGATCCGGGAACAGATTCAGACACGGGCCGCCTATCGCCCGATTGTTCGATCAGCATCGGGCCACGCTCGCACGGCTCAGGCCCAACGGGCCGATCATAGGATCGAACCCTACTCCTCGGCTCGCCAAACTGTGCTCTACAGCGTTCGGAATATGTTTGAGTTGCCGCGCTCACTTCTCGGCGGGAGTAAAGTCCCGTCCACCTTGTCCCGGAGATCGCGCATGACGCGCTGGCTCATTCCCGTACTCGCCCTCGCCCTCCTCGCCGCGGGCTGCGCCCGAACGCGCCCGTTCGACGTGCCGGTGCTTGGCGAGCGGCTCCCGCCCGAACTGACCACCGCCGTCGAGGTCACCAACTGGAACGGTTCTGTTCGGGTCGAGGCCAATCCACGCCTCGAAGCGCCCGAAGTCTCGGCTCGCGTTCGCCGTCTGGTTCGCGGCGGCCCGAAGGGAGCGGAACTGAAACAGTCGGCGATCATCCGCGCGATCGCCTCGTTCGACGACGGGCGGCGCATCCTCCGTGTGACCACCGCGCCGGCGTCCCCGGAGCGCGAGAGCGATGTGGCCGTGGTGCTCGTGGTCAGCGTGCCGCGGTCGGAGAACGTCGTCGTGCGGAACGCAGGCGGATCGGTCGAACTCGTCGGCGTCGGTGGCGCGATCGACGTCGAGAACGGCATGGCGGGCGTTCGCGGCGGCGACGTCGTGGTGCGCACCGGACAACCGCTCACGGCACCCGTCTCGCTCGCCTCCCCGCAGGGCCTCGTCCACTTCCAGGCCGGGCCGGGTTCTTCGGGTCTCTTTGATATCGCGTCGGACTCGGGGGCCGCGGAGTTCGTCTCCAAGGTCGGAAACGTTCGCGATGCCAAGCCCGAGCCGGGGCACTTCCGCGCGGTGCTCAATGATGGTTCGAATCCCGTGATCCTCCGCGCGGGCAAGGGCACGGCCAGGGCGTGGGTGATCCCCAACGCCGACAAGATCGGCCCCGAGGTCTGGGACGGCTGGCCCGGCGACCCCTTCCCCGAGCCGAAGATGAAGACGCTCCCGACCGGGTCCGTGCCCTAGGCCTACGCGGTCTTTCTCGCCGCCTGCGCGGACTGAAGTGCCCGGGCGTAACGTCGCACCTGCTCGACCACGAACTCGCGATGGGCCGGGTGGAACGACCACTCGAACGCCATCCCGCCGTACAACTGCTGCGTCGAGTCGAGGTGCGTGTGCGCCATCCGCGCGGTGACCGCCAGCGGCGCGGGGACGTGCGGCGTGAGGTTGAGCCGAAGCCAGAACAGCCGCGAGCGCTCGATCGAACCCGAGTCGTGTCGCGTGAACAGCAGCCCAGCGCCGCCCCCGCCCAGGTTCAGCAGCGTCGCCGTGAGTTTCGGCCCGACCTCGGGAAGCACGAGCGGCTCGTCCCCCGGCTTGGCGCACCCGCCACGCTCGATGAGGTCGAGGATGTGCGCGCGGTTGGCGACCTCGGCGGCACGCACGGTTGTCGGGTCCAGGATCGGCCAGCAGTCCGCCGTGACCGGGGTGACCGACGCCGTCGAGACGCGATAGAAGTTGCGACGCTGGCATCGCTCGACGGTCTGCGGCAGCGCCAGCCGCAGCGCCCGGGTCGCCAGCCCCGGCCCGCCCGTCGAGCCCAGCGTCCGCGTGCGGAACATCCAGCGATTCTGCCCGATCGACATGCCGACAATGCACTCTAGACCCGGCCCGAAGTCGAGCGCGTGGCCCGCCGCGTTGGGCTGCTCGACCCCGATCTCCTGGTCGGTCACGCTGAGCAGCCGGACGCGCCAGATGACGTCGCCCGCCCCGGGATCCGAGGCCGGAAAGGAGAGTTCGAGCGCGCCCTGTCGCTCGAGAATCTGGTCGAGCGATTCGTGCCAGCGCTGGGTGCGGGATCGGTTGGCAGGCAAGGTCCACCTCGTCTTCCGTGTGCGTGGAGCCCCGACGCAAGGCCGGGCTCGCGCGTCGGATCGGCCCGCCCCGTGGGATGCTTGAGCGGCAAGGGCTTGCAGCGCGGCACACGGCAGCGAGCGGCCCGCGCACCCGGATCGCCGTCGTGTTATCGGCGTCGGCGGATCGACGCGACGCGCCGCCGCGCCGCCTCGCGTTCCGCTCGCGTGAGCGCCTCGCCCCCGAACCGCGAGCGGTAGTAGTCGCGCACCACGTCCCGCGTGACCGACGCGGCCTCGGGGTCCGCCAACGCAATGAGTTGCGCGTGCATCGCCGGGGGCCGCCAGGCGGGCTTGCGGACGCCCCGCCGCGCCAGCACCCCGAGCAACTCGCCATAAAAGCCCAGCACCGCGGGATCGTTGGGCCGATCGTCGCGCGTGGTGCCAAGGCGACGAACGACCCAGGCGACGCCGAGCCCGATGGCGGTCACGAACGCGAAGACCGCCGCGCCCGCGAGGATCCCGCGAAAGATCGCCGGCGGCAGCCCCAGCGCCGTGCGCCGTCCACCCCCCTCGCCGTAGGCGCCGAAGATCGCCCCACCCCGTCGGCCGGTGCGACCAAAGAGCCCCGCTCGGTCGCGCTCGTCGAACGACACCACCGAGCGATTCCACAGGTGGTCGAGCAGGTCCAGCATCTGCCGCACGCGCCCCGCCAGCCCCGGCGAGGCCCGATGGATCCGCGCGATGTCGTCCGGCGGCGTCGCATCAAACACTCGCCAGCGGCCCGTGCCTACCTCGACCTCCGCCCACGCGTGGGCGTTGCTCTCCCGCACCGTGTACGTCCCGGTACCCGCGTTGAAGTCCGCCGCCAGATACCCCGTCACCAGCCGCGCCCCGATGCCGATGGATCGGCACATCGCCACCATCGCGGCCGCAAAGTACTCGCAGTGCCCGCGCTTCGTCGTGAACAAAAAGTGCTCGATCGGATCGACGCCCGATGGCCTCCCGGCCTCTTCGAGCGTGTACTCAAACTTCGTCCGCAGCCACGACTGGATCGCGCGCGCCGCGCCCGCGTCGTCCTCCACCGCGCGGCTCGCTGGGTCCGGCTCGATCCCCGCGGCACGCACGACGCGCCGAGCCTCGGCCGCGATTGCCTCCGAATCCCACCTCGCTCCGCCCGATCGCCCCATGGGCTCCGAGCCCAGCCCGTCCGTGGGCAGTGACCAGATCGTGTACGCGAACGGCCCCGTGTTCATCTTGGCCGTCAGCGTCCGACCCGGCCCAAGGACCAGCGGCTCACGCTCGCGCGGCACTCGGTCCCCCACGCGGCCTCGATCCCGCTCCACCGGCGCCTCCGCCAGTTGGATCGCCACCGGCCTCCACAGCCCGAAAAACGTCGCCGGAGTCCCCGCCGGTGGCGTGTCACGCATCCGCACGTCCTGACGGATGAGCGAGCCCGCGCCGATCTCGCCGAACACCGCCATCGAGTTCGCCTCGACCGCGATCCCGCGACCCGCGCCGACCCGCGCCGACCACAGCCCGTTGTCGTACTGCTCCAGGACCGCGCCGCGAAGGTACAGCACCTCGCTCACCGACCCGATGCCGGGCCCGGTGGTGTCGTTGGTGGACGCCGCCTGCCGAACCTCGACCTCCATGACGACGGTGGGGGACTCGGAGATCACCCCGCGCGTCCCGAGTTGCACGACGTTGGAGAACCCCGTCACCGAGCCGCCCGCGCGGCGCGCAAACCCGCCGAAAAAGCCCTCGCCCACGCCGCGTGGCATGATGAGGAACACGAACACCGCCGACCCCAGGATCAGGAAGACCGAGGCCGTGGTCGTCATGCCCAGCCGCGGGGCGCGGGCGTCGGCGGTCCACTCGCGGGGCGGGGGGACGGGACTGGCGCCCTCCCCGCGCTGGCGGGCGGAGATCAGCCCCGCGCGGAGTTGCAGCAGCATCGTGCCCAGGACGAGCGCCGGGCCCGACGCCGCCAGCAGCACGCCCACCACCAGCGAACTGCTCGTGAGCATCGCCGCGATGAGCAGGAACACGGCGAGGGCCAGGATCTGCCCATCGTCGCGAGGGCCGCGACGGTCGCCGATCTTCAGCAGCAGGATGTAGACCGCGATGGTTGCGATCGCGCTCACGCTGACCTCGCGCCGCACCCACACCACCGCCAGCAGCACGATGCCGATCAGCAGCAGGTTCACGGCCCGCCTCGGGAGCCGCAGCGGGTTCGCCGCTCGCGACGACAGCACCCACGCCGCGAGCCCCACCGGGAGCGCGAACGCGGCGAGGGCCAGGTTCGCGTCGGCGAGGCAGAACGCGGTGATCGCGAGCATCACCAGCACCCCGGCGCACCACGCAAATCCGCGGTCGAGGTTCATGCCCGGCCGCTCCTGCCGCGGGCGCCCCCCGCCGAACTCGCCGACTCGCTCAGGATCACGCCGAGGATCGCGCGGGTCCGATCATCCTCGGCAAAGACCTCCGCGATGCGCGTCGCGTCGACGTGCGCCGCGTGGCTCGGACCAAGCGATCGGTCGGCCTCGCCCGGATGCACGACCACGCACGCGCCGCGGCCGATGCGTGGGGCGCTCGCGTCCGAGTCCGCCGCCGGCTCGCCGACCTCGATCAGCGCCAGTTCCTCGACCATCCGGCGGAGGTGCGCGGGCGATTGGCCCGGACGGAACTCGAGCCGGTGCGACGGGACC
Source organism: Phycisphaerae bacterium (assembly GCA_016793805.1). Lineage (GTDB taxonomy): Bacteria > Planctomycetota > Phycisphaerae > Phycisphaerales > UBA1924 > JAEUIZ01. The sequence goes on from JAEUIZ010000039.1 coordinate 43,963, forward strand.
ACCAGCCCGACGGCCAGCCCGTCGTGCCTCGCCCGGCGAAGCAGCGCCGAGGCGGCCGCGATGGCGAGTTCGTTGGCGCTCGGGCGTGCGCTCGCGTCCAGCCGCAGCACCACCCACAACCGCCGCGGCGAGGGCGACGCGGTCTGGCGGACCACCAGTTCGCCCGTCCGTGCCGAGCGCCGCCACGCGATCGACCGCGGCGCATCGCCCGGCACGTACTCCCGCAGCCCATAGAACTCCTCGCCCGTGCCCGGCGTCAACGCGGCCTCGGCGCCGGCATAGGCGCGGGCCGTCGCACGCCGATACAGCCCCTCGCGGATCGCCAACTCGGGCGGGAGCACCAGCACCTCGCCCGGGAGCGCGAACGTGCTCGACTTGCGCGTCAGCCCGAACGGGAGCGTCGTCCACAGACGCACGTCGCCCACTCGCATCCGCCCCCGGCGACGCGGCACGATCCGCGCCTCGACGATCACCGACCGGCGCGGCTCCACACCCACCACGAACGCCCGCGGCGGCGCGGTGAACGCGGCCCATGTCGTGCCGCTGCTCGCCACCTCGTCCACACTGATCCCATACGCCGGGAGCCAGCGCCCCCGATTCGACACCCGATACCGCAGCGCCGTGGGCGTGGCCAGTGCGGCGCGGATCGTCGGCAACCGCTCCAGCCCCGCCCCCATCAGCGACGACCCGCTGATCACCCCCGACACCAGCAGCCCGCCGATCGCCAGCCCCAGCGCGAGGAAGAGCAGGTTGTTCTGGCTGTTGATCGCGCCCACCGCGAGGAACAGCGTGACAAGGACGTACAGCACCCCCGGCGTGTGGAAGTGGTACCGCCGGCGCGGCCCGGCGACGCTCATGGCGCGACGCGCTTGACGAGGATCAGCACGGCCCGATTCCCCGACGGAGGCGACGGGATCTCGCCCACCGTCGGCATGAACCCGTCGCCGGTCGCGCGAAACTCGATCGGGCGCGCCACGGCCGTCTGCTCCCGCACCCGGAACCAGAACGCGCCCTTGCGATCCGAGACGACCTCGCCCAGACTCTCGCCCGAAGCCGCGGACGGATTCACCCGCCCCGCGACCGTCACGCCCGGCTCGCCCTGCCCCGTGTAGCGAGGATCCGTGCGATCAACCACGAGCACGAACGGCACCTCGCCCACGAGGACTTTCCCCTCCACGATCAGGCCCTTCCGGCAGCCGCCCATGCCCATCGCCAACGCCGCCGCCACCACGCCCAGCACGACCGTCTTCATGGTGCTCCCTTCAGTTCCGCGATCGTCGGCAGGTCCGCCACCGACGAGAGCCCGAAGTGATCGAGGAACTCCTTGGTCGTTCCATACAGCAGCGGGCGCCCGAGTTCCTCGGCCCGACCCTTGACCGTCACCAGCCGACGCTCGAGCAGCGACCGCAGCACCTCGCCGCAGCCCACGCCCCGGATCGCCTCCAGGTGCGCCCGCGTGATCGGCTGCTTGTACGCGATGATCGCCAGGCACTCGAGCGCCGCACGCGACAGCCGACCCTCCGACCTCGACTTGTGGAACGCCGACAGCACCCCGCCAAACTCCGGCAGCGTCATCACCCGGAACCCGCCCGCGACGCGCTCGAGTCGGAAACTCCGCCCAGTCGCCGCGTACGTCTCGTTGAGCGTCCGCACCGCGTCGTCGATCGGTCCCTCGTCCGCGAGCCCGAGAACCTCGGCCAGTCGCCTCGGCGGAATCGGGCGGTCCGAGGTCAGGAGGATCGCCTCAACCGACCCCGCCACGTCCGCCGGCAGCGGCTTGGCCTCGATCTCCCCTCGAACTTCGGGCTCGCTCATCCTCGATGCTACCCCCCGCACGCCCCCCGGGAAAGCCGCCGAGCACGCACGCACCCCTCGGGTCCGATTACTGCACCCCTCGCCATACATCCAGACCTCCCGTCCGCGGTCGCGGGCCCCTTCCGCGGAGTTCCTGATCCGCGTCGCCGATACCCGGGACGAGGGCTCCCCATGGACCAACCACTCATCCTGCTCGCCGACGACGAGGCGCCGATCACCTGCGTGGTCGGGCAGCGCCTCGAGGCCGCGGGCTATGCGCTCATGGTCGCTCGCGACGGCGTCGAGGCGTTCGAGTTGGCCACGACGCGTCTGCCGCGTGCCGTCATCACCGACCTCCAGATGCCTCGAATGAGCGGCCTGGAACTCGCCACGCGCCTGAAGGAAACACCGACGACGACGCACGTCCCGATCATCCTGCTCACCGCCCGGGGCTACATCCTCACCCCCGAGCAGATGGCCCGCACCAACATCCGCCACCTCATCAGCAAGCCCTTCAGCGCCAAGGACGTCCTCAAACGCCTCACCGAGTTGCTCGGAGGCGCCGCGCAAGGGGTCGCCGCGTGAGCCCCCCGGTCGCCGACCGCGGGCTCCACCGGCCCTTCTTCGACCGCTGCCGGGCGCTCGGGCTCGCGATGTGGCGCTGCGACACCGCCGGCGCGATCGTCGATGAGCCCGCGGAGCCGGGCCAGGCCGGGCTCTGGCTCCACAGCCGCGCCCTCTCCCAGGTCGTCTCCCAGGAGGGCCGACGATGGGCGACCAACGCCGGCGAAGGCGTCGACTCCGTCGCGCCGGGCGCGTGGATCATCCGCGTCAGCGAGATGCGCCGACGCCGAAAGGTCGGCGGGTTCCTCCTCCTGGCGCTCTCGCCCGAGGGCCTCGAGTCGAGTTTCTTCGCCTCGGCCTGCGAGGTCGCGGGGCTCGACGAGGCCGCCGCTCGTCGCGCCCTCTGGCGCTTCGCACGCCACGACGCCCGCAGCGCCGCGGCCTTGGCGCTCTCGCTCCCGTGGATGGTCCACGACGCCGCCGCGCTCTCCGAGCACGAAGCCGCCGTCGGCGGCTTCACCTCCGAACTCTCACGCTCCTACGAGACCATCGACGTCCTCTACGCCCTCGGCCGCGCCATGCAGGACATCGACCGCCCCGAGAACTTCGTCACCCTCCTCTGCGATCGCCTCCACCAGACCATGGACTTCGGGTACTTCGGCGTCTGGTTCGACAACTGCAACCTCCCGGGGCTCTCCGGCATGCGCTTCGAACGCGGCGCGGTTCCGCCCGGCTTTGACCTCGATCGGCTCTACCAGAGAGAACAACCGGGCTGCGACGTCGGGCCCACGATCGTCCCGATCGGAGGCGATTCGCCGCACTTGGGCCAACTCCTCCTCCAGCCCATCCTCACCGAGCAGGGCCGCGCCGGCGTCATCATCGCCTGCGACAAGCGAGGCGACGACCCCCAGGTCTCCAGTTACGACACGCAACTCATCGGCGCCGGCGCTGCCTTCGCCGGTTCCTTCGCCGAGAACGCCCGGCTCTATCACGATCACAAGGCCATGTTCCTCGGCTCGCTGCGCGCCCTCACCGCCGCCATCGACGCCAAGGACGCCTACACCCGCGGCCACTCCGAGCGCGTGGCCCACGTCGCCCGCCAACTCGCCTTCGCCGCCGGTTTCCGTCCCGTCGCCGCCGAGCGAGTCCACGTCTGCGGGCTCCTCCACGACGTCGGCAAGATCGGCGTCCCAGAGGCCGTCCTCCTCAAGCCGGGACGCCTCTCGGACGACGAGTTCGAACTCATCAAGCGACATCCCGCCATCGGCCACGGGATCCTCAAGGACATCCCCAGCCTCCACGACGTGCTGCCGGGTGTCCTGCACCACCACGAGCGATGGGACGGCATGGGCTATCCCGAGGGCCTCGCGGGCGACAAGATCCCCCTCGTCGCCCGGGTCCTCGCCCTCGCCGACACCTTCGACGCCATGAGTTCCAATCGCTCCTACCGCTCCGCCATGCCCCGTGAGAGGGTCCTCGCCGAGATCGCCGCCAACGCTGGCAAGCAGTTCGACCCCGAACTCGCCTCGATCTTTGTTCGGCTCGACTTCGCCGAGTTCGACGCCATGGTCGCACGCCACGCCTCGCAACAAGCCCTGCCCGCCGCGGCCTAGCGCACCCGCACGACCCCATCCCGCCCCAGCCCTCTCTCAGGCGCCGGCCGCGCCTCCCCCCTGACGCTCCACGGGCTGCGACCTACGGGTCCACCACCCGTGCCCACGTGCCCGGCTGCACGCTCAGCCGCACCGACTCGGTGTACCCCATCGGCGGGTTCGCCGCGATCGTCGAGTCCCAGATCAACTGGTTGTTCCCCTCCACCGACACCGCGGTCGAGCCCGTCAGCGACGAGAGGATCACCCCGCGGACCGTCGCCGTGTTCGACAGCGTGACCAGCCCCGTCGCGTGAACCAGCCCGCGAACCTCGCTCGGGTACGAGTCCGTCGTGTCCGAATCGCTCACGCCCTGGTACGGCGCGCCCGCCGGATTGAAGTTGACCCCGACCGTCGACTCCTGCAGCGTCGCCGCCGCGCTCTCGATCTCGATGAACAGGTCCCCGGCCACCAACAGCGCCGGATAATCCGCCCGGTGCGGATGGATGAAGACTCGATCCGCCAGGTGGACGGCCGCGCCGTCCGAACAGATCACCACCAGCGTCCCCTTGATCCGGCAGTTGCGGATCGTCAAATCCTTGCTCGTGCGAACGACGTACACCCCATCCGCGTTCACGCCCCCGCCCATCGGGTTCACCCCAGCCGAGAGCACCAGATTCTCCATCACGCCGTTCGCTGGTGCGATGGCCGTCCCCACGTCGGCGTAGAACGAGATCGCGCTCGCCCGCGCCACCGTGAGTTGCTGCGACGTGATCGCCACCGTCCCGACCAACAGCCCTCCGCCCGCCCTCGCCTTCGCCCGTGCCGTCCCGACAAACGTCCCATCATTCAGCAGCGTCGAGTGCGTCGCGATCGGCGCGCCCGTCACCGTCAGCCACGCGCCGGACAGGACCTCGATCTCTCCATCGGCGTGCATCGCCAGGCTCAACGAATCCAGCGGCACGCCCGTCGCGCCCAGGCGCACCTGTGTCATCTGCCGCGCCGAACCCTTCACCCCCACGCCCGTCAGCAGGACCGGCTCGTACTCGTTCCCGCTCACCGTCGTCCCCGACGTGCCCGTGATCCGTAGCGACACCGTCCCACGCCCCAGCGCCCGCGGCGACGCCCAACTCGCCGCCGGCCTCGATCGCCAGTTCGGGTCCTTCGACAGTTCGACCACCGCCGCCTGCACCGCCGAATCCGCCAGGAATCGCGCCTCGATCCCGTCCATCGCCGCGATCGTTGCCTGCCGCTGCGCCCGCATCTCTGCCACCACGCCCACGCCGATCAGGCCCATGAGCATCGACGCGCCCAGCACGGCGAAGTAGACCCCGCCGCGCCGCCGCATCGCCGCTCGTGCCGCTCGCGTCTGGCTCATCGTTCCACCATCTCCGATCGGCACGCCGCCAGCCGCGCCAGTTCCTTGCCGTCACGCTCCACGCGCACCGTGATCCGCTTCACGCCCGACTCCGCCCCGACCGTCGCGCCCGGCGACGCCGGTTCCACCCACTCCACGTCCACCACGAACCGCATCCGCGACGTCCCCGGCAGCGCCTTGCCCGAGCGATCCGCGCACGCCGCCTTGTACCCCGCGTAGTCGTCCACGTCGTCATACAGCGTCCGGTCCACCTCCAGCGCGTCCGGCCCAAGCCCGCCTCCGAGCAGCGGCTCCTGGTACGCGAGGTCCGTGATCTCCGTCATCAGCGCCGAGGCCGCAGACATCGCCGCCAGCCGCTGCGTGTTCCACACCTGCCCGACCCGCGCCGCCGCCACCGCGTTCAGCGACGCCGCCAGCATCACCGACGCCACCGCCATCGAGAGCACGGCCTCGACGAGCGTGATGCCGCGGGCGCCGAGTTGTCGCTTCGCGTGTGTCATGGTCCTGGGATGGGGGGCTTGTTGAGCGCGACCACCGACGCCACCGACGCCGACCCCGAGTCCTGCCCCGTCTGCAGCCGCACCGTCGCCGACCTCAGCGCGTAACTCGTCGACGACTGCGCCACGCTCGCGGTCCAGTCATACTCGCCGTAGAGCGCGAACCGAAGGTCGTTGCGCTGCGTGTTCGTCGAGGGGGTCCACGTGCTCCCGGCGTTCGCCGACATCTGAAACACCGTCGAATCAACCGGCGCGCTCGACGACGTGTCGTACACGACCTCGCAACTCGCTCCGACGCCGAGCCCCTTGACGACGACGCAGTAGTTGAGCACGGTCGGGTCCGGCAGCGTCACGCCCACGAGCGCCACCGGGACCATGCCGGCGCTCGCGCCCAGGATCGCGGGAAAGACCGTGCCGCCGACGCCGATCGCGCTCGCCGCGGGCTGCACCGCCCCGACCGCCCGCCGAGGGTGGATCGTCACCGTCGCTCCGCTCGTCGAGAGCAGGCCCTGCTTCATCATCAGATCCACCCGCGTCAGCCGAACCGCCGTCACCGTCGCCGGGAGACTGACCCGATCGATCGTGAAAGCCTCCGAGGCCCACGTCGCCGAGGTCACGCCCACCGAGGCCGTCGTCGACGTGACCCCGCTCCAGCCCGCGAACTGCGCCATCAATACCGTCCCGCTCGTCATCGCCGTCGGCACCTGGGTGTTCGTGACCGTCGTTTCCCTCGAATAGTCCAGCGCCAGCCCGTATACCTCAGGCGTGACGACCTCCGCCGCCCCGCCGTTCATCGACCTCGTCAGCGCCTCGCCCGCCACCCCGGACCACGCGTACCGGATCGTCTCGGCCTCGCCGTCGCCGGTCCGGTCGGCGACCGTCAGCGTCACGCTCCGCGCCGCCGCCTCGCTCACCGCCGTCGCGACTCGCAGATCATCCAGGAGTTCCTGCGCGGGAAGCGAGCCCAGCGTCGTCGCCCCCGTGCTCCCGCGCGCCGTCGGCAACGCCTTCGCCGACAGCATCAGCGACGAGGCGATCGCCAGCATCGTCAGCGACGCCACGGCCATGCCGAGCACCAACTCGATCATGGAGAACGCCCGCCGCATCACGCCTCCTAGTCCACGCTCGCCGCGCCCGTCTCCGACGCCACCCTCACCGTCACGCTCCTCCCGCCGGCCACCAGCACGACCGTTCCCCCCGCGTCCGGCCTTCCAAACCCGTCGAACGTGATCGCCGTCCTGCCGCCAAAGTCTGCCGAGATCAGATTCGCCCGATAGGGATCGCCCGCCAGCCGCACCACCGTGTTCACCCCTCGCGGCGCTCCCGGCAACGCATCCGCCGCCGCCACGCCCTCGATCGTGTACCGCCCGTTGTCCGGATCGAAACTCACCCGCCGGCTCGCGCTCCCGGCCCGCGCCGACGCCTGCGCCAGCGCGATGTCCCCCGCCACACGCCGGCCCGCCGCGCCCGCCCGATAGTTCGCCATCGACGACGCGTACCGCGGCGCCACCACCGCCGACACGATCGCCAGCGTCGCCACCGCGATCAGCAGTTCGACCAGCGAGAACCCGCGTCGTGCCATTCGATCCGTCCTGCCGCCGCAGTCCCCAAACAAACGAGGCACAGGCGCCCGCCCGTGCCTCACGTCCTTCCCTTGTGCCGCCCGCCTCCACCCGCCGACGCTAGTACGTGTTGTACGGCACGCCGCGGGCGTCCTTCTCGGCAGGAGCGCAGTTGGCCCTCACCTCGCCCGTCGTCGCGTCATACACCCACCCGTTGCCCGCCGCGTACGCCGCGACAAACGTGCTCTTGCCCTTGTCCGCGCCCACCGGCAACTTCGGGATCTCGCGAAGGTACGGGCCATAGATAATCCCGTTCGCCCCGTCCTTGGTCGCCGAGAACGACGTGCCGGCCTCGTTCGAGTACTGCGTCAGCGCGTTCACCAGGTCGCCGATCGCCGGATACGTGCTGTTGTGCTCGGCATGGAACAGGTCGATCGCGTTCCGAAGCCTCGCCAGGTCCGCGACCAACGCCCCGTCCGCCGCCCCCGCCGCCCCGCGGCTCATCCGAGGGATCGCGATCGCGCCGATGATCCCGATGATCACGATCACGATCACCAACTCGATCAGACTGAACGCTCGTGCACGAAGTGTCATGGTCCGCTCCAATGAGTGCCCCTGTCCATCGGAACCATCGACGACCACGCACCACGACTTGAGATCATGGAACCGTTCTCGACGATGCCGCCATCGACTTCCGCGTTATCAGCACGTCGCTATCGAGCGTCCGAGCCCAACGTCCGCTCCGGCAGCCTCAACGTCGCCTCGTCCGCCCCGCTGCGGAACGTCGCCTCGCTCGAGCCCAGCGCCACCAACTCGAAACCCCCGATCCGATCCCCGACGACCACCGCACGCCCGTTGATCATCGCCGCCAGCCGCGTCCCGTCCTTCCCGGTCAGCGACGCGATCGACGTCAGCCTGTGCCCGCGCACGAACGCCGACACGCTCTCGTCGAGCGGCGCTGCCGCCGCCGTCGGCACCCAGGCCGCGGGAGGCGCAAATCCATCCCGGGTCACCCGCTCCACCTCCAGCCCCGCGAGCCGCTCGCTCAACGAGGGGCCGCCTCGCGTCACAGCACCCGGTTCCGCTGCCGGCCTGGACTCGGGCATCGCGCCCAGTTCGCTCGGGCCTACCCCTGCCGCGCTCGCCCCCGTCGGCCCGAGAACCGTCCGGTCCGCCACCAGCGCCAGCAGGCCCACCCCGAGCACCCCCACGTACGCCATGCGTTGCTTCGAGAGTTTCACGCCCCAAGCGTGCAAATCGGCCCGGCGCACGTCCACCCATCGGCCGACTATTTCGCCGCCGGACTCGCTCCGGGGGCCGCATACCACACAAGGTTGAACACGAACCGCGCCGACCGCGCGTCCGCCGCGTCCGCCCGCAACTCGAACCCCGACACGCCCACGTCCGGGAACTCCGTCCGCAACTGGTGCAGGAACGCCGCCGCCGCCGCGTACGTCCCCGACCCCGACAGCACGATCGGCACGCTGCTGTGCCTCACGCCCGGCGTGGGCGACCCGGGCTTGAGTTCGTCCAGCCGCAGCGAGCCGCGCGACGCCGCCTCGTTCAGCGACGCCACGCGACGGTTCATCTGCTCCACAGGCACCAGCCGCACCGGCTGCTTCCCCCGCACCGCGTCCGCCTGAGCCTCCACCGTCCGCGCCGTGCGGGCCACCGCCTCCGAACGCTCCTCCCGCGCCGCGATCTCCTCGACCACGCTCGCCCGCGCCGCGTCCGCCGATGCCAGCGGCCGAACGCCCAGCCCATACCACCCCGACAGCACCAGCGCGCACACCGCCGCGCCCGCCACGTCGATCCGCCACATCGGCCCGCGCGTCCCGCTCATCGCACGCCTCCCGCCGAATCACTCAGGTTGCACGCCAGTGAGAACGCCATCGTCTCCTCCGCGCCCTCGCCCACGCGCCGCGACTCCACCAGCGTCACCCGATCGAACAGCCGCGTCTCTTCCAGCGCCAGCACCAGCCGCGAGACCCCCGCCTGCCCGCGCGCCAGCCCCGACACGCGCACGAGGTACCGCTCCGGCCGCGCCCCCGCGTCCACCTTCGGCGTCGTCTTGCCGGAAGCCCACGCCGAGCCTCCATCCGGCGACACCCCGATCATCGTGTACACCGCATCGTCCCCCAGTTTCGACGCCAGCAGATCGAGCAGCACGCCCCAGTCCGGGAGGTCGGCGAGCACGCTCGCGGCCGCCGCCGCCTTCTGCGCCGCCGTCAGCCGCGCTCTCGCCGACGCCAGCGCTCGCTCGGACCGCTCCAGATTCGACGTCGCCGCCGCCAATGCCGGATCCAGGTTGTGCGACGCGCCCGCCCGGGACGCCCACAGCGCTCCCAGCACCGCCGCAAGCAGCAATGTCAGCACGCCCGCCGCAACGCCCCACCGACGAACGCGCTCCCGCCGTCGCTGCGCCGCCGCTCGCCGCGCCGGGATGAGGTTCGCGCCGATCATGCCGCCAACTCCATCGGATACAGCGCCAGCCCGATCGCCGTCGCCAGCGCCGGATCCGCACCGCCCGCTTCGACCGCGCCCACCAGCGACGCGCCCGGCGCCAGCGTCCTGATCTCAACGCCCACCAACTCGCCCACGCGCCGCGCCAGCCCCGGCACCGCTGCTCCGGGTCCGCTCATCCACACCCCGCGAACCTCCGCCTGGTGCCGGTGCGCCGCGTACGCCATCGCCGCACCAACGTCCCGACCCAGCGACCCCGCTTGCTCCCGAAGCGACGCCGTCGTCGCGGTCTCGGCCCGCCGATCTGCCTCCAGGCCCACCACGTACATCGCCTCCCTCGCGCCCTCCGGCCCGAGCGTTCCCTCGCTCGCCTTCCTCACCCCCGCCAGCCCGCACTCCGGCGTGAACCGCTGGTACACCATCTGCCCGCCCTGCAGAACCACCGTCAGCGCGCCGTCGTGCCCCGCGTCCACCAGTAGCGACAACCCCGCTTCGCCCCGCCCCACGCCCCCAAGCACCCGCGCCAGCGCCGCCGATCGCGCGTCCAGTCCCACCGTCCGCATCCCCGCCGCTTCCAGCACGTCCAGCAGCGCGTTCGCCCGCGCGTGCTCACACCCCACCGCCAGCCACATCTGCCCGCTCCGGCCCGCCGATCCCGCGGGCCACATCGCCAACTCCAGGCTCCCCGACTCTCGCTTGTGCAGCCGTGCAAACTCCGCCCGACCGATCTGCTCCACCGGCGCGCCGCTCTCCGCCGGCGGCAACTCCAGCGCCGCCGTCAGCAGGTCCGCGTCCGGTACCGACACCACCACGCGCCGGCCCTCAAACCCCTGCCGATCCAGCACTCCGGTCAATCGCTCCAACTCCTCGCCCGTCGGCACCGAACTCGCCCCCGCCCGATCCAGACGGACCGACGCACGCAGCGACCCGCTCCGGCGGTCCACCTGCGCCGCCGTGAACGCGTCCCCGCTCACCTCCAGCCCGATCGGCGTCAGCCTCGTTCTCATGGCGACGCCCCTCCCGCCCCGCCGTCGGGGCCTCCGCCCGCCATCGCCGTCAGGTCAAACAGCGGCAGGAACATGCTCGTCGCCACCAACCCCACCACCACCCCCAGCGTCAGCAGGATCAGCGGCTCGATCAGGCCCGTCACCGCCTTCAGCACCGTCTGGTTCTCTTCGTCGATGAAGTCCGCCAGCCCCGTCAGCACCGGGCCCAGCCGGCCCGATCGCTCCGCGTTCCGCACCGCCTCCACCACGCCCCCGCCGATCAATCCCCCGTGCCCGATCGCCGCGCTGAGCGCCTCGCCCCGCGTCACGACCTCCTGCGTCCGTTCCAGCAGCCGCGCGTAATGCACGTTCGAGCACGCCTCGCGCGTCAGCACCAGCGAGTCCAGCAGCGGCACCTTGCTCTCCAGCAGCACCCCCAGCAGCCGCGCGATCCGCGCCGTCGCAAACCCGCGAGTCATCCGCCCGACCTGCGGCATGCGGATCAGCGCCAGGTGCAGCGACTCACGCCCCGATGCCGTCCCCAACCACACCCGCGCCGCCACCGCCACCGCCACGATCCCGCCCAGGTACGCGTACCACCATCGCGTCAGCGACCCGCTCAACGCCATCAGGAACTTCGTCGTCGGGGGCAGCGGCATCTTCAGCGTCTCAAACAACCCCGTGAACCGCGGGAGCACGAACAGGAGCATCACCGCCAGCACGCCGATCGATACCGCCACCAGCAGGCACGGGTACACCATCGCCCCAACCAACTGCTGCCGGATCCGCAACTGCTGCTTCGTCAGGTCCGCCAGCCGCGTCAGCATCTGCTCCAACTTCCCGCTCGTTTCTCCCGCTCGCACCAGGCTCCGGCACACCGGATCGAACGCGCGCGGATGCGACGCCATCGCCTCCGACAGCGGCTTGCCCTCCTCCAGGTCGCCACGCACCGACTCCACGATCCCTCGCCACTCGCCCGGGGCCAACTGTCGCTCCAACGCCCCGATCGCGTCCGCCAGCGGCGTCCCCGTCCCCACCAGCACCGACAGTTGCCGCATGAACGACGCCACGTCCGCGAGTTTCGCCCTCCCGCCCCGCCGCCGCAGGACCGGCTCCCCGCGCGACTCTCCCTCCGCCGACACCTCCGACACGAACAGCCCCTCGCGACGCAGCGACTCCGCCGCCTCCTCGGGCCCCACGGCCTCCACCGTCCCCTTCCGAACCGCCCCCGCCCGGTCATAGGCCGTGTAGCGCACCCTCATGCCGCCACCCCGGCCTTCGCCGTCTCGAGCGTCTCCCCGTCATCCCCCGTCACGCGCAGGATCTCCTCCAAACTCGTCTTCCCGTCGATCGCCAGCAGCACGCCCTCCTCGCGCAGCGTCAGACCCCCGCTCTGCCGCATCCGCGCCCGCAACTCGTGCGCCGGCGCCCCAACGTGGATCATCCGCCGCAACGCCGGCGTCACTTCCATCAACTCGTACACCCCCAATCGGCCCTGGAACCCGCTGTCATGGCACGACCGGCACCCCGCCCCGCGACGGAACGCCCGACCCGCGTGCTCCGGGATCCCCGCCGCCTCCAACACCTGCGCCGCCGGGTGGTACTTCGACTCGCAACTCGGGCAGATCGTCCGCGCCAGCCGCTGCGCCATCACCGCGTTGAGCGACCCCGACAGCAGGTAACTCTCGATCCCCATGTCCGTCAGCCGCGCCACCGCCCCCGGCGCGTCGTTGGTGTGCAGCGTCGCCAGCACCAGGTGCCCCGTCAGCGCCGACTGGATCGCCACCCGCGCCGTCTCCTCGTCCCGGATCTCGCCAACCATGATGATGTCCGGGTCCTGCCTCAGGATGCTCCGAAGCGCCCGCGCGAACGTGAACCCGATCTGCTCGCTCACCTGGATCTGGTTCACCAGGTCCAGTTGGTACTCCACCGGGTCCTCCACCGTCACGATGTTCACCTCGGGCCCCCGCAGAAGGTCCAGCGCCGAGTACAGCGTCGTCGTTTTCCCGCTCCCCGTCGGGCCCGTTACCAGCACCAGCCCGTGAGGCATCTCCAGCACCCGCCTGAACGCCGCCAGCGTCTCCGCCCGCATCCCAAGGTCTTCCATCCGCACCCGAAGGTTCGTCTTGTCCAGGATCCGGAGCACCAACTTCTCCCCCAGCAGCGTCGGCATGCTCGACACCCGAAGGTCGATCTCCCGGCCCTCCGCCACGATCCGCACCCGCCCCTCCTGCGGCAACCGCTTCTCCGCGATGTCCATCTTCCCGATCACCTTGATCCGCGACACCACCGCCGCGTGCATCCCCGGCGGGGGCTTCATCAGGTCCCGAAGCACCCCGTCGATCCGGTACCGGATCCGCGTCCCCTTCTTGTCCGGCTCCACGTGGATGTCCGACGCCTTGTCCCGAACCGCCGTCAGCAACGCGATGTTCACCAGGTTGACGATCGGGCTCCCCGCCACCATCCGGTCCAGGTCCGCCGACGGGCCCTCGTCCACGCTCTCCCGCTCGACAACCTCGACGTCCGACTCCGCCAGCGACGTCAGGAACGCGTCCACATCCACGTCCCCCGACGCATACTTCTTCACAAACTCCTGGATGTTCGCCTCCAGCGCCAGCACCGGCCTCACCCGGCACCCCGTCAACTGACGCAGCCGATCAATCGTCGGCAACGACTGCGGCTCGGCCATCGCCACCGTCAGCACGTCCCGAACCTTGAACATCGGGATCACCTTCAGCCGCGTCGCCTCCTCCTCCCCGATCAGTTTCAGCAGGCCCGGATCGATCAGCCCGTGCCGCAACTGGCACCCCTTCACCCCCAGGCACCGCGACAGCGTCCGCACCAGCGTCCCCGCCGAGATCACCCCCTGCTCGACCAGCACCTCGCCCACACGCCGCCCGCCCTGCTGCGCCAGCGCCTCGGACAACTGCTCCGCCGTGATCGCGCCCTCCTGCACGAGCGCGTCTCCGATCCGCATCCGCTTGAATGGGGGAGTGCCGGTCACAGGAAACTCCGCACCGCCGCGTTCACGTCCTCGAAGTGCTCGAACTGCGACGCCAGGTCCGTCAGGTCCAGCACCTCCCGCACCGTCTCGTTCGCTCCCGCCAGCCGCAGCGTGTGCCCCGTCTGCCCCAGCACGTCGCCCACGTCCGCCAGCGCCTCGAGCCCCACGCTGTCCACGAACGGCACCGCGCTCGCGTCCAGCACCAGCCGCCCCATCGACTCCGCCGCCGCCGCCGTCGCCCGCTCCCTCAACTGCGACGCGTCCGTCCCGCACAGCGGGCCCCGCGGCCGAAGCACCAGCACCGCACCCTTGGTCGTCTCCGTGATCTCCATGGCCCTACGCCGCCTCCGACATCGCCGGCACCGTCAGCGTGAACGTGCTCCCCTGATTCAACTGGCTCCGAAGCGTCACATCACCACCGTGCAGCCGCGCCACCTCCCGCGCCAGCGCCAGCCCCAGCCCCGTCCCCGTGATCTGCCGCACCCGCTCGTCCTGCGCCCGATAGAACCGCTCGAACACCAGTTCCGACTCCTCCGGCTTGATCCCGATCCCCGTGTCCGAAACCTCCACACGCAACTCCCCGCTCTCCTCCACCACCCGAACCTCCACGCTCCCACCCCGCGGCGTGTACTTCAACGCGTTCCCGATCAGGTTGTGCAGCGCCATCGCCAACTTGTCCCGATCACCCCGGATCACCGGTACCTTCGGCGGCATCACGAACCGCAGCCCAAGGCCCTTCTCCTCCGCCTGCTGCCGATAGTCCCCCTGCAACTCCTCGAACAGCGCGTCCAGCCGAACGTCGTCCGCGTGCAACTTCATCGCCCCCGCCTCGATCTCCGACACTGACAGCATGTCCCCTACCAGCCGCTCCAGCCGCCGCGATTCCTGGTTGATCACGTTCAGCGCGTTCGCACGAACCGCCGTCTCGCCCTCCCCCGCCTCGATCGCCTGCTCCACGTACAACCGGATATTCGTCAGCGGCGTCCGCAACTCGTGCGTCGCCTGCGCCACAAACGCGTTCCGCGCCGCGTCCGCCACCCGCTGCTGCGTCACGTCCTCCACCACCACGATCGCCGCGTGCGCATCATCCCGACGAACCGGGCGGATCGTCAGCCGAAGCACCGTCGGGCCCGATGACTCCTTCCCTTCCGGGCTCGGCCTCTGCCACTCCACCGTCGCCCGCCGCTTCAGCGTGCCCGTTCGCAGCGCCTCCAGCGCCGTCAGGAACGCCGCGTCGCGAACGTGCTGCCCGAGCCGCGACCCGATCAACTCCTCCCGGCGAACCCCGAGGAACACGCCCGCCGCCGAGTTCGCGTACCGGCACGTCAGTTCCGGGTCGATCACCACCAGACCGAGCCACAACGCCTCGCACGCCTGCGCCAACTCCGACGGCCCCTCCTCGCGCGCCCCCGTCGCCTCCCGAGGCCGTTCCTCCCGTGCCTGCATCCGCAGCCGGCTCCGCTCCTCCAGCAGCGCGTTCCACCGCGCCGCTTCCCGCCCAAACGTCGGCGCGACCGTCAGCGCCGCCGACGAGCCCTCGCCCCGGTCCATCGCCAGCAGCGCCTCCCGGATCGCCGACATCCCCCGAACCTGCCGCCGAAGCCGCCGATACAGCCCCCACGTCGCCCCCATCCCCACCACGCCCGCCACGCACACCCCGGTCAGGCTCTCCCACCTCGCCCACGCCGGATACTCCGCCCGACGCGCCACCTCCAACCTCCCCGCGCTTCCGTCCGGCATCGACATCGCCGACTCCAACGCGATCGCGCCCTCCGGCGACGCCTCCCCCTCCGACACTCGCGCCTCCCCGCTCCGCCTCACCGCCACCCGCGGCACGATCCCGTCCGCCACGATCACCCCATCCGCTCGAACCACCCGGCACCGCACCAATCCGTGCGTCGCCGCCGCCTCCACCAGCAACTGCCGAAGCCCAGTCGGGTTCTCCAGCCGCAGAAACCCCTCCGCCGACCGCGCCACCACCCGCGCCTGCGACTCCAGGTCCGACACCAGGTCCGCCCGCGCCGCCTCCCGATGCTGGACGATCATCCACCCGCCCGCTCCGCCCAGGCACGCAATCAGAACCAGCGCCACCGCCAGCCCCGTCGAGGCGATCAGCGACTCGCCTCGAGGCAGCGCGCGGTCCAGCGTCTTTCCGGTCCAGATCGGCATCGGCGCAACGTCTCCGGTTGACAGTCCGAGTATCGACCTCCCCCGCCATGACTTGAGCCCGATCCCGCATCACTCCACTTTCCCGCCCGCGCCCCGTTATCCGGACGATCCCAACCTCCGATATCGTTCTTCCGCACCTATGCCCGCGGCACCTCCATCTCGAACCCTCCGACTCGTCGTCATCGCCGGGCCCGACGCCGCCCTCCACGAACTCCAATCCGTCTCCCATTCCATCCTCGGCCGCGCGCCCAACTGCGACCTCTGCCTCGTCCACGAGACCGTCTCCCGTCGCCACGCCGCCATCGCAGGCCGCGGCGGCCGCTGGTACGTCACCGACCTCGGCAGCCGCCACGGGACCTACCTCAACGGCATCACCCTCGTGCCCCACAAGCCCGCCGAGATCCGCGCCGAGGACCTCCTCCGCATCGGGCCCTGGACCCTCCGCGTCGAGACCGCCGCCGCCGCC
This sequence comes from Phycisphaerae bacterium, assembly GCA_016793805.1. GTDB lineage: Bacteria > Planctomycetota > Phycisphaerae > Phycisphaerales > UBA1924 > JAEUIZ01. The sequence continues at coordinate 60,435 of JAEUIZ010000039.1, forward strand.
GCCGACGCGACCATCCACGCTTCCTCCGACATGGGCCAGCGCGTCGAGCGCGTCCCCGAACGCGAACTCGCCTGGGCCGCGCAGCAACGCCTCGACCTCCTCATCGAGACCTCCGCACGCATCAACGCCGCCACCTCTCTCGAATCCCTCGCCCGCGCCGCCCTCGACGGCGCCCTCGCCGCCACCGGATACCGCCGCGCCGCCTGGATCAGGCACGCCCCCGGTCCCCACCAGATCGAGATCATCGCCCACGTCGCACGCACCGGCGACTCGCACACCTTCGCCTTCTCCCAGTCCCTCATCCGCGAGGCCCAGGCCGGGCAACTCGCACGATTGGCCTCCGATGCCTCCGCCGAGCACGCCCACAGCATCATCTCCCTCGGCATCCACTCCGCCCTCTGCGCCCCCATCATGCTCGGCCCAAGCCCCGCCGCCTTCCTCTACTTCGACGCCCGCCGCGGCGAAACCCCTGTCCACCCCCAGGCCCCGGGCTTCATCCAGGCCGTCGCCCGAATGGCCGGCCTCGCCCTCGCCAACCTCCTCCGCGTCGAACTCGAACGCCGCCAGCAACGCCAGGAAGCCGACCTCGCCATCGCTCGCGAGGCCCAGCAGATGCTCGCACCCGCCAACCAGGGAACCCTCGGCACCATCCGCTTCGCCGTCGCCTCCAAGCCCGGACGCGTCGTCGCCGGAGACCTCTTCGACGCCGTCCGACTCGACGACGACCGCATCGCCTTCTTCATCGGTGACGTCACCGGCGAGGGCGTCGGCTCCGGCATCCTCATGGCCGCCGGCCAGGCCGCCATCCACGCCGCACTCCTCCGCCGAGGCGACCCGGGCCTCGCACTCCGCGACGCCAACGAGTACCTCGCCCCTCGCTCCGCGCTCACCCAGTTCATCACCCTCTGGGCCGGAGTCCTCGACGGCCGCACCGGCACCCTCGACTTCGTCGACGCCGGACACGGGCACTGGCTCATCCGCCGAAACGCCCAACGCGCCGGCCTCGTCCAGAGCGTCGGGGGCATCCCCCTCGGTATCCAGCCAGCCGTCAACTACGCCTCCGAGCACCTCGCCCTCAACCCCGGCGACCGCATCATCCTCCTCAGCGACGGACTCGTCGAGCAACGCAGCCCCAACGGCGTCGAGTTCGGCCACGAGCGCGTCGCCGACGCCCTCCAACGCGCCACCGACCCCGCCTCCGACGTCCGCGCCGTCTTCGACGATGTCATCGCCTTCGCCCGAACCGATCTCCTCCAGGACGACGCCACCGCCGCCTCCATCGAATGGCTCGGACCTCCCGCCAACGCCTGAACCCGACCCGACTCCTTGATCACTGCCGCTGCACCGGGCATAATGCCCCCGTGCTCCTTCGCGGCCTCCTCATCCTCGCCCTCTTGCTCCAGCCCCTCGCCGCGCTCCCCCGTGCCTGCCCCACGATCGCGCCCGCCTGCGCCCCGTCCTGCTGCTGCGCCGACTCGGGCGAGGCCTGCCCCTGTTGCGTTGAAGCGCCGCCGACGCCCCCCGCGCCCGCCACGGCGAGCATCCCCGCCCCGGCGCCGCGCCCCGATCTCGACCTGCCGCGCGACCCGGGCGTACTAGCCCTCCGCGACCCGCGACCCCCGGCGCGCGCACACCACGCGCCCGCCGCACCCATTCGGTCACCGGCGCGCGCGCGCAGCGTGCTCTGCATCTGGCAGACCTAGCCGCGCCTCCATCCCGGTCCCCGCCCTCCCAGGGCCGATCCCCGATCGCGCGCGCCGCGTCCGTGCGCGCGCCGCCTGCACTGTGCCACGTGGAACATTCCCTCAGTCCTCCACCTCCCGGCGCGCCCCCGCGCGCCACGAAGGAGCCGACCATGCGTCACCATCTCGCCTTGCTCGCTCTCGCCGCCGCCCTCGCCGGCTGCGCGTCCGCCGGCAAGCCCGCCGCCAACACCGACAACGCCGTCGTCCATCACGTCTCGGCCCAGGACCAGGCCGCCACCCACGCCACCACCCCGATCACCGCCGATCGGGTCACACTCTGGGTCAATGGCCTCGGGTGCCCGCTGTGCGCGACCAACGCCGACAAGCAACTCAAGCGGTTGCCCGGCGTGCTCGCCGTCGACACCGACCTCTCCACCGGGAAGATCCTGGTCCAACTCGGCACGTCCCGCCGGCCGTCGCCCGAGCAGTTCAGCGGCGCGATCGCCGACGCCGGCTTCACCCTGGTCAAGATCGAAACCCATTAGGCCACGATCGCGGCCGCGCAACCGCACGAGTCGGGGTGGGGTCGGGGTGGGCGTGGAGGGGCGCGGGCCGCACGGGAGAGAATCGATGCGCGCACAACGAATGGCGTTGGTGATGGTGCTGGCCGCGGGTGGGTCGGCGATGGCCCAGGAAGCGATGTTCACCGCGGCGGCCACGATGCCCTCGCCCGGGACGTTCGTGCTCCGGCAGCAGTTCCACGTGGCACGCTTCGGAATGAACGCCGACGCGGGGATCGAATCGACGACGCAGACCGAGGCCATGACCTCGCTGGCGATGGGGCTGGCGCGGGGCTGGTCGGTGCGGGTCGATCTGCCGCTGGCCTGGCGCGAGGACGACCTGGTCGGCGGCGGGAGCGACGCCGACCACGGGGTCGAGGACCTGGGCCTGACGTTCAAGTGGCGGGTGTTCAAGAGCGACACGGGCGGGGTGAACACGGTCCGCGTGGCGCTGCTGGGCGGCGTGGCGTTCGCCAGCGGCGACGACCACGACTTCTCCAGCCAGAGCGTGAGCCCGACGCTCGGCGCGGTGGTGACGATCGTGGAGGGTCGGCACGGGTTCAACCAGGAGGTGAGCCTGCGGATCAATCCGGGCGGCGACGACGACCACAACTTCGGGGGCAAGGGCCGGAGCGACGCGATCTTCCACAACTCGGCGTACCTGTTCCGGATCGCGCCCGCGGAGTACGCGAGCGACACGGTGGGCGCGTGGTATGGGGTGGGGGAGTTGCTGGGGATCTATGAGACGAACGGGGACTACGAGTTGCGCGGGTCGGTGGGCGTGATGTACGAAGGCCGGGTGTGGGCGCTGGAGGGCATGGTGCTGGTGCCGATCTTGGACGCGGCGGAGCACCGGGCGGAGTTGGACTGGGGCTTGGGCGTGGGAGTGCGGCTGGCGTTCTGAGCGGAGGCCAGAGGGGATCACGCCGCGGTGGCGGAGTGTGGCGTGGCCGCGGCTTCGCGGGCGTGGCTGTCGCCCGTGAGGAGGACGATGCCGAGCAGGATGAGCGCGACGGCGAGGAGTTTGCGGGGCGTGAGGGGCTCGCCGAGCATGAGCCAACCGAGGAGGACGGCAGAGGCAGGGGCGAGGGAGAAGGCGATGGGTCGGAGGCGGGAGATGTCGCCGCCGGGCATGGCGAGGCCGGCGTAGAAGAAGAAGACGCCCGCGAAGCCGGCGAGGACTCCGGAGCCGAGGATGAGTTTGGCCCAGACGGGCCCGGTCATGGCGCGGAAGTCGTTGGCGACCTCGGTGGACCAGAAGCGGGAGGCGAGGAGGTAGGCGGCGAGGGCGAGTGGGAGGGTGACCAGGGCGCGGACGAGGAAGGCGGCCATGGGCCCGACCTGTCGGGAGTTGAGGGCGGCCTTGGTGAAGATCTCGCCGACGCCCCAGCAGAGCCCGGCGAGGATGGCGAAGAGGACGGGTTTCATGAGAAGCGGAACGCGGCCGGGGAATCAGACGATCTCGACGATCTCGAAGCGTTTGACGCCCCGGGGCGCGTTGACGCGGATGACCTCGCCGACGCGGGCCTTGAGGAGGGCCTCGCCCATGGGGCTGGAGACGGTGACCTCGTCGTAGTCCTCGGGCGGGTCGGCGGACATCTCGCCGACGAGTTTGACGGTATCGACGCGGCCTTTTTCGACGTCTTTGATGCGGACGGAGGACCCGAGCATGACGATGTCGCCGCCCTTGCCGGCGCCGTCCTCGACGACCTGGGCGTGGGCGAGGCGATCCTCGAGGCGGCGGATCTCGGCCTCTTCCATGCCCTGCTGCTCGCGGGCGGCGTGGTAGTCCCCGTTCTCCTTGAGGTCGCCCAGGGCGCGGGCCTCGGCGATGCGGAGGCTGATCACGGGGCGGTTGGCCTTGAGGAGGGCGAGGCGCTGCTCGACCTTCTCGCGTTCGGCCTTGGTCATCATCTCCATCGTCCGACTCCCAATCCGCGTCTCGGGGCCGGATGAGGCGGCCCGGGGAAGCGGACATTCGCTCGCAGGGGTCGCCGAGTTGGGCGACGCTCTAATGTAGGCGGGGTGGGGTGGACCGGCCACGGAGCGCGGCGGCGACGGTCCAGGCGACGAGCGCGAGGGAGAGGGTGGCGAGGGTGAAGGTCCAGTGGGCCTGGGCGGTAGCGGCGGATCGCCCGGTCCAGGCGCGGTCGCGGGTGAGTTCGAGGAGCGAGGTGATCGGGGAGAGCATCCAGTCGGTGCGTGCGGGGTCGGGCTCGGAGGAGAGGCCGGCGAGGGAGAGGCCCGCGCCCATGACGACGACGGCGGCGATGGCGGCCATCCACCAGAGCCCGGGGTCGGGGGCGAGACGATGGGCGGCGCGGAGGCGTTGGACCTGAGCGAGGGCGAGGACGCCGGCGACGAGCGTGCCCCAGGCGGTGATGGAGACGGCGACGGCGGCGACGACATCGAAGGGCCAGTGCGCGAGCCAGCGGACCCACTGGGGCCAGACGACGGCCTGGACGGGGATGAGGACGACGACGAGGTCCTGGGCGCTGCCGACGAGGGGGTTGCTGGGCGGGAGTTGGGAGAGGCGGACCATCGGCCAGAGGATGCAGACGCCGACGGCGACGATGACGAAGAGGGTCCGTCCTGCGGCGCGCATGAGGGCGGGATCGACCTGGCCACGGGAGGCGACGGCGACGAAGGTGGAGACGGTGGCGACGAAGAGGAAGGCGGTCCAGAGGAAGGCGAAGGCGCGGGGCTCGCCGCGGCGATGGGCCCAGGGGTCGGCGGCGAGTTCACGCGCGGGGGGCGGGGCGTCGGGCGCGGCGGCTGGATCGGCCACGGGCTCTGGCGTCGGGTGCGTGTCGGGAGATGGCGCGGCGCGGGGCGAGTCGTCGGAGGGCGGCGCGGCGTGAGAGGAATCGGGTGGCGGCGGGTCGGGCGCGGGGGGGATGGGATCGCCGCCGGGCGGGGTCATGGGGCCTCGGCGGTGGCGGAGTTATCGACGAGGAGCATGGGCCCGCCGATCTCGACGAGGCGGTGCTTGGCGTCGATCTGGCCGAAGCGGGCGTGGAGGGCGTCGAGTCGGCGGAGTTTCTCGATGGCGGAGACTTCGCCCGGGAGGGAGTCGGCGGGCGCGCCGCCCCAGACCGCGCGGCCGTGGGTGGTGGTGACGAGGACGAGGCGCCTTCGATCGTGGTAGTCGGAGGCGTCGACGGCGGCGAGTTGGGATCGCCACGGGCGCGAGGAGGCGAGGAGGAGGAGGTCGAGTGCGGCACGGATGTCGTCGCCGGGCCAGAGGCCGCCCGCGGCGATCTGGCTCCCCGAGAGCGGGGGCTCGCGGTGGACGCCGAGAATGGCCTGGTAGGCGGAGGAGCCGGCGGGGTAGGCGATGGGCAGGACGCGGGCGTCGCGCGAGACGAGGTAGTCGGTGGCGTCGCGTCGCACGACGGCGACCGGGACGCGCCAGGCGGCCTCAACGGTGACGGCGCCGCCCGGGAGGCGGCGGATGGGCCCGACGCGATCGAACCAGCCGGTGTCGTCGAGGGCGCGGCCGAGGCGAGCGAGGGCGGCGGGGCGGAGAGGATCGGGCTGGGCGTCGAGTGCGGAGACGGCGATGGCCATGAGGCGGTCGCGCTCGCTCTGGGGGAGCCAGTTGCCGTCGGGCCAGGCGAGGGAGAGGCGCGTGGGTGAGGCGGCGAGGCGGGCCTGGGTGGAGGCGGCGAGGCGAGGGAGGCCCAGGAGCGTGGCGGCGGCGAGGCCGAGGGCGACGGCGGAAGAGCCGGCGATGAGGAGGATTCGTCGGGTGGGAGCGGGGGCGTCCGTGCGCTTTCGGGCCATGACTCGTCCTTGGTCAGCGGGGCTTGGCGGCGTCTGTCGGCCCCGGGCACTTCGTCCTGAAGTGTGCGGGGACGGGAGAGTGTATCGGCGGGGAGGAGTGGATTCGAGGAGGGCTATGCGCGGAGGGCCATGTCGACGAGACGGGCGCAGAGGTTGGGCATGGGGATGCCGGCGTGGGCGGCGGCCTTGGGGACGAGGGAGTGGGAGGTGAACCCGGGCATGGTGTTGATCTCGAGGAGCCAGGGGCGATCGTCGTGGTCGAGGATGAAGTCGGCGCGGGAGACGTGGCGAGCGCCGAGGGCGGCGAAGAGGCGCTCGGCGTAGCCCTTGATGGTGGAGGCGAGGTTGCCGGGGAGATCGGGGTCGAGGATGTAGCGGGTGTCGTCGCGTGCGTACTTGGCCTCGTAGTCGTAGACGCCGTGGGCGGGGGCGATGTGGATGAGGGGGAGGGCCTTGCCGTCGAGGAGTCCGACGGTGAGTTCCTTGCCGGCGATGTAGCGTTCGACGAGGTAGGCGCGGCCTGGGTTTTTCTTCTGATCGTCGGCGACGGCGGCGCGGGCGCGGTTCCAGGCGGAGAGGTCTGGGCAGATGTGGAGCCCGACGCTGGAGCCGTCGTGGACGGGCTTGACGACGGCGGGGACGCCGACGGGGGAGTGGTCGTCCTTGGGGTTGAGGACGCAGGCGTCGGCGGTGGGGATTGCGGCGGCGAGTGCGGCGAGTTTGGTGGCGAGTTTGTCCATGGCGAGGCGTGCGGCGCGGGGCCGGCAACCGACGTAGGGCCGGCCGTCGAGTTCGAGGAGGTCCTGGAGCGGGCCGCCCTCGCCGAAGGCGCCGTGGAGGACCGGGAAGACGACGTCGCCCGGGAGGGCGCGGAGGGAGTCGAGCGTGAGGCGGTCGATGGTGCGTGCCTCGACGGAGAACGTGCCGGACTGGCGGAGCGCGTCGGCGACGCCGGCGGCGCTCTTGAGGCTGACGTCGCGTTCGGCGTCTGGGCCGCCGCCGAGGACGAGAACGGTGGTCATGGGAGGTGCTCCGTGGGGTTGCGTCGCCAGATGACGACCTCGGGCTCGAGGGAGACGCCGAAGGCGTCGAGGACGCGCTGGCGTGCGCGGCGCATGAGGTCGATGACGTCACGGGCGCGAGCGCCGGGCTCGGTGACGACGAAGTTGGCGTGGAAGTCGCTGATGCGGGCGCCGCCGCCCTCGGCGCGGAGGCCCTTGCAGCCCGCGCGGTCGAGGAGCATCCCCGCGCTGACGCGGCGCGGGCCGTCGGCGGGCTTGTGTTCGAGGCGCTCGGCGAGGTCGGGGTCGACGGTGGGATTCTTGAAGACGCAGCCGGCGGAGGGCTCGCCCATGGGCTGGGTGCGTTTCTTGTAGGCCATCACGTCCTTGAGGCGGTCGCGGAGTGGGGCGGGATCGGCGGGGTTGAGGGCGAGTTCGACGGCGGTGAGGACGAGGTGATTCAGGCCGGAGCGGCGATAGTCGAAGGGGATGTCGTTGCGGGCGAGGGAGACGGGTCGGCCTGCGCGGTCGAAGCCGTGGACGGCGTGAACGGCATCGGCGAACTGACCGAAGGTCCCGCCGGCGTTCATGATGGCGGCGCCGCCGACGGAAGCGGGGATGCCGCCGAGTCCCTCGAGCCCGGCGAGCCCGCGGCGGACGGATTCGAGGATGAGTTTGGGGAGGTTGGCGCCCGCGCCGGCGTGGACGCGAGAACCATCGAAGGTGACGGAGGTGAAGGCGGGTTGGTTGAGCGCGACGACGAGGTTGGGAATGCCGTCGTCGTCGACGAGGAGGTTGGCGCCGTCCCCGAGGACGCGGAGGTCGGGATCGAGGTCGAGGCAGGCGCGGAGTTCGTCGGGCGAGGCTGGTCGCGCGAGTCGATCGGCGGCGCCCCCGATGGCGAACCAGGTGGGGATGGGGGCGTTGCGCTCGATCTGGGGAGCGTGGAGGGCCAACATCGAGGCTCCCTATCGGCGTGCGGCGGCGAGGTAGGCGTGGGCGATCTCGTCGACGGGTCCGGCGCCCATGACGACGAGGACGTCGCCATCGCGGCAGAGGTTTTCGAGTTGCTCGACGATGGCCTCGAAGGGGTGGAGGTGCATGGCGCGCACGCCGCGCTGGCGGAGGCGGTCGACGAGGTCGGCGGCGGTGACCTTCTGCTTCTCTTCGAGGCTGTCGCGGACGAAGTAGATGGGGGGAACGATGACGATGTCGGCGTCGGAGAAGGCGGCGGCGAACTCGCTGAGGAGGTGGCGGGTGCGGGAGTGCTGGTGGGGCTGGAAGACGCAGATGAGGCGAGCGCCGCGGTCGCGCGGGCGTTCGAAGTCGGCGAGGGCGTGGAGGGTAGACTCGACCTCGGTGGGGTGGTGTCCGTAGTCGTCATAGATGCGGACGACGCCGCCGGAGCGGAGGGGTCGCTCGCCGAGGAACTGGGTGCGGCGATCGACGCCGGCGAAGGCGGAGAGGGAGCGGCCGATGGAGGCGGGATCGGCGCCGAGCATGGAGGCGAGTGCGGCGGCGGTGGCGGCGTTGACGGCGTTGTGGACGCCGGGGATGCGCATGGACCACTCGACGACGGGCGCGCCGTCGCGGAGGAGTGCGGCGCGCCGGGAGGCGGGATCGAAGGCGATGCGCCAGTCGGCCTGGGGGGAGAAGCCGATGGTCTCGACGCGGGCGCGGGCGCCTGCGGTGACCTCCCGGCGGTGGGCGCCGTCGTGGGCGATGAGGAGTCGTCCGCCGTCGGATTCCGGGGCGACTCGGAGGGCGAACTCGTGGAAGGCTTCGACGACGGCGTCGAGGGAGCCGTAGATGTCGAGGTGGTCGGCCTCGACGCTGGAGATGGAGGCGAGGGTGGGGTTGTAGTTGTGGAAGGAGCGATTGAACTCGCAGGCCTCGGCGAGGAGGATGCCGGGTCGGCCCTGGAGGGGGCCGGAGGGGATGGGGTTGGCGCCAAGGCGGAAGCCGGCGCGGTTGGCGGCGGGGGCGAGAGCGCCGAGTTCGAGTTGGGAGCAGGTGGCGCCGACGATGACGGTGGGATCGAGGCCGGCGTCGACGAGGGCGACGCCGAGCATGGCGGTGGTGGTGCTCTTGCCGTGGGTGCCGGCGACGGCGACGGCGGTGCGTCCGAGCATGCAGCGTCCGAGGGCCTCGGCGTAGGTGAGGGTGGGGAGGCCGCGGCTTTGAGCGGCGAGGAGTTCGGGGTGGTCTGGCTTGATGGCGGCGGAGGCGACGACGAGGGAGCAATCGTCGGGGATTCGCCCTGCGGATTGGTCGAAGGCGACGGCGATGCCGTCACGCTGGAGTGCGGCGGTGGTTGGGGAAGGGTGGGCGTCGGAGCCGACGACGGCGGCGCCGCGGGTGCGCAACATCCGCGCGAGGCCGGCCATGCCGCAGCCCCCGATCCCGATGAGGTAGGCGGAGGCGTTGGCGAAGGAGTCGGGCGTTGTGCGCGCGGGTTGGGCGCGAATGGATGGCATGAGGAAGCGTATCGGACAGGCGGGGAAGAGAGCGTGAGGGGAAGGGGGGAGTGCTGGGGGTGTGGCTACTTGCCGCCGCCACCGAGGTTTTTGAAGAGGTCTTCGAGGCCGCCCTGGATGACCTGGCCGGGACGGAGGAGGGATCGGCCGGCTTCCTTGAAGAAGAGGTCCATGTCGGGGGAGGTGGCGGGGCTGTCGAAGGAGCCCTTGGTTCGGAAGGGGACCATGGTGGCCTGTTCGAGGGCTGGGACGAGCCCGCCGAGGAGGCGGCCGAGGCCGGTGTTGAAGGCGCCGGCGGCCTCGTCGGTGAGGGCGCCGAAGGGGAGGAAGGTGACGATGTCGAGGTTGCGGTTGACGAGATCGACGGTGCCCTGGGTGTCGACGGTGAACTCGCCGAGTTTGAGTTTGTACCGGGCGTAGGTGGCGACGCCGTCCTTGAAGGTGACGGTGAGCGGGTCGAGGCGCCGGCCGACGGTTCCCTCGGTTCGTTGGCCGGCGAGTTTGACGAGTTGGCCGAAGACGTTGGAGGTTTCGAAGCGAGCCTGCTTGATGTCGATGACGACGACGCCGTTGAGTTTGCGGAGGTCGTTGTCGATGGGGACGGTGAGGCCGGTGGCGCGGACGGAGGCGGGTCCGTCGTCGCGGCGTTTCTCGAACTTTCCGATGATGGGGAGGCCCTCGACGAGCATCCCGCCGAGGCTGGGTGTGATTTCTTTGAGGGAGAACTCGGCGGGCCCGTCGGCGATGAACTGCCCGCCCTTGATGGTTCCCTTGATGGTGGCTTCGGCGCGAGGGCTGAGGGCGTAGGCGTCGATGCGGCCGGACTGGGCGGAGGCGCCCTCGGTCTTGACGCGGAGGTTCATGGTGGGCCCGAGGGCCTCGTTGAGGAGGTTGTTCTGCTTGGCGAGGGCGTCGAGGAGTGCGGTGGGGAGGCCGAAGGCGTCGCCGGTGAGGGAGAGGAGTGCGGCGTCGGAGGTGAGTTTGCCGGAGGCGTCGGCGAGGTTGTAGAGCCCGCCCTCGAAGACGACGGCGGGCTTTTTGTTGGGGTTGGGGCCCTGGCCGGCGTCGTCGATGGTGATGTTGAAGCCGAGGACGCCGGGGGTGTTGTTGGAGGCGACGCGGGCGCTGAAGCCCTTGAAGAGGACCTTGGTCGGGGCGGGAGCGGGTGCGGCGGCGGCGGGCGGGGTGCCGCCGAGGCGGCCCAGAAGGCCATCACGCTTGGGCGGTGGTGGCGGCGGGGGGACGACGCGGAGGGCGACGCTGGGCGCGGAGAGTTGCACGTCGAGCGCGAAGGCGCCGGGGGCGAGCGGCGTGGGGCCGAGGGAGAGGCCCAGGCGAGTGACGGCGGCGCGAAGTTGGACCTGATCGTCGAAGAGTGTCGTGGCCGCGGGCGGGGGCGCGGTGGCGGGGTTGGCGGGTGGCTTGGCGCCCTCGCCGAGGAGGAAGCGGTCGGCCCACGCGGGATCGACGGTGCAAGCGATGATGAGCGGGGCGTCGAGGGAGAGTTTGTCGGAGGAGATCGAGGCCTTGAGCGGCTGTTGGGTGGTGAGGCGCGGGGCCTTGATCGAGGCGGTGAGCGTGCCGGCGGTCAGGGGCGACGAGGGCGCGGCGGTGGTTGTCTCGGCGGACTTGGCGTCGGGCTTGGGTGTGGTGGGGGAAGCGGGGGGCGGATCGAAGCGGGCGCGGAAGGCGGTGGAGAGTTCGAGGGTGTTGCCGACGGCGCCGGCGAGGAGGCCGGGCTGGCCGATGAGCGAGTCGAGGCGTGCGACATCGACGAGGTTGAGGGCGAGGTCGGCGGAGGCGGGTCCGCGCGGCGCGCCGGCGAGGAGGTCGGCCTTGGCGGCGGCGTTGAGGGTCGCCAGGGGCGCGTCGGCGGCGCCGAGGATCGAGCCGGCGACGGTGACCGAGGCGGACTTGGGTGAGGCGTTGCTCGAGGCGGGAGCGAGCGAGGCGAGGGGGAAGTCGAGTTTGGCGAGGATGTCGCGGAGGGTGAGTGGGCCGAGGTCGCGCGAGGAACCGTCGGGGGCCTTGGTGATGACGTTGGTGATGGTGGTCTTGCCTTCGAGGCCGACCTGGGCGACGAGGCGTCCGGCGCGGGCCCAGTCGGGCGTGAGGCCGGCGAGTGGGATGGTTGCGGGCTCGGCGGCGAGGACGAGGGTGGCGGGGCCGGAGAGGGTGGGTGTGGAGTCGAGCGAGCCGGCGGACATCTCGATGAGAGCGGCGGCGAGTTCGGGGGTGACGGAGGTGCGGAAGTCGCAGCGAGCGATGGCGAGGGCCTTGGGGTCCATCGAGCCGCGGAGTTCGCCCTTGAGGCGCTGGGCGACGACGGCGAGGGAGAGGTCGATGGCGTCGCCGGCGCGGCGGGTGGAATCGAGTTTGAGGCCGAGCGTGGGGCCGACGGCCTCGCGGAAGAGTCGGGTGAACTGTGCGGGTTGGGTGGGATCGGCGAAGGCGGCAAGGGAGGCGGGGACGCCGCCGATGTCGAGGGAGCCGGCGGGGCGGAAGCGAGCGGGGTCGAACATGGGCTGGCCGGCGGCGAGCCCGAGGCCGGTGAGTTCGAAGGCGGCCTTGGCGTAGAAGGCGGCGTCGGCGTGCGAGCCGGAGGTTCGGAGGTCGATGGTGGGCGGCGCCTTGGGCGCGAGCCGCGCGGCGAGGATGAACTGCTTGATCTGCACGGGCTCGATGGGTGTGGCGCCGGTCGGGACGATGGGCGCGGCGGCGAGGTTTCCGGTGGAGACCTGGGCCTCGATCGTGGCGAGGTCGAGGGCGGGAGCGCCGTCCTTGGTGAGCGGGATGTTGACGTTGCGAAGGGTGAAGCGGACGGGGCCCGAGGAGGCGACGGTCCAGCCGGACTTTGTCGCGGCGCCGGCGACGAGGGGGCCGACGCTGTTGGCGATGACCTCGATGCCCGCGGCGCGGGAGCGGAAGGCGCGGCCGTCGAGCGTGAAGAGGCCGGTCGAGTTGAGGCCGGCGGAGGTGATGGCGAGGTCGGCGTCGAAACGTGGGAGGAGGTCGGCGGGTTCGGGCTTGCCGGCGGCGGCGAAGGAGAGCGAGGCGTCGGCGGAAGGTCCGATGCCGGCGATCAGGTCGATGCCGGTGTCGGCGAGGAAGGGCTGGGCGAGGGCGGTGTTGAGGCCCTTGAGGGAGAGCGTGCCAACGGGCGTGGGGAGCGTGGCGGCGGGCGCGCCCTTGGCGTCGAGGATCCCGGTGAGGGAGAGGTTGAGTTCGAGGGAGCCGGCGGGCTTGCCGTCGAGCGAGGCGGCGGCGCGGAGGGAGGTGTCGATGCCCTTGGCAAGGTCGGCGAGGTTCAGGGAGAGCGAGGCCGGGACGAGATCGAGAGATTTGGCGGGCTGGCCCGCGAGTGTGAGAGAGCCCCGCGCGGCGGTGGTGGAGAGTGCGAGCGAGCCGGAGAGCCCGCGGAGGTCTGGGTTAGGCTTGGCGGCGAGGCGGTCGAGGTCTGCGGAGAGGTTGGTGATGGTTGCCTTGACGCCCGCGCCGGAGGCGATGGAGAGGCCGGCGTCCTTGGCGAGGCGCGAGACGAGCGGGGCGGCGGAGGCGATCGAGAGTTCGATGCCCTTGGGCTTGGTGCGGACGAGGTTGCCCTCGATCAGCAGGCGCGCGATGGCGTTGAGATTGGCGGACTTGATCTCGGCGGCGAGGTGGGTCGGGGGCTTGGTGGTGGCAGCGGCGAGGGTGCCGTCTTGGGGGTCGCCCTCGGCGGCGGCGCGGAGGGTGAGATCGAGCGCGGGTCCGACATCGGCGGCGAGATCGACGCCGGAACGAGCGAGCATGGGCTGGGCGATGGCGGTGGCGACGCCGGTGAGCATGATGGCGCCCTGGACGCGGCCGGGCATGCCGGGGCGGGGCGCGCCCCTGGCGTCGAGTGGATCGAAGGCGGCGGCGTCGATGGTGAGCGTTCCGGCGGGCTTGCCGGCGAGGGTGGCGGTGGTCTGGCCCTTGACGGTGATCGACTTGGCGAGGTCTGGGGCGTCGAGGCGTATGGAAAGCGGGGCGACGCGGAAGGGCTGGGGCGTTGGGCCTTGCGGGCCGGGGACGGGGACGGTGCCGGCGGCCTCGGTGGAGTCGAGCGAAGCGGCGATCGAGGCGGTGCGGAGGTCGAGCGGCTTGCCGTCGGCGGGCAGTGGAACGCGGAGCGAGGCGACGGTGAGTGTGAGGCTCGGGAACTTGTCGATGGAGACGTTGGATTGGGTGAGGGCGTCGCGGAGTGCGGGGATGTTGGGCGGCGCGCCGCCGTGGCGGAGGGCGATCGTGCCCGGGCGCGGGGTGCTGAGGACGCCGCCGGCGAGTGAGAAGGCGAGATCGACGGCGAGGTGCTCTGCGTTGGCCTTGAGCGAGGCGTCGGCGGCGGAGGTGGAGCCCTTGAGGTCGGCGGCGAGGTCGAGGGAGGGCCCGAGCAGGCCGCGCACGGTCTGGGGCTGTCCCGTGATGGCGTCGACGAGGGCGAGGCTGAGGCCTTCGAGTCGGAGTTTGGCGTCGAGGGAGGCGGCGCCGGGCGTGAGCGAGCCCTTGGCGTCGGCGAGGTTGGTGATCGTGCCGGCAATGGAGAGGCTGCCCGCGGGCGAGGCGGCGCGGCCCGAGAGGTCCTCGGCGCGGGCGCGGAGGTTGATCTCGGCCTTGCCCTTCGCGTAGGTGATGGAGCCGGCGAGTGCGGAGAGGCGAGCGGCGAAAGGAGCGGCCTCGGAGCGGTCGTCGATGCGCAGGTCGAGGGCGTCAATGGAGAGTGTCGCGGCGAGCGAGGCGGGCAGGGACGGCGCGGGCTGCTTGCCGGACGCGCGAGGCGCGGGCGAGGTGGCGGCGGCGGGCTTGAGGAGGCGGTCGAGGGTGGACGTGCCGTCGGGATAGCGAACGAAGGCGGCGGAGCCGGAGAGTTTGACGGTGCCGGCGTCGAGGGAGGAGAACCCGAGGGCGCCGGTGAGGAGGCCGAAGAGCCCGCGCGAGACGGAGGCGTCGAGCGTGGCGACCTGTTCGCCGGTGGAGTCGGTGATGTTGATGGTCCCGAGGGATTGGCGTCCGAACCAGGAGAGGGACGCGGAGCGGACGGAGAGTTTGCCGGAGAGGGAGGAAGCGGCGGCGGACTGGACGATGCCGGGGACGAAGCGAGAGGCGATGGGTGGGGCGAGGGCGAGGAGGAGAAGCAGAAGGAGGGCTGCGCCTGCGAGGGAGAAGAGGAGGACACGGCGGCGGCGGCGCTTTCGGCGCGCAGCGGGATCGGGCGCGTCCCATGTGGAGGGTTCGGTCATGCGCAATGGTTGGACGGCTGAGGGAGCGGGAGGTTTCGGGATCGCTCAGGTGCAGCCCGCGGCGTAGCGATTGAGGAAACAGATGAAATCGGCGACGTTCAGCACGGGGGGGCTCGTCGAGTTGTCGCAGTTGGCGTAGGGATCGCCCGCGGCAAAGCGGTTCTGGAAGCAGACGAAGTCGTTGACGTTGAGGACGGGATTGGTGGTGCTGGCGTCGCAGTTGGCGTAGCAGGGGCTCGGGGCGTTGAGGCGTGCGATCCAGCCCTCTTCCTCACCCGCGGGGTTGCGGCCGGTGCCGACGACGACGAGGCCGTCGGGCGAGATGGCGGTGGCGTAGTTGAGGGTCCAGTTAGCGACGGCAGAGACGCCGAGGCCGAGGAGGACGGCCTTGAGGTTGCGCATGCCGTTGGCGGCGTCCCAGATGAAGGCCTCGACGCCGAGGGAGGTGAAGCCGTTGCCGACGACGATGGAGCCGTCGAAGTTGGTGGCGAGGGCGTTTCCGGCGGTGGCGGAGCCTGGGAGATCGCCGAGGCTGACGGTTCCGGTGGCCTGGGTCCAGCGAAAGGCGGCGCTGCCCATGCCGAAGTCGGCGGAGAGTTTGCCGACGATGACCATGCCGTTGCCGGAGATCCCGTTGGCCTCGTAGGGCGTGCTGTTGGGCGGGGCGCCGAGCGCGACCATGCCGGCGGCCTGCGTCCAGCGGAAGGCCTCGGTGCCATTGGAGGAGATGCTGGCGCCGCAGATGACAGCGCCGTCGGCGGAGACGCCCCTGGCGACGGAGGAGTAGAGGCTGCCCGGGAGGTCGCCGAGGGCGAGGAAGCCGCCGGGCTGCGTCCAGCGGAAGGCCTCGGAGCCGTTCGCGGAGGTGGCCTGGCCGACGATGACGGTTCCGTCGTTGGAAATGGCGTTGGCCTGGCTGAAGAACGCGCCGCCGCCGATGTCTCCGAGGCCGACCATCCCGCCGCCGGGGGTCCAGCGGAAGGCCTGCTGGCCCGCGGTGGAGAAACTCTGTCCGACGATGATGGCGCCGTTGCCGGAGACGCCGTAGGCGTAACTGCCGACGGTGGCGCCGGGGAGGTGGCCCAGCGAGGCGATCGTCCCGGGCCCTGTCCAGACGCACGCCTCGACGCCGCCGGCGACGTTGGAGAAGCCAACGACGGTGTCACCTGTGGAGGAGACTCCGAAGGCGTTGCTGGCGTTGACCGTGCTGCCGCTGAGCCTCCCGATGCCTTGGAAGGACTGGGCGTGAGCGAGGCCGCAGGCGCACGCAACGGCGGCGGCCGAACGAAGGATGGCGCCAGATTTCATGGTGAGACTCCCGTGAGCGAGAGCGTACCGAAATCGGATCGAGTTGTCGAGAGTTGCCGCGATGTCGGGGTGGGTGAGGATTGCCCAGACTTCCCAGGCTCTCCGGAGTCCGCACGAGATCGGGTCACGGCAAGGTCGGTGAGCGAAGAGCGGGTGGCGGTCCTCGGATCGGGCGACGTCCTCGGATTGGCGGCGTCCTCGGGGCGAGTCAGGCGGTCATCGCCGACTCGCGCGAGGTCGCGATGGAGAAGACGGTGTCGAGTCGGGCGATCTCGAAGATGGAGCGGACGCGGTCCTTCATGCCGCAGAGGACCATTCGCGTGTTGTTCTTGCGAGCGATCTGGAGGGCCTCGACGAGGGTGGCGACGCCGGAACTGTCCATGTAGTCGACCATGGTGAGGTCAACGATGAGCCGTCCGGGCTTGGCGTTCTGGACCTGCCGGAGGGAGTTTCGGAGGACGGGGGAGCGAGCGAGGTCGACATCGCCGTGGGGCGTGACGACGGCGGCGTTCCCGATGGTCTCGGAGGTGACGTTGATGGCAGAGTCGTCGGGCATTCTCAACCTCATGTGTTCGGCGCGGGCTTGGACGGTGCAGAGGAGCAGGTGCAGTCGGCGCAGGTTGGCCTTGCCGCGGGATCGGGGACTCGCTTGACGAGGGTGAGGCGCATCCCCGGGCCGGTGCGTTTCTCGTAGACGACCTCGTCCATGATCTGCCGGATGATGTGGACGCCGAGGCCGCCCGGTCGCACCTGGTCGAGGTCTCGGCTCTTGATCTGGCCGGGATCGACCTGCCTGGCCTCGTCCTCGACGACGATGCGGATGCCCGGGCGCGGGTGGCCGTTGTCGCCGGGGAGAGGCCAGATGCTGACGGTGATGGGGCCGTCCTTCCGGCGGTCGTACCCGTGTCGGATGACGTTGGCGAGGGCCTCATCGACGGCGAGGGCGATCTGCCCGCAGGCGTCGTCGGAGAAGGAGAGTCGGCGTGCGACGGCGGCGATGAGGTCGCGGACGCCGCTGAGGTAGGTGGGGTCGCTGACGAGGTGGACCCGGATGTCCGGGGGGGTGGTCATCGAGGACTCCGGGAGTCGGCGCGCGAGGCCTGGGGCTGACGCCGGTACCAGTCTATCCAGCGATCGATGGCGGCCCGTCGCGCGGGCTCGGAGTCGGCGAAGAAATACCCGAGCGTCTGGCCGGTGAGGTTCTCGAGGGCGCGGAGGGCGGCGAGTCGGACCAGGGGATCGTCATGATCGAGCGAGGCGATGAGATTGGGGATGGCGGCGGCATCGCGGTCGCGTGCGGCGTTGGAGATGGCGCCGAGGCGTGCGGCGGGATCGGGAGAATCGAACGAGACGGGTGGCGACGAGCACGCGGGGAGCGAGCCGGAGGCGAGTGCCAAGAGGGCGATGGAAGCGGGAGCGCCGCGCATCGAGTAATGGTATCGGATCGGGAGCCGTTGGCCGAGAGGCGGGAGGTGCGAACCTGGGGGAGTGCAGTCGCGTATCATGGACCCCGACGCGGGTGAGCCGCATCGGACCCCGGCACGGGCGAGCCCCGTGCTTGTGCTTTTTGGACGCCGCAAGGGCGATCGGGCGGCGAGCGGACGGTCCCCGCGTGGGCAGAAAGACGAGGTCGGCATGTCGCAGACGGTGGTCCCGCCGCACGATGAGGTGGTCCCGATCCTGGACTTCGGGTCTCAGACGGCGCAACTGATCGCGCGGAGGGTGCGCGAGGCGGGGGCGTACTCGATGCTGGTGCATCCGGGGACGCCGGCGGCGGACCTGGCGCGGCTCAAGCCCAAGGGGATCATTCTTTCGGGCGGGCCGGCGAGCGTGTACGACGCGGGAGCGCCGCGGTGCGATCCTGGGATTCTGGACCTGGGCGTGCCGGTGCTGGGGATCTGCTACGGGATGCAGTTGGTGTGCCAGATCCTGGGCGCGGAGGTGAAGCGGGCGGATCACCGCGAGTTCGGGCGAGCGAGCGTGCAGATCGCGGAGCGGAAGGATCTGTTCAACGCGATCCCGGAGCGGACGACGGTGTGGATGTCGCATGGGGACCAGGTGGCGGCATCGGGGCCGGGAGGGGCGAAGTTCGAGGTGCTCGCCTCGACGCCGACGTGCCCGTGGGCGGCGGTCCGGCACGCGGCGGGCAAGCGGAGGTTTTATGGCGTGCAGTTCCACCCGGAGGTGACGCACACGCCGCACGGGGCGGACATCATCCGGAACTTTCTGTACGACATCTGCGGGTGCCGGGGGACGTGGAAGATGTCGGAGTTCGTGAACACCGCGGCGGCGCGGGTGCGGGAGCGCGTGGGCCCGGGGCGGGTGATCTGCGGGCTCTCGGGGGGCGTCGATTCGTCGGTGACGGCGGCGCTGGTGCATCGGGCGATCGGGGACCAGTTGACGTGCGTGTTCGTGGACACGGGGTTGCTCAGGAAGAACGAACGGGAGTTGGTCGAGACGACGTTCCGCGATCACTTCCGCGTTGACCTGCGTGTGGTGGACGCGGAGCGGGAGTTCCTGGGCGACCTCCGCGGGATCACCGAGCCGCAGGAGAAGCGGCGGCGGATCGGGCACCGGTTCATCGAGGTGTTCAAGGCGGAGGCGGAGAAGATCAAGCAGGAGGGCCGCGGGAGCGTGGGATTCCTGGCGCAGGGGACGCTTTACCCGGACGTGATCGAATCCGGGCACGGGTACGCGGGCCAGTCGGCGGGGATCAAGTTGCACCACAACGTGGGCGGGCTGCCGGAGGAGTTGGGGTTCGAGTTGGTCGAGCCGGTGCGGGAGTTGTTCAAGGACGAGGTGCGGGCGCTGGGGCAGGTGCTGGGGGTGCCGGAGCAGATCATCTGGCGGCACCCGTTCCCGGGGCCGGGGCTGGCGATCCGAGTGCTGGGCGAGGCGACGCGCGAGCGGCTGGACGTGCTCCGCGAGTGCGACGAGGTCGTGCTCGAGGAGATCGTGGCGAACCACCTGTATCGGGGGACGAGCCAGGTGTTCGCGGTGCTGCTGCCTGTGCGGAGCGTGGGGGTGATGGGGGACGGGCGGACGTACGAGAGCGTGGTGGCGGTGAGGGCCGTGGAGACGCAGGACTTCATGACGGCGGATTGGGCGCGGCTGCCGTATGAGGTGCTGGCGACGATCTCGAACCGGATCATCAACGAGGTTCGCGGGGTGAACCGGGTGGTGTACGACATTTCGAGCAAGCCGCCGGCGACGATCGAGTGGGAGTAGGGGCGGCACAGGAGAAAGGGGCGAGACTGGGCGCCGCCGAGGGAGCGACGCTGGAGGTGGCCGGGACGGGGTATGGCGTGGTGGATTCTCGGGCGTTCGTCCGGGGCTGGCGGCGCGCCGATAATTGGGCATGGTGGCGCAGACGAACATCCAACTTCCCACGGCGCTCGTGCAGGAACTTGAGGCGCAGGCCGCGAAGGTGGGCTTGAGCCTTGCTGCGTACATCGCGTTCATGACGAGAGTCAGGGCACGGCGGCACGACGAGGAGTTCGAGCGCGTCGCGAAGCAGTTGTTCTCGAAGTACCCGGAGGCCCTGCGGAAACTTGCGCAGTGATCCGCGGCGTGCTGAACCGGCAAGTGCGATTCCTCACGATAGACGAAGTGCTCACGCTGCATGAGACGGCGATCGACGAGCACGGCGGGTCGCAGGGCATCCGCGACTCGGGCCTGCTGGAGTCGGCGCTGGCGATGCCCCAGCAAGGGTTCGGCGGCGGGTTCGCGCACGAGTACCCGTTCGGCATGGCCGCGGCGTATGCGTTTCACTTGTGCAAGAACCACCCGTTCGTAGACGGCAACAAGCGAGCAGCACTCGCCGCCATGTTTACCTTCCTCGGCCTCAATGGTTGGAGCCTGGCGGCCACGCAGGAGGACTCGGCGAACGCGATCTTGCGAGTGGCAGAGGGTGCCGCTGACAAGGCGGCGCTGGCGGCATGGATCGAGGGGAACGTGAGGGCCCGGCCGTCGATCGAACTCAGGGACTTCTTTGCTGGCCTCTCCTACGAGCAGATTGCGCAGATGCTCAATGCCGCGTTGGCGGATGAGGACGCCGCTCGGTCGCAGCAGGAGCGGTTCACGACGATGATGGAGGCGGGGCGGGCCATACCCGCCATCCACGAGGCCAACATTGGGGCCATGCGTGCGCGAGAGGAGGGTGTCGAAGGCGTGGAGGTACGATTGCTCGCACAATCGGCGCTCCTCATCGCCATCTACCGCATCGCCGAGGACATGGGCTACGAGTGGTAGCCGGATGCCATGGGGATGGTCGCGGCGATCGGGTGCGGCGGGGGCTGAAATGAAAGCCGCCCTCCGGGGTGGAGGGCGGCGGGGGAAACTTGGGTTGTTCTCGCACAGGCGGGACGCCCGTGCCGCGGGGTGAGAGTCGCCGGCCCGGAGGTGGGCGGCACCCGATCCGGGGCTTGCCGGATCAGATGTTCGAGAGCGGCTCGGTCAGGCCCAGTGCGGCGCCCTTGGTGCTCCATCCGCCCTGGAGGACCAGGTCGTAGTGGTTCATGGACATGACGAAGGGGGCGTCGGCGACGGCCTCGACGGCGAAGTAGTTGAAGACGAAGGCGTTGAGGACGGCGGGGAGTTGGTGGAGGTTGATGAGTTGGAAGTCCTTGGCGCCGACGGTGAAGGTGTGCGAGGTGACGATGCCCTGGCGGAAGATGAAGTTGAGGGTGACGTTGAGGGGGTCTGTGGTGGGGTTGTAGAAGAAGGCGGTCTCGAAGTAGAGGGTGCCGGCCTTGGTGCGGTTCATGAAGGCGTCGCCGACGAACCAGTTGGTTCCGGCGCGGGTGGCGCCCTGGGTGGCGTCGGAGTCCCCGAACTGGATGGTCTCGGCGAGGACGGTGATCTTGCCGGTGGAGTCGTAGCGGAGGCCGACGGGTTGTCCGGCGACGAGGCCGAGTTCGGCGGGCGTGAAGGAAGCGCGGCCGAAGGCGCCGATGGAGATGGGACGGATGAGGTCCGGGAGGCCGGAACTGATGTACTTGCCGACGAGCCCGATGGTGGTGGGGGTGTTGGAGTTGTTGAAGAAGGTGATGCGTGTGGTGGCGCTGGAGGCGTTCTGGATGCCTGGGACGACGCCGGTGGTGCTTCCGCCGTCGGGGTCGCCGAGGACGGCGTATCCGGAGGCGGTGTCGAGGTCGTAGTGGCTGAGGGCGGCGACGATGCCGATGTGCTCGTCGCCCGAGTTGAGCGGGGCGGAGGTGACGACGAAGGAGAACTCGCCGACGGGGAGGGCCGGGGTGTTGTTGAAGTTCCAGCCGAGGCGTCGGAAGCCCTGGACGGTCTGGCTGAAGGCGACGGTCTGGCCGGTGGTGAAGTAGGCGGTGACGGTAACGACGGCGGGGGTGGGGTTGGGGTTGTAGTAAACGAGGAAGTCCTGGATGGAGCCTGGGAACTTGGTGCCGCGGGCGAAGGACCAGGTGGTGGAGGGCTGGTCGGTGAAGGCCTCGCCGAGGGTGTTGCCGAAGTCGTAGTGGGAGATGTCGGCGGCGAGGAAGCCGTCGGACTCGATGATGATGGCGTAGGGCTTGTTGAGGATCACGCCGGGGAGGGCGCCGTTGGGTCCGTTGCTGATGGTGACGCCGCCGCGGGAGTTGGCGTTGATGACGCCGTTGTTGACGATGACGGTCTCGGGATCGTTGCCCTCGTAACGGAGTCGGACGGTGTAGGTGACGGGGACGTCGTTGGAGTTGCCGATGGAGACGTACTCACGGACGCGTGCGGAGGCGAAGCCCTCGGGGTAGTAGAGGAAGAAGGTCTCGGGGGCGGTGTCGATGCGGACGGAGTAGGGGCCTGTGAGCCCGTTGAGGCCATCGACCTCGACCCAGTATTTCTGGTTGGGTCCGGTGATGTTGAAGGCGAGCCGGGCCTCGATGCCGGCGGTGCCGATGGTGTCCTGGGCGATGAGTTGGCGGTTGGGCGCGAAGACGCGGACGCCGAGGCGGTCGGGGAGTTGGCCGCCGGGCTTGACGATGTTGACGTAGGCGACGCGTGGGGAAGAGGGCGACCCGGAGAGGGAGTTGAAGACGAAGAGGTCGGTGTCGCCGGCGAGTTCGATGATGCCGGTGGCGTTGCCGTCGCCGGTGCGGAAGTTGAGGGGGATGAGGGTGGCGTTGTTGAAGTCGCCGGCGTTGGCGTGGTCATCGGGCCCCGGGGGCGGGGTGCCGCCGACGACGGTGACGCTGTAGGACCCGGCGTTGGGCATGGTGTTGAGGTCGGTGGAGACGAGGACGTAGTAGGTTCGTGCGGCGAGGGTGGAGAAGGTGACGGTGACGGAGCCGTTGAGGAGCCCGTCCTCGTCGAGCCCGTCGCCGTCGCGGACGGTCCCGCCGACCTGGTTCTGGTTGAAGTCGAAGAAGCGGAGGACCGGGCGGATGCCGCTGCTGGGGGTGTCGATGGTGACGGCGAGGTTGCCGTTGACGAGGGTGTCGACCTTGAAGAGGTCGGTGTCGGAGGAGACCTCGATGACGCCGGTCTCGAACCCGACGCCGGAGAAGGTGCTGAGGGTGATCGGGCTGGCGATGGAGAACTCGGTGATGTTGGGGTGGTCGTCGGCGGTGGGGGAGGTGACGTTGACGAGGTAGCGTCCGCGGTCGGAGGTCTTGAAGACGTTGCCGCCGACGGGGGCGCCCTCGACCATGACGAAGTAGACGGCGTTGCGTTGGGCGGTGAAGGTGTAGGTGGCGACGGAGAAGGGCGCGTCGTTGCCGGTGACCTGGGGCTGGTTGGAGGTGGAGTCGAAGACGGCCTGGCCGGTCTCGTCGATGACGCGGACGCGCGGGAAGAGGAGGCTCTCGGCGGTGGAGATGAGGTTGATGGTGGCGGTGCCCTGGGATTGGGAGGTGAAGGTGAAGAGGTCGGAGTCGCCGGTGACCTCGATGTTGCCGGAGGAGCCGCCGGTGCCGGTGGAACTGATCGCGATGGGCGTGGCGACGCCGAACTGCCCTGGGATGATGGCGCTGCCCGGGGGCGGCGGGTTGGGCCCATCGGGGTGGTCGTCGGTGGTGACGCTGAAGTCGAGGGTGAGGTTGTAGTTGCCGAAGTCGACGTCGGGGTCGAAGCCCGAGACCTGGATGAAGTAGGAGTTGAACGTCTCGTTGGAGGTCGTGGAGGTGCGTGGGGGCGCGGTGAGGGCGACGGTGACCACGGTGGAGGTGGCATCGGCGGCGCCGCCGAAGCCGACCTGGAGGAGGACGGGATTCGCCGCGCCGTCCTCGCCGATCTCATAGACGCGGACGCGCGGGCGGAGAGTGGGGGAGAGGCCGTCGATGGTGATGCGGACGGTGTCGAAGGCGATGGTGGTGAAGGAGAAGAGGTCGGTGTCGCCCGTGCTCTCGATGGACCCGGCGACGGTCTCGGTGCCGTCGTAGTCGTAGGAGTTCGAGGGGATATCGGTGGCGCCGAAGATGTTGGGCGAACTGGCGTGGTCGTCGGAGAAGGGCGCGCCGACGAGGCTGACGGTGTATCGGCCCTGCTGCCCGGCGGCATCGACGGCGACGTAGAAGCGGTCGCCCTGGTTGGTGAGGATGGAGACGGAGGCGGTGCCGGTGTTGGAGGAGACCTGGCTCTGCCCGATGAGGTTGCCGGTGAAGTCGTAGACGGAGACGCGACGTGTGAAGGCGTCACCGGCGCGGCGGTCGACGTTGATGGTCATGGTGCCGGTGGCGGGGGCGAGGAACTGGAAGAGGTCGGCGTCGTTGGGATTGCCGGGGGTGAGGGCGATGGTGCCGGTGACGGAGCCGAGGACGGCGGAGGTGCTGGTGGTGTTGAGATCGACGGGGATGGGGGTGGCCTGGGTGTTGGTGACAAGGCCGGCGAAGGGGGGGTTGACGTGGTCGTCGTCGAAGCCGTTGAAGGGCATGGAGTTGATGAGGAGTTCGTAACTGCCGGTGGCGTGGCGCCAATCGACCTTGGGGAAGGTGAGGCTGAAGTTCTGACGTTGACCGCTCTCGACCTGGACGAAGTAGGTGTTGCCGGCGACAACGGGGATGACGACGCGGGCGTCGCGGCGCTGGAAGGTTCGGCCAGCAAAGGAGCCGACGGCGTAGGTGTCGGACTCGCCGGCGGTGACGGAGTTGTCGTTGTTGTAGGCGATCTCGGTGAAGTCGTTGCGGAAGACGCGGAGGGCGGAGTCCAGCGGGCTGTCGTAGGTCTTGGAGAGGCCGCCGCGGAGGGTCTCGATGACGGGCGGGGTCATGGGATCGCCGTCCTCGGTCTGGACGCTGCCTTCCCAGAACTCGTCGGCGAGGTCGGTGGTGTTGATTCGGATCTCGGCGGTGCCGGTGTAGAGGGCGCGGAACTGGTAGAGGTCGGCGTCGGTGGGGGAGGTGAGGTTGCCGAGGTCGGAACTGTGGAAGATGAGGCGGCCACGGGTGCCCGGGGTTCCGACGAAGTTGTCGATCATGGCGCCCATGCCGGCGCCCGGTGGATCGGAGCCGTTGTCGTCGATGCGATCCATGGAGTAGCCGCGGCCGAGGAGGACGGGGTCGAAGGTGCCGGTGCGAGCGGTGAAGAAGCCGAAGCCGAGATCGACGACGGCGCCGCCGGCGGCGTTGACGTAGTTGCGGGCATCGCCGGTGTTGGCGTTGACCTGGAGTTCGTAGGCGCTGGCCCACTGCCCGGCGCCGGCGACCTTGGGGCTGGTCTCGCTGACCTCGGAGTTGAGAGGGGCGGGCAGCGGGGGGGCGATGGTCGTGTCGGCGTCGGCGTCGACCTGGACTTCGAAGTTGTAGCGGCCCGCGCCGGACTCGCTGGAGATCTCGATGTAGTAGACCTCGCCGCCCCAGACCTGGAGATCATCGGGTGCGCGGCCGTTGGCGGGAAGCGAGTAGTTGGGGACGGTGCCCATCGGGGGCGGGCCCGGGAAGGGTGGCGTGGGGGGAAGCGAGGCAGGGTCGAGGACGCCGGAGGGCTCGGTGAATCCGCCGAGGACGGTGTTGTTGTAGTTCCAGATCAGGGTGAGTTTGGAGTCGAAGACGCGGACGCGCGTGTTCATCAGCGTGCCGCCGATGGAGAGGATCTGGAGGCGAGTGGAGGGGCGGTACTTGGGCTGCCACGCGGGTGTCAGCATGCCCGCGGGGTTGGTGGTTCTCGCGTCGGGCTCCCCGTTGAAATCCCCGAGCATGTCCACGGGCGGGACGAACTGGAAGAGGTCGGTGTCGCCGGCGGAGTCGATGCGGCCTTGGGCGAACCCGCGCACGACCAGGACGTGGTCGGTCGGGTCGGGAACCGGTGGGGCGAGGATCGGGAACGGCAGCGGCGAAGGCGGATCCTCCGGCTGGCCCCAGATGATCGGCGTGGCGAGTTCGAAGAGGCGTTTGCGCTCGGCGTCGGTGGGGTTGACAGGAGGCGTGCCGGTGCCGGGGGCGACGAAGTCCTGGTGATCGTCGAGCCCGGTGGCGGGGTCGATGGTGTGGTGGCTCTCGATCTCGAGGGCGAAGGTGCCGCCGGCGTTGCCGTCGAAGTTCTCAACGATGACGAAGTAGTGCTGCCCGCCGACGAGTTCGGTGACGATCTGGGAGAAGGCACCGGGGAGTTCGTTGAAGGCGATCTGCTGCCCGGCGTCGTTGTAGAGGCGGATCGCGGAGTCGGGGATGGGGCTGAGGCCCGCGCCGGCGTTGACGGTGAGCCAGGTGAACCCGGAACCCTGGGCCTGGAAGCGGAAGAGCGTGCCCAAGGCCGCGGAGGCGACGCTGGAGTTGATGGCGCCCAGGCGCGTGACGGGATCGACGCCGACGCTGGTGGCGATGGCGTCGATGTTGAGGGTGAAGGCGCCGGTGCTGGTGGCGCCGGCGGCGATGTCGTCGCTGCGGACGCGGACGAAGTAGGTCTGGCTGGGCGCGACGCGGAGGGCGAGGAAGGCGTTGGTGCGGTTGCCGGCGTCGCTGTCGGAGACGAGGAAGTTCCCGTTGCCGTCGTAGATGTCGAGGCGCGAGTTGAAGTCGGCGGCGTCGGCGATGGCGGTGATCATCGCGAGGCTGGCGAAGCCTGCAGCGGAGCCGGTGTTCACAAGGTAGACGATGTCGCTGCCGCGGAGGGAGATAGTCCCGCCCTGGTTCCCGATGCCGCTGACGGCGTTGAGGGCGGGGAAGTTGGTGGCGATGCCATCGACGCGGATGTTGTACGCGCCGGTGGACCCCGGGCCCATGGCGAGGTCGGACATGACGCGGACGTAGTAGGTGGTGCCGGGGGTGGCCTTGAAGCCGACCCAACCGTCGCGGAAGGCGCCGGAGGTGAGGGTGCCGTTGTTGGAGCCGGACTTGAAGGGCTGGCCGGGGGTCGAGCCGGGGGCCTCGGTGTAGACCTCGACGCGGGAGTCGAGGACGTTGGCGTTATTGAGGGCGTCGGCCCAGATGGTGACGAAGGTGGCGTTCACGGGGGCCGTGAACTGGAACATGTCGTCGTCCATCGCGGTCCCGATGACGCCCGCGACCTGACCCTCGCCGGTCATGGAGTCGAGGGTGATGGCGGTGGGCGTCGCCGGGGTCGGGGTCCCGTAGACCTGGTTGAAGGAGGGGTGGTCGCCGGCGAAGAGGACTCGCGATTCGAGCGACTCGATGGGGTTCTCGATCCGCGCGAGGCCTGAGCGTCGGACGAGGGTCCGCGGCCCGAAGCGATTCACCCGACGATTCCGGCTCGAACGATGATCCCATCGGCTCATGGCGGACTCCGTGCAGTCGTGTCTCGTGGGTCGGGACGCCGAAACGGGCTCTGCGTCCTGCGGCATGTGTGGGCTCGTCTCCCGGCCGCGGGGCGTGATCGCTCACGCCAACCCTCGTGCCGCCGCGTCGCGCGTCGGCCCGCAGCCCAGCATACTCGACCTGCGCCCGCCGCGTCCAGCCGGCCCAGACACCCGCGGGCGGCGAGTGCGCATCCCTCCCCGTACAACCCCCATGTTCGCGTCGGACCCCCCCTCGGTTCCAGGTCAGGACTCGAGCGAGCGGGCCACGGCCCCCTTGGCGAGGATCTCTGCCGCGTCGTAGGTCGGGAGGCGCGAGTTCTCACGGGTGACGAGCAGGGGCGCCTCGCTGCACCCGAGGATCACCCCCTGGCACCCGCGGTCGGCGAACTCGTCGATGACGCGGAGGACGAGGGAGAGGGACTGGGGGCGGATGTCTCCGAAGACGAGTTCGTTGAAGATGATGCGATCGAGGGCCTCGGCGCGGTCGGGCGCGGGGGCGAGGACCTGGATGCCGCGAAGGCCCAAGTGGGTCTGGTAGGTTGAGCCGGAGGTGACCATCTTGGTCCCGATGAGTCCGACGACCCGGCTGCCGTCGCTCTCGACGGCGCGAGCGACCAGTTCGGGTATGGTTAGCCAGGGGATGGGCGAGCCCGCCTCGGCGAGGGTGATCGCGTGCTGGACCGCGTTGTCGGGGGTGAGGCAGAACTCGGCGCCCATGCGGGCGAGGATCGTTGCCGAGCGGCGGAGCAACTCGCCGACGGCGTGCCAGTCCTGCGCGGCGAGGGCGTCGATGTAGTGCGCGAGTGGTTCGTTGTGGAGCGAGACCCGCGGATGGAGGTGGGTGTCGAGGAGGTGGGAGGCGTGGCGGAAGATCTGGCGGTAGAAGAGGGCCGCGCCTTCGGGACTGACCGCCACGATGCCGATGTGCTTGGCCACCGGGACAAGCCTACCGCGCCCGTGCATCCGGGGACAGTGGCAAGCAGTATGATTTGTGGAGCGCGGCGTGGTGGGGCGCGGGGGACGGGTGCCGACGAACGCTCGAGGATGCACATGCCCGGGAACACACCCCACGACGACGCCGAGCCGCGCGAGGAAGACGTGCTGCGCGAGGACGAGGCGCGGCACGACGACCTGGAGGACACGGTCGCCGAGGATTTGGCGATCGCGGAAGAGGGCCCGAGGCTGTCGCCGGTCAAGGCCCGCGCGGACGTGAACCTCGACGAGGTGTTCGACAAGACCACGCAGGCGGCCGAGGGCGTCTCGACGTGGAAGTACGACCCGGAGGCGGGGCGTTCGGACGTGGCGGTGAAGATCCGCGCGGCGCGCGAGGCGATCGAGTCCGCCGTGGGGACGCCCTTCGGGAAACTGATCATCGCGCTGGTTGTCGGGCTGGGGGCGATCTCGCTGGGAATCATGGCGGCGATCCGGCAGGAGCGGAACTACATCATCGCGGCGGCGATCGTCATCCCCCCGGCGGCGTGGCTGATTCATGCGCGCTACAACGCGTGGCTGGGGCACAAGCGGTACATGTACCGGCTGCTGGAGACGCTGGGCGAGGATGTCTCGGACTTTGACCCGCACCGGGTCAATCGGAAGATCGGGACCGCAATCGACGGGAAGCGGAAGAAGCGATAGCGGGCAATCGTCCCGTACACTGCCGGCGTGGCGCCCGTTCATGTCCTTGTCTGCACGCACACGCCGAGGGGATTGGCGCGGTGCCTGGCCGCGACGATCGCGCAGCGACCCGAGAGCATCGTCGTCAGCAGCGACACGGATGACCCCGCGATCGAGCGGGTGGTTCGCGCCGCGTCGGAGCGAGCGCCGATGCCGACGGGGGTGGTGATGCGGGCGCACCAGGGCCAGAGCCGATCGGCGCAGGTGCGGAACAACGCGGTGCGGATGCTGCTGGGCGCGGGGCCGACGGGTCCGGGCGCGGTGCTGGCGTTTCTCGACGGGGACTGCTGCCCGATGCCGGGCTGGCGAGAGGCGATCGAGCGTGGGATGTCGCGTGCGGATCTGGCGGTGGGGTTCCGGATCGACCTGACCTCCGAGCAGACCGAGGCGTACGACGACGCGGCGGTCGCGGGGGGTCGGTCGCCGGTCGCGCCGACACCGGAGCAGTGGGCCGCGCTGCGGGCGCGGGATCGACGGTATCGCCGGCACGCGCTGCTTCGACGGGTCGGGCTGGTGAAGGGGCACAAGCCGAAGGTGCTGAGCGCCAACTTCGCGGTGTCGCTCGACCTGTACCGCGCGGTCAACGGGTTTGATGAGGAGTACCTGGGGTACGGGGGCGAGGACGACGACCTGGGACGGCGGGTCTATGCGGCGGGCGGGAGGCCGGCGATCGTGGTGGCGTCGGCGGTGGTGGTGCACCAGTGGCACCCGACTCGAGCGGCGGCGAAGTGGGAGGACTCGCCGGGGATCGCACGCTTTCGCGCGGGGGGTCCGACCCGGTGCGGGCGCGGGCTGGAGAGTCCGTACGAGCAGCCGGCGCCGGTGGAGCGGTGGCTCACGGGGCGCGGCGCGGTCGAGGGCGCGTGAGTTCGAGGTCGGCGTGCGGGAGCGCGGTGCGGGCGACTAGGCGGCCTCTTCGCGGTACTCGCGAGTCCCGGCGACGCCGTCGCGGGTGACGATGAAGAGGTCGGAGGTGATGGGGTAGGGGAGTCGGCGGAAGTCGTGGCGGACGCGGTCCTGGAGGCGTTTGACGAAGAGGTCGGGCGATGGCGAGAGCGCGAGGAACATGTCGCGAGCGGGGAGGGCGACGTAGAAGTTGGACCCGAGGCTCGGGGCGAGGCGTTTGAAGAGGTCCGAGAGCAGGAGCCGAGCCGCGTCGTACCCGTCCTGCTCGGAGAGGAGGATGGCGCGGCCACCCTCCTTGCTCTCGACGAGTTGGACCTCGAGTTCGGGGGCGTAGCCGTCGAGGTTCTCGCGGGCGATCTCGTCGAGTTCCTCGGCGGTGAGTCGCCAGCGGATCATCTGCTCGGTGGTGATGGAGACGGTCATCTGGGGGAGGTCGATGACGAAGACGATGACGGTGCCGTTGACGAAGGGGATGTGGGCGACCATCTCGCGCGAGAGGTGCTGGAAGATGGACTCGGGCTGGATTCGCGGCATGATGCGAGGTCGAGCGAAGTCGAGCGCGACGGTGCCGAGTTGCGCGGCATCGCCGGCGAAGAGTTGGTCGAGGTAGTGCTCGACGATCTCCGGGCCGCGCTCGGGCTCGTGGTTGACCATGCGGAAGAGGTTCTCGAGGTCGAGGCGTCGGCCGTTGACGATGAGTTCCCGCGGCCCGATCATCTCGACGTCGTACCCGGGCTGGAGCCGCTTCAGGAGCGAGGCGACGTGCTCGGCAAAGGCATCGTGGGTCCCATCCATGGACACACCCCTGGCGTCGCGCCGAACCTCTCCACCCGAGCCCCGGTCGCGACCGCCCCGTGTATCGTCCATCCGATACGCGAAGTGAACGAGAGGGTTCTGAGAAGGGGCGGCGGGGGACGGAAGTTGGCGGCACGACCCGGGCCGGTAACCGGTGCGGAGGGGTGGGGGAGCGCCGGTTTGGCGCGGAGGCCCGACCCGGGATAGAATCGGCCCTTCGCCGGGGCGAAGCGATGAACCCTCGGCCATGGAGGCCCGACCGTGACCGAACAAGAGATCGAAGCGAAGGTGATTCGAATCGTGGCGGACCAACTGGGCGCGGACCCGGCGAAGGTCAGCCGGACCACGAGTTTCGTGGACGACCTCAACGCGGACAGCCTGGACCAGGTCGAACTGGTGATGGAGTTCGAGGATGAGTTCGAGACCTCGATCCCCGACGAGCAGGCCGAGAAGATCAAGACGGTCGGGCAGGCGATCGACTTCATCAAGCAGGCGCACGGGGTGGAGTAGGGTTCTCACCCCGACGAGCGGAGCCCGGAGACTCGCACCATGAGCCAGAGCCCGCGCGTCGTGATCACGGGGATGGGGGCCGTGTCGAACCTCGGCCTGAACGCGGACTCGACGTGGGCGGGGATGCGCGAGGGCCGGAGCGGGATCAGCCGCGTCGGCGGGGGTGATTTCGAGCGCTACCGCGACACATGGACGTGCCGGATCGCGGGCGTGGTGCCCAACTTCGATCCGACGGCCCGCATCGAGCATCGGGAGGCCAAGCGTCTCGATCGGTTCACCCAACTGGGTGTGACCGCGGGCGTGGAGGCGGTCGAGCAGTCGGGGATCGACTTCTCGAAGGTTGATCCCGAGCGGGCGGGCGTGGTGGTGGGATCGGGCATCGGCGGGATCATCACGATCGAGGAAGGCATCCACCAGATGATCGACCGCGGGCCGGATCGCCTGAGCCCGTTCACGGTCCCCCGGCTCATGGTCAACGCGGTGACGGGCAATCTGTCGATCCGGTATCGGCTGCTGGGCCCGGCGTCGGCGCACGCGACGG
This sequence comes from Phycisphaerae bacterium, assembly GCA_016793805.1. Taxonomy (GTDB): domain Bacteria; phylum Planctomycetota; class Phycisphaerae; order Phycisphaerales; family UBA1924; genus JAEUIZ01. The sequence goes on from JAEUIZ010000039.1 coordinate 91,635, forward strand.
CGTGCGCGAGCAGCGGGCACGCGATCGGCGACGCGATGCTGTACCTCCGGCGGGGGATGGCGGACGTGATGATCGCCGGGGGGGCCGAGGCGGCGGTCTCGCCGTTGTGCGTGGCGGCGTTCATGACGATGAAGGCGCTCTCGACGCGCAACGACGCGCCCGAGAAGGCCAGCCGCCCGTTCGACGCGGACCGCGACGGGTTCGTGCTGGGCGAGGGTGCCGCGATGCTCGTGCTCGAGACGGAGGAGCACGCGAAGCGGCGCGGCGCGACCATCTACGCCGAGTTGCTGGGGTTCGGGAACAGTTCCGACGCGGCCCACATCACCGCGCCTGACCCGCAGGGGCTCGGGGCCTCGCGGGCGATGCGCTGGGCCCTGCGCGACGCGCGGCTGAACGTCGATCAGATCGAGTACATCAACGCCCACGGGACGTCGACGCCCCTGGGCGATCAGGCCGAGGTCGCGGCGGTGCTGTCGCTCTTTGGCGCGCACGCGCGGAAGAGCGCCGGCGGGCGGCTGATGATGAGTTCGACCAAGTCGATGCACGGGCACACGCTCGGGGCGTCGGGCGCGCTCGAGTCGATCGCGTGCATCCACGCGGTTCGGGACGGGGTGATCCCGCCGACGATCAACCTGGACACGCCGGACGAGGGTTTCGATCTCGACTTTGTGCCGCATCACGCGAGGGAGCGTCGCGTGCGGTACGCGATGAACAACACGTTCGGGTTCGGGGGCCACAACGTCACGCTGATCCTGGGCCGATACGAGGACTAAGCGGGCGACGCGGGTGGTGGGGGGGGAGTGCCGGGGGATGGGGACAGGGAGGGAGTCTGTTCGGCACTTGATTCGTGATCGACGGCAAGCCGATACATCCCGGGTGCCATCCGACGTCTCGGCCATCCTGCGCCTCGAAGTCCCGATCATAGTTCGGCTCGGGGAGCGCTCGATGAAGTTGAGCGAGATTGTCGGGCTGGTGCCCGGTGCGATCATCGAGTTGGAGAAGTCGGCGGACGAGGAGTTGGACATTCTGGTCAACAACAAGTGCATCGGTCGGGGTGAAGCGGTGAAGGTCGGCGAGAACTTCGGGATCTGGGTCTGCTCGATCGGCGGCGCGAAGGAGCGGATCGAGGCGATCTCCGGGCGGTAGAGGGGTGATAACCGTTCGAGTCGGCGGCGGACGACCCGCGCCGGGTTCTCGCAATTGTCGGCCTCCGTCCGCGTTGGACCCTGGGTGACACCGAGGAGCCGGACCATGCAGCCCCGCCGAAACGCAGCGATGTCGCCGATCAAGCCCGCGGCGTTCGGGTTCGAGCAGGCGAGGCACCTGCTCTGGCGCGCGGGGTTCGGGGGGACGCCCGCGCAGGTGCAGACGCTCGTCTCGTGGGGCCCCGAGCGGTCGGTGGACTACCTGCTGGACTTTGAGAAGGCGCCCACGGAGCCGGTGTCGGCGGACCTGTTCGATCGGGACATCATGCGCCCCCCGACGCGCGAGGAGCAGGCGGCGCTGGCGCTCGCTCGGCGGACGATGGACGAGAACGCGGTGGCGGAGTTCCGGCGGCAGCGGATGGAGCGAGAGCGGCTGGATCGGCAGCAGATGTCGAAGATCCGGCGATGGTGGCTCCAGCGGATGATCGAGACCCCGAGGCCGCTCGAAGAGAGGATGACCCTCTTCTGGCACGGGCACTTCGCGACGAGTTACCGCACGATCGAGAACAGTTACCACATGTTCGCGCAGAACGGCCTCTTCCGAACGCACGCGGTCGGGAACTTCGGCGACCTGCTGTTCGCGATCATCCGTGATCCGGCGATGCTGGCGTACCTCGACCAGAACGACTCGCGGAAGAACCGGCCCAACGAGAACCTCGCCCGCGAACTCATGGAACTCTTCAGCCTCGGAGTCGGGGCCTACACCGAGCGCGACATCAAGGAGGGCGCGAGGGCGCTCACGGGATTCACGTTCGACGACGACGAGTTCGTGTTTCGGGCCAATGACCACGACGCGTCGGCCAAGACGATCCTGGGCGTGAGCGGGAACCTCGACGGGGACGATTTCGTCAAGGCGATCCTCGGGACGCGGGCGTGCTCGCGGTTCATGGCGAGGAAGTTGTACGCGTACTTCGTGGCGGACCTGTTGCCGTGGGAGGCCGCGGCGGGGGACCGCGGCATGGACGGGGCGACCCGCGGCGCGATCGATGATCTCGCGTCCACGATGCTGGCGTCGAGGTACGAGATCAAGCCGGTGCTGCGCCGGCTGTTCCTGAGCGAGCACTTCTATGGCACGTCGGTGATGGGGCAGCAGATCAAGTCGCCCGCGCAACTGGTGGTGGGCGCGGTGCGGTCGCTGGGGGCGCCGCCGCGGGACCTGTCCGTGCTGGCCGATGCGCTGGACCTGATGGGGCAGAACCTGTTCTACCCGCCGAGCGTGAAGGGGTGGGACGGGGGCCGGTCGTGGATCAACACGTCCACGCTGTTCATTCGTCAGAATGTGCTGGCGTACCTGCTGACAGGGAAGAGGCCGCAGGGGTACGACGCGCTGGCGAACGAGGAGAAGTACGATCCGTCGCCGCTGATCGCGGACCTGGTGAAGGCGGATCCGTCGGCGGGGAGGGATCCCGAGCGAGTGGCGGAGTACCTGCTGCGGTTTACGATCGGGTCGGCGCCGGAGTCGGCGCTTCGGACGCTGGCGGAGTTTGCCCGCGAGCGTGGGACGGGGGTTTCGCGCGATATGCTGGTGGGGATGCTGCTGCTGATCAGCGCGATGCCGGAGTACCAGTTGTGCTAGGCGGGGCGTGGAGCGTCGAGCCGGGACGGGCCGCGGATGGTCGCGGGGGATCTGAGTGCAGGAGTTGACATGGACCACAATCGACCCGCGTTCACTCGCCGCCAGTTCCTGCATTCCGGGCTGACGCTCGCGTCGGCGGCGGCCACGGTGCCCTGGTTCATCAATCGCTCGGCCCTGGCGCTTCCCGGGTTCGCGGCGGGGATGAGTTCGATCCCGGGCGTGCCCGAGGACCACATCCTGGTGGTCGTGCAACTCTCGGGCGGGAATGACGGGCTGAACACGGTGGTGCCGTTCGGGATGCCGGAGTATTACAAGGCTCGGCCCGGCATCGGGATCGCGGAGAACGCGGTGCTGAAACTGGACAAGGCCCGGGGAATCGGGCTGCACCCACAGATGACGGGGCTGAAGTCGCTGTATGACGGCGGGTTGCTCGCGGTCGTGCAGGGCGTGGGATACCCCAATCCGAATCGCTCGCACTTCAAGTCCATGGACATCTGGCACACCGCCGACACGACCGCGACGGGCAACGGGTGGCTGGGGCGGTATTTCGACTCGAAGTGCTGCGGGTTTGGGAAGGGCGAGAGCGGGAAGGCGGAGGGCAAGCAGCCGGCGCAGCAGCCGGGGATCGCGATCGGTCGGACGGCGCCGCTGGCGATGCAGGGGCAGCGGGTCAAGCCGATCGCCTTCGAGACCGAGGATCTGTTCCGTTGGATCGGGCAGGACGTGCATCCGGCGTTGAACGATCCGTACAAGCGGCTCGAGTCGCGCGAGCCGGCGGCGGACGTGCCGGCGGAGTCGAACGCGGCGTTCCTGATGCGGACGGCGATGGACGCGCAGGTGTCGAGCGACCTGATCCGCAAGGCCGTGCGGACGAGGCCGATGGTGGCGTACCCGCAGAACAACGACCTGGCGCAGCAACTCGCGATGGTGGGCTCGATGATCCGCGCGGGGCTGCCGACGCGGGTGTACTACGTGTCGCTCGGGGGCTTTGACACGCACGCGGGCCAGGGCGGGGCGCAGGGCGGGCACGCGAACCTGCTCAATCGGTTCGCGTCGGCGGTGCAGGCGTTCTACGCGGATCTCAAGGCGCAGGGGAACGACGGTCGCGTGCTGACGATGTCGTTCTCGGAGTTCGGGCGGCGCGTCGGGCAGAACGCGAGCCAAGGGACCGATCACGGGACGGCGGCGCCGATGTTCCTCATGGGCCCGATGGTCAAGCCGGGCGTGGTGGGGGAGCACCCGTCGCTGACAGACCTGGACGACGGGGACCTGAAGTACCGCATCGACTTCCGGTCGGTGTACGCGGCGATCCTCTCGAAGTGGATGGGCGCGGACGCGAAGGCCGTGCTCGAGGGGACGTTCAAGCCGGCGGACGTGATCAAGGCTTGAAGCGCCGCATCGCGGTGAGATTCCGAAGTCAGTCGAGGACAGGCGGGCGGCCGCGGCGGTAGGCAAAGGCCGCTACGGGCGAGAGATCGCGCTGGAAAAACGACAACGCCCGGCGCGAGGCCGGGCGTTGCGAAAGAACAGTTGGGGATTCTAAGGTCCGGCGTTTCCGACGGACCCACCGCGAGGCCGAGGCCAGGCGGGCGAGAACGTGCTGACGAACCCGGGTGCGGATCGCTCCGCGGCCCAACCCCAAGGGGAAGGGCATCCCGGTCTAAGGAAATCCCTTAGAAAGGAGGTGATCCAGCCGCAGGTTCTCCTACGGCTACCTTGTTACGACTTAGTCCCAGTCACCGATCTTGCCGTGGACACCACAGTAGTGTGGCGGCTTCGGGCGCTACCGGCTCCCATGACTTGACGGGCGGTGTGTACAAGGCTCAGGAACTTATTCACCGGAGCGTAGCTGATCTCCGATTACTAGCGATTCCGACTTCATGCAGGCGAGTTGCAGCCTGCAATCCGAACTGGGGCGCGTTTTTTGCGATTTGCTCCGCCTTGCGGCCTCGCGACGCTTTGTGCGCGCCATTGTAGCACGTTTGCAACCCTGGATGTAAGGGCCATGAGGACTTGACGTCATCCCCACCTTCCTCCGGTTTGACACCGGCAGTCTCGCTAGAGTACTGGCTTGCGCCGAGCAACTAGCGACAGGGGTTGCGCTCGTTAAGGGACTTAACCCGACACTTCACAGCACGAGCTGACGACAGCCATGCAGCACCTGTGATCGTTCCACCCTTGCGGGCGTGGCCCCGCTTTCACGGGGTTAATCCGACCATGTCAAACCCAGGTAAGGTTCTTCGCGTTGCCTCGAATTAAGCAACATGCTCCACCGCTTGTGTGAGCCCCCGTCAATTCCTTTGAGTTTTAGCCTTGCGACCGTACTCCCCAGGCGGCTCGCTTATCGCTTTTGCTTCGACCGAGCCGGCGTCAGAGCCACCCCGATCTAGCGAGCATCGTTTACGGCGTGGACTACCAGGGTATCTAATCCTGTTTGCTCCCCACGCTTTCGTGCCTCAGCGTCAGGACAGGCCCAGCGGGCCGTCTTCACCATCGGCGTTCCTGTAGATATCTACGCATTTCACCGCTCCACCTACAGTTCCGCCCGCCCATACCTGCCTCGAGGCCATCAGTATGCCCCGCTGTTCCCCGGTTGAGCCGGGGGATTTCACGAAGCACTTGATGGCCCGCCTACGCACCCTTTAAGCCCAGTGATTCCGACTAACGCTTGAGACCCCTGTCTTACCGCGGCTGCTGGCACAGGGTTAGCCGTCTCTTCCTCTGGGGGCGATCGTTGGTTCTGCCCCCTGACAGTGGTTTACACGCCGTAGGCGCTTCATCCCACACGCGGCGTCGCTCCGTCAGGCTTGCGCCCATTGCGGAAGATTCGTCGCTGCAGCCTCCCGTAGGAGTCCGGGCAGTGTCTCAGTCCCGATGTCGCCGGTCGTGCTCTCACACCGGCTACCCGTCATCGCCTTGGTGGGCCGTTACCCCGCCAACTAGCTGATAGGAACATCGCCGATCCCAAGGCGGTAAACCTTTGCTCCGGAGAGATCATGTGGTATTACGCACAGTTTCCCATGCCTATCCCACACCTCGGGGTACGTTCGATGTTATTACTGACCCTTTCGCCACTCACCCTTGCGGGTGCGTTCGACTTGCATGCTTTAGCCACGCCGCCAGCGTTCAATCTGAGCCAGGATCAAACTCTTCAGTTGTTTTTCATTGAGTTCCGGGGACGGGGGTCCCCGGTTCTGCTGCAACGAAGGGTTTGCCTGTTCTGCCCCGACGTGCCTGTTTCCAGGGCGTTTCGGGGCCGGTCACCCCTCGCGCCGGGCTTCTGGCCCGCCGCGAAGAGTCCTCCGCGATGGCAAATCGCGGAGAAGTTTCGCTGACTTTCGTCTCCCGGGACCGGTTTGACGCGGCCCGAGAGTGCACGAGAACGCCAACTCCGCCGGGCTGTGAACCCCAGCGGAACCGTGGTCCAAATGGACCTGATGGCCGTTCGCTGCTCCTGGTTTGGAGCACACCGTGCAGGCGTTGCGACCGGCTCACGTTCTCGAGAGAATCCCAACTGTTCACTTGTCAAAGAGGCTCGACAGCGTGATCTCGGCCTTGGGCCTGCCCAGGGCCGACACTGCGTCCAAATGGGTTTCCCCGATTGGCAGAGGGAAGTGTAGCCATGGCGTCGCTTCGGTCAAGCCCGCTTCACGCCCAAGCCGCGATTTTCTCAAGGTTTCGCGCCCCCGCTTGCCGTTCCACCCCGCCCCAACCCGCGACGGGCCACCGCCAACGTCGCGACCCATACCGCCAGCGGCGGGTCTTCTGCCTCCATCGCGCTCGATTTCCACACCTTATGCACAGCAAGGCAGGTGGCCGTTAGGGTTGCGCCCGTGGTGCGGATGTCGTCGACAATCACCACGGTGCGCCCGCTGAGTTCGCTGACGCTTTCGCAGCGGATCGCGTGAGCGACGTTGGACCATCGCTCGCTGGCGGGCACGGCCGTCTGGGATCGGCGGTGGCGACGGACGAGAACCTCGGCGACGGGAAGGCCGGTTTCGGTCGCCATGCCGCGCACGATGGTGAGCGTGTGGTCGATCCCGCGGCCGATGCGAGCGAAGAAGGAGGTGGGAACGGGGACGAGCACGGCCGAGTCCGGCGCGACGCATTCGAGCTCGAATCGTCGGAGGAGCGAGGCGCCGAGCAGGCGGCCCATGTCGTGTCCGAGGCGGCGCCATCGGGTGAACTTGATGTCATGGATGATCTCGCGGAGAACGCCGCGGTATTCGCCGAGACGGACGGCGCGGTCCCACGCGAGTCGAAGGGGTCGGCAGGAGGTGCAGCCGTCGGACCCGCCTTCGTATGGCCCGCAGGTTGAGCCGCATCGGCCGCAGTACGCGACCGGGAGGTCGGGGCTCCACCCGGCGTCGGCGAGACGCAGGGGCAGCGGCGCGCGGGATCGGCCGAGCCAGGTGGTTTCGATGGCGTGCCAGACGGACGCGATGCTGGCGCGGCGGGAAGCGACGGTCGCGGGTGGCGCCCCCGAAGCCCCGGCGGGGGTCGCTGCGGGAGCGAGCGGGTTACTGGCGGGGAGGCTCGCGCGCTCGGGAGGCGACGTGGGCGCGGACGACTGGCCGGGCTGCCGCGGGGGCCAGGCGAACTTCGGGGGCTTGGGGTTCATACGCCCGCCAAGGCGTCGCGGAGGAGCGTGGCGCGGGCGGCGCGGCGGCGATCCTGGTCCATCTCGACGCCGAGGACTCGCTGGAGGTGGGCGGGCTGGACGTGGAGCATCAGGCGGTTGACGGTCGCGAGGTCGAGCGAACCGGATCCGTCGGGATGCGCGGATTCGGCGTCGCCCGGCTGACGTGTCGCCCGGTCTCTTGCGTCTGGGGCGGCACCGAAGAGCCCGCAGACGACGCCGAGGCGCAACAGGCTGAGTTGTCGCATCGCCTCTTCCGTGGTCATGAGCCGCGCCCGCGAGAGGACGCCCAGCGCGCGAAAGACCTGGTCCTCGAGGTCGGCCCGGCGGCGGTTCAGGAGCGATCGGCGGGCGGCTCGCTCATAGTCGAGCACGCGGGGGATGATCTCGCCGGTGAGTTCGCGGAGGAGCACGGCCTCGGACTTGCCGAAGGTGGTCTGGTTGGAGAGTTGATAGAAGTCGCCAGCGGCCTCGGAGCCCTCGCCGTAGAACCCGCGGAGGGCGAGGTTCATGTCGCCCGCGGCGTGCTTGACCCTCTCGATGTTGCCGGTGAGGCGGAGGGAGGGCAAGTGGAGCATGACGCTGAGGCGGAGCCCGGTGCCGACGTTGGTGGGGCAGGCGGTGAGGTAGCCGAAGCGAGTCCCGAAGGCGTAGGTGAGGCCGGCCTCGAGGCGGTCGTCGGCGTCGTCGGCCTGGGCCATGGCGCCGGCGAGGTCGAGCCCGCTCCGCAGGGCCTGGATGCGCAGGTGGTCCTCCTCGTGGACCATGATGGAGAGTCGCTCGTCGGGCGAGGTGAAGGCGACGGCGCGGGGCTCCTCGGCGGCCGGGCGAGTGGGCGTCTGGCCTGTGCCGGCGTGGCCTGTGGCGGGCTTGCGACCCCGCGCGTGCTGGAGGCTGATGAGGTGCCGCTCGACGAGCAGGGTGCGTTCGCTCAGGGGCGCGCGGTGGAGGTCGATCCAGGTCATGTGGAGCCCGAGGCTCTCGACGCGGGCGCGCACGGTGTTGAGGGTGTTGAGTCGCTGCGCGGGCGACATCCGATTGACGAAGGGCACGTTCGCCAGGTTGCGCGCGAGGCGCACCCGCGAGGAGACAACGACATCGGTGGCGTCGCCCTCCCCGCGGAGCCACTCGCTGTCGGTTCGGATCGGGGGCACGGAGGGCTCCTAGTTCGTCGGGCCTGTCGGCGGAGCGGGCGGTGCCGAGGTGGGTGGGGGGCAGGCCGGGTCGCCGAGGCGTCGCAACTCATCACGGAGCGCTGCGGCGCGCTCGTAGTGCTCCCCGGCGACGGCTTGTTCGAGTTGCTTGGAGAGGGCCGCGATTCGCGCGGCGCGGTCGTCGCGTTCCTGGGCGACAGCGGATGCCGGGTCGCTCGCGTGCCCCGCGCGCTTGGGGGTCTTGCCGACATGGTGGGTCCCGCCCTCGTGGGAGCGTTCGAGCAGTGGCCCGAGTTGGGCCTCGAAGGCCTGGTAGCAATCGGGGCATCCGAGGAGCCCGGTTTCGCGGAACTCGGCGAAGGCGAGGCCGCACCTGGGACAGGCCGGGCCTGCGGCGGTCTGGACGGGGGGCTTGGCCGCCTGATGGAGGAACTTCTCGATGAGTTCGGGGACGGAGGCGGGCGGCTGAGCGGCGACGCCCTCTCGGCGTGCGCAGGACTCGCAGAGGTGCCGCTCCAATCGCTTGCCCCCCGTCACGCGGAGTTCGTGGACGGTCGCTTCCTGATCGCACTGATCGCACTTCATCCGAGGATGAGTCTATCGCGGGAGGGCAGGAGAGGCGATTGATGCGGGACGGAGGCTCGCCGGCGCATGCGGCGAGGAGCGGGTGATGGACGGCTGGGCCGGGAACCCGGCGGAGGAAGCCGTCGCTAGTGGGCCTGGGCCTTCTGCTGGCGGGTGTACCCGTACTTGCGCTTGAGGGGCTTGATGACCAAGCCTTGGCGGATGGCGCGGGTGGAGGCCTTGATGCGGGTGGGCACGCCGTCGATGAGCGCGGTGACGTTCTGGAGATTGGGGCGGAAGGTCCGCGGGCTGATGCCGGTGGGCTTGAGACCGAAGCCGCCCTTGGTGATGGCTTGGCCGCGCCAGGCGCGTTTCTTTCCGAAGGCGGTTTTCTTACCGGTGAAATGGCACTCGTACGGCATGGGGCACCTCGAAGGGGCGAAGTCTAGGCCGGTTCTGAGCCGCCGCCCAGTGGACCGGGGTTGGCTACATTGGGGCGATGACTCTGCCGTACAAACTCGCGTGCCTGTGCGACCTCCGCGACGACCGGGGTCGGGTCCTGCTGTTGCGGCGGCTGAAGGAGCCGAACCGGGGGCTGTGCTCTCCGATCGGGGGGAAACTGGACATGGCGACGGGGGAGTCGCCCGCGCAGTGCGCGCGGCGGGAGATCGAGGAAGAGGCGGGGCTGGACATCCCGATCGAGCGGCTGCACCTGACGGGGCTCATCAGCGAGGCGTCGTATGAGGGGAAGGGGCACTGGCTGCTGTTTCTCTATCGGGTGCTGGGGCCGGTGTGGGTGGAGCCGCGGGACATGCGCGAGGGTCGGCTGGATTGGTTCGACCCGGGGGAGATCGACGGGCTGCCGTTGCCGGATACGGATCGGCACGTGCTGTGGCCGTTGATCCGCGCGCACGAGCCGACCTCGGCGGGGGGCAGGCCGGGGTTTTTCGCGGTGCACATCGACTGCACGCGGATGGGATCCGACTCGGCAGGGAATGGCCCGGAGGCGATGACGTGGCGCGTGGAGCAATCGGAGCGGCCTTAGGTGAAGCGGCTCGCTGTCGGCTCCAGGCCGTCCCCGAGTTGAGCCTGCGTGCCCGGTTCAGGGCAGGGCGCAGGGGTCCACGCAGCCGGCGGCGAAGGCGTTGCTGAAGCAGACGAAATCGTTGATGTTGAGGGCGGGCGGGATGGTGCTGCCGTCGCAGTTGGCGCGGGAGTCGCCGGCGGCGAACTGGTTGAGGAAGCAGGTGAAGTCGTTGACGTTCAGGCACGGGGCGGAGGAGGACCCGTCGCAGTTGGCGTAGCAGGTCGCAGGGGCGCCGACGGTGTAGGTGAGGGCGCCGACGAGGGCGCGCGAGGAGAAGAAGGAGCCGGTGGTGGTGAAGGGGGCGCTGCGAACATCGCCCGTGGTGAGCCTCAGATTGGCGTCCTGATAGATGGAGAGGGGTGGCGTGCCGGTGCCGAAGTAGCGCGGTCCGACGGTGGAGAAGCGTACGGCGACACCGACGATGCCACCGGGGTTGACGGTGATGTCGGGGATGTCGATGTCGAGGGAGACGCCGCTGGCGGTGGCGCCCTGAGTGGCGGGCGCGGTACCGAGGGAGGCCCAGCCGGCGGGCGAACTCCCCGGGCCGGAGCCGACCGGGCCGCCCAATGCGGTGCCCGTGCGGACGAGCACCTCGACCGAGAAGGCGGCACCGGCCGTGCCGGAATTGGCGGTGGAGAGGTGGGTGATGGTGACGGGCGAAGCGAGGGCTTCGAGGTCAAAGAAGATGGCCCAGTTGGCGCTGCCGCCGTTGTTGGCCGGGCCGGGGTTGGCGGGCAGGACATCCGCGCGGGCGGTGCCGGCCAGAGCGAGGATCGTGACCAGTTGAACGACAGAACGACGGACCATGGGTGCCTCCTATGAGTCTCGACTGGTGACGGGTCGAACGACGACAGAACTGTCGCGGGGGCAATATACAGGCCGAGCCGAGCCTGTCAAGACTCGTCGGAACGGCGGGAGACGGCAGGAATGGTCAGGATTGGGGCGAGTGATATCGGCACCGGATGAGCCGGTGGGCAATCGGGGCCGGCGCTACGATTCGAGTCTGACACGAGTGATGCTCCTGGAGACTCGCGCCGATGCCCGACGAGACGCCCGCCAGCCTGCCGACGGGAAGCCCACCCCCTCCTCCGCACGGGGAGACGATCCTCGAGTTGCAGATCGAGAGGGAGTTGAAGGACTCGTACCTGACGTACGCGATGAGCACGATCATGGACCGGGCGCTGCCCGATGTCCGCGACGGGCTCAAGCCCTCGCAGCGGCGGATCCTGGTGGCGATGAACGACCTGGGGCTTCGTCCGGGCAAGAAGCACCTCAAGTGCGCGAAGATCTGCGGGAACACCTCGGGCGATTATCACCCCCACGGGGAGTCGGTGATCTATCCGACGCTGGTGGGGATGGCGCAGGGCTGGAAGATGCGGGTGCCGCTCATCGACCCGCAGGGGAACTTCGGGTCGATCGAGGGGGATCCGCCGGCGGCGATGCGGTACACCGAGTCTCGGATGACCCACGCGGCGGTGGACATGCTGGCGGACCTGAAACTCCAGACGGTGGACTTCCAGCCGAACTACGACGATCGGCTGCAAGAGCCGACGGTGCTGCCGGGGAAGTTCCCGAACCTGCTGATCAACGGGACGGTGGGGATCGCGGTGGGGATGGCGACGAGCCTGGCGCCTCACAACCCGGCGGAGATCCTGGACGCGATCGTTCGGCTGATCGACAAGCCGGAGATCACGCTGGGCGAACTGATGTCGGATGAGAAGGACGAGAAGGGGGAGGTGGTCCGGCGCGGGGTGAAGGGCCCGGACTTCCCGACGGGCGGGATCATCGTGGGGCGGGCGGGGATCGTCGAGGCCTACGCGACGGGGCGCGGCAAGGTCGTGATCCGCGGGACGTGCCACCTCGAGCCGGTGGAGGGGCGCGGCGGGGATCGGCAGCAGATCGTGATCGACTCGATCCCGTACAACCTGTCGCAGGACACGCTGGTCAAGAAGATCGCGGAGGTGGTGAACGAGGAGAAGATCACGGAGGTGTCGGACGTGCGGAACGAGTCCGGGCGCGAGGCGCGGACGCGGATCGTGGTGGAGTTGAAGAAGGGGGCCGATCCGCGCGTGATCGAGAATCAGTTGTACCAGTTCACGCCGTTGCAGGACACGTTCTCGATCATGAACATCGCGCTGGTGAACCGCCAGCCGCGGACGCTGACGCTCAAGGAGATGCTGCAGAACTACGTCGAGCACCGGGAGGACGTGATCCGTCGGCGGACGACGTTCCTGCTCCGCGAGGCGAAGAAGAAGGCCCACGTGCTCGAGGGCATGATCTACGCGGTCTGCGACATCGACGAGGTGATCCGGATCATCCGCGCCAGCGCGACGCGCGAGGAGGCGATCGCGGGGCTGATGGCGCGGCGGTTCAGGATTCCCCCCGATCACAAGCACGCGGCGAAACTCCCGAAGCGCCTGATGGACATGGTGCGGGCCGCGGAGCCGCAAGGCGGGATCGCGCTGACGCGGGTGCAGGCCGAGACGATCGGGGGGATGCGGCTGATCCAACTGGTGGGTCTGGAGATCCAGCGGCTGACCGACGACTACCGGGCGCTGAGCGAGGAGATCGAAGGGTACGAACTGATTCTGGCGGAGCATTGGCGCGTGCTGGAGATGATCAAGGAGGACTGCGAGGAGATGAAGGAGCGCTACGGCACGGGCAAGGCCGGGCGGCGGCTCACGGAGATCCAGGACGGGCAGGGCGACATCGCGATCGAGGCGTTGATCCAGGTCGAGGACATGGCGGTGACGATCAGCCACCAGGGGTACGCGAAGCGGGTGCCGCTCTCGACGTATCGCAAGCAAGGCCGCGGGGGCAAGGGGATCATCGCGAGCGACGCGAAGGACGACGACTTCGTGGAGCACCTGTTCGTGGCGAGCACGCACGACGACCTGTTGTGCTTCACGGACACGGGCCGGGTGTTCAAGATCAAGGTGTACGAGTTGCCGGAGATGAGCCGGACGGCCAAGGGCCGGGCGATGATCAATCTTGTGGAACTGAAGGAAGGCGAGCGGACGTGCGCGTACCTGAACGTGAAGGACTTCGAGCAGTCGAGCAAGGTGCTGACGTTCGTGAGCCGGCAGGGGATCATCAAGCGGACGCCGCTGAAGGGGTACCAGAACGTCAACCGGTCGGGGCTGATCGCGGTGGGGCTCAAGGAGGGGGACCACCTGCTCGACGTGGCGCTCACGGACGGGCACGACGACGTGCTGCTCGTGACGGCCAACGGGATGTCGATCCGCTTCCACGAGGGCGATGCCCGCGAGATGGGTCGGCAGGCGGCGGGCGTGAAGGGGATCGAACTGGAAGCGGGCGACGAGGTGATCGGGCTGGTGCGCGTGCCGATGCTCCGCACGGGCGAGGACGATCCCGGTCGCACCGCCGAGCCCGACGTGTGCCTCCTGACGATCACGGAGCACGGGTATGGGAAGCGGACGCCGGTGGACGAGTACCGGGTGCACTCCGACGACGGCTCGGTTCGGTCGCAGTCGCGCGGGGGCAAGGGCCGGGTGGACATCAAGGTGGTCGAGAAGAACGGGCGGTCGGTGGCGGCGCTGGCGGTGCGCCCGGGCGATGATGTCGTGGTGATCACCAAGGGCGGTCAACTGGTTCGCACGTCGGCGGACTCGATCCGCGAGTCCGGGCGCGGCGCCCAGGGCGTGCGGGTGGTCTCGCTGAACGAGGGCGACTCGGTGATCGCGGCGGCGCCGGTGCCCAGGGACGATTCGGGTCTGCCGGGCGACGACGAGGCGGGAGAAAGGGCCACGGAGCCCGAACCGACTCCGCCCCCGGGCGTATGAACGCGAGCGAGGGTGGGGCGGAATAGGATGGAATCATGGCTACCGACTGGTCCGACGACATCGCGATCGCCGAACTGACGGACGAGCCGGCGCTCTCGGACGAGTTGAACCTGCTCTTGGAGCGGGCCAAGGGCGAGGACGGCCCCGTGCCGCACGTGGTCGTGAACCTCGGCGCGGTCACCTATGTGAACAGTTCGAACATCGCGCAGTTGCTGCGGCTCCGGCAGGTGCTGGGCAAGCAGGGCCGGCGGCTGCGGATCTGCTCGGCGAGCGACGAGGTCTGGTCCGTGTTCATCGTGGCCGGGCTCGACAAGATCTTCCACTTCGCGCCCGACCCGATGACGGCCCTGGCCGGGCTGCAACTCGAGGACGCCGAGGGCGGGGCGGCGTAGGGTGCAACCCGGGCCGCTTGACCCAATACACTTCTCGGCGTGAACGCGACCACCGCCACAAGTCCGGGCCTGATGCCGACCTCGACCGACGCGGCGAGCGCGGCGGCGCCGCCCGTGGCCGAGTTCCGCGACCTCCGCAAGACCTACTACAAGCCGGATGGCTCGGTGATGGTCGAGGCGCTGCGCGGGATCAACACGGTGATCCGCCGGGGCGACTACGTGGCGATCATGGGGGCGTCGGGCTCGGGCAAGTCCACGCTGATGAACGTGCTGGGGTGCCTCGATCGTCCCACGGGCGGACAGTTCCTGCTCGACGGGCGCGACGTCAACACGATGTCGGACGCGGCCCTCTCGGAGTTCCGCGGCCGCACGATCGGGTTCATCTTCCAGGCGTTCAACCTGATCCCGCAACTGACGGTGGAGGACAACGTCGAGGTCCCGTTGTTCTACCAGCGCGTGCCGAAACTCGAGCGTCGCCAGCGGGCGATCGAGTGCCTGCGATTGGTGGGGCTGGGGGAGCGGCTCGGGCACAGGCCGCGAGAACTCTCGGGCGGGCAGCAGCAGCGTGCGGCGATCGCGCGGGCGCTGGTGACTCGGCCGGTGGTGCTGCTGGCCGACGAGCCGACGGGCAACCTGGACACCGCGACCGGCAAGGCGATCCTCGACACGTTCGACTCGCTCCACGCCAAGGGCATGACCGTCATCATGGTCACGCACGATCCGGCGGTGGCGGAGCGTTGCCGACGGATCATCCGCCTGCGGGACGGATTGATCGAGACGGACGTGGTGAAGTCGCCGGCCGCTTGAGGCTCACTCGTCGCGGACGGGTTCGCTCGGGGGCGTTTCTCCGGCCTCGGCACGGATCGTCGCATAGGACACGAGGTCGTAGCACGTCGCGAGCAGGCCCACGAGCGGGAACTTGCCCGGCCCGGCGTAGGGGCTCGATCCCAGCCGCCGAAGCAAGGGGTGGCTGACCTCGGGCTTCGCGACCGGCAGGCTGAGCGTCTCGAGTTCCGGGCCGATGCGCCAGAAGTCGGCGACACACTCGTCGATCGGCGTGGGCTCGGCATCGGTGACGCCCGGGATCGCGGGTGAATAGACCATCGCGCCCCCGCCGCCGGAGCCCGCGAGACTGCGCTGCTGGCGGAGGCGTTCGAGGAGTTCCTCCCGAGGCAGGCCGCGGAGGGTGAAGATCAGGAACGGATCGGAAGCGAATCGCTCGGCCACGAGGTACGCGAGGCAGCAGGCGTGCTTGCACCAGGGCTGGGCCTCGCGGCAGGTGCAGCGGGTGCCGAGTTCGCCGGGCTCGGCGGGGAAGAGCCGAAGGCCCGCGGGCGCGAGCGCGTCCTCGACGGTGGGGGGGAGTTCGCCGGCGAGGAGTTTGGCGGCATGGACCGCCTGGGCCGCCATCGCGCCGATCGCCTTCTCGGCGAGGTCGGGGGCGAAGGCCGGGACGGTGATGGTGGTCTCGTAGGCGCCGATGACCCGGCCCTGGACGAAGCCCTTGATCTTGCCCGGGTCGATCGACATCTTGCGGGTCTGGCCGGCGACGGCGTAGTGCAGGCCCGCGGCCAGCGCCTCGCCCGGCGCGGCCCGCTCCACCAGCCGCATCCATCGCTGCGCGGGCCACGACTCCGGGAACGCGCCCGACGCGCTGGCGAGCCTGATCCCTCCCCGCACCTTCCGCGGGAGCACCGGCTTGGGGCGATACATCGGGTTGGGACGCGGATTCGTCATGGGGCAGAAAGGGAAGCGTTGGCGGTCGGCGGCGCGGAATCCACCTCGGGTACACTCCCGACCCGGAGGTGGTGCGAATGAGCGCGGCAAACGTGGCGTTGATCCGTTCGATGTACGAGGCGTTCGCCAAGGGCGACGCGGCGGGCGTGCTGGGACGCATGAGCCCCGGCATCGTCTGGAACGAGGCGGAAGGATTCCTCTACGCGGACCGCAACCCGTATGTCGGCCCGGACGCGATCGGGCAGGGCATCTTCATGCGGATCGCGACGGAGTGGGACGGGTTCAGCGTTCGGCCGGAGGAGTTCCTCGACGCCGGGGATACGGTCGTCGCGACGGGCCGGTACACGGGGACGTACAAGAAGACCGGGCGGACGCTCAGCGCGCAGTTCGCGCACGTCTGGCGGGTCGAGGGCGGGATGGCGACGCGGTTCCAGCAGTACACGGACACGCTCCAGAGCGCCCGCGTGGCCGGGGTTTGAAGTCGGCGCGGAGGCGCACTAGACTGGTCCCGTTCGGAGCCGATCGCGACGGAGGCGGCAGGCCGCTGAGGCGCGATCATGGGTCTTTCTATCGCGGCTGATGGAACGCCCCGCTCCCGCCGGCCCTGAGCCGGCTTCCGTGCCGCGGCCCCGCCTGGCGAACGCGCCAACGCGGACCGCGAAGGGTCCGTGGTTCGACGCAAGGGCGTCGAGGTGAAGGAGGCTGCGTCCGAGCCGTATTGGCCGATGGTGTAACGGTAGCACAGCAGATTTTGGTTCTGTTTGTCCAGGTTCGAATCCTGGTCGGCCAGTTCCCCGCTGCCGCGTGCGCCACGACCCGAAGCCACGTCCGGCTCGGCCCGCGCGACCATGCGTGAGGCCCCGACCCAACCCGCCGCCGTCATCCTCGCCGCCGGCAAGGGCACGCGCATGCCCGGCGACCTGCCGAAGGTCGCGCACCCCGTCGGGGGTCGGCCCATGGTCTGCCCGATCGTCGAGGCGTGCGTGCAGGCGGGGTGCGGGCGCGTCGTCGTGGTCGTGGGCTACAAGCAGGCAGTCGTCCGGGAGGCGCTGGCGGGCTATCGGGTCGAGTTCGCCGTGCAGGCCGAGCAACTCGGGACCGGGCACGCGGTGCAGTGCGCCGAGGCGGCGCTCTCGGCGGCGCCCGCGCCGGCCCAGGTCTTCGTGCTCGGTGGCGACGGCCCGCTGATCCGGGCGTCGACGCTGACGCGCCTGCTCTCGAGGCATCGCTCCACCGGTGCCGCCGCCACGCTCGCGACCGCGGTGATCGACGACCCGACCGGCTACGGGCGGATCGTCCGCGACGCTTCGGGGCGGTTCGAGCGGATCGTCGAGCACAAGAACGCGACGCCCGAGCAGCGGGCGATCCGCGAGGTGAACCCGAGTTACTACTGCTTCGATCGCGTGCCGCTGTTCGACGCGCTCCGCGAGGTTCGCCCGAACGAGGCGACGAGGGAGCGGTACCTGACGGACGTGCTGGCGATCATGCTGGGCAAGGGGCTGCGGGTCGAGGTCGAGCCGGGCGTCCCGCCCGAGGACGTGCTCTCGATCAACACGCCCGCCGAACTCGCGGTCGTCGATCGCCTCTATCGCGCCCGCGCGGGCGCGACCCGGACGCTCCCCCACGCAGGACTCGCGCCATGAGCAGCGGCGACGCCAACAGCCTGAAGGTCATCGCGGGCCGGCACAGCGTCGGGCTCACGACGCGGATCTGCGACCACATCGGGATCCCGCTGGCCCAGGCCCGCACGACCGCGTTCCCGGACGGGGAACTGATGGTCAAGTTGGAGGAGGACGTCCGCGGGCGTGACTGCTTCGTGGTGATCTCGACGTGCCACCCCGTCAACGACAACCTGATGGAACTGCTGGTGTTCCTCGACTGCCTCCGCCGCGCCTCGGCATCGCGGGTGACGGTGGTGACGCCGTACTTCGGGTACGCGCGGCAGGACCGCAAGGACGAGGGGCGCGTCCCGATCACGGCGAAACTGGTGGCGAACCTCATCACCGCGGCCCGGGCCGATCGGCTGCTGGCGCTGGACCTGCACGCGGCGCAGATCCAGGGCTTCTTCGACCTCCCGGTGGACCACCTCTCGGCCACGCCGGTGTTCTACAACTACTTCAAGTCGATCCGCGGCGACCTTGGCGACCTCTGCCTGGTGAGCCCGGACGTGGGCAACGTCAAGGTGGCCGAGAGTTTCGCCAACCTGCTCGGGGGCGACCTGGCGATCATCAACAAGCGCCGCCTGTCGGGCTCGACGGTGACCACGGGCAACCTCATCGGCGACGTGAAGAACAAGACCGTCCTGATGTTCGACGACATGATCTCGACCGCGGGCACCGTCTGCGAGGCGGCACGCCTCGTGATGGACAAGGGCGCCAAGCAGGTCTTTGCCGCGGCGACGCACGCGGTGCTTGTGGGGATGGCGATCCAGCGGCTGGCCGAGGCGCCGATCAGCCGCGTCGTGGTCACCAACACGATCCCCTCCGGCGACGGACGAGTGGACCCGATCCGTGACAAACTGGTGGAGTTGTGCGTGGGCCCGCTGATCGGCGAGGCGATCCACCGCATCCACCACAATCTCTCAGTCAGCGAGTTGTTCAAGGGCACCGCGGGAACAAAGCGGTAGCGCACGCACCCAGGGCGGCCGAGGGCCGCATGACGGAAGGAAGACAGCCATGCACGAGAAATCCCCGATCCTGAAGGCGACCAAGCGTGACCGCGTGGGCACGCGCTACTCGACGCGAATCCGCGAGCGCGGCGGGCTTCCCGCGGTGGTCTACGGGCGGGCCTCGCAGCCGGAGTCCGTCGCGCTGGACGCGAAGGAGACCCTCACCCACATCCACAAGGGCGAGAAGGTCTTCCGCATCCAGGTCGAGGGCGCGAAGGAGGCCCAGACGGTGCTCCTCAAGGCGGTGCAGTTCGACCACCTCGGGACCAACGTGGTGCACGCCGACTTCGCCCGCGTGTCGCTGACGGACCGCGTGTCGGTGCGCGTCCCGATCCACCTGCTGGGCGAGGCCAAGGGCCTCAAGACGGCCGGCGCGATCCTCATGCACCCGACCAACGAGATCGAGATCGAGTGCGTGGTCACGGACATCCCGGACTACATCGAGGTCGGGGTCGGGGACCTCGACGTGGACCATCAGATCACCGCGGGCGACGTGAAACTGCCCGGTGCGTCCATGAAACTCAAGACGGACAAGCACGCGATCCTGGCCCAGATCGTCATCCAGCAGGAGATCGTCGAGGCCAAGGCCGAAGAGGGCGCCGTCGAGGCCGGCCCGGCCGAGCCCGAGGTCATCACCGCCAAGAAGAAGGACGAGGAAGGGGCCGCGCCGGGCGCCGCCAAGCCGGGCG
The DNA here is from genome assembly GCA_016793805.1 of Phycisphaerae bacterium. Taxonomy (GTDB): domain Bacteria; phylum Planctomycetota; class Phycisphaerae; order Phycisphaerales; family UBA1924; genus JAEUIZ01. The sequence continues at coordinate 111,149 of JAEUIZ010000039.1, forward strand.
AGAAGGCACCCGCCGACAAGAAGGCCGCCCCCGCCAAGGAGGACAAGAAGAAGTAACACGCCGCCACGCTACGGACCTCGGCTTCCGGGGTCTGTGCGCCGGTGCCATGTCTGCTTCTCGTCGATCGGAATGGAGCCATGAGAGTGGTCGTCGGACTGGGCAATCCCGGCAGGGAGTACGACAAGACCCGGCACAACGCCGGGTTCATGGTCGTCGATCGCCTCGTCGATCGCCACGCCCGGGCTGTCCCCGCTCGCGCCCGCTTCAACGCCGCCGCGTTCGACGGGAGGATCGCCGGCGAGCCGTGCCTCTTCCTCAAGCCCACGACGTACATGAACCGCTCGGGACTCTGTGTGGGCGAGGCGGTCCGGTTCTTCAAACTCAATCCCGCCCAGGAACTGCTCGTGATCGTGGACGAGATCTACTTGCCGTGCGGCACGATCCGGCTACGTCCCGGCGGCGGGAGCGGGGGTCACAACGGGCTCGAGGACATCGGCCGTGCCCTGGGCACCGATGCCTACCCGCGCCTCCGGGTTGGCGTAGGCCCCAAGCCGCCCGGGTACGACCAGTCCAACTTCGTCCTCGGCCGGTTCACCGATCTCGAGTGGGCGGCCGTGGCGCCATCCATCGACAAGGCGGCCGATGCCGCCGAGTGTTTCGTCACCAAGGGCCTTGACGCGGCGATGAACGCGTTCAACGCGCCGGATGTCCCGAGGCCAGCGCGTCCCAAGCCCGAGCGTCCAGAGTCCGATCCCGCCCGCATCCCGCCGGAGGCGCCGCCTCCCGCCTGAGTTCACCGGGGCAGTCCGCCCCATTCGGAGTTCCACATGCCTGAGAATCGCACGTACACCTACGAGATCATGTTCCTGGTCGGGCAGGCACAGGCCGCCGACTTCAGCGGCACCATCGAGCACATCCGCGAGTTGCTCGGTCGCGCGCACGCCGAGGTCCTCGCGATGAAGAAGTGGGACGAGCGCCGCCTCGCCTACGAGATCAAGAAGCAGAAGCGCGGGCTCTACATCCTGGCGTATGTGAAGGCGCCCGCGGCCTCGATGCGCAGTTTCGAGCGCGACTGCAACCTCTCGGAGAAGATCCTCCGCGTGCTCATCCTCCGTGCCGACCACTTCACGCAGGACGAACTCGTCGCCCACGACGGACGCGAGGCGCTCGAGACCGAGGCGAAACTCCGGGCCAAGCAGGCCGCGGAGCGCCCCGCCGAGCCAGCCCCCGCGCCGGCGGCCGTCGCCGAGCCCGAGCCCGAGCCGGCCTGATCGCCCGCGGCGGCGTCATCCGACGTCGCGCGCGCGGTCGTCGCGCGCGACTCCATCGCCGTCGGACGCGCGCCGCCTACGCTTACCCGATCAGAATCCAATCAAGGAGTTTCCCCGTGCCCAATCTGAACAAAGTGATGTTGATGGGGAACCTGACGCGCGACATCGAGTTGCGGCACACGTCGGGGAACCAGGCCGTGGCGAATATCGGGCTTGCCGTCAATCGCCGCTGGCGGTCCCCGGAGGGCGAGCAGCGCGAAGAGACCACGTTCGTGGACTGCGAGGCGTGGGGCAAGACCGCCGAGACGATGTCGAAGTACCTGACCAAGGGCAGGCCGGTCTATATCGAGGGGCGCCTCAAACTCGACCAGTGGGAGAAAGAGGGCCAGAAGCACTCGAAACTCAAGGTCGTTGTCGAGGGATTCCAGTTCATCGACAGCAAGGGCGGCGGCGGCGGAGACGACGGCAGCGGGGGCGGCGCTCCAGCACGAGGTCGAGCGCCATCAGCGCCGAGCCAGGCCGCCCCGTCCCAAGGCAACGTGAGCGACGACGACATCCCGTTCTGAGCAGGGGCAGGCGTCGACGATCGCGTCGGTCGCCCGCTCGGTCGCAGCCGGCGCGTGCATCTGGGGCATGCACCCCCATTGCCACCCGGCGGGCGGGGCGCTGCGAGGGGACTTGGTATCATCGCCCTTCGCTCGCGGTCGGAGGCCCCGCGGCAGAGCAGGAGAGACGCATGACGGCACGTGTGTTGTGGATGAGCGCCCTGGGCGCGTGGGGCCTTGTTGTTGCCGCGGGCCGGGCGCAGACCGTCTGCAATCGCACCGGGCCGGACGTCATCGTCGGTGAGATCCTGACGCCCTCGAACTACCCGGCCTCCGGGGGCGTGGACGCGTTCTCGTTCGGCACCTATGCCTGCAACGTGGGCGACACGCCGGCGCTCTGGATCGCCGAGACCAACCAGCACCCCGTCATCGCCCAGAACGTCTACCGGCTCAGCACCGTCGACGGCTCGACCCGCTTCGAGCAGGTCGGGATGAGTTGGCTCAAGCACGGGTTCTACGCGCTCAGCGACGTGCTGTGCTGCCCGACATGCCTTCCGACCGACGGGACGCGCCTCGGCGTCGGGTGCGCCGACGCGTACGTCTCGAGCCGCAACGCGATGCAGGCCAACCTCGGCCCGCGGTGGGAAGTCAACGCGCACACCGGGGCCTTTCCATACCCGCCGTCGAATCCGCCCTACACCACCGGCGCGCCGGATCGCCGGCTGCAGGTGGCGCTCGCGGATCTGGTGGTGGGGGGGCAGTATTTCATCGAGGCGCACTACGTCACCGCCGACGACGCGGCGGCGGGGAACCAGAACAACAACGCCTCGTACGCCTCCGCGACCGTCAGCGCGGTGGGGCTCGAGTACTCGATGCAACTGGCCAGCCTGACGACGCGGGAGACGCCGGCCATCGCGGCGTGGAAGGCCGCCGACCCCGCCGTAACCGAGTCGCGTCTCCAGATCCCCGGCGACGGGCTCGTCATCGTCTCGTCGCGCGCGACGGCGATCGCGGGCGGACGCTGGCACTACGAGTACGCCGTCTACAACATGAACTCGGACCAAGGCGTGGGCTCGATCCGCGTGCCGGTTCCGCTGGCCGCCTCGGTCACCAACATCGGGTTCCACGATGTGGTCTACCGCAACGGCGACGGGGTCGGGAGCGTGAACGTGAGCGGGACGGACTGGCCGACGACCCGCTCGGAACTGGGCCTGACGTGGTCCACGCCGGCGTTTGCCGCGAATCCCAACGGCAACGCGATTCGCTGGGGCACGCTCTACAACTTCCGCTTGGATTCCGACCGCCCGCCCGCGGCATCGGGGAGCCTCACCCTGGGCCTCTGGAAGTCGTCGCAGTCGTTCGCGGTCGCCGCGCAGGTGCCCAGCGCCGGCGGGTGCTACGCCAACTGCGACGGCGGGCAGGTCGTGCCATTGCTCTCCGCCGCGGATTACATCTGCTTCATGAACCGATTCGCGGCGGGCGATGCCTGGGCGAACTGCGACGCGAGCACGACGATGCCGCTCCTGAACGTGCTCGACTTTGTGTGCTTCAACACCAAGTTCGCGGGCGGATGCGCGGCACCCTGACCTGAGCGCCGGCGACTATCGCCAGCGCTGCCAGTCGGGGACGTAGTGCGGGCCGTTCTCTGATCCGACCGAACCCACGTTGAGCGGCAGGGCGAGGATCCATTCCGGCTTGGACGCGACCGCGCGCACGCTCCCGTCGCCGCGGGCGGTCACGGTCTGCCCGCGATGGCGGAAACTGGTGGTGGGGGAGAGGTTCGTGGACCACGAGCATCCCGCGCCAAAGAGCATCGGCGGGTCGAGCAGCGCGCAGTTGCGCGGGGGCGTGCCGGGCAGCAGCGTGTCGGCGAACACGAACAACTCCGTCGGCCGGTCGAGGTCCGAGAGCCGCTTCCAGCGCTGGCCCCCGATCTGGAGGCTCCACCCCGGCGTCGCGGGCGGGCACAGGTAGTACCCGTTGTACCCGTACGTGCTCGTCGGCAGCCCGGGGGACACCGACGCGGGCTGCGGTCGGTAGGTCCCCCAGGGCTGCGCGGCGCACTCGAACACCCCTCTCTCTCCCAACGGGGCGTCGAGATAAGTCGTCAGGTACCCCCTCGTCTGGTCGATCGTGTTTCCCACCACCGCACCCCACCAATACACCGGCTGGCCCGAGACATCGGCGAGCGGCATCGCCCGGCCCGCGTGCGCATCGGCGTACAGCGTCCAGCCCAGGATCATCTGTCGCTGGTTGGATTGGCACGCCGCCTGTCGGCCCGCGGCCCGTGCGCCGCCCAGCGCGGGCAGCAGGATCGAGAGCAGCAGCGCCACCACCGCGATCACCACGAGCAGTTCCATGATCGTGAACGCGCGGCGGCCGAGCGCCGCGGAGATGGAAGGGGGGGCGGGGCGGGGGGCAGGTGGTGGGAGTGGGGCGGGCGTCATGGGCAGCCCTCCGCGTAGCGCTGCGAGAAGCACACGAAGTCGTTGACGTTGAGCACCGGCGGGACCGTGCTCGCGTCGCAGTTGGCGCGCGGGTCCCACGCGGCGAAAAGGCCCAGGAAGCAGACGTAGTCGTTGACGTTGAGGATCGGCGGCGTGGTGCTCGCGTCGCAGTTCGCGGAGCAGGCGGCGAATGCGTGCAGCCCCGCCGCGCCGACCGTGAACAGCCGCGGCGACGCCGGGGAGCCGATCACCGCGGGCGACGCCCCGGCGGCGGCGAACGCGCCCACCACGAACCCGGGCTGCGCGGGCGAGCGGGAGAGATCGACGACGTAGAGGTCCGTGCAGGGCGCGGACGTGCTCGCGCCCGTGGGGATCGCCCCGATCGCGGCGAGGAACGGCGGGCCGGTGCGCCCGTCGGTCCCGTCCGTGTCGGGTCGGGGCGCGACGGCCGGCACCTGGGTCCACCCGCCGACGCGGAGGTACTCGCCCGGGTCGATGACCTGGTTCTGGTTGAGGTCCTGCCAGGTGTCGAGCGCCGTGTCCCACACCCGCTCGGCCCAGGTGCAGCGGTCCTTGTAGAGCGCCAGGCTCGGCGCGGAGCCGAAGCCCTGCAACCCGCCGCTGAGGAGCACGTACCCGCCCTTGATCGGCACCGGGATGCTGCTGGTGCGGTTGCACGGCGTGGACCAGAGGAGTTCGCCGCTCGCCGCGTCGAGCTTGACCAGGTTGGCCGATTCGAGCCCGCCCGCGAAGGCGTACGACGCGGCGTAGACGGCGACGTCCGAGTCGTCCACCGAGACGCCCCCGAAGAACCCCAGTTCCTCGGGGTTGGTGAAGGTCCACAGGTTCGGCGCGGCGGGCGGGTCGTCGATGCGGCGGGCGATCACCTGGCCCGCGTCGCCCCCCCACGGGGTCGTGATCGTCGAGACATAGACCACGCCGTCGGCGTAGGCGGGCGAGTTGCCCGAGGACCCGCCGAGGACCACGGACCAGACGATCTGCCCGGGCAGGTACGGGTTCCAGAGCGAGTCGAAGGGATCGACGTTGACGCAGACGAGCCGACCGTCGAGGCCGTAGCCGTCGAAGAGCGTGAGGAGCGCGCGGTCGGCCTTGTCGCGGTCGGAGGTGATCGCGGGCGAGGCGTTGACCACGGGGCGCGGGAGCGGGGTCTGCCAGCGGACGGCCCCGCTGACCGCGTCGATGGCGGTGAGCGCGAACCCGGCCGCGGCGAGCACCACGCCGCGCTTGAGGTCGACCGCGGGCGCGGCCCAGGACTCGAGCACGGCGGTCGGGATGGCCGTGCTCCAGAGGGGCGTGCCGCTGGCCGCGTCGTACGCGAGCGTGCGGGCCTGCCCCCCGACCGTGCCGATCGCGTAGACGCGCTCCCCGTCCGAGACCACGCCCGCCTGCCCGGCGAAGGTGACGGGCGATCCGGCGGGGTCGTGCGAGGCGATCCACGCGGCCCCGGCGATCGCGGGGAGCGCCCCCGCCTCGGCGACGCGGCAGGCCGATCGCGCGAGCATCGGCCAGGGATCGGCCCCCAGCGAGACACCGCCGGAGGCGGCGCAGACGGCCGCGAGCGCGCCCGCGCGCAGGGCGAGGGGATGCAGGGGGGGGGTGGGGGGGAGGGGGGGGGTCATGCCCGACGCCTCCGCCGCGACGCCAGCGCGAGCACCCCGACCGCCGCCACGCCCGGCGCCGGCACGGGCGAGACGTCCGAGACCGCGTCGATCTCGATGTTCCCCGCCCCCCCGCCCCCCGCGGCGAGGCTCAGCCGCACGAACGACGCGCTCGCGAGCCCCACGCTCGCCAGGTCGATCCCGGCCCCGCCGCCGGAGCCGTTGTACCCCGCCACCAGCGTCGCCAGGTCCGCGCCCAGCCACGCGAACCCCGGATCGACCGGGCGTGTGAAGTCCGTGGGGACGACGCCCGCCGGCGACGAGTACGGGTCGGTCACGTCGACGTACCCGAGCGTCGGGAAGAGCCCGTCGGCCTGCGCGCCGGGCACGAGGAACCACGTCTGCCCGTCGGCCGAGACCTCGACCGTGCCCCCGTCGGCCGAGATCGCCCGCGCGATCGGCTCGAAGGTGATCGGGTCGAAGAAGAACGAGTTGCCGAACACGAGCAGGTCGATGCCGAAGGGGTTCATCGGGTCGTCCAGGACCGGCTGCTCGAACGCGAGCGTCAGCGACCCGCCCGCGCCGATCGAGACGACCTGCTCGGGCAGGTACGGCGCGTTGAACGGCGTGACGGCCCCGGGGAAGTTGGGGTCGGCGATGAACCGGCTCGGCTCGCCCAGGGCCGAGGCGGGGTTGGTGTAGCCGGGCGTCGCGCCCGCGCCGGGGGTGTACGCGACCACCGCCGCGCCGTACGGGGCCGCCGCGCGGGCCTCGGGGGTGAGGCCATGCGTTGCCGAGAGCGCCACCGCGACGCGGGCCGCGTCCTTCCACGTCATCCGTGTCATGCCGTCGAACCTCCGGACGCCCGCCCGAATCCCGTTGGGGGGGGGGGGGGGGGGTCCCTCGCGTCCCGATTCGCGCGGGACGGCTCTCGGCCTTGGACCGTGCGCCTCGCGGGGGTTGGTTCGCCGGGGGTTCCGCGCCGAGAGCGGCACGCGGAGTCGCCGGCGCCCCAGGCTCATCGAGCCACGCGAGGGCGGCCATGCTCGGGTCACGGAACGCCCGTGGCCCCAAGTCTCCGGCAGGTCTTCCGGCTCAGGGCCTGCTCTTTCGAGCCCGCGTGATCCGCCTTCCCGCCCGGATAGGGCAGTGGCATCGCTGGATCACGCGGATGGGCCCATTACGGCGGCGCGTCCGCGGCGGAATAGGCCGCCTCCCTTTGCATCTTGCATCGAGGGGGGGGGGCCGTCACCGCACTTCCCTTGGGTAGCCGTTGCCAGTTGGCTCGGGCACCGAAGACGCGGGCAGGCTACCTCGCCCCGCCCGCTCCGTCAACCCCCCCCCCCTCCCCCTCCGCGTTCCTCTGCTCCCTCTGAGTTCTGCCTTTCTCTTGGGGTGGGGGGGTGGGGGGAGGGGGGGGGGATGGAGTTCCAGAGGTAAGGGGGCGGTGCCCCCTAAGGGGGCGGTGCCCCCTCAGGGGGCGGTGCCCCCTTCCTCTGGCCCGCTCATGTGCTTGTCGGCCCCCCGTTTGTCCTTGACGGGCTCCCTTTTGTCCTTGACCGGCTCCCTTTTGTCCTTGACGGGCTCCCTTTTGTCCTTGACCGGCTCCCTTTTGTCCTTGACCGGCTCCCTTTTGTCCTTGACGGGCTCCCTTTTGTCCTTGACGGGCTCCCTTTTGTCCTTGACGGGCTCCCTTTTGCTCCTGCCGGCCCCCCGTTTGCACCTGCCGGCCCCCCGTTTTGCCCCTTCCGGGCTCCCCTTTGCCCCCCTCCCCCCCCCCCCAGCCTGCAAAGAGGGAGAACTCAGAGGGAGCAGAGGAGCGCGGAGAGGAGGGGGAGAGGAGGGGGAGAGGAGGGGGAGAGGGCAGGGGAGAGGGGGGGGGGGGGGGCGCAACCCGGACCCGATCCCGTCCGATAGCACCACCGGCCCGCGTCCGCGCCCGTCGTCGCCGCGTCGGCGCCGCCCGCCCGCGACGCGGGGCCCCGGAGCACTCCCATGCCCATTCTCCCTGATGGACGCGTCGAGCGGGTCGAGTTCGTCGAGGCCCACGTCCCGATCTGGACCACCAACGCCACCGCGATCGGCCTCACGTCGCTGCAGGTCTCGGCCCTCAGCGCCTCCGCCGCCACCGCCCGCACCGCGTTCAACGGCGCCGAGGCCGCGCGGGCCGCCTCCAAGGCCGCCACCGCGAACTTCTACAACAAGGTCCGCGAGATGACCGACCTCGCCGCCGACGCGATCAAGGCGATCAAACTCAAGGCCGCCCAGACCAACGACCCCGGCGTCTACGTCCTCGCCCAGATCCCCGCGCCCCTTCCCCCCGGCCCGCCCCCGCCCCTCGAGGCCCCGGCGGATGTCGTCGCCGACCCCAACGCCGACGGCACCATCACCATCAAGTGGAAGGGCTCGAGCGACTTCCAGACCTTCTTCAGCGTGTGGCGGCGCGTGAGCGGGGCGGGGGGGGGAGGGTGGATGAACCTGGGCTCGACCGCGATCAAGAAGTTCATCGACTCGACCGTCCCCAGCCCGGTCCCCAGCAGCGTCGTCTACCAGGTCCGCGCCCAACGCGGCAACGAGGTCGGCCCCCCCAGCACCTTCGCCGAGGTCCAGTTCGGAGGACCGGGCGGGTCTTTCTTCGAAGGGGGGGTGGCGGGGTTCGTGGGAGGCTCCGCCGACCCTGGAACAACGCACGAGGCGGCGTAGAGCCCCCCGCGCCGCACGACGGCGCGTAGTGCAACGCGGAAGAGCGGCGTGGCCTGGCGACGGGTCGCGCCGCTGTTTCATCCCCCCCTCCCCCCCTCCCCCTCCCCCCCTCCCCCCCTCCGCGTCCCTCTGCTCCCTCTGAGTTCGCTTCCCGCCGCCGAGCATCACGGCCGTATCCTCGGGTGTGACCGGCCCGCCCGACCGATTCCGCCAGTTCCCCGCCGCCCTCGCCCGGCGGGCGCGACTGGTGCGGCTGGGCGGAGAGATTCCCGCGCTCCTGGCCCATCCGGATTGGATCACGCCCGCGCCGGTGGTCATCTGGCTGCACGGGCGGACGGTCTCGAAGGAACTCGACCCCGGCCGGTACCTGCGCTGGATCCGCGCCGGCATCGCCGCGTGCGCCATCGACCTCCCCGGCCACGGCGAGCGATTCGACGAGTCGCTCCACCGGCCCGGCTCGGCCCCGGCGCTGATCGAGCGGGCGCTCCCGGAGATCGACCGCGTCCTGGCGGCGCTGGCCGAGGGCTCCGCGGCGCTGGACCTCTCGCGCGTGGCCATCGGCGGGATGTCCGCGGGCGGGATGATCGCGCTGCGGCGGCTGTGCGACCCGCACCCCTTCGCGTGCGCGGCGGTGGAGGCCGCGACCGGGCGCCTCACGCGGATGTACGCCGCGCGGCAGAGCCCGACGCCGCCCGAGACGCTCGCCCGCGTCGATCCGTCGCTGCACCTCGACTCGTGGCGGCCGATCCCGCTCCTGGCGCTGCACTCGGAGGCGGATCGGGTCGTGCCCGTGGAGACGATGCGCGAGTTCGCCGGGATGCTCCGGGAGCGGCACGCCGCGCTCGGCGCCGACCCGGCGATGGTCGAGATGCGGACCTGGCCCGAGACGGGCGCACCGGAGGAGCACGCGGGCTTCGGGCGGTTCTCCAACGACGCCAAGAACGCGCAGACGGAGTTCCTCCGGCGGCACCTCGGCCCGACGCCGCCGGATAGTCTGTAGCCCCCCCCCTCCTCCCCGCCCCCTCTCCCCTCCGCCGGAGCGACGCCATCGGACGCCTGAACCCATTCCGCTCGCTGCCGAACCCCCGGGCGGTCTGGGCGTGGGGGATGTACGACCTGGCGAACCAGTCGTTCCAGTTGCTCATCAACACGCTGCTGTTCAGTTTGTTCGTCAAGCACGTGCTCGTGGCCGATCCGCAGCGGGGCAACGCGGTGTGGTCGGGGATGGTGGGGGCGAGCCTGCTGCTGATCGTGGTGCTCGCGCCGGTGGTGGGGGCGATCGCGGACCACCGCGCCTGGAAGCGGGAACTGCTGCTCTCGACCGGCGTCGTGTGCGCCGCGCTGACGGCGTGCCTGGCGATTCTTCAGCCGGGGCAGGTCTGGCTCGGGGCGGCGATCTACGTCGTCGCGGCGGTCTGCTGCGGGCTGGGCGAGAACTTCCTCGGGGCGTTCCTCCCCGAGATCTCGACGCCGCGAAACGTCGGGTTCGTCTCGGCCCTGGGCTGGACGATGAGTTACGCGGGCGCGCTGGTGCTGCTGGGGCTGACGGGGCTGTACGTGCTGGTGTTCGACCGGGCCGAACCCGCGCAGGCGCGCCCGATGTTCGTCATGGCGGGGCTGTGGTTCGGGCTGGGGATCCTGCCCGCGGTCTTGTTCCTCCGCGAGAAGGCCCGTCCCGTGTCGGACGCGGTCCGCCCCGGCGCGATCGTGGCGCAGGCGTTCCGCCGGCTCGCCGAGTCGATGCGGCAGACGCGTCGGTACCGGCAACTCGCGCGGTTCTTCGCGATCTTTTTCGTCTACAGCCTGGGCACGCAGACGGTGATCTACTTCCTGGGCGTGATCGGGGACGACCTCGTCGCGGGCAAGGGCAACCGGGACACCCTCGGCACGCTGATCGTCTTCGCGCTCGTGATCGCGCTGACCGCCGGCGCCTCGTCCGCTGCCGTCGCGAGGTTCCAGGATCGGCTCGGGCATCGCCGGACGGTTCGCGTGTTCCTGATGATCTGGGTCGTGGGCACGCTCGCGATGGCGTGGGCGCAGTATGCGACGGCGCCGCGCCCGTTCTTCTGGGCGGTGTCGGCCTGCATCGGCGTGGCGCTGGGCGGCATCGGGACCTCGAGCCGTGCACTGGTCGGCTCGTTCACGCCCGCGGACCGCGCCGCGGAGTTCTTCGGCCTCTGGGGCATGGTCTACAAACTCTCGGGGCTCGTCGGCGTTCTGGCCTTCGGGCTGGTGACCTCCGCGTTTGACGATCGGGCGACGGGCAACGTGGTCGGGATGCTCCTGCTCGCGGCGGCGTTCCTCGCGGGCTTCGTGCTGCTGGTGCTGGTGGACGAGCGCGAGGGCCGGCGTGCGGCGGGCCATGATGACGCATGACCCGCCGCACACTCCTCCATGTGGGCGCGCTCGTGCTGCTGTGCCTCGCCGCGTCATTCGTGGGGCCGGACACGCACGGGCTGACCAACTGGCAGGAGTCGCAGCGGCTGGTGGTGGCGCGCGAGATGCAGGACCGCGGGGCGTGGCTGGTGCCGACGTTTCGCGGGCAGGCGTACCTCGCCAAGCCGCCGATGATCTATTGGGCGCAGATCGCGCTGGCCGAGGCGAGAGGCTCGCGGGTGGACCTGCTCGACCTGCGGCTCGTGGTGGCGCTGGCGGGCCTGGCCGGCGTGGTGCTGACGTACGCGGTCGCGAGGCGGATGCTCGACGCGGGGGGCGCGTTCATCGCGAGCGGGTGCCTGGCCACGGGGTTGCTGTACGCGCGATCGACTCGCGTGGGCGAACTGGACATCCTGCTGGCGCCGCTGACGGTCGCAGGGGTGTGGGGCGTGCTGCTGGCGTGGCGGGGAGTCGAGGAGCCGCTCGGGCGACGGGCGGGGCCGATCGCGCTGGCGACGGCGGCGACCGCGGCCGCGGGGCTGACGAAGGGTCCGCCCGCGGTCGCGCTCATCGGCTTGGCGACGTACGGGGGAATGGCGCTCCACGCCGCCTTGGCGTCGCCGATCCTGGCGCGAGCGCGGCGCGCCGCAATCGTCGCGGGGTCGGTCGCAGCCGTTGCGACGGTCGCGTTCACGGCCTCACGCGGGGTGAGGCTCCCGGACGCGCCCGGCGTGGCGCTGCTCGCCGCCCTCGCTGCCGCGGTTGCCGCGCTCGTCGCGCTCCTGGCTCGGCCCGTGCCGCTCCGCACGTTCTGGCGCGTCCTGTCGCGCACGCACCCCGTGCTCGTGCTCGGCGGCGGGTTCGCGGCGTACTTCGCGTGGTGGTTCCTCGCCTCACGGCACGTCGATCCTGCGGTCGTGGAGGCGATCGCGCGCGAGCAGGTCGATAACGACCTCCAACTCCTCGTCCCCGCGGCGCCGATCCGCAACCTCGAGGCTCTCGCGTTCGGCTGCGGGCTCGGATCCATCGGGCTCTTCCTGGCTCCGCTCCGCCGCGCGAGGTCGCTCGCCCCGCGCGACGCGTGTCTCGTCGTCGCGTGGGTGGGCCTCGGGCTGGCGCTCCTGAGCCTCGCGGGCAAGGGCGTGCCCCGTTACCTCACCCCGCTCTGGCCGGGCGTTGCGATCCTTGGTGGCGCGGCGCTGGCGCGCCTCGCGGTCGGGCCGTGGCGGCGCGTGCTGGTTGCCGCGATCGTGGTGCTCGCCGTCGCGCAGGGCTTGTGGTTCGGGTATGGGCGCGAGCGAGTCTGGGGCGCGCGTTCGCCGCGGGCGCTGGTGCTCGAACTGCGTGCGCTCGGCGTCGACCCCGCGCGCCTCGCCGCCTTCGAGTTCTACACACCCGCTCTCGACTTCTACGCGCAATCGCCGGTGATGCCCGTGCAGACGGCGGCGGTGACGGGCGGGATCCCGCCGTGGTCGCTTGCCGAGTTGCGTGCGAACGCCGCGCGGGCTCCGATAACCGTGCTGCTGCGGGCGCCCGGGGTGGATCCCGACTCCGCGCCCGCCGCGCGGGCGCTCGTCGAGGCGGGCCTGGTGCTCGAGTTTCTCCCGACGCGGGCGCGGTTCGTGATCGACAACGGGCGGGCCGAGGTCCGTGCGGCTCGGGCGACGGCCTCGACGCCGTAGACTCGCGCGCGAACAATCCGCCTATCGAAGCCGCGATCGAGTCCAAGCCGCGTCCCCCTGGCACGACCCTGAGCGTCGTGGTTCCGGCGTTCAACGAAGAGGGCAACATCGCGCCCCTGCACGCTCGGCTGGACTCCGTCCTCCGCGCCTGCGCCGACGACCACGAGATCATCTTTGTGGATGACGGGAGCACCGACGGGACGCTCGACGCGATCCGCGCGCTGGCGCGCCGAGATCCGCGCGTGAAGTTCCTCGCGTTCAGCCGCAACTTCGGGCACGAGATGGCCTCGACGGCGGGGCTGGACCGCGCGGAGGGCGACGCCGTCGTGCTCATCGACGCGGACCTTCAGGACCCGCCGGAGGTGATTCGGCGCCTCGTCGATGCGTGGCGCGACGGCGCGGACGTGGCGTATGCGCAGCGCCGCCGGCGCCCGGGCGAGCCGGTGCTCAAGCGGCTGACGGCGTGGCTCTTCTATCGCCTGCTGGCGCGGCTGACGGAGGTTCCGATCCCGCGCGACACGGGGGACTTCCGATTGATGGACCGGCGGGTCGTTCTCGCGCTGCGCCGATGCCGCGAGAACCCCCGGTTCGTCCGCGGGCTTGTCGCCTGGGTCGGCTTCAAGCAGCAGGCCGTGCTCTATGACCGGGACGAGCGGCACGCGGGCGAGACGAAGTACGGCTTCCGCAAGTTGCTCAAACTCTCGCTCGAGGCCCTCTCCGCGTTCTCGCTCGCGCCGCTGCGGCTGACGGTGTGGCTCGGCGGGGCCGCCGTCGCCCTGAGCGTGCTCATCACCCTTGCGGTCGTGTTCGAGCGGGTCTTCCTCGGTCCCGCGCAGCGCGGGTACGCACTGCTGGCGTGCGGCATCTTCTTCATGGGCGGCGTCCAACTCGTGATCCTCGGCATCATCGCCCATTATCTGGGCCAGGTGTTCACGCACGGGCAGGCCAGGCCGCTCTACCTGGTGGCCGAGCAATCCGGCTGGAGCGAGACGCATGGACGAGAGCCTCTACCTGGAGATGGCCGCGCTCGAGAACCGCTACTGGTGGTTCGTCGCCAAGAGGCGGATCCTCCTCACGCTCATTCGACGCTTTCTTGAGGCACCCATCGACCGCGCCCGCGTCTGCGACATCGGGTGCGGGTCCGGCGGCCTGTTGCGTGACCTCAGCCATGCAGGCGCGTCGGTCTTGGGTACCGATTCCTCGCCGCTGGCGCGAGACCTGGCGGCCCGCGACGGCCTGCGGATCGTCGATGCCTCGCTCCCCGACGGCCTCCCCGACGGGCCCTTCGACGCGCTCGTGATGTCGGACGTGTTGGAGCACGTCGAGCACGACGCGGCCTCGGTCGCCGCTGCCGCCGAGCGGCTGGCCCCGGGCGGGATCATGGTCTGCACCGTCCCCGCGCACCCGTGGATGTGGACCGAGCGCGACGCCCACCACGGGCACTACCGGCGATACCGACGCGCCGACTACGCGCGGCTGTTTGCCATTCCAACGCTCGAGCCGGTGCGGGTGAGTTACTACAACGCCGCCCTGTTTCCCGTGATGGCGGCGGCGCGCCTCGGCAAGAAGTGGCTCGGGCGCGATCGGGCGTCGGGCACGCACGGGGGCGACATCCGCGAACTGCCGGCGGCGATCAACGCGATCCTCCGCGAGACGTTCGCGTTCGAACGGCACCTCCTGACCCGCGTGTCGATCCCCTTCGGCGCGTCGCTCGTCAGCGTGCACCGCCGGATCGTCTGAGCCCTACCGCGACGAACCCGAGCAGCATCGCGAGGAGGCCCCAACTCGCGCCGCTCATCCATCGCCACGCCTCGACGGCGTCCTTGAAGGCGTCGCCGCCGGGCGGGAGGCGGGTGGCGAGTTGGAACGCGACCACGCCCGCGAGCAGGGGCCAGCGGCCGCGACCGGGCGTGAGCAGCAGGAGCGCCGCGGCCACGTTGGGGACGAGCATGAGGTACATGTGCCGCGTGGTCGTCTGCGGTGCGAAGATGAGGAGCCCCATGACGACGGCGCACCACTCCGTCAGGGCGTGCTCGCGCCGGGGCCGGAGGAACGACTCGCCGCGGGCGTGATAGACGAGCGTCACGGCAGCGAGCGCGAGCCCCAGGAGCGAGCCGGTGATCGCCAGCGTCCCCGCGCTCCCGAGCCCCCACGCCTCGGCCGCGCGACCCGCGAAACTGGTGAGCGAGACGCTGCGGTGCCAGGTCAGCCCGTGCGGCGCTGCGTCGCCCGCGGCGCGCTGGGCCACGCCCATCGAGCCGGCGAGCCCGCCGAGCGCGCGGCGGAGGAAGTCGAGGTTCCGCTCCCACCCGAGCACGATTGCCGGTGCGAGGGCGACGGCGACGGCACCCGCGATCGTCCACGCCGCGGCGCGCCACCGCCCGCGCACGAGCATCCACGGAAGGGCGGCGAGCGCGACGTACTTCACATTGGCGGCGATGCCGAGGCAAACGCCCGCGGCCGACGGCCGGCGCGCCGGGCAGGCCAAGGCTCCGAGCATCCCGAGGAGCACGATCGTGTCGGTCTGCCCGAGTTCGAGTTCCCAGCGCAGGGGTTCGAGCGTCAGGGCCAGCCCCAGCAGCGTCGCGCCCGCCAGCCGCGCGGCCGATCGCTCGCCCCACTCTCTCGCCAGCACGCGAGCGCCGAGCCCGAGCGTGATGGCGATGAGGGCGACGTTGACCACGATCCACGCCCGGGCCGCCGACAACTCCGAGATGAGCGAGAGCGGCGCGAGGAGCACGGCCAGGAGCGGGGGATAGATGTAGCCACCGATCCCCGACGCCATGGGGTCGTCGCCCTCGCGCACGGCCTTGGCGGCGAGGTAGAAGTGCGTGAAGTCGCCCGTGTTGCGAGACTCGGCGCGGGCCGCGGCGCGCAGCGCGAGCCCCAGCAGCAGCGCCCCTGCGAGCACTGCCAGCACCGCCGCCGTCCGTTGGTCGCGCGTCCGCTCCAGCCGGTCCTCCGCACTAACTCCGTTTGAACAGCCGCTCAAGTTCCCGGATCGTGAGGCGCACCGATGTCGGCCTCCCGTGCGGGCAGTTGCTGGATCGCTCCACCTCGTCGCGGAGCGTCAGCAACTCGGCGAGTTCACCCTCGCTCATCCGGTCGCCCGCCTTGACCGCGGCCTTGCAAGCCATCATGTCCAACACGTCTCGCAGCGCTTCCTCGCTGTCGGGGGCGAAGTCGTTGGAACGCTCGAGGAGGTCGGACATCAGGTCCACCGGGTCCACGCCGCGCTCGAAGAGGAAGGACGGGAACGCGTGCACGCCGATCGCTTCGGGACCGATCGCCTCGGCCTCGACCCCGATCCGCGAGAGGAGCGGCGCGAGTTCCGGGAGGCGAGCGATCTGCGCGGGCGTGGCCGGGACGACCGAGGGCGTGAGCAGGCGTTGTCGCTCCAGCGGCTCGCGGGAGACCCTCGCCACGAGTTGCTCGAACATCACGCGCTCGTGCAGGGCGTGCTGGTCCACGATCACGACGCCCTCGGCGTCCTGGGTCACGAGGTACGAGTTGTGCACCTGCAGCACGCGCGACGCGGGGATGGGCGCGGGCAGGGGCGTCTGTGGTTTGGGCTCCGCGATCGACGCGGCGTCCGGCCAGCCGCTTGCGGATCCTCGGCCGCCGTCGACGGGGCCGTTCTCCGCCGATGCCAGGGCCTCTCGCGTGGCGGCGTAGTCGATGGGAGCGCCGGAGTCGGGCCACGGGCCATGGCGCAGGCGATCCGCGAGCGTTGCCGCCGGGCCGATCTCGCGCGGGCCGAGCATCGTCGGTCGCGCCGTGGCGATGGTTGGGGTCAGGTCGGCCGATTGCAGCGCCCGTCGAAGCGCCCGGAGTACGAGCGTGTGGACGAGCGACGGATCGCGGAAGCGGACCTCGACCTTTGCCGGGTGGACGTTCACATCGACCGCCGCGGGGGACATCTCGATCATGAGCACGCAGGTCGGGTGCCTACCCGGCTCGATGAGCCCGCGGTACGCCTCCTTGATCGCGTGCTGGACGGTCTTGTCGCGGATGGGTCGGCCGTTGAGGAAGACGTGCTGGGCCTGGTTGGTGGCTCGCGCGATGGCGGGCAGCCCGGCGAGGCCCCAGAGCGTCGCGCCGCGCGCGTCGTCGAACTCGTCGGCGGAGACCTCGATGACCTGATCGGCCAACTCGGTGCCGAGGGCCGCGAGGGCACGCTCGCGCGGGGTTTGCCCCGGCGGAAGGTCCAGGGCCGTGCGCCCATCGGTGGAAACTACGAACGCGACGGCCGGGTGCGCCAGGGCCAGATCGCGGGCAGCGTCCACGCACCGCGCCTGCTCCGTCGGGACCGTGCGCAGGAACTTCCGCCGCGCGGGCGTGTTGAAGAACAGGTTGCGTACGCGCGCGGTGGTGCCCACGGGGCCCGATGCTGGGCGGGGCACCGAGGTCTCGCCCCCGTCGCACGCGATCTCCGCGGCCTCGTGCTGGGCCTCGGTCCGAGATCGGATCGTCACCCGCGCCACCGATCCGATCGACGCGAGGGCCTCGCCGCGGAAGCCGAGCGTTCCGATCCGGTCCAGGTCCTCGGCGGCGGCGATCTTGCTGGTGGCGTGCGGCATGAGCGCCAGCGGGAGTTCCTCCGCCGCGATCCCGGCCCCGTTGTCGCTGACCTCGACCAGTTCGATCCCGCCCTGCTCGAGCCGGACCGTGACGCGGGTCGCGCCCGCGTCGAGCGCGTTCTCGACGAGTTCCTTGACGACCGATGCCGGGCGGTCCACCACCTCGCCCGCGGCGATCTGGTTGACGAGCAACTCGGGAAGCGGGCGGATGGAACGACGCGACGACGGCATCCGCCAATCCTACTCCCTCTCCCGCTACACTCCGCCCATGAACATCGGCGACGGCTTCCCCGTGCGCGACTTCGTTGCGCGTCGCGACCGCGTCCTCTCCTCGCTCGACGGCGCCATCGGGCTAGTGTTTGCGGGCGATGGGCCGCCCCCGCTCTCGGGGTTCTGGGAGCCGGATTGGAACTTCTACTACCTCACGGGAATCCGCGACGAGCCGGGCGCGGTCGTGCTGTTTGATCCCCGCGCCGAGGACCCGCTCCGGCGGTGCGTGCTCTTCCTCAAGCCCCGCAACCCGGAGGTCGAGGCGTGGGACGGGTACCGCGATCCGATCTCGACGGCTCTGAAGGCGCAGACCGGCTTCGACACCGTCATGCGCACCACCGCGCTCCCACGGACGCTCACGACGATCGCCCGCCGGCGCGGCGTGCTCGCCTGCCTCCACCCGTTCGCGGTCTATGACGGCCCGGCATCGCCCGATCTCGCGCTGTTCCGCAAGGTCGTCGAGCGATCCGTCGGCATTTCCATCAAGGACCAGACGAACCTGCTTCCGTCGCTTCGGGCGGTGAAGTCGGCGCGCGAGGTCCGCGAGATGGAGCGTGCTGTCCGTGCGTCGGCGAGCGGCTATCGGGCCGCGATGCGGTCGATCCGGCCCGGGATGCCCGAGCGTGAGATCCAGCGCGTGGTCGAAGAGGGCTTCCGGGCGGGAGGGGCCACGGGCACGGGGTACAACTCGATCGTCGGCGCGGGGCTGAACAGCACGGTCCTGCACTACATGGCGAACTCGGGTGTGGCCAAGGCGGGGGACCTCGTTCTGATCGACGCCGGCGCCCGCGTGGGCGGCTATACCGCCGACGTCACGCGCACGCTTCCCGTGTCGGGCCGATTCGCCGCCGATCAGCGCGAGGTGTACGAGGTCGTGCTGGCGGCGCTCGAGGCGGGCATTCGAGCCTGCCGACCGGGGGTCCACATGGCCGCCGTCGATGCGGCCGCGCGGAAGGTGATCGACCGCGCGGGCTACGCCGACTTCTTCATCCACGGCATCGGGCACCAGTTGGGCATCGAGGTCCACGACGTGACGCCCGACGGCCCGCTCAAGCCCGGCATGATCGTCACCATCGAGCCCGGCATCTACATCCCGGATCAGCGGCTCGGCATCCGGATCGAGGACGACGTGCTTCTCACGCGCCAGGGCCCGCGCGTGCTCACGAGCGAGATCCCCAAGACTGTCCGCGCGATCGAGGCCGCGATGAAGCGCCGATAGCGGCCCACTCGCTACCGCGGCGAACCCGGGACGGGCTGCACGTTCGGCTTCGCGAGCGATCCCGCGATCGCTCGGGCCCGGCGTTCCAGCGTCCCCATCTCGTCTGGCCGATTCGGATCGTACATCCCTAGCACTTCGCGCTGCGGCCCGATCAGGATGAGACGGGTCGGATGGGTGATGTTCTGCATTGTGGTCCCATCGGGCAGGGGGATCGTTCGCTCCGGGTCCGGGCCGAGCGCGAACTGCAGCGCCCCCATCACGATCCGCTCCACGTCCTTCTTGTCCCCGGTCAGAAAGGTCCACCGCGACAGGTCGAGTTCCTTCTCGGTGGCGTATTCCATGAGCCGCGCGGGCGTGTCGCGCTCGGGATCGACGCTGATGCTGGCGAAGCGGACGGACGTGCCCTTGAGCGCCGTCGCCAGGTCGTTCATCGCCAGCACCATGATGGGGCACGCGAACGGGCAGTGCGTGAAGGTGAAGTCGAGGACCGTGACCCGTCCCTCGAACATCGCCTCCGTGCGCTCGGCGCCGGTCTGGTCGCGCATGCGGAACTCCGGGACGCGGAGGCCCGCGACCGCGGGATCGGGGGTCAGGTCGGGTGCTGCGGGCGAAGACCCGAGGCGTCGCGCGGTGACCACGAGCCCGACTACGGACAGGACCAGCCCGACGAGGGCGACGACCATGATGGGGAGGATCAGCCGGTGCATGTGGGTCGCTTTGAGCCCGGCGCGGGCAGCGAGTTCGGGCTGCGCGTGCGGGAGGAGGTCTAGAACACGATGGAGACGAGCGAGAACGCCACCACCGCGACGAGCAGCAGCGGCAGATGGATGATCGACGCGAAGAACGCCCGCCGAGCGTCGGCCCGATCCTGTGTGCGCACAAGCCGAAGCCCGAGCATGAGGAACGCCGCGCCCATGAAGAAGGTGATGAGTGCGAACGCCACGCCCGGCGCGCGGTCCATCCACGCGGCAGGAGCCATCGAGACCGGGATCAATGCCGCGCTCCAGAGAAGGATGGAGCGGGCCGTGCGCCGACCGGTCGGATCGACCACGGGGAGGACGCGGAAGCCGCCGGCCTCGTAGTCCTCGCGATAGAGCCAGGCGATCGCGAGGAAGTGGGGGATCTGCCAGACGAACATGATCGCGAAGAGCACCCAGGCCATTGGTGACGACAACCCCGCCGACCCCGCCGCGGCCGTGTACCCGATGATGGGCGGCAGCGCTCCGGGCACCGCGCCCACGAGCGTCGCGAGCGGCGTGACGGGCTTCAAGGGCGTGTAGGCGATGAGGTAGATCAGCGTGGTTGCCGCCGAGACCATCGCCGGCGCCCACCCGCACCCGGCCCAGAGCGTGACAACCCCGAACGCGGCAAGGGCCGCGCCCGACCATGCCGCGGCCGACGGGGAGAGGCTTCCTCGGGGGATCGGGCGTCGGCGCGTGCGCGGCATCCGCGCGTCGCGGGCCCGCTCCATCCATTGGTTCAGCGTGTTCGCCCCCGCCGCCGAGAGCGCCGTCCCGACGAGGCAGCACGCGGCGACGATGGCGAGTTCCGCGGCCTCCCAGCGGCGCCCCGCGGCCGCGAGCGCGAATCCCATCGCCGAGGTGATCGTGACCAATCGGGTGATGCCGGGCTTGGAGGCCTCAACGATCGCGCCAAGCCACGTCCCGGCCCGCGTCCGTGCTCCCAAGGCCTCCATCGCGCTTGCCGGCGCCGTTCCGCTCACGCCCTGATCCTCGTCCCCGGTTGTGCCCGCGTTCCGCGAGCGGGCCGATCATAGCACCGACCACGCCTCACCTGCCCGCGGGCACGAGCAGGTCCATCCACACGGGGAAGTGGTCGCTGGGGAACTCGCCCCCGCTGCCCTCCGGCGGGTGCCGCCAGACCCCCGCCGCGGCTACCCCGAGGTCGCGCGACGGGAGCACGTAGTCCACGCGCAACTTGAAGAACGCCGTGTCCGTGGGCGAGAGCCCGGGGACCTCGACATCGCTCCGCGGCACGATGGCGCAGTTCACCCGCGGCGAGCCGCACAACTGCACGCCGATCGGGTTCCGCAGCGACTGCCCCTTCTCCGGGTCCGCGTTGAGGTCGCCCAGGATGACAAACGACGCATCCCGCGGCAGGCCGCCGCCCTTGGACACGTCGTCCACGATGTACCCCGCGCCCTCGAGGTAGTCCGCCCAGAACCGGATCTCGTCGTGGTTGCGCTTGGCGTTCCGCTTCTCTTCGCCGTCGAACACCGGCGGCGTCGGATGGCTGCACAGGAAGTGCACCGCCTGCCCGGTTGGCAAGCGCACCGGCACGTCCCAGTGGCTCTTGGAACTCAGCCGGAGCAGCGACCAGGTTGCGCCGGGCCACCAGCAGGTCGTGCCGTCGGCGGTCGTGGGCATGAGCGGGCCGTCCATGTAGGACCACGGAAACAGACGAAACGTGCGCGCCGCATCTGCCCGGATCTCCAGCCGCTCGTCCACCAGCAGCGCCATGCCGTATTGGCCCGGAAACGTCCCGAAGCCCCAGCAGTCGCCGCCGAACTCTCGGCCCTCGGGGGTCGGCTCCGCCGGCGCGCCGGGCCCGGCCGACGATCCCAAGGGTGGGAACGCGGTCACGACGCGCCCATTGCGATCCAGATCGAGCCCGCTGGGAATGCCAGTATTGACCGGGGCCATGAACACGCGCATCGACAAGGGTCGGAGGCCCTCGGCCTGAGGGACGGCGAGGTACTTCTCAGCAAAGCGTTGGCCGTTCTGTCCGTGTGGTTCGGTCGCGCCGGGCGCGCCCGGTCCGTCGTAAGCGATCTCGTTCAGCAGCACGACGTTGGGCCTGAGCCGCTGGAGCACCTCGGCGAGTCGCTTCAGGCGAGGATGATCGCCCGTGGCGAGGGCGGCGGTGCGGATGTCCTGGACATTGAAGGTCGCGACGCGGATCACGGTGCCATCGTGTCGTGCGGGTTGCGGATCGTTCGCCGGATCGGGGGAGGGAGTCTGCGCCAGCGCGGCAGTCGTTGCCGCCGACGCCGCGCACCTCGCGAGCCAACCCGCGTGACGCGCCCCGCGGCTCATCGGCCTCGCGCCCCGGCATAGTCCTGCAGCGCGGCGACGCCCCACTCGCCGGCGCGGAGGGCCTCGATCGCGAGGGCCGCGGCGTGAGCCCCGGCGGTCGTCGAGAGCATGGGGATCCCCAGTCGCACCGTCGTCGCGCGGATGCGGCCCTCGTCGGTCTGCCAGCCGGTCCGCGTGGGCGTGTTGATGACCATGGCGATCTGCTTGTTGTGCATGAGGTCGAGGACGTTGGGCCGGGCGCCCGCGGCGATTTTCTGGAGGATGACGGCGGAGATCCCGTGCCGCGCCAGATACCCGCCGGTGCCCTCGGTCGAGTACAACTTGAAGCCCATGCCCGCGAGGCGGCGCGCGGGCTCGACGATCGCGTGCCGTTCGGACTCGCGCACCGAGAGGAAGACCCCGCCCTCGCGCGGGAGGGCCGAGCCCGCGCCCATCTGCGCCTTGGCGAACGCGACGGCGAAGGAGCGGTCGATGCCCATGACCTCGCCGGTGGAGCGCATCTCCGGGCCGAGCACCACGTCCACGCCCGGGAACTTGCTGAACGGGAAGACGGATTCCTTGACCGCGAATCCGTGCTCGGGTCGCGGCTCGCGTTCGACCACGCCGAGTTCGTCGAGCGACTTGCCCATCATGACCTTCGCCGCGATCGCGGGCCAGGGGATGTGCGTGGCCTTGGAGACGAACGGGGCGGTGCGCGACGCACGCGGGTTGACCTCGAGGATGAAGACCTCGTCGCCCTTGATCGCGAGTTGGACGTTCATCAGGCCGTTGACGCGGAGCGCCTCGGCGAGTTGCCGGCTGATCTCGCGGATGCGTGCCTGGACCGTTGGGGGCAGCGAGTACGCCGGGATCGAGCAGGACGAGTCGCCGGAGTGGATCCCGGCCTGCTCGATGTGCTCCATCAGGCCGCAGATCACGGCCCGGCCGCCGCGGCGTGCTGGCCCGCGCGCGTCGTGCCTCGGACCCTTCTCGCCTTCGTCGCGCGCGTAATCGGCGACCACGTCCACGTCGCACTCGATCGCGGCGTCGAGGAAGCGGTCGATGAGCACCGGCGCGTCGTCGACGCCGCTGAGTTTCAGTGCCGTGTTCACGTAGTTGCGCAGCGTCCGCTCGTCCGAGCAGACCTCCATCCCGCGCCCGCCCAGCACGTAACTCGGCCTCACGAGCACCGGATACCCGATCCGCCCCGCGACGGCCACCGCCTCGTCCAGCGACCGCGCGATCCCGCTCGGCGGACGCGAGATCCCCAGCCGCTCGAGGATCGCATCGAACCGCTCCCGGTCCTCGGCGATGTCGATGGACTCCACGCTCGTCCCGATGATGGGCGCTCCTGCCCGCACCAGTCCGTGCGCCAGGTTCAGCGGGGTCTGCCCGCCGAACTGCACGATGAGGCCGTGCACGAGCCCGCGGCCCGCGTCCAGCCGCTCGACGACGTTGAGCACGTCCTCGAGTGTGAGGGGCTCGAAGAACAGCAGGTCGCTGGTGTCGTAGTCGGTGCTCACCGTCTCGGGGTTCGAGTTGATCATCACCGACTCGAAGCCCATCTCGCGGGCCGCGAAGGCGGCGTGGCAGCAGCAGTAGTCGAACTCGATCCCCTGCCCGATCCGATTCGGCCCGCCCCCGAGGATCACGACCTTGCGTCGATCGCCGACGCGGACCTCGTCCGACTCGGCGCCCTCCGACGGGTGTGCGTGCCCCACGTGCAGCGGCTTGGACTCGTACGTCGAGTAGTAGTACGGCGTGCGCGCCTCGAACTCCGCCGCGCACGTATCGACCATCTTGAAAGCCGGCTCGATCCCGAGTCGCTTCCGCCGCTCGCGGACCCGCAGGATCGCGTCCGTCTTGATGTCGCCCAGGTACAGGTTGGCGAGTTGCGCGTCGGAGTAGCCGAGTTGCTTGGCCTCGAAGAGCACCTCGGGCGGCACGTCGTCGAGCGTGCGGTACGAGCACAGGACGTCCTCGAACTCGACGAGTTGCGCGATCTGGTCGAGGAAGAACCGGTCGATGCGGGTCAGGTCGTGGATCTTGTCGATGGTCCAGCCCATCTTCAGCGCGTACCGGATGTAGTACGGCCGACCCACGCACGGCACCGCCAACTTCCGCGCCAGTTTCTCCAGCGGGATCGGCCACTCGATCGGCTGCCCGTCGGCGGTGCGCAGCCCCGTGGCGCTCGTCGCGCCCGGCGTCACGTCCAGCACGAGGTCCCCGCGCTCCACCGCCCGCATCGCCGCCAGCCACTTGTCGTTCTTGTCCAGGCCCAGCCCGAACCGCTTGACCTCCATCGAGCGGATCGCCTTCTGGAAACTCTCCTTGAAGGTGCGCCCGATCGCCATGGCCTCGCCCACGCTCTTCATCTGCGTCGTGAGCGTCTCGTCGGCCTCCGGGAACTTCTCGAACGTCCACCTCGGGATCTTCGTCACCACGTAGTCGATCGCCGGCTCGAAGCACGCGCTCGTTGTGCCCGTGATGTCGTTCCGAAGTTCGTCGAGCGTGTACCCCACCGCGAGTTTGGCCGCGACCTTCGCGATCGGGAACCCGGTGGCCTTGCTCGCCAGCGCGCTGCTCCTGGACACGCGCGGGTTCATCTCGACCACCACCATCTCGAACGGACGCTTGCCGTCCGGCCCCGGCGCCGGGCTCGGGTTCACCGCGAACTGCACGTTGCTCCCGCCGGTCTCCACGCCCACCGCGCGCATGATCGCGAACGCGGCGTCCCGCATCGCCTGGTATTCCTTGTCGCTGAGCGTCAGGATCGGGGCGACGGTGATCGAGTCCCCCGTGTGCACGCCCATCGGGTCGATGTTCTCGATCCCGCACACGATGATGCAGTTGTCCTTCCGGTCCCGAACGACCTCGAGTTCGTACTCCTTCCACCCGATCACGCTCTGATCGACCTGCACCTGCCCGATCATGGAGGCCGCGAGGCCGCGCGAGAGCAGGTCGCGGAACTCCTCCCGGTTGTACGCGATCCCGCCCCCCGTGCCCCCCAGCGTGAACGCGGGCCGGCAGATCGCCGGCAGCCCGATCTCCTCCAGGAACGCCAGCCCCTCCTCCACGCTCGTGACCGTCTTGCTCTTGGGCATCTTCAGCCCGAGGCCCTCGACGATGTCCTTGAACAACTGCCGATCCTCGGCCCGGTGGATCACCTCGCGGCTCGCGCCGATCATCTCGATCCCGTGCTTCTGGAGCGTGCCATCGTCCCAGAGTTTGCACGCGCAGTTCAGCGCCGTCTGCCCGCCTAGCGTCGGCAGGATCGCGTCGATCCGCCCGGCCCCCGCGTGGCCGTTCTCACGCTCGATGATCTTCCGCACCGCCTCCGGGGTGATCGGCTCGACGTACGTCCGATCGCTGAACTGCGGGTCGGTCATGATCGTCGCCGGGTTCGAGTTCACCAGGACGATCCGATATCCCTCGGCCTTCAGCGCCTTGCACGCCTGCGTCCCCGAATAGTCAAACTCGCAACCCTGCCCGATCACAATCGGTCCCGACCCCAGCACCAGGATCGTCTTCATGTCGTCGCGTTTGGGCATCTGTCGCGGCTGGCTCCCCGCTCGTTCCCCGAGCGCTGCCTCAGCGTAGTCGATGCCCGCCGAGCCCGCCACACGGCCTCGGGCAGAACGCACGCGGCCCATTGCTCGCGCAGCGTGCCCGCCTCACGCCGACCTCCCGGTCAGGCCGACCTCCCGGTCAGGCCGACCTCCCGGTCACGCTGTCGCTCCGAACCTCGACCGCGTCGCCGCTTTGCACTCGCCCCTTGGCTCCCGGGTGTGAGGCCTCCTACACTCCACGCCCAATCTCGGAGTTCAGCCATGCCCAAAGACGGCATTCACCCGACGTACTACCCCGCCTGCAAGGTCTACCACAACGGCCAGGTCGTCATGACCGTCGGTGCCACCGTGCCCGAACTCCACGTCGAAGTGTGGTCCGGTTCGCACCCCTTCTTCACCGGCAAGCAGACCTTCGTGGACTCCGCTGGCCGCGTGGAGAAGTTCCAGCGCAAGTTCCAGGGCAACTACTTCAAGGACAAGAAGAAGGCTTGACCCCAGCAGGCCGAGGCGCAGCGCACGATTCTGGCCGCAAGGTTCGGGTCAGCAATGCGCAGCCGGCAGTCGCGATTGTGCCTCTGGCCGTGCTGTAGTCCGATAACGACTCAGCCGGCCACGTTGGTGGGTATTCCTGGCCGGTTTGCGGCCGAATCTACGCTTAAGCCATTGATTCCCATAGGGTTCACGCTAGACTGCCAGCGACGAGGAAGAAAGAAAGGGTTCGTAGTGCGCATGGTTCGATCTTTGGCTGCGGCAGGCATTGTTTGCGCCTTTGCTGCGCCCGCCTTCGCGGGGCAGATCAGCATCAACTTTGACGGGTGCGCAGCGGGCACACCTGTTGCCAGTCTGAACCAGCCCGGTGTTTCGTTCGCGACGATCGGCTCGCCGTCGGCCCAGATCGCGATGGGCCTCCCCGGCACGACGCCCATCGACCGCGACCCGCAGATCGTCGGTTCCACGGCCGGCATTCTCTCGCTCAACTTCAACCTACCCACGTCCTCGTTCTCCTTCAAGTTCGCTCTCAATACAACGAGCGCCGTCGCGGCCGCGGCCCAGGTTCGTCTGTACGACACTGGCGGCTCGATGATCGCGTTGGTGACTGCTGAGTCGCTCCCGAATCTCGCCGCTGGCAAGTCCACGGGCCAAGTCGTCGTTTCTGCGATGGGCCTCGTCAAGTCGGCGATGGTCGAGTTCGCGTCGGCTGCTGCTGCTGACTTCTCTCTCGACGACCTCGCGTTCATCGAGCCCGAATCGGTCGTGCCGCTGCCCACGCCGGTGGTGCTTGGGCTCGCGGGCCTGGGCTTGGCCGCAGCGATTCGTCTCCGCAGGCGATAATCGAGCAAGCAAACCGTCGAAGCCGCTTCATGGGCTCTCGTCATCGCATGCGCATGTCGCTCTGCGAGAGGGCGTGACGTGATGGCTGTCGGTCTGCGACGGCTGCTCTGACCTCGACACCGCTGCCGCCGTACTGCATCTGCCCGCGGGAGGCCTAGCCCCGGGGGCAATGTTCGTATTTAGTTCGGAATCGCGATTATTTCGGATCAGCAGCACTTTTTTGTGGAGGCAGGCCTTGACTTCAGGAATGGTCGATATATAGATATGTAGATCGACTTATCCCTTGATGATTTGGAGTCAGTCATGGTCTCCAACAGCGCGAAGTCGGAACGGATGGGTTGGCTGATCGGTGTGTCGGCGGCGGCGTGCGTGGCGACGGTGGCGGTGGTGCGAGGGACGCTGCCCTCGGCCGCGCCGCTTGACCCCGAGGCGGCTCGGAGCCTGCGGATCACGGTCTCGACGGGCGAGTTGCCGGCGGAGGCGGTGACGCACGGGAAGGCGGTGTTCGAGGGGACGTGCGTGGCGTGTCACGGGCCGCGTGGGGAAGGGATGCCTGGGCTGGGGAAGAACCTGGTCAAGTCGGCATTTCTCTCACGCGCCTCGGACGAGGCGTGGGTGGCATTCCTGAAGAAGGGTCGGGCGGCGGAAGATCCGCTGAACACGACGGGCATCGCGATGCTGCCTCGCGGGGGGAACGCGGCACTGACGGACGAGGACTTGCGGGCGGCGGTGGCGTTCATCCACGCGTTGCGGGACCCGTCGCGGGTGCCGGCGAGCGCGCGGGCGGCGTTTGAGGCGGCTCCGGCGGCACCGACGCTGGCGGCGGGCACGGCGAACCCGAAGGAGGATCCGTCGCTGACGCAGGACGACGCGGAGTGGCTGGCGATGGGTGGGGAGAAGTTCATGGCGTCGTGCTCGGCGTGTCACGGGAAGGACGGGCGGGGGCTGCCGAAGTTGGGGAAGGACCTGATCGCCAGCGAGTTTGTGGCGAAGTTGAGCGACGACGAGTTGATCGCGTTCGTGAAGCGAGGGCGCGGGCCGAGCGATCCGCTGAACACGACGAAGGTGGACATGCCGCCCAAGGGTGGGAATCCGGCGCTGAACGACGAGCAGTTGGAGGCGATCGTGGGGTACATCCGGTACGCGGCGGAGAAGGCGGGGGTGTCTGGGGCGTCCGCGGCGAAATGACCCGGCGTGGGCCGGATGTTTGGGAGTTTCAACCACAGTTCTGGCGGCCGCGAGCCGCCGTTGATGAAAGGGAAGCCATGACCAGGGTGAAGGCAGGAATGGTGCTGGCGCTGGCGGCGGGACTGATGGCGACGAGCGCTGGGTTTGCGCAGCAGCCGGAGGGGAAGTCCCGGCGGCGTCGGGTGGAGGAGAAGCCTCTGGAGTTGACGCCGGCGCAGGTGACGGAACTGACGAAGGTTGCGAACGAGCGGAAGTTGAAGGTGGAGGACCTGTTCGCGGCGGCGAAGACGTACACGCCGAGCGGGGTGATGGACGAGTACGTGCTGTTCTCGTCGGGGGGGCAGAGCGGGCAGGTGTTCGCGATCGGGGTCCCGTCGATGCGGCTGCTGCGGTCGATCGCGGTGTTCACGCCGGAGTCGTGGCAGGGGTATGGGTTCGCGGGAGACAACGACCCGGTTCGCGCGCAGATGAGGATCAACGGGCGTGACGTGACGTGGGGAGACACGCACCACCCGGCGCTGTCGGAGACGGGCGGGGACTACGACGGTCAGTTCCTGTTCATCGGGGACAAGGCGAACGCGCGGATGGGGGTGGTGGACCTTCGGGACTGGGAGACGAAGCAGATCGTGAAGAACCCGCTGACGGTGAGCGACCACGGGGCGGCGTTTGTGACGCCGAACACGGAGTACGTGGTGGAGAGCGGGCAGTACGCGACGGTTCTGGGGTATGGGTACGCGACGCCGGACAAGTACAAGGAGTCGTACCGGGGGATGGTGACGTTCTGGAAGTTCGATCGAGCCAAGGGGCGGGTGGACACGTCGGCATCGTTCGCGATGGAGTTGCCGCCGTACTGGCAGGACCTGGCGGATGCCGGGAAGGGTCCGAGCGACGGGTTGGTGTTCATCAACTCGTTCAACGTGGAGATGGCCACGGGCGGGGTGGAGAAGGGGAAGCCGCCGTTTGAGGCTGGGGCGAGCCAGCGGGACACGGACTACCTGCACATCATCGACTGGAAGAAGGCGGAGGCGGCGTTCAAGGCGGGGAAGGCCGAGAAGATCAACGGGTTCCCGGTTCTGAGCCTGGCGACGAGCGTGGCGGAGGGTCTGCTGTTCTTCACGCCCGAGCCGAAGAGCCCGCACGGTGTGGACGTGACACCCAACGGGCAGTACGCGATCGTGGCGGGGAAGTTGGACCCGCACGTGACGGTCTTCTCGACGGCGAAGATCCGGGACGCGATCGCGAACCAGAAGTTCTCTGGGAAGGACGAGTTCGGGGTGAACGTGCTGGCGTTCGACGCGGTGAAGGAGGCGCAGGTGGAGTTGGGGCTGGGCCCGCTGCACACGCAGTTTGACGACAAGGGGTACGCGTACACGTCGCTGTTCCTGGACTCGGCGGTGGCGCGCTGGTCGCTGGGCGGGGAGTATGCGTCGAAGCACCCGGAGAAGCCGTGGACGCTGGTGACGAAGACGCCGGTGCACTACAACATCGGGCACCTGTGCGCGGCGGAGGGGGACACGGTCTCGCCGGACGGGAAGTACCTGATCGCGATGAACAAGTGGTCGGTGGACCGGTTCCTGACGACGGGCCCGCTGCTCCCGCAGAACTTCCAGTTGGTGGACATCTCGTCGGGCGGGACGACGATGCCGGTGCTGTATGACATGCCGGTGGGGGTGGGGGAGCCGCACTATTGCCAGATGATCAAGGCGGACAAACTCAAGAGTTGGGCGGTGTACCCCGAGGTGGGGTGGAACCCGCACACGCAGTCGCTGGACCCGAACTCGCCCAAGCAGGGCAAGGAGGGCGTGATCCGCGACGGGTCGCAGGTGATCGTGAACATGACGGCGATCCGGAGCCACTTCACGCCGGAGCACGTCGAGGTGAACGAGGGCGATCACGTGACGTGGCGGATCGTGGCGGTGGAGCGGACGCAGGACGCGACGCACGGGTTCTGCATCGGGGGGTACAACATCAACCTGAGCCTTGAGCCGGGTGAGTATCAGGAGTTCTCGTTCGTGGCGGATCGCCCGGGCACGTACCCGATCTACTGCACGGAGTTCTGCTCGGCGCTGCACCTGGAGATGATGGGGTATCTGCACGTGAAGCCGGCGAACGCGGTGGGCAGCAAGTAGCGACTACTTCCCTCGGTCCACGCGGCGCTGACGCGCCGCGCGGGCCTTCTGACTCAGGGCCACGGGCCCAGGGAGACGGCAATGGCTTCGGTGCTGGATCGGATCGTCGGGCCGCGGGTGCCGGTCGAGGAGTGGCGGGGCAGGCCGGGTCGGTATGCGCTGCCGACGCTCGCGCTCTCGGCGGCGCGGGTGCTGCTGATCGTGTCGCTGTTCCTTCCGTACTGGCACATGACGCTCGAAGCGCCGCAGTACCCCGATGGGCTGTCGGTGACGGCGTTTGTGAACCACCTCACGGGCGACGTGAAGGAGATCGACGGGCTGAACCACTACATCGGGATGCGGCCCCTGCACGAGGCGGCGCAGTTCGAGCGGACCGCGTCGGTGTGGGTGATCATCGCGATGGTGCTGCTGGTCGAGGGGGCGGCGGCGGTCCACAGCAAGTGGGCGGTCGTGCTAGTGCTGCCGGCGGTGCTGTTCCCCGTGGGGTTCGTGGCGGACCTGTACTACTGGCTGAGCAACTTCGGGCAGAACCTGGACCCGAAAGCGCCGCTGTCGAGTTCGGTCAAGCCGTTCACGCCGACGATCTTCGGGCCGGGGGGCATCGGGCAGTTCAAGACGTACTCGTGGGCTGGGCTTGGGCTGTGGTTCGCGTGCGGGAGTTCGGTGCTGGCGGTGGTGTCGCTGGTGTTCCACCGCCGGGCGTACAAGGCGCTGTTCGATCGGGCGATGGCGCAGGAGGCGTCGTGCGCGTCGTAGCGTCCATCCTCGCGCTGCTGGTCGTGGCGTGGGCCCGTGCGGATGACCTGGCCGCGCGGATCGCCGCGGCCGCGCCGGGCGACACCTTCGAGGTCGGGCCCGGGGTCTACACGGGCCCGGTTCGGGTCGAGCGTCCGCTGCGACTTGTCGGGCGAGGTCGGCCGGTGATCGACGGGCGGGGCGCGCACGACATCGTGACGATCGCGGCCGAGCACGTCGAGATCCGCGGGTTTGTGATCCGGCACAGCGGGGACGACCTGGACCACGAGAGCGCCGCGGTGCGGGTGCTCGCGGGCCACGCGATCGTGGAGGACAACATCATCGAGGACGCGCTGTTCGGGATTGATCTCAAGGCGGCGCCCGACTCGGTGATCCGGGGGAACGTCGTCGGGGGCAAAGCCCTGGACATCGCCCGCCGCGGCGACGGGCTGCGGCTGTGGCGGTCGGATCGGACGCTGGTCGAAGGCAACACGTTCCGGGACGGGCGCGACGCGATCCTGTGGTACTCCAGCGACGTGCTGGTCCGAGGGAACGTGGTGGATCGCTGCCGCTACGGGCTGCACCTCATGTACAGCGATCGGGTGACGCTCGAGGACAACGACCTGACTCGCAACTCCGTGGGCGTGTACTTCATGTACAGCAACCAACTCACGCTGACGAACAACCGGTTGCTCCGCAACCGCGGGCCGAGCGGGTACGGCGTCGGGCTCAAGGAGAGCGGGAACTACCGGATCGAGGGGAACCTGATCGCGGGCAACCGAGTCGGGGTGTATTTCGACGGCTCGCCGTTCGCGCCCGGGGGCGAGGCGCTGCTGACGGGGAACACGATCGCGGTGAACGACGTGGGGCTGGCGCTGCTGCCGTCGGTGGGGGGCAATACGTTCACGGGCAACAGTTTCGTGGACAATCTCGAGCAACTGGCGGTGCTGGGGCGTGGGAACGCTTCGCGCAATGCGTTCGCACTCAACGATCGCGGCAACTTCTGGTCCGACTACGTGGGCTATGACCAGGACGGGGACGGGATCGGGGACTTTGAGCACGAGCCGGCCCACCTCGTCGAATCGCTGTTGGATCGCGAGCCCAAGGCCAAGTTGCTGCTGTTCAGCCCCGCGGAGCAGGCGATCGAGTTTGTCGGCCGGGCGCTGCCGTTCACACGACCGGACCCGAAGTTCCGCGATCCGGCGCCGCTGATGCGTCCGCCGGCGGTGGCCGCGACCAAGCACGGGCGACCGGCGTCCCTCGCGCTCGCCGCGGCGGCTCTCGCGGCGGTGGGGGGGCTCATCGTCGCCGGAGCGCGCCTCGGCCCAAAGGAGAGCACACCATGATCGACCTCTCGCACCTCTCCATGCGCTTCCGCCGATCGGTCGCGGTCAATGACCTGAGCGTGAACATTCCCGAGGGCACGGCGGTGGCTCTGTGGGGCGCCAACGGCGCGGGCAAGACGACGATCCTCCGCTGCATCCTGGGGCTTCTCCGTTATCGGGGCGAGATCCGCGTCGGCGGGATCGACGCGCGCCGGCACGGGACGAAGGTCCGGCGGCTGATCGGGTACGTCCCCCAGGAACTCGGCTTCTACGACGATCTGCGCGTGGGCGAGGCGGTGCACCTCGTCGCGCGCCTCAAGGGCCTTCGCGCTGCCAACACCGGCGAGGCCCTCGAGCGAGTCGGGCTGCCCGGGGAGCAGCGCAAGCGGATTCGCGAACTCTCCGGCGGGATGAAGCAGCGGCTGGCGCTCGCGCTGGCGCTCCTGGGCGACCCGCCGATCCTGCTGCTGGACGAGGTGACGGCGAGCCTGGACGCGCACGGGCGGGAGGCGCTGATGCAACTCCTCGGGCGACTCTCGGGGACGGGACGAACGATCTTGTTTGCTTCGCATCGCGAGGACGAGGTCATGGCCCTGGCCGATCGCGTGGCGGTCCTGGACCACGGGCGGCTCGTCGCGACGCACGCCGCCAGCGAACTCGTGGATCGGCTCGGGCACGGGGCGACGCTGCACCTTCGCACCGCGCCGGACCGCGCGACCTCGGCCCTCGATGCGCTCCGGCGATCGGGCTTTGTCGCGACGCTCAACGGCGTGGGGATCATCGTGCCGGTGCCCAACGGCCAGAAGGGTGCGCCGTTCCGCGTGCTGGCCGAGGCTCGCATCGCCGTGGAGGACTTCGACCTCGTGCAGACCGCGCATCGGGAGGCCCAGCCATGACCTCGTTCCGCAATGTTGCCGCGCTCGCCCGTCGTGAACTTCGCGACGCGCTCGCCGCACGGTGGTTCATCCTCTACACGATCGCCTTCGCGGTGCTGGGGCTGGCGGTCTCGTATGTCTCGGCGGCGAGCGCCGGGGACGCGGGGCTGAGCGGGCTGGGTCGCACGACCGCCGGTCTGGTCAACATCGTTCTGCTCATCATCCCGCTGATGGCGCTGACGGCCGGCGCGGCGTCGGTGGCGTCGGATCGGGAGCGCGGGATGCTGGCGTACCTCCTGGCGCTGCCGGTGGCGCGATGGGAGGTGCTGCTGGCGAAGTTCGTCGGGCTCGGGCTCGCGCTGGTCGCGAGCATTTGTCTGGGGCTCGGGGCGTGCGCGGCGGTCGTGGCCGTTCAGGGTGGCGGGGCGTCGGCGGGCGCGATCGCGTGGCTCGCGGGGCTCTCGGTGTTCCTGGCGATCGCCATGCTCGCGCTGGGCCTGCTGGTGTCGACGGCGGCGAGGAAGGCGTCGGCGGCGGTGGGGGTGTGCATCTTTCTCTGGTTCTCGCTCGTGTTCCTGACGGATCTCGGGCTGCTCGCTGGCGCGATCGCGTTCCGCCTGCCGATCGAGCGGCTGTTCGCGGCGGCCCTGGGCAGTCCGCTCCAGGTGTTCAAGATGTGGACGCTCTTGGCCTCGGACGCGACGCTGGACGTGCTCGGGCCGGTGGGGGTGTACGCTTCGGAGACGTTCGGCGGGCGGTTGCACGCGCTCTTTGCGGCGTCGCTGGCGGCGTGGGTCATTGTGCCGCTCGCGTTGGCTGTCCTTACCCTCTCACGGAGGTCGGCCGTATGACACGCTCGCAGGCAGCGCTCGTTGCCGCACTGGCGCTCGTGATGGGGCTTGCGAGTTGCGGCGCGCCGGAGCCCGACGGCCCGCCCAGGTTGCGGCTCGGTCAGGACGAGTGCGTCGAGTGCGGGATGATTATCAGCGACGACCGATTTGCCGCTGCCCGGGAGATCGTGGAGTCCCGAGGCCGGCGCGTCGAGGTGTTTGACGACCTGGGGTGTCTCTTTGACCGGGAGCACTCGATGCCGGAGGTGCGAGCGACGCGAGCGTGGGTTGGGAATCATGCCGGCGGTGGGTGGGTGCCACTGGAGTCGGCGGTCTTGGTGGCGTCGGACGAGATGCACACGCCGATGGGCTTCGGGGTCGCGGCGTACACGTCCAGCGCGGAGGCGGTGAAGGCGGCGGAGCGGCTGAAGGGCTCGATCATCGACCAGGCGGCGGCGCGGGAGCGACGCGCGGCCCAATCGCTGAGGCGCACGGATGGATAAGCCTGTGAACAGCAGCAAGGGGTCGGCCGCCGACCCCTCGCCGCACGACGCCGCCGCTCGGGCCAAGCGCCCCATGTTCTCGCAGACCGTCGAGTATGCGCTGCGAGCGACGGTGTACCTGGCCTCGATCACGCCGACGGCTGCCAGCGCGGACCGGATCTCTGCGGCCACGCAGGTTCCGCAGGGGTACCTTTCCAAGGTGATGCGAGACCTCGTGGTGGCCGGGGTGGCGCAGTCGCAGCGCGGGCCGCGGGGGGGATTCACGCTCGCCCGTCCAGCCGAGCAACTGACGATCCTGGACGTGGTGAACGCGGTGGATCCGATCCAGCGGATTCTACGGTGCCCGCTGGGGAATCCGTGCCACACGAAACTGTGCCCGCTGCACGAGCGGCTGGACCGGGCCGCGGCGGACATCGAGCGGTCGCTGGCGGCCACGACCCTCGCGGAACTGATCACCAGTTTCGCGGTGTCACCGCCGTTCCCGACGGAGGCGGCTCGTCAACCCTGGGGCATCTAGACGCCGATATCCTCTCCGCGCCGCGCGTCGCGCGGCGAGCCCCGGAGACCCCTATGCGACACGTCGCGCTTCTCGCCGCGTCCCTGTGCTACGTTGCCCATGCCAACGCCCAACTCACGCCGGATCGGCTGTACTACGGCATCCACCGGGCGATGCCGATGGCGGTGAAGGTGCCGGACAACCTTCGGGAAGCGAAGGCGGAGGTTCGGCTGTACGCGGTCAGCGGGGAGGTGCGCGGGAGCGCCCCCGTGGTTCAAGGGCCGATCGACCTCGCGGCGTTGCTGCCGGTGCTGTGGACCCGCCAGAGCGTCACGACGGCGGACGTGCTGTACGCGCAGTTGGTGGTGGGGGAGCGGGGGATCGGGCCGGCCGTGGTGCTGCAACCGCTGGTGGAGCCGCCATACTGCGTGTACGTGGAGCAGGAGACGAACGAGCCGAAGTACCGGGAGGGCCGTGGGTTCTACACGGGGATTCGGGCGTACGTGGATCGGTTCGTGTCGCTGAAGACCTCGATGGGCGAGATCGTGTTTGCGATGCGACCGGACCACGCGCCGAACACGGTCTGGAACTTCATGGAACTGGCGCGGGGCGGGTTCTACACGGGGGTGGTGTTTCACCGGGTCAAGGCGCTCCACCCCAACGGCTCGCCGTTCGTGATCCAGGCGGGCGATCCGTCGCAGATGCGGGACACGACGACGCCGGCGGATGGTGGCCCGGGGTACTTCATCAACCTTGAGCCGAGCAAACTCCCGCACGATTTTGGGGTGATTTCGATGGCGCGGAACCGCATGCCGAACTCCGCGGGATCGCAGTTCTTTGTGTGCCTGAGCCGCGATGGGACGAGTTTCCTCGACGGGCAGTACACGAGTTTCGGGCAGGCGGTGGCCGGGGCGGACGTGATCCAGAAGATCGCCGCGGTCGAGGTCGTTGCTGAGACTGATCGGCCCAGGGACCCGCCGGTGATACTCTCGGCAAGTCTGGTGGATGCGCCCCCGTTCCCCGAGCGACCAAAGCCGGTGCTGGCGCCCTCCCGGTAGGTCGATTCAGAACGAGTATGTCAGTTTGATCGCGATGAAGGCAGACGGGTCCGCATCGACTTCCGCGACCTTGTTGCCCCCGCTGTCCTCGAAGCGGTACTCCTGAAAGACGAGCAGGCCGGCCTCGGCCTCGACCCGCATACGCTCGCTGGGCGTGAACGTGACCAGCGCGGCGATGGGAACCCGCCGATCCCGTCCAACTCCGCCCGGCAGCGGGCCGTCGTCGTCGAGCCGGAACGCGTTTCGCTCGTACCATGCCATCGCCCCGACCCGCCACGTCTCGCTGGGGTGGTAGAACACGCCGAGCCCGAGCCGGCGCTCGTTCGAGAGCCGCCAGCCCTCCGCGAACTGCCAGTTGACGGTGAGCACCGGGATGGGCAGCGGGTCGTCCTCGAGTTGCGTGGTGATCCCGATCCCGGCACCGACTTGGAGCGTGGGGCTGAGGGCGTAGCCCACGCCGCCCAAGACGCCGAAGGTGAGCGAGTCGTCCCAGTCGGCCCCGTCCTCGGCCGACGATGCGATCTGCGCCCCGACGTACCACCGCAGGCGTTCGTCCTCCTGCGTGGCGAAACGGACCGAGAGCGACTCGCGATGGATGTCGCCCCAGGGCTCGCCCGGGGTCGGCAGCAGCCCGGCCGTGGCGTGGAAGTCGTAACTGAGGAACTCGTACTCGGGGTTTACGTCGAGTTGGGAGCGATGCCCGATGGGGATGCCGACCGACAGCCCCGCCGACACGCGCGAGTATCCGACATCGCCGCTGGTCCCGTCGAGGTCGGCTGCGGTGCTCGTCATCCCGCGCAGGTACACCGACCACTCGACCTCGCGCGGCGGGGGCATCCGGCGTTCCCGGCCCGCGGATTCTCCCGCTCGCGCGCCATCACCCGGCGCCGCCGCCGTGCCGCCTGAGCCGGTCGGCGGTCCGCCGGGCGACCCCTGTTGCCCCAGCGCTGCGCAGGCTACGCCAGCGACCACTGCCACCATCACCGCGATCGTCTTCACGAGGCCTCCGAGTTCGCCGCGCGATCGTGCCGGCGCGGCCCGCGATGGTACCCGTCGCTACCTCTCGCTCGCAAGGTCGATCGACGCGGGGTTCCCGAAGGCCTCGACGAACAGGGCCAGTCGGTCGTTGGGAGTGGATGGCCCGTTCGCGTCCCCGAGCGTTTGGAGGTATTGTCCCAGCGCGAGCGGATCGCGTCGATACAGCACGCGGAACAGCGCCGCGCTCTGGGCGTACATTGATTCGGCTTCCGCGGCGCTCCACGCCAGCGCGCCCCGGGCCGAGACCAGCGCCTCGATGGGCGCGAGCCGACCCGACGCCGCCAGGTCGCGCACGGTCCGCCGACGGCTCTCGAGCCCCGCCGAGCGGTCCGGTCCGCCCGCCCCGCCGCCCGCGGCCCCGCCCTCGAAACTCGTCGCCAGGCCCTCGGTGAGCCAGAAGGGATACTCGCGGCCCGGGCGCTGGACGCCGGTGTTGTAGGCGAGGAGGTGCACCGCCTCGTGGACGAGTTTCGCCGAGGCCGAGGCCCGCGCTGCCGCGTCGACTCGTGCGGTGGCCCGCTTGATCTCCGCCTCCGCGTCGTCGGCGGACTTCCGGAGTCGCGTCGCGCCGGCGGCGTCGCCCCGACGATCCGCCTCGTGGGCGTCCGAGCGCCACTTGGCGACTCGCCCGAGCAGCGCCTCGGCCTGGGCCCGGGCCTGCTCGATTGTCGGGTCTCGCGCGTCGTTGTACGACACGACGCGATTCGCCCGGCTCGCGTAGTACCCCGCCACCCACTCCGCCGTCACGCCGTCCTCTTCGCGCGCGAAGCGACGGTACGACTCGGGATCGTCGAAGAGCACGCAGAGCAGTTTGCGCTGGTGCGGCCGCGCGTGCACGTTCATCTTCTTCATCACGCGAAAGAAGTCGCTGCGTGCGCGCTCGAGTTGCGCGGCACGTTCCTCGACCCAGCGGGCCGGGGCGTCGGAGAGGACCACGAAGCCCGGCGTCTCATGGCGACGGAACTCCGGCCCCAGCCGCCGCAGGAGTTGCGAGACCTGCTCCGCGTCTGCCTTGATCGAGAACCCGGGACGGCGATAGAGGCTCCACAGGTCCGCCGCGGCCTGCGCGCGGTGCTCGGGCGACTCCCAGGCTCGCCGGAGGAGCGCTTCCGCGTCGATGAACTGGCGCTCGGCGATCAAGGCGCGAGCCCGGCCTATGTCCTCGCGGGCCAGCGTTCCGGCCGCGATCGGGCTTGCGTCGGTGCTGCGCTCCTGATGGTTCGCGGGCGGTGGGGTGGCGCGATCCGAGTCCGCGACGGGACTCGACGGGTCGGCCTTGGCTGCACCTGACGCCTCGACTGCGAGTGCTGCGGATGCTGGGATATCTCGCACGTCGGCGGGAGGAGGTGGCGCGCGGTGGCGCGGGGCCTGGGCGCCGCTGGCGACGGAGGGCGCCGGCCCAGCCGCGCGCCAGGCGACCAGCGCGACAACCGCCCCCGCCCCGATGAGCGCGATCCGTCCCCCCATGCGGGAGAGGATCGGGTCGTGCGGAGTGGCTCATCGCGCGGCGTGCGTGCGACGACGGGCGAGCGCCGTCATTCGTCGCGCGAGACCCGACAGCCCCTCCCGCCGCGCGTATTATCGCCCGCAGGGGCGGTAGCTCAGTTGGTAGAGCGCCAGCTTTGCAAGCTGGATGTCGCCGGTTCGAGTCCGGTCCGCTCCATTCCCCGGGCTGGTTCAGGGCGCTCGGCGCCGGAGGTCCCGGCTCCCGAAGAGGGAGTACATCGCGGGCAGCACGAACAGCGTCAGGAGGTTGTCGCTGATGATGCCGGCGATCACCACGGTCGCGAGCGGGCGTTGCACTTCGGCGCCCACGCCGGTGTTGAGGGCCATCGGGACGAACCCGAGGGCCGCGACCAGCGCGGTCATCAGGATCGGTCGCAGCCGGATGAGGCGCGTCTGCTCGATCGCCTCGTGGATTGGTACGCCCGCGGCGATCCGCTGGCGGATCGTGGAGACGAGCACGAGCCCCGAGAGCATCGAGACGCCCGAGACCGCGATGAACCCGATCGCGGCAGAGATCGTGAAATCCAGGCCCCGTGCGAGGAGCGCGACGACGCCGCCGAGCGCGGCGAAGGGCACGCCGGTGAGCACGATGAGCGAGTCGCGCACGCTCCCGATGCTCAGGTAGAGGAGCACGCCGATGGAGGCGAGGACGATCGGCACGATGAGCCGGAGCCGCTGCGTGGCCCGCTCGTAGTGCTCGAACTGTCCCCCGAACGCGATGTAGTAGCCCGCGGGCATCGGCACGTCCTCGGCGATCCGTCGCCGGGCCTCGGTCACGAACGATCCGAGGTCTCGCCCGCGCACGTTCGTCTGCACCACGACGCGGCGCTTGCCCCACTCGCGGTTGACGACCGTGGGGCCCTCGGTCGTGGCGACGCGCGCCAGGCGTGCGAGCGGGAGGCGTTCGCCCGTGAGCGTGGGGACGATGATGCCGCCGACCGCGTCGGGGTCCGCGCGGTAGCGGTCGGGGAGTTCGATCGTCAGGTCGAAGCGTCGCTGGCCCTCGCGCACCTGCCCGACCTTGATCTCGCCGAGGGCCTCGACGATCTCGAGGACGTGCCTGGCGGGGATTCCGTGCCGGGCGATCGCGTGCTGGTCCACGCGGACCTCGAGCACGGGCGCGCCGGTGAGTTGCTCGACGGACACGTCCTCGGCCCCGGGGATCGACTCGATGATCGAGCGGACCTGTGCCGCGAGCGTCGCGAGTTGCGTCAGGTCGTCGCCAAAGACCTGCACGCCCACGTCCGCGCGCACGCCCGCGACCATCTCGTTCATGCGCATCTCGATGGGCTGCGTCATCACGGCCTTGATGCCCGGGAGCGTGCCGAGCGCTTCGGAGACCTGCCGGGAGAGGTCGGCCTGGGAGGCAGCCCGCGTCCATCCGGCGCGCGGCCGGAGGGTGATGAACATGTCGTTCTGCTCGATCCCCATGGGGTCGGTGGCGACGGCAGCGGTGCCGAGGCGGGTCCAGATGCGGTCGATCTCGTCGGGGAAGCGTTCGAGGAGGTGCTGCTCGATGCGCGTGTTGTAGTCCACGGACTGGTCGATGGAGACGCCGGCGAGGCGCACGATGCTCGCGGCGAGGGCTTCCTCGTACAGCCGCGGGATGAAGGCGGTGCCCAGCCGGGTCGAGAGCATGGCCCCGCCCGCGACGACGAGCACCGCGAGCGTGACGACGGCCCAGCGGGCCCGCAGCGCCGCGCCGACCATCGGCCGATAGACCCACTGCACCGCGCGCACGATCCAGTTCTCGCGCTCGCGCACGCCCCGACCGATCAGGAGGCTGCACAGCACCGGCGTGAGCGTGAGCGAGAAGAGGAGCGAACTCGCCAGCGCGAAGATCACCGTCAGCGCCATCGGTCGGAAGAGTTTGCCCTCGACGCCTTCGAGCATCAGGATCGGCACGAACACGATCATGATGATCAGTTCCCCGAACATCGTCGGGCGGCGCACCTCGACCGCGGCCTCTCGCACGATCTCGCGCACCCGCTCCCTCGGCAGGGCTCCCCCCGCGCCGCCCGCACGCTCGTGCCCGATGCGACGCACCGCGTTCTCGACGATGATCACCGAACTGTCGACAACGAGGCCGAAGTCGATGGCGCCGAGGCTGAGCAGGCTCCCCGCGATCCCGGCCTGAACCATCATGCTGAAGGAGAAGAGCATCGCCAGGGGGATCGCGAGGGCCACGATGAGTCCCGCGCGGATGTTGCCCAGGAAGGCGAAGAGTACCGCGACCACGAAGAGCGCGCCCAGCAGGAGATTCTCGGTCACCGTGTGGATCACGTGGTCCACGAGGTACGTCCGGCGGTACACGACCTCGACGTCGACGTTCTCCGGCAGCGACGCCCGCACCTCGCGCAGGCGCGCGTCGAGGCGGCGCGTCACGTCGTGGCTGTTCTCGCCCATGAGCATGAAGCCCAGGCCCAGCACCGCCTCGCCCTTGCCCATTGCCGTGACGGCCCCGCGGCGGATCGCGTGCCCCTCGCGCACCTCGGCCACGTCGCGCACGCGCACGGGCGTCCCGCTCTCGGCCTTGATCGCCGACCCTGCGATCTGCTCGATGGTTGTCGTGAGCGCCACGCCCCGCACGAGGAGCGACTCGCCGCCTCGAGTGACCTGACCGCCGCCCACGCTCGCGTTGTTCTGCGCCAGCGCCGAGACGACCTCGTCCAGCGTCAGGCCATACGGGATAAGCCGCGACGGCTCGACGATGACCTCGTATTGCTTGACGAGCCCGCCCCAGGTGTTGACCTCCGCGACCCCGGGCACCTGCCGGAGTTGGGGCGCGATGATCCAGTCCTGTACCGTGGTCAGTTCGGTGAGCGTCGCGGGCTTGTCGCCCTTGCCGACGACCAGGTAATGGAAGACCTCGCCCAGACCCGTGGCGACGGGGCCCATCTCGGGCCGATCGATCCCGGCGGGCAGTTCGACCGTCGCGAGGCGCTCGCCGATCATCTGCCGCGCGAAGTAGATTCCG
This sequence comes from Phycisphaerae bacterium, assembly GCA_016793805.1. Classification (GTDB taxonomy): domain Bacteria; phylum Planctomycetota; class Phycisphaerae; order Phycisphaerales; family UBA1924; genus JAEUIZ01. Next base: position 152,457 of record JAEUIZ010000039.1, read on the forward strand.
GTTCCGTCCGCGAATGTCGCGGTCACCTGCGAGAGCCCGAACTTCGACACCGATCGCACGCCGGTGAGCCCGGGCAGGCCCGAGATCGCCACCTCGACCGGCTGGGTGATCTGGCTCTCGATCTCCTCGGGCGAGAGCGCCGCGGCCACGGTGTTCACCTGCACCTGGACCGGGGTCGTGTCGGGGAAGGCGTCGATCGGCAATCGCGACAGCGACCGAGCGCCCCACACCACGAACGCCAGCGTCCCCAGGATCACCACGAGACGATGACGCAGCGACCAGTCGATGATCCAGTTCAGCATCCGGTACTCCGCGGCATCGTGGGGCTCTGCAGGCTTGGGTGAGGGCGGATGAACGGGGTCGGGTCGGGTCAGGACGACGCGCCGGGCGCTCACTTCTTCAGGTGATCCACCTCGCAGCACCCGGCGCCGACCGAGTCCTTCAGGATCTCGTTCTTGAGCACCTGGCTCCCGCGCGTCACCACCGCGTCCCCGTCGGAGAGCCCGGACACCACCTCGTACCGATCCCCGGCGTCAAACCCGAGCACAAGCCGAGCCGGCCGAAACGTCGTGCTCTCGGCGTCGGCCCGCACGAACGCGATGTTGCAGCATCCTTCCCACTGCACCGCCTCCTTGGGCACCGTCATCGCCGACCGGCTCTCGCCCGCGCTGATCCGAGCCCGACCAAACATGTTCGCACGGAGCAGGCCATGTCCGTTGTCCAGATGGACTCGCGCCTTGATCGTCCGCGTCCTGGGGTCCACCTGCGTGCTGACCCACGTGAGTCGCCCCGCGAATGTCCGCCCCGGGAGGCCATCCACGGTGACCGCTGCCTCCTGGCCGGTTTGCACCACCGCCAAGTCCGACTCGGCGAGGTCCACCATGGCCCACATCGTCCCCGTGTCCGCGACCGCGACGACCAGCCGGCCGGGCTCGACGACTTCGCCGATGACGACCGCTCGCTCGACGATGGTGCCGTCGAACGGCGCGACGAGCGACAGCATGGACGCGGCGTCCTCACCCTTCTGCGCCGCGACGATCTGCTCGCTGGTCAGGCCCAGGGTGCGCAGCCGCTGGCGCGCGCGGTTGGCCGCGATGCGTGCCTCCGCGGCCTTCGTGCCGGCCTCGAGCGCCTCTCGCTCGAGTCCGACGCCTCGGGCGAGCAACGCCCGCTCGCGCGTCTCGTTCGCTTCCCACAGGCCGACCGTCGCGATGGCCTGCAAGAGGTCGCTCTTGGCCGCGCCCAGGTCGGGGGACTCGACGATCGCCAGCACCTCGCCCTTCTTGACCGCCTCGCCCAGGTCCTTGACGACCTCGACCACCACCCCGGACGCCCGCGACGACAGCCGCGCGTACCGCGTGGCGTTGTAGGCCAACTCGGCGTTCCGTTCGACCGTTCGCGCCAGTGGCCCCGCGCGCACCTCGGCGTACTCCAGCCCCACGGTGCGCACGACCTCCTTGGATCCCAGCGTCACGGCCTTCTCCGATGTCGTACAACTCGTGGACGGCTGGCGCTGCCAGCGCAGGTCGAGTCCCGCGGTCGCCTCGCCGGGTCGAGCCTCCTGCGCGTGCTCGTGCGGCGCGAGGCCGCCCGGCGCCGCCTGCGCGAACGCCACCTGAACCGCGAGCACCGCCTGCGCAACGAGAGCTGCGCCCGCCACGACTGATCCGATTCGCTTCCGATTCATCGAAGCCTCCTTCCCCGTTGGGCCTGTCATCAAGTCCTTGCTGCGTCGCGCTCGCTGCTCCCGGGGACGGGATCAGTGCGCACAACGGATCCGCTTGCCTACGGCTTGGTCCCGTGCTCGCCGGGCCTGAGCTTGTCCTTCAGTTCCGGGTTGCAGGTGAGGCACTGCGTCTTGGGGACGCCGTGATCCGCGCACCAGTCGCCCTTGGCCCGGAAGGCGGCCTTGAGGTAGGGCCGACAGGTCGCGCACAGCGCCTCGGCGACCCCGTGCTCCCCGCAGAATCCCTCCGACTCGATCAGGCTCGGATCGCAGAACGGGCACTTCTCCCGCTTGATCTCGTGGGTGCAGCGCTCCGCTGAACTCGCCTTCCCCGAGGTCGGCGTCGCGCCGCTATCGCCGGACTTCTTCTCGCAGGCGAACGCCACGATCCCGACCAGAGCCACCACGCACATCGTCCTCATGCTCATGGATGCACCTCCGCGCCCTTCGGGCGCCTGTCAACACCTTCTGACCCGCCCTCGCTGCTCGGCGACGATGCCGAGCCCACGCCATCTGGTCCGACGATCTGCGCCACCCGCACCCGCGCGGCTGCCAGGGCGCCCGCGAACTCCGCCTCAGCCACGCGGGCCTCGACCAGCGTCCGCTGCGCGTCCAGCAGATCGAGGAACGACGCCCGCCCACCCCGATATCCCTCTCCGGTCTGCTCGATGGCTCGCTGCGCGTCTGGCACGATCCGGTCGCGAAGCGCCTCCCATTGCGTCCGAGCGGCCTCATGCTCGCCGATCGCATCGGCCAGCCGCGCCAATAACTCGTGCTCGACCGATGCGCGCTGCTGCCGCGCGCGCAGGAGTTCGAACCGTGCCGTCAGCACGTCGCCCTCCCTGCGTCCCACAGCGGCAGAGCCATCCCCGCCCCGATCTCCACGATCGTGTCGTCCTCCTCGCCGCGATACCCGGCCGCGACGCGCACGTCGAGGTCCGGGGTTCGCTCGGCGCGCACGCGCGCCAGCCGCGCGGCCGCCGCGTCGATCTCTCGATCTTGCAGCGCCAGCGCCGGGTGCGAGCGGCGCACCGTCGCCTCCAGGGCCTCCGCGTCGAGCGCGATCGGCGTTGCCAGCGGCGCCGGATCCAGCCGATCGGCGTCCACGTCCACGCCGCCCAGGAGGAGCGAGACTCTTTTCTTCGCGGCAGCGTGCTCATGCCCAAGTCGGCCGAGCGCGGCGTCGATGCGATGCCGTTCGATCCGGGGGCGGATCACGTCGGTCTCGGGCGCAGCGCGGGCGTCGAATCTCGCCTGCGCCGCGTCGAGCGTGCGATCGGCCAGACGCCGCAGTTCCTCGTGCAACCTTCGTTGTGCCGCGATCGAGAGCAGTCGCGCGTGCTCGAAGGCGATCTCGCCGAACAACTCTCGGCGTCGCAGTTCGACCTCGGCCTCGCGAGCGGCCTGCTCGGCTCGGGCCGCATCCTCCGCCGCGCCGAGTCGGCCCGCAATTACGATGGGCTGCGTCAGGCCGATCGTGGTCTTCGCGCCGCTCGCGCCGTCGCGCAGGGAGATGTCCTCGGCGGCTACGTCCGCCCGCGGATTCGGATAGAGCGAGGCCTGCCAACGCTGCCCGGCGGCCATGCCGACGCCGCTGCGCGCCGATGCCAGGCGCGGGCTCCGTGCTTCCGCGACGCGCAGCAGGTCAGCGAGCGTGATCGGGCCGCTCGCGGGCAAATCGGCCCCGGTATCCGCCGATTGCGTCCGCCCGGCGTCGTCGGGCACCGCGATCCGATCCCGTTCCAGGTCGCTCACGATCCGTCGGCCTGTGGCCGACCGGTCGCCGGCGCAGCCCGACAGCCCCGCCGCAATGGCCAACATGACACAAGTTCCGGCGGCTCGCGCCCGCTTCGTCATTCGTTCGCTCCAACGGGAGTTCAGCCACGCGCCCGCGACCACGCGATGCGGACGCGACGATCCCCGCGCACGCGGCAACGGAGCCACGCACGCGATATCCCGTTGGAACTAGAGCACCAAGACTGTGCGGCGAGCGCTTGGGGTCAGCCCCCATGGCGGCTGACTCGGGCGTGCTCGAGCCGACGACGACGTGCTCGCCTGGGCCGACCAAGTCGGGCGTTCCGCCGAGAGCATGGCCGTTGCCGCGCCCTCGTTGTTCGTGCCGCCGCCAACGCCGCCTGTCGCGAGTGTCACCCGGCCGGGCAGGGGCACCTTGATGCAATCGCACTCGCCCCGCTCCCGCACCTTTGGCTCGCGGTCGGCGTCACCCGCGCTGGTCGCACCATCCTCGCAGCAAAAGGGACTCGCGTCGGCCCCGCCGATGATCGTCCACCCCGCGCCCTCGCACCCGATGCAGACTTCGCGGACCGCACCGAAGCCCCCGGCCGTGGTCTGGAACCAGACACCCAGCACCACGAGGCTCGCCATCAGGATGCGGAGAGGAATCGACATAACGTGTCACAATGCTAGCCCACGCGACGGCCGTGCCGCGGGGGTGCTGTGGGCCGATAGCCAAGAGCGCCCGGGGCTGGCGGCGTCACTCTCTCATCGGCGGCGAGACGCTTGGGCTGAAGGCGTTTGGAGCCTCTCGGTGCGAGAATCGTCAAGCGAGCAGCACGCCGGCCGCGGGGCGTGCGAGCAGGCCGAGGCCCTTGCATCAGAATGCGGGGGGTCGGCGGATAGCATTGCCGCATGCCGACCACGACTCGCCGTCGCAGTGTGAAGCAGGCCGACGCCTCGCGAACGAAGAAGAAGGCCGCACCGGCGGCCGGGCGAACGCGGGCTCGCGCACCGCAGACGCTCGCGGGCATCTCGACCCAGGCCGTGCTGAAGGCCACCGGCAAAGACTGGTCGCAGTGGATCGCCGCGCTCGACCGTGCCGGCGCGAAGGGCATGGAGCATCCGGCGATCGCGGAGATGCTGGCGGTACGGTTCGGCGTTCGGCCATGGTGGTCGCAGATGATTACGGTGGGGTATGAGCACGCGCGAAAGGGCCGGGTCAAGCACCAGAAGTCGGGCGGGTTCTCGGTGAGCGCCAGCCGAACCATCGCGGCGCCCGTCAGCATCGCGTTCCTGGCGTTCTTCGATCCCGCGACTCGCCGGCGGTGGCTCCCGGACGACCTCCACATCCGCCGATCCACGCGCGACAAGTCGCTGCGCATCACCTGGAGCCCGGAACGGCGTCCGACGAATCTGGACGTGAATCTCTATGCCAAGGGCGAGGGCAGGTGCGCCGTGCAGATCGAGCACGACAAACTGCCCAGCGCCGCCGCGGCAGCGCGCGAGAAGAAAGCCTGGGCGGCGAGGCTCGATCGCCTGCGATTGCTGGCCGAGGCGGACTGAACCCGAGGAGCGCGGGGCGAGGCCGGTGCTAGTCGTTCCCCGGCCAGCCGGCCGCGAGGAATCGGCCATCGCGATGGAAGACCTCTCCATCGGCCTCGATCGTGCCGCCGGGGCATGTCCCGCGTTGCCGAAGTTCGCAGACCATGTCCCAGTGCAGCCCGGACTCGTTGGTGTTCCCGCTCTCGGGGTATCCCGCGCCGACCGCGGCATGGAACGTCCCGCCGAGTTTCTCGTCAAAGAGCGTGTTGCGCGAGAAGTCCGTGATCGAGTAGTTCGTCCCGATCGCGATCTCGCCGAGGGTGCGTGCGCCGGCGTCCTGGTCGAGCATCTTGATGAGGAACTCTTCGTTCTTCTTGGCAGACGCCTCGACGACCCGGCCCGCGCGGAACTTCAGCCGCACGCCCTCGACCTCGCGGCCCTGATACACCGCGGGGAACGTGTAGTTGACCACGCCATCGACGCCCTGCGGCCCGGTGAAGACCTCGCCGTCGGGGAAGTTCTCGTGCCCGGCACAGTTGATCCACGTCGACTTCGCCGGGTTGACATCGACCGTGAGGTCCGTGCCCTCGTGCCCGTGGTGGGCGGGGACTCGGAACCGCAGCACACGCTTGGTCTGGAGGAACTCGCGCACGCGCTCCTGCCGATCGTGAATCTGCTGCCACGCGGCGACGGGATCGGGCAGGTGCAGCAGTCCGGCCCGGAACACGAAGTCCTCGTACGCGCGAAGGCTCATCTCCGCGTCCTGCGCCGACCCCAGCGTCGGGTACAGCGTCCCGCACCAGCGCAGCCCGCCCGGCTCCTTCGACTTGGCCGCCCGCTCCATGAAGATCTTGAACCACGGCTTCCGCGACGACTGCGCCAACGCGGTCTTGGCAGGATCCACCTTCCCCAGGAACTTCGTGTTCATCTCGGCCCAGAACCCGATGTGCACGTCGATCGTGCGGACCCGGTGCAGTTCGATCGGCGAGACGTACGCGATCTGCTCATCGCTCCCGGTCGTCAGCAGCAACTCCTGCAACGCCTCCGACCGCGGCGTCCAAAACGGGTGCCCGCCCGCCCGCAGCACCGCCTCGTACGTCGCCTCGACGAGCGGGAACGCCACCGCCTCGGCGTTGATCTGCACGAGATCGCCTTTCTTCACCCGTGTCGAGTAGCGGACGATCACATCGGCGAGTTTGTCAAGGCGAGGGTCGCGCATGCGTCGGCTCCTGCAAGGGTCGCCCCAGCGCGGGGTGAGGAGAGTGATGAGGGTCGCACGGCGATCACGCGGCCGGGCGCCGCTGCGGGCTTCGCGAGCATAGCGGCGCGGACCGGCCCACGCCCACCGCGTACGATCCTGCTGTGCCGCCGTAGCACAACGGTAGTGCTCCGCATTTGTAATCCCGCGCTCCGCACACGCTAGGCACAGTAGATCATGGGGTTTGCGCGAGCCACCCCCGGCTGAGCAAGGCCGGAGAAAGGTGGAGGCCGCCCCGCCGCCCGCGTTCTCGGGCGGTCCGGAAACGGGAACTTGCAGCATCGAGCGCCCTTGCGTTCCCCCGCGTGAACCCGCGGCGGCACGGTGCAGTATCGTTCCTTGCCGCGAAGAGTGATGGCGCGCCCCCGGGCGCGCCGCCCGACGTGCCGGTGACAGTCCGGGGCGCGGCTCGGTGGCCCGTTCGAGCTCGGCTCGGGCCTCAAAGGGAAGACCTCTCCGCCCCCGCCGACGTCCAGCATGTACACGACCGGAAGTGTCCGCGCTGGGCGTCGGCGAGCCGACGTCTCTCCGCAACCCGCTGAACGTCTGCACGCCCGCCGCCCCAGCGCCAGATCGGAGTCTGGCGAATGGCTGTCGAACCGAGCAGGCAGAACATCGTGCCCGAGATCCCGGATCACGTCGGGCGAGGGCTCCTGACCACGAAGGAAGCCGCCCACTGGCTTGGCATCTCCGCCAAGGAGATGGAGCGGATGCGCCGCGAGGGCCGCGGCCCCCGCGCCGCCAAGCTGGGACACAGGATCGTCCGCTACCCGATCGACGAGCTCACGAGGTGGGTCGCCGGGCGGATGGTCAGCAACACCGCCGAGGGCCGGGCGCTGAACCGCCGGGAAGGCGGGGCCGCCTGATGCCGCGCACGATCCCGCACCGCCCCGGGCAGGCGGTGGTGGTCCAGCACGGTCGCGAGGCGCTTTCGGGCGTCGTCGTGGCCGCGGTGGAACACCCCGCGTTCGGGCCGTGTGTTGACGTGGAGGTCGGCGGGCGCGTCCGGCGGTTCGTCGCCGACCGCGTGTCACCGACTGATGGGCCTTCCGTCGTTCGCAAGCGCAGCCCGCGTGCGAGGGAGGTGTCGCGATGAGCCACGATACACCGGCGAACGGCGCACCGGCGCGCCGGGAGGGGGAGGCCCCGAGCCCACAGGTCGCGGAGGCGATGCGGTTCCTGAGCGCCCACGCGCCGGGCGGACCGTGGGCGCTGACGGCCCTGCTGCAGGACGAGGAGCGCGAGGACACCGCGACCTTCTTCCCCCGCGACGAGGCGAGGGCGGCGGAGTGGGTCGAGGCCCGCAACAGGGCGGGCTGGAACGTGTACTACCACGTCAACCCGGTCCGCAGGCCGCTGAGCAAGAAGGCGACGAAGGACGACATCGCCGCAGCGGCGTACGCGCACCTGGACTGCGACCCAGGGCTGGCGAGGACTTCGCGGACGAGCAGAGGCGGATCGAGTCGCTGCTGACCGACTCGGGCAGGCTCCGGCAGAAGCTGATCCCGCCGCCGACGTTCGTGATCGCGTCCGGAGGCGGGTACAACGCGCTCTGGCGGTTCAGGACGCCGCACCCGCTGCCCCCCGGCGACGAGCTGGCCATCCGGCAGGCCGAGTGCCGGAGCAACGGGCTCTCCGCGTACCTCGACGGCGACAGCGTGCACAACGTGGACCGCATCCTGCGACTACCGGGCACCGTCAACTGGCCGAACGCGAAGAAGCGGGAGCGGGGGCGGAAGCCGGCGCTGGCGCGGCTGGTCGTCTGCGAGCCCGACCGCGCGTACGACCTCGGCCAGATCCCGGCCGTCGCCATCGGCGCGGCGAAGCCCAGGAGAAGGCGAGCGTCGGCGGCGCGCGTGCCGGTCGGGGACGTCTCCGAGCTGGGCGACCGCGCCCCCGCGCGGTGCAGGGTGGTGATCGTTCAGGGGATCGACCCCGACGACCCCAAGCGCCACCCGAGCCGGTCCGAGTGGGTCCATTACGTCTGCTGCGAGCTGGTGCGCGCCGGCATCGACGACGGCCGCATCGTCGGCGTCATCACCAACCCGGCCTTCGGCATCAGCGGGCACGTGCTGGACCAGAAGAACCCGGAGCGGTACGCACGCCGCCAGGTCGAGAAGGCCCGCGACGCCGTCGGCGTGTCGCCCGCCAAGGACGGGGGCGGCGGCGGTGGGGACGACCGCCCCGGCCCGCGCGACGTGGCCCGCGCCCTGCTCGGCGCTCGGCCCGAGCCGCTGATCCACCTCAACGACCAGTGGCACACGTGGCGCCACGGCGCGTACCGCTGCCGCGAGGACGACACGCTGCGGCGCGAGGTCTACGACCACCTGGAGCGCACCGGCGCGAAGCCCAACCAGCGGGCGGTCTCGAACGTGCTCGACGCGGTCCGGTCGCTGGTGCACCTGGACCGGGGCGACTACGCGCCGCCGTGCTGGATGGACGGCCGGGCGGGGCCTGACCCGCGCGAGCTGCTGGTGTGCCGCAACGGCCTGCTCCACCTGCCCAGCGGCGAGCGCACGCCCCACGACCCCGCGTTTCTGACGCACAACGCGCTGGACTACGACCACGACCCGGTCGCACCGTCGCCCGAGCGCTGGCTCGCGTTCCTCGGGGAGGTCTGGCCGGACGCCGAGGAGCGGGACTGCATCGAGGCGCTGCGGCAGTGGTTCGGGTACCTCCTCGCACCGGACACGTCGCAGCAGAAGATCCTCGTGCTGGTCGGCCCGAAGCGCTCCGGCAAGGGGACGATCGCGCGGATCCTCACGGCCCTGCTCGGGCCGCACAACGTCTGCGCCCCGCGCCTCTCCCAGTTCGGCGAGCAGTTCGGCCTGCAGAGCCTCATCGGCAAGCAGGTGGCGATCGTCTCGGACATGCGGCTGGGCGGGCGGAGCGACAAGGCGGCCATCGCCGAGGCGCTGCTGGCGATCTCCGGCGAGGACTTCGTCAGCGTCCCTCGGAAGAACCTGACGGACTGGGAGGGCAGACTTCGCACGCGGTTCGTCGTGATGAGCAACGAGCCGCCCGCCATCACCGACCCGTCGGGCGCGCTGCCCAGCCGGTACGTGGTCCTGCAGATGCGCCGGTCGTTCTACGGACGCGAGGACGTCGGGCTCACCGACCGCCTGCTGGCCGAGCGACCCGGCATCCTCAACTGGGCCATCGGCGGGTGGCGCGCGATGCAGCAGGCGGGACGACTCGCCCAGCCAGCCAGCAGCGCCGACACCGTCCGGCAGATCAGCCGCCTCTCGCAGGTGGTCGGCGCGTTCGTGGAGGACGAGTGCGAGGTCGAGCCCGGCGGGCAGGTGGACAAGGACGAGCTGTTCCGGCGGTTCAGGATCTGGGTGGAGCAGGAGGCGATCCCGTGGGGCGCGTCCAAGGACGTGTTCTGCAAGGAGCTCCTGAGCACCACGGCGGGCCGCGTGCGCAACACCCGAGCCCGCGAGGGCGGCGGACGCAGGTGGGTCTTCCAGGGCATCCGGCTCCTGACCGACCGCGAGCGCAACGGGGCTGACTCGCCGTTCTGATCTCGGGACGCTGGTGGCCGTGCCCGGGGCGTCTGCCGCCGGGGCCGGAGCGTCGCGCGGGGGCCGGTCCGACCACGGTCCGACCAGCGGTCCGACCTCATCGGTCCGGAAATGGAGGCCCAGGCGAGGTGAGAGGCGGGTTGGGTCGGTCCGGTCCGACCAGTCTGGCCTATTCCTTCCCAGGGCACAAACCACCACAAGAAGAAGGAGAGGGGGAGAGCGTCACCGGGCGCGGAGCGCCGCCGCGAGTTGCACTCGCAATGGGTAATAGGTCGGACCGGCCGGACCGGGTCGGACCGCGGTGCCGGGCGAACCCTTCCACTCAAGTCCGAAACACGCTCTCGTGGACCCGCGCGATCGAATGAGTCTGAGGGAGAGAGTGGACGTCGTGGACCTTCGCGGCCCGGTGGAACTGCAGCGGGCACACAAGCGCTCTGCCGGCGCTGCCCGCGCTACCGACCCCTGGGCACCCGCCCCTGCGACGGCGACGCTGCGCCCACGGCCTTGTTACCGCCTTGCTGGTCGGGCAGCATCGTCCGAAAGCCACGACGAAACGGCCCTCGCAGCGTGCGGCACAGGTCCGAGGCGGCTGCCCCTGCCGTTCCACAATCGGCGGCTCCCGCGGCGAGGCCCGCCCGCCGGGTCCGGAGCAGCGGCGATGCGCGAGGTGCGAGGGAGGATGGGCGTGCGAGAGTCGCAGAGCGTGGCGAAGCCGGTGGAGCGGGTGAAGAGAGTGAAGACGGTGGAGCAGTTGAGTTTTGGTGCATTTCGGACCGGGGGTGCCCTCCGCCTCGCGGCAGCCGCGCAGAGCGACACCGCAGCCCGGCGGCTGTCACGAAGACTCCGCAGACATACCCCCCCTCGCGCACCCGCGAGGTCTCACGAAGTCTCTGCCGAGTCCCGAGTCCCGCGTCCCGCGCCAGCAGATTCCGCGACCCGCCGGGACGCGCCGGACGAATCATTCTTCGAGATGGCCACCAGCACCTACGAGCAGCATCCCCGGGCCAAGCCGCCCATCGACGCGGAGCGCCGCGCGACGTACCTCCGCGTCCTCTCGGAGACCGGCTCGCACGTCGAGGCCGCGCGCTGCGCCACGCCCCACGGCACGAGCGCCACCAAGCCGGGCTACACCGCGTTCATGCGCCTGCGCCGGACCGACCCCGAGTTCGCGCAGGCCTGCGAGGACGCCCGGGCCGTCGCCCTCGCCGCGATCGAGAGCGAGATCAAGCGACGCGCCTTCAACCCGCCGCAGCGCCCCGTGTTCGACGACGGGCGCGTGGTCGGGTGGGTCGAGGACCGGCGGTCCTCCGACAACCTCCTGCTCCGGCTCGCCGAGCGCATCGAGCCCGAGTGGGCGCAGAAGCGCAGCCACGAGGTCTCCGGGCGCATCGACCACACGCACGCCGCGGCGGCGCACCCCTTCGCCTTCGTGCTCACCCCGGAGAACATCGCGCTCCTGTCCGCCGAGCGTCGGGATGCGCTCGTGGACATCCTCAGCGAGCTGGCCGACGCCGTCGAGGCGCGGGACGCGGGCGAGCGCCCGGCCCTCGCGTCCCTGCCCCCGGCGCGCCAGCTCCCACCCACGGAGGCCACCATTGGGCACTGACGCCAGCGACATCCGCCGACTGATCTCCGTCGTCCGCGATCCCGGCGGCGGCGTGCGCATCCTGGGCAACGGTCTGCTCGCACCGCCCGTCCTGCCGCTGGACGCTTGGCTCGCGAAGTACGGCGGGCCGCAGGCGCACCTCCCCGCGTCGCCGGACCTCTCGCCGCTGCACGAGGTGGGCGACCGCGCCCCGCGCGTCTCGCGCGGCTGACTCTCTCACGAAGAGTCTTTCTTGGAGACCCGTTTGTCGGCACCTTCGCCCTGACGAAGAGATTCTCTGTTCGGCGAGCCCGCCCCGGCGCAGGCTCTCCCCGCAGAGGCGCGGGGTCCGGCGCGTGCTCGCCCGAGTCCGAGGAACGAGCACCATGTCCGAGACCGCGCCCCAGACCACCGACAACAGGCCCAACCCCCTCGCCGGATTCTCCGGCGGCATCCCGGCCAGCGAGGCCGAGGTCGAGGCGCTCGCCAAGAAGGCGGGCGAGCTCGCCACCGCCTTCGAGGCCAACGTCGCCAACCTGTCCGCGGCCGTGGACGCCGCGCGGGAGAAGTTCCGCCAGCGGCACGAGGCGCTGATCCCGCGCGACCAGCCGCGCTCGCAGGTGGCGGGCATCGTGGGCTACGTGCGGGACGCCGTGGACCGCGAGGTGCGCGAGTACCGCGACTCGCTCGTCCGCGAGACCGAGGCCGCGCGGCTCGACCAGCTCCGCCAGCTGGACGCCGCCCGGGCCAAGCTCGCGTCGCTCCTGGCCGTGCACCCCACGCCGGTGGCGATGCTCTCGTCGCAGGGGCTCGGCTCCGAGGAGCGAAGCCGCTACCACCAGCAGATCGGGCACGCGGGCACGGCCGAGCTGGCCAACCTCGCGCGCCTCGCCGTCGCCACGGGCAACAGGGTGCTCGGGGCCGCGGTGCTCGCGCGTCTGGACACGCTGCCCAGGGAGCAGCGGCCGTTCTCGGCGCACCACCTCGCCGACGCCCTCGTGGGACCGCAGCACGCGGCCATCGACGCCGCGCACAAGGCCGTGGACGCCGCGTTCCAGCGCGCCATCAACAGGAACCGCGAGCTGGCCACCGGCCGCGCGACGCCCACCGGCAAGATCGCCGCCGGGCTCTCCACCCTCTCGGCCGAGAAGGCCGCCGCCCGCGCAAGGCCCGCACCCGGGCCGAAGTTCAAGGGAGTCTGAGCCATGCCGACCTTCCTCATCCGCGCCGTCAGCCCGTCCGACCGCAACAGCAGCGAGCGGAACGCCGTCATCGTCACCGCGCCCAGCGAGGGCGAGGCCCGCGACCTCGCCGCGGCCAACGCGCCCGACGGCGAGACCAAGGTCCGCCCGGGCTGGGTCGCCACGCGCATCGCCGACTCAGAAGAGAGCACCGTCCTGTGGGTGCAGGGCAACGTGGTTCTTCCCGGAGACGACGGGCGAACCGTGTACCGGGGGACGTGACCGATGCGCACCCTCGACGACTTCCGCGCGGGCGTCTTCGCCGCCATCGTCGCGCCCGAGACGGCGCGGGCCCTCGCGTCGCTGGGCGACGGCAGGCCGAGCCTGCCCGACATCCGCGCCGCGTGCGGGCTCGCGGGTGCCCGCGTGGCACCCGTCGCGGCCTACAACGGCTACCTCCCGCGCCTCGGCGCGCCGGGCTCGCTCGTGGACGTGACCGCAGAGCCCGACGGCCACGCACTCCTCGCGGGCGACGCCGAGGCGCTGTGCCTCTTTGCGCTGTTCACGGCGACCGGGCGGCGCATCCGCACCGAGGTGGTCGTCGTCCCGCCCGAGCACTACGGCCCACGCCCCGAGCCGCGGAACCGCGACGACGACTGATGCGCCCGGGCTCGCGGCCCGGGTAGGGAGTGGCCCGCCCGACTGATCCCGGGCGGGCCGCATTCACCAGACCGAAGCCGTCCCCCGCGTCGGTGCGCCCGAGTGAGGCGCACCCCGGGGGCGGCGCTCGCGCTTGTCTAGCGAGCATTCGTGAGAGATGTCTCTCTCGTCCGCCGCGCACTCCCGCGCGGCCCAGCGAAGGAGACCCACGATGAACGTCGACCGCTCCGCCCTCAGCCAGATGTCCCTCGCGGACCTCGCCCGCCTCTACAACGAGGTCACGGGGGAGAGCGTGAGGAAGTTCGCCGACCGGAAGTCGGCAGTCCGCCGGGTGCTGGCCGCCCTCGACCGCGTCCGGGAGGCGGAGGCCGCCGAGAGGCCCTCGCCGCCTCCCGCCCGGGCCAAGGCCGCCCCCAGCGCCCCGGCGGCCCGGAAGGCCCTAGAGCTCCCCGCCAGCCCCGAGGGGAGGGCTCCCCGCCCGGGCACTAAGCGGGCCGCCCTCGTCGCGGCGCTGCGGTCCTCGTCGGGCGTGAGCGCCGAGGAGGCGATGGAGCGGTTCGGGTGGACCCGCCGCGACCTCGCGGACGCGCTGCGCCTCGCGGCGAAGAAGAACGGCGTCGCGGTGCGGGAGGACGGCGGGCGGTACTACGGCCAGTGACAGCATTTGTCCCACGCCCCCGCGCGTCGCACGATTCGTCCGTGCCGCCACTTCTCTATGACCACCCCGACGCCGAGCGCCTCCTGCTCCACGAAGCGCCGGAGGTGCCGCGCCCCGACCCGGGGTGGTTCGCGGCGATGGTGGCGGGCGAGCCCGGGCGCGGGGCGCAGCCCGGCTGGACGCCCAGCCGGGGGGAGAACCACGTCGTGCTCGTGCAGCTGCGGTACGCAGAGCGCCGCGCCGCCGCTGGCCCCGACGCCGACCGCTGGGCTGCGCTCGCCGCTAGGCTCCGCGACGACGCGGCCACGGCCAACCTCGCCCTCGTGGTCGCGATGGTGCACCGCTACGGCTACGGCGACTCGTTCGAGGAGCGCCTCGGGCAGGCGATGCTGGCGATGGCGCAGGCCGTCCGCTGCTTCGACCCGCTGCGCGGCGTCGCGTTCAGCACCTACGCGGGGCGCTGCATCCGCGCGGCCTTCGGAAAGCAGCGGTTTCTGCACGCCCGCCGCGCCGCCAAGCCAGCGGGCGTCGTGTCCTGCCCGGGCGAGGAGGCGCTGTACGCCGACGACGCCGAGCGAGCCCTCGCCACCCACCGCGCGGAGCGCCGGTGGGAGCGCGAGCGAGACCGGGCCGGGGAGGTCGCCGAGTTCGTCGCCCGCGCGCTGTCTCCCGAGGAGCGGCACGTCCTCTCCCGCCGTCTCTGGGCGGAGGGCAGAACGCCCAGCTTCCGGACCATCGGGCGGGAGATCGGCCTCTCGCAGGAGCGGGCGCGGCAGCTGTACGAGGGGGCGTTCGCGAGGGTGCGGGCGACGTACTTGGGCGGCCCGTCGCCCACGTCGGGCTGAGGACGCACACGCTGCGGCCAATGTGTTTACACACCGATCGGCGTCTTGCCGGGCTTCTCATACGAGTAACCAAACGGCCCTTCGCCGCTCGCTGCCACCTTCGCGAGCCGCTGTGACAGCAGCTTGAACAGCGCCTCGAACCTCGCGAGCGTGGCGCTGTCCAGTACTGACGAGGGGTCTTCTGCGAGTTTGCGAAGGAACAGCCTCGCAGGGCGGGTCTTGTGGAACTCCATGCCAGCCGCGACGAACGCCTCCTCGAAGCGTTTGACGATGCGAGGAATGTTCGCGTTCAGGCTGAGCGACTTGCTCGCGAGCTCCTTGGCGTAGCTCTCTCGAACCAACTTCTCGAACACGGCGGGATCGAGGAGATCCTCAATGTCGGCCTCCTCTCGCTCCGGCGCAAACGCGCCGCCGACAAACTGAATGCAATCGTCACGGATGAGCTTCTGCTTGGCGAGATCTGCCGCCGTCTCGCGGGCCTTCTTCTCGGAATCGAGTAGAACGACGACCTTGAGCGACTGCGAGGCTAACAGCGCGACCATGTACGAGACCTTCTGCGCGCCGCCGACCGGCGTCAGCGTCGCGTCCTCGGGCAGGTGCGGGCGGCTCAGAGTTGCAAGGTACTCCGATGCCGCGGATATGTACCAGAAGTCCGTCACGCCTTCAACTACCACGTTCGTGCCGCCGACGAACAGCGCTTGGGCGATGTTGTATCCGAGCGCCGCCTGCAGCGGAAAGAGCGTGCGCGAGTCGCCCATTGGGTCGTTCGACACGGTCGTGCCGTGCTTCGGCGCGATGCTCACGGTGCGGATAGACCCAAGCTCATCCACTGGGATCATGAACGGCGAGTGGGTCGTGTACAGGATCTGGTTCTCGAAGTCGGAGCGGAACAGCTGCAGCAGGTCGTGCTGTGCCAAGGCATGCAGGTAGAGGCCGGGCTCGTCGAGCAGGATAATGGCGTCTTCCGCCGGGCCGCCCTGCGTGTCGGCCGCGAACGTGATGAAGAAGGAGAAGAACCACCGGAAGCCTCGACTGCGCTCGTCGAGGTTGACCTCAACAGGGAACACCGAAGTCGGGTCGGAGACGAGGATGTCGAAGTACTCCGCGTCCAAAGCGAAACGTACCGTCAGTTCGCGGTCCTTCCAGAGCTCGCGGATCTTTGCCGTGACGGTGGCGCTGGCGCGGTTTGTGAGCAGCTGCCGCTTCTCCGCGCCCTCGCTAATCAGCTGTCGGAGCAGCTTCGGATCGAGCCCTGCCACCTTCATCAGCTTCATGAAGTTGTGGTCGGCGGCAGACATCTGGCTCGGATTGTCGAGTCGAGAGACCAACTGCTGCAGGTTCTGGTGGCCGTGGATCTCCGGGTACTCGTCGAGGAATATGAACGTGGGCAGTAGACTCGCGATGTAGTTCCTCGCTGCCGTTAGTCGTTCCTTCTCGGCCTGCACCTCCTCGCAGTAATCTTGTAGCTCGTTGAGTGGCGTCTCGACGTCCTCGGTGAGCGTGAAGTTCGCCGCGGCAGCCGCCTTCCGAAGAGCCTGCACCGAGCTGAGGGCGGCGGATGACCAGCCGGAGGAGTCGGCAGCGGACGCCTCGCACTTCGCCTTCAACGCGACGACTGCATCGTTGATCGGCTTCGCAGCGCTCTCGTCCAGCGCCCCAAGTGCCGTTCGGAGAGCCTTCTGAGCCTTCTGTGCATGAGAGGCTGCGAGCTTCGTGTCCACCGAGAGCGACTTGCTGCCCGGAAACGCAACCCACCGTTCTGCGTTGTACCTCTGACCTACTTCGACGGTGACCTGACCAGAGAGCGAGGGGCACTTCTGGGCGAGCTCCGCCGCCTCGTCTTCCGAAAGCGACCACTCGGTCTCGATGAACGGCAAGTCCGTCCTGAACTCCGCCAGCTTCCGCTCGCGGGGCAGGTCTTTGACCTCGTTCAGAGCCTTGGGGCCGTCAGGCGGATTGAGCGCTGCGAGTGCAAGCAGCAGGTTCGTCTTGCCGCTCTCGTTCCGGCCGACGAGGGCCGTGCGGTCGGCAACCTCGATGGGGCCGGAGTCCTCGATAGACCTGTAGTTGGTGACCGTGAACTTCGTCAGCCGCATAGGTTCCTCCCTGAGTGCAGACCGCCCAGAGTGGGGGCAATCTTTGAGCGAACTCCATTGTACGCTGTTAGGGTCGACTACCCATAGGCCAGATGTGCGGCGTTACCCCCACAGGTTGAGACTGCCGGGCTCCGGCACGATGCACCCGTAACGCGATCGCATACACTGCGACTCACGCGATGCCCAGGCTTGCAGTTCGGTCCCGGTGGCCCGAGCCGCTGGCAAGCCGTCGCTCAGGAGGTCGCCCATGGGCATGGACAGTAGGAAGCTCTCGGCCCGCCTCAAGCAGCCGGGCCACGACCAGACGTACCGGGCGTCAGAGGGGAACTTCTCGGCCTTCCTGCGCGACGTGCTGAACCCGGATCTGTTCGAGGTGACCGACAAGCCCGCCGACCTCCGGAAGATGCTGCCGCCCACGGCCGAGGACGGGGACGGCAAGTCCTACGGCGTCGTCCCGGAGGTCAGCATCACGTGCCGAGCGACGAAGCGCAAGTTGTACTTCGAGGTCAAGAAGCAGGGGCCTGCGGGCAACGCAGACGAGCGGGCCTGCAAGCACCACACGGTGCAGTTCCAGAAGCGGCTCCGCGAGTTCACCGGCTTCCAGTACCACTCCTTCATTACGATCATGTGCGAGTCGCTGGCGACGCTCCCTCGGTACGTCACGAAGCACCCGTACTACTTCGAGCCTGACAACTACTTCTGCTGGTGCGACTACAGCGACACAACCGCGCTCAGGGCCTTCCTTGAGCGTGTGATCCGAAAGACGATCCTCGACGACCAGAGTGCGCAGGTGTTCCGGGCTCACGGCAGCCCGGGCAGCGGCGGCGCGAGATGACGCCTATGCCTAACTGCCCAGCAAGCCCCTAGACCCGGAGCGATTCGTGATCAAGTACATCGGTTCAAAGCGCACCCTGATCCCCACCATCCTCGAGGCTGTCCGCCGCGCGGCGAACGCGCACACGGTCATCGACCTGTTCTCGGGCACATCGCGCGTCGGGCACGCGCTCAAGGCGGCCGGGTACCGCGTGCTCTCGAACGACCACAATACATACGCCGCGACACTGGCGCGGTGCTACGTCCAGGCGGACGCCGAGGACGTCGTGAAGGACGCAAGGACGCTCGTCGCCGAGTTCAACGCGATGAAGGGCTACCCCGGCTACTTCACGGAGACTTTCTGCGTTCAGTCGCGGTTCTTCCAGCCGAAGAACGGCGAGCGCGTCGATGCGATCCGCGACGCCATTGCGTCCAAAGGGCTCGACCTCGAGCTTGAGGCCGTGATGCTCGTCTCGCTCATGGAGGCGGCCGATCGGGTCGACTCCACGACGGGCGTGCAGATGGCGTACCTCAAGTCTTGGGCACCGAGGGCGCACAATGACCTGGAGCTACGAGTCCCTGACGTGCTCCCGCGGGCCAAGCACGGAAAGGGGCAGGCTTTCATGCTCGACGCACTCGACGCGGTCAAGCAGTTGGAGGGCGACGTCGCGTACATCGACCCGCCGTACAACCAGCACTCCTACCTCGGGAACTACCACGTGTGGGAATCGCTCGTCCGCTGGGACAAGCCGCCCGTGTACGGCATCGCCTGCAAGCGCGTCGACTGCAGGCAGCGCCAGAGCATCTTCAACTCGCGGCCGCAGTTCGCTGGTGTGATGCGGAGGCTGCTCGCAGCGGTGCGTGCTCCCGTGCTGGTGGTTTCGTTCAACAACGAAGGCTATTTGGGCCGTGAGGAGATGGAGTCCATGCTCTCCGGCCTGTGGGACGGGACCGGCAAGGTGACGACGATCGAGAGCGACTGCAAGCGGTACGTCGGTGCGCAGATCGGCATCTACAACCCGCAGGGCGAGAAGGTCGGGAAGGTCAGCCACCTCCGGAACAAGGAGTACGTGTACGTCGTCTCTCGGGATGACCTCACCGAGCAGCTAGCCCCGATGCAGGATCAGCAGCCGACCGAGCAGATGGGGTTGTTCGCATAGGGGATTGCACGGCTGCCAACGGCATTCAAGCCCCATCTACACCGATCCGATGAATAGTGATATGTCGCGTGGGAGCCATTCTCGCCAAGGTGATATAGCGGACGTGCGTCTGCACCGGCTCGCTGTTCAAGCGGCTGACCGTCGCCGTCGCAAGGGCGAGTCCCCACTCGCGTGGGACAACGTGATCCTCGCCTACAGCGGCAAGAGGCTCAACCTAAGAGACTGTTTCAGAACGGCAGTTGCCTGGACTTGATCCGTGAGCAGACGAGCAGGGCGGCGGCGAGGTCGTGGAGGGCCTGGAAGTGTGTGCCCCAGCGTTCGTAGCAGAGCCGGAGGCGTCGGAAGTGGCTGAA
>JAEUIZ010000030.1 GCA_016793805.1 Phycisphaerae bacterium
CCGATCCCGAGTTGGCGGCGGTGGTCGCGGTGTGGTCCGACCTGCCCCCGGCGATCCGGGCGGGCGTGCTGGCGCTGGTGAAGGCGGCGAAGGGCGCATAGCGGCGCGCCGCGGTCCACACGCGATCCACGGGCCGCGAGCATCCCGCGACGTGAGTGCGAGCGCGGACAGGCCCAAGCCGACGGCCCACGCGACCCGGCCCCACCCCAACGCGATGCCCTTTCGTCACCTGATTGCACCCCCTCGCAAATCGCTCCCGGTTTGGGAATCGGGTTCTATCCGCCCTGTCGCCGGTGCTTCATGGCGTCAGAATGGCCCAAAAGGGGGGCATATGATTCGCGCGCGAGGGGACGGGGAGCAAGGGCGAATCGGGCTGGAATCGTGGGCGGTCGGTCGGTCTGCGACCTGACAGGGCGCGCGCATCGGGGACGTGCCGATGCAAGGGCGGGGCATGGGAATACTGCCTACTCCGCCGAGCAAGGGCGTGCCGAATGCTAACTCGGCCTCACGTCCTTGATCCGGTTGCCCTCCGGTCGGGGGAGGAACCGCATCCTGGGCAGCAACGGCACACTCCGGTATGCCTCCAACTCGACTTCGTCCATGTCGAGCCCGTTGCGGATGCCCTCGCGCCGAAGCACCTTGGCGAAGTGCCGGAGCCCGTCGCGGAGGAGCGCATCGACCCGCGCCTTGGGTCGCACGGCCCGCGCAAGGATACGAACTCGGCGGTACTCGTCCCGTGTGGCAGCGCTGGCTCGGACGCCAAAGTGGGGCATGGGGGAGGATAGCAAGGTGCGCGCGGCGGGTTGCTTCGGACGCCGCAGGGCATAACGTCCAACGGGTCGGCGGACTTGCTATCCGCCAAGCGACCGGGTTGGTTCGGCGTCAAGCATCATCCCCGCCGGGCCGATCCGGTCGGCCCGCCAACGGATGATGCCGATGAAAGCACCCGATCCTCGTTCCGACTCCGCCGGGCCGGTTACCGAACTTGTCGCGGGGCTGAGTCAACTCGCAGAGTTGTGAAATCAAGTTGCAACGCTCAAATACTGGCAGAGTCGACATTGGGACTTCGACAAGGTCGGAGCGAGGACAGAGTGGGAGCGTGCGGACGTCGGGATCCAGGCTGCGGAGGATAGCGCGGAACAACTGACGGATCGATTGTTGATCCTCGCGCCGCACGCCTGCGCCTTGCTGGGGACCGTCGCGGAGAGCGTGTCTCGGCGAAACGAACTCCGCGACTACTTGGACTCGGAGCGGCAGCAGGAACTCATCGAGGAGGCCCGCCGTTGCGAGGAGAGCCGTCGCCCGAACCGTGATCCCATTCGTCGCACGCTGGAGTGGGGCCGGCTCCGTCCGATCCTCGACTTCTGGGACGTGGTGCTTGCGAGGCGGGGACTGGATACGCCGGCCCCGACGCCCACGGTGTCGGTGTCGCCCGACCTGCTGGACCTGCTGCAACGCGCGGCGGCTGCGGTGGACCCCGGCGCGAT
>JAEUIZ010000037.1 GCA_016793805.1 Phycisphaerae bacterium
CGCATCGGCGGGCGGAGCGCCGCGGGCCGGAACGTCGCGCTTGGCGCTTCCTTCGGCCGCCAGATGGAGCCGTGCAACGGCGCTCTTGCAACCATGGACGGGCCTCCGGGCACGCTTGATGGCGAGTCGGGCGCGCCCAGCGTCGCGGCCAGGGCCGCGAGCGCCATCAGCGCGACAAGACTACCCGACCCCCCCCCGCCCCTAACGCCGCGAGACCACGCGAGAGACACATGGCGATCTCCTTGCAGAGGTTGTCAGCCGGGCGAGGGCACGATACCAGAAGTGGTCGGATTGTCAAGGGAGAACTGGGGGAGAAGGGGCGAGACGGAGGGAAGAGCGCCGAGGCAAGGAGTCGCCTCGCAGAGGCGGCGTACGCGGATCGACGCACCGCCGCGTCACGCCGCGGCGCGCATGAGGTTGGGCGCGAGCAAGTGGGCGGCGACGACGGCCTGGGGGTGGAACTGGGAGCCGCGGCCGCGTCGGAGTTCGGCGAGGGCCTCGCTGAGGGATCGTGCGCGGCTGTAGGCGCGTTCGGAGGTCATGGTGGCGAGGGCGTCGGCGACGGCGACGACGAGGGAGCCGAGGGGCGCGGGCCCGCCGTCGTAGCGCGCGTGGTGGTGGCGGACGATCTCGCAGACGGTCGCGGGCGCGCCGAGGAGGCGCGCGAGGGTGGCGCCCTCGTCGGCGTGGCGGTCGATGAGTCGGCGCTCGACGGGCGAGAGCGGGCCGGGGCGCGCGAGAATGGACTCGGGGATGGTGGCCTTGCCCAGGTCGTGGAGGCGTGCGGCGAGGCGGATGGACTCGACGGCGTGCGGGTCGAGGCGCATGAGGCGAGCCAGAGACTCGGCGGTGCGTTCGACCTCGCGGGCGTGCGTGCCGAGGTGGGCGCGCTGCGAGGGTCCGAGTCGCGGGTCGAGGCGAGCGAGGAAGTCATCGGTGCGGGTTTCGAGGGTGCCGCGCCCGTGGGTGCAGGCGGCGAGGTGGCGTGCGGCGAGGGCGTCCCACCAGAGGAGGGGGTCGGCGTGGTCGAGGGCGAGCGCGGCGCGGCGGACGAGGTCGAGGGAGGGGCCGTGCGCGGCGTGGGCGACGCCGAGGGTGAAGGCGGGGAAGGTGCGTCCGCCGTCGGGGGATGAGCCGTCGAGTTCGGCGCGCCAGGCCTCGGCGAGGGCGAGGGCGCGCTCGGGAGAGGTGTCGTGGAGGAGGACGGCAGCGCGGTGCTCGTCCCAGCGGAAGCCGGGGAGCCCGCGAGCCTGGATGGAGCGGGCGAGGTGGAGGATCGCGTCGGGTCCGCCGTCGAGCATGACGCAGGCGGTGGGGGACGCTGGGGCGAGCCCGGCGCGGAGGCGGGCGATGAAGCGCTCGGCGGGGACGAGGCCGGTGTGGGGGTCGCGTCGAGGGAGGTCTCGGGCGGCGGGCCTGCGGAGGCGGCGGCCGACGAGCCCGTAGTCGCGGAGTCGTTGGGCGAAACCGGGGCATGGGCCGTCGCGGAGGGCGTCGGCGTGGTCGAGGATAAGGACGGGCGGGGACCAGGCGGCGGCGCGGACGATCTCGCGGAGCGGTCGGCCGGCGACGGTTCCCGGACCGACGACCACGTCGATGCGTTCGCGGACGATGGTTCGGAGGATGCCCTCGATGCCGGGGCCGAGTGGCAGGATCGGGCGGACGCCGGCGCCGAGCGGCTCGGTGGGCGTCCCGATGATCAGCGCACGGATCTGTCGCATCGGCGTGTCTCCCTCTCTGGAACGGACTCGGCTCGCCTCCGGGCGGCGGAGGAGTTTCGGCACGCGGGCGCGATCGCTTGACGCTCGGCGCGCGGTCGCGAGGTATGGGGCCGATCGCGGGCGGCAGCGTCGGCCCGTTCGGCAGCACCGGCTCGCGCGGCAGCACCCGTTCGCGCGGCACCACCCGCCCGCGCGGTAGCATCCCGACGACCAGTCCAGGAGCACCCTCACGTCCTTGGACTTCCGTTCACCCCCGGGGTCATTTCCTATGTTGATGCGCGACCAACTCCGAGCCCCGAAGCCGCTGAGCCTGACGGCGATCGATCCGCGTGACACGCTGGGATTGGCCAAGGACGAGGCGGTGCTGGAGCGGTCGCGTCGCCGGCTGGCGGAGTTGCACCAGTTGTTGTGGGCCGAGAACGCGCGGGCGGTGCTGGTGGTCCTCCAGGGGATCGACACGTCGGGCAAGGACGGGACGATCCGGCACGTGATGACGGGGCTCAATCCGCAGGGGTGCACGGTGACGCCGTTCCGCCCGCCCTCGGAGCACGAGGCGGACCACGACTTCCTGTGGCGGGCGCACGCGGCAGTTCCCGGCAAGGGCGAGATCGGGATCTTCAACCGCTCGCACTATGAGGACCTGGTGGTGCCGCGGCTGGCGGGGACGCTCGACGACGGGGCGTTCGATCGGCGGGCGCGGCAGATCAACGACTTTGAGCGGCTGCTGGTCGAGAGCGGGACGGCGGTGCTCAAGGTCTTCCTGCACATCAGCAAGGAGGAGCAGCGCGAGCGATTGCAGGAGCGGCTCGACGATCCGACGAAGAACTGGAAGTTCTCGCCGGGCGACCTGGAAGTGCGGCGGCGGTGGGACGAGTATTGGCGGGCGTTCGAGCGGGCGATCGACCGCACGAACACGGACGCGGCGCCGTGGCTGATCGTGCCGGCGGATCGGAAGTGGGCGCGGAACCTGGCGGTGTCGCGGGTGCTGGAGGAGACGCTGGAGGGGATGGGGATGGCGTGGCCCCCGCCGCGGTTTGATCCGAGGGCGTACAAGGTGGAATAGCAGCGGCGCGGGCAGAGAGCGCGGGAGCGGCGGAATTATCTTGCATCGCGGCAACCGCGCGGTATGCTGGCGCGTACGACATGAGCGAGCCCATGCCTCGCGGCGTTCCGAGTCCGAGTTCTCGTTGACAAGGAGCCACCGATGAAGCGGATGGCGTGGATCATGGCGGCGTTGTTAGAGACTGTTTCAGAACGTGAGTATCGACCGATGAGCAATGCCGTCAACACCAGTGCAAGGAGGCACGATCATGGCGGCGGAGCTGCTCCCGGAAGCGTTGTGGGAAGAGATCGAACCATTGTTGCCGCCCCCGTCTCGGGCCGAG
>JAEUIZ010000038.1 GCA_016793805.1 Phycisphaerae bacterium
CGCATCGGCGGGCGGAGCGCCGCGGGCCGGAACGTCGCGCTTGGCGCTTCCTTCGGCCGCCAGATGGAGCCGTGCAACGGCGCTCTTGCAACCATGGACGGGCCTCCGGGCACGCTTGATGGCGAGTCGGGCGCGCCCAGCATCGCGGCCAGGGCCGCGAGCGCCATCAGCGCGACAAGACTACCCGATCCCCCCCCCCTAACACCGCGAGAGCACGCGATAGACAGATGGCGATCTCCTTGCTCAGACTTCTCCCTTCGCGTCGCCACATTACCACACCTTACACCATTGTCAAGCGGATTCTCGACCTTCGAGGAGGGATCGCCGGACACGTCTCGAGACGGTCGAGTGTCGGCCAGCGCGCGGGCGGCGGCGAGGCTCGACGTCGGCTCTCCGCGGTACACTCCGCCCATGCGCCAACTCTGCCTTCTCGCCCCTGCCGTGCTCGTAGCCTGCCAATCCGCACCCCAGGGGGCGGCCCCGCCCGACGCCGCCCAGCCTCACGCCGCCCCCCCTCCCGCCGCCTCGCTCCCCGACAAGCCCTACATGGAATGGTGGCGCGACGCCCGCTTCGGCATGTTTATTCACTGGGGCCTCTACGCCGTCCCCGCGGGCAAGTACGGCGATCGCACCGACCACGCCGAGTGGATCCGCACCAGCGCCCAGATCCCCCTGGCCGAGTACGACAAGTACCTCGCCCAGTTCAACCCCGTGAACTTCGACGCCGACGCCTGGGTCCGCCTCGCCAAGGACGCCGGCGTCGGGTACATCGTCATCACCAGCAAGCACCACGACGGCTTCTGCCTCTTCGATTCCGCCCACACCGACTTCGACGTGATGGCCACGCCCTTCAAACGCGACATCCTCAAGGAACTCGCCGCCGCCTGCGCCGCCCACGGCATCCGTATGTGCTGGTACCACTCCATCATGGACTGGCACCACCCCGACTACCTCCCGCGCCGCGAGTGGGAGACCCCCGCCATGCGACCCACCACCGGCGCCGACTTCAACCGCTACGTCGCCTACATGAAGGCCCAACTCAAGGAACTCCTCACCAACTACGGGCCCATCGGCGTCCTCTGGTTCGACGGGCAGTGGGAGGGCACCTGGACCCACGAACGCGGCCTCGACCTCGACCGCTACGTCCGCTCCCTCCAGCCCGGCATCATCATCAACAACCGCGTCGACAAGGGCGGCGGTGAGTACGGCCTGACCAAGCCGGGCTTTGCCGGCGACTACGGCACCCCCGAGCAGGAGATCCCGCCCACCGGCGTCCCCCACGCCGACTGGGAGACCTGCATGACCATGAACGACCACTGGGGCTACAACGCCGCCGACACCAACTACAAGTCCTCGCGAGACCTCATCCGCAAACTCGCCGACATCGCCTCCAAGGGCGGGAACTTCCTCCTCAACGTCGGGCCCACCGCCCTCGGCGAGATCCCACAGCCCAGCGTCCAACGCCTCCACGCCATCGGCCAGTGGATGCGCGTCAACGGCGAGTCCATCCGCGGCACCTTCGCCGGGCCGTTCCCTGCCCTCCCCTGGGGACGCTGCACGCAGAAGCCGATCCCCGGCGGCACGCGCCTCTACCTCCACGTCTTCGACTGGCCCGCCGACGGCCGCCTCGTCGTCCCCGGCATCCTCAACGAGCCCCTGGGCGCGCGCGTCCTCGCTACAGGGAGGGCGGGGGCCGCGGCAGCCGTCAGCCGCGACGGCGACGCGCTCGTCATCGCCGTCCCCGCCGCCTCGCCAGACCCCGACAACAGCGTGATCGCACTCGACATCAAGGGCCGGCCCGACGTCACCAGCCCGCCCACGATCACGTCCCCCGCGCCCGTCTTCGTCGGCTCCACCGACGTGCGCATCGCCTCCGACCGCGACAGCGTCGATCTCCGCTACACCACCGACGGCAGCGAGCCCACCCACACCTCGCCGCGCGCCACCTCGCCCGTCCGACTCACGGCGACGACTACCGTCGCCGCCCGTGCCTTCCGCGGCGAGCGCGCCGTCAGCCCCGTCGCCCGCGCCACCTTCACCAAGGCCGACCCCTGGACCGCCAAGGCCGTCGCTCGCCCGCAGCCCGGCCTCCGGCTCCGCGCCTACGAGATCGAACTCGAGTCGCTCCCCGACCTCGGCTCGCTCCCGCATGCCTCGGCACGCGTCGTCCCCACCATCGGCGTCGACGCCCGACCACGCGACTACCGCTACGCCCTCCGCTTCGATGGCTTCATCCGGGTTCCCGACGACGCCGCCTACACCTTCACCCTCAACTCCGACGACGGCAGCCGCCTCTTCATCGACGGCCGGCTCGTCGTCGATAACGACGGGCTCCACAGCCTCCGCGAGCGCTCCGGCGTCGCGCCCCTCGCCGCGGGCCTCCACGCCATCGTCGTCGAGTTCTTCGAACGCACCGGCGGCGACGGGCTCGAACTCTTCTGGGCCTGGCGCGACCTCCCGCGACGCGCCGTCCCAGCCTCCGCGCTCCTCCACGACGCCCAGCCCACTCCCTAGCCCGCGCCGCAACCGCGTACGCTCACCCCATGAACATCCTCGTTGTCGGGCCGCATCCGGATGACCAAGAACTCGGCATGGGCGGCACCATCGCCCGCCTCGCCGCCCAGGGCCACCGCGTCCTGCTCCTCGACATGACCGACGGCGAGCCCACGCCCGCGGGCGACCCCCTCACCCGCGAGCGCGAGGCCAGCGAGGCCGCCGCACGACTTTCCGCCGATCGCAACCCCGTCAGCCGCCTCTGCCTTGATCTCCCCAATCGCCGCGTCGAGCACACGCTCGCGGCCCGCCACCTCGTCGCCGCCGTCGTGCGCGCCCACCAGGCCCACGTTCTCTTCGTCCCCCATCCCGACGACGCGCACCCGGACCACCGTGCCGTCACCCGAATCGTCGAGGACGCGAGGTTCGACTCCAAACTCACGAGCCTCGACCTCGAGCCCCCGCCCGCGCTGGCGCGCCTCGGGCTCTCCGTCGGGCCTCCGATCTACCCCAAGTGGCTCATCCACTACTACGCCACCCACCTCCGCGCCGTGCCGCAGCCCACGTTCTGCGTGGACATCGCCGCGCAACTCGAGGTCAAGATGGCGGCCATCAACGCCTACCGCTCGCAGTTCCACGCCAATCCGAAGAACCGCCACGTCCCGGAGTGGGTCCGCGCCCAGGCCACGTACTTCGGCTCACGCATCGGGACCGCCGCCGCCGAGCCCTTCAGCAGCCCCGAGCCCCTCGGCCTCGCCGACCTCGGATCGCTCGTGGCCTAGATCGTCGCCTCGGTGACGCGCAGGATCTCGTGCACCGTCGTCAGCCCCGACGCGACCTTGCGCATCCCGTCGCCCCGCAGCGGCACCATCCCGCGCTCGATGCAGATCCGCCGGAACTCCGCCACGTTCGGGTTCCGCGCGATGATGTCGCGCAACTGGTCGTCCACCGTCAGCAACTCATAGATGCCCACGCGCCCGGAGTACCCCGTGTGCCGGCACTTGTCGCACCCCTTGGCCGCCCAGATCAGTTGCGTGTCCAGCCCCTGCATCTCGAGGAACTCCGTCATCTCGTCGCCCGGCTTCTCCTGCGCCTTGCACTGCTGGCACAGCCGCCGCACCAGCCGCTGCGCCAGGACCCCGTTCACCGCCGCCCCGACCAGGAACGGCTCCATCCCGATGTTCACCAGCCGCGTGATGCTGCTCGGCGCGTCGTTGGTGTGCAGCGTCGAGAGCACCAGGTGCCCCGTCAGCGCCGCCTGCACCGCGATGTGCGCCGTCTCCTGGTCGCGGATCTCGCCCAGCATGATCACGTCCGGGTCCTGCCGCAGGAGCGCCCGCAGCGCCACCGCGAAGGTCATCCCGATCTTCTCGTGCGCCTGCGTCTGCGTGATCCCGTCCAGGTGGTACTCGATCGGGTCCTCCACCGTCGAGATGTTCATCGAGTTCTTGTCCAGTTGCCGCAGCGACGAGTAGAGCGTCGTCGTCTTGCCCGAGCCCGTCGGCCCGGTCACGAGCACGATCCCGTGCGGCGCGTCGATGATCTTCTTCCAGATCGCCAGCGTGTCCTCGTGGAACCCGAGGTCCTCGAGCTGCACGTTGATCGACCGCGTGTCCAGGATCCGCATCACCGTCTTCTCGCCCGACGCCACCGGCAGCGTCGAGACGCGCAGGTCCAACTTCCGCCCCTGCACCGAGCAGCGGATGCGCCCGTCCTGCGGGATCCGCCGCTCCGCGATGTCCAGGTTCGCCATGATCTTCAGCCGGCTCGTGATCGCCGCCGACATCGACGCCGGCGGGTTCATCATCTCGAACAACTCACCGTCGATCCGGAACCGGACCTTCAACTTCTTCTCCGCCGGCTCCACGTGGATGTCGCTCGCACCCTCCTTCACCGCCGTCTGGATGATGTAGTTCACGTAGCGGATCACCGGGCCTTCGTTCGACTCCTTCTCGAGGTCCACCGCCTGGTCGTGCGACTTCTCGACCTGCACGTCCCCCTCTTCCACCTCGCTCAGGATCTCCGACAGATCGACCTGCGGCTTCTCCTCGGCCCCCACCTGCTCCAGCGCGCCACGAACGTCCAGCGACGTCACCAGCACCAGTTTCACGCCGGGCACGCCCAGCCGCTGCCGCACCTCGTCGAGCAGGAACACCGCGTCGGGCCGGGTCGCCCCGACCACCACGCGCGAGCCCTCCGTCCGCAGCGGGACGACCAGGTGCTGCTTGCAGAAGTCCACCGACAACCGCTGCAGCAGCGTCCCGTCGAAGCCCCCGTCCAGGCCCTTGACCAGGTCGATCCGCTCGAACGAGACCCCGCACTGGTCCGCCACCGCCTGCTGCACCGCCGCCTCGTCCGCGCCCTGCTCGATGATCAGGTCCGCGAGCCTTCGCCCCGGGGACTGCTTGAGGATCTGCTGCGCCGCCGAGACCTGCTGCGCCGTCGCCGCGCCCGCCGCGATCAGCCGCTCCGCCAGGAGCGTCGCGGGCTGCGTGTCCGAGCCCGGCTGATAGATGTCCCGCAGCGCCGGACCCACCGCGCTCGCCGGCGTGATCTGCTGCTCCTTCACCGCCGGGTCGTCGCCCGCCGATGGACCCGCGCCCCCGAACGGTCGCTGGTGCGCCGGCACCGCCGGCAGCGGGCTGAACGGCGCCTCCGCCTCGTCGACCCGATGCCGCTTCGCCGGCGCGTCCTTCTCCTCGCTCACGCCCAGTTCACGCAGGATGTCGTCGATGTTGTACTTGGGCATGGGCTACCGCCGCGGCGAGCCGCCGCCCCCGCGACGCGGGTCCTTCGACTGGATCCCCTCCGGCATGGCGATCGTGAAGATCCTCCCATCCGCCAGCAGATCGACCGAACGATCGTGCACCTGCGCCACGATGAACACCTCCGCCACCGTGTCGCCAACCTTGACGGTCCTCCCGCCGATCCGTGCCAGCGGGATCGGGCCCCCCATCACCCCGTTGAGTTCCAGCGTCCCCAGCGCCTGCTGGATCCGCTCCTCGCGCTCCTTGGCGCTCTGAGCCCGGCGTCGCTCCTCCGCCAGCCGCGCCGCCGACCCATCGTCCGCCGCCTCCACCACGGGTTGGCCCTCGAGTTGGAACGGGTTCTTGTCCAGATGGTCGCTCGCCGCCTTGGGAAGGTGCGCGCTCGCCGCCAGGTCGCGCAGGATCTTCGCCTGCTGCGCCGCGTCCAGCGACACCCGCTTCGCGTCGTACTCGATCTTCGGCGTCTGGAACGTGAACCCGGAGTTCATCCCCCGCTTCCGCATCCCGTAGATCGCCGCGATGCTCACCAGCACCACCAGCCCAACCACCACCGTCTGCTGGGGCACCTTCAACCGCCGCGACGGCCCGGGCGGGGTCGATTCCGCCGCCCCAGCCTCCCCGCCCCCGCCTCGCATCTCCGACAGCAACGACAGCCGGCCCGATGGATCGGGGCTCGGCACGGGGATCGGGTTGTTCGGCGTGGGCGACGTCATTTCGCGCTCCCCTCCGGCTGGAAGTACACGCTCAGCACAAACTCGGCCTTCATGTGCCCGTCCGCGTCGTTCGAGCGCACGATCTTCATGTCCTGGATCCGCGTGATCCGCGGCAACTGCTCCAACTTGATCAGGAACCGGTAGAACCCGTTGAAGTTCCCCGTGATCTTCACCTTCAGCGGCTGCTCCATGTACGTCGCCGCCGCCACCGGCTTGTCCGACTCGATCGCCGGCGGCTCCAGACCGCTCTCGATCGCCAGGTCCGACACCTTGCGCACCACCGAGTCCACCTCCTTGTTCGTCGGCAGCCGCGCCTCGATCCCCTCGATGTTCTTCCGGATCTCCTCGTTCATCCGTTGCAGGTCCTCGTTCCGGCTCGTCGTCTCCTGCAACTTGCTCAGCATCGCCTGCTTGTGCTCGATCTCCCGCTTCGCCTGCCCGATCTCCAGGTTCTGGGGCCTGAACACCAGCCAGTAACTCAGCAGCGGCATCGCCAGCAGCACCACCAGCAGCAGCGTCTCACGGAATCCGATCCTCATCGCTCACTCCTTCCGTCTGGGCTCGGCCGACGCGGACTTGCCGCCCGGCGTCGGGGCCACCACCATCGGCTTCGTCGGGCTCTCCCCGGGCGCGCCCGCGCTCGTCAGGTTCTCGATCGGCGCGATCCCTCGCGCGTCCGCGTCCTTCTTCAGCGTGATCTCGATCTCGAACTTCCGAAGGTCCATCTTGTCGATCGTCGTCTCCTTGATGTACTTCAGGTCCACCGTCTCCAGCAGCGTGCACTGCTTCAAACTCTGCAGGTAGTCCGCGATGTTCTGGTTCGACCGCCCCACCCCCTGAAGCCGCAGCGTGAAATCGAACTTCGGTGGCGTCACCTTCTCCGCGTCCTCGGGCTTCGCCTCCGGCCCCGCCTTCCCCGCCTGCGCCCCCGCCGGCCTGCCCGACAGGTTCTTGATCCCCGAGCCCCCCGCAGGTCCCGCCCCGGGCTTGCCCGCCGGCGCCTCCTTGATCCGCTTGCTCACCAACTGCAACTCCAGCAGCGTCAGGTCCGCCGGCATCCGCGTGATCAACTCCGCCAGCAGGATCGACCGCGGGACCTTCTCGATCAGCGCCGTCGTCACCTCCGCCTTCGTCATCATCTCCGACTTCTGCTGCTCCAGCCGCTTGAGTTGCTCGATCTTCGCCGCCTCCTGCGTGTACTGCACCGTGATCGACTTCTGCGCCGACCGCACCTGCAGCCACTGCCGGTTCGTCACGAAGAACGCCGACACCACCGCGAACATCACCACCCCGAACAGCCCAAGGCAGATCAGGTTCGCGCGCATCTCCGCCTTGCGGTTCACGTAGTCGCTGGGAAGGAAACTCCCCGACTGCTCGTCCCGAAGAAACGGGTTCCTCATCGCCACGCCCTCCTACAGGTCCGTGGGGCTCAGGCACAGCCCCAGCACCATCGCCCACCCGGGCTGCGCCCGGCGAAGTTCCAGCCCCGGGACTCGCTCGTCCCCCGTCCGCGACACCCCCGCCAGCGGGTCCGCCGTCTGCGCCGGCAGCCGCAGCCCCCGCGCAATGTGCTGGCACAACCCACGACCCATCGCCTCCCCGCCCACGAACACCGCCCGCTGCACAGGCCGGCTCGCGAACACCGACTCGTGGTACCGCAAGCACAGCCGCAACTCGTCCGTGATCATCTCCAGCGGCTCGTCCAGGTTCGCCCGCGGAGGCGTGAACCCCACCGGCGCCTCCGCCGAGAGATCCCCCGAGTACACCCGCGACGACGCCCCGCGACGCTCCTCCGCGATCGCCACCACCGGCGCGCTCTCGGGCGGCATCTCGCCCACCTCCCGCGCCGCCGCCGCCGCCACCCTCAGCACCGCCGGCGGCTCGCGCGTCGCCGCCTCCGCGTCCGATCGCGCCCGCTCGTCCAACTCGCGCCGCTGCCGACGCGCGTCCGACATCGTGCACTTCAACTGCTTCGCCACCGCCGCGTCCAGGAAGTGCCCGCCCAGGTCGATCCGCTTCGCGAACACCAACTTCTGCCCGTGCGCGATCATCGCCTTGATGGACCCGGCCCCCAGATCCAGGTACAGCGACGCCGCCTCCTGGTCCTCCGCGCGACGCGAGATGTGCGCGAAACTCCTCAGCCCCGCCACGAACTCGCTGTGTATCCCCACAGGCTGCAGCCGCGCCGATTGCATCGCCTCCATCAGCCGGTTCACCAACTCGCGCGACGCCGCCATGCAGATCACCTCGGTCCGCGCGCCCCCCTCCGCCTTCGCCAACTCCGTCACCTCAAAGCACCGCATCACCAACTGCGCGGGCGAGCATCCCAACTGCCCCGACACCGCGCCCTCCACCAGCACACGCAGCGGCACGCCCTCCGCACGCTGCACCTGCACGTGCTTGCACAAACTCAGCGGCGCCGGGATCGCGCACACCGCACGACGCCCACGGAACCCGCCGCTCTTGATCAGCCTCGGCAACGCCTCCGCCTGGAACGCCAGCCGCTTCGCATGGTCCCGCCACAAGTCCTCCGGCGTCTCCACGCTCGCCGCCGCGATCAACGCGGGCGATTCCCCGCCCTCCACCTGCAGGATCTTCAGCGATCCGACCCCGAAGTCGATGGCGATCGGCGGGCCCAACGGGCTCAGCAGCCGGTTGGCGCTCCCCACGAATCGCTTCCGCCACCCTTCGCCACGCATCGACACCGCCTCCCCTGCGGACCTCCGCGCACGACACCGCCGTCCCGCGATGATCGGCCCCCCGCGTCGCCCGGTTGAGCCCCCGGCGCCCCATCTCTTGCCCAGCCCCGCGCCGGCGTCCGCGCAGGCCGGACCACCCGCGTCCCCTTCGTCCGCAGATCCCCCCCACGCGTTATCACACCCACTTGAGCGCGTAGAAGATCGCCGTGAACACCATGTCCGCGATGATGATCGCCACCACCGACTCCACCACGGTGCTCGTCGTCGCCTTGCCCACCCCCGCCGCCCCCCCCGTGACCTTCAGCCCGTTCCCGCACGCGATGATCCCGATCAGCAGCCCGAACACCGCGCCCTTCCCCACCCCCGTCCGAAAGTCCACCCCCGCCACCTGGTCCAGCATGTTCGTGATGAACGTCGACGCCGGGATGCCCAGGGCCAGCATCGAGGTCAGCAGCGCCGACGCGATCGCCACCGCGTCCGCCACCACCGCCAATGCCGTCATGCTGATCAGCGTCGCGATCACCCGCGGCACCACCAGGAACCGCACCGGGCTCAGCGCGTGCGCCTCCAGCGCCTCGATCTCCTCGCCCACCACCATCGTCCCGATCTCCGCCGCGATCGCCGCGCCCGCGAACCCCGTCATCACCACCGCCGCGATCAGCGGGCCCAACTCCCGCAGCACCGCCACCCCGATGATGTTCGCCACCAACTCCTTCTGCCCGTAGTTGTCCAGCGGGGGGGACAACTGCAGCGCCAGGATCAGCCCGATGCACGACGACACCAGCGAGATGATGAACAGCGACCTCGCCCCCACTCGCACCACCTGGCTCACGATCGCCGCGTACCCGATCCGCACCCGCTTCCGCGGCCTCACCCCGCGCACCACCCACGTCGCCGCGTCCGCCAGCAGGAACACCAGGCTCCCGATGTGGTCCAACACCGCCAACGCCCGCGCGCCCAGAAAGTCCACCGGCCCCAGGATCACGTCGCTCAGACTCCGCCGCTCCGCCATACCCACAGCCTACCCGCCTCCGCCCCGCACCGCACCCCCGATCGCATACACTCCACCCCCATGTCCACCACCCTCGACCATCCCACCTTCGCCCTCCTCAAAGACGCCCTCCCGGGCCGCCGATTCCGCGGCACCGAGTTCCGCGGCCAGTCCACCCTCATCCTCGAGCCCGCCGACCTCCACCAGACCCTCCGCTTCCTCCGCGACGACGCCCGCGCCAACTACAACTTCCTCTCCGACATCGGCGGCATCGACTACCTCGGCTACCCCGCTCCCATGCCCGGACGCTTCGCCGTCGTCTACAACCTCCTCTCCCACGCCCACGACCGCCGATTCTTCGTCAAAGCCTTCCTCAACCCCTCCCTCCCCACCCTCGGCATCGAGCCCGACCCCGCCCTCACCCTCGACTCCGTCACCGACCTCTGGCCCGGCGCCGAATGGATGGAACGCGAGGTCTTCGACATGTTCGGCATCCGCTTCCGCAACCACCCCGACCTTCGCCGGATCCTCACCTGGGAAGACTTCCCCGCTCACCCTCTGCGCAAGGACTACCCCCTCCGAGGCCGCGGCGAACGCGAGTCCTACCAGGTCGTCGATCGCACCGACAGTTAGCGCTTCGTCTCCGTCATCCGCTTCAGCAGCGCCCGCTCCGCTTCCTCGTACCGCTGGAACGCGCCGGCGAGTCGCTCCCGGATCCCCTCCACCGTCTCCATCGTCGGCCCGGACCCCGACACCGACTCGAGTGCCTCGCTCGCCGCACGAAGGTCGCTCACCGCCTCCGCGTACGTCCGCGCCGCGTCGTAGAACAACTCCTGCCCCAACTCCTTCGTCGTCGGCGAGTACAGCAGCCGCCACGGATTCCGCCGAACCTCGATCCCCGCCAACTTGATCTGGTCCGACGCCAGCCGGAAGTTCGCCAGCGTGTGCCGAAGGTTCGGCGTCTGCTCCCGCAGAAACTCCGACAGCGTCCGCTGCGACCCCTCAAACTCCCCGGCCCCGTCGCGCGCCTTGGCCAGCGCCCCGTTGAGAAGGTCCACCGATTCCTCCCGAAGCCGCCGCGCCGTCTCGTCGATGTTCGCCACGATCCGGTCGATCGCGGGCCGATTGTCCCCGATCGCCGCCCGCGCGTCCCGCACCGCCAGCGTCGCCTCGTCCGCCGCCGTCTTCAGTTGCGTCACCACCGGCCTCATGTCCGCCGCCGCCGCGTCCGCCTGCGCCAGCACCGAGTCCACCTTCGCCGTCCAGCCCGGCGTCTTCTCCCGGAACTCCGACGTGATCGCCGTCACGTCCTCCAGCGCCGCCCGCACCCGCGCCAGATCCGGGTCCAACTCCTTGTCGATCTTCTCCGCGATCTTGTCGATCCGGTCCACCGCGCTCGCCGCCTGCTCGATCAGCATCTTCACCTGCCGCGCCTGCTCCGGGCCATACCCCGCCTGCGCCAAAAACGACGGCGGCGCGATCATCCCCTCCAGCCGCTCCCCCGCCTCCAACCTCGTGCCCGAGCCCTGCGCCGCGCGCACCCCGCTCCCGTCCCCCACGCGCACGATGTTGATCGTGCTCTGCGACCCCAGCAGCGGCCGCTCCAAGAACGCGATCGCGTCCTCGTACAGCACCAGCCCCTTCTTCACCGCCACCCGAACATCCACCCCAGTCGTTGCACCCCCCGCGTCCCGCGTGAACCCCAGCCCCACCACGCGACCCACCGCCTGGCCACCCAACTCCACCGGCGAGCCCGCCTTCAGCCCAGACGCCCCCTGGTCCAGCGAGAAGTGGATCACGTACTCCTCGGACGCCGCCAGCCGCTCCTGCAACCCCGCGATCCACACGCTCATCGCCACCGCCAGCACCATGCTCCCCAGGACGAACACACCCGCCACGATGTTGTTCCGTGATCTCGCCGGCATGGGCCTAGCGTATCAACTCCGCCCCGCCCGCGCTACCGTTTGCACCCCGGAGCCCGACCGTGCCCGACGTTCCGCCGCCCTCAGCCCCAAACCCCTCGCGCCTCCTCTGTCCCTACTGCGGCGCCATCTCCTCCAACCCCAAACGCTGCGAGGAGTGCGCCGGCTTCTTCGACCCGCTCTCGCGCCAGGCCACGCAGAACGCCATGGGCCCCTGGTTCATCCGCGACCCCAAGCGTCCCTTCCATCCCGGCTGCTCCTTCGAGACCCTCCGCGACATGGTCCGCAAGGGCCGCATCACCGCCGACACCATCCTCCGCGGGCCCACCACCCACCAACTCTGGAACTTCGCCGCTCGAACCCCCTCCGTCGCCAACCTCCTCGGCATCTGCCACAACTGCCGCCGCGAAGCCAAGCCCGACGCCACCGAGTGCCCCGCCTGCCGCGCTTCCTTCGCACCGGTCACCGATCGCCAGCACCTCGGCCTCTCCCCCGTCCATCTCCTCCCCGGCCAGGCCGCGCCCGAAGCCATCGCCGCCGCCTCCATGACGCCCAAGGCCGGCCCACCGCCCAACGCCCGCCGCCTCCCCAGCGCCAAGTGGCTCGCCATCGCGCTCGTCGCCTCCGTCCTCGCCTTCACCGCCTTCCTCACGCGCGAAGCCGTCCTCGCCCATCGCCGCGACCTCGCCACCCTCCGCGCAGCACCCTCGCTCCCGCCGGCGCCCGCTGACGAGCCCGCACCGTCCAGCGCCGCTCCCCAGCCCGCGCCGATCCCCGCCGCTCCAGACGCCGCCTCGATCACCCCGCCTCCGCCCACCGCCGAGGCCGTCGCCCCGGAACCCGCGCCCACCCGCGCCCCGGAGTCCCTCGCCGACACGATCGCGCGCGAGATCCGCGAGGGCCGACTGACCGACGCCGACCTCGCCCAGCGACTCGCCCCGGAACGTGCCACGATGTCACCCGCCGAGTCGGCCGCCTGGGACGCCCTCCTCGCGCGACGCGACACCCTCCGCCGTCTCGCCCGCCTCCCCTGATCTACCCTCGACCATGAGCACGTCGATCCACTCCGCCCGCGCCGCCGAGCCCGTCGGGCCCTACCCACACGCCCGCCGCGTCGGCAACCTCCTCTTCCTCTCTGGCGTCGGGCCCCGAACCCGCGGCTCCAAGGTCATCCCCGGCTCACGCGTCGATGCCGCCGGCAACCTCCTCGACTACGACATCGAGGCCGAGATCGAGTCCTGCTTCCAGAACGTCCGCGCCATCCTCGAAGAGGCCGGCTCATCGTGGGACAACATCGTCGACGTGACCGCCTTCCTCACCGACATGAAGCGCGACTGGGCCGCCTACAACCGCGCCTACGCCAAGGCCTTCCCGCCCGGCCCGGCACAGCCCACGCGCACCACCGTCGAGATCAACGCGCTCCCCACCGGCGGCAACACCCCCATCCACTTCGAAATCAAAGTCATCGCCACCATCTAGCACGCCGCCGCCGCGCTACCCCACCTGCCCATCGCTCGCGTCACGTCTTCCGGCCGATCACCATCCCGATCAGCCCCGGCAGCAGCACCACCCCCGCCGCGATCCCCACCCACATCATGTAGTTCCCCGAGATCATCTTCATCAACTCCGCGCCACCGGCCTGCGCCAGCCCGAAGATCGTGATCGCCAGCACCAGCGCACCCAGCGCGATGATCCCCAGCGCCATCCCGCCCGCGATCCCCGACCACGTCCCGTCGTACGGCTCCGCCGCAACCATCATCGCCATGCCCGCGCCCGCCGTCGCCTCGGCCTCCACCGGCGTCGCCTCGAACAGCCCGCCACCCTCCGCCGTCGTCTCCGCCGCACCGCCCTCGGTCCCGCCCTCCGGCAGCAAGTCCTTCCCCAGCGACGTGTCGTCCGCCTCGCGCGCCATGTCCAGAAGCCCCGAGCCCCCGGCACTCCCCTCCATCGCCAGGTCCGGCGCCGCCTCCGTCACCTGCGTCACCGCCGACGGGTCCGCCTCTTCCGTCTGGTCCGCCTCAAAGATGCTGATCCCCGTCTGCTCCTTCGGGCTCTCCAGGTTCATCCCTGTCCCCGAGTCCGACGCCAGGCTGATCGCACCCATCTCCCCGCTCTCGGCCAGCGGGATCACCGCCTCCTCCTCGCCCCCGCCCGCCAGCAGGTCCACCTGGTCCACCTTGAACATCAGCCGGTCCCGGTCGCGGAACTCCTGCAACTGCCCGCCCGCCACCAGTTGCTTCACGTCCGCCTCCGAACGCTTCAGTTTCGCGGCCGCCTCTTCCAGGGTGTAGAACAACTTTGCCATGATCCGATTCCTCTTGTTGTCCGTGCGACAGGGGCCGACACCGTAGCGTAGGGCCGCTCCCGCTGCAACCCCTTCGCACCCATGCCCCTCCCGGTTGCCGCCGCGACGGCACCCGCCGCCACGCTTCCGCCCGTGATATCCTCCTGTCTTGCACCTCGCTCGGCCCGAAACCCGCGAGACACCGATGCCAACAACTTTCAGTCCACCCTGAGATTCCCCCTTGCCCCAACTCGCCGCGCCCAAGAAGCCGTCCCCATACCGTTTCCTCCGTGAGTTCATCCAGAACCCGTTCGTCATCGGTGCGGTAGCCCCAAGTTCCGAACGCCTCGCCCACAAAATGGTCGAGGGCATCGACCTCTCCAACGCCAAGGCCGTCTGCGAGTTCGGCCCGGGCACCGGCGCCTTCACCGGTGCCATCCTCAAACGCCTCCCTCCAGGCTGCAAGTACTTCGCCATCGAACTCAACCCAACCATGGCCCGAATCTGGCGCGAGCGCTACCCCGGCCGACGCCTCTACCGCCGAAACGTCAAGGCCGTCGCCAAACTCTGCGCCCGCGAAGGAATCACCCACCTCGATGCCATCTTCAGCGGCCTGCCCTGGGCCTCCTTCCCCGACGAACTCCAAACCCAGACCCTCGACGCCATGACGCAGGTTCTGCGCCCCGGCGGACGATTCGTCACGTTCGGGTACCGGGTGGGCACCATCCTCCCCAAGGGCCGACGTTTCTACCGCCGCCTCCCCCAGTATTTCTCGCATGTCGAGCGCAGCAGTTACGTCTGGCGCAACCTGCCCCCGGCGTTCGTGGTCCGCTGCACCCGCTGACCTCCGTCAGACTCGACCCCTCTCACGTCTAGGACCCATTGTCACGCCCGCGCAACGGGCCAAGGCCGTTCGCCGCGCTTTGGGCCTTCCGTCGCCACTTTGTAAACTCATCCCTTCGAGGAGCACTCACCATGGCAGCAAGCATCTTGACCAAGGCCTTCTGGCCCATCCTGGGCGGACTCGTCGCCGGCAGCGGGTTCTGCGGCTACAAGTGGCAGACCAGCAAACCCGCGCCGGGCGCGCTCGAGGCCAAGGTCCTCTACACGCCCACCGTCATGCCCATCGCCTACAAGGCCTACGGCAACCCACAGGCCGCCGGCGGCCGCTACTACCTCGCCAAGACCATCCTCCACAACTCGGGCGGCCTGCCCATCAAAAACGTCCGCGTCTCCTACCGCGTCCCCGGCTACGTCGACAACTGGACCACCGCCGAGCCCTACGACCAGGTCCTCCCGGGCCAGACCCTCGTGGACCTCTACTACCCCAAGTTCAACCGCGACATCTCCAAGACCCGCACCGTCACCACCGCCCAGGTCGAGATCAAGATCACCTACGACGACTCCGAGGGCAAGCCCAAGGAGCGCGTCGAGACCCGCAACTTCCAACTCCGCGGCATCAACGACATGGTCTACACCACCATCCCCGACGACGAACGCACCAACAGTTGGTTCGACTTCGTCGACAACTACCTCGCCTGGGCCTGCTACATCACCCCCAACGACGAACTCGTCAAACGCTTCCAGGGCCGCGTCACCGCCACCATGCCCGGCGGAACCGCCGCCGGAATGGACTCCAACGACAAGGAGACCGAGGCCTTCCTCTCCGCGCTCTGGAACTACCTCAACGAGGTCGCCCTCCACTACGTCGGAACCACCGGCATCCCTCAGGAAGTCGCCGGCGATTCCACCGCCATGGTCCAGTCCTGCGCCCTGCCACGCGACATCCTCGAAAAAGGCAGCGGCCTCTGCATCGAACTCTCACTCCTCTGGGCAACCATGTGCGAGTCCGTCGGCCTCAAGCCCTACATCATCCTCATCCCCGGCCACGCCTTCGTCGTCGTCCAGAACCCGACCACCGGCACCGCCTACCCCATCGAGACCACCATGGTCGGCGGCATCAACGAAAAGGAAGGCCGCCTCTACACCATCAGCGAGGGCGTCGCCGCCGCCAAGGAAACCTTCGACAAGGCACGCGCCCGCGGCGTCTTCCTCGCCCTCGACGTCCAGCGCGAGCAGTCCCGCGGCATGCGACCCCCGGAACTCGAGTCCAAGGACGTCACCGCCTTCGATAACCTCCTCGACAAACGCATGCGCTCCCGCCGCGCCGCGCCGCCGCCCCCGCAGCCCGAGCCCCAGGTCGTCGAGCGCCCCGTCTACATCGACCGCCCCGTCCCCGTCCCTGTTCCCATCCCCGTCCCCGTTCCGGAGCCCCAGCCCGCCCCGACTCCGCCGCCCCCGCCTCCGCCCGCGGCACCCGAACTCGACCTCTCCATCCAGTACTGGACTTCCGACACCCAGCGCCTCCGCGTCGCCTACCCCGCCTTCACGCGCCCCCGCCCCGACCTCGTCATGCTCAAGCGCGGCAAGGCCCCCTTCATCACCTTCACCGCCTCCGACGACGCCGCGCGAATGTACGTCGAGGGCTACGAACTCGGCGCCAAGCCCAAGGACCTCGACGACGCCCAGGAAGCCTGGGAAGACGGCATGGACGACATCGACGTCGACTACAAGATCCACTCCAAGTTCGACAAGGTCGTCGGCGACTTCCCCGCTCGCTACTTCATCGCCACCATCACCACCAAGGACAAACGCAAGCGCGCCGCCGAGTGCTGCATCGTCCGCACCCCCACCGGCTACGTCGGCTGGCTCGTCGCGATCGACGAACTCTTCGCCCCGCGATTCTCCGCCGTCAAAGACCAGGTCATGGCCAACTCCGCCTACCTCCCGTAAGCCCGGTTCCACTCCTGTCTCGACTTCCGTCCCTCTCGCCCCGTTTCCATCTCCGAAAGCACACCCCATGAAGACCCTCACCCGCTGCCTCGCCTTCGGCCTCACCCTCCTCGCCGCCTCCCTTCCCGCCCACGCCCAGTCCGCCTTCGGCGCGCCCGACCCCAACCCCGCTATGGTCAACACCAAGCCCCTCAAGCAGTCCATCGAGTTCCGTCCCGACCGCGTCGGCGACTGCCGCGTCACCATCGCCATGACCCTCAACGCCTCCGAGTGGCAGGTCTGGACCAACGGCGCCTTCTACAAGTGGCCCTCCCTCTGGAAGCGCGAACTCATCCGCAAACTCCCAGGCGCCCAGATCAAGCCCGAGGACGTCAAGATCTCCAACGACCCCGACCAGCGAAAGGTCCTCGTCCAGTTCACCGCCCGAGGCATCGCCCGCCCACGCCCCAACAACCGCTACGAACTCAACCTCACCGACCTCCGCGGCCGGATCGAGGAGCCCGGCGAGCGTCGCGACTTCCTCTTCGTCCAGACCATCACCGACGGCTCCCTCAACATCCAACAAGAGATGCGTGTCTTCACCCCCGACGAGGCCTCCAACATCCGCGTCGACAAGGGCGACAACGACATCGGGTACTCCATCTCCTACGCCCTCCCAGCACCCGCTCCCGATAACTCCTGGCTCCTCGGCGGCGCGGGCTTCGCCGCCCTCGCTCTCGGCCTCACCGCCCTCCGATTCACCGTCCTGCGCCCTCGCCCCGCACCCGCCTCCGCCGGACTCCGGATCTCCAACGACGCCGGCGATCAGCGCGGCGCCCGCGTCGGCTAACCCGCCCGCGCTCTCGCTCGCTCCCCTTGCGACACCGACCGCACCCGCGGTCGGTTCGCCTTTCGCCTCTCGACCCCGCCAACTTCTATCATCCCTCGCTTGGACCTCCCCCTCCTCCCGATCCGAGACCCCAAGGGCCACAAGGGCACCTTCGGCACCGTCGCCGTCTTTGGCGGCTGCACCGCCCATGGCCGCCTCATGGTCGGCGCCCCAGCCCTCGCCGCCCTCGCCGCCCTCCGCGCCGGCGCCGGGCTCGCCCGCCTCTACATGCCACGTCCCGCCCTCGACGCCGGCCTCACCGTCTGCCCCTCCGCCACCGGTCGCGCCCTCGACACCGACCCCTCCGGCGACCTCATCCCTCACCTCGCCGCGGAGCGCTTCGACGAGGCCGCCATCGACTCCCACGCCATCGTCGTCGGCCCGGGCCTCGGCACCGGCCCCGGCGCGCGCGCCCTGGCCCTCCGCGCCGCCGCCTCCGACGCCTGCCCCATCGTCCTCGACGCCGACGCCATCAACGCCCTCGCCGAGGTCCCCGACCTCGGCCGCGACCTCCGCGCCGCCGCCGTCCTCACCCCTCACCCCGGCGAGTACCGCAGACTCGCCTCCGCCCTCGGCATCTCCCTCGACCCCTCCGACCCCGCCACGCGCCCACGCGCCGCCGAATCCCTCGCCCAGCGACTCGGGTGCATCGTCGTCCTCAAGGGCGCCGCCACCGTCGTCACCAACGGCCAACTCACCTGGACCAACTCCACCGGCGGCGCCGAACTCGCCACCGCAGGCACCGGCGACACCCTCGCCGGCCTCATCGCGGGCCTCGCCGCCCAGTTCTTCCGCCC
The DNA here is from genome assembly GCA_016793805.1 of Phycisphaerae bacterium. GTDB lineage: Bacteria > Planctomycetota > Phycisphaerae > Phycisphaerales > UBA1924 > JAEUIZ01. The sequence continues at coordinate 18,329 of JAEUIZ010000038.1, forward strand.
CCACCCCGCCCTCCCAGGCCGTCCCTCCTCTCTCTCCCTCTTTGATCTCGCCCGGATCGCCGTCGCCGCCCACGGGCTCGCCGGCGAACGCTGGCGCGCCCGCGCCGCCGCCTCCGCCGGCCTCCTCGCCGCCGAACTCGCCGACCTCTTCCCCGCCATCCTCGAAGGGATGCGCGCCCGATGAGCCGACGAACCCTCTCGCCGATGCTCGTCCTCCCCATCGGCATGCTCGCCGCGCTCGCCGGCGCCTATCGCTCGCCGCACCACCCCGCCACCACACTCCCCGCCGACGCTCCTGTCGCGCCCGCTCGCCCCGCGCCGACCATCGCCACTCGCCCCGCGCCGCCCGCCGCGCCACAGCCTCCCTCGCTCGCCTCGCTCCTGGCCGACCCCGCCTGGACGCCCGCCGCCGACCTTCCCACCGCCCGCGCCGCCGTCGAGGCCGCACTCTGGGCCGGCCCGGACTCCCGCGCCGACCTCGCCGACACCCTCGGCCGCCTCGCCATGGCCCGTGACCCGCGCGCCCCGGCACTCCTCGCCTGCCTCCGCGACGCCCTCCGTCTCGACTCCGATTCCCCGGTCCTCGTCGCCCTCTCACGCGAGCCCGGCCGGTGGCTCGACGCCATCGACGCCGACGCACCCCTCGCCCAACGCATGAGCGAACTCTCCACCTACTTCGACTGGCCCGACCGACCACCCCCGGAGGGCCGCAAGTCCAACCTCCGCCCCCTCTCCGACGCCGAGCAGCGCCGCTTCGACGCCGGCGAACGTCTCTACGCTGCCTCCTGCGCTGGGTGCCACCAGCCCACCGGCCAGGGCGCGCTCGGCATCGGCCCCTCCCTCGTCGCCTCCCCCCTCGTCGCCGGGCCCGCACTCCGCCTCGGCCTCATCCTCATCGACGGCCTCGAAGGGCCCTACCGCATGGCCGGCCTCGACTTCCAAGGCGTCATGGTCCCAGCCCCCTCCCAAGCCGACGCCGACCTCGCCGCCATCCTTACCTACATCCGCCGCGCCTGGGGAAACTCCGCCGACCCTGTCGCCCCCGACGCCGTGGCCGCCATCAAACGCCGCTCACGCGGCAAGCCCTGGACCCGCCCGGAACTCGACTCGGTTCGGGAGTAGTGGGGGGTTCGGGAACCCGGCGCATCGAGCCTGCGGACCTAGTATGATCGCAGCGGGGTGGGTTGGAGCCGGCTGGAACCACCGGGGATGACGATGCAGACGCCAACTCTACTGGGCGAGGGTCTCTTCCTCGTCTCGTTCTGGAAGCCGCTGATCCTCTTCGTGCCCCTCGTGGGCTGGCTCTGGGTCATCTCGCGCATCTACGACAAGCACGCCGCACGCTTCCACCTCGCGCGAACCACCTGGAACGCCATCCACCTCTCCATCGGCCTCATCGCCCTCCTCGCCGCACTCGCCATCCCCATGAAGAGCGAGGCCGCCTTCTGGATCGGCCTGGGCGTCATGATCGCCCTCCTCGCCGCCGACCTCGTCGCCTACGCCGTCATCGCCAACAAGGACGAGCGCGTCCCCGAAGAGTTCCACATCAAGTTCACCACCATCTTCGAGCGCATGAGCAAGGCCCGCGAAGAGAAGGCCGCCGCCAAGCGCGCCGGCAAGGTCGAACTCGTCATCAAGGGCCCCGACAAGACCGCACTCCCCGTCCCCGAGCGCGACACACCCGAGTTCGAGGTCCGAATCATCGCCGAGACCCTCGCCCTTCGCGGCATGGGCATGCGCGCCTCCCAGACCGACATCCAGCCCGGCAAGGACGGCGCCTACGCCGTCTCCTTCCTCGTCGATGGCGTCCGCCAGCCCGGCGAAACCATCCCCGGCGCGCTCGCGGTCCGTGCCATCGACCTCTGGAAATCCGCCGCCAAACTCGACGTCAACGACCGCCGACGCAAACTCTCCGGCGACGTCCTCATCGAGCAGGCCGACACCAAGACCCGCACCCGCATCATCGCCAGCGGAACCCAGGGCGGCATGCGCCTCACGATGATCTTCGACCCCGAGAAGGCCGTCCGACGCAAAGCCGCGGATCTCGGCCTCCTCGACAACCAGTTCGCCGAACTCAAGGCCATCGCCGAGGATCGCCAGGGCGTCGTCCTCCTCGCCGCCCCGCCCGACATGGGCCGAACCACCACTCTCTACAGCGTCCTCAAACTCCACGACGCTTACACGCAGAACGTGCAGACCGTCGAGATGGAGCCCCAGGACGCCCTCGAGGGCATCCGCCAAAACCCCTTCACCCAGGAGGGCGAGGGACCCGACTACGCCACGTTCGTCCGCTCCATCCTCCGCCGCGACCCCCAGGTCGTCGGCGTCGCCGAGATGCCCGACGAGCAGACCGCCAAGGAGATCGCCCGCGCCGACCACGAGCGCACGCGAACCTACCTCTCCCTCCGCACCGACAACATCGTCACCGCCATCCAGGCCTGGGTGAAGGCCGTCGGCGACGCCGAGGCCGCCACCAAGTGCCTCCACGGCGCCCTCGCCCAGAAACTCCTCCGCAAACTCTGCGTCAACTGCCGCGTCGCCTACCAGCCCTCCGCCGACATGCTCAAGAAACTCGGCCTCCCCGCCGACAAGCCCCGCCAACTCTTCAAAAAGGGCGGCCAGGTCCTCATCAAGAACAAGCCCGAGGTCTGCCCCGTCTGCCACGGCATCGGGTACGTCGGCCAAGAGGGCATCTTCGAGGTCCTCAAGATCGACAAGCCCGAGCGCGACCTCATCAAGGCCGGCAACTACAACGGCCTCCGCGCCGAGATGCGCAAACGCCAGCAGCCCAGCATCCAACTCGCCGCACTCAAAAAACTCCTCGACGGGATCACCAGCGTCGACGAACTCTCCCGCGTCACCGGCGGCACCGAGGGTGCCGGGGCGCCCAAGCCCGCCGCCGCCGCCACGCCCGGTGCGGCAGCCCCCAAGCCGCCCGGCCCCGCACCCAAGACGCCCGCCACGCCGGCCCGTTGATCCGTTCTCACTGTTCGCCGCGATCTGCCGGGGCCTGCGCCCGGATGCCTCTGGAGTCTGGTCATGTTCATGCTCCTCCTCGGTCTCGGACTCGTCGCGCTCTCCGCCTACCTCTGGCTCACGCGCGGCTTCTTCTCCTCCCTCATCCATCTCCTCTGCGTCATCGCCGCTGGCGCCATCGCCTTCGGCGTCTGGGAGCCCGTCTCCTACCTCCTCCTCTCCGTCGCACCTGAACGCGGCTTCGGGAGTTTCCTCTCCGATGTCGCCTGGGCCGTCGGCCTCGGCCTCCCCTTCGCCATCGCCCTCACCCTCCTCCGCCTCGCCGTCGATAGCCTCCTCCCCGCCAACGCCCAGTGCAGCAACGTCGCCGATTACGTCGGCGGGGGCATCTGCGGGGCCCTCTCCGGCGTGATCTGCGGCGGGATCCTCGTCCTCAGCCTTGGCTTCCTCCGCCTCGGGCCCGACGCCGGCGGCTACCAACTCGTCAACTACTCATCCGGCTCCGCTCGCGGCAGCCTCGAACGCACCGCCAACAAACTCATCCCCTGGGTCGATCAACTCACCGCCAAGGCCTACTCCACCATGTCCGAGACCACCCTCCGCACCGGCACGCCCCTCGCCCGCTGGCACCCCGACTTCGCCGCTCTCCCCTCCACCATGCGCATCACCTACGAGGGCAAGAGCCGTACCACCCTCAAAAAGGAAGCCATCTCCTTCCTCGGGTGGTACACCGTCGGCGACACCCAGCGCGGCGAGAAACTCTCCGACCTCCTCACCGACTCCTGGGCCGAACGGCCCCAGGAGATCGCCGACCTCAAGGGCGAGAAGCCCCTCTCCGGCTATCTCGCCGGCTTCATCACCAAACTCGGCCCCAAGGCAAAGGAAAAAACCGGCCAGGTCGTCATCGGCGCGGGCCAGGTCCGCCTCGCCTGCGAGAACTCCGAGGGCGACGAGTCCATCGCGCTCCATCCCATCGCCGTCGTCACCAACGTCGACGACCCCACCCGCATCGCCTACGCCCGGTTCCGCTTCGACAGCGACAACTTCTTCGTCGCCTCCGTCGGTGGCTCCGCCGAGGCCACCTTCGGCTTCGAGTTCGCCATCCCCACGGGCTTCAAGCCCGTCGCCCTCTACGTCAAGGGCGTTCGCCTCGACCTCGAAGGAACCACCGCCGGTGCCGCCTTCCCCTCTCCCGACGATCGCGACCAGGCCATCACCGGCGGCGTCATGCCCGGCATGGGAGGCGTCGGGCCCATCATCGACCCCAACACCGGCCAGCCCGTCCCGCCGCCGCCGGGCGGAACCACCTTCCGCGAGCAGGCCGTCACCGTCCAGAACGGCCTGGGCTTCGGCCTCACCATCCAGAAGGGAACCGAGGGCGCCTCCCTCACCGTCGCCGAAGAGGGCAAGAGTTGGGCCATCGTCGATGGCGAGGCCAAGTTCGATCCCCAACGCGTCGGCCGCGTCGTCGATCGCAAACTCCAGATCAACAAGTTCTCCCTCACCGACGACACCGTCCTCGTCAAGGTCGTCATCAGCCCCGCCCAACGAACCGACGAGTTCACCAAGGCCCTCGACTCCGCCGAGAAAAACAAGCCCCCGTCCCTCATCGACAACAACGGCACCCGCTACGACGCCGTCGGGTTCATCTACCGCGACCTCTCCCTCGTCCACATCCGCTTCACCAAGGGCAACCCCCTCCGCGGGCTCGGCGAGTCCGGCGTCCCCACCGTCAGCCGCAACACCCCGGAACGCAGCCTCACCCTCCTCTTCGTCGTCAGCCGCGGCGTCGAGATCTCCGAGTTCCGCGTCGGCGATAAGTTGATCGAAACCTACGCCCCAACCATCAAGACCATCCAACGCTGAGCCGCACGCCCCGCGCCGCCTTCACTCGCACTGCCCGATCAGGATCGCGTACGCGTCCGGGTCATGCACACGAAACTCACCCCCGGGCATGTACGCCGGCCGCGACATCTCATACACCGTCCGCGGCGTCATCGGCGACGTGCCTCGCCCCAGAAACCGGCCACCGTCACCCAGCCCCGCCGCCAGCAGCCGAGCCCGCAGACCCTCCGCGTCGTCGCAGTGCATGTAGAAAAACGTGTCCCGCGTCATCGGATCCGGCGGGCCGCTCGACCTCTCAAACATGATCGCCGGCCCAACCCCGCCTGCTCCGCGACACTCCGCCCACGCCCACATCAGCCGCCCGTCTGGAAACCGCTCCACCCGCCCCGCCTCAAACCCCAGCAACGCATAAAAGTCCAGCGTCGCCTCCACATCCGTCACGTACACATACGGAACCAGTCGGTGGATCGTCGGCGGCATCGACAACCATAGCGGCACGCCGTCGCGAGGGTCGGGTACGCCGCACCCGCCCCCGTATCATCCCCCATGCCCCTCATCGACGGCAACGCCCTCGCCGCTCGCTACCGCGACCAGATCGCCCAGCGCGTCGCCGCACTCCGCGACCGCGGCCGACCTGTCCGACTCGACGCCCTCCTCGTCGATTCCGGCGACAACTCCGCACGCGTCTACGCCCACAACCAGGGCAAGACCTGCGCCGCACTCGGCATCGAGTACCGCCTCCACGAACTCCCCGCCAACGCCCTCTACGACGACATCGCAGGCCGCGTCCTCCTCCTGAACACCAAGGACGAGGTCACCGCCATCATGGTCCACCTCCCCCTCCCACCCGGCGTCGAGCCCTACCGCATCCAGCGACTCATCGCCCCAGAGAAAGACGTCGAGGGCGTCAACCCCGCCAACATCGGCAACGTCGTCTACGGCCAATCCTCCCTCGTCCCCTGCACCGCGCTCGCCGTCCTCAAGATGATCCAGTCCACCGCCTCCGACCTCCGCGGCAAACTCGCCGTCGTCGTCGGCGCGGGCGACGTCGTCGGCAAGCCCATCGCCGTCCTCCTCATGCGCCAAGAGGCCACCGTCGTCTCCTCCAACAAGTTCACCACCGGCCTCAAAGACCTCGCCCGCCAGGCCGACGTCCTCATCGCCGCCGCCGGCGTCCCAGCCCTCGTCACCGCCGACATGGTCAAGCCCGGCGCCACCGTCATCGACGTCGGCGTCAACCGCGTCCCGGGGCCCGACGGCAAGATGCGAACCGTCGGCGACGTCGACTTCGAACGCGCCCGCGCCGTCGCCGGACACATCAGCCCCGTCCCGGGCGGCGTCGGCCCCATGACCGTCGCCATGCTCCTCCTCAACGTCGTCGACGCCGCCGAACGCGCGTAACGCCAGTCCACCTCCCAGACGCAGCGCCCCGCAAGACCGCACGGGCGGCCGCGCGAACATTTCTCACGCCCGCCCTTGCACTTTCTCAGACCTGTGGCACACTTGAACCAGACCCGATCGCCACCCGCGGGAAAGGCCACCCATGCGACGAGCGGCGGCCAGAGTCCGACGACTGACGCCTCGAATCGTGACCCGCATCGCGGCCTC
>JAEUIZ010000048.1 GCA_016793805.1 Phycisphaerae bacterium
CCCGCCTGTTCTTCAAGAGCGACGAGGTTCTCCCGGGAGGGTCCTATCTCCGCATCACGTCGCTCGACGACATGACAACTCAGGTTCTCACGTCGTCGGAACTGGGGGAGTGGCGTCACTCGTCGGCATACTTCAATGCCGCGACCTCGCATCAACTGCTTCTCGACCCCGTCTGCGGCTCCGTGCCCTAGCGCCGCATCCTCTCACCGTCGTGCCGGACCCCGCCGCCCCGCTCTTCCCTTCGCCTCGCTGCGCCTCACGCGCAGGCCCGCCCAAGCCCCAGTCGCCCCGGCCTACGCTGCGCCATGCCCAGGTGTCGCGCCGACCCCTCCATCGAACGGGTCGAGATCAACGGCTTCAAGTTCCCCCTCGGCTCCTACCCCGTCGAGGACATGACCCCTGCCCCGGGCTACACCGTCGACTTCGAGCCCGCCGACACCGACGCCGACGACGAGCAGTGGGAGGCCTGGCCCGACCGCTACGTCTTCGACATCGTCATCTCCGCCGACCGCGTCGAGCCCATGGTCCGAAGCCTCCTCGGCCTCTTCCCGGGCCGCGTCTACCCCATCCTCGACGTCCTCGGCCAGGACGCCTTCCGCGAGATCGACCCCTACGTCGCCAACGAACTCACCGGCCTCGACCTCGTCCTCGACGCCCTCCGCCGCTTCCGCGCCTTCTTCTTCGAAGACGGCCTCGTCGGCTTCGGCGTCATGACCGAAGAACCCTTCCTCTACCTCTTCGTCGACGAGCACAAGATCGTCACCGTCCGCGTCGAGCCCACCATGAAGGATCGCGTCGAGCGCATCCTCCAGGCCTTCGACCTCGAACCCTCCGAGACCCCCGCCGGCGCCGACTCCGCCTGCCACGAGCACCGCGGCGTCCTCGCCGTCGAGGACAACCGCCCCGACCTCCTCACCGGCGAAGAGATCGTCGAGCAACTCCGCGACGAGTGGGCACTCGTCCTCAACATCGACCCCGAGGCCAACGTCGACGACGACGGCAAGGACCTCGGCGTCACCGCCTGGCGGGCCCTCGTCCGCGTCGCCGCCGAGGGCGACGAGCGCTGCCGATACATCGAAGTCATCCTCGCCGCCGCCTGCCTCCGCGAGGCCGAGGACCTCGCCCTCGACGCCGCCGACAGCCTCCGGCCCAGAGAGGTCGACGAATGGGAGGAGGCCGTCGTCGTCGCCCATGACCGCCTCGACCAGCAGGCCGTCGCAGAGTTCGCCCAGACCATCGGCATCCCCCCGCCAGAAAGTCCGCTGACTTCCGGGATCATCTGGAGGGGTTGGCTCGAATAGATACCCGGTGCCAGGCCTCGGCCCTTGCCGCCGGCCAACCACGGCTCCCAGCATCGATCGGCCCACCTTTCCCCACGCGGGAACCTCCGACTGGGCTCGACCAGGCTGACCAAGGCCCGACTCAGGACGATCGGGCCCAACCTCCCACCCTCGCGCCGCCGTCTTGGAAGACGAACCCGCCCCCACTGGAGACTTCCGCCCCAGGCCCCCAACACCACCCGTCCGACCGGCCGGGACCCCCGGCCTCGAGGGGAGTTGCGTTGCGGGCTCGACGGCAGTACCCTGCCCCCCTCGCGTGGCGCAGCCCATGGCAGCCCACCCCGCGGACCTACCGGGTCCGATCGAGCGGCCGACACGGATCGGCCGGACCACGTTGCAGTTGTTTGGAGAACTCCAATGGCCTCGCCCAAGCCGTTTCTCGCTCTCGTTGCCGCCCTTCCGCTCGCCCTGACCCTCTGCGCTGGACACGCGATGGCTCGGCAGGATCCGCCCGCCAACCCCATCGACAGGGCCGAGCGCTTCCTCGCTCAGAACAAGCCCATCGCCGCTCGCATGGCCATCGCCGAGGCCCTCGAGTCCAACGCGACCACCATCGCCCAACGCTCCAGGGCCGTCTCCCTCCTCGCCGAGGCCAACCGCCGCGCCAACCTCCTCGACTCGCGTGAGGCCGCCCTCCAACGCGCCGAGGCCGCACTCGAGATCGGCGACGTCCGCACCGCCGAGCGACAGGCCTCCATCGTCCTCAAGAACGCCACCGCCAACACCCTCCAGACCGAGCGCGCCCAGCGTCTCCTCGCCTCCGCTTCCGCCCGTCGCGCCGAACTCGCCCCCATCGTCGGCGAGACCCTCGTTCAGGCCGAGCGTGACTTCCTCGCCGGCCGCTTCGACGAGGCCCGCCGCGGGCTCTCCCTCGTCGATCGCTCGGGCGTGACGCTCACGCCCGCCCAACAGAAGACGCTCGACACCTACCAACTGGCGCTCGTGGATCGGGCGACCGAGGCCCCCGACGCCCGCTTCGCCGAGATGCAGCCCCCCGGCACCGTACGCCGCCGCGAGGAGCAACCCGCCCAGCCGGAGCCCGCCGCCCAGCCGCCCGCCCAGCCCGCGGCTCAGCCCGAGCCCGTCGCCGCCCAGCCCCCGCCGACCCCGCCCCCCTCCGGCGACGACCTCATCCGCCAGTCCCAGCAGGCCGCCGCCATGAGCCTCATGGGCGAGGCCGACTCCGCCTTCGACGCCAAGCGTTACAACGAGGCCGCCGGCAAGTACTACCGCCTCCGCACCGAGTTCGCCGCCTACCTCTCCCCCGAGCAGGTCGCCAAGGCCACCCAGCGCGAGAACGACTCCCGCACCCTCATGAACAGCGTCCGCGCCGCCCAGCCCGAGGATCTCCTCCGCGAGCGAGAGGTCCTCCGCCAGCAGTCCGTCGCCGAGTTCAACAACGACATGGGCCAGGCCAAGCGTGCCCTCGACACCGGCGACACCAACCAGGCCCGCACCCTCGTCGCCCGCGCACGCCTCACCATCAACAACAACCGCAAGGTCTTCGCCGAGAGCGAGTTCGAGAACTTCGACAAGCAGGCCTCCGACATGCTCGCCACCATCGACAAGGACGAGCAGGCCCAGATGAAGCGCCGCGCCGAGGAGCGCGACCGCGAGGCCCAGCGCGCCGCCGAACGCAACGAGCGCGTCCAGCGCGAGGAACGCGAGCGCAAGATCGTCGAACTCATCGACCGCGCCCGCGCCTACCAGAGCGAGATGCGATACCACGAGGGCCTCCAGGCCGTCAAGCAACTCCTCTTCATCGACCCCATCAACCCCACCGGCCTCCTCCTCCAGGACCTCTTCACCGACATCATCATCTTCCAGCGCGCCCAGGAGGCCTACCGCAAGAAGCAGATCGGCGTCGCCGACCTCGACGCCGACATCCAGGAAGCCTCCACACCCTCCGCCAAGGTCCTCCAGTTCCCCGACGACTGGCAGGCCCTCTCCGCCAGCCGCGGCGAGGCCGCCGCCTACAGCGAGTCCGCCGAGAACCGCCGCGTCCTCGCCGATCTCGGCGCCAAACGCGTCCCCAGCGTCAGTTTCCAGGACCACGCCCTCGGCGACGTCATCCAGTTCGTCCAGACCATCACCCAGACCAACCTCGACGTCGACTGGGCCTCCCTCGAACTCGCCGGCATCCAGAAGGAAACCACCGTCTCCCTCAACCTCACCAACGTCACCTACAAGACCCTCCTCGACCGCATCACCGAGAAAGTCAGCGGCCAGGACAAGTCCAGCCGCGCCGACTGGGCCGTCATCGACGGCGTCGTCACCATCGCCTCCGAGGACCGCATCCGCCGCAACACCGCCCTCGTCGTCTACGACATCAAGGACCTCATCATCGAGACCCCGGACTACCGCGACGTCCCGCGCATCGACCTCCAGCAGGCCCTCCAGTCCGCCCAGGGCGGCTCCGGCCAGAGCCCCTTCCGCCAGGAACAGCAGCGCAACGACGAGCAACTCACACGCGACCGCGAGGAGCGCATGGACGCCCTCATCGACATCATCACCCAGCACGTCGATCAGGAAGGCTGGGAGGCCAACGGCGGCACCCCGGGCAAGATCACCAAGATGGTCTCCGCCGGCAACCTCATCATCCTCAATACCCCCAAGAACCACCGCGCCATCATGGGCCTCCTCGCCAAACTCCGCGAGCAGCGCGCCATGCAGATCAACGTCGAGACCCGCTTCCTCCTCGTCAACTCCGACTACTTCGAGCAGATCGGCTTCGACCTCGACGTCTACTTCAACGCCAACAACAACCAGGTCCGCGCCGCCCGCGCCATCGACCCCACCATCCAGGCCCGCGACTTCTTCCAGTTCGACCCACGCCGCACCCAGATCGGCGCCCCCGTCAACGGCCTGGGCCGCAACGTCACCGGCGCCACCACCGCCACCACCCAAGTCATCATCAACCCCCAGACCGGCCTCCCCCAGACCGTCGCCACCACCCAGTTCGCCAACCAGGGCGTCATCAACCCACGCTCCTGGTCCCCCATCGGCGTCGAGCAGGACTCCCTCGGCCTCGCCAGCACCCTCGCCCCAAGTTCCGACTGGTCCAACGCCATCCTCGGCGCCTCCCCGGCCCTCGGCATCGCCGGCCAGTTCCTCGACGACATCCAGGTCGACTTCCTCGTCCAGGCCACCCAGGCCGACCGCCGTTCCATCCAACTCACCGCCCCACGCCTCACCTTCACCAACGGCCAAACTTCCAACATCTACGTCGCCTCCCAGACCGCCTTCGTCTCCGACCTCCAGCCCGTCGTCGGCGACTCCGCCGTCGGCTTCGACCCCACCATCGCCACCGTCACCGAGGGCGTGACGATGCTCGTCACCGGCACCGTCTCCGCCGACCGCCGCTATGTCACCCTCGACGTCGACGCCGGCGTCGCCCGCCTCGACGGCTTCGGGCAGCAGGCCATCACCGCCGTCGCCGGCGGCCAACTCGTCAACTCCGCCACCGCACAGGCCTTCGTCCAACTCCCCACCGTCACCGTCACCCGCGTCCGGACCACCGTCACCGTCCCCGACCAGGGAACCATCATGCTCGGCGGCCAACGCCTCGTCACCGAGTTCGAAGTCGAGACCGGCGTCCCCGTCCTCTCCAAACTCCCCATCCTCAATCGCTTCTTCACCAACCGCATCGAGAGCAAGGAAGAGAACACCCTCCTCATCCTCCTCAAGCCCACCATCCTCATCCAGAACGAGGAAGAAGAACGCAACTTCCCAGGCCTCCTCGACTCCCTCCGCTCCGGCCTCGGCGGCTAACTCCTCCGCCCCGTGCTGGCCCCTCCACAACCGCCACTCCTCAACCCACTCGCTCCCACGCGGCCCTCGGGATCTCCCCGGGGGCCGCTTCGCTTCCCACTCCCTGACCCCTCTCCCCTGCCCGTGCCTTCACCCGGACCTGCCCCTATGCTTCCGGCCCGGCGCTCCCGCCGGCATCATGGAGCCCTCCATGCCCTCCGACAGTTCACGCCTTCGAATCAAACGCTCGGGCGACGCCACACAGGTCGAGTTCATCGACCGCAACATCCTCGACGAGGCCAACATCCAACTCATCGGCGACGAGATCGCCTCCATCATCGACGACCGCCCCAAGCCCAAACTCCTCGTCAGTTTCGCCAACGTCGACCACCTCTCCTCCGCCGCCCTCGGCATGCTCATCAGCGTCAACAACAAGGTCCGCGCCGCCGGCGGCCAACTCCGCCTCGCCGACATCGACCCACAGATCTTCGAGGTCTTCGTCATCACCAAACTCAACAAACTCTTCGAGATCCACGAGACCTCCGCCGACGCCATGAAATCATTCAAGTAGCCCGGCGGAGCGCCACCGTGAGCCAGCCCGTACGTCCCCGCCCGTTCGGCCCACGAGACCGCGCGTGAACCTCGACGAGGGCCGAGTCCTGATTCGTCACGACCGCGCCCAGACCGACGCGCTCGTCGCCTCCGTCCTCGACGCCATGACTCGCCACGGCTACCCCGACGCTTCCCGCTTCGCCGTCCGCCTCGCACTCGAAGAGGCCCTCTCCAACGCCTTCCGCCACGGCCACCGTGGCCTCCCCCACGACACCCCCGCCACCGTCGAGTTCCGCGTCTCCGATGCCGACGTCACCCTCTCCATCGAGGACCGCGGTCCCGGCTTCCGCGCCGACGCCGTCCCAGATCCCACCCTCGACGAGAACCTCGAACTCCCCTCCGGCCGGGGCCTCATGCTCATCCGCGCCTACATGGCCTCCGTCCACTACAACGACAAGGGCAACCGCGTCACCATGATCTATCGAAAGCCCGCCGCCAAGCCCGCGCCGCCACGCTCACGCTGATCGGATCGCCCCCAGCCCGCGAACCACCGCCTCCCTCGGCGGATCCGTCACCACCTCCGCACGCCCCGCGCCCCCAGGCAACACCAGCCGCAGCCGCCCGCCCCGCGCCTTCTTGTCGTGCGCCATCGCCGCCAGCAGCACCTCGTCCCCGGGCAGCCCCCGCACCCGCGTCGGCAGCCCGCACCGCGTCAGCAACGCCCGCACCCGCTCCCCAAGCCCAGGCCCGATCCGCCCCATCGCCTCCGCCGTCGCGCACGCCGCCACCAGCCCAAGCCCCACCGCCTCCCCGTGCTGCAACGGCGCCCGCCGCGCGTCCCCGTCCGGCGACAGCCCCGCCATCGGCTCCATCGCGTGCCCGAACGTGTGCCCCAAGTTCAATAGCGCCCGCCCACCGACCGCCGCCTCCTCGCGCTCGTCGCCCCCGATCGCCGCCGCCTTCACCGCCACGTTCCGCGCGATCAGTTCCACCAGCGCCCCGGCCTCCCGCGCCAGCACCCGCTCCACGCCCGATTCCAGATGCTCCAAGAGACCCGCGTCGCCCAGGTCGCCCCCCAGCATCCCGTGCTTCACGCACTCCGCCAGCCCGCACCGGAACGCCCGCTCCGGCAGCGACCCCAGCGCCATCACATCGATCGCCACCCGCCGCGGCTGATGGAACGCGCCCACCGCGTTCTTCACCGTCGTCCCGTCCCCCAGCCTCAGGTTCACCCCCGTCTTCCCGCCCACCGACGCGTCCACCATCGCCAAGAGCGTCGTCGGACACTGCACCAGCACCGTCCCGCGCCGATACACCGCCGCCGCAAACCCCGCCACGTCGCCCACCACCCCGCCCCCCAGCGCCACCACCGGGTCGCCCCGCTCCAGCCGCGACGCCTCCATCGCCGCCAGGATCGCCTCCAGCGCGCCCAGCGACTTGTGCCCCTCGTCGCCCACCGCACCGATCCGCGTCACCTCGTACCCCGCCCCGGCCAGCGACCCCGCCGCCTCCTCCACCAGCCCCGTCGGCAACGCCGTATCGAACACCAGCGCCGCCGCACGCCGCGCCGGCGTCACCTCCGACACCATCCCGCCCAGCGTGCGCACCAGCCCCGCGCCGATGATCACCTCATACGTGCGCGCACCGATCTCGATTCTCACCACACGCGGCATCGTCATCCCGCGCGATTGTCGCCTCCGGCCTACCCCGCGTCAACGCGCGCCGGGCGCCAGCGCCGACCGCCCCGCCGCGAACGCCGCCGAGATCGTCACCCCGTCCCCGTCCCCGGGCGCCGCCGCGATCAGCCACGACGTCGTCCGCCCAGGCTCGCTCGCATCACGCTCGAACCACACCAGCAGCGGCAGATCCTGCTCCGACAGCCACCGCGACAGCCCCGCACGAACGTCCTCCGCCTCCAGCCGACCCAACTCCCGCGCACGCCGCGCCGACGCCACTAGGTCCAACTCCCGCGCCATCGTCGCCTCGCCCGCCCCGTTCCCCGGGTAGTTCCCAACCAGCAGGAACCCCGCCGACTGCAACCGCTCCACCGCCGCCGTGATCGCCCCCGTCGGCGGCTGCACGTCGCTCACCACCAGCACACGCCACGGCTCAGCGTCCCGCTGCGCCGTCGATGCCGTCCGCTGCCCGCGATCCATCACCACCACCGTCGGCGCCGGCACGTGCGGGCGGCTCACGCTCGACGCCGGTAATGCCGGGGGCTGCGGCGGACGCACCGTCCCCGCCGGCGCCACGCCCATCGCCTCCGGCAGCGAGATCTCCGCGAACGACAGCCCCATCGGATGCTCCGGGCCGAACGACGCCAGGTTCCGCACCGTCGCACGCCGCACGCCGTACGTGAAAAACACCAGCACCACCGCCACCGCCGCCGCCACCAGCACCAGCAACGCCACCACCACGCCCGGATTCACCGCCCGGAACTCCCCGGTGTGATGCGCCCGCCGCTGCTGCGCCCGCTGCTGCGCCCGCTCCCGCCGCGCCCGCGCCCGCGCCCGCGCGCTCCGAACCTGCTCCTGCGCCAGCCGACCGGTCCCACGTGCCCGCTCGCCTACGCCGAACTCCACCTCGATGAACGGACCTCCCCGCGCCTTGGCCGCCGGCGCCGCCTCCGCCTCATCCGACTCATACCGCCCCGACCACCAGTCCGACACCCGGATGTTCGGCCGACGCCGTCCGCCCGCCCGCGATCCCTCCCGCGGAGGCACCGGCGATCCCGCAAGCCCCGCCTGCCGCACCGACGCCCCGCCCATCGCCGCGCCCGCGACCTCCCGCGCCGGTGCCTTCGCCTCGCCCGGCGCCGCCCGTCCAGCCGCCCCAAACTCGCCAACCTCCGCCGCCACAAACCCCTCCGACTGCCCCCGCAGGCTCGGCAAATCCGCCGGCCGGATCGCCCACGGGTCCGACGCCGTCCGCACCACCTCCAGGTCCGCCAGCATCTGCGACGCCGACGTGTACCGCTTGTCGTACTCCGTCATCGCCCGCCGGATCACCCACCGCAGCGCCTCCGGGCACCGCTTCGAGATCTGCGACAGCCCACCGTGCGCGGGGAACGAGTTCTCCACCATCGAATACAGCACCGCGCCCGCCGCGTACAGATCAAACTTCGCCCCGTCCACCTGGTGAACCTTCACCCCGCGGAGCGCCAGCCGAACCATCTCCGGATCCCGGAAATACTCCGTCCCGTGCGTCGTCAGCGTCATCCCCGACCGCAGCGGCGTCACCAGCCCGAAGTCCACCAGGTGCGCCGCTCGACCATCCACCACGATGTTGTCCGGCTTCACGTCCTTGTGCCACAACCCGCCCCGGTGATACATCTCCAGCGTCGACAGCAGGTCCGCACCATACCCCAGCGCCCGACGCAACTGCGCCGTGTCCAATCCCTCGCCACCCTCCGACAACGCGTGCAGCCGCTGCGTCACAATCCCCAGCGACTCCCCAGGCACGTACCGCGTCACGTAATAAAACCGCTCCTCGCTCAGTTCGTGCTCCAGCACCAGCCCCAACTTCTTCGCCGCCTCCAGCGCCCGGCTCTCCCGAACAATCTGCGGCAGACTCGACCCGTCCCGCAGCGAGAACACCTTGATCACCACCTGCCCAACGTCCGTCGCCCCGTTCCGCGCAAAGCCCGCCAGCCGCAACTCGTCCGGCTCCGCCACGTACAACTTGCCCCCAGAGCCCCCGCCCGGCAGCGACCCCACGATCCGATACCCCTCAAACTGCCCGGCCCGCTTCCCGCTCGGCGCGTCCGCGCCGGGCGCCGCCGCCACCACCTCCGGAATCCGCTTCTCGATCCCGTCCGTCAGCGCCGTCAGGCACAGCAGCCGCGCCGGATGCCCGATCGCCATGCGATACACGCACAGCCCCAGCGTCCGCATCTCCGCCGTCAGCGCCCGCCCATAGTGCCCCGCCGCAGACCACCGCCCGATCACCACGCTCCCCACGATCATCGGCAGCAGCACCACCTGCGTGATCAGCGCCCCAACGATCCGCAGCGCGTCGCTCACCTCCCCATACACGAACCGCCCCACCTGCCGGCACACCCACCCCACCGCCTTGAAGAACGGCACGATCAGATACAGCACCGCCACGATCCCCACCGGGATCGCGATCAACGCCAAGATCGCGATGACCACTACTGGCATGCCCATGGTCGCCCCTTAGTCCCGCAGCCCGGCCTGCTCCTGCCGCCGCAGTTCCGTCTGCCTGTGGAAAATCTCGGCGATGCACTCGTCGAACGCCGAGTCGTCCTGCTTGGTGGGATTCAGCGCCAACCCGTTTCGCTCCGCCTCCTCCATCTCATCGCTCGTGAACGAATACGTCGCGATCACCTCGCGCAGCCGCGACCGCAACAGGTCCCGAACCTTCGCCAGCCTCCGGCTCACCGTCGGCTCGCTGATCCCCAGCGCCGCCGCCACGCCCCGACCAGGCTGCCCGTCCAGCACCCGCATCCGATAGATCGAAAAGTCCGTGAAATCCGACTCCTTCTCCACCAGCCGGATCGCCGCCTCCACCTTCGCACGGAACACCGCCGCCTCGTAGTTCTCGTCCACCCCGACGCTCACCCCGCCCATCCACCCGTCGTCAAACTCCGTCGCCCGCTTCCCCGACCCGCGCTTCTGCGCGCTCCGCCGATCCATCTCATCGCCCAGAACGTGCTTCGCGATCGCCAGCAGCCACGTCGAGAACCGCGCCCCCTTCGCCGGGTCGTACCGGTCGATCGAGTCCGACAGCGCCGCCAGCGTCTCCTGCGACAGGTCGCGCACCGTCTCCGCCCCGATCCTCCCCCGGCCCCACTTCGTCAGTTGCGCCCGAATCACCGGGCCGAACGTCTCCCACAACTCGAACCACGCCGCCTCGTCGTTGCGCTTCAGCCGCGCCACGAAACTGGTTGTCAACGAGTTCAGCATCGCTCAACCAGCCTCCGCCGCCGTGGGAGCGCCCCTTCTTCGGAACGCCCTTGGGGGACTTTCTCTATCCATCACAATACGCGACCCGTCCAGCACGCAATCCCCCTGCCGCCACCACCCCCCGCCACGCCCCCTCTTCGCCCCATCAACGCCCGAGAACCACCTTCACCCTCCCGCCTCCCGCGCCTCCGCACGCCGCTTCGGCATCCTTCTACGCCCCCCATCGCCCCCGCGTTGTTCCTTCCCGCCTCCCGTTTCCCCTGAAATCGCCGCCGCCCATCCCCCAATCACTCCCTCGACCCAGTCACTCACCCCGCCCGGCCCCGCGCCGGCGGGCCGAACCGAAGGAGGTTCATCAATGGCAAGCATGTGCAGGAACGTCGTCCGGGCTGGCGTGGTAATCGCGATCGTCGGGGGCGTCGCCATGGTCGTCGCCGGGCCCGACACCGTCCGCGCCTTCATGCACCAGGCGCGACACAACGTCCGTAGCGCCATCGACTCCACCATCAGCGACCCCATCGCACTCCGCGCCCAACTCCGCGGCCTCGAAGCCGAGTACCCCAGGAAAATCGCCGACGTCCGCGGCGACCTCGCCGAACTCAACGAGCAGATCGCCCAACTCGAGCGCGAACTCGCCGTCAGCCAGAAGGTCGTCGCCATGACCGACGCCGACCTCGCCCACATGCAGTCCATCCTCGCACGCGCCGAGGAGGCTCGCTCCACCGCCGACGGCCAGGTCGTCCGCGTCCGATTCTCCGACGAGCGGCCCGTCAACCTCGACGAGGCCTACGCCAAGGCCAACCGCGTCGGCCAACTCAAGACCGCCTACTCCTCACGCGTCACCGACCTCGAACGCGACCTCGGCTACCTCGGCCAGCAGCGCGACCGCCTCACCGATCTCCTCGCCCAACTCGAAACCGAGCGCGCCGAGTTCCAGACCCAACTCTGGAGCCTCGACCGCCAGGTCGACGCCATCGCCCGCAACGACCGCATGATCGAGGTCATGCAGAAGCGCCAGGAAACCATCGACGAGCACAGCCGCTACCACGTCGCCAGCCTCGACCAACTCACCGCACGCCTCGCCGACATCCGCGCCAAGCAGGAGTCCAAACTCCAGGGCTTCAGCCAGAACTCCGACATCAAGAACTACGAGAACGCCGCCAAGTACCTCCTCGACGGCGAGCAGGCCAAGACACCCCTCGTCAAGCCCAGCAAGTCCCGCTCCATCGAGATCGGGCCCAAGGTCATCGAGGTCGGCCCCACCAAGCCCGACTCCGACAAGGGCCCCATCGCCAGCCGCTAACCACTTCCCATCACGCCCCGCCCTTCACTCACTCCACCGGAGTGTGCGGATGGGTGAGGGGGTGAGTGGTGGTGGTGGGGGGGGGGGGGGGCGACTCGCGTAACGCCAGCGCGAGCCCCCGCGTACACACCGCGCGGGCCAACGCCGGCCCCAATCTCGTCAATCTCCGCTGCCGCCGGGTCTTCCCTATCGGGGGACTCGGCGGCTTCTCTTCCGCCACCTACCCTCCACCCATGCCCCGCCTCTGCTCCGTCGGCAACCTCCGCATCGGCCCAGGATTGCCCCTCGCCATCATCGCAGGGCCCTGCGTCCTCGAGTCCCTCGACCTCGGCCTCGCCGTCGGCTCCCGCCTCGCCTCCACCTGCAACGCCCTCGGCCTCCCCTACATCTTCAAAGCCTCCTTCGACAAGGCCAACCGCTCCAGCATCGCCTCGCCCCGTGGCCCGGGCCTCGACCAGGGCCTCGCTTGGCTCGCCCAGATCCGCCAACGCCTCAACGTCCCCGTCACCACCGACATCCACGAGCCCGACCACGCCGAGCCCGCCGCCGCCGTCGCCGACCTCCTCCAGATCCCCGCCTTCCTCTGCCGCCAGACCGACCTCCTCGTCGCCGCCGCCCGCGCCGCCGTCGCCGCCAACCGCGCCGTCAACGTCAAAAAAGGCCAGTTCCTCGCACCCCACGAGATGCGCGGCCCGGCCCGCAAACTCATCGAAGCACGCTGCCACAACTTCCTCTTCACCGAACGCGGAACCTCCTTCGGCTACGGCCGACTCATCAACGACTTCCTCGGCCTGGGCGACCTCATCGACCTCGACCTCGCGCCCCTCGACTCCCTCGGCCCCGCCCCCGTCTGCTTCGACTGCACCCACTCCACCCAACTCCCAGGCGCCGGCGACCAAACCGGCGGACGCCCCGACCGCGCCCCGCTCCTCGCCCGCGCCGCCGTCGCCGCCGGCGTCCACGCCCTCTTCCTCGAGTGCCACCCCAACCCAAAGTCCGCCCTCTCCGACGCCAGCACCATGCTCACCCCCGACCAGGCCGACGCGCTCCTCCACGACGCCGCCCGCATCCGCCGCGCCCTCTCCTGACCCGCGCCTCCGCCCATATACTGCCGCTCGCCCGACTAGGGCACGGAGGTCCTGCCATGCGTCGCGCGTCCGCCATCCTCTCCCTCGCTTCCCTCGCCGCGATCGCCGGCTGCGTCAGTTGGGCCAACTTCCCACCAGTCCCAGGCGACACCGCCTTCCACAGCCCAAGCCTCCCCGCCATGGAAGACGTCATGGTCGAGGGCCTCCGCTGGACCATCACTCGCTACCCGCCCAATGGCCAGGCCCTCGACTTCACCCCGGGCCCTGCCGAACAACCTCGCCTCGCCATCAACCTCCCCACCGGCGTCAAGGCCGCCTTCTACGACTACGCCTCCAAGGACATCGGCGGCCCGCGTCGCCTCGTCACCCCACTCGCCTCCACCACCTCCGACCTCCCCATCTACCACGTCCGCTCCCTCCGAATCCGAGGCGACGAGGCCCAGATCAACATCATCCGCCCCGCCACCGAACTCGGCCTCGCCCCCACAGGCCAACCCGTCTACCAGGAAGTCACTCTCACCCTCCGCGGCGGCGTCGGACCTTGGCGCGTCGTCTCCGCCACCCCATGGTCCCCGGGCTCCGAGGACATCCCCGCCCCCAACTACTACGACCGTCTCCCTGACCTCAAAACTCGCAATGCCTCAACCCCCGCACGACCCGCCAGCGAGGCCTCGGCCCCCGATCCCAAGTAGCCGCGTGCATCGCCGCGGCCCAGACACGCAGGACCGCCACGATGAATCCTGACTCGCCCCTCCCGCCCACGCCATAGCCTTCGCCATGCGCTTCCTCTTCCTCGGCACGGGCACCTCCGCGGGCGTCCCCGCGATCGGCTGCGACTGCCCCGTCTGCACCAGCACCGACCCGCGCGACCAGCGCCTCCGCACCGCCGCCGCCCTCCGCTGGACCGACCGCGCCGGCTCCCCGCGCACCGTCCTCCTCGACGCCGGGCCCGACCTCCGACTCCAATCCCTCCGCGCCCGACTCGACCGCTGCGATGCCGTCCTCTTCACCCACAACCACGTCGATCACACCTTCGGCCTCGACGAGGTCCGCCGATTCAACGCCGTCATGCACGCCCCCATCGACATCTACGCCGACCCCCACACCATGGACCACCTCCGCCGCGTCTACAAGCACATCTTCGACCGCGACAACAACGTCAACGACTCCTTCGTCGCCACCCTCATCCCCCACCTCATCGACCCGCATTCCCCCATCGACCTCCACGGCCTGCGCTTCACCCCCATCCCGCTCCTCCACGGCAAACTCCCTGTCCTCGGCTTCCGCATCGAGCCCCAGCACCCCGACGCCAACGGCTCCCTCTTCCCTCTCGCCTACTGCACCGACGTCTCCGGCATCCCGCCCCAGAGTTGGCCACTCCTCCGCGGCCTCCGCACCCTCGTCCTCGACGCCCTCCGCCATCGACACCACCCCACCCACCTCTCCCTCGCCCAGGCCGTCGGCATCGCACACCAGGTCGGCGCGCCCCGCACCTACTTCGTCCACATGGCCCACGACCTCCCCCACGCGCAAACCAACCGCGACCTCCCCGAAGGAATGGCCCTCGCCCACGACGGGCTCGAACTCGCCAACGACTGACCGCCCCGCCCCGCTCCCCCCGCCCCGAATCAACCCTGCGCCATCTTCGCCGCCTTCGCCTTCGCGTCGTCCAGCGTCCCCACGTACATGAACGCGCCCTCGGGCAAACTGTCGCCCTCACCGTTGCACAGCCGCTCGAACGAGTCGATCGTCGACTCCAGCGAACTGTCCACCCCCTTGAACCCCGTGAACTGCTCCGCCACGTGGAACGGCTGCGACAGGAACCGCTCGATCTTCCTCGCCCGCGACACCGTCAACTTGTCCTCTTCCGACAACTCGTCCACCCCCAGGATCGCGATGATGTCCTGCAAGTCCTTGTACCGCTGCAGGATCTTCTGCACCCGCTGCGCGATCGCGTAGTGCCGCTCCCCGATGATGCTCGGATCCAGGATCCGCGACGTCGACGCCAGCGGGTCCACCGCCGGATAGATCCCCTTCTCCGCGATCGAACGCGACAGCACCACGAACGCGTCCAGGTGTCCGAACGCCGTCGCCGGCGCCGGGTCCGTCAGGTCGTCCGCAGGCACGTAGATCGCCTGCACCGACGTGATCGCACCCTTGCTCGTCGACGTGATCCGCTCCTGCAACTCCCCCATCTCCGTGCTCAGCGTCGGCTGATATCCCACCGCGCTGGGCATGCGCCCCAGCAGCGCCGACACCTCCGAACCCGCCTGCGTGAACCGGAAGATGTTGTCCACGAAGATCAGCGTCTCCTTCCCCGACGAGTCCCGGAACTCCTCCGCCATCGTCAGCGCCGACAACGCCACCCGCAGACGCGCCCCCGGCGGCTCGTTCATCTGCCCGAACACCATCGCCACCTTGTCCAGAACGTGCGCCTTGTTCCCCTTCTCGTCCGTGTACTCCGCTTCCTTCATCTCCCGCCACAGGTCGTTGCCCTCGCGCGTCCGCTCGCCCACCCCCGCGAACACCGAGTACCCGCCGAAGTTCTTCGCCACCCGCGCGATCATCTCCTGGATCACCACCGTCTTCCCAACCCCCGCGCCGCCGAACAGCCCGATCTTCCCGCCTCGCACGAACGGGCACAGCAGGTCCACCACCTTGATCCCCGTCGCCAGGATCTCCGTGTTCGGGTTCAACTGCGCAAACTCCGGCGGCGCCCGGTGGATCGGCTTCCGTTGCACCCCCGTCGGCGCCGCAATCTTGTCGATCGGGTCCCCCAACAGATTGAACACCCGACCCAGCACCTTCTCGCCCACCGGAACCGTCACCGGGCTCCCCATGTCCATTGCCTTCATCCCACGACGAACACCGTCCGTCGAGCCCAACGCCACCGCTCGCACCCGGCCCCCGCCAAGGTGCTGCTGAACCTCCCCGGTCAACTTCAACGGCCCCACCGGAGTCTGCTCGTCCAGCGTCACCGCGTTGTAGATCTCCGGCAACTGATCCTCCGGAAACTGGATGTCAAACGTCGAGCCGATGACCTGCGTGATCGTGCCGGTGGTCGCCATGTGCCGGGGTCCTTGGATGCCTCTGGGTTCTCCAAACGTCGAAGGGCGACAGGATAGGCCGCCACCCCCCGCCCGGCGAGCAGCGCCCCTCGCCCAAACGCCCCTCGCCGCACCTCCTCCATCCCCCCAACCTCGCTCGGGCCCCTCGTTCCCCACTCCTCCCTTCGCCCCCAGCCCCTCCCGCTACGCTCCACCATGCCTCCCCTCTTCCACGTCGTCCTCCACCAACCCGAGATTCCCAACAACACCGGCAACATCGGCCGCACCTGCGTCGCCACCGCCTCCTCACTCCACCTCATCCACCCGCTCGGCTTCGACACCTCCGAAAAAGCCTGCCGCCGCGCCGGCCTCGACTACTGGCCCCGCCTCGACCTCCACCACCACGCCTCCTGGCACGACTACCTCGCCAACGCCGAACATCCCTCCCTCTGGCTCCTCTCCACCCGTGGCTCACGATCCCTCTTCGACGCCCCGCTCCACAAAGGCGACCACCTCGTCTTCGGCAGCGAAACCGCCGGCCTCCCCGCCACCATCCTCCGCGCCCACCCCGGCCGCGTCCTCTCCCTCCCCATGGCCCCGGGTGAACGCTCCCTCAACCTCGCCACCGCCGTCTGCGCCGTCCTCTACGAGGGCCTCCGACAACTCATCCACCGCCGCGACGTCCGCCTCTCCGCCACCGGCCGCCTCCGCGTCCGACCCCCGTCCCCACGACGCACCGCCGACCCCGCGCTCCCTCGACCCCGTACACTCTCGCCATGACCCCCGCGCGCTCCCACGCCCGCGCTCCGCTCGCTCGCCGCCGCGCCCTCGCGCTGTGGATCACCTGTGGATTGACCGCCATCGCCGCAGCCGGATGCGAAAGGCCACTCCTCGCGCCCTCCGACGAACGCTCCCCCTTCGATCGCTACGACGCCGTCCGCAATCAGTACGCCTCTCAATACATCATGGACGACCGCGGCGTGCGCCACCCCAACCTCCGCGAACGCCTCGCCCCCAAGCGATAGCCCCGCTCGACCGAGAACCCCCAGATCGGATAACCTCTCGCGGTCCGTCCGTGACGCCGCGCCATCGGGCCAGCCGCGCTCCCCCGCACGAATTGACAAGGAACAGGGCGCGTTTCTCCGATCACTGTGGCGGGCAGGGGCGGCGAGGGTTTCCATGGCACGCACGCGGTCCAAGTCTCGCACCAATCCCAAGCGCGTTCGCCTCGTCTGGGCCGCGCTCCTCGGGTGCATGACCTCCGTCGGCGGGCTCTTCTGGGCCATCCAGGGCGGGCCCGCACCTCGACTCGACGGCATCGCCCTCCCCGCTCTCGTCTCCGCCGCCGGGCCCTCCGCCATCGAATCCATCTTCGCCACCCGCACGCCCTTCCTACCCGCCCGCTGGCAGGCCATCGTCATCCACCACTCCGCCTCCGTCTACGGCACCCCGGCCTCCATCGAGGCCCAGCACCGCGCCATGAACCTCGACGGCCTCGGATTCCACTTCCTCATCGGCAACGGCAACGGGCTCGACAACGGCGAGGTCCACGTCGGCTTCCGCTGGCTCGACCAACTCCCAGGCGCCCACGCCGCCGGGCCCCAGGGCGACTGGCTCAACCGCAACTCCATCGGCATCTGCCTCGTCGGCGACGGCAACCGCCGCCCCTTCTCCGACGAGCAGATCCAACGCCTCGCCCAACTCGTCGACGAACTCGCCCAGCGCTGCAACATCCCGCGCGACCGCATCTACCGCCACTCCGACGTCGCCAGCACCAACGACCCGGGCCGCTTCTTCCCCGCCGCCGCCTTCCGCGACCAACTCGTCCGCGCTCGCTAACCGCCACGTGTCGGAGCCGCGCCGCACGCGGCACTCCCAAACATCATCCCAATCGACCGCCGGCTCTTTCTCGCCGATGCTCGGCCATGCCGCGCGGGCGTTCTCGGTCCCTACCATCTCCTCTCCGACGGGCTCTCCGCGGAGGTCCAAGGGTTCACCACATGGCGAAGCCTCAGTTCGCGGCTACCATCCGACCCCCCGCGCTGCCACTCGGTCGGCTCGGGCAACGACGCACTCACCTGGAGCACGGATTCGCGCCGCGGGCGCAGGGATGATCGAGCCGGTGGAGAAGAAAAAGGTCGGCGACACCATCGAAGGCTACCGCGTCCTGAAGGAAGTCGGTCAGGGCGCGGCCTCCATCATTTACCTCGTCCAGGACCCAAAGACCAAGCACATCTGGGCCCTCAAACACGTCGAGAAAAAAGACCCCAAGGACCAGCGATTCCTCGACCAGGCCGAGGCCGAGTACAAGATCGCCTCCGAACTCAACCACCCCTCCATCCGCAAGATCGACCGCCTCATCAAGAAAAAAGCCAACCTCATCTCCACCAAGGAACTCTTCCTTGTCATGGAGTACGTCGACGGCATCAGCGAGGAGCGACAGCCCCCGCGAACCTTCACCAAGGCCGTCGATATCTTCCACCAGGTCGCCTCCGCCCTCGCCCACATGCACGACCACGGCTACGTCCACGCCGACATGAAGCCCAACAACATCATGGTCGCCGGCGAGGTCGCCAAGATCATCGACCTCGGCCAGTCCTGCAAGATCGGCACCGTCAAGGAACGCATCCAGGGCACCCCCGACTACATCGCACCCGAGCAGGTCCACCGCCGCGCCATCACCCCAAAGACCGACATCTACAACCTCGGCGCCACCATGTACTGGACCTTCACTCGCCGACACATCCCCACCGCCCTCGCCAAGAGCGACGCCCTCGTCGGCTCCCTCGAAGACCACCTCATCGAGAAGCCCACGCCCGTCAACGAACTCAACCCGCGCGTCCATCCACGCCTCGCCGAACTCATCATGCAGTGCGTCGAGATCGACCCCGACAAACGCCCAGAATCCATGGCCGTCGTCGCCGATCGCCTCAACCTCATCCTCGGGATCCTCCGCGCCCGCGCCGCCGAGAACCCCAACGGCGCCACCCGAATCAACGACGAAGAACAGTCCCCGCCCAAGAGCGGCAAGTGACGACACCCCCCGGCACGGGCCGATAACACTCCGTCGCCCGGTGGTCCTCTCTTCGGAATGATCGTGCGCGCCCTCGACCTCCAAGACCCAGACGCCGTCATCGCCGCCTTCCGTGCCGGCGCCGACGCCAACCGCACCGCGCCCTGCCGCAAGGGCTCCATCGACGCCATCGCCGCGCCGGGACGACTCATCGCCACCGGCGACCTCCACGACAACCCCCTCCACCTCGCACGCCTCGTCCACGCCGCCGACCTCGACGGCACTTCCCCAGCCCACCTCGTCCTCCACGAGATCATCCACTCCGACCGCCTCATCAACGGCATGGACTTCTCCTTCCGCGCCCTCGCTCGCGTCGCCGCACTCAAGACCGATCACCCAGAGCACGTCCACACCCTCCTCGCCAACCACGAACTCGCACAGGTCAAAGGCGCCGGCATCATCAAGGACGGCGTCCGCGTCGTCCAGGCCTTCGACGAAGGCCTCGAATACGCCTACGCCGACCGCACCCCGCATGTCCGCGACGCCATCGCCGACTTCATCTACTCCATGCCCCTCGCCCTCCGCGCCGACTGCGGCAGGCCCGGGCCCGGCGGCGACATCCTCTGCGCCCACTCCCTCCCCGGCACCGCCCTCATGGGCCGCTTCGACGCCTCCGTCCTCTCCCGCGACCTCACCGACGCCGACTACGAGCCCCGACAGGGCGCCGCACACCTCATGGTCTGGGGTCGCGGCTACGACGCCGACCAACTCGAAGACCTCGTCGAACGCTGGGGCGTCAACCTCTTCATCCTCGGCCACGAGAAAGCCGAGAACGGCGTCAAACTCGTCCCGCCCTGCGCCATCGTCCTCAACAGCGACCACGACCGCGGCGTCTACCTCCCCATCGACCTCTCCCACCGCCCCTCCGCCGAAGAAGCCGTCGCCATGGTCGTCCCCCTCGCCGACCACCACTGACCGCTACCCGCCACCACTTTTTTTGCACTCTTCGGTCACCCTTGTGCGCCGTTTTGTGGTCATCCCACGATTCCCTCTTGCCTCTCGCCGCGCTCCCGCTATCTTCGCGCCATGAGCGCCGAAACCCACGTCGCCCACCCGCTCTCCGACGACGAACTCTTCCTCGCCATCACCCAGGGCGCCGCGCCCCTGGGCGACATGGCCGCCTTCCGCAACGTCTCCCTCCACCAACTCCTCGAGCGAGTCCTCGCCCCCGAGATGTCCGACCGCCTCCACCGTGCCGCCGACTTCTACAACGCCCGCCTCCGACTCAAGGCCGCCGAGGCCCGCTCCGCCGCCATCTTCGCACTCCGCCGAATCCTCGACTCCCCCGACGACCTCCCCCCGCTCGCTCTCCTCCGCGCCGCCATCGCCCTCCTCCACCACACCAAGCCCGAGACCCGAGACGGTCCACCACCGTCCCATTCTCCGACACCGCCCCTTACGCCGCCCCCCGCGCCTCCTCCTGCCCCGACCCCCACGCCGCCCCCCACGCCGCCACCCACGCCGCCACCAGCACCACCGCCCGCCTCCTCCTCAGCGCCGCTCCCCCCAGAGCCTCCGTCGCCCTCTCCAACTCCGCCTCCAATCTCTCCCTCCGTTGCCTCGCCGGCCGCTGCTCCGGGCTTCGATGCCTCGGCGGGCCGCGCCGACTCCGCTCCCTCGATCCTGCCGCGACCATCTCCCTCGTCCGTCGCGCCCACGCCGCCACTCTCACGCCGCCCCACGACGCCGCCCACGCCCTTCCCCCTCGCGCGCACGCCCGCTCGGGCCGCGACGCGCACCGCCGTCCCTTCGCTCCCTCGCGCACCCCCGCGCCCGTCCCGCTAGGCTGTAGGCGTGATCCCACACACGAGGCCGGGGGTTTGGCCCTCGGACATCCCTGAATCCCGCTTCGCCTCCCTCATCCGCCAAGCGCCGGAGGGCTGCCGCGTCGGCCTCCTCGGCCTCCCCGACGACCTCGGCATCCGCCTCAACCGCGGCCGCCCAGGCGCCGCCCTCGGCCCAGCCGCCTTCCGCAACGCCCTCGCACGCTACGGCGTCGCCCACCCCGAGGGCTGGCAGTGGCCCCTCGTCTTCGACGCCGGCGATGTCCTCCCCGCCACCGGCGACGACGACAACGCACTCCTCGAAACCCACCGCCGAATCTCCGATGCCGCCGCCGCCCTCGCCAACCTCAACCTCGTCCCCATCGCCATCGGCGGCGGCCACGACCTCACGCTCCCCTTCGTCCGCGGCCTCATGCAGAAACTCCGCATCGCCTCCGGCGTCTACTTCGACGCCCACCTCGACGTCCGCGAGTCCATCGGCTCCGGCATGCCCTTCCGCCGACTCGTCCAAGACTGCGGCATCGCCTCCCTCCGCGCCTTCGGCATCGAACGTCTCGCCAACTCCCACGAGCACCTCGCCTGGTTCCGTGCCAGCGGCGGCCGCCTCGCCGACGAGATGGGCCCCGAAGCCTGGCGCATGCCCCTCACCGACTTCTTCGTCAGTTTCGACCTCGACGTCCTCGACGCCTCCGCAGCCCCGGGCGTCAGCGCCGCCAACCCCTGCGGCTGGACCCCGCGCGAGGCCGAGGAAGCCCTCCGACTCGTCGCCCGCGAGCCCGGCGCCCGTTGCTTCGACCTCATGGAACTCTCCCCGCCCCACGACCCCGACGGCCGAACCGCCCGCCTCGCCGCCCACCTCTTCCTCACCATCCTCCGCGGCATCGGAGAGCGACGGTGAGCCTCGTCATCCGCCGCGC
This sequence comes from Phycisphaerae bacterium, assembly GCA_016793805.1. GTDB lineage: Bacteria > Planctomycetota > Phycisphaerae > Phycisphaerales > UBA1924 > JAEUIZ01. The sequence continues at coordinate 21,780 of JAEUIZ010000048.1, forward strand.
ACGCGTCCTCACGCTCGCCGGCGACCGACCTCGCCGCGGCTCATGCCTCGCAGACCTCGGCCTCCTCGAACGCGCCGACGTGGCCATCCGCGACGGCACCATCGCCGCCATCGGCTCGGGCCTCCCCGCCGCCCAGCGCGAGATCGACGCCGACGGCCGCGTCCTCATGCCCGCGTTCGCCGACTGCCACTCCCACGCCTGCTGGGCCGGCGATCGCCTCGACGAGTGGGCCCAGAAACTCCGCGGCGTGCCCTACCTCGACATCCTCCGTGCCGGCGGCGGGATCATGTCCACGGTGCGGGCGGTCCGGTCCGCGGGCCGGGCGTCGCTGGCCGCAACGCTGCTCGAACGCCTGCGCCTCATGCGATCGCTCGGGAGCGCGACGGTCGAGGTCAAGAGCGGGTACGGGCTCTCGACCGAGGCGGAACGCACGATGCTCGGCGCGATTGCCGACGCGGCGGCGCGCGCGGACGCCGAGGGCGGCCCGAGCGTCGTGCCGACCGCGCTGCTCGGGCACGCGAAGGACGCGGCGTGGGGGGGGGCCGGAGAGGATGGGGGGGATGGTTTCGTCGAGCGGACGATTCGCGAGACGCTGCCGGCGGTGAGCCGCGAGCACCCCGGCATCACGATCGACGCCTTCTGCGAGGTCGGGGCGTGGAGCGTGGACGAGACGGTTCGGCTGCTGGCGCGGGCGCGCGAGTTGGGCCACCCGGTGCGCGTCCACGCGGACCAGTTCAACAGCCTGGGGATGGTCCGCGAGGCGATCCGGCTCGGGGCGCGGAGCGTGGACCACTTGGAGGCCTCGACGCCCGCGGACCTGGACGCGCTGGCCGCGTCGCCGACGGCGGGGGTGATCCTCCCCGCGTGCGGGTTCCACCTCGACGGGCGGTACGCGAGCGCACGCCGGTTCGTGGACGCGGGCGGGATCCTGGCGCTGGCGACGAACCTCAACCCCGGCTCGGCGCCGTGCCCGTCGATGCCCGCCGCGATGGCGCTGGCGGTTCGGCACTGCGGGATCACGCCGGCGGAGGCGATCGCGGCGAGCACCGTGAACGCGGCGCACGTGCTCGGGCTCGGCGATCGCGGGCAGATCGCGGTGGGGCAGCGTGCGGACCTGCTGGTGCTTCGGCACCGGGACGAGCGGGCGCTGGCGTACGAGTTCGGGAGCAATCCCGTGTGGGCGATGGTGCGGGGCGGGGTGCTCATCGGGGCGTGAGGACCCGCAGGCTCGCGGGGCGAACGGCCAGATCGAGGCGGCCGTCGAGGCGGCCGGCGCACTCGCCGTCGATCTGGACGGCGGCGTCGCGGGCGTGGATCGAGGCGACTCGCCCGCGGACGCGGACGGCGCCGCTGGCGAGTCGGAGCCGGCAGCGAGCGGCCCAGGCGAGGGCGGCGAGGGAGGACTCGGCGGGCATGAAGACGGCGTCGAGGAGGCCGTCGTCGGGGTCGGCGTGGGCGGCGGGGTCGATGGCGAGGGCGTATCGGCGGAGGTTGGCGACGACGAGCCATCCGCGGCGGTCGCGGAGGATCTCGGTGCCGTCGACGTGGAGGGAGATGGTGGGGAGTGAGGGCCGGAGGGATTGGGCGAGGATGGGGGCGAGGTAGGCGAGGTGCCCGGCGGGGCCGCGGCGGGCGCGGTGGAGGCGTTCGACGACGGCGGCGTCGGGACCGAGGCTGAGCATGATGAGGGCGTGTCGGGTTCCCGTGGAGGTGGGGGCGTCGAGGGCGAGGGTGTCGATGGGGGTTGGGCGGGCGCGGCGGAGGGCTTGGAGGAGGTCGGAGTGGTGGCGAGTCATGTGGAACTCGCGTGCGAAGAGGTTCTCGTTGCCGAGCGGGACGTGGTAGAGGGGGACGTGGCCGGCGAGGGCGGCGGCGTGGTGGATGGAGCCGTCGCCGCCGAAGACGACGATGGCCTCTGTATTCTTGGGGTCTGGAGGGGTGGATCCGGGGCCGAAGGGCGTGATGGTGGGGTGATGCCCGGCGTGGGCGAGTGCGTCGGCGAAGCGGCGCGCGAGTCGGATGGCAAGGCCCTTGCCGGAGTGGGGGTTGGCGAGGAGGAGGAGGCGCAAGGGCGCAGGGTAGATTGGTTGGGAGCGGAGGTGTATTAGCGCCCTCTTAGCGCTGGGCGCGGCCCGGCGGTGGAGGTGGTCGCAATAATGCGTCGACCCCAATCTCAGGAGCACACTCGATGCGCCGACTCATCGCCGCGGTATTGGCACTGGTCTCGGTTCCCGCACTGGCGCAGCCGGTGACGGTGGACTCGCAACTCCCGCCGTATGTGGCGGGGCCGGGGGTGTCAGGGAGCCTCAAGAGCATGGGCTCGGACACGATGAACAACCTGATGGCGCACTGGGGCGAGGAGTTCAAGCGTGCGTATCCGAACGTGAAGATCGAGGTGGAGGGGAAGGGGTCGAGTTCGGCGCCGCCCGCGCTGATCGAGGGGCAGGTGCAGTTCGGCCCGATGAGCCGCCCGATGAAGGCGAAGGAGATGGACGACTTTGAGAAGAAGTTCGGGTACAAGCCGACGGGCCTGACGGTGGCGATCGACACGCTGGCGATCTATGTGAACAAGGACTGCCCGCTGACGGAGATCTCGATCGACCAGGCGGCGAAGGTGTTCTCGGTGTCGGGCCCGGACATGACGTGGGACCAGTTGGGGGTGAAGGACGCGGCGTACCAGGGGAAGCCGGTGTCGTTGTACGGTCGGAACTCGGCGTCGGGGACGTACGGGTACTTCAAGGAGCACACGCTGGGGGGCAAGGACTTCAAGGCGACGGTGAAGGAGCAGCCGGGGTCGTCGGCGGTGGTGCAGGCGGTGGCGAACGACCCGTTCGCGATGGGGTACTCGGGGCTGGGGTATCGGACGGCGGGGGTGAGGGCGCTGAAGGTCGCGCCCAAGACGGGTCAGGCGGCGGTGGAGGCGTCGATGGAGACGGCGTACTCGGGGGACTACCCGATCGCGCGGGCGCTGCTGCTGTACGTGAACTATGACGCGAAGACGGGCCTGGACCCGTTGCGCGCGGAGTTTATCAAGATGATCTTCAGCCGGAACGGGCAGGAGGGCGTGGTGAAGGACGGGTACTTCCCGGTGCCGGCGGAGTTGGCGCGGGAGGAGTTGAAGAAGGTGGGCATCAAGGCGTCGTTCTAGGGAAGGGGTTGGAGGGCGAGGTCGGCGGGCGCGGCGTCGGCGGCGCGGCGGGGGCGCGCGGGGAGCGGAGGAGTTGCAGGGTCGGATGCCCGCGAGGTAGAGTCGCGACGGCGGGGCGCTCGTGGGAAGGATGTTCGTGTCGGCTGGCGCGGCTGACGGCTGAGGTTCCTTTCCCGCGAGATCGAGCCCCGTCCGAGCGAGTCGCCCGTCGAGCCCGGTGAACGAACCCATGGCGCAGTCGAGACCCACATCCCGCTCGACGCGCTTCTGGGATCGGTTCTGGGGCGCGGTGGTCACGGTGGGCGGTCTGGGCGTGATTGTCGCGGTGCTCGGGATCTTTGTGTACCTGCTGGCGACGGTGCTGCCGCTGTTTCGGCCCGGGCGCACGGAGCCGGCGGCGAGGGTCGAGTTGCGCGGGGCAGAGGACGGGTGGGAGATCCAGGCGGACGAGTACCTGGGGTTGGCGGCGGTGTTGACGCGTGGGGGCGAGTTGCGGCTGGTGCACGTGCCGACGCGGACGGAGGTGAGGAGGGTGGGGCTGAGCCCAGAGGGGACGGCGCCGACGGCGCTGTCGCTGGACCACGCGACGGGGATGTTCGCGATGGGGTTTGGGGATGGGTCGATCCGATTGGGTCGGCTCGGGTTCAAGGTGGAGAACGTCCGAGGGGATGATGCGGCGGCGCCGCCGGCGAGCGCGCCGGATCGGCTGGTGTGGCCGGCGGTGCCGGCGGAGGGGACGTGGCCGGGCGAGGCGCAGCGGATCGGCGGAGGCGGGTGGCGGGTCTCGACGCCGGAGTTTGAGATCCGCGAGGCGATCGTGCCGACGGGGGGGGCGTCGGCGGTGGTGGGGATCGACTATCGGCGTCGTGCGGACCTGGACCTGCTGGTGGTTCTGCGGGCGGATGGGACGGCGGAGTTGGACCATGTGCGGACGGTGCGGCCGTTGGGGGGCGGGAAGCCGCGGGTTCGGCTGTCGACGTTTCCGCTGCCGTATGAGGCGCCGGCTGGGCGGGGGCAGCCGGTGCGGGTGCTGGCGGCGTCGGACGGGGGGAGCGTGGTGTTTCTGTGGGATGACGGGTTTGCGCAGCGGTACGCGACGGCGGATCCTGGGACGAGGCCGATCGTGCTGGCAGAGACGACGACGGTGCTCGAGGCGGGTCGGCGCGTGACGGCGTCGGGGGTTCTGCTCGGCGGGTTGTCGCTGCTGGTTGGGGATGACTCGGGACAGGTGACGGTGGTGTTCGCGGCGTATGACCAGGCGGCGCGGACGCCGGACCATCTGCGGCTGGTGCGGGCGGCGACGTTTCGTGCGTCGGAGAAGCGGATCGAGCACATGGCGCTGAGTCCTCGGGATCGGTCGTTCCTGGCGGCGGATGCGGACGGTGGGCTGGCGGTGATCAACGCGACGAGCGGGAAGGTGGTGGCGCGAGCGGATGGGGAGCGAGCGGCGACGGTGGCGATCGCGCCGAAGATGGACGCGTTGCTGGCGCTGGACTCGCGAGGCGGGCTGAGCGTGCACGCGCTGGAGGCGGGGCATCCGGAGGCGAGCGTGCGGTCGTTGTTTGAGCCGGTGTGGTACGAGGGGTTGCCGGGGCCGGCGCACGTGTACCAGTCGTCGTCGGGGGACGACGCGGCGGAGGCGAAGTTGGGGCTGGTGCCGCTGGTCCTGGGGACGCTGAAGGCGACGGTGTTCTCGATGCTGTTTGCGTTGCCGGTGGCGGTGCTGGCGGCGATCTTTACGAGCGAGTTTCTGCATCCGAAGGTGCGCGGGAAGGTGAAGCCGGCGATCGAGTTGATGGCGTCGGTGCCGTCGGTGGTTCTGGGGTTCATCGCGGCGGTGATCGTGGCGCCGTTTCTGCGGGACCGGGTGCCGGCGTTGCTGGCGGCGTTCGTGGTGGTTCCGACGGTGGTGCTGCTGGGAGCGCACGCGTGGCAGGGGTTGTCGCCGCGCGTGGCGGCGCGGGTGGGCTCGTCGGTGCGGGTGGTGCTGATCGCTGGGGCGGTGGCGTTGGGCGCGGTGGCATCGACGTGGATCGGTCCGCGCGCGGAGGCGGTGCTGTTCAGGCCGACGGCGTCGGAGCGACTGGTGATGGCGGGGCATGTAGAGGCGGTGGGCGAGTCGGAACGGCCGGCGTGGTTGGGGGGTCGGGACGCGCTGGGACCGGACGATCAGCGGCGATTGCGAGCGCAGGGGTTGTACCTGCAAGCGGGTCGGCTGGTGAGGCCGGCGGCGGCGACGGAGGCGGAGCGGCGCGCGATCGACGCGGACCTGGAGGCGCGAGGGCTGGTGGGGGCGTCGTTCTTGCGGTGGCTGGACGGGAACATCGGGGGCGCGTGGCCTGGGTGGTTCGTGGTGTCGCTGCTGCCGGCGGCTGGGGTGGTGTTTGTGGCGCAGGCGCGGGTGCTGGGCCGGGTGCTGAACCGGCGGTACTCGCGGATGTCGCGGCTGGGGGCGGCGTCGGCGGACCTGGCGCGGACGCTGGCGTGCGTGGCGGGGTCGGTGGTTCTGGCGGCGGTGATGGCGGAGGGGCTGACGGGGGCTGGGCTGGACGCGCGAGACTTTGTGTTCGGGCCGTACAGCCAGCGGAACACGCTGGTGGTGGGGCTGATCATGGGTTTCGCGGTGATCCCGATCATCTACACGATCGCGGAGGACGCGATGTCGAGCGTGCCGGCGTCGTTGCGGTCGGCGTCGCTGGGGGCTGGGGCGACGCCGTGGCAGACGGCGGTGCGGGTGGTGCTGCCGGTGGCGGCGAGCGGGATATTCTCGGCGGCGATGATCGGTCTGGGCCGGGCGGTGGGGGAGACGATGATCGTGGTGATGGCGACGGGGAACACGCCGAGCATGGACTGGAACGTGTTCTCGGGGTTCCGGACGCTGTCGGCGAACATCGCGGTGGAGTTGCCGGAGGCGCCGAAGGACTCGACGCACTATCGGGTGCTGTTCCTGTGCGGGCTGGTGCTGTTCGGGCTGACGTTCGTGATCAACACGACGGCGGAGGTGTGTCGGCAGTATTTCCGGAGGCGCAACGCGGCGCTGTAGCGAATGCACGATGAGGCGAACATCCGGCGGACGTCGCTGACGGCTCGGGGCGAGCCGAAGCAGTGGCTCTTTGGCGGGGCGCTGGTGGTGGCGTTGTCGCTGATCGCGGGGCTGCTGGTGATCGTGGTGGTGGAGGGCGCGGCGACGTTCTGGCCGAGGCCGCTGGAGTTGGCGGCGTTGCGAGACGGGACGCGGGTGCTCGGGGTGCCGATGGCGACGGAGGTGTATTCGCCGACGGCGGAGCAGCGGGTGGCGATCGAGGGGTTGCGAGCGCGGGGCGAGTTGGGGGGGTTTGCGCAGGATTCGGCGGGCCGGGCTTTGCGTCGGTTGTACCGGGTGGCGAACCGGGAGTTGGGGCACGATCCGTTCCGGTGGGTGCCGCTGCATGAGGTGGAGTCGGTGGAGCGGCCGCGGGAGGCGCTGTTCGTGGAGCGGCGGTCGTGGGGCCCGTGGATCGGGATACCGGAGGCGTTGCTGGAGGTGGACCGGGTGAGGATTGCGGAGGGGGAGCCGCTGCCGCCGGCGGAGGGGATGGTCGATGGTGTTGGAGTGAGGTACGTTGCGGACGGAGGTGGCGGGGAGGGGGCGTACGTGCGGACGCGGGAGGTGGCGCGGGGCGCGGAGGCGACGATCGCGGCGTTGCGGGCGGCGTTGCCGGCGCTGGCGGCGCGGCGAGCGGAGATCGAGCGGATCAACAAGGTGGAGATTGGGCGGGTGAACGCGGCGCAGGAGTGGTGGCGTCTGCGGGTGCGGGAGATGGAGATCCGGCTGGCGGAAGCGAGTGAGCCGGCGGGGCGGCTGGGGTGGCCGGCGTGGTCGGGAGTGGTGGTGGCGGCGGTGGTCGCGGGGGTGGGATGGGTGCGGCTGCGTGGGGTGCCGGGGGGAGGGCAGAGGGCTGGTCGTCGGCTTGGGGCGTGGGCGTGCGGGCTGGTGGCGTTGCTGGCGGGGATGGGGGCGGTGCTGGAGCGGCCTTGGGGGGCGCGAGCGATCACGGCGGAGGAAGTGGCGGGGGCGCGAGAGGAGGCCGGGGCGGCGCAGGGGGCGTTGCAGGCGGAGTTCGACGCGTTGCGAGCGCGAGTGGCGAGGTTGGAGGCGGAGGACGCGCGGGTTCGCGTGGTTGTTCGAGACGTGACGACGGGACGATTTGCGCCGGTTCGGCAGAGCGAGCCGGAGGAGCCGCTGGCGGCGTCGCAGGTGGTCCGCGCGGTGCAGCCGAACGTGTTGGGGCTCGGGGGTCGGTTGGGGGTATACGGGTCGCGGTGGTGGGAGTTTGTGGCGGGGGAGCCGCGCGAGGTGAACACGGAGGGCGGGGTGTTTCCGGTGATCGTGGGGACGGTGCTGATGACGCTGCTGCTGGCGGTGGCGGTGGTGCCGCTGGGGGTGATCGCGGCGCTGTACCTGCGGGAGTACGCGAGGCAGGGGGCGGTGACGAGCGCGGTGCGGATCGCGATCAACAACCTGGCGGGTGTTCCGAGCATCGTGTACGGGGTGTTTGGCCTGGGGTTTTTCTGCTACACGGTCGGGGGGTACATCGATTCGGGCCCGGAGCACGCGGCGTCGCGCGGGGCGTGGTGGGCGGTGGCGGTGGTCACGGGGGTGGTGGCGTTTGCGGGCGTGGCGCTGGTGGCGATGTCGAGGCCGGTGCCGGGGACGTTGCCGGGATCGAGGCATCGGTGGTCGCGGCGTCTTGCGGCGCTGGCGTGGCTGGGCGCGGCGATCGGGGTGGCGGGGTTGCTGGTGGCGACGCCGTACTTCCGTGGGATGTATCGGGCGAATCTGCCGAACCCGACGTTTGGCGGTCGGGGGCTGTTGTGGGCGTCGCTGACGCTGGCGCTGATGACGCTGCCGGTGGTGATCGTGGCGACGGAAGAGGCGATCGCGGCGGTGCCGAGGTCGGCGCGGGAGGGGTCGTATGGATGTGGGGCGTCGAAGTGGCAGACGATCCGTCGGATCGTGCTGCCGGGGGCGATGCCGGGGGTTCTGACGGGGACGATCCTGGCGATGACGCGCGGGGCGGGGGAGGTGGCGCCGCTGATGCTGGTGGGGGTTCTCAAGAGCGTGTCGCAACTGCCGGTGGATCTGCAGGCGCCGTTCCTGCATCTGGACCGGAGTTTCATGCACCTTGGGTTCCACATCTTTGACCTTGGGTTCCAGAGCCCGGACTCGGACGCGGCGCGGCCTTTGGTGTGGACGACGACGCTGTTGCTGGTGGTGGTGGTGGTGGTGCTGAACGTGGCGGCGATCTCGATGCGAGGGCGGCTTCGTGCTCGCCTCCGAGCGGGGGCCTTCTAACGATGTACGCACGCATGGCAAGCCTTCCCCCGCGTCCAACTCCGGAGTCGATCGCGTTGCCCGCGCCCTCGGGCCGTGGCGCGCCGGGGGGCGGCGCGATGTCGGTGATCGAGGCGATCCGGGCGGGACGGACGTTCGAGCCGGCGGTGCACCCGCAGATCGCGCTGGAGCCGTTTGTGCTGCAGGCGAGCGGGTTCTCGCTGTGGTACGGGAAGGCGCAGGCGCTGCACGGGGTATCGATGCACGTGCCGCGAGGGAAGGTGACGGCGCTGATCGGGCCGTCGGGGTGCGGGAAGTCGACGTTCCTGCGGTCGGTGAACCGGCTGAACGACCTGATCGACGGGGTTCGGGTGGAGGGGCGGCTGGTGCTGAGCGGGCAGGACCTGTACGCGCCGGACGTGGACGTGATCGACCTTCGGAAGCGGATGGGGATGGTGTTCCAGAAGCCGAACCCGTTCCCGATGTCGATCTTCGAGAACGTGGTGTATCCGCTGCGGGTGGACGGGGAGAACCGGCGGCGGATGCTGGAAGAGGCGTGCGAGCGGTCGCTGCGGGGCGCGGCGCTGTGGGACGAGGTGAAGGATCGGCTGCGGCAGTCGGCGCTGGGGCTCTCGGGGGGTCAGCAGCAGCGGCTGTGCATCGCGCGGGCGATCGTGGCGGACCCGGAGGTGCTGCTGCTGGACGAGCCGTGCTCGGCGCTGGACCCGATCGCGACGCTGCGGATCGAGGAGTTGATCCACGAGATCAGCCAGCGGTACACGGTGCTGATCGTGACGCACAACATGCAGCAGGCGGCGCGGCTGAGCGACTTCACGGCGTTCATGTACCTGGGGCGGCTGGTGGAGTTCGGGCCGACGGCGGAGATTTTCCAGAGGCCGCGATTGCCGGAGACGGAGCAGTATGTGACGGGGCGGTTTGGTTGAGGCAGGGGAGGGGGTCGATCAGGACTTGGGGCGGCTCATGGGGCCGATGAGGATGACGGCGCGGGAGCGAGCGGCGATGGGAGTGCCGCGCTCGGGGGTGAAGATGGTGACGAGTTCGGCCTCGGAATCCTGGAGTTGGTCGCGGCCGAGGAGGGAGAGGTCGAAGACGAATCCCGGGCCGGGGGGGAGGTTGGCCCTGGCGGCGGCGGTTTGTTTGGCGTCGAAGCGCCAGCGGTGGATGACGGAGGCGTCGCGGCGTTCGAGCCGGAACTCGAAGGAGCCGGTGGCGCGCATGGGGACGGGGTTCTCGGCGGCGCCCTGGAAGACATAGACGAAGACGCGGCCGGTGTCGCGGAAGCGGTTGGCGTCGGTGTCGGCGAAGTCGGAGACGCTGGCGGAGACGGTGCCCGGGGTGCCTGTGGGGGAGGCGGGGCGAGAAGGGGAATCGGCGACGCAGGCGGGGAGGATGGCTGGGGCGAGGAGGAGGATCGCGCGAGGCAAGGCGGCAAGCCGGCGTGCGTCGCGGGAGGAACGGCGGCGTAGGGGAGGGATCATGGTTGGGGGCCCTTGCCGGAGCCGGTGGCGGGGCGTTCGAAGCGGGTGGAGCGTTCCATCTCGTCGCGGACGGACTCGGGCTCTTCGAGGGACTCGATCTTGGAGTCGAGGAACTTGGACTGGCGTTCCTCGTGGTCGGGGGAGTCGGAGTAGATGACGCGCGGGGTGAGGATGACGAGGAGTTCGGTTTTGACTTCGGTGGTCTGGGAGGAGCGGAAGATGGACCCGATGCCGGGGATGTCGCCGAGGAGCGGGACCTTGGTTCGGCGTTGATCCTGGGTGGTCTGGCGGAGGCCGCCGAGGACGACGGTCTGGCCGTCCTTGACGGTGACGGTGGTCTGGAGGGTGCGTTTGTTGATGATGGGGGCGAGGAAGTCCTCGGAGATCTGGGTGGTTTTCTGGCTGACGGTGGAGATTTCCGGGGAGATTTCCATGCGGACGAAGCCGTCGGGGCTGATGGAGGGGGTGACGTTGAGTTTGATGCCGACGTCCTCGCGTTTGACGTCGGCGCGGATGGAGCCCTGGGGGGTTCGCTCGGTTCCCTGGACGATGGCGATGTTGTCGCCGACGTTGATGGAGGCGGGCTCGTTGTTTCGGGCCTGGAGGTAGGGACCGGAGAGGACCTGGAGTCGTCCCTGGGCTTCGAGGGCGCGGAGGATGAGTTCGAAGTCGGAGGAGGCGAAGGTGAGGTTGGGGACGCCGAGTGCGGCGGCGACGCCCGCGCCGGCGGCGAGGCCGGCGAAGTTGTAGTTGTCGCCCCCGATGTTCTTGAGTTTGAGGTCGGCGCCCCAGGTGTCGGAGGAGTCGACGGTGACCTCGGCGAGGAGGACCTGGATGACGACCTGGGGTGGTGCGGAGTCGAGTTCCTTGACCATCTTGAGGACCATGTCCATGTAGCGGGGGGAGGTGGAGATGACGAGTTTGTTGCTCTTCTCGTCGCCGACGACGGTGACCTCTTGTTCGAGTTGTCGCATGACGGAGCCGGACTGGTCTGGGCCGAGGAGTTGGCGCTGGAGGTCGGACTCGCCCTTGAAGTAGGACTGGAGGGTGGTGGCGACGTCGAGGGCCTTGGTGTTTCGGACGGCGTAGACCTGCTGGGTGCGTTCGGTGGCCTCGATGGCGTCGAGGTCATGGACGACCTCGCGGACGCGGGCGAGGTATTCCTCGGTGCCGCTGACGATGAGGGTGTTGGTGCGAGCGTCGATGGCGATGGAGAGTTCCTGCCGCTCGTCGGGGACCGGGGTGAGTGTGGAGGCGGGCTCGGCCCCCCCTCCACCGGGCTCGGTGGGTGCGGGCGAGGGGACGAGGACGTAGCGGTTGCCCTGCTGGCGGAGGGTGAAGATGTCGCGGAGGAGGTCGGCCATCTGGCGGACGTCGGCGTTGACGAGGCGGAAGGACTCGATGCGACGGGCGCCGGCGGAGGTGGTGTCGAGGTCGTCGATGATGTCCTGGACGATGGCCATGATCTCGGGTGGGGCCTTGACCATGACGGAGTTGGTTCGGGAGTCGGAGGTGAGGCTGACCTGCTCGCGGATGGCGCCGTCGATCTGGGCCTCGGTGGGCGGTGCGCCGGTGTCGCGTTGGAGTCGGCCGGCGAGGGACTCGCGGAAGAAGCGGAGGCGTGTGGCCTGTCGGGAGGCGGACTCGGGGCTGCCGCCGACGGGCCTGCCGGCGAGGACGCCCTGGAGGAGAGTGACGACCTCGATGGAGTTGGCGGAGCGGAGGGAGATGCGGCGGATGTCCTGGGCGGTGACGACGTCGGCGGATTCGAGTCGTTGGACGAGGGCGCGGACGGCGGCGAGGTCGTCGTCGGTGCCGGTGACGACGAGGGCGTTGAGGCGGTCGTTGGGGAGGACGTTGACGGCGCCGGAGCCGCGGCGTGCGTTCTCCTTGTCGGCGTAGAGGGAGCGGACGGCCTGTGCGGCGTCGGCGGCGCGGCCGGACTTGAGTTGGATGAGGTCGGTGCGTGTGGACTCGGCGAGGGCGGCGTTGCCGGAGGAGAGGGTGGCGACGAGTTCGCGGACGAGGCGGAGGTTCTCGTCGCTGCAGGCGACGATGAGCATGTTGTTGGCGGCGTCGGCCTCGATGCTGAAGGCGTCGGTGGGGCTCTTGATCTCGCCGGTGCGTTGGGCGGCCTGGATCCGCTCCTGCATGAGGCGGGCGATACGCGGGGCGAGGGCGGCGGCGTCGGCGCCGGTGACGGGGACGACGTGGAGCCCGACGGTGGCGTTGGAGCGTTCGGAGTCGAGGGTTCGGAGGAGGGACTCGAGGATGGAGAAACTGCGGGGGCTGGTGGAGACGATGAGGGCGTTGGTGCGGAGGTCGGCGGAGACGATGAGGCGGTCCTCGGGCTTGGCGGCGGGGTCGCGCTCGCGCTGGCGGAAGATGTCGGTGACGACGCTGGCGACGCGATCGGCGGCGGCGTGGACGAGGGGGAAGGTGCGGACGGTGTTGGCGGCGCTGGCGGCCTCGACGTCGAGCATGGCGACGAGTTCGCGGACGACGTCGGCGTTGGCGCGGGAGCCGACGACGATGAGGGCGTTGAGTTGGGGCTCGGGGAGGATGACGAGGCCGGAGAGGGGCGCGAAGAGGTCGGCCTCGATGCGGGCGGAGGGGTCGTCGATGGACCTGCCGCCGCGGAGCATTCGGAGTCGGCCGACTTGCTTCTGGAGGCCGAGGGCCTCGGGGGAGAGGGTCTGTCCGCGGACGAGGACGTTGGTGAGGGTGGCGGCGAGGGTGGCGGCGTCGGCGTGCTTGAGAGGGACGAGGACGGGCTCGATCCACTTGGCGACCTGGTCGGAGTCGAGGTCCTTGATGAGGACCTCGACGAGGGCGACGGCTTCTTCGCGGCCGGCGACGACGAGGGTGTTGGTTCGCTCGTCGACGGAGACGGCGACCTCGCCGGCGAGGGCCTTGCCGGTGGCGGTGGTGGGGAGGCCGGAGCGGCCGGTGCCTGGGAGTTTGCGGAGGGCGTCGCCCTGACGGAAGAGGTCGTCGACGACGGCCTTGGCGCGGACGGCGGAGGCGTTGGAGAGTGGGAACATTCGGACGACGACGGCGTCGCCGATGGGGAGTGCGTCGAGGGTACGGATGACCTCCTGGAGCGAGGCGACGTTGGTCTCGGTGGAGGCGATGATGACGGAGTTGGTCTGGGCGTCGGGGATGAGGCGGATGGGGACGGCGAGGTCGAGGGCGAGGTCGCCCTGCCCGATGCCGGGGCGGGCCATGGAGAGGCGTCGGACCTGCTCGACGAGCGCGGCGGCGGGGGCGGTGGCGGCGGGCGAGGTCTGGGGCCGGAGCATGGATTCGAGGGTGGCGACCATGCCTTGGGCCGCGGCGAGTTTGAGGGCGACGACGGCGACGCGCTGCTCGGGGGCGAGCGGGGCGGCGTCGAGGGCGCGGATGAGGGCGACGATGGACTCGCCGTCCTTGGGGCTGGCGACGACGGCGAGGGCTCGGCGCGTGGTCAGCGGAACGAGGCTGACGGGCTCGGAGACGATGCCGGGGCGGTCGTCGGCGGGGGGGCGGGTGACGCCGAGTTGTTCGAGTTGGCGGCGGACTTCCTCTGGGGAGTTGTTCTGGACGTCGATGATGAGGACGGCCTGGCCGAGGCCGGCGCCGATGGCGCCCGGGGCGGCGGGGGGCTGCGGTGGGAGGCCGCCGTCGAGTTCGCGGACGACGCGCTCGATCTCTTCGAAGAGGCGTCCGCTGCTGGCGACGACGAGGGCGTTGGAGGAGCGGTCGACCTCGACGGAGAAGGGCTCGTTGGCCTGTCGGGCGGCGGGGGTGAAGGTGGCGGCGAGGGCGCGCTGGAGTCGAGCGGCGGGGACGTTGCGGACGGGGAGGACGCGGACGGTGGCGCGGGCCTTGTCGCCCTGTTGTTCGAGTGCGGCGGCGAGGGCCTTGATCTGGGCGAAGTCGCGTTCCTCGGCGCGGATGACGAGGGAGTTGCTGGCGTCGTCGCCGACGATGACGACGGAGCGCGGGCCGGCCTGGCGTCCACCGGGGCCCATGAAGAGTTCACGGACGGCCTGGGCGATCTGGGAGGCCTTGCCGGAGGTGAGCGGGAGGACGTGTGCCTCGGGGTACTTGACGAAGTCGGGGATGTCGAGGGACTCGACGAGGGAGCGGATGCGGAGCATGTCCTGTCGGCCGGCGAAGACGACGAGGGAGTTGGTCTGCTCCTCGGCGGAGACGGAGGGGCGGTCTTCCTTGTCGACGAGGATGGTGGGGACGACGGGCTCGTCGTCCTGGCGGCCGGTGCGGCGGGTCTGGCGCTCGGCTTGCGTGCGGCGGATCTGGTCTTCGACGGGGGCGCGGAAGCCCTCGTTGAGGGCGCGGGCGACGCTGGCGGCCTGGGCGTGCTTGAGGGGGATGACGGCCATCTGGCGTGTGGTGTCGTACTCCTCGATGTCGAGTTTCTTGAGGAGGGAGCGGATGCCCTCCCACTCGGCGTCGGCGGCGCTGATGACGAGGGAGTTGGAGGCGGGGTCGGCGATGACGGTGGCGGTTCGAGCGGCGGGTGAGGCGGCGGCGGAGGCGCCGCTGCCGTAGAAGTTCTTGAGGGCGCTGGCGGCCTGCTCGGCCTTGGCGAACTGGAGTTTGACGAACTCGGTCTTGCGAGGGGATTGGGTGGGGACGTCGAGCGCGGCGATCATGCGGTCGATGTCCTTGAGTTGGTCGGGGGTGCCGGAGAAGGTGAGGGAGTTGTCCTCGCGGGTGTAGTCGACGACGGGGTCGGGCTCGCCGGCGGAGCGAGGGCGTCCGCGGAGCATGGCGCTGAGGGTGTACCAGGCGTCGTAGGCGTCGGCGTTCTTGAGGACGACGCGTTTGAGTTCGACGAGGGGGCGGTCGAGTTCGACGTCGATGCGGGCGATCTGGTCCATGACGACCTGGACGGTCTCGTCGGAGCCGGAGATGAGGAGGGTGTTGTTGCGGCGGATGGGGGTGATGCGGACCTTGAGGCCCTGGGGGAGGGCGGCGCGGAGTGCGGCGGCGACCTCCTCGGCGCGGGCGCTCTTGAGGTTGGCGGTGATGAGGCGCTCGCCCTCCTGGGAGGGGGGCGTGTCGAGGGTCTGGATGAGGGCGCGGACCTGGGGCTGGTCGTCGGCCTGGGCGGAGACGATGACGCGGCCGGCGGAGGGCTGGGCGGTGACGATGACCTGGGCCTCGGGGCGGCCGGCGCCGCGGGGGAACTGGGCGCGGACGAGGTTGGCGATCTCGTCGGGCTCGCGGTTCTTGAGGACGTAGACCTCGACCTGGCGGTCCTTGCCGAGTTCGGGCTGGTCGATGAGGGCGATGAGGTCGCGCGCGACGGCGAGGCTCTTGTCGTCGGCGGAGATCATGAGGAGGTTGCCGTCGGCGGAGGGGACGATGGAGACGGCGTCGGGCGGGAGGCCCTCGGCCTCGGCGCGGTCGGCGAAGACGCGGCGGAGGCTCTCGGCGGCGCGGGGTGCGGCGGCGTGTTTGAGGGAGATGGAGACGAGGGTGGAGGGCCCGCGGCCGCCGGCGCTGGCGAGTTCGCGGACGTGTACGAGGGCCTGCTCGACGCGGGGCTGCTTGCCGATGAGGAGGAGGAGGCGTCGGCCCGAGTCGACCTGGACGGAGACGCCGTCGGGATCGGGGCCCCACCAGGAGCGCCATTCCGGGGAGCGCATGGCGGACTCGATGAGGCGGGCCATGGCGGGGAGGTCGCCACGGTTGACCTGGACGGCGCGGACGACGGTTTGGGTTTTCTGGTCTTGGGGCTTGTCGAGTTCGGCGATGATCTTGATCATCGTTTCGATGGTCTCGCCCTGTCCCATGAGGACGACGCTGTTGATGCGTTCGTTGGTCTCGACGAAGAGTTTGTCCTCGCCGCCCTGGTCGTCGGAGCCGGAGCGGCCCCAGGGGGAGTAGAACACGGAGTACCCGCCGGAGCGTTCGAACTGCAACTGGTAGGCGATGTTCTCGATGGTGCTGGAGATGTCGGTGACGCGGGCGTTCTGGAGGGGGATGATGCGGTACTGCATCTGCTTGCCGCGGGAGGGCTTGTCGAAGTTCTGGGCGAGGGACTGGAGTTGTGCGAAGTCCTCGTCGGTGGCGGAGACGATGAGGGTGCCGCTGCGGCGGTCGCCGGCGATGGCGACGCGGCCGGCGGGGCGTTGAGATCCGCCGCGGGAGAGGACCTGGGAGCGGTCCTGGAAGAAGCGCTGGAGTGCCTGGGCGACGATCTGGGCGTCGGCGTGTTCGAGTTTGATGTAGCGGATGGGAGCGGCGGAGGCGTCGGCCTTGTCGATCTGGGCGACGAGGGACTTGATCTGGTCGAGTTGCTCGGCGGGAGCCTTGACGACGATGAGGCTGGAGGCTTCCTGTGCGGAGACCTGGACGCGGTCGCGGAGGCCCGGGTTCTTGCCGACGACGACCTGCTCGACCATCTGGCGGACGGCCTGGGGCGAGGCGGCGGCGAGGGGGATGATCTCGACGCGGAGGCCGGCGTCCTCGGCGGAGGAGTCGAGGGATTCGAGGAGGCGTGCGACCTCGGCGTGCTGGGGGTCGGAGGCGGTGACGAGGAGGGCGTTGGTGCGTGCCTCGGCGACGAAGCGGGCGCGGGGGAGTTCGTCGGCGGCGGCGCCCTGGCGCTGGGCGTCGAAGAGGCCCTGGAGGGTGGAGGAGAGGTCGGCGGCCTGGGCGTGGCGGAGGGGGTAGCGACGGATGGCGAGTCGATCGGCGGTGGGGGACTGGTCGATGAGTGAGAGGAAGCGGTCGATGATGGGGAGCGCGGCGGCGGGGGCGGCGACGATGATGGCGCTGCCGCCGGGGTCGGCGGTGAGGCGGACGGTGGAGGGATCGAGTTTGCCGTGGGTCTCCTGGCCGTCGGGGCCTTGGAGTGTGAACTCCTGGGCGCCGCGGAGTCGTTGGGCCTGCTGGCCTCGCGGGCGCGGGCTGATGAGGTCGCGGACGGCGGTGACGGCGCGGTCGGCTGGGATGGTGGAGAGGCGGTAGACCTTGACGACGGTGGAGAGGCCGGGATCGGTCTGGGCGAGGGCGCGGATGACCTCGGCGACGGGCTGGAAGTCGGTGTCGTTGGCCCAGACGATGAGGGCGCCGCCGGCGGGATCGGGGGCGACGGCGACGGCGCCGGTGAAGCCGCCGGGGTTGGTGGCGGTGGCGCGGCCGAGTTGCTGGACGGTCTGTCGGACGACCTGGGCGACGGCGTCGGCGTCGAGCGCGGGCGGGAGCGAGACGACGCGGACGCGTGTGGGCTCGGCGGGGATCTGGGCGATGAGTTCTGCGGCGAGGCGGGCGAGGCGGTCTGTCGCGCGCGGGGAGCCGACGACGACGAGGGAGTTGGTGGCGGGATCGACGGCGATGGTGACGGCGGGCTCGTCGGCGGGGGGGGTGGCGGTGCGCGGCGCGGGCTGGGCCGGGGGCTCGTCGATGAAGGCGAGCGCGGCGGCGAGGATCGCGTGCTGGAGCGTGGCGGGGAGGCCGATGGGCGTGTCGAGGTTGGAGCGGGGCTTGGCGGGCTCGTCGGGGGGCGGCGGGGTGGGCTTGCGCCGGCCGGTCATGAGTTCCTCGGCGGAGATGACCTCGACCTTGGAGCCCTGCTCTTCGAGGATCCGGCGGAGGGTCTGGGCGACGAGGGCGGCGTCGGCGCGGGAGCGATCGACGGGGACGAGTCGCATCTGCCGGCTGGAGGCGAGTGTGGCGGCGTCGAGGCGAGCGACGAGGTCCTCGATGGCGCGCATCTGATCGGCGGAGGCGCGGACGATGAGGGAGTTGCTGGCGGGATCGACGCGGACGACCGCGGGCTCGGCGCCGCTCCCGGATGCCCCGTGCTCATCGGCGAGGACGGCCTCGATGGACTGGGCGAGAGTGGCGGCGTCGGCGTTCTGGAGGGTGATGACGCGGAGGGGACGGCCGGGGCGATTGCCGGGGTCGGCGTCGAGTTCGGCGATGATCTGTTCGGCGAGGTCGAGGGTGGGGGCCGGGGCGGTGATGATGATGGCGTTGGTGAGGCGGTCGGCGGCGATCCGGGCCTCGTCGTCGATCTTGCCGCCGGATTGGGCGAGGTACTGCCCGACCTGCCAGGAGGGGAGGAGGGAGAGGACGGACTGCTTTTTGAGGAGGGTTTCGAGGACTGGGGCGAGGGCGTCGGCGCGGGCGTGGCGGAGGCGGACGGTTCGGACGCCGAGCCCGCCGGCGGCGCCGCGGGCGTCGAGTTCCTTGATGAGGGTCGCGGCGCGTTCGATCTGGCGGGTGGTGCCGACGATGACGACGGAGTTGCTGGAGGGCTCGGCGGAGACGGAGGCGGGGGGCGAGGCGGCTTCCTCGGCGGCGAGGGTCTTGGCGATGGTGTCGGCGACGGACTTGGCGTCGGCCTTGGTGAGGCGGAAGACGCGCATCTCGGTGGCGGAGGCGGCGCCCTGCTGGTCGAGGGTGGCGATGAGGGCGTCGGCGATGAGGAGGGCGTCCTCGGGTGCGGAGATGACGAGGGTGTTGGAGCCGGTGTCGGCGGAGACGTCGACGAGGGCCTCGGCCTCGGCGGCGGACTTGCCGGCGGCCTCGCGCTGCTCGCGGACGCGGCCCCGGACGACCTTGGAGACGACGGCCTGGAGGCGATCGGCGCGGGCGTTCTTGAGGGCGTACATCTTGACGCCGGTGGCGGGGCGATCGGGGGCGCCGTCGATCTTCTTGAGGACGGCCTCGACGTTGGCCATGGCGGCGGTGGGCCCGCTGACGATGAGGGTTCGGCTGGCGGGCTCGACATCGACGGAGATGGGGACGAGGGCGGCCTCGGGGGTTCCGGCCTGGAGGGCGCCGCTGGCGGCGGCGGCGCGGAGGGCGGCGGCGGCGGCGTTGAGGTCGGCGCGTTCGACGCGGTAGGTTCGGAGTTCGACGTGGCCGGCGAGTTTCTGCTGGTCGAGGCTCTTGACGATCTGCTCGAAGCCGGCGAGGCGCTTGGCGGGGGCGTCGACGATGAGGGAGTTGGTGGCGCGGTCGGCGCGGACGACGACCTCGCGCGGGCGCTGGAGGTCGGGCCTGGGCTGGCGGGTGCGCGGGTCGAGCGGCATCGGGGGCTCGGGGTACATCGCGTCGATGGTTCGGGCGAGTTCCTCGGCGCGGGCGACCTTGAGCGGGAAGATGCGGATCTCGCGGCCCTCGGCGTCGAAGGCCTGTTGGGTGTTGAGTTCGCCGACGACGGACTCGATCTCGGGGAGGGTGTCGGGGTGGGCCGAGACCATGAGGGTGTTGGTGGCGGGGTCGGCCTCGATGCTGACGGGCTTGCGGGCGCGCTCCTCGACGGGCCGACGGTCGAAGGAGGACTGGAGCATGGCGGCGATGGCGGCGGCGTCGGTGGTTCGGAGGCGGAGGATGCGGAGCGGGGGCCGCTCGGCGGTGCTGCGGCTGTCGAGGTTCTTGGCGAGCGCCTCGATGATGGGGAACTGGGAGGGCTGGGCGGCGACGAGGAGGGAGTTGTTGTCCTCGATGGCCTCGATGACGGGGTCGGCGCCGCCCTTGATGCGGAAACTCTCGCTGGAGGTGATGAGGTCGGTGAGGAAGGACCGGACGGCGGCGGCCTTGGCGTTGCGGAGTTCGAGGAGGCGGACCTCGCGGGCCTGGCCCTGCTGGCGCGAGAGTTCGTCCATGACGCGGGCGAAGCGCTGCATGGCCTCGGCGTCGGCGACGACCATGAGGGAGTTGCTGGTGGCGTCGACGGTGATCTCGACGGGGTTGGCGTCGGGGATCTGGGCGGTCTGGGCCTTGTAGATGGCCAGGGCGCGCTCGCGGACTTCTTCGGCGCGGACGTTGGAGACGGGGAAGATGCGGAGGCCCTTCTCGACGGGGACGGCGGAGAGGTCCTTGAGCATCTTCTCGACGCGATCGAAGGTGGTGGCGTCGCCGGCGACGATGAGGGTGGAACTCTTGGGCTCGGTCTCGACGATGACCTGGACGGCGGGCCTGCCGGGCTGGGCGGGTCCGACGAGGATGCCGCGGGAGGCCATGCCGTTGAGGGTGCGGGCGATGGCGTCGAGGCTGGACCCGGTGACGTGGTAGGTTCGGAGTTCGCTCTGCGGCGGGAGTTCGACGCGGTCGAGTTTCTCGGCGAGGGCCTCGATGGACTCCATCTGGTCCTGGGCGGCGTAGATCATCAGGGTGTTGCTGGCGGGATCGGCGGAGACGGTGACGGGCTTGGGCTGCTGGAGCCAGGGCATCGGGCGGTTCTGGCGATCGACGGGGACCGGGGGCACGGGGTACAACTTGTCGAGGGCGGCGGCGACGTCGACGGCCTTGGCGAGTTTGAGGGGGAAGAGGCGGGTGACCTTGGTGGCGCCCTCGACGCGCTCCTTGGCGTTGAGTTCGGCGACGAGGCCCTTGATCTCCTCGAAGAGGTCGGGATGGGCCGAGACGATGAGGGTGTTGGTGGCGGGGTCGGCGCGGACCTCGACGGGCTTGGCGGCGCGGTCGGGCTGCGGGCGCTTGGAATACTGCTCGTTGAGCATCTGGGCGACGGCGGAGGCCTCGGCGGCGCGGAGTTGGAGGAGTTTGAGCGGGGGGAGCGGGCCCTCGGCCCGGTCCAGCCGCGAGACGAACTCCTGGATGAGGCGGTGCTGGGCGTCCTCGGCGGTCACGAGGAGCGCGTTGGTGGACTCGACGACTCGGATCGTGGGGGCGGGCACGGTCCGCGCGGGGTCGATCGGGTCGGCCGACGCGATGAAGTCCGTGAGCGGCTTGACGAGGTCGGCGGCGCTGGCGCGCTGCACGTCGATGACGCGCGTCGTGCGCTGCGGGGGCACGAGTTGCTGGGCCTGCGTCAGGAGGTCGGTGAACAGGCGCATGGCGTTGGGGGAGGCCGTCACCAGCACGCTCCCGGTCACGCGGTCGAGTTCGGCGTCCACGGGCCCGGCCTGGTCCTCGGGGACGCCGGCGGTCTGCGACTCGTAGAGGGCCTTGACGCGGGCGAGCAGCCCCGCGGGATCGGCGCCCGAGAGGCGGACGACGCGGAACTGCTTGGAGCCGGGCTGCTCGGTGTCGAGTTGGGCGACGAGGCGCTCGATGACGGAGGCCTGGTCCGGGCGTGCGCGAACGATGAGGGACTTGAGTTCGTCCACGGGCTCGATCTGGGGCTCGACGTAGGCGCTCCCGTCATCGGGCGTGAGCATGGGGCGCAGGAGCCGCGAGAGGCGCGGCGCGAGCACGGACGGGACGGCGCGTTTGAGCGTGTAGGTGCGGGAGTCGAGGTCAACGACGACGGAGGCCTCGGCGGTTCGGAGCAACTCGGCGAACTGCTCGATGGCGGCGCGGGCGCCGATGAGGGTGACGGTGCGCGAGGCGGCGTCGGCGGAGGCGGCGACGGGCGCGGTCTTGTCGCGTCCGGCGGCGAGGTGGAGCGATTGCGCCTTGGCGAGGATGGCGACGGGATCGCCCGAGGCGATGCGCACCTGGCGGATCTCCTTGGCGACTTCCGGGGGCACGTCGAGGCCCTTGACGAGCGTCTCGAACGCGGTGAGGTCGGCGTCGTTGCCGGCGGCGACGAGCCCGTGCTGGTCGGGGGTGGGCGCGAACTTGACGGCGGCGGACTGCCGCGAGGTTTGGAGGCGAGGGATGATCTGCTCGACGGCCTGTGGGGTGATGTGGGAGAGGCGGATGACGGCGGCGCGGCGTTCGGGGACGGGGGCGGAGTCTGTGCCGCGCTTGATGGCGGGGTCGAGTTCGCCCAGGAGTGCGACGGCCTGGAGCATGAGGGAGGACTGGGCGACGATGGTGAGTTTGGCGGCGTCGTGGAGGGGAACGATGACGGGGCGGCGCGCGGCCTCGACGGAGGCGAAGAGGGGCGCGAGTTGGGCGGCGGCCTGCTGTGGGGTGATGGATTCGAGGGCGAAGGTCATCATCTGCTGCTCGCCGAGGCCGCCATCGGGGACGTCGAGGAGGGCGATGAGTTCCTCGACGACCTTGATGCGCGCCTCGGAGCCGACGGCGATGATGGAGTTGGTTCGCGGGTCGGGCTGGAGGTTGAGGCCGGCGACGGTGATGTCCTGGGCGACGGTCTGGCGGCCGTCCTTGTCGATGAAGACCTGCTTGGTTCGCTCGCCGATGAGGCCCTTGAGGGCGTTATTGACGGCGTCGGCCTTGGCGTGCTTGAGGGGGAAGAGGCGGTAGGCGGAATCGACGGGTCGGACCTGGTCGATGGATTGGATGATGGACTGGATCCGCTTGCACTGGGCGGCGGTCTCGACGAGGATGACCATGTTCTGGGCGGGGACGGCGGTGATGGCGCCGTACTCGGCGACGAGGGGCTTGATCTGCTCGGCGACGAGTTCGGCGCGGGCGTTGGAGAGGGGGATGGTGAGGTTGATGATCTGCTCGGGCCGGGCGCCCGGGGGGACCTCGCGCACGACGTCGGCGGCCTTGCGGACGGAGTCCTTGAGGGTGGAGAGGTAGAGGAAGTTCTTCTCGCGGCGGAGTTGAACACCGCGGGGCGCGAGGTTGAGGTTGAGGATGCTCATGGCCTCGTCGAAGGAGTAGCGTTCGCCGCTGATGAAGGTGAGGGTTCCCTGGGGGATGGGGGCCTCCCAGATCGGGGGGAGGCCGGCCTCGCGCGAGAAGTACTCGAGGACCTGGTCGAAGGGAGCGTCCTTGAAGTTGAAGGCGATGCCGCCGGCGGCGGGCGGAGTTGCCGGGGGTTGAGCGGCGGGCGTCGGGGGCTGGGTTGCGGCCTGGGGTGCGGGCTGCTCTTGCGCGCGCAGGGAGACGGGACGGCCGGCGGACGCGACGAGGGCGGCGACAAGGATCGCGGCGCGGGTGTGGGACTTCGTGAAGGAGGGAATGGAATGAGACGACATGCGTGGCGCTCCCCGGAGACTCCAATCGGGAACCAAACGGCGTCGGCTCGGCCGACGCGCCCAAAGACCGAGATGTCCGACGGCGACCCGTCAGGGCCGCAGTCTACCGTTCGCAAGGCCGGCGCTGTGCGAGCGTCTGGCCGTTGAAGACTTCGTACTTGGAGCCATCGATTTCGAAGACGGCGCGCTCGCCCGCGCCGGCGACGAAGGTGGCGCTCTCGATGGCGGAGCCGACGCCGAGCGAGAGGCGTTGCTGGGTGCGAGTGTTGACGACCCAGGCTTCGACGCCCAGGCGCGGGCTCTGGACGACGCCGGTCAAACGCCACTCGTGGTAGGGGGGAGGAGGCGGAGGCTTTGGGCCGCTCGCGGGTTGGGGCGGATCGGCCTTGGCGACGGCGGTGGGAGGCGGGACTCGGAAGAGCGATTTCTGGGCGAGCGCGGCGGCCTCAGCGAGCGCGGCGGGGGAGGCCGGGACGATGGCGAGGCGTTCGGTGGGCTTGGGGGCGGCGTCTCCGGAGAGGTAGATGGAAGCGAGGGCCACGCGCAGGGTGAAGCGAGTGCGGTCCTTGTCGGCGGGGATGAGGGAGACGCTCTCGCGTCGATGGATCCAGGGCTGGGCCTGGAGGGAAGCGACGCAGCGGAGGCACTGGTCGAAGGTACCGACGCCGGTGAGGGTCGAGCGGATGACGGCGAAGTCGCGCTGCTTGCGGATCTGGGCGCGCATGGGCGTGGCGAGTTTGGAGGAGCCGACCGGGTTGGCGATGTCCTCGGGCCGGTTGGTGTCGACGCGGATGGTGGCGAGGCCGGACTCGTCGGCGATGGTGTTGAGGGCGGTGCGGAGCAGGGCGTCGGCCTCGTCGACGGTGCCGGGGAGGGTGGCGGCGGCGAGTTGCTTGAGTTCGGCCCTGACGGCGGGCCGGGCTTTGAGGGCGGCGTCGTAGGCGGCGATCTCGCCGCGGGCTTTCTCGATCTGCCCGCGGAGGCGGTCGCGCGGGGACGCGTAGAGGGAGGAGTAGCCTGAGTAGGCGGCGAGGAGCACGACGGCCGCCACACCGGCGGGCTTGGTCCAGGCGGGGACGTTCATCGCGCCCCCCGTTCACCCGCGGTCCCCGGCGCGGTGGGGGTGGGAGTCGCGGGCATGGCAGGTGCGGGCGCGGGCTTGGGCGAGGCGGCGGGTGGCTGGGCCGGGCCGGTGAGTTCGAAACTGAAGCGGTCGGGCTCGTCGGCGCCGGAACTGTCGAGTTGGTAGGCGCCGGAGGCGATGAGGCGGAGGCGGAGGTCATTGGCGACGTCGCGGTCCTTCATGCGTCCCGGGAGGCTGAAGGTGACGGTGCCGTTGGCTTTCCAGCCGGCGCGGTCGTACTGGCCCTGGACGGGCTCGAAGACGACGGCGGAGGCGAGGCGGCCGGAGATCTGGTCGAGGGTGGCGTCCTTGGGGTTGGGCAGGCGGTCGGCGATGGCGCGGAGGTGGGCGATCCAATCGGGGTCGGCGGCGGACCAGCGGGCGAGGTGGGCGGCGCGCGCGTCCTCGAGGAGGAAGGCGGCGTACTCCTTGCGGAGGCCGCCGAGTTTCTCGTTGGCGGCCTGGAGCCGGCTGCGCAGCGAGGAGAGTTCGCGAGTGGCGACGAGGTAGCCGACGCCGCCGAGGAGGATGAGGGCGAGCAGCGAGGCGAGGACCGCCTGGCGGCGCTTGGCGCCGAGGTCCGGGGCGCGCCTGGGGTGCGCGAAGTCGAAGGTGGTCGTGCGCTCGGCGACGAGGCCGACGAGGGGCGCGAGGAGGAGTCGCTCGGCCTCGGGCATCTGGGGCGGCAGTTCGACGTGCGTGGGCAGGGGCGCGGACTTCCACGGCATTTCGAGCGCTTCGCCGCAGGTGCGACCCAACTGCTCGGACAACTCGCCGACGCCCGGGATGACCACGGCGTCGACCTCGGCGGCGTCCTCGCCGACGCGGTAGGACATCCAGGTGCGCTTGGCCTCGACGGCGGCGCGCTGGACGAGGGAGTCGGTGCCGTCGATGGGTGGCGACTCGGCGGCGCGGGCGAAGACGAGTTTGCCGTCCTCGACGACGACGAACTCGATGGCGGAGGCGCCGACGCCGATGGCGAGGACGGGCCCGGCGTGCTGCTGCGAGAGAGGCCCGAGGAGCCCGGCGAGCCCGGCGGCCCGGAGCCCGATGCGGTCGATCTTGCACTTGGCCGCGCGGGCCATGGTGGTGTAGAAAGCGAGGCGATCGGCGGGGAGCGCGGCGGCGAGGATCGAGATGGGGGTGCTGGGGTTGTCGCCCTCGTCGGAGAGGCGGACGTAGTCGATGGCGGTGCCCTCGATGGCCATGGTCAACTGTCGGGCCATTTGCAGGCGGACCATCCCGGCGAGGTCGGACTCGGTGCCGGCGGCGGCGCGGGGGAAGCGGAGGCGCTTGAGGACGACCTCGGAGCGGGGCACGCCGATGACGACGCGACCGGCGGGCAGGCCGCCTCGCTCGAGTTCGCGCGCGACCCACGCGCCGAGTGCGGCGGGGTCTCGCGCGTCGACATCGGAGGGCACGGGAGAATCGAGCCAGGAGCGGAAGCGGACGCGATCTCCGCTGGTAGCGGCGGCGATGGCGCTGAGCCGGCCACCCTCGATCGTCAGGCCCACGAGGTTCTGGCTCATCGGCGGGATCCTTCCCCGGGAGACGCCCAACGTCCGACGCGGCGATCCACCGGCGTCGGCTCCTCGCCGCCCGCCTGAAGATTAGTCGCGGGTTCTGTCGGGGGCGCGCCCGCGGCACGCGAGGAGTCGCGGCGTTGAGGGGGCCTGGCCTGCGGGCGAGCGGTCGGGGTGGGGGCCGATGGGCGTGCCGCGGGGCGATCCGGCGTCGGGCTCGACGCGGGTTGGGAGTGCTCGGCGCCCGCGTTGGGGCCGCGGTCGGATGCCGGGGCGCGCGAGAGCGAGTCGAGGACGCCGACCTCGCGGAGGTAGGCCACGCGCGGGCGCTCCGACGACACGTCGAGGACGGCTTCGAGGACCATCGCGCGCTCGAGTGGTCCGTCGCCCTCGGCGGGGGCGAGGCCGGCCTCGACGCGGAGGCGCCACTGCAGCGAGCGCGAGACGACGTGATCGAGGGCGGATTGCATCGCGTCGGCGTCCAAGATGCCCTGTGCGCCGGGCCAGGTGGGCGTGCGGCGCAACTCGTCGTCGAGGTCCACACGGGTTCGGACGATCTGTGCGGCGGCCTCGGGGCCGATCCCCGGGACGGTGGCGAGCACGTCGGCGGAGGCGGTCAGCAGGTCGATGCGGCCCGGCAGGTAGGGATCGGGCGAAGTGGCCAGGCAGTCGAGCGGAATCGCCCAGGTGTCCACGGGGATGGTGAACTCGGAGCGCATCGTGGCGATGAGCTCCGAGGTCGTTCGGAACTGTTTGCCCGAACCCATGAGTTTCTTGACGGCCTCGCCCGCGCCGCCGCCGAAGCGGGCGTCGAGGTCGCGGCCGAGGCGATCGGACCAGGGCGTGTTGAGGTTGATTCGTTGCCGCCCGATGCTGTCCTCGGCGGAGTCGACGCCGGCCTGCACGTTCGGATCGGCGCTGAAGACGGTGAGGCGTGAGCGCACAGGGGTGTCGCCCGCGTCGAGGAAGTCGGGCGGGATGCCGGGGAGGCGGAGGACGTCCTCGACGCTGCCGAAGGGGCGGGCGGCGACGATCGCGCTGGCGACGGAGGCGTCGCACTGGGTGACGGCGGCGATCATCTGGGCGGTAGCGGTGTTGAGGTTGAGGCGGGCGGCCTCGGAGGCGAGGAGTTCGGGAGAGTCGGGCGAGCCGTCGCGGTCTGGGCTCGCGTCCACGGGCACGAGCCGCACGACGGCGCGGCGTCCATTGGCGGCGGTGTACAGGTCCCAGGTCTCGGTCAGGCTGGGCGGCTTCCCGACGAGCAGGTCGCGGCGCTGGTCGGCGAGTTCGGCGAGGGCGGCCTGGACGCCGGACCACGCGAGGGCGCGTGATTGGAGGCGCCAGGCGTCGGCGGATCCGGAGGCGAGCGAGGCGCCCCCGAGCACGAGGGCCGAGGCGCCGCTGAGGGCGGCGACGGCGACGACGACGAGGACGACGAGGATGACGACGGCGCGGCGGTTCAACTGGACTGCCTCCAGGCCGCGCCGGGGCCGTCGGGGACCACGATCACGCGGACGCGGTCGGGGGATCCGAGGCGCTCGTCGGCATCGCGGGCACGCGGGCGTCGGCGATCGTCGGGTTGCTCGCCACGAGTGGGTGGCGGCGTCTGGCGCGAAACGGAGGCGGGCTGGCGGTCGTCCGCGGGGAGCGGGGGGCCGAGCCAGACCGAGACCTCGATGGCGGCGGGGAGGTCCTTGGCGGAGGCGGAGTCGAACTCGTCGCGCCACTCGCGGCCGTCGAAGTAGCGGAAGCGCAGGGCGCGCACGTCGCCGGCGACGGGCTCGAGGGCGGGCGGCTCGGGCGCGCTGGCGGTGATCGGCCAGCGGCGAGCGCGGAGTTCGTTGGCCTCGGGCGAGAAGGCGTATTCGGAGGCGATGAGGTCGGTCGGCGCGACGCCGCCGCGGCCCGCGTCCGCCGGCGCGAGCGCGCCACCCTCTGTCCCGTCAGTCCCTGCCGCCCCTGACGCCCCTGCTCCCCCAGCGTCGAGCCAGCGTCCGCGAGAGAGGATGCGGAGGTCAGTGGGGGTGCCACGGATGCCCGCGCCGAGTCGAGGGTCGCCGGCGATGGCGCCGGTGAGGTCGTCCTCGAGGCGTTGGAAGAGGGAGGCGACGGCGGCGTGGGTGCGGGCGTCGCCGACCAGGCGTGTGCGTGCGCCGAGGAGTTGCCAGAAGAAGGTGTAGGCGGCGCCGGAGAGCATGGCGATCAGGCCGAGGGCGAGGAGGACCTCGATGAGGGTGTAGGCGCGGCGGGTCATGGTCGCGCCCCCGGCGGCGGCGTGCGAGGCGGCGGGGAGGTTCGCGGCGCGGCCTCGCGGGCGCGGCGGGCGATCTCGTCCTCGGCGCCCGGGGAGTCGGACTCGACCGCCCGGAGCCGCACGAGTTGGTGCAGGGTGAACGCGGCCTCCTCGACGCCCGAGGGCGTGAGGCGCTTGGCGGTCACGGTGACGTGCGTCAGTCCGGAGAAGGAGGAGGGCGTGGTGTCGATGTCGAGTTCCCAGCCGTCGTCGGCGGGCTGGGCGTCGTCGGCGTCGGGGTCGAGGGAGCGATGGCGGACGGGGCCGTGGAGGGTCTGGGGCGTGTCGATGCCGGCCTCGATGCGGGCGATGGCGGTGCGGGCGAGGTCGGCGGCGCGAGCGGCGAGGCGGGCGCGGGACTGGGCGGTGAGGGCTCCGTCGATGGAGGAGAGGATCGCCAGGCCGGCGCCGACGAAGATGGCGAGAGCGAGGATGACCTCGAAGAGGAGTGCGGCTCGGGCCGATGGGCGTCGCGTCGCGCGGCGGCGCGCGGCACGAGGCGCGGCGATGTGGCCGGTGGGCGTCATGGCCTGGGCTCCGGCTGGGTCGTGCGGCCGGTTGGCGCGGGTGCTCGCGTCTCGCGCGGGTGATCCGGGGGGAGGTCTACGGGCTCGTTCTGCGCGGAGGTGACGGGCGCGGGTCGGAGCATGCCGTCCCAGGCGCGGATGGCGAAGCGACGGGAGTCGCCGCCGGCGGAGAGGGAGACGGGCGAGGCGGGCCAGATCGTGCCGTCGGGGAGGACGGTGGCGAGGCGGAGGGGAGCGTCGAGGGGCGCGAGGCTCGGCGAGTCGTCGGAGGAGTCGGTGCGCGGGCCGGGCGAGACGGAGACGCCGTCGGTCAGCGGGATGAGCCGGAGCGAAGAGCGGGCGTCGGGGCGCGGATCGCGCAGGCCGGGGGAGCGTGGAGCGGTGTCGCGCGGGGCGGCGGCGGACGATCGGGCGGATGCGTTCCGTGGCGGCGCGGCGGGAGGGCGGTCGGCGGTGGCCGGTCGATCCTCGGCGTCGTCGGAGTCGCCGGGGGACAAGGGTGCGAGGTCGAGCGAGTCGGTGGAGACGTGCTCGACGCGGAGTTCGATGAGGCCGTCGGCGCGCGTCGTGAGGCTGATGGTGCGGGCTTTGCCGTCGCGCACGGCGTCGGCGCGGGCGTCGAGGATGGTGGCCTGGATGAGGTCGGCGGCGTTGTCGAGGCGGGCCGAGGGGAGCAGGTTGGCGAGGGAGGGGACGACGAGGGCGGTGGCGGCGGCGAGGATGGCCAGGACGATGAGGACTTCGAGGACGGTAAAGCCGGTCGCGAGGGAAGGCCGGCGCGTGGCGAGGAGTGCTCGCATGGCGCCCAGCCCTTCTACTTGGGCCTCGGGGAGGGCAGAGGCGGGGCGTCGATGGGACCGCTGCCGTCGCCGCTGGAGGTGGTCCACGAGGTGAGGTCGTCTTCGGTGCCGTCCTGCTTGTCGGGGCCGTAGGACCAGAGGTCGAAGCGGGACTCGTCGCCGTGCTCGGAGACCTGGCGATAGCCCCAAGGGCTGCCCCAGCGATCGGTGGGCATGGGCTCCTTGAGGTAGCCCTTCCACTTGGTCTGGTCGGCCTCGGCGTCGAGGGCGGTCTTGTCCCAGAGGACCTTGACGCCCTCCTCGTCCTTGGGGTACCGCTCGAAGTCGTGGCGGAAGAGGTCGAGGGCCTGTTTGAAGTTGTTGAGGTCGATCTTGACGGTGTCGCGCTTGGCGTCGTCGCGGCGCGAGAAGAGGGCGACGCCGATGAGCCCCGAGAGGGCGAGGATGATCGCGATGACGATCATGACCTCGATGAGGGTGAAGGCTCGGCGAGCGATGGGTGTTCGGCGGTGGGTGGTCATGGCTCCGTCCCTTCAAATCCGCGGGCGATGCCGCGGGCATCCGATTAGTCCACACTAGCCGGATCGGCGCTCGGCATCAAGGCGTAGGAAAGGTGAAAGTCGGGAGGTCCCGTCCAGACACCGGCCGGGGTGGTCGAGGCGGAGGGCGCACCAAGAGCGTGGCGGAGAGTCAGAAGCCGGCTTGCAGTCGAGTCATCGGCAGGATGAGTCCGGCGGCGACAGTCGCGACGACGAGCGCGATGAGCAGGAGCAGGACGGGCTCGACCAGGCGGAGGGCGACGCCGAGCATGCGATCGACGCGGGCCTCGATGGTGGAGGCGATGGTGAGCAGGACCTCGTCGAGGTTGTTGGCGGTTTCGGCGACGGCGATCATCTCGACCACATCGTCGGTGAGGAGGCCCGAGGCCCCCAGCGGGGTGGCGAGGGTCTGGCCCGCGCGGACGGACTCGACGGCGGCGTCGATGGCTTCTTCGAGGAGGACGTTGCCGGCGGCGTCACGTGCGATCTGCATGGCGGCGAGCATGGGGATGCCGTTGGCCAGCATGGTCCCGAGGAGGCGGCAGAAGCGAGCGGCGGCGAGGGATCGGAGGATCGGGCCGAGGATGGGCGCGCGGGTGCGGGCGATGGCGAGGCGTCGGCGGACGCGGGGGCGCGAGGTGTAGGACCAGAGGGCGGCGGCGAGGACGGCGAGGACGAGGAGGGTGATCGGGCCGTAGGTCCCGACGAGGGTGCTGATGCCGAAGACGAGTTTGGTGACGGTGGGGAGCGGGTTGACCTGGGCGAAGATGGGCTTGAACTTGGGGACGAAGACGCCGAAGATGACGCCGAGGACGATGGCGCCGAAGCCGACGAGGACGAGGGGGTAGACGAGGTTGCCGATGACCTTGCCGCGGAGTTCGGCCTGACCCTGGACGAACTGTCCGAGGCGAGCCATGACTTCTTCGAGGAATCCGCCCTTCTCGCCGGCGCGGACCATGGCGACGTGGACGGGGGGGAAGACCTCGGGGTGTCGGGTCATGGCGTGGGCGAGGTCGTCGCCCTGGGAGACGGCCTCGGCGAGGTCGCGGCAGACGGCCGAGAGCGCGGGAGAGGACTTGCGCCCGCCGAGGAGTTTGAGCGCCCGCAGGACGGGGACGCCCGCGCGCAGGAGGTCGGCGATCTGGAGGTAGGTCCCGGCGAGTTTGCGGGCGCTGATGCGCCGCCGCCAGGACAGGGCGCGATCCTCGCGGACCTTGATGGCGACGGGGACGAGTTGCCGGGACTCGAGTTCGGCGAGGACGGCCTGCTCGGAGGCGCCGTTGAGCACGCCGGCGACGCGCTGGCCCGTGGGGTTGAGGGCGGTGTAGGCGAAGAGCGGCATGGGCGAGAGAGAGGATACCGCGCCCGGGCCGTGAGGCGGGCGCTACTTGGAAGGCCCGAGGAGTTCCTGGACCTTCTCGACGAGGGCGGGCTCGAGGCCGTCGCGTTTCTTGGCGTCGAAGCGGGCGACGACGTTGCCGGCGCGGTCGAGGACGAACTTGGTGAAGTTCCACTTGGGATCGCCGCCGATGGGCGCGGGCTGGGCAGAGAGGCGCTTGTAGAGCGGGTGCTGGTCTGGGCCCTTGACGGAGATCTTCTCGAACATCGGGAAGGTGACGCTGAACTTGTCCTTGCAGAAGGCGGCGATGTCGGCGTTGGACCCGGGCTCCTGTCCGCCGAAGTTGTTGGCGGGGAACCCGAGGATGACGAGGCCCTTGTCCTTGTTGTCGGTGTAGAACTTCTGGAGGTGCTCGTATTGGGCGGTGTACCCGCACTTGCTGGCGACGTTGACGATGACGACGACGCTGCCGCGGTAGTCGGCGAGGTTCTTGTCGGTGCCGTCGATCATCTTCATGGTGAAGGCGAGGGCGTCGGTGGGCTCGGCGGCGGACTTGGGGAGTTCGACTGGCGCGGTCGGGGCCGAGGGGGTCGAGGGCGCGGAGGGAGTTGAGGGGGTGGAAGGAGTCGAGGGCTTCGATGGGGTCGAGGGCTTGGAAGGGAGCGAGGGCTTCGAAGGCAGCGATGGGACCGAGGGCTGGGCGACCGCGGACTGGAGCCCCACGAGCGCGGCGAGCGAGGCGGCAAGGGCATGGCGAACCATGAGCGTCTCCTGAATAGGCGAGCGGTCTGTGTCCCGGAGTGCAAGCGTAGGAACGCGCGGCGCGCGGGCGAGGTGGGGGTCGGTTATGGCCGGACGCGCGGGACGGGGAGCGTGGTCTCGATGGCCTCGGACTCGGTGCCGTAGGCGTAGGTCTCGTACCCGGGCATGATGAACCGCACGATGACCTTGCGATCGGGGATCGTGCGCTTGCCCTCGAACGAGGCGAGCCGGACGGTGGCTTTCGTGTCGGCGAGCGTGGCCTCGAAGCGGGCGAGGCGGAAGTCCCCGTCGCGGAAGGCCCAGCCGTCGCCGGCGTCCTCGTAGAGGGTGCCGGTGGCCCTGCCGTCGGCGTCGAAGCAGACGAGGAGGGTGAGGGGATCGAGGGGCTTCTGGTCGACGTGCTGCATCACCGGGCCGACGGGGACGATGGCGCCTGGGCGGATGAGGAGGTCCGGGAGTTCGCGCTGCATGACGTCTTCGAGTTTGAACCCGCGCCAGTTGAGCGGGCGCACGGGGGTGCGTGTGCGGTCGGGGACCATCTGCGGGACGACGCAGACATCGCCGCCGAGGAGGAAGGTGTCGTCCTCGGAGCGGAGGGCGGGGTCGCGCGAATCGGCGAAGAAGGCGGGTCGGACCACGGGCGAGCCGCGGGTGTGGGCCTCGTGGAAGAGGGTGTAGAGGTAGGGCATGAGTTGGTAGCGGCGGTCGAGTGCCTGTCGGCAGACCTTCTCGACCTCGGGCCCGAAGGACCAGGGCTCCTTGTCGATGTTGCCCTTGCCGGTGTGCCCGCGGGCGAAGGGGAGCATGGCGCCGATGCCCATCCAGCGGCCGAAGAGGAGGCCCTCCTGCCCGGCGGGTCCGTTGCCGGCGAAGCCGCCGATGTCCGGGCCGGCGAAGGGCTGGGCGGAGAGGCCCATGTTGACGCTCATCGAGACGGAGGCTTCGAGGTGCTCCCAGTCGGCGGAGTTGTCGCCGGTCCACATGGCGGCGTATCGCTGCCCGCCGAGGTAGTTGGCGCGGGAGAGGACGAAGGGTCGCTTATCGGGGTTGGCGGCCATGACGCCCTCGCGCGTGGCCTTGACCATGAGCATCCCGTAGACGTTGTGGAAGCGGGCGTGGGGGCCGGGGCCGCCGAGCGAGGCGTCGGCGCGGTGGAGGTTGTCCTCGGGCATGGTCTTGGACTTGACGTTGAAGACGGCGGGCTCGTTCATGTCGTTCCAGACGCCATCGATGCCGGTGGCCATGAAGTCCTTGTAGAGCCCGGCCCACCAGGTGCGCACGTCCTGCCTCGTGTAGTCAGGAAAGACGCACATCCCGGGCCAGACCTCGCCCTGGTAGGTTGTGCCGTCGGCCTTCTTGACCCAGGCGTCGATCGCGGTGCCGGAGTCGAAGATCGAGTAGCCCGGCTCGGCCTTGATCCCCGGGTCGATCATCCAGACGGTGTGGAAGCCCTGGGCGTGGAGGTCGGCGTTGAGGGCCTTGGGGTCGGGGAAGTGCTGCGGGTCAAAGGTGAAGCAGCGGTACCCGCGCATGTAGTCGATGTCCATCCAGATCACGTCGCAGGGGATCTGCCGATCGCGGAAGCCCTTGGCGATCTCGCGGACCTTGGAGTCGGGGTAGTAGGAATAGCGGCACTGGTGGTAGCCGAGGGCCCACTTCGGGGGCATCTCGATCTTGCCGGTGAGGTCGGCGAGGGCATGGACGACGGCGAGGGCCGAGGGCCGCTCGATGACGACGACGGGGAAGGCCGGTCCCTCGGCGGCGAAGCGGATGGAGGAGGAGAGGTCGATCTCGGTGCGCCAGGTGGTGTCGGCCAAGACGCCGAACGCGGTGCCGTCGGGGCGCACGGCGAGGACCCAGGGGTGAGACTGGTAAAGCGAGGCGGCGGGATCGGCGTACCCATAGGCGTCGGTGTTCCAGAGGGTGACGGTTCGGCCGTTGCGGAGGAGCGGGCCGGTGACGCAGCCCGTGCCGTAGAGGGAGGTGCCGTCGGGCACGGCGACGATGGCGACGTGCTTGCCGTCCTCGACGATGAAGTCCGGCGCGACGGCGGAGGCGGGCGCGGGGCCAAGGGGAGCGAGCGGCCGAACGAGGGCGAAGGAGGGGAGGGCGGCGTTGGCGGCGGCGGCGTCCTTGTGGAACCGGACGATTCGATCGCCGACGGCCTCGGCGACGCGCTGGGCGTGGGCCGCGGTCCCCGAGATCGCCACCAGCACCGAGACGAAGAGAATCCGCGCGCGCGCCATGACCATCGAGAGGCTCCAGAGACCCGGGAGTCGAGCGTATGCGGGAAGGTCCGCGGGCGTTGGTTGGGAGCGCGGGAGTTGGCGGCGGCGGCGGGTGTTTCGGACGTTCGCCGGGGCATGGTCACGTCCGCGGCGGGGGGCGCGGGGCATATCCTCAAGGGCCGGGATGGTTGATCCAGAGAGGGGAAGCATGGCGTCGAATCGGTGTGTGGCCGCGGTGTCGGCGTGGATCGTTGCGGCCCTGGCGGGGTCGGCGCAGGCCGGGCCGGGCGATCCGGTGTACCTCCAGTGGTGGGAGAACCGCTGGCGCGAAATGGAGCACCGCACGCCGGACTTTTTCATGGCGGGGTACGGGGCGCTGTGGCTACCCCCGATCCACAAGGGTGCGAGCGCGGGCAGCGTGGGGTATGACGTGTGGGACCGCTTCGACCTGGGGCGTCCCGGGTCGGAGACGGCGTATGGCACCGAGAGCGACTTCCGGGCTGTCGTCGCCGAACTCCACGACGCGAACGCGCTGGTGAACATCGACATCATCATGAACCACCAGGCTGGGCGGACGACGGCGTACTCGTTCCATGCCGCGGGCGGGTATCCGGGGTTCTGGACGGGCCCGCTGCCGGCGGTGGGGCAGGCCAAGCGCGCCGACGCCAACTGGGGCGACTTCCACAACGGGAGCGGGTGCTGCACGTTCCTGCAATCCGAGAACCCCGGGGGCGCGAACTACAACCTGCTCAACGGCGATCTCGTGGCGCTCACCGACATCGCCCAGGAGACGAACCACCAGTTCATCCGGCACCCGATCGTCGCGGGCGATCCGCAGAACATCCCCGCGGGCACGGTCTACAACCTCCCCGATCCCGCCAACCGCCGGTGCTACCCGGATCGGCAACTGACGCCGATGGTGGTGAACAACCCGGGCACGACGCGCAACCCCGGCGCGCTGCAGTTCACGTTCTTTCCGTTCAACACGGCCGACCCGATGCAGGGCGACCCGATCGCGGACAACGGGACGGGCCTGCTGATGAGGTGGACGCAGTGGACGCTCGACGAGTTCAAGGTGGACGGCTTCCGCATCGACGCGATCAAGCACACGCCGAGTTGGTTCTTCGATCAGTATTGGGACTCGGCGGTCCATCAGCGCCGCGCGACGCCGTGGGGGCAGATGGTGACGCCGTACTCGTTCGGCGAGAGCGTCGAGAGCAACGCGTTCACGCTGGGCAACTATGTCCGCAAGGACGCGTTCGGGAATCGCGACGCGCTGGACCTCAACGGGGCGGGGCAGTTGCGCGACCTGATCTCGGCCGGGGGCTTCGGGTCATGGTCGAACGTGCTGTCGGCCCACCTCGACAACCAGGACGACGGGTTCAACAACGGGTCCGTCGGCGTGAACCACGTCTTCAGCCACGACAACGGCTCGGCGGGCAACGGGGGATCGGCGCCGCCCGATCCGACCTATCGCCAGCAGGGCTGGATGACGCACGCGTACCTCCTGATGCGCACCGGGCCGGCGATCGTGTATCACAACGCGCGCGGGGTCTCACGCCCGGGCGGGTTCTGGCCCAGGCAGGGCGTGCCGATCGCGTTGGGGCTCGATCCGATCGCCAATGCCGCCAACGCGACGCTGACGACCCTCGTGCACCTGCACAACTGGTACGGGCGCGGCGAGTTCAACGTCCTCAATGGCTCGGGCGCGGCCCTGAACGACGTGCTCGTCTTTGAGCGGCGCAAGAACCAGGGCGGTGGGAACTACTCGGCCAACGTGCTGGTGGGCGTGAGCGACCGCTATGACGCGGGCTACGACGAACGCACGGTCACGACGAGTTTCCCGCAGGGCACGATCCTCCGCGAGATGACCGGGAACGCGACCGATGCCGTCGTCGATCCGACGAGCGTGATCTTCGACACCATCACGGTCGGCGCGGGGGGCTCGGCCACGATCCGCGTCCCGCGCAACCTGACCGGCACGACCGAGCACAACAAGGGCTTCGTCGTCTACGGCCCGGCGGTGCCCGCGGGCGTCGTCAGCGTCACGCCGATCGCGTCGATCATCGCGCCCGACGATCCGATCAACACGCCCCCGGCGTTCCGGCGCACGACCGCGGTGCCCGTCGTCAGCGCGCCGACGTTCGAACTGCGGCTCGTGACCACGCAGGCCCAGACCAGCCCGGCGGATCCGAACACCGACGACAAGGCCGCGTTTCGCATCGACCAGGGCTTCCGCGACCTCAACGGCAACGGGATCGTGGACTATCCGGCGAGCGACCCGACGATCGCGGGCTATGAGGACTTCCTCACGCTCAACCAGCCGCTGTACAACTCGGGCAACCCCAACGGCGACTATCGCCAGACGATCAACACGGCGCTGCTGGCCGAGGGCTACCACTACATCTCGGTCGTGGCGTTCCGCCATCGTCCCGCGGGCACCGATCCGCTCTTCCGCGAGTTCCGGCAGGTGATCTACGTCGATCGGGCCGGCCCGGCGGTGCAGTGGATCGACGCGGGGCAGACGATCACCAGCAACTCGTTCAACTTCCGCGTGCGGTTCCTCGATCGCACGGCCAACCAGATGCACCTGTTCTGGGATCTGCCGCCGGGCACGAATCCTGTGCCGCTATGCACGCCGGCGACGGCGGGGCAGCGCCACGACCGGTTCGAGTGGCGCAAGACGCTGACGCCGCTGGGCCACGGGCTGCACAGCCTGACGGTGGTGGCGTTCGAGGACAGCGGGAACTCGTCGGTGACGCGGTACGAGAGCGTGTTCGTGGACATCTGCTACGCGGACTTCGACAAGTCGGGCGGGCTGAACATCAACGACTTCGTGGCGTTCCTCAACGCGTTCGCGGCGGGGGATCCGCGGGCCAACTGCGACGGGAGCACCACGCCGCCGACGCTGAACGTGAACGACTTTGTGTGCTTCCAGAACTCGTACATCGTGGGATGTCCGTAGTCGCGAGAGACGCTATGGGCAGCCCGCGGCATAGCGGTTGATGAAGCAGGTGTAGTCCGCCATGTCGAAGCCTGGGCTCGAGTCGCAGTTGGCGTAGGGGTCGCGCGTCGCGAAGGCGTTCGTGAAGCAGATGAAGTCATTGACGGTCAACGTGCCGTCCACGTCGCAGTCGGCGTAGCAGTTGGGGCAGGCGACGAGTTGGGCGACGAGGTTGATGGGCCCGGCGTTGACGGAGACGCTCGGGCCGACGAAGAAGAGCGAGCGGCCGCGGCGGTCTTCCATCTCGACGATGGAGCGTGCGGAGCCGCCCCCGCCGGCGCCGACGGGCCTCCAGCGCGTGCCGTCCCACGCGGCGAGGCTGAGGGCGGGGACGCCGCCCATCTCGGTGAAGAGGCCAGCGGCGTAGAGTTTGGGCCCGAAGCCGTCGTCCCAGACTTTGAGGGTGTTGACCTGTCGGAACGTGCCGCCGGTGACGCCGCCGGCGACGTTGGACCACGTGACGCCGTCCCAGGCGGCGATGGCGCTGAAGGGCGAGGCGCCGACGCTGGCGAGGTTCCCGCCCACGTAGACCTTGGGGCCGGTGCCGTCGTTATAGGAGGCGACCGTGCGGATCGACGAACTGCTGAACGCGGTGGAGTGATCGATCGGCTGCCAGGCGCTGCCCGTCCACTTGAGAAAGCCCGAGGTCAACGGCGCGAAGAAGCTCCCGCTTACAAAGAGCGTCGGCCCCGAGCCGTCATCGGCGACGACGATCAGATTTGCGTAGCCCGATAGCGCCTGGCCGACTTGCATCCAGTGGTCATCGACATACCGCTCGATAATATCAAAGGTTCCTTGCTTTCGATTGCGGTACAGAAACGTGCCTGTTCCGTAGTCGAGGCTCACCATGAAGTTCTGGCCGACGTTCTCCCAGAGGATGCGCGGGACGAGGGAGAGACCCGCGGCGGATCGATAGCGAGTCCACCCGTAGTTGTATGCGCCGTTGGCGGACGTGAAGCCACCCGGACCGCCGAGCAGATGCTGACGCCCTTGGCCCTGGCCCAAATCCCAGACCGATTGGCCCATCCCACTGCGGTACGGCAGGCCGGCGCTGAGGTTCTCCCACTGTCCGTTCCGGTATCGCGCGAGGCCGGCTCGCCACATGTATGAGGGATGGCCCGGGGCGAGCGGGAACCGGGCGACGACCATCAGGCCCGGCCCGGTGCCGTCGTCGACCACCTCGCCTGTCGTCGAGTACGTTCCGGCGTCGGCGCCGCCGATGTCGGGGGGCCGAACCCAATAGGGCCTGCAGTCCTGCGACCACGCGAGCGACGACACCAAGACCAACGGCAGCGCAGTCGCAGCGACGTATCTTGGCCGAAATCTCCACGAGTTCACGGGTAACTCTCCTGGTACTTCACCAGCCCCGTGTCCACGCCCGCGGACGGGTTGCCGAAGTTGAAGACCGAGCCCGTCACGAAGATGCTATGAACCGTGGTGCCGGGGCTTCCTATCTGGCTTTCCTTGTAGCGCGTCAGGCCGAAGGGAACGTCGTTGCCTGACGGCCCGCTGAGCGGATAGTCGATGGACCATAGCGGATCGAGTTTCCGGTAGATGGCGCTTTCGCAGAGCTGCGAGATCGTTGCTGGGTTCGTATCTGGAAGTCTCGAGTCCCACTTGAGCAGTCGCCAGTCGTAGTTCCCGGCCGCGTTCTTGACGCGCATGCTGAGGACTACATCTCCGGTATTCTCGGGCACACTCCCTGACCAGGAGGCTTGCGATCCGACCATGGCCACGGGCAACACCGCATCGAGTCCGGGAACGCTCGGATTACTGCTCACAAACGCCTTCCAGTCCTTGCCACAGACGGGTGTGAACGGGTTGTCGCTGTACTGCAGCATCACGGCCTGGTGGGTGGTCGCGTCGACCTGCGACGTGCCCGCGACCCAGACGAAGGTGAGCGGCGGGGTTCCCGGGTGGCCCGGGGTCATGGCCGCGTAGATCGTCCGCGCATAATCGTCCCCATGAGCGGCCCCGTCATAGACCCCGCTGGGTACCTCGCAGCCCATGGCGGGTTGTCGGCACCAATCCATCGGATTGGCGGGCACGTCCGTCCAGGCGCCGTCCAGCTGCCCGTTGTTGAACTTGACCGTCGCCCAGTCCGCGTGGGTCGAGCCGGGTCCGGGGACCAGCGGCTGGGAGTACCCGGTGATGTACACCTCGTGCGGGCCCGATCCCTCCGACGCCGTGGTGGTCGCCGTGCGATCCACCTTGCACATGGCGGTGGCTGTGTACGCGCGGTCGGGTGCGGGCGTCAGGTCCGGGGGGTAAAACATCGGGGCATCCGTGATCGGATCTCGCGAGGCAAGCGGGTCCTCTCGATATCCGAGGAGGACATAGCGCGTGTCGCCCGGGAGAGGCCACGTGGTCGTGCCCGCGACGTAGGCCTTGGGTCGTGCGAGCCCCGACGTCACCTGGAAGGCGTGGAGCACCACGCCGACGGGCGTGTCGGGGCCGTTGCCGAGCCCGGAGTAGCGCGCGCTCCAGATCACGCGCCGTCCATGCCGTCGAAGTACACGGTGAAGATGTCCGTCCCGCCCACAGGTTCGGTGGTGGTGCCTGTCACGACAACGTAGGGGAGCGACTGCCCGCCTCCGGTGTCCGATCCACCCGTGCCGACGGCCATGTGCATGGCAACGTCATCACCGTGCCAGCCGCCCGCACCCTCGTACCCCCATCGCGAGGTCCAAGCCAGTGTCAACGTTGGATTGAACGCCATGAGTTGGAAGTCGCGGCCGCCGGGACCAGCCACCTCCGCCGCCACGTAAATGAGCGAAAGGAAACTCGGACTAAGTTCAGTGCCGAGGCAGCCGATCGCCTTTGGAATGCGCCGTTCCTTGGGCGCCTCAAACGGCGGCCAGAGATTTTGCGCAACCCGTGCCCCTGCGGTGTCGTACTTGAGCACCACGATGGATGTGTTCGTCGGCGTGTATTGCCAGAGGCTTGCCACAAAAAGGTGACCCAGGCTCGGAGGGGCGGACGGATTGATCGACTGATACGTGATACCTCCTGGCCCGCCGCCAAGCGTCAGAGGCGCGGCCACGTTCGGATAGAGATCATCCCACTGCTGGAAGATCGCTACCTGTCCGTTCGCAGTCTGATTGCCCGCCCCCCCCCCCTAACGAGCACGCGAGCACCGCCAAAAGCACCAGCCGCCGTACGTTGCCCATGTCCAAACTCCTTTCATTTCGAGAGACCGGCGAAACAGGAGACAGATAGGCGATCTGACGCACACCCGGCGCGAACACCTCCGGGACACGGCGCTATGTGTCAATCCCAGATACGAAAGACCGGCCGCGGGGGTTGCGGCCAGTCGATGGGGAATCGGGCGATGTGTCTTTGCGGCGCGTTCGTGCTAACGCCGCCGGCGGCGAGCGGCGAGCAGCCCGCCGATGGCGAGGAACGAGGCTGCGCCGGGGGAAGGGATGAGGATGAACTGGTCGCCCGGGACGGCGGCGAGGTCGAGGAAGCGCGGATCGCCCATGTTGCCATAGCCCGCGGGGAGCGGGGCGAGGAACTGGTTGGAGGCGAAGTCGTGCCCGCTGCCGTTGATGAACGCGGTGAGTCGGATGCCGTTGGCCGACCCGACGCCGAGCCAGGCGAGGGGGATGGAGAGTTCCATGCCGGTGGTGACGCTCTCGGGCGGGGACGAGAATCCGCCGCTGCCGTTGGCGCCGAGGGTGTTGGAGTTGTTGATGGCGGCGAGGACGGCGGGCGCGCCGGGGTCGCCTCCGGTGAGGGTGCCGCCGTTCTGCCCGTTGTTGCCGCCGACGAACCACCCCGGCCCGCCGCCGGTGGGGAGCAGGTCGGCGCCGTCGACGAACATGCCGTAGTTGCCCCCGCCGATGTCCCCGCCGGTAAGGCTGAGCCAATGGGTGGCGAGGAAGCCGGCGTCGAAGCGCAGGCCGTTGCCCGACCCGTCGTCGCCCATGCGGTTGAGCCCGCCGAAACTGACGGGGGCGTTGTCGCCGCGGAGTTTGTTCTGCCCGCCGGAGACGCCGTTGTCGAAGAAGAGTTCGAGTTTGTTGTAGTTGGACTCGAGGTTGCCGGTGAGGAGGATGTTGAGGTGAGTGGCGGTGGAGTAGCAGTAGAAGGCGTCGAGTTCGGAGCCGTTGGCCCAGTTGATGACGCCGAGGTTGCTGTCGCCGAACTGGGTCCCGTTGACCTGGGTCGAGAGGGCCGGGCCGTACGCCGGCTTGTACGAGCCATCGACCTGGGCGAAACACGA
Organism: Phycisphaerae bacterium; assembly: GCA_016793805.1. GTDB lineage: Bacteria > Planctomycetota > Phycisphaerae > Phycisphaerales > UBA1924 > JAEUIZ01. The sequence continues at coordinate 62,934 of JAEUIZ010000048.1, forward strand.
CGCGGACAGCCCCGCAACGGCGGCCACACCCACAACACATCGCTTCATGACTCTCTCTCCTATGCCTTCATGCCGCGCGTCAACCCCTCCCGGAGGAGCCGCGCCGGCTGTCTTGTCTCTCGCGCAAATAGTACCGACCACAGGGCGGGATCGCCAGCACCCACGGGGCGAGACGATCCGGGGTCTATTCCCCCTCCGCCTCCACCGAACCCGGCACTCGGCCCGTCCATCGCGTCGCCAGCCGATGCTCGACCCCGAGCAGGTCCAGCACCTTGCCCGCGACCATGTCCACCAGGTCGCCGACGGTCAGCGGGTTGAGATAGAACCCGGGGTTGGTCGGGCAGATGATCGCCCCGGCCAGCGTCAGCGTGCGGTAGTTCTCGATGTCCACAAGCGAGAGCGGCATCTCGCGGTGGCACACCACCAGCCGCCGCCGCTCCTTGAGCGTCACCATCCCCGCCCGCGTGAGCAGGTTCGACCCCGAGCCCGTCGCCAGCGCGCCGAGCGTCGTCGAGGAGCACGGCACCACGACCATCCCGTCGTGCAGAAACCCGCCCGACGCGATCACCGCCCCCACGTCCTTGTTGGGATGCACGATGAGTCGGCGTTCAATGTCCTCCGCGCCGGGCTCGGCCGCCAGCGTGGGGACGAGGTGCGACAGGTCCAGCCGCGTGACGCCCGATTCCTCGGCGAGCAGCCGCCGGCCGTACTCGGACACCACCAGATGCACCTCGGCCCCGTCGAGGAGGAGTTGCTCGAGGACGCGCTGCGCGTACGCCGCCCCCGACGCCCCCGAGATGCCGACGACAAACCGACGCGGCCTAGGCATGCAGGATCATTCGCCGGTCGCGGGGCCTTGGATGCCCCCGTCGATCACTTCCGTCGTCGCCTGATCGCGCCCGCGGCCATGATGGCGGCGAGCACCGCGCCCGACGCGGGCGCGGGGACGATCTGGATGTTCCCGGTGCCGCTGAACGCACCGGGCACGAACTTCGCGACGTATTGCGGCTCGCCGGCGGGGTTTACGTCGTATTGGATCAGAAGTGAACTATGCGTCGTCGGCCCCGAGGCGGCGGCGGCGGGCGCAAACCCGACCAGGCGCGGCGTGTAGGTCGTGGGCGTCCAGGTTCCGCGCCAGATGTTCTCGACCGGGTTGTGGCTGACGGCCGTCGTGCCCGGGAGGACGAACTGCCCCGCGCCGATCGCCAAGAGGCTGCCATCGGGCTGGGGCGTGCCCTGACCGCCCAGCGACCAGTTGTACCCGCCGGGAATCCCGCCGGGGTTCGCCGCCGCGTTGCGTGTGATGTTGGACCACGCCCCAGCGCTCGCGTTGGTCGCCAGGATGTCGATGAAGATCGAACCCAGGCCCGCGACGGTGCCGACGCCGGGCGGCGGGGGAGGTGTGTAGGCGATGGTCGAGCCGACGGGGGGCGAGAACGCGACCTTCAGCACGACCCGGATCCCCTCGCCGAGTTCGATCAGCCCGTTGGGCGCGCCCACCGGCTGGTTGGTGCCCGCGAGCACCTCGTGCCAGGTCATGGTGTAGGTCGCCAACTCCTGCGCTCGCGAGGCCGCGCAGGCTCCGCCGCACGCCGCCACCACCGCCGAGAGACGGACGAAATCGCTCGCCATGAGAGGCTCCCTTCCGTTGCGTCCTGTGCTCCCTCGCCTTGCCGACACGGTACCAGAACCACGCGAAAGCACAAGAGGCCTGCTACGGGCACCCCTCCCCGAACTTGTTCAAGAAGCACACGAAGTCGTTGACGTTGAGCACCGGGGGCGTCGTCGAGCGGTCGCAGTTGGAGTAGTCGCCAACCTGCGCCGCGACGCCGAGCGAGCCCGCCGACGCGAACCGATTGAGGAAGCAGGTGAAGTCGTTGACGTTGAGCACGGGCGCGGCCGAGGAGCCGTCGCAGTTCGCGTAGCAGTCCAGCGACGCGGCCGCGTTGATGATCCCATACCCGCGAACGCCCAGCGGATCGGGGAAGCCATTGGCGACCTGCTCGCTGGCCTTGGCAAAGAGCCTCGAACGCATCTGGTCCACCGACCACCACGGGCGGGCCTGCGCCAGGCACGCCACGGCGCACGCGGCCACGGGCGTGGAGAGGGACGTGCCGCTCGCGCCCGCGTACCCGGCGTCGTTGCCCGGATCGACGGTGCTCGTGCCCGCGCCGCGGGCCATGATCTCGGGCTTGAGCCGTCCGTCGGCGGTGGGGCCGTCGGACGAGAACCCCGCCGTGCTCCCGTCGCCCTCGGCCGCGCCGACCGTGAGGACCTTGAGCGCGTCCGCCGGCGCCCCGCCCAGGTGCCCGACCATCGGGTCGGCGTCATGGCCCGAGTTCCCCGCGGCGTTGAGGCAGTGCAGCCCGTTGGAGGTCGCGATGTTCACCGCGATCGAGGTGACCGCGGTCGTGCCGTTGAGTTGCGAGTAGGTGTACCAGTCGATGTAGACGAGCGAGGCCGTGGCCACGTCGCCCCCGTGCTGCTCGATGAACTCGAGCCCACCGACGTAGTTGTCCTCCTCGATCGGGGTCTCGCTCTCGATGTCCTCGGTCTTGCAGAGGATGAACGCCGCGTCATACGCCCCGCCGACGAGTTCCGTCGGCTTGTACGCGCCGAGCACGCCCAGGATCAGCGTCCCGTGGACGTGCTGGTCGGGATGGTCCCCAGCCTCCGGCCCGGTGTTTCCGTCATTGCGGACGAAGTCGTGCTCGGCGACCACCTGCAACGGGTGCCCCGGGTGGTTGAAGGCCGCGTGCGTCCGCTTGAACCCCGTGTCGAGGATCCCCACGCGCACCCCCGCGCCCGTGAAGCCCTGCGCGTGCAGCGCCAGAAGGTTGATCTGTCCCAACTGCTGGCTCGACAGCCCATAGAAGTCGTCCGCCCCCGTCGGCGACAGCGCGCCCTGCGGACGCTCGCCGAGCCCCCGGCCCCCGAGCACCGGCTCCACGCGATCGACGAACGGCAAGCGCGAGATGGCGGCCAGTTGCGACGGCGTCGCCCGCACGCTCACCGCGTTCAGCCATCGGCTCCGAACATGCGCCCGAGCCCCGATCGCCTCCAGCGCGCGCACATATCCGTCCGCCACCGGCACGTCCGACTCGTCCACGAGCCCGGGCCTGGTCCGCCGGAGCGCGCGTCGCGCCGCGGCGTGCGGGTCGAGCGCCTCCCGTGCGGCGGCGAGCGCCCGCTCGCGATCCGCGGCCGTCGCCAGCGCTTTGTCCGTGAAATAGATCCAATGCCGACCCGACGCTCCGGCGTGCGCGCGGGCCGCGCGGACCTTGGCCTGATCCGCGTCGGCAGTCGCGGCCGTCGACGGCGCGGCCCCGGCCGTCCCCGCCGCCGCCAGCACTCCCGCAATCGACCTGCCGACGCGCCAGCCGATGCGTCCGATAACTCTTTGCATTCGCGCTCTCCGTATTCAGAGAGGATACAGAGAACGAGCAGGAACGCAACCGGTTTTTGTCGAGCGCGAGGTCCGCTCAAGGTATTGGGGACCGAGGCTGCCGGGTGCTCGGCGTTCGCGTCGCGGAGAGTGTGGAGCGGCTGGTGGCGCAGAGTCGCGGGGGCTTGGCTTTCAGGTAAAGTGGCCTCACGAGGGTGCCCGGGCGAGGGGATGGTGTGGGCGAATTCCTGTCCCTTGGGCCGAGAATCCGGGCAATGATTGGTGTCTGAGGCGTTCTGCTGGTGAGCCTCACCCTCGGGCCCGCTCTGGGCCAAGGAGTCTGACATGATGCAACGTGCAAGCCTGTTCCTCGTCCGCGGCCTCGCGGTCGCCACGGCCATCGTCGCGATTTCGAGCACGAGCCTGGCCCAGCCGCCGGGCGGGGGCGGGCCTCCCGGTGGCGGTCGCGGGATGGGCGGGTTTGGCGGGATGTTGGGCAACGCGAACGGCCCGGCGGTGACAACCGAGGACATCAACCGCTACGCGAAACTGCTGAACCTTTCCGAGGAGCAGACCACCAGGGCCCGGGCGCTGCAGTCGGCGCAGGAGCAGAAGGTCAACGCGGAGTGGCAGAAGGTGCAGGACCAGATGCGTGCGGCCCGCGACGCCGCCCGGGAGTCGGGGGAGAGGCCGGACATGCAGGCGATGCTCAAGCCGATGCAGGGCTTCCGCGCGCTCCGGGCCGAGCAGGAGAAAGCGGTCCTCAGCGGGCTCAAGGGGCTGCTGACCGCGGAGCAGGCGGCGTCGTGGACGCGATTGGAGCGGGCGCATCGTCGCGAGCAACTCGGACGAACGATGCTGGCCTCGAGCATGGAGCGTCTGGACCTGACGGCGGCGGTCGATTCGATGAACCTGCCCAAGGACATCCGCGAGAGGACGGGCGCGGCGCTGGCGCAGTACGAGGCCGACATGGACAAGGAAGTCGCGGCGCGGCTCGCGGCGACGGAGGCGGCCCAGGGCGGGATGCTGGCCGGGGGCGGGGCGGACCCGGAGGCGCGGCAGCAGGCGATGGAGGACGCGATGGACAAGATCCGCGCCGCCAGCCGCAAGGTGCAGGACGTGAACCGCCGCCACATTCCCAAGGTGCAGGCGTCGCTTCCGGCGGAGTATCACCCGCTCTACACCAAGGCGGTGCGGCAGTCTCGGTTCAGCGACGTGTATCGCCCGAGCGGTGCGGCGCGGCAACTCGAGGCGGCGGCCGAGTTCAGCGACCTCACTGAGCAGCAGAAGAAGGACATCGCGGCGCTGCGGTCGGCGTACGAGAAGCAGATCGCGACGCTCAACGACAAGTTGACGATCGCGATGGAGAAGGACGAGGCCGGACGCGCCGGCGACGATCGCGGGTTCGGGGGCGGATTCCAGCAGGAAGGCCCCGTGGCCGACGCTCGCCGCGACAAGCGGGACTTTGACCGCGAGACCTCGGAGAAACTGACCAAACTGCTGACGCCCGAGCAGGCGACGCGATTGCCGCGCATGCAGGGCGCTCCGGGCGGCGGCCCCGGCGGTGGGCGCGGCGGCGATCAGGCCCCCGGCGGAGGTCGTGGCGGACGCGGTGGCGGCGGCGACGGGAACCAGGGCGGCGGGCAGCGCGGGCGCGGCGGTCGGCCGGGCTAGAGCGTTCGACGCGACAACGCAGTCTCTCTTCGCACCCCGTCGCTCTGTGGCGGGGTGCGTTGTTTCATGGAACCGGTGGGCCCCGAGCGACGCCGATCCGCCCGCTATTTCTCGAACAGCCACGCGCTCTCGAGCACGCGGTTCTCCTTGCCGTCGTGGACCGCGAACGAGCCGCCCTTCCAGAGCGACGCGGAGCCGTAGGCGCCGTCCTTGCGGAGCGCGTACATCGTGACGTTGAAGTTGGGGCGGCCCTTGTCGTCGAGGAGCCGCTTCTCGCGGGTGCGGTCGGCCATGCGTTTGAGGACGGCGAGGCAGGCCTCGGTGGGCGAGAGGCCGCGGTCCATGTGCTCGACGACGCTGAAGGCGCCGCAGACCTGGATGACGGCCTCGCCGCGCCCGGTGGCGCCCGCCGAGCCGATCGCGTTGTCGCAGTACATGCCCGCGCCGACGATCGGGGAATCGCCGAGCCGACCGGGGAGTTTCCAGGAGAGGCCGCTGGTGGAGGTGCAGGCCGCGAGGTGGCCGGTGCTCGTGACCGCGGAGGTGTGGATGGTGCCCCAGGTGAAGGGGATCGTGGAATCGGGGATCACGGGCCCGCCCGCGCGGGCGTCGTGGGGCGAGGATCGCGGTGCGGCGGACCCCTCGGCGCGCGGGCCGGACTTGCGTTGGCCGAGGTCCTCGCGCTCGTCGTCGTTGAGCCACTTGTCATCGCGGCCGAGGTTCCCGCGCCATTTGAGCCAGGCCTCGCGAGCGGCGTCGGTGAGCAGGTTCTCTTCCTTGAAGCCCATGCGCAGGGCGAACTTGAGCGCCCCCGGGCCGACGAGCATGACGTGATCGGTGCGGCGCATGACCAGCAGCGCGACGGCCGCGGGGTTCTTGATGTTCTCGAGCGATCCGACCGAGCCCGCGCGGTGGAGCATGCCGTCCATGACGGAGGCGTCGAGTTGGACGACGCCCTCCTCGTTGGGCAGGCCGCCCAGGCCCACGGACATGTCGCTCGGGTCGTCCTCGACGATCTTGGTCCCCTCGACGATCGCGTCGAGCGGGTGTGTGCCGGCGGCGATGAGGTCCATGGCCTTGGCGGTGGTGCGTGCGCCGTTGCCCGAGGAGATCACGCACGGGCAGCGATGGTCGTCGCCGGCGCGTGCGGGTCGGGGGTTCGCGCCGGGCTGCGCGACCGGGGCGGAACCGGCCCCGAGCGAGGCGCCGGCGAGGGAGGCGGCGGTGGCGGCGGTGGTCATCGAGACAAACGTACGGCGGTCGATGGGCGACATGGACGCAGTGTCGCACATCCACGCGCGGCTCGCAAGGCCCGCGGCCTTTGCGCCCACGTGGCTGGCGCCAACACCTTCCGACCTCAGCCGCAGCGTGGGTTCGGCCGCCTGTGCCCGTGCCCGCTCGCTCCTACCCTTGGTCCGCCCCGACGGCGGGGCCCGTTGGGAGTCCCGCGTTCATGTCCATCGCCCTGTGGGCCGGCTTCATCACCCTGATCCTCGGGCTGCTCGCCCTTGATTTGTTCGTCCTGAACCGCAAGGCGCACGTGATCGGGATGCGCGAGGCGCTCACCGCGACCGCGGGCTGGGTGCTGGTCGCGCTGACGTTCAACGTCGCGGTGTTTTTCCTCTACGAGCACCACGTGTTCGGGCTGGGGGTCGCGACGGCCGAGCCTTCCGCCGCGGCGGGTCGCTTGCTCCCGTCGTCAGGCCGAGACGCGGCGATCATGTTCTTCACGGGCTACCTCGTGGAACTGATGCTGAGCCTCGACAACATGCTCGTGATCGCGATGGTCATGGGCTACTTCCGCATCCCGGCGCATCTCCAGCACCGGGTGCTGTTCTGGGGCATCCTCGGGGCCGTCACGCTCCGCGGGGTCATGATCGCCCTGGGCACGGCCCTCGTGACGCAGTTCCACTGGGTGATCTACGTCTTCGGGGGCGTCCTCATCCTCTCGGCGTTCAAAATGCTGATGATGAAGGAGGAGGAGGCCAACTTCGAGCGGAATCTGGTCGTCCGCGCCGCCCGGAGCCTCTTCAACGTCTCTCCGTCGTTCGACGGCGCAAAGTTCATCACGCGGCTCCCCGACGGCCGACGCGCGCTCACCCCGCTCATGGTCGCGCTGCTGGTGGTCGAGGTCGCGGACGTGATCTTCGCGGTGGACTCGATCCCGGCGATCTTCGGGATCACGCTCGACCCGTTCCTCGTGTTCGCGTCCAACTGCTTCGCGATCCTCGGGCTCCGCGCCATCTACTTCGCGGTGGCGGCCCTCATCCGGCGCTTCCGGTTCCTCAAGGTCAGCATGGTGATCGTGCTGGCGTTCATCGGCGTGAAGATGATCGCCGGCGCGTGGTACCACCTGCCCGCCGAGTATTCCCTCGCGGTCATCGCCTCGCTGATCGGGATCGGGATCATCGCGTCGCTCCTGGCCGACGCGCGCGACCGTCGCCCCGAGGAGCGACCCATCGACGACCTCGCCTCTGCCGCCGAGCAGGCCTGGCGACGCTCCCGCAAGGTCGTCATCCTGGTTCTCGGGATCACCATTCTCGCGCTCTCGATTCCCATCGGGCTGCTCCCGGGCCCGGGCGGGATCGCCGTCGCGCTGGGCGGCCTGGCGCTGCTGGCGACCGAGTTCGTGTGGGCGCGTTCGCTCTTCCGCCGCGTCAAGGCCGAGTCGCAGGCCATCGCCACCCGCGCCAGTGCCGCGATCGCCAAGAAGCCCCGGCCCTGGCTGATCCCCTTCGTCTTTGCGGGCTTCTTCGCCGCGATCTACGCCCTTGTCCGCATCGAGCACTTCAAGACCGACCACGTCTTGCTCTTCGCCATCGGGCCGTTCCTCGCCGTGTGTTTCTGGTCGTACACCAGCCTGTCAGCCTGGCTGCGGGCCAGACGCAAGCCCCCCGCCCAGCCGCCCGCATCGTCCCGCGCGTCCGCGACCACTGCGTCATCGGTTCCCAGTCACGCCTCGCAGGAACAGTCATGAATCCCGACGCGATCCGTGCCGAGATCGACTCCCTCAAGGCCGCGCTGTACGCCGCCTCTCGATTCGACCCCCCGCAGGCTGTCGCCGACGCGCTCCTCTCGCGCGACCACGGGAGCCCGGTTCGTCTCTCGGCGCTCTTTGGCGAGAAGCCCGACCTCATCCTGATCCACAACATGGGCCGCGCGTGCCCTTATTGCACGCTGTGGGCGGACGGCTTCATCGGACTCTGGCCGCACCTGGCGAGCCGCGCGGGCTTCGCGCTGTGCTCGCCCGATGAGCCGATGGTCCTGCGCGACTTTGCCCGCTCGCGGAAGTGGCCGTTCCCGTGCGTCTCCGCCGCGGGCACCACGTTCATCCATGACATGGGGTTCGAGCCCGCGCCCGGCAAGCCCATGCCCGGTGTCTCGACCTTCCGCCGCCGCCCCGACGGCGCGATCGAACGCATCGCCAGCACGCTCTTTGGACCGATGGACGACTTCTGCGCGGTGTGGCCCATGTTCCAGATGCTCGCCGACGGGCCGAATGGCTGGTCGCCCAGGTACTCGTACTAACGGGCGTCAGTCGGGCCAGTCGCCCGTGAAGACCTCGGCCGCGGGGCCTGTCATCAGCACGCGACTCGCGCCCGCTCCGCGGTCCCACTTGACGGCCAACTCGCCGCCCGGGAGGCGGACCGTCGCCTCGGGCGCGAGCCGACCCGTGAGCACGCCCGCCACCACCGCCGCGCAGGCCCCGGTCCCGCACGCCAGCGTCATCCCCGCGCCGCGCTCCCACGTCCGCATCACCGCCCGCGCGGGCTCGACGGCCGCGACGACGTGGACGTTGATCCGGTTGGGGAAGATCGGCTGCGTCTCGATATGCGGGCCGAGCAGGTCGAGCGCCACGCCCTCGGGCCTGGCGCAGAAGAGCACGACGTGCGGATTCCCCATCGACACGCACGTCATCCCGGGGAGCAGGCCCGATTCGTCCATCCACCCGGACCACTCGGCCGGGATCGGCACGAACCGCGCCAGCGGGAAGTCCACGATCCGCCCGTCCGCGGTCGGTCGGGGCAACTCGACGCCGATGCGTCCGGCGTCCAGGATCGGCTCGCCCATGTCCACCGTCGCCGACGCCAGGCGGGTGTCGGCCACCACGTAGTCGATCGCGAGCACGCCGCGCCCGGTCTGCACGCGCATGGGGAGTTTGCGGATCCCGAGGCGGTCGTGGGCGAACTTGGCGACGCACCGCACCCCGTTGCCGCACATCTCCGACTCGCTCCCGTCGGCGTTGAACATGCGCATGCGCACGTCGGCGCCGCTCGCGGTGGGTCGGCAGAGCAGGATGAGCCCGTCGGCGCCGATCCCGCGGTGGCGATCGCTCATCGCCCGCGCCAGCGCGGGCAGGTCCCGCCGCCGCTCCACCGCGGCATCGGTGTAGGCGTCCACGTACACATAGTCGTTCCCAATCCCGTGCATCTTGACGAATCGCATCCGTGTCTCCGCGCGCCTCAGGCCCCGCCGAACGCCACGATCGTAAGGGCCGCGGCGCACCCCAGCGCGATCGCCGCCTTGGCCCGACCCGCCGATCGATCCGGCCCGAGGTCATCCGCCGCTCGCCCCGAGAGCGCCATGAGCGAGGCCTGGCGCGAGCGGATCGACCCGTGACGCCACGAGTGCCGATCCGCCGGAATGTGGTTGAGCAGCGCGACGGTCTCGAGGGCGCCCGCCATCGCGACCACGGCCTCGGGACGCACCTCGGCGTGCCCCTCCGCCTCGCTGAGCAGCCGCGCGGCAAAGGTATCGGCCTGCCGCTCGAACCGCCGGCTGATCGCCCCGAAGGCCCAGAAGGCCAGCGCCAGCGAGAGCACCAGCGCGGCGAGGTCCGTCGCGTCCCCGCGGATCCCCGGGAGGGCCGCCACGGCGCGCTCGGCCGCGTACCCGCTCAGGATCAGGATGGACAGTCCCCCCGCCAACAGCCACGGGAGATGGCGATGTCGAACGTGCCCGAGTTCGTGGGCCATGACGGCGCGGACCTGCTCGAGCGGAAGGCTGCCCAGGAGCGCGTCGGTCAGCAGCACGTAGCGCAGCGGCGCGACCAGGCCCATCACCGCGCCGTTGATCGTGGCCATGTGCGTCCGCCAGACGAGCAGGTTTCGCACCCGCACCCGGGCCAGGGCCGCCAGGTCCAGCAGGCGATCCCGCAACGGACCGGCGCCGAGCGGGACGGTGTCCCACAATCGCACCGCCGCGGCGGGCATCAGCAGGAGCACCAGCGCCACGCCCACCAGGCGCGCCCCGAGAAGCGCCGCGTGGTGATCCACCGCCAACCGACCCGCCACGCGCTCCGCCAGTTCCTCCCATCCCGTGATGGCGACGATCGGGACGAGCGTGAGTCCCATCGTGTTGCGGATCGCCGAGAGCAGGTATTGCCGCCGCGCCGGGAGCGTGACGGCGGACGGATCGCGCTCCAGGTTCGCCAGCACCCCCGCCTCGCGGAGCCGCCGATCGATCGGGAACTCCGACCACCAGGTCAGCACGATGAGCACGAGCATCGGCGTCGCGGCGAGCACCTCGTCCACCGCGACCAGATCACCCACGACGGCCCGCACCGCGCCGAGCCAGTCGAGCCCGAGCACCGCGCCGGCGTGCAGCGCGAGCCCCACACCCCGCGCCACCCGGCCCGCCGCAAACGCCCGCCGCACCGCCCGATGGTCGCCGGTGCGGTCGATCCGGACGCCCTGCGCCCGCATGTACCGATCCGCGGCCAGCCACACCAGCGCCATGCACGCCGGGAAGAGCGCCGGCACCCACCACGGGTGCGCGAGCGACCGCGCGGGCCACCCCGATTCCTCCCTCAGGAAGATCAGGACGAACGCGGCGACGACCAGCAACTGCACCAGGGCCAGGTTCCTGTGCTACGGGGAGACCACGGTCCCCAGGTCGATCACCTCGCCCCCGGGCAGGTACAGGTCGGCGTTGAGCGTGTCGGCACGGATGGACGTGAAGACCACGCACGCCCGGCCCAGCCGCGCCGCGTAGAGGATGTCCGCCTGGCTCGGGCCGGCGTACTCGACGTTGCGCGCCTTCTGCGCGTGGTAGTGGTAGTGCGCCAGGGCGTGGTCGGATTGCGCGATCATGTCCGCCGAGGCCACGAACTCCCGATCCCCGCGGCGATCCCCGGGCCGAGGGGGATAGAGCACCGCGTTGAACGGAGGATCGGCGTTGGGGGGCGAGGCCACCAGCAGCCCGCCGTATTCCGCCGAGGTGTCCTCGCGATCCATCTCGGCCTGGGCGCGCAGGGTCCGCGCCAGCCGCGTGCCGCCCAGCGACTTGTCCACCACCAGCGCCACGAGCAGGTCGCCCCACGAGATCGTCGCCGCCACGTCCGCCAGGCGCTCGCTCGAGGGCGCCCGGCTCTCGCGCTCCCCTCGCACCCGCCGATGCACGGGACGGGACGCGAGTTTCGACTTCAGTTCCGCCAGCAGCGTCGCCCGATCGGCCGAGAGCCACGGCGATCCGTGCGCCGCGGCCCAGTGGATCGCGGCGATGTGCCGCAGTTGCAATCGTCCCGTGCGCTCGGGGTCGGTCGAACCCACCGCCGCCGTCGCGGCCTCCCACCACGATCGGTTCGCCGGCTTGGTGAAGTCGCGCAGCGACCCCAGCCACCGCAACTCGTCGCCCGTCAGGGGCGCGCAGCGCAGGTCGCGAACGCACGCGCGGAGGTCCGCGATCGCGCCCGTCGCCTCTTCCGGCGCCGTGCTCAGCCACGCGGCCCGCTGGTCGCCCGTGGGGTCCAGCCGCGAGAGCAGGTCCCACGCATCCGCGCGGATCCGCTCGGCGCTCACGGGCCGGAGCGTCGATCGCTCCTCCGGCGGCGCGACAAAGACCCCCCAGACCACCTCCGCCAGCGGGCGATCCGGGTTGAGCGTTCGGATCGCCTTGGCCTCCGGGCGCTCAGTGTCCGCGACCCTCGGGTTCCACCGTCCCAGGCTTCGCACCAGCGCGGGCGTGGCATCGGTCCAGCCGCGCTCCGCCGCGAGGCCGCTCAGCAGCGTCGTCATCCCGGGATCCGTCTCGCGCGGGAGCATGAGGATCGCCAGCCGCTTCGTGTCGGCCTCGCCCTGCTCCGAGCGATCGTCGGCCAGCGCCCGCATCGCCGCCAGCCGCAGCGGCGCGGGCCACGCGCCGGGCCCGGCGACGGTCTTGAGGTCCTCTCGCGCCGCCTGTCGCTCGCGCGCGCCCTCGGACGCCGAGGCCCACCGCCGATCGATCGCCTTGATCCGCGCCGCGGTCGAGAGTTTCGAGTCGCGGACCTGCGACATCGGGTCCGGGTCGGGGCGGGCGCTCGCGCACGCGCCCAGCGTCATCAGCGAGCCCACCGCGACCACGCGAATCGTTCGGCGCATGCCGACCAGTCTAGGCGAAGCCCTCCCTACCATGACGCATGTCCGCTCCCGACGTTCACGATCGCGTGGCCAGGGTCATCGACCTCATCCGGCCCGCCGTCCAGTCCGACGGGGGCGACGTCGAACTCGTCGGCGTCACGCCCGCCGGCGTCGTCCAGATCCGCCTCCACGGCGCCTGCGTCGGGTGTCCCTCGGCCTCGGTCACGCTCGCCCTGGGCATCGAGCGCAACCTCAAGGCGCACGTCCCCGAGGTCGCATCCGTCGAGGCCGTCGACTAGCCCCGCGCCGGGACCTCGAGCCCGAACGCCCCGTGCACCGCCCGCATCGCCTTCTCCCCGTCCTCCTTCGCGAGGATGCACGAGATCCGGATCTCGCTGGTCGTGATGTTCTGGATCCGCACGCCCGCCTCGGCCAGCGCGCGGAACATCTTCGCCGCAACCCCCGTGTGCGACCGCATCCCAACGCCGACCGCCGAGACCTTGCACAGGCCCACGTCCACCCGCACCGCGCCCCACGACCCCGCCCCGCGCACCGGGCCGCTGTCCGAGAGGATCCGGTCCAGCACCGGCTTGATGTCCGCCAGGTCCGCGTGATCGACCGTGAAACTCACGCTCGTCGTCTCCGGCGACACCTCGTTCTGGATGATGTCGTCCACCAGCACCTGCGCGTCCGCGATCGCCGCGAAGATCCGCGCCTGGATCCCCGGCGCCGTCGGCAGCCCCGTCAGCGTCACCCGCCCCAGGTTCGTCTTGAGCGCCACCCCCGTCACCTCCTCCTGCTCCATCTCCTTCGTCTCCGAAACGATCATCGTGCCTGGGTCCGGGAGCATCGCGTGCCTCACGTGAATGGGGATGTTGTACTTCGCGCCAAAGAAGATCGACCGGCTCGCCATCACCTTCGCCCCCAGCGACGCCAGTTCCAAAATCTCCTCGTAACTGATCCGCGCCAGTTTCCGGGCCGAGGGCACCACCCGCGGGTCCGCCGTGTAGACCCCGTCCACGTCGGTGTAGATCTCGCACTCGTCGGCCCTGAGCGCCGCCGCCAGCGCCACCGCCGTCGTGTCCGAGCCCCCGCGGCCCAGCGTCGTCGTCTCCCCCTCGTCCGTCACCCCCTGGAACCCCGCCACCACCACCACCCGCCCCTGCGCCAGGTGCTGCCGCACGCGCGACGTGTCGATCGTGCGGATCCGCGCCCGCGTGTGCGCCGGCTCCGTGAGGATCCGCGCCTGCGCCCCCGTCAGGCTCACCGCCGGCTGCCCCAGCGACGAGAGCGCCATCGCCGTCAGCGCGATCGACACCTGCTCCCCCGCGGCCATGAGTTGGTCCATCTCGCGCTTGGGCGGCGAGGCCGCCACCTCCCCCGCCAACTCGATCAGCCGATCCGTCGTCTTGCCCATCGCCGAGACGACCACGACGACATCGTGCCCGGCCCGCCGCGCGTCGTACGCCCGCTGCGCGCACCGCCGGATCCGATCCGCGTCCGCCACCGACGACCCCCCGAACTTCTGCACCAAGAGCGCCATGCCCGCGTCCCTGCCACCCCGTCCCCCGCCGCCGATCTACGCCGGGTACTCCCACGGCCGACCCGGCGTGTACCCGATCAACTCGTACAACTCCTTCCGCGTCTGCATCCCCTCCACCAACCCCGCCGCCGTCCCGGTCTTGTGCAACTCCGACAGCGCCCGCGCGACCGCCCCCATCGCCACCCGAAGCATCGTCACCGGATAGATCACCACGTCATACCCCAGAACCCCGAACCGCGTCGCCGGGATCATCGGCGTCTTCCCGAACTCCGTCATGTTCGCCAGCAGCAGGCACGACGGCGCGACGGCCCGCAGCCCCGAAGCAAACCTCCCGAACTCCTCCTCGCTCGTCAACCCCTCGGGAAAGATCATCTGCGCCCCAGCCTTGGCGTACGCCGCCGCCCGCTCGACCGCCGCCTCCAGACCTTCGACGCCCCGCGCGTCCGTCCGCGCGCACACGATGAACTCGTGGTCCACCTCGCTCGCCGCCCGCACCGCCCACTCCACCTTCTCCACCATGTGATCGACCGGCACCAGTTCCTTCCCGTCCAGGTGCCCGCACCGCTTCGGGAACTTCTGGTCCTCCAGGTGCAGCCCCGACGCCCCGGCCCGCGCGTACTCGATCACCGTCCGCCGGACCATCTCCGCCTCGCCGAACCCCGTGTCCGCGTCCGCCAGCACCGGCAAGCCGCCCGCGTCCGCCACCTCCCGAATCGTCCGCGCGAAGTGCTCGAGCGTCAGCAGCCCCACGTCCGGCACCCCCGCGCTCACGCTCGTCGCCGCACCCGACACGTAGCACGCCCCGAACCCCGCCCGCGCGATCGACCTCGCGCACAACGCGCTGAACGCCCCCGGCGCCATCAGCGCCTCGCCCCGTCGCTTGCTCGCGTGGATCGCCTCTCGCAGTGACCTCGACATGCCGCGATCGTAGCGGCCGGTACACTCCCCGCATGATCCCTCCGACCCTCACCGCCGCCACCTGCGCTCTCCTCCTGGCTTCCGCGTCCGCCGCCGCACCGCCCGCGCCCAAGGACGTCATGGCCGCCATCTCCCAGGACTACGTCCGCACGGCCGTCGATACCCTCGCCGCCTTCGGCACCCGCCACTCGCTCTCGGACGCCACGTCTCCGACCCGCGGCATCGGCGCCGCGCGAAACTGGCTCAAGGGCCAGTTCGAATCCTTCAACCCCCCGAGCGGCACTCTCACCGTCCACTTCGAGGAGTTCCAACCCCCCGTCGGCGGTCGCATCGCCAAACCTGTCACCTTCGTCAACGTCGTCGCCGTCCTCCCCGGCACCATGCCCGAGTCCGCCCACCGCCGCATCTATGTCGTGGGCCACTACGACTCAATGCCCTCGGACGTGATGGACCCCGACTCCGACGCCCCCGGCGCCAACGACGACGGCTCGGGCACGGTCGCGGTCCTGGCCATCGCCCGAGCGCTCGCCGCGACGCCGTGCGAGGCCACCGTCGTCTTCCTCTGCACCGCCGGCGAGGAGCAGGGCCTGATCGGGGCCAAGTACCACGCCGAGCAGGCCGCGGCGCGCAAGGAGTCCATCACCGCCGTTCTCAGTAACGACATCGTGGGCGACCCGTGGGGCCCCGGCGGGGACAAGTCCCGCGCCACCCCCTACGCCATCCGCCTCTTCTCCGAGGGCATCCCTCGCAACCCGTCTGCCGCCCAACTCCAGACCATCCGCGCCCTGGCCGCCGAGTCCGACTCGCCCAGCCGTCAACTCGCCCGATACGTCGCCGAGGTCGCCGCGATCGAGGACACCGTCGTGCGCCCGATGCTGGTCTTTCGCCTCGACCGGTTCCTCCGCGGCGGGGACCACAGCGCCTTCAACGAGGCCGGGTTCGCTGCCGTGCGGTTCACCGAGGTGGACGAGGACTACCGCCACCAGCACCAGACCCCGCGCCTCGAGCCCGGCCCCGACGGGACGCCCGTGCAGTACGGCGACCTGCCCGAGCACGTCGATGCCGAGTACCTCGCCAACGTCGCACGGCTCAACGCGGCCGCGCTCGTCCACCTCGCCAACGCTCCCGCCGCACCCGCCGCCGCACGCATCATCACCGCCAAACTCGAGTACACCACCACCCTCCGCTGGTCGGCCAACCGCGAGCCCGACGTGGCCGGGTACGAGGTCGTCTGGCGGCAGACCACCGATGCCGTCTGGACAGGTGTGAAAGACGTGGGAAACGTGACGGAGGCGACGATCGACCAGAATAAGGACAACGTGTTCTTCGGCATCCGCGCCTACGACTGCCATGGTTATCGGAGCCTGGTCGCGTTCCCCGCCGCCGCGAGGGACTAGGCGGTTCAGGCGCTTGTGATCGTGCCCGAGGCGGGCCGCGCTCGCCCCCAACGCGGCACGAACCGCGCGACCGCGACAAGAAGTTCCCCGTTTGTTTGGAAAAAAGTCTTTACGCCGCGGCGCTTGTCGGTTATGCTGCGCCCGGTGGCTGGTGGCGGTCGTAAGCCCAGTAGTGGCAAGGGACCGCGTGGATGGGAGGCTCGTCATGTTGGTCATCACGCGCAGGGAGGGCGAAGAGGTTGTGATCGGTGATCCGCACAACCCGATCGGGGTTGTCAGGATCGCTTCGATCAAGGGAGATCGCGTGCGCGTCGCGTTTGATTTCCCGCGCGCCATCGACGTGCATCGCCGCGAGGTCGCGCAGCAGATCCTCTCGGGCGCCAACGCGCCGGCCGCGAGCGACGCGCCGCCCATCGTCGTCAACGGCCATCCCGCGATCCACGCGGAGAACGGCCACTCGCTCGGCACGAACGGCACGCACGGCGCCAACGGGCACTAGACGCCCGCGATCACTCCGGCTTGCCCCCGCCGAAGTCGTAGACCCACGGGTCGATGGCGCGGCCGAACTCGAGCACCTCGCCCGGATTGAAGAACAGCGACAGTTCCTTCGTCGCCGCCTCGGGGCTGTCGCTCCCGTGGATCAGGTTGAACGAGTTGGAGACCCCGAAGTCGCCACGGATCGTCCCCGGGGCAGCCTTGGACCCGAACGTCGCGCCCATCATGTTGCGGGCGATGGTGATGGCCCCGTTGCCCCGGAGCGCCAGCACCAGCACCGGCGCGCTGGTCATGAACTTCACCAGCCCGGGATAGAACGGCTTGGCCTTGTGCGCCTCGTAGTGCCGCTCCGCCAGGTCCGGCGGGATCTTCATCAACTTGCACCCGACGACCTGGAGGCCCTTGTCCTCGAAGCGAGCGAGGATTCGGCCCATGAGCCCGCGCTGCACCGCGTCGGGCTTGAGAATAATCAGCGTCGTTTCCACGTCAGAGGCTCCTGCCCGCGCGTCCGGCGTGTCGCCCGGCGCAACGGGCCGGAGTATAGGGGTCGTGCTCGCGGGACGTGCGGCTAGGATGGCGCCGCCGCGGGGGCGGGGGGGAGCGCGGCGTTGGGGCTCCCCGGGTCATCCGACCGATGATCTGGGTGCCGCTGGAGTGCTCGGATGCCGCGCCTGCCTGTTTCCGCGTCGAGCGCGTCGACCGTCGTGATGGACGGCCGCCGCGTGGTGTCGTTCGGGGGTTGCAACTACCTGGGCCTCGCCCACGATCCCGAGGTCGCGCACGCCGCGATCGAGGCCATAGCGCGATACGGGCTGAGCACCTCGGCCTCGCGCGAGACCACCGGCAACACCCTCGAGCACGACGACCTCGAGCGCGAGGTGGCCGCGTTCGTCGGGCTTCCCGCCGCCGTCGTCGTGCCCGACGGGTACTCCGCCAATCTCGCCGCGGCCCAGGCGCTCGCGCCCGAGCATCCCGTGGCCCTGCTCGATCGGCGGGCGCACCGGAGCATGCGCGACGCCGCCGCCGCCGCCGCCATGCGCGCCGTCGAGTTCGACCATCGCGACGCCTCCTCGGCCCGTGCCGCGCTGGAATCGCTCGGCCCGACCGCCGGCGCCGCGGTCTTCACCGATGGCGTCTTCGCCACCGACGGGGGCGTGGCGCCCGTGGGCCAGTTGCTCGCCGCCCTGCGACCGGGGCTCGACTCGCTGGTCGTCGATGACTGCCACGGCCTCGGGGTCATGGGACCGGGCGGACGCGGGACGCTCGCGGCGCTGGGCATCCGGCACGATCGCGTCGTGCTCACCTCCACGCTCGCCAAGGGGATCGGGTGCCACGGGGGCATCGTCGCGGGAACGCGGGCGCTGGCCGAGGCCGTGCGCTCCCGGTCCAGCGCGTACATCTGCACGACCCCGACATCGCCGGCGGTGATCGCGGGCGCACGGGCCGCGGTGCGAGTCCTCGCGGCGTGCCCCGAGCGCGTCGATCGCCTCCGCGCCAACGCCGCCCGGCTGACCGACGCGATCCGCGCCGCAGGGCTCGCGGTGCAGGATTGGCCCACGCCGATCCGCGCGTTCGTGATCGCCGACCCCTCCGGCCGGCCCGACCCGGCCGCGATGCGCGTCGCGCACACGCGCCTCCTCGAACGCGGGTATCTCGCGCCGCTCATCACCTATCCCGGCGGGCCCTGGCCGCTCTACTTCCGCCTCTCCATCACCAGCGAGCACCGCCGCGAGCAGATCGAGGGCCTGGGCGAAGCGATGGCGGAGGTCGTGGCGAGCGTCGCGCCGCCCGCGGTCGTCGGGCGAGGACCCGAGACGCCCGCGCGACTCACGGCATAGCCGGTTCGCACGCCGCCGGGGAAACCACGGGCAGGGGGGGCCAACAATCCGCCCATGCGCCAGCCCGCCGTCCGCTTCATCTTCATCACGCTGTTGCTCGACGTGCTCGGGTTCGGGCTGCTGATCCCCGTCGCGCCGCGGCTGGTAATGAGCCTTCAAGGACACGTCGCGCCCGTGGCCGCCGGCCCGACCGCGGGCGCGCGGACCGTGGACGAGCGGCCGCACGGCACGCCAACGACGCCCGCCGCCGCCCCGCACGGCGCGACGCCGGCGGGAACGTCGGCAGAGGGCGAGGCCGCGCCGATCGTTGGGCTGCTCGCGAGCCTCTACGCGGTGATGCTGTTCGTCTGCGCGCCGATTCTCGGGGCGCTCTCGGACCACTTCGGGCGGAGGCCCGTGCTGCTCGTGTCGCTGTTCGGGTCGGCGCTCGACTACATCGCCATGGCGCTGGCGCCGACGCTGTGGTGGCTCTTCATCACGAGGGCGCTCAATGGCCTGTCGGGCGCGAGCATGACCGCCGCGAACGCCTACATCGCCGACGTGACGCCCCCGGAGAAGCGCGCGGCAGGGTTCGGGATGGCCGGGGCCGCGTTCGGGCTGGGGTTCGTGCTCGGGCCGCTCATCGGGGGCGCGCTGGGCGAACTCGACATCCGCTACCCGTTCTATGCCGCCGCGGCGCTCACGCTCGCCAACTGGTGCTACGGGCTGTTCGTCCTGCCCGAATCGCTGCCGAAGGAACGGCGGACGCGGCTGACGTTCGCACGCACCAATCCGCTGGGCGTGTTCCGACACCTGGGGTCGTACCCGGTCGTCGCCGGGCTGGCCGGGGCGCTGTTCCTCCTGAACGTCGCGCAGTTCGCGCTGCACGCGACCTGGGTGCTGTATACCTCGCACCGCTTCGGGTGGTCCCCGATGGACGTCGCGCTCTCGCTGTTTGCGGTCGGGCTCGGGTCGGCGCTGGTGCAGGCCGGGCTGGCGCGGCACGTGGTCAAGCAGTTCGGGGAGCGGGCATCGCTGCTGGCCGGGATCGCGATGGGCGTGGGCGCGTTCACCGTCTATGGGCTGGCGACGGAGGGGTGGATGATCTACGTCGGGGTGGCGATCGGGTCGCTCGGGGGGATCGCGATGCCGGCGGCGCAGTCGATCATCACCCGATCGGTCAAGCCGACGGAGCAGGGACAGGTGCAGGGGGCGCTGACGGGGCTCCAGAGCGTGGCGAACATCGTCGGGCCGCTGGTGGGGAGCGCGATCTTCCGGTACACGGCGTCCGGGGCCGGGAAGGTGTACCTGCCCGGGGCGGTCTACCTGATGGGTGCGGGGCTGTCGGTGGTTGGGGCGCTGGTGGCGTGGCGGGTGCTGTCGCGGTTCGGGGCGCGCGCGGGGTAGCGGAGTGTTCCACGTGGAACAGTCCTGAAACGTGCGCGCGCCGGTGGCCGGTCACGAACGTGCGCGCGCGGGTGGACGGACGCGGGTGCGTGCGCGCCGGTGGTCAGGCGCGGGCCGGGCCGAGGAGGGGCTCGGGGTCCTGGAGGAGTTCGATGATTCGTGCGAGTGCGAGTGCGGCGGTGGCGCCGTCGACGACGCGGTGGTCGCAGGCGAGGCTGAGGGGGAGGAGGTTGCCGATGGCGAAGGCGGGGCCGCCGGAGGTCTGGCGGATGACGGGGGCCTGGCGTCCTCGACCGACGGCGAGGATGGCGGCCTCTGGGTAGTTGATGATGGGAGTGGCGAAGCGGCCGGCGTGGCTCCCGACGTTGCTGATGGTGAAGGTGGACCCGAGGAGGGAATCTCGCGGGATGGAGCGGTCGCGAGCGGCCTTGGAGAGGCGAGCGATCTCGCGGCCGATTTCGAGGACGCCGAGGGCGTCGCAATCGCGGATGACGGGGACCATGAGGCCGGAGTCGGTGTCGGTGGCGATGCCGAGGTGGACGGCGCGGTGCTGGACGATGGCGGCGTCGTAGGCGTTGTCGTCGGGTTTCTCGTCGACGGTGGCGTTCATGGCGCGGAACTCGGGTGAGGTGAGGACGCGGCAGACGGCGGAGGCGACGAAGGGGAGGAAGGAGACCTTCTCGCCGCTGGCGGCGGCGAGTTTGCGGCGGAGGGAGTCGAGGGCGGAGACGTCGGCCTCGTCCATGACGTTGAAGTGGACGGCCTGGTTGACGGACTCGCGGAGGCGGTTGGCGATGGTTCGGCGCACGCCGCGGAAGGGGATGCGGACGGCGTCGGCGCCATCGGGGAGCGAGGGTGCCGCGGGGCGAGGCGCGGCGGGCGCGGCGGCGGGGCGAGGCGCGGGCTTGGGGGCTGGGCGAGCGGCGGGAGGGGGAGTGGAGGCTGGGGTAGTGGAGCGAGAGGAAGGCGAGGCGGCGGCGCGGACGTCGCGTTCGAGGACGCGGCCCCCGATGCCGGTGCCGATGACGGTGTTGATGTCGATGCCGAGGTCGCGCGCGATACGGCGGACGGCGGGAGTGGCGAGGGCCTTGCCGGGTTCGGCGGAGACGCCTGCGGCGGCGGCGCTCATGTTGCCGACGACGGTTCCGGCGTCTTCGGAGCGGGGCTCGGCGTCGTTCTTGGAGCCATTGTCCTTGGCGTGCTTGGCGGCGGTGGCCGAGGTTGCGGCGCTGGAGGTTGCGGCGCTGGAGGTTGCGGCGCTGGAGGCGGGCGCGGCGTTTGTGTCGCCGACGTAGGTGACGAGGGGGTTGCCGACGTGGAGGATCTCGCCGGGGTTGCCGTGGAGAGCGGCGATGACGCCGTCGCGTGGGCTGGCGACCTCGCAGAGGGCCTTGTCGGTCTCGAACTCGGCGAGGGTCTCGCCCTCTTTGACGTGCTGGCCGACCTGGACCTTCCAGGAGACGAGTTCGCCCTCGTGGACGCCCTCGCCGAGGTCTGGGAGGATGAAATCGTTGGGATTTGCGGGCTTCGCGTGGGCCATGGGAATCCTCGATGGAAGGGTCATTCTAACCGGGTGGGGGGTGGGGAGGGCGATGTCGGTGGCAAGGGCGGGAGTGAGAAAGTCGGCGTCGCGAGAGTGGTTCTTCGCCCGGGCGGGACGCCCGTGTCGCGGGTGATCGGCCTCTATGCTGACCTATGGCCATTCTCATCGATCGATCGACGCGGGTTCTGGTTCAGGGGATCACGGGGCGCGAGGGGCAGGCGCGGACGCGTCTGATGCTGGACTATGGCACGCGCGTCGTCGGGGGCGTAACGCCGGGGAAGGCGGGGCAGGCCGTGCTGGGCGTGCCGGTGTTCGATTCGGCGGCGGAGGCGATGTCGCGGCTGAAGTCGGACCCTTCGGTGGGGGGGATTGATGCGTCGGTGTTGTTCGTGCCAGCGGGGGCGGTGAAGGACGCGGCGCTGGACGCGATCGGGGCTGGGGTGCCGCTGGTGGTGCTGGTGGCGGATCGTGTGCCGGTGTGGGACGCGATGGCGATCGCGAGCGCGGCGAGGGCGCGCGGGGCGAGATTTGTGGGCCCGAACACGCTGGGGATTGCGAGCCCTGGGAAGGCGGTGATCGGGATGATCGGGGGGCGGGCGGAGAGCGCGCGGGAGTGGTTCAAGCCGCCGAGGCCGACGGGGGTAGGGGTGATCAGCCGGTCGGGCGGGATGTCGTCGAGCACGGCGTACTACCTGGGTCAGGCGGGGGTGCGGATCAGTTCGATCGTGCATGTGGGTGGCGACGCGGTGCTGGGGCTGCGCGTGCCGGAGGTGGCGCTGATGTTTGAGGAGGACGCGGAGACGGACGCGATCGCGGTGTTCGGGGAGATCGGGGGGTCGCAGGAGGAGGATTTGGCGGAGTTGATGCGGGCCGGGCGGGTGAGGAAGCCGGTGGTGGCGTATGTGGGAGGGAAGGCGGCGAAGGCTGGGACGCGGTTCAGCCACGCGGGAGCGATCATCGAGGGGACGCGCGGGACGCACGCGGGGAAGGTGGCGGCGTTGCGGGAGGCCGGGGCGGTGGTGGTGGAGTCGTTCGGGGAGTTGCCGGAGGCGGTGGTGGGGGTGTTGCGAGGACGTGGGTCGAGGTCGCTGATGACGGAGGCGGAGCGGAAGGCGGTGTGGACGACGGGGATCACGCGGATCGAGCCGAACAAGGTGGCGGTGCGTGGCCGAGACATCGCGGAGTTGATGGGGCGGACGAGTTTCGGAGCGGCGGTGTACCTGATCCTGACGGGGCGGATGCCGGATGAGCGGGTGGGGCGGTTGATGGACGCGATCCTGGTGTCGAGCATCGACCACGGGGCGACGCCGCCGAGTTGCCTGGCGGCGCGGACGGTGGCGAGCACCGGGGCGAGTTTGAGCGCGAGCGTGGCGGCGGGGATCTCGTCGATCAACCGGCACCACGGGGGCGCGATCGAGGACTGCGCGCGGTTTCTGGGGGGACTGATCGCGACGGCGCGGTCGAGCGGTCGCACGCGAGACGAGGTGGCCGCGGCGGAGGTGGGTCGGATCAAGGCGACGGGGGAGCGGATCAGCGGATTCGGGCACCGGATTCACACGAAGGACCCGAGGACGGGTCGGCTGTTCGAGTTGGCGGCGGAGGCGGGGCTGGACGAGGCGCGGGGCGAGCACATCGCGGCGGCGCGGGCGGTGGAACGTGCGTTCGCGGCGATCGGGCGGCCGTTGCCGATCAACGTGGACGGAGCGATCGGGGCGATCCTGGCGGACTTGGGGGTTGAGCCGCGGGTGTTCAACGGGGTCTTCATGATCGCGCGGGTGCCGGGGCTGGTGGCGCACGTGGTGGAGGAGCAGACGCGGGAGAGGCCGATGCGTCGGATCGACCCAGTGAACCACGCGTACGACGGCCCGATGTGATGTTGGTGGCGGGCGGTCGGGAGGGCGCGGAGATCAGTCGGATTCGGGCGGGCGGTGGGCGACGGCGACGAGCCAGGCCTGGCCGACGGTGGTGAGGGTCTCGACGCGGTCGAGGCCGGGGAGGCCGGCGAGTGTGGGGGCTGGGGATTCGGCGGGAGCGGGCCAGGCGAGGAGGAGCCATCGGCGGGCAACGCGCCAGAGTTCGGCGAGGGCGACGGGATCGGTGCATGGGCGGAGGAGGACGGAGAGGGCGGCGTCGAAGGCGAGGTCGGTTTCGCCGGCGAGGCTGGCGGTGTCGCCGTGCTCGTGGGCGAGGCTTGGTCGCGGGTAGCGGAGAGCGGCGAAGCGAGCGGCTTGCGCGTCGGGCTCGAGGGAGACGAGGGACCCGGAGCGGGAGAGACGGGAGGCGAGGTAGGCGGCGAGGTAGCCGGTGCCACCAGGGAAGAGGAGGAGGCGAGCGCCTGGGCGGATGAGCCCGTCGGCGGCGCGGAGAGCGGGGAGGCCGCGGGGGCCCATGAGGTCGGCGTAGACGCGGTCGTGGGTGCAACGGATGGGGATGGAGTGGCCGTCGGGGAGCGAGGCGAGGTAGTCCTTGCCCCCGGAGCCGTTGCGGGAGAGGGCTCGGCGGAGGGACTCGGCGCGGAGTTCGCGGTAACGGATGCCGTGGACGAGGAGGGTTTGCTTGAGGCCGAGGGCGTGTCGGAGGCGGTTGGCGAGTGAGGCGCGCGGTCGGAGGTCGAGGTCGGTGGGCGCGGCGAGCGCGGGATCGGCTAGCGCGGCGTCGGCGAGTGAAGGGGGTTGTGGCACTCGAAGAGTTCCCATTGGAGGCCGGCGGGATCGTCGCGTCGGCCGTCGCCCACGTCGATCCACCCGGTGGGGAGGTCGTGGCGGCTGATGGTGAGGGCGTAGGGGGCGTTGGCGTGGTGGGAGGCGGCGATCTCGGGGCGGTTGCACTGTCGGGAGAGGTGGAGGAGGACGACGTGGCGTCGCGGGGCGATGGCGTCGACGGCGCGGCGAGATTCTTCGTTGCTGAGGTGACCGCGGCCGCCGGTGATTCGGCGTTTGAGGTGCTCGGGGCGGTCGGAGTCGGCCTGGAGGCGGGGGCAGTAGTTGGACTCGATGGCGAGGGTGTCGACGCCGCGGAGGAGATCGACGAGCCCGCGGGTGAGGAGGCCGACGTCGGTGGCGTAGCCGAGGGAGGCGTCGTGGAAGAGGAAGCGGAGGGCGCAGGAGCCGAGGTCGTCGTGTCGTGCGAGGGTGGCGCGGACGGCGGGGAGCCCGGGGAGGTCGAGGTCGCGGTCGATGGGAGTGGTGCGATGGCGCGGGACGCCGAGGGCCCAGGCGGCGTGGGTGTGTCTCTCGTGGACGACGATGGGGAGATCGGGCGGGAGGGCGTCGGCCCAACCCTGGAACCAGTGGTCGGAGTCGAGGTGGGTGAGGAAGAGTGCGGCGAGGTCGTCGAGGCGGGCGCCGACGAGTTCGAGGCGGGCTCTGGTGCGTCGCGGGGAGAGCCCGGCGTCGATCATGATGAGGCGGCGTGAGGGCCCGGGAAGGTCGATGAGGGCGCAGTTGCCGGAGGACCCGCTGGCGAGGACGCAGAAGCGAGGGCGAGGGGGAGGCCCAGCGGTTTTCACGACCACTCTTCCTCGTCGTCGGCGACGGTGGCGGGGTCGATGTTGCCGCGGCGGGAGCGCTGGACGAAGTTGATCATGGCGCGGCTGGGCTTTCCCATGCCGGGGGTGATGGGGCGTTTGGCGGCGGCGACGAAGTCGGCCATCTCGGCGACGAGCGGGGATTGGGCGGCGAGTTCGCGGAGGATGGCGAGCATCTCGACCTTGCCGGGGCCTGGGCGGATGGCGCGGGCGAAGGCCTTTCGGACGACGGCGATTTCCTCGCGAGGGACGCCCGCGCGGCGGAGGCCGACGAGGTTGATGCCGACGACGCGGTTGAACTCAGCGGCGATGCAGAAGGGCGGGACCTCGGTGGAGACGACGCAGTTGCCGGACATGAAGGCCATTCGCCCGACGCGGCAGAACTGGTGGACCTTGGCGCCGCCGCCCATGGTGACGTTGTCGAAGAGTCGTGCGTGACCGCCGATGGCGGCGTCGTTGACCATGGTGACGCCGTTGCCGACCTGGGCGTCGTGTCCGAAGTGTGCGTTGACCATCATGAAGACGCGGTCGCCGACGGTGGTGGGGGTGTGCTCGTTGGTGGCGGCGTGGATGGTGGCGTGCTCGCGGATGGTGCCGTGCTGCCCGACGACGACGCCGGCGGTTTTGTCACCGGGCTTGAACTTGACGTCCTGGCCGGGGAAGCCGATGCAGGCGAAGGGGTAGAGGATGGTGCCGGCGCCGATGGAGACGGGCCCGGCGAGGCAGACGTGGGAGAGGAGGCGGACGCCGTCGGCGAGGCGGACGCGGCCGGTGAGGACGCAATAGGGACCGATCTCTGCGGAATCGGCGATCTCGCAGTCTGGCGAGACCTGAGCCGAGGGGTGGATCGATGGCATGGAGCGATGGTAGGGGAGGCGGTGGTCGGCGTGGAGCGGGGAGGGGGCGAGGTGAATCCGAGGGGGAGGGAGGCTCGAAAGCCCTGACGACGATGGGAGGCCTGGGCCTGGCAGGACCGGGAGCGAGGCCGCCTCCCCCTTTCACATGGAGATGGACATGCATCGGACGGCATTGATGATGGTGGTGGCGGGGATGGCGGCGGCTCCGGCGGTGGCGCAGTGCGAGTCGAGCAAGAAGGCGGAGTGCGCGGCGACGAAGCAGGCGTGCGGCTCGCAGGGGGAGGTCGCGGCGATGGGGGTGGCGTTTGAGCAGCCGGCGGACATCGTGGACACGGCGGTGGCGGCAGGGTCGTTCAAGACGCTGGCGGCGGCGCTGAAGGCCGCGGGTCTGGTGGAGACGCTCAAGGGGAAGGGCCCGTTCACGGTGTTTGCGCCGACGGACGAGGCGTTCGCGAAGTTGCCGGCGGGGACGGTGGAGATGCTGCTGAAGCCCGAGAACAAGGAGAAACTGGCGGGGATCCTGGCGTACCACGTCGTGGCGGGGAGCGTGATGGCCAAGGAGGTCGTGGGGCTGAAGACGGCTGGGACGGTCAACGGGCAGCGTGTGGACATCATGGTCAAGGAGGGGAAGGTCGTGCTCGACGGGAAGTCGACGGTGACCAAGACGGACATCGCGTGCAGCAACGGAGTGATCCACGTGATCGACACGGTGATCATGCCGGTGAGCAACGACGTGGTGGCGACGGCGATGGAGGCGGGGTCGTTCACGACGCTGGCGAAGGCGCTGACGGCGGCGGGACTGGTCGAGACGCTGCAGGGGAAGGGCCCGTTCACGGTGTTTGCGCCGACGGACGAGGCGTTCGCGAAGTTGCCGCCTGGGACGATCGAGAGCCTGCTGAAGCCTGAGAACAAGGAGAAGTTGGCGTCGATCCTGACGTTCCACGTGATCCCGGGCCGGGTGTACGCGGACCAGGTGGTGACGATGACGCGGAGCGCCAAGACGGTGCAGGGTCAGACGTTCGCGATCAGCGTGAAGGACGGGAAGGTGATGATCGGGAACGAGAGCGCGATGGCGAAGGTGACAGCGACGGACGTGGAGGCGTCGAACGGTGTGATCCACGTGATCGACACGGTGTTGATGCCCAAGTGAGCCAGACGAGCCTGGGGCGTTCCCGGGCGGTGCCGTCGGTCATCCCGGGCCGGCGGCGCCTTGGAATCGAGGATGAAGCCGTGCCCCGCCGCCGTTGCGAGTCAGCCGTGGTCGAAGTCCGAGGAGTCTCGGGGCGACTGGCGGGCTCGCGACGCGCGGCGGGGCGCCCGCGCCGGGCGCTGGTGTGTGGCGGCGCGCGTCGGCCCAGGGGCAGGGGAATAATGGGCGTGACCGTGAGCCAGACCCTGCTCCAACGAGTTGCCGCCGGTGAACAGGCGGCCGTGCGCGAGACGATCGAGCGGTATGGTTCGCTCGTGTGGTCGCTGGCGCGCCGGCACTTGGGGACGTCGAGCGAGGCCGAGGAGGTCGTACAAGAGGTGTTCGTGCAGTTGTGGCAGCAGGCGGCGCGGTTCGACCCGACGCTGGGCTCGGAGCAGACGTTCGTGGCGCTGATCGCGCGTCGGCGGCTGATCGACCGGGCGCGGTCTCGGGCGCGGCGGCCGCGGCCGGAGGAGATCCAGGAATCCGCGGTGGCGGCGGCGGCGGATCGTGTGGCGGACGCGGACGACGTGGCGCGGGCGGCGGAGGCGCTGGGGGCGTTGGGGGTGGAGCAGCAGCGGGTGATCCGGCTGTCGGTGCACCACGGGCTGTCGCACGAGGAGATCGCGACGGCGACGGGGCTGCCTCTGGGGACGGTCAAGACGCACATCCGGCGTGGGCTGATGCGGGTGCGTGAGATGCTGACGCAGGCCGCGGGAAGGAGGGCGCTGACATGAGCCGCGCACCCGACCCGAATCGACTGCTGGAGATGCTGTCGGATCGCGCGACGCGTGACCTCTCGCCCGAGGACGAGCGGGTGCTGCGCGAGTTGCTCGCGGGCGAGGCGGACGAGAGCATGGACCGTGCGGCGGCGGCGGCGGCGGTGGTGTTCGCGTCTGGGGATCGCGAGCCGATGCCCGAGTCGCTGCGGCGGCGGTTGCTGGTGGCGGCGAGCGCGCGCGCGGTGGGTGGGACCGAGGCTTTGGCGTGGCGTTCGCGGTCGGCGCCAATCGTGCAGTGGGCGGGCTGGGTGGTGGCGGCGGTGGTGGCGCTGGCGGCGATCCTGTGGCCTCGGGGCGCGGCACCGGTTCCGATCGCGAAGCAGTATCAGCAGATGGCGTCGATGCCGGGGGTGATCCACGCGGAATGGACGGACTGGCAGGACCCGGAGCAGAAGGGCGTGACGGGGGAGGTCTGCTGGGACGAGGCGAGGCAGAGCGGGTTCATGCTGCTGCGCGGGCTGAAGCCGAACGACCCGGCGGTGGAGCAGTACCAGTTGTGGATCATCGACAGCCGGGGGTTGGCGGACCCGGTGACGAACCAGTCGGCCCGGATCTCGGGGGCGGTGTTTGATGCGACGACGGGCGATACGATCGTGCCGATCCAGCCGGCGATCGCGGTGCAGGGAGCGGCGGCGTTCGCGGTGACGATCGAGAAGCCGAGGGGGACGTGGGTGTCGGACATGTCTCGGCGGGTGGTGATCGCGAGCGTGAAGAAGGGGTAGGCTGTCGCGAGGATGGGGGGAGGGTGCCGAGGGCGGCGGCGGACCGGAGCGGCGGCGCGGACTATACTCGCCCCTGACCGGGCGATTGGCGCAGTTGGCTAGCGCGCCACAATGACACTGTGGAGGTCACTGGTTCGAGTCCAGTATCGCCCATTGCCTCGGATTTCACCGGATCACACCGAACACCAGACCCCACCAAAGCCGCTTGGTTTTCTGGTGTTTCTGATTCGGGCTGTTCGGGTATGGGATCGCTTGGGCGCGCCAGTGTTGCCGGATTTGTTGCCGGATTTGCTGCCGCCTCACCGACACCCGCCGCAAGGTCGAAGTGTGCATCACGGGTTTGCAGGTAGTGCCGGGCCGCGATCATCGGGCTATGTCCCAGCCACCCCGCGACAACGTGGGCGGGGAACCGCTCGACCCAGTCCGTCGCGCAGGATGCCCGCATGTTGTGGAACAGCCGGGGCCAAGGCTTCACGCCGGCTCTGGCGATGATCTTCCCGAACGTGGTCCGCAGGTTCATCGCCGCCCCCCCGACGCGCAGCCGGGGTACAACCGCTTCGGTTCCCGGGTCGGCGCGGTCGAACAGGTCTTGGAGGATGGGGCGCAACTCGGGGGCGATCGGGACCACGCGCACCGCGTGGCCTTCGTGGCCGGCGGTCTTGGGGGATCGCACCATCAGCCGCCCGCGCTCCCAGTTCACGTCACCCCACCGCAGGGCCGCGACTTCGGAAGGGCAGCGCAGCCCGGCGAACCGCGACAGGGCCACGATCGCCCGCCACTGATCATCGGGGCACGCCGCGAGGATCGCGCGGATGGATTCGACGGTGATGTAGTACGCCCGCTCGGGGTTGGACTGTGAGCCGGCCCGCAGGTCGGCGAACGGGTTGGACGCGATCAGCCCCCAGCGCACCGCGCGTTTGAAGATCGCCCGTGCGACGTGAACGCGCTTCGCCACCGTCGCCGGGGCCAGTTGCTTCGTGGATTCCGTCCCGTCGTCGTCCTTCACCGGCACCGGCTCGGCGATCGCCTTCCGCCAAGTGTCCGCATGGGCCGGCGTGATTGACGCCAGCGGGGTTCCTTCGCCCAGGTGCGCCCGCAGGCTGTCCGTGGTCTGCTTGTACGCCGCCTTCGTCGATGCCTTGACCGATGCCGCCGCGTCGAATCGGTCCAGCAGGTTCGCCAGCGTCATCACGGCCGCGCCCTTGCGGGGTTCGACGCCCAGCCCCAGCCGGACCACGCGGGCGTGGAGTCGATCGTCGATCGCTTCCAGCCACCGCACGCCGTCGGGGTGGATCGTCGAACCGACCCGGTGGGCTTCGAGCACGCGCTCAAAGCCTGCCAGCGCGTTCGATGCCGCCCGCTCGGAGCACTTGCCCAGCCGCAGGGATTGCTGCTTCCCCGCCGCGTCGCGGAAGCTGATCCGCTTGAGTTCGCCCCGCTCGCCTTCGCGTCCGATGCTCGCCATGCCTCACCGTCCCTTCCTCGGCGTCCGAACACCGCCGCGCTTTTGCAGGGCGCGGAGTTTCGCGCCGCCCCGCTTGGCTTCGGGCATCGTGCCCGCTTCGCGTCCGATGTACCGCACCGCCGCCCGTGCCAGCAGCCCCGACCGTGTTTCGCCGTGCGCCTTGGCGTGCCGGTCGATCGCGTCCAGAACGCGCTGGGGCATCGTGATTCCGACGCGGGCGATCTTCACCCGCAGGGTGGACTCGTCCACGTTGACGATCGCCCAGGTTCCATCCGCGTAGTCGGGATCGCTCCGCAGCCGCTCGATCGGCGAGGGGAGCGGGATCACGCCGCCCTCTTCGATCAGCCCTTCAAGGTGGAGTTCGATCGCCTCGCGGACCATCGCCAGGGCTTCATCCACGGTTGCGCCGGCGGACACGCACCCGGGCAGGTCCGGCACGCTCACGCCGTAGTCGCTCTTGCGGTCCTTGTGAATCACGACAGGGTAGTTCATGGCTTGCTCCATCCGGCTTGCTTGGCGATGCTCCGCAGCGTTCCGATCGGCAGGTCGCGCTTGGGGTGAGGGACCGTCACCAGTCCGGGTCTCAACGGGTGCCGGTACTGGTGGTGGCTCCCCTTCGTGCGAGCCAACTCCCACCCCTCGGCCACCAGTCGGCGGATCACGTCCCGGCTGTTCATGCCTTAGTATGGCATACGGTGTGCATCCTGTCAAGGTTCCTTCCGATTGAATCTCCGGGGAGCATCGACTCCCCAATCGCCACCAGCCACGCCGCCGATCCGGGGTGGGTGGGCATCCCCAGCCCGTCCGCGACGCCCAGGCGTTCGGCCAAGACGTACCCCGCGTCCGTGTCGCCGTGGGGGTCGGGGGCGTACCCGTCCACCAGCAGCCCCACCAC
>JAEUIZ010000049.1 GCA_016793805.1 Phycisphaerae bacterium
CCCAGGATGTGATGGGCCGACATCGAGGTGCCAAACCGCTCCGCCGCTATGGACGCTCGGGAGCGATCAGCCTGTTATCCCCGGGGTACCTTTTATCCGTTGAGCTACGACCCTTCCACACGGGATCGCAGGATCACTAGAGCCCTCTTTCGAGACTGCTCGACCCGTCGGTCTCGCAGTAAAGCCGGCTTATGCTCTTGCACTCACGGCACGGTTTCCATCCGTGCTGAGCCGACCTTTGCACTCCTCCGTTACCTTTTTGGAGGAGACCGCCCCAGTCAAACTACCCGACATGCACTGTCCCTCGCCCGGATTCACGGGAATCGAAGTTAGGCCACAAACGTACACAGGGTGGTATTTCACCTATGGCTAGTCCTGGGCCGGAACCCAGGCTTCAAAGCCTCCCACCTATGCTACGCAGTGAATGCTCGTGGCCAATACAAGTCTATAGTGAAGGTCCACGGGGTCTTTCCGTCTTGCTGCGGGTAGGCGGCATCTTCACCGCCACTACTATTTCACCGAGTCGGTCGTGGAGACAGGAGTCCAGTGATTACGCTATTCATGCGCGTCGGAACTTACCCGACAAGGAACTTCGCTACCTTAGGACCGTCATAGTTACGGCCGCCATTGACTGGTGCTTAGGTCGAGAGCTTCTCTTGCGATGACCCTCTTCCATGACATTCCAGCATTGGGCAAGCGTCACACTGTATACATCCACTTGCGTGTTGGCACAGTGCTGTGTTTTTGATAAACAGTTCCCAGACCCTTTTCTCTGCGGCCTGCCTTGCGGCGAGGCCCCCCTTGTTGCGAACGTACGGGGTTAAATTGCCTAGTTCCTTCACGACCGTTCTCTCGAGCGCCTGAGGTTATTCACCACGCCCACCTGTGTCAGTTTTGGTACGGGCAAACGCATGGGCTTTTCTAGGAACCACTTCGCCCCGCATCGGCCTCAAGGGCCTGGACATCTGACAGTCCCGCGGAGATCCATGATCCGTCCTCCATGCTGGCCACGGAATATTGACCGTGTATCCATCGACTACGCCTTTCGGCCTCGTCTTAGGTCCCGGCTAACCCTGGGCGGATTTACCTTCCCCAGGAAACCTTGGGCATTCGGCGAACGGGATTCTCACCCGTCTAATCGTTACTCAAGCCGGCATATTCACTTCCTGGCGCTCCACGGACCCTCTCGGAACCGCTTCACCGCCCCAGGAACGCTCTCCTACCACTTCTTTCGAAGTCCACAGCTTCGGCTGTCCGCTTATTCCCGATCATTATCGGCGCCAGTCTCCTCGACCAGTGAGCTATTACGCACTCTTTAAATGGTGGCTGCTTCTAAGCCAACATCCTGGCTGTCACCGCAGACTGACTTCCTTTCGAACTTAGCGGACATTAGGGACCTTAGCTGGTGGTCTGGATTGTTCTCCTTTTGACCCCGGATATTGTCACTCGGGGTCTATCTCCCAGGTCATGGGCCTCGGTATTCGGAGTTTGGTTGAGGACGGTAGCCGGGTAGGCCCCAATCCTCATCCAGTCGCTCTACCCCCGAGGCGTGTGGCCTGAGGCTAACCCTAAAGTTATTTCGGAGAGAACGAGCTATCTCCCAGTTTGATTGTACTTTGAACCCTCCCGTCAGTTCATCGGAGACCTTTTCAACGGTCACCCGTTCGACCCTCCAGGCGGCATTACCCGCCCTTCAGTCTGACCAACGGTAGATCACAAGGTTTCGCGTCTAGCCCGTACGACTTAGCGCCCATTTCAGACTCGCTTTCGCTCCGCCTCCGGCCTGGAAGGCCTTAGGCTCGCCGTACAGACTAACTCGCCGGCTCATTATGCAAAAAGCACGCCGTCACCCCCCTTGCGGAAGGCTCCGACCGCTTGTAAGCGCACGGTTTCAGGTACTCTTTCACTCCGCTCATCGCGGTGCTTGTCATCGTTCAGTCGCCTTACTGGTTCACTATCGGTCGTCGAGGAGTATTTCGCCTTGGAGGGTGGACCCCCCATGTTCAACCCGGGTTTCACGAGTCCGAGTCTACTCGAGGGCACTCCGACTCTCGACTACAGGGCTTTCACCTTCTTTGGCCGCGCATTCCAGCGCGTTCGTTCGGTCTGTCGGAAGATCCGCGTTCGCTCGCCGCTACTGACGGAATCGCTGTTGCTTCCTTTTCCTGTGGGTACTTAGATGTTTCAGTTCTCCACGTTTGCTCCACAACCCCTATACATTCAGGGTTGGGTATCCCAAAAGGGATGGGTTGCCCCATTCGGACATCTCCGGATCTCGGCTTGTTTACCAGCTCCCCGGAGCTTTTCGCAGGTTACCACGTCCTTCATCGCCTCTCGACGCCAAGACATCCACCGTGCGCCCTTATGGTCCAATCGCACCAACCGGACGCCGCGAGCCAACCCCGCGAGGGGCCGCTTGCATGAGCTCGTCCACCCCCGGGCATGACAGGGCCCCGGGGTGTAGTTGGCCGAATGGCACCTAACCATTTGGCACTCGTTGTTCTTGTGCTTTGCAACATCGGTTGCGGCGTTGGACATTTGCCGCAACCCTTCTCCGGCGCACACGCCGCGGGTCACCCGTGAGGGATCATCGAGGCGGGCACGTCGGAGCAGACGTCGTTCCGTATCCGGTTGTCAAAGATGCCTGCCGGCGTTGGGAACATCCCGAACCGGCGTCCGTTGCCGACTAAAGGCTTCGGAGCCTTGAGGCGAAGCGCCCCAAGTCGCAGGGGGAGTCTAGGCGAGGCTCGCGTGGTGTCAAGCGAGGGTGAAGAAAATCAGCCGTCACCGCCGCCGCCGCCGGGACTGGACCGAGGCGGGCGCGGATCTCGCGTGGGCCTTGGTGCGATGGGGCGGACTCTCGGCTGGGTTTTGGCAGGGTCGGGGATGACGGGCTGGCCCTGGGTCTCGCCAGCCTTGACGGAGGCCTGGACGATCTTGAACCAAGGGGCTTCGCGGTCGTCGTCAGGGGCGCGGGTGGAGATGGAGCCATCTTCGGCGCGGAGGAAGACCTGGGTGCGGGTGCCGGAGGCCGTGCCGGAGACGACGGGTGCGACGTCGAGGAGGACGATGGGCTCGCGGAGGACGACGGGGTCTTTCCACGGCTTGGCGTTGGCTGGGAGGACGACGGCGGGCGGCTCGTCGGGTCCAGGTGCGGCGCCTTCGGGCCCGCCGCCGCCCTTGCCGCCGCCACCTGGGACGTTGCCGCGGCCGGGGGCGATGGGAGGAGGGATCATCTCGCGCGGCCCTGGGGCAGGAGGTGGGGGAGTGCCCGGCGCGCCCACTGGCGGCATGGCGAGGTCGAAGATGGGGAGTTTGTTGGCGTCAGGGAGTTTGAGTTGGGCGATGATGGTGTCGCCTGGTTCGAGGGAGACGGAGCCGCGGCGGTAGTAGCCGTAGAAGAACTGGAAGACCTCGCCGCTGGCGCGAGCGGGCCCGAGTTCGTCGGCGGGGGAGGCGCTGGTGATGGCGAAGTAGCGGTCGGACATGATGGAAACGGGTGCGGACCAGTCGGAGGGAGCGCTGGGGAGGAGGGATTGCTTGGCGAGGGACTGCTGGGCCTCGATGAGGGAGGCGCCGCGGCCGAAGGCTGGGTTGCTGATGGCGACGGCGAGGCGGTAGCGGTAGGTGAGGCCGGGCTTGGCGGAGAGGTCGAAGGCCCAGAGTCGAACGGAGGGCTCGTCGAGGAGGGATTTGGGGGAGAGGCCGGGCTGAGCGGGGGCTTGCGGAGGGGGCTCGGCGATGATGGATTTCTCGGCGATCTGGGCGTCGAGTTTGGCGAGTTCGTCCTCGCGCGCCTTGAGTTGCTGTTCGAGGCGTTGTCGTTGCTGGGCGCGCGGGTCGACGGTCTCGCGCGGGGGCTGGTTGCCGCCGCCGCCGGCAGGGGCGTTGCCGCCGCCCTTGCCGCCGCCCCCACCGCCGCCGCCTGGGGGCTGACGCGAGGGAGCGCCCTGCTGGCGGTCGAGGTTCTCGATGGCGATTTTGGCGCGCTCGACCTGGTCGGCCTTGTCCTTGCGAAGGCGGTTGAGGCGCTCGAGTTCGGGGTCCTTGGCGGCGGCGTCTTTCTTGAGGGCTTCGGAGGGAGCGAGCCAGGGCTCGCCGGCGATGGTGGGGTAGAACTCGGGCCGGAGGAGGTCATCGGCGGCGGCGCGAGCCTCGGCGACGGCGTCGGCGAGGTCCTCGGGGGCGCGTACGGTGCGGAGGCGTTGGGCGAGCGAGAAGCGTCCCGGGGAGGCGGTGACGGGGGTGGGCGCGGACCACTCACCATTGGGGAGGAGTTGCTGACGTTCGAGGGAGAGGGCGAGGATCTCGGTGTTGTCGCGCCACCAGTTGGCGGGGAGGGGGCGAGAGCCGCCCTCGCCGTCGGGGTCAGCGGCGAGTGCGGCCTTGAGCGCGGCGCCGTCGAAGGAGGCTTCGATGGTGACGGCGGGAGCGTCGAGGGGCTGGGCCTTGGGGAGGAGGTCCTTGAGTTCGGGGATGTTGAGAGGGAGGGTGGGATCGAAGGTGGACCAGTGGGCGCGAGCGAGGACGGAGGCAGGGGTGGGGATCCTGGGCTCGGCGATGGGAGCGGCGTCCTTTGGGACGAAGGAGGGACCGGCACCCTGGAGCGCGACGGTGGGACCAAGCGGGGGGAGGGTCTGGCGGGAGCCGAGTGGTCCGTCGAGGCGAGCCTGGAAACGTCCGAGGAGGTCGCCGGAGGGTGGTTTGGGGAGGTCGAGGTCCTTGGCTTCCATGGCGGCGCGGACCTGTGCGGCGCGTTGCTCGATGGGTTCGAAGGCGCGGCCCGGGGGCATGTCGGAGGAACCGACCTTGACCTTGTTGGGCTCGAGGAGGAACTGCATGGCGACGACGATGAGGAAGACGGCGGAGACGCCGACGAGGACGAACTTCTCGACGTGCTGCTCGATCGGGTTGATGCCTTTGAGTTTCATGGGAGGTCTCGTTCGGGACAGGGTTCGCGAGGAGGGTCGAAGGGAGTGGAGCGGGAGGGATCAGCCGCCGCCGTCGCGGCGGTTGCGGTTGGATCCGGAGGTTGGCTTTTTGGTGGAGCGGCCGGTGGACTTGGGCGCGGCGGCTGGGGGCGGGGCGTCGGCCATGCCGCGGCCCTTGGAGGTGATGGGAGCGGCGGCGGGGGCGGCGGCGGCGGAAGAGTCACCCTCGGCGGCGATGCCGGAGAGTTTGGCCTTGGTCTCTTCGGGCATCATGGCGGTGGTCCAGGATCGGAGCCAGATGGTCTCGATGGAGAGAGTGGCGAGGACGACGTGCTCAGGCCCGTAGTAGTAGCCCTCGTCGAGGTCTCGCCAGACGTCCACTTCGGCGAGGTCGATGTCGGTGACGGTCATGAAGTTGGTGCGGGAGATGGCGTTGACGAGGGTTGGGAGGCGCGAGGAGGAGACGACGACTTCGAGGGTGGCGTTGCGGATGTCGTACTGCTGGTTGCCGGTGGCGGCGGAGCGTCCGGTGAGTGGGTTGGCGGGAGTTGGCCCGAGGGGGTCGATGTGGAGGGAGAGGAGGCGTTTGACGACGGCGCGATCGACGTTGAGGAGGCCGGCGTCGCCGGAGTTGGCGATGGCGATGGCGCGGCAGATGTCCTTGACGACCCAGAAGTCGAACTGCCACTCGAAGCAATCGGTGACGGTGGGGGGCTCAGTGGGGATCTCACGCGGGATGGAGGGGGGAAGGTTGTCGAGGGTGGCGTAGATGGAGAGCGTGGCGGCGTGGGCCTGGTACTGGCCGATGCGGAGTGCGACGAGTTTCTTGGTGAGTTCGGCCTCTTCCTCGGGGGTGAGGCGGTCGCGGCCGGCTTCGGCGCGGGCTTTTTCGATGGCGGCGAAGCGTTGCTCGTCGAGGCTGGCGGCGATTCGGACGGGATCGGCGGGGCCGTCGGCGCGGATGGAGTCGAGGAGGTCGAGGTAGACGGAGTGCTCGTCGCCCTTGCCGACGATCTTGGCGGCGAGTTCGAGGGCCTTGATGCGTTCGTTGCCGGCGGCCTGGGGGAAGAGTCCGGTGATGAGGGGGAGGTGGCCCTGGCCGTTGATTCGTTGGGCCTCGCTAGCGACCTCTTCGATCTGGCGTTCGAGGGACTGTTTGAGGCCCTTGAAGTAGGCGGTGGCGTCGGGGTTAGGGGCAGGACGAGGCCAGGAGACAGGGGTGTCGCCCGGGAGAAGGGCGGGGATGGTGTAGGTGACCTTGGCGGAGTCGAGGTCGCCGAGGACCTTGCTGACCTCGGCCTGGCGGGCCTTTTTGATTTTGCCGTTCCAGAGATGGCTGCCGACGAAGGCGGCGGGGATGGAGAGGAGGATGACGGCGGAGAGGACGACGACGGAGAGGTGGGCCTTGGCCCAGTCGATAACGCCTTTCACGAGGCACCTCCGGCCGAAGCGGCCTTGGGCAGGATGACGACGGTCCAGGTGACGCTGAGGGAGGAGGTGACGGTCCCTGGCGGCGGTGGAAGCGCGCCGGGGAGGGGCGCGAGTTTCTTGATGTTGTCGAGTGCGGCGGCGGCGTTCTGGTCGAGGCGTTCGCCGGGCTGAGGGGGCTGGTAGGGGGAGCCGCCTCCGCGGGGACCTTCGCCCTGTCCACCCATGACGATGGCGCCCGGACGTGCGCCAGGGATGTTGACGCCGGTGCGAGGCGGGACGAAGCCGCCGGCGTCGCCGCGGCCGCCGGGCTGGGCGCCCTCTGGGCTTTCGGGGCCCTTGGCGACCTCGGAGCCGGTGAGGACGATGGAGTTTCGCGAGGGTTCGATGATCTCGTAGGGGACGTTGGGGCGTTTCTTGTTGGCTTTGAGCCAGGCTTCGAGTGTGGTGATGGCGAAGGGGAGGGGATCTCCCTGGGTGGTGGAGACTTCGAGGGTGATGGTGATGCGAGGTTGGGAGGCGAGGGCTGGGTCGAGGCCCGGGACGGTTGGAGCGCCATCGGGCGAGCCGTCGTCGCCGGGGACGTGGATTCGGGTGGCCATGGACTTGACGACGAAGGCGGGGTGGAAGTCCGGGCCGGGCACCTTGGCGGCCTTGGCGTTGGCGGCGTCCATCATGGAACCGAGGTCGGCGACGACGTGGGCGATGATGTCGCGGGATTCGAGGAGGGAGAGGGCCTCGGCGGCGGCGGCGTTGGTGGTGACGCCGCCGGTGACGTCGGCGGCGGCGGCCTTCTCACGCTGCACGTCGCTGACGAGTTGGCGGACGGCGGGCGGGACGGGGTTGTCGGCGACGGCGGTGCTGTCGATGAAGGGACGGATGAACATGGCGCCGCTGGCGGCGACGGCGACGCCGGCGGCGAGGCCGAACCACTTGACCTTTCGTCGCCACATGGCGCCGCGGATGACAGAGGTGGGCATGAGGTTGGCGTCGAGTGTGGCGAACCCGAGGCCCTGGAGGGCGAGGCCGTAGGCGGTGACGAGGTTGAGGGTGTTGGCCTGGAACTCGCCGGCCTTGGGTCCGTCGAGGGAGATCCGCTTGAACTGCTCCATTCTGAAGACGTCGAGGGAGAGTTGCTGCTTGAGGTACTTGCGGAGGCCCGGGAGTCGGAAGGTGGACCCGATGCCGATGAGGCGTTCGAGTTTGGCTTCCTTGTGGAGGGACTGGTAGAAGCCGATGGAGCGCTGGACGTCCTGGGCGAGGTCGCCGAAGACGGGTCTCATGGCCTGGAAGATCTGTCGGGCGTGCTTGGTGTTCTCGGCTTCGCGCTTGAGTTTCTCGGCCTTGGGGTAGGTGATGGAGAAGGCGTTGACGAGCGCCTCGGTGAAGTGGTGCCCGCCGATGGGGAAGGTGCGGATCCAGACTCGGCCGGCTTCGGCGATGATGAGGTCGGTGGAGGTGGTGCCGATGTCGAGGATGATGGTGCCCGGGGTGGACTCGGTGAAGGCGAGGTCGTGGGCGAGGGCGTTGTAGGCGGCGACGGGGGAGAGTGTGACCTGGTCAGGGACGATGCCGACGTCCTCGTAGAGTTGGAGGCGTTCCATGATGCGGTCGCGGGTGATGGCGAAGATGCCGACCTCGACGTCGGGGGAGTCGGCGTTGGCGAAGGTCTGGTAGTCCCACTCGACCTGGTCGATGGGGAAGGGGATCTGCTGGACGGCCTCGAACTTGACGATGTCGGGGACCTTTTTGGGCTCGACGGGCGGGAGTTTGGCGAAGCGGGCGAAGGCGGCGTGTCCCGGGACGGAGACAGCGATGCTGGCGCCGGCGAGGTCGACCTGGCTCATGAGGGAGCCGAGGGCGACGCGGAGGGCGTCGTTCTGGTCGAGGCCCGGGGTGGAGAGGACCTTGATGTGGGGGACGATGACGAAGTCGGTGACCCTGGGCTCGTTGCCGGAGAGTTCGAGGCGGAGTGCCTTGATGGCGCCCGCGCCGATCTCGAGGCCCCAACTGACGCTGGATGAAGGCATCGTGTGATTCCCGCTTGGCCCGGGTGTACCGGGGTGGGCATAGTACGGACCCTGGGCGTGCCGTGCTCAGAGTGGATACGGGAGCATCGGGTGTGGAGTTCCGCGAGGAGGGGAACAGGGTCCGATCGTTACAGAGTGGTTACAGGCGAGGCGGTGGAGGGGATCAGTACATGGCGGCGGCGGCGCTGGAGACCATGCCCATGCCCTGCTCGTCGATGGCGGCCATGTATCGGAGGAGTTCGACGCGCTCGGGACGGGTGATCATGAGCGCGGCGACGATGTTGCCGGTGGAGCACCAGCGGGTGGGGTTCTGCTGCCAGGCCATGGAGGCGACGAGGTCGTCGGGCTTGACCTGGCGGACGAGTTCGAGCAGTTCCTGGTCGTGCTGCATGGTTTTGCGGCGAGCGGCGTCGGCGGCCTGGTCCTGGCCCGCCATGGATTGCTGGTCGCCGAACATGGGGCCGACGTGGCTGAGGTCGGCGGAGGCGACGACGAGGGTTCGGCCGCCGAGTTTGTCGATGGCGGTGCGGACGGCGTCGATGAAGGGCTGGAGTGCGAGGCCGGTGCCGTCGTAGGAGAGGCCGTTGTTGATGGCGGGGTCGTGGATGAGAGCGGCGAAGACGGGAACGTGTCGGCCCTGCTCGTCGGGCCCGATGCAGTGCTGGATCCAGGGGATCTGGAGTTCGATGGAGTGCTCGCGTTCGTGGTCGTAGCGGTTGGCGAGGAGGAGGTCGGCGTTGGCGGGCCCGAGAGCGGCCTGGACTTCGCGGAGCATGTCGTGGTCGAGTGGGGATTCGCCGAGGATGGTCTGGTAGGCCTTGTTGCAGGCGGCGACGCCGGTGCTCATGCCGAAGTGGTTGGTGCCGAGGATGACGACGCGGTCCGGGCGGTCGGCGACGCGCATGCGACCCCAGACGGAGGCGTAGTTGAGCCACCCGCGGGGGTAGTCGACGTGGGGGACGATGACGGCGACGGGGAGTTCGTCGAAGGTGGGCTTGGCTTCTCTTTCGAGGGCCTTGGTCATCCACTCGTCGAAGACTTCCTTGAGGTGGGCGGGTCCGAGTTCGGGGAGTTCGGCGTCGGTGGGCTGGCGGCCGAGTTTCTGGGAGACGACGGCCTGGACGAAGGCGTTGCTGGAGGCTGGGGGGAGGGAGGTGGCGGAGTCGAACTCGGCGCGCATGTCGGCGAGCAACTGGTCGAACCTGGGCCCGAAGAGGAGGCCGGCGTCGTCAAGTTGAGCGATGATGGATTCGAGGACTGGTTCGGTGAGGCCCTGACCGACCTGGGCGACGATCTCTGGGAGCGTCTTGATGCCGTCGAGGAGGGGGAGGACGTACTGGACGGCTGGGGGAGCGACGACCATCTTGTCGGAGATCTGGCGAGCGTCGGCGAGGCCGAGGAGGACCTGGTTGCCGACCTGAGCGGGGAAGCCACGGACGGGGCGGAGTTTGGGCTTGCGCATGTGCTCGGCGTAGGGGTCGAACTTGGGCTGCGGGGCGGCGGGGGTGCTGCCCATGGCGCTGGGCCCGACGGACCCGAGGGGGTTGAAGGAGGGCTCGCCGACGCCGCCGACGTTTTCATCACTCATCATGGTGCAAGTCTAGCGCGGCGACTCGCGTGCGCTGATGGGGCTATGCTCAACGCCTGAGCGGCGCGCCGCGAACAGCCCCGCGCGATCGTCTCCAAGCGGAGGCGGCCTTTGACGGGGCGACGGCCCGCGAATACCTTGCGATGCCCATGCGAGAGCCCATCCAAGCCTTCGTCGTTGTCGCCCTTGTGGGATTGGTCGCGGGGTGCACGACCTCGCCGCTGGCGGTGCAGGGGGAGCGGGACCTTCGGCGGACGGTGATCAACTCGGTTCGGCGGGAGTTGGCGGAGTCGGAGGGGTTGCCGGGTTCGCGGGTGACGGAGCGTGAGGCGGGGGTTTCGCGGCTGCAGATCAGCGCGGAGTTGATGCCGGAGTTGGAGCGGATGGCTGGTCCGGCGTCGTACGCGGCGGGCGTGCCGACGATGGACGCGGACCTGCTCGGGCGGGCGCAGGGGTATGTGCCGGTGAGTTTGTCGGGGGCGATCCGATCGGCGCTGGAGCGGAACCTGGCGTTGCAGTTTGCGAGGTTGCAGCCGGCGATCGCGGAGGCGCAGGTGGTGGCGGCGCAGGCGGCGTTCGACGCGACGCTGTTCAGCAATCTGGACTGGACGAACCAGGACCAGCCTCGGACGGTGACGCGGCAGGGGAACCAGACGTTCGGGGTGAACTCGGACCAGCGGACGACGATCACGAACGCGACGGGGATCCGTCGGACGCTGGCGAGCGGGGGGCAGTTCACGCTGCAGCAGGACATCAACTACGGGGACGTGAACACGGACGGGCAGGGGCAGTCGCCGAACCCTGCGGTGGAGTTGGCGTGGACGCTGCGGTTCGATCAGCCGCTGCTGCGGGGGTTCGGCGCGGACGTGACGTCGGCGCAGGTTCGGATCAACCGGAACGCGGAGCGGGACCAGATCGCGGCGCTGAAGCGGGACCTGATCCGGACGGCGACGGACACGGAGCGGACGTACTGGCAACTGGTGCAGGCGGTGCAGGACCTGCAGGTGTTGCAGCGGCTGTATGAGCGAGGGGTGACGGTTCGCGACCAGGTTCTGGAGCGACGGAACATCGACGCGGGCCCGGCGCAGATCTCGGACGCGCGGGCGCGGGTGGAGACGCGGCGCGCGAACGTGATCCGGGCGCAGAACGCGCTGCGGGCGGCGAGCGACTCGCTGAAGGTGCTGATCAATGATCCGGAGGCGCCGATCGGGTCGGAGGTGTTGCTGCTGCCTGTGGATCGGCCGGTGGACGCGCCGGTGAGTTTCTCGCTGGTGGACGCGCTGACGACGGCGGTGCAGAACCGGCCGGAGTTGCAGCAGGCGATCCTGTCGATCGACAACACGTCGATCCGTCAGGAGGTGGCGGACAACGCGCGGCTGCCGCGGCTGGACATCCGGTTCCAGACGCGGATCTCGGGGCAGCAGAACGACCTCGGGGAGGCGTACGAGGACGCGTCGGACGGGGCGTTTATAGACTATTTGATCGGGTTGCAGTTCGAGCAGCCGATCGGGAACCGGCAGGCGGAGGCGACGTATCGGCAGCGCCGGCACGAGCGGAAGCAGGCGACGATCGCGTACGCGAACGCGGTGCAGACGGTGTTCCAGGAGGTGAAGCGGACGCTGCGGCTGATCGTGACGAACCACCAGTTGATCGAGCAGACGCGGGTGTCGCGGTACGCGGAGACGGAGAACCTTCGGGCGTTCGAGATCGAGAAGCAGATCCTTCGGGGGTCGGACGTGCAGACGCTGGACCTTGAGTTCCGGCGGCAGGAGTCGCTGGCGCAGGCGGAGCGGGACGAGATCCAGGCGCTGGCGGACTTCAACATCGCGGTGGCGCAGTTCTATGCGGCGATAGGGACGGCGCTGGAGCGGAACAACGTGGAGTTCCGGGTGCCCAGCGCGGACGCGCCGCTGGAGTTGGGCGGGCTGAGCGATCCGATGCGGAACCCGGTGGTGCCGGCGGGGACGAAGGAGCCGGTGACGGTTCCGAAGGCGACGCCCGGGGTGATCGAGCGGATGCGGCAGCGGCGCGGGCCATGAGCGCGGGGCCTGAGGAGATCGCGCGGGCGGTCGCTCGACTGCGTGCCGGGGGTTTGGTGGCGTTCCCGACGGAGACGGTGTACGGGCTCGGGGCGGACGCGCTGAACGCGGAGGCGGTGGGGCGCGTGTTCGCGGTGAAGGGTCGGCCGGGGCGGAACCCGTTGATCGTGCATGTGTCAGGGCCGGCGATGGCGCGGCGGGTGGTGGGGACGTGGCCTGAGGAAGCGGAGGCGATGGCGCGGGCGTTCTGGCCTGGGCCGGTGACGCTGGTGCTGCCGAAGGGAACGGGATTGCCGGGAGCGGTGACGGCGGGCGGTGCGACGGTGGGGGTGCGTTGTCCGCGGCATCATGTGACGCTGGCGTTGTTGGAGGCGTTCGGGGGGCCGCTGGTTGGGCCGAGCGCGAACCGATCGGGCGGGGTTTCGCCGACGACGGCGGCGCACGTGCGCGAGGCGTTTTCGGAGGCCGAGGTGGAGGTTCTGGACGGCGGGCCGTGCGAGGTGGGGATCGAGTCGACGGTGGTGTCGCTGGCGGGGGGCGAGGTTGAGGTGCTTCGGCCGGGGGTGGTTGGGGCGGAGGAGATCGGTCGGGTGGTGGGAAGGCCTGTGCGGGTGAGGGCGTGCGGCGAGGATGAGTCGGGGCGGGTGCTGGAGTCGCCCGGGATGCTGGGGTCGCACTATGCACCGCGGA
Organism: Phycisphaerae bacterium; assembly: GCA_016793805.1. Classification (GTDB taxonomy): domain Bacteria; phylum Planctomycetota; class Phycisphaerae; order Phycisphaerales; family UBA1924; genus JAEUIZ01. The sequence goes on from JAEUIZ010000049.1 coordinate 12,707, forward strand.
CGCGAGCGGAGATGGTGTCGCGTGAGGGGATCGCGGGCCGGGTGGCGCGGGAGTTGGGTCGAGTGGTGGTGCTGACGCACACGGGCGTGGAGGTGGGGCCGGGGCATGTGCGAGTGGAGATGCCGGTGGAGGCGGTGGGGTATGCGTCGCGGCTGTATTCGTCGCTTCGAGAAGCCGATAACGCGGGAGCGGGGTTGATCGTGGTGGAGCGACCGGAGGGAGTTGGGGCGTTGTGGGACGCGATTCGGGACCGGCTTGTCCGAGCGACGGCCGCACGGGGCTGATGCCACTACGCTTGGTGCCCATTGATGGAGGGTTGCATGGCGACGCTTCGGATTGCGATGGCGCCCGGTGACGGGATCGGCGCGGAGATCATGTCGGCGACGCTGGAGTTGTTCCGCGCGGCGGGGGTGATGGAGCAGGTGGAGTTTGTGCCGGTGGAGATGGGGCGGTCGGTGTTCGAGACGGGGAACACCCGTGGGATGACGGACGAGGCGATCCGGACGACGGAGGAGTGCGGGGTCCTGTTCAAGGGCCCGATGGAGACGCCCAAGGGGAGCGGGGGCAAGTCGATCAACGTGACGGCGCGGAAGATGTGGAACGCGTTCGCGAACCTTCGGCACTTCATGGCGTTGCCTGGGGTGGAGACGGTGTACACGCGGGCGGGGATCCCGGTGAACTTCTACATCGTGCGAGAGAACATCGAGGACACGTACGGGGGCGTGGAGCACCGGCTGTCGAACGACATGATCCAGTGCAAGCGGCTGATCTCGGCGCCTGGGTCGGACCAGGTGAGCCGGTTCGCGTTCCAGACGGCGCGGCGGCTGGGTCTGAAGCACGTGCACTGCGGGCACAAGGCGAACATCATGAAGATGACGGACGGACTGTTCCTGGACCGGTTCCGGTTTGCGGCGAAGGACTTTCCGGAGATCCAGACGGCGGACGTGATTATTGATGCGCTGTGCATGAACCTGGTGGTCAAGCCGCAGCAGTACCAGATGATCGTACTGCCGAACCTTCAGGGGGACATCGTGAGCGACCTGGCGGCGGGGCTGGTCGGGGGGCTGGGGTTTGCGCCGAGCGCGAACATCGGTCGGCACATCTCGATCTTTGAGGCGGTTCACGGGACGGCGCCGGACATCGTGGGCCGGGGGATCGCGAATCCGACGGCGCTGATCCTGTCGGGACTGATGATGCTTCGGCACATCGGGTTGACGGGCCCAGCGGCGACGGTGCAGAACGCGTTGTTCGCGGCGCTGGAGTCGGGTGCGAGGACGGGGGACTTTGGGGACGCGGGGAAGCCGGCGCTGGGGACGCGGGACTTTGCGAAGGCGATCATGGATCGGCTTGGGGAGAAGCCGCGGACGGTGCCGGCGTCGGTGGGGGACGGGGAGAGGCCGACGTTCAAGAAGCCGGAGCGGCCGGCGCACCAGCAGGTGATCCGGACGTTCACGAACGTGGTGACGCACCCGGTGGGGTGCGACGTGTACCTGGACACGCCGCTGTCGCCGATCGCGGTGGCGGACGAGATGATGCGGGCGTGCGAGGACACGCCGTTCCGGTTGACGCTGATCTCGAACCGAGGGACGCAGGTGTGGCCGACGGGGAGCATCTATACGGAGTGCGTGGACTACTACCGTGTGCGGTTCGAGATGCGGGAGGGGTTCCGGGCGGGGGACTTCGGACAGTCGCGGTGCATCGCGCTGTTGGACAAGATCGCGGAGAAGTTCACGGTGTGCAGTTACGAGTTGCTGCGGGTGTTCGACGGGGTGCGCGGGTACAGCCTGGCGCAGGGGCAGTAGGACGGGGTGATGCGCTGGCGCGTGGCACGCGTGCCGGGATGCGGGCGCGTGGTGGAGTCGCGTGCTATCGGGAAAGTGGAGCGGAGGAGAGTCGAACTCCCGACCTCATCATTGCGAACGATGCGCTCTACCAACTGAGCTACCGCCCCGACGCCGCCTGGGGAACTCGTGCCCTCGGCGGGGCGTAAGCATATCCGGTCCGCGGCGGGTCGTCGACGCGGGCATGGAGGATCGCCATGGCGGACGTAGCGAGCGGAGCGCGGCGGGCGGTGTGGGGCGAGGGGCATGGTGTCGCGGCGGTGTGGGGCGCGGCGTGTCGTGGCGCGGCGGCGTGGTTGTGCGCGGTGCGCGGCGGCGCGATGGGGTGGTGGGCGTTGGTAGTGGGGTTGGCGGCGATCAGCGCGGCGATGAGTGCGGGATGTGGGCCGACGGGGGAGTCGGGGCCGGGCAAGGGAGGCGGGGGAGGGGCGTTGCGGGTGGTGGTGTCGATCCAGCCTCTGCTGGGGCTGGCGAAGGAGTTGGCGCCCGCGGGGTCGGAGGTGACGGCGATCATCGGGGTGGGGCGATCGGAGCACGGGCACGAGTTGACGCCGGCGGAGGCGGAGCGGATCGCGCGGGCGGACGTGGTGGTCTATGTGGGGCTGGGGCTGGAGCCGGGGATTGCGCGGCTGGTGGAGCAGCGGCCGGTGAAGGGGCGGCGGGTGGTGTGCTTCGCGAGCGTGGTGGGTGTCGAGGACGAGCACGAGGGGCACTCGCACGGCCCGGAGGAGGCGTGCGACCACGCGGTGGACCCGCACCTGTGGCTCGATCCGTCGCTGGTGGAGCGGCTGGTGGAGGCGATGCGCGTGGCGATCGAGGGGGCGATGGGGGAGCGCGGGGCGCTCACGCAGCCGGAGCGTGAGGCGTTGTCGTCGCGGGCGATGGCGCTGGCGGCGCGGGTGCGGGCGCTGGATGAGGAGATCAAGGGGGAGTTGGAGCGGCTGAAGGGTCGGACGATCGTGACGCACCACAACGCGTGGTCGCGGCTGGCGGAGCGGTATGGGTTGAAGGTGGCGGCGGTGATCCGTGAGGTGGAGGGCGCGGAGCCGACGCCCGGGGCGATCGAGCGGGCGGTGGTGGCGACTCGGGAGCACGGGGCGCGGGCGGTGTTTGTTGAGCCGCAGTACAGCGCGGCGGCGGGGGAGCGGATCGCGAAGGCGGCGGGAGTTCGGCTGGAGCGGCTGGACCCGCTGGGGAGTGGGGACTGGTTCGCGATGATGCGAGGGAACGCGGCGGCTCTGGTGCGCGGGCTGAAGTAGGCGGGCGGGGGGGCTAGGCGAGGTTGTCGACGCGCTCGATGCGGATGGCGTCGGCGGAGACGGGGGCGCCGACGACGGTGCCGAGGGTGACGCGGAGGGAGGACCCGGTGATCGAGACGACGCCGAGGTCTTTGAAGGGGAGGCCGGAGATGGTGCGATCGGTGGGGGCGGAGCGCTGATCGACCTCGACGGTGGAGACCGGGGTGGTGCCGCTGGCGATGGTGTAGGGGGCGTTCTGTGCGAGAGCGATGCCGGGGCGCCAGGTGGCGAGGACGCGGTATTGGCCTGGGGTGAGGGAGGAGAAGTTCCAGGTGGCGCTCCCGACGCCGGAGGTGTTGGAGCGGAGGCTGTCGGCGGCGAAGCCGGAGGCGATGGTGGACCAGGCGCCGACGCGGGAGAAACCTGCGGCGCCGTCGTCGATGGTGCGGACGACGGCGGAGGCGGTGGCGGAGACGTTGAAGGCGAAGTCGGCCTCGTCGGCGTCGTTGGAATGGACGACGATCTGGCCGGAGTAGGCGCCGGGTGCGCCGGCGTTGAATCGGACGGCGAAGGTGGCGGAACTGCCGGGGGCGATGGTGGAGACCTCGGGCGCGGAGACGAGAGAAAATCCGGCGGGTAGGTCGATGGAGGAGCTGAGGGAGAGGTTGGAGTCGCCGACGTTTCGGATGGTGAAGGACTTGGTGATGGGGACGCCGGAGGGCGTGGAGCCGAAGGGGACGGAGGTGGCGCCGGAGTTGATGAGGCCGGCATTGGTGCGGAGGCTGATCTCGGGCCCGCCGAAGAGGTTGTCGATGCGTTCGATGCGGACGGCGTCGGCGACGACGGCGCCCGAGGCGGCGTTGGTGAGTCGGACGACGATCTTGGACGTGGTGACGTCGAAGGCGCCGAGGTACTCCCAGTTGGCGCTGTTGGCGGCGAGGTCGTTTGGGGCGACTCGGAGGCTGAGGGAGGTGGAGCCGAGTTGGGAGACGCCGTTGGAGACGGTGAAGGGTGCGTCGACGGCGAGGTTGGCGCCCGCGGGGAAGGAGACGGCGACGGCGTATTGGCCGGGGTCGAGGTTTGTGAAGGTCCAGGTGGCGGAGGCGGCGCCGGTGCCGCGGGGTGTGGTGCGGGAGTCGGCGGAATACCCGCGTGTGGAGAGGGACCAGGCGCCGGTGGTGGCAAAGCCTGCGGCGCCGTCGTCGATGATGCGGGAGAAGGAGGAGGCGAGGGCGGTGGCGTTGATGCGGAAGGTGGGCTCGTCGGCGTCGTTGGTGGAGAAGGAGATGGTACCGGAGGCAGGCCCGACGAGGCCGGCGTCGAAGCGGACGCGGAAGGAGGTGGAGCCGCCCGGGGCGACGGTGGAGGAGGCGAAGTTGGAGACGATGGAGAAGCCGGCGGGGACGGCAAGGTCGGCGAGGGTGAGGTCTTCCGGGCCGGCATTGCGGATGGTGATGGTGCGATAGACGGGAGTGCCGGCGGGGGTGGAGCCGAAGGCGAGGGTGCCGGAGTTGTCGGTGAGTTCGGCGGTGCCGTTGAAGACGCGGACCTCGGAGCCTGTGGCGGGGGCCATGGCCTGGATGACGCGGGCCATGGCGAGGGCGTCGACTCGGCGGAAGGACTGACCGGTGTTGGTGACGTTGTCGTTCTCGTCGTCGCCGTCGAGGATGGAGGTGGCGGAGTCGCGGAGGACGGAGCGGACCTCGGCGAGGGAGAGGCGTCGGCCGAGGACCTGGTCGGCGAGTTGCTGGGCGAGGACGACGAGTCCGGCGACGTGGGGAGCGGCCTGGCTGGTGCCGTGCTGGGTGAGGGTGCCGCCGGTGGGACCCGCGCCGGTGACGGGCGCGCCGGGTGCGAAGACCTGGTAGAAGGCGGAGGTTCGCTGGGAGAAGGGGGTGATGCGGTCGGCGGCGGTGGAATAGGCCTGGGCGCCGGAGGCGTAGCCCATGCTGCCGATGTTGCGGTCGTAGACGGCGCCGACGGCGAGGACGTTGGGATCTGCGGCGGGATAGGCGACGCCCTGGGTGTTGAAGCGGGAGTAGTCGTTGCCGGCGGCGACGACGACGGCGACGTTGGAACCGGCCAGCGCGGCGAGTTCGTCCCCGATGCCGTAGAGGGAACGTTGGGAGTTGTAGTTTCCGCTGTCGCCGAGGGACATGTTGACGCTGACGATGTTGTAGGTGGAGACGTTGGAGACGACCCATTGGAGGGCGCGTTCGACGTAGGAGAAGTTGCCGCCTCCGGCATTGGTGAAGACCTTGAGGTGGATGATGTTGCAGCCCGGGGCCATGCCGCGGTAGGTGGGGTTCTGGGAGGCGACGATGCTGGAGACGTTGGACCCGTGGCCGTTGACGTCGGAGGCGTTGGCGTCGTTGTCGGCGAAGTCGTAGGAGTAGACGATGCGGTCGGCGATGCCGTTGGCGTTGGCGTCGGGCCCGAAGAAGGAGTGGTCGCGGTCGATGCCGGTGTCGAGGATGACGGCGGAGTATCCCGCGCCGGTGAGACCGGCGAGCGCGGGATCGGCGCGGAGGGCGGTCATGTTGATGAGGGAGTCGGCGGTGGCGTCGCTGATGCCGAAGCGGGCGGTGGATTGGGGGGCGAGGATGGGGGCGTCGGAGGCGGTGGTGGTGATGTGGAAGGGGGCGTTGTAGATGGCGCCGGACATGAGGGTCCGGGGCTCGAGGGGCTCGAGTTCGGTGGAATCGCCCGAGAAGCGGTGGGAGCGCATGATGGCCTCCTGCGGCATGCCGCGGTGAAGAGATGGGATTCGCGGGACCGGCGGACCAGCCGCGGGGCGAAGGGGCGTGCGCTGGAAGGCTTCTCGGTCGTCGCGGACGATCGTTGTCCGCAGGGTCGGAGGTCCCTAGATTTGAGCCTTGCAACCTGGCCCGGGGGCGGAAGGAAGAGGACCGAGAATGAGCGCGATTCAAGAGTTCCACTGGGAGCCGCAGCCCGAGGCTCAGAAACTGGTGGATGAACTGGTGGCGACGGTGGTGGAGCGGTGCGCCGGCGCGGCGACGCTGGCGAAGCGGATGGTGCACGACACGGGGACGCGGCTGAAGGACTGGCTGGACACGATCACGGCGTTGCGGACGCCGGCGCTGCGAGCGAGGCTGCTGGACGTGGGGTTCGAGCGTCGGGCGATGCCGGGCGCGCCGGATTGCTTCGTGCACCAGGGTGGCCTGTTCCCTCGGATCGTGCTGGAGGATCGTGCGGCGACGCGGCTGTTTGTGAAGGTCGATTCGGTGATTGACTTCCTCTCGGCGTGGCACATCGCCGATGATCCGCGGACGGCGACGGACAACGTGGAGGGCGATCCGGCGAGCCCGATGCGGCAGGCGCGGGCGTTCATGGGCGACGGGGCGGAGGTCTGGGTGGTGGAGCGGCACGGGTATCGCGGGTTTGTGGCGCCCAAGCCGGACGCGGAGCGTGCGATGCTGAGGCTGCGACACATCGAGGTGTTCCGGCGGCGGGCGCGGGACTTCGACTCGGACTCGGCGGGCCTCGATCACGTGGATCGGCTGGTGGACGCGGCGATCGCGGACCTGGGCGAGGACGTGGCGTGCGCGGCGTTTTTCGAGGCGGAGCGGGAGTACTGGCTCCGCCGGAACCGTGCGGCGCAGGTGCAGAAGTCGCGGCAGGACAAGTTGGGGCTGGGCTGGGCGAACCACGACCACCACACGTACCGCTCGTCGCGCGAGTGCTTCACGCGGCTGGTGGCGCTGTTCGAGAAACTGGGCTTCAAGGCGAGAGAGCGGTTCTATGCGGGCGAGGAGGCGGGGTGGGGCGCGCAGGTGCTGGAGCAGCCGGAGGCGGGGATCACGATCTTTGCGGACGTGGACCTGTCGCCGGAGGAGGTGCTGGGGAACTTTGCGCACGAGCCGCTGGAGCCGCGGAAGGAGTTGGGGACGGTGGGGCTGTGGTGCGGGCTGCACGGGGAGGCGATCCTGCAGGCGGGGATGCACCACCTGGAGTGCCAGTTCGACTTCGAGGCGCTGAAGGACCAACTGGAGGCGGCGCACATCGACACGATGGACCCGTTCACGAGTTTCCCGTACCTGCGTCAGGCGTTCACGGCGGGTGAGCGGTGGCCTGTGGCGGAGAAGCGGATCGCGCGGCTGCTGTCGGCGGGGCTGATCACGCCGGCGCAGGCGGCGCAGTTCAGGGCGCAGGGGGCGATCGGGTCGCACCTGGAGAACCTGGAGCGCAACGACGGGTTCAAGGGATTCAACCAGAAGGGCATCAGCGAGATCATCTCGAAGACGGACCCGCGGCGGCAGGCGCAGTTGATCGGCGCGTAGCCGATGTCGTTCGGCGGCGGCGCGGGGTGGACGCGTGGCCGACGTTGCCGGCTGGCGGTTTGGGATCACGGCGCACGCGGACTCCATGACGACCACGCGTCAATCCGACGGACTCTGGCCGCGGTTTGGCGCGATGGTCACGATCGTGATGACGCTCCTGGGGTGGTCGAGCGTGCCGCTGTTTCTGCGGCATTTCTCGGGGATGATCGACGTCTGGACGAGCAACGGGTGGCGGTACGGGATGAGCGCGCTGCTGTGGCTCCCGGTGCTGGTTGTCGGGGTTGCGCGGAAGCGGCTGCCGCGGCGGTTGTGGCGCGCGGCGCTGGTCCCCGCGGCGATCAACTGCGTCTCGCAGATGGCGTTCTGCTGGACGTTCTACACGATCGACCCGGGGCTGGCGACGTTCGGGCTGAGGTCGAACATCGTGTTCGCGACGATCGGGGCGGCGGTGCTGTTCGCCAACGAGCGCCGGGTGGTGCGTTCGCGGGGGTTCCTGGTGGGACTGGGGATGGTGGTCGGGGGGACGCTGGGGACGATGGTGCTGGGGCAGTCGCTGCCGCGCGGGGCGACGCTGGTGGGGATCGTGCTGGCGGTGAGCAGCGGGGCGGGATTCGCGGCGTACGCGCTGGCGGTGCGGCACTACATGAAGGGGATCGACGCGATCACGTCGTTCGCGGCGATCAGCCTGTACACGGCGGTGGGGATGGTGGGGCTGATGGTGGTGCTGGGCGAGGGAGCGGGAGTGCGGGCGATCGAGTTGCTGCGGATGCCGCTGGTGGTGGGGGGTGTGGGGGTGCCGGGCGGGCAGTTCACGTTCCTGTTTCTGTCGGCGGTGGTGGGGATCGCGCTGGGGCACGTGTTCTACTACTACAGCATCAGCCGGCTGGGGGTGGCGGTCTCGGCGGGGGTGGTGCAGTTGCAGCCGTTCATCGTGTCGCTGGCGTCGCACGGGCTGTTCGGCGAGGTGTTGACGGGCCCGCAGTGGGCGTGCGGGTCGGTGGCGATCATGGGGGCCGGGGTCATGCTGCTGGTGCAGCATCGGTTGAATCGGCGTTCGCGGGAGCCGTTCGCGGAGTTGCCGCCGGACGCGGTGGCGGCGTCGGCTCTGGCGGAGTCGGATCGTCCCGGACGATGAGGACGCCGAGTCGTCGGAGTTGGGGCCAGGCGAGGGCGACGCCGGCGACGACGAGGAGGGTGCCGACGCCACCGCTGACGACGCTGAACATGGCGCCGACGGTGGCGCCGAACCAACGGGCGGCGAGGCTGGCGACGGCGCCGGACTCGAAGCCGCCGAGTTCGTTGCTGCACTCGATGAAGACGCTGTTGACGGTCCCGACGCGGCCTCGGAGGTGGTCCGGGGTGCGGGCCTGGACGAGGACGTGACGGATGACGACGCTGATGTTGTCGAGGGCGCCCCCGAGCCCGAGGGCGACGATGGAGAGCATGAAGTTGGCGGAGACCCCGAAGATGATCATGCAGAGGCCGTAGCCGGCGACGGCGAGGAGGAGCGTTCGGCCGGAGCGTTTGAACGGAGGGCGATGGGCGAGGACGAGGGCCATGAGGAGGGCGCCGACGAAGGGTGCGGCGCGGAGGGCGCCGTAGCCGACGGCCTCGACGCCGAGGACCTCCTTGGCGTATTGGGGGAGGAGTGCGGTGGCGCCGCCGAAGAGGACGGCGAGGAGGTCGAGGGTGATGACGGCGAGGACGAGTTTCTCGCGGCGGATGTGCCGGAGGCCGGCGAGGGCGGACTCGAGGGAGAGGGGCCCGGCGGGCGGGCCTGTGGTCTTGCGCGGCTCGAGCCAACCGGCGGTGAGGGCGAGGGTGGCGCAGAGGACGGCGGTGCAGAGGTAGACGGGCCAGACCTGGCCTGTGAGGACGATGAGGCCGCCGGAGGCGAGCGGCCCGACGATGGCGGAGAACTGGAAGACCCCGCTGTTCCAGGTGATGGCGTTGTGGAAGGTGTCGGCGGGGACGAGGGCGGGGAGGAGGGAGCTGCGGGTTGGGCCGTTGAAGGATCGGGCACACCCCGCGACGAAGATGAGCGCGAAGAGGACCCAGATCGGGGCGTGGGCCCAGGAGGCGACGGCGAGGACGATGGCGGCGAGGGCGAAGGCGATCTGCGTGACGATGAGGATGGTCTTGCGCGAGAGGGTGTCGATGATCTGGCCGGCGATGAGGGCGAGTGCGACGACGGGGGCTGCGCGGACGAGCCCGACCAGGCCGAGGTACCAGGAACTCTCGGTGCGTTGCCAGACCTCCCACCCGATGGCGGCGGAGAGCATCTGGAGCCCGGTGCTGGAGCAGACGAACCCGGAGGCGAAGAGGCGGTAGTTGGGGAGCCGGAGTGCGGCGTAGGGGTCGTGGGGGCGCTCGGAGGCGACCTCATGGACGAACGACTCCGGCTCGATCTCCGGCCCGGCGGAGCGGTGCTCCTCCGGGGGCACGGGGGTGCGGTCTGGTGGCTGGGGCACGACGGGCAAGCGTAAACCGGGCGCGGCGAGGAGGCGAGGGATCAGACGCGCGGGCGGGCCGGCGGTTCCATCGGGCGAGCAAGTCCTGCGGCGTTACAGTTTTTTCTTGGTGTCCTCGTCGTCGTCGTCGAGGAAGTCGAAGTCGAGGTCGGAGATGCTGGTGCCCTCGTTGGCGTCGTCGTCGAGGCCGCCCTTGGCGTTGCCCTTGACGGTGGTGGCGGCGGCGGGCTTGGCGCCCTGAGAGAGCGCCTTTTTGGGGTCAAAGGAAGCGGGTTTGCCGTCGATGCACACGACGAAGATAGCGGGACCGACGGAGATGATGGAGCCGGCGGAGAGGTCGGCCTCGCGGACGCGGTGCTGATCGACGTAGGTGCCGTTGGAGGAGCCGAGGTCGCGGAGTTTGAGGGAGGAGCCGTCGAGGACGATCTCGCAGTGTTCGCGGGAGACGGAGGCGGAGGGGATGCGCACGTCGCATCCGGCCTGGCGGCCGAAGAGCAGCCGAGCCCGCTTCATGGGGACGTCCTTGGTCCTGCCGTCGGGCGTCACATAGACAAGGGTCACGTGCACTGGGGCTACCCTGAGGCGCGGGAGGTGCAAGCGGCGGACGGTTCCGCCGAGGTCGGGCAAGGGCCGCACCACCCTCGCCGATGATGCAGCGTACCGCCATTTCGGTGCTCGGGCAACGCGCCCCCCACCCGCTGCGGAAGGCCGGGCCGGCGGCGGCGGTGCGGTCGCTCTATATCCACGTCCCATTCTGCGCGCACAAGTGCCACTACTGCGACTTCTACTCGCTGGTGGACACGCAGGATCGACAAGAGGCGTTTGTCTCCCGACTGTGTTCCGAACTGGAGGCGTTGTCTGAGGCAACGGGGGCGCCCGGGCTCGAGACGATCTTTATCGGGGGCGGGACGCCGAGTTTGCTGGGGGTCCCGCTGTGGCGGCGGCTGCTGTCGGAGTTGGAACGGCGGTTTGATCTCTGGGCGATGAGGCCGGGCGGGGGCGGCGAGTTCACGGTCGAGTGCAACCCGGAGTCGGTGACGCGGGAGTTGCTGGACGTTCTGGTGGCGGGGGGCGTGTCGCGTGTGAGCATGGGGGCGCAGTCGTTCAATCGGCGGCACCTGGCGACGCTGGAGCGGCGACACGACCCGGCGGAGGTGTCGCGGGCGATCGACGCGGCGCGGGCCGTGGGGATCAGGAGGCAGTCGATCGACCTGATCTCGTCGATCCCGGGGCAGACGGTGAGCGAGTTGCGGGAGGACCTGTCGGCGGCGGTGGGGCTGGGCACGTCGCACCTGTCGTGCTACACGCTGACGTACGAGCCGAGGACGGCCATGACGGCGCGGCTGGAGCGAGGGGAGTTTGCGAGGGCGGACGAGGAGACGGAGATCGAGATGTTCGAGGTGACGCTCGGGGCGATGCGGGCGGCGGGGCTGGAGCGGTACGAGGTGAGCAACTTTGCGAGGCCTGGGCAGGAGTGCCGGCACAACCTGGCGTACTGGCGGCAGGAGGAGTGGCTGGCGGCGGGTCCGAGCGCGTCGGGGCACGTCGCGGGGCATCGGTGGAAGAACGTCCCGCGGCTGGATGACTACCTGGCGGGCGCGGGGCTGCCGGAGGTGGTGGACCACGAGCCGCCGGACGCGAGGCGGGCGCTGGCGGAGCGAATCATGACGGGGCTTCGGCTGGCGGAGGGGTTGGCGTGGGAGTGGGTGCGGGGGCGAGCGGCGGAGGTGTGCGGAGCGGCGAGCGCGGCAAGGTTGGACCGGGTGGCGGGGGCCGCGATGGAACGCGAGCAGGCGACGATCGTGGGAGGTCGGCTGCGGCTGACGGACGCGGGCTTTCTGCTGGCGGACACGATCGCGGCGGACCTGATGCGTGCGCTCAGGGCGTGAGCGGATCGCCGGTTTCCAAGGCGGGCGGAGGCTCGTCGGAGGGCTCGGAGGGCCTGGGAATGCCGAGTTTTTTGAGGAGCGCGGCGAGGTCGCGCGGCAGGGGCGCGCGCACGTCGAGGGGCGCGCCGGTGGTAGGGTGGGGGAGGATGATGCGATGGGCGTGGAGGGCGAGGCGGTGGCGTGCGGGCGTGCCGTAGTCGGGGTCGCCGAGGATGGGGGCGTGGATGGAGGCGAGGTGGACGCGGACCTGGTGCAGACGGCCGGTGACGGGTCGGCACTCGACGAGGGCGGCGGCGTCGCGCGGGGCCCGGGCGAGGACGCGGAAGGCGGTGATGGCGGGCTTGCCCTTGGGGGAGATGGAAGCGGTCTTGCGGTCGCGGGTCTGTTCGAGGATGGGTCGGCGGATGACGCCGCTGTCGCGGGAGGGGGGCGGGGAGACGACGGCCCAGTAGAACTTCTTGACGGCGCGGCGTTCGAAGGCGAGTCGGAGGGCGTCGTAGGCGGGAACGCGGAGGCCGACGATGACGAGCCCGCTGGTGGGACGGTCGAGGCGGTGGAGGAGCCCGAAGTCGCGGTGGCGGCCGAGGTTCTGGAGTCGAGGACCGAAGCGAGCGAAGAGCCCGTTGAGGAGGGTGTCGTCGAGGTGTCCGAGGCCGGGCTGGGTCGGGACGCCGGCGGGCTTGTCGGCGACGAGGAGGTCGTCGTCCTGGTACCGGATGGTGATGGGGACGCGGTCGTTGGGCGCGATGGTGAGGCTGGGCATGGTTACGTCGGGCAGGCGGCGAGGTCGAGGTACCACCGCAGTTCGCCGCCGACGGGACGGACGCCGAGGATGGGCAGGTCGTGGACGGGATCGGTGTGGCGGACGACGCGTGCGATGGTGTCGCGCTTGGAGGGGCCGGAGACGAGCACGGCGACGAAGCGAGCGGCGTTGATGAGGTCGAAGGTCATGGTGACGCGATCCGGCGGGGTGACGGCGGGCCCGTCGTTGATGACGACGAGGCGTCCGCGGGCGTCGAGGGCAGGGGAGCGTGGGAAGAGGCTGGCGGTGTGGCCGTCGGAGCCCATGCCGAGGAGGACGAAGTCGAGGCGGTCGTGGCCCTTCTCTCGCCAGGCGAGGGACTCGCGGAGTTCGGCCTCGTAGAGGTCGTCGGCGTCGGGCTCGAGGGCGCGGATGGGATGGACCTGATCTTTGGGAATGTCGGAGTGGGCGACGACGGTCTCGTGGATCATCTTGAAGTTGCAGCGGTCGTCGTCCATCGGGACGCGGCGTTCATCGACGACCCAGAGGTGGGTCCGTTTCCAGGGGAAGTCTCGGCAGAGCGGGTCGTACATGAGGCGGCGGTAGAGGGGCTCGGGCGTTTTGCCGCCGGAGAGGGCGAGGTGGAAGTCGCCGAAGGTTCGGACGCAGTTTTTGGCGTGGAGGACGAGGTCTGCGGCGACGGCGTCGAGCCATTCGTCCTCGGAAGCGCGGACGATGACGGTGCCGGGGAGCGCGGGCCGGGGGAGCGCCGGGGCGACCTCGATGGGCGCGGCGTCAAAGGACCGGGGCGTGCCGGCGGGGTCGGGCATGGGGGTATTGTGCCCGGTGCGGGGCGGTTGTGCCAGTGGTGGGGAGGGGGAGATTCAGGCGAGGGCGTCGAGGAGTTCGGCGATGCCTTGGCCTCGGGTGGCGACGGTCTCGATGATGGGGCGTTTGCCGGCGATGTCGCGGAGGTCGCGGACGAGTTCGTTCTCGCCCGGGTGGTCGGCCTTGTTGCAGACGAAGAGGTCGGCGATTTCGAGGATTCCGGCCTTGTCCATCTGGACGGCGTCGCCCATGCCTGGGGTGAGGACGACGACGGTTCGATCGACGTGCTGGCGGATGCGGGTCTCGTTCTGGCCCGCGCCGACGGTCTCGACGAAGAGGGTGTCGAAGGGGTTGGCGGGGTCGGCGGCGCCGATGAGGTCGATGATGTCGGGGAGGGCGTGGTAGTCCTCGCCGCTGATGGCGAGGCTGCGGTAGTAGACGCTCTCGTCGAGGGCGTTGAAGTCGACGCGGAGGCGGTCGCCCAGGAGCGCGCCGCTGGTGATGGGGGACATGGGATCGAAGGCGACGACGGCGGCGCGACCGGCGGCGTTGCCGGCCTTGGCGCGGCGGGTGTGCTCGCCGACGAGTTGGGCGACGAGGGTGGACTTGCCGGCGCCGGGCGCGCCGGTGATGCCGATGACACGCTTGGGTCGGCGACGAGCGGCGCCGGGGCGGAGGGACTTGCCGTCGTGGGCGAGGGAGATGTCGCGGGCGAGTTGGGCGGTGGGGTGGGAGGACTCGACCGCGGGCGTGCGGGGGCGGGCGGCCTCGCGGACGGCGGCGACGATGTCGAGGAGTCCGGTGCCGGTGGTGAAGCATCGAGCGACGCCGGATGCGAGGAGTGTTGGGATGTCCTCTTGGGGGAGGATGCCGCCCATGTAGACGGGGATACCTGGGCGGCCGAGGTCCTTGAGTGCGGCGAGGAGTTTGGGCCCGAGGACGAGGTGGGAGTTGGACATCATGGAGGCGGCGATGCAGTCGCAGTCCTCGTCGCGGGCGGAGATGGCGAGGGAGCGCGGGGTCTGCCAGAGGCCGGAGTAGATGACGTGGACGCCGGAGTCGCGGAGGGCACGTGCGATGACCTTGACGCCGCGGTCGTGCCCGTCGAGGCCCATCTTGCCGAGGAGGACACGCGGGCGGTGGGGGAGGTCGGCGCAGCGGTCCTTTTTCTCGAACTCGGTGGTGGGATGGTTGAGGGCGGTGGTCATGGGCGGATGGTAAGCGGTCGAGCCAGGGCGGCGCAGGGCAAGCGGGGGGGAGTTGGCGGTCGAGCGGGGGGCGGCGAGGTGCGAGGGCCGGCTAGAAGGGGAGCGAGTCCACCTTGACGATGTCGTCGGAGGTGTTGGGCTGGCCGTCCGGGCCGTTGCTGCGATAGGTGACCTTGCCGGGCCCGCGTGGGCCGGCCTCGATGGTGAAGGCGAGTTCGTTGCCCCAGGCGTCGGTGTAGGACTGCTTGGGGAGGCCCTCGATGTCGGCCCAGGACTTGGGGAGTTTGTCGTTGTGCTCCTGCTTGTACTGGGCGATCATGGTGGTGAGTTGCTGGGAGTTGATGGAGAAGGCGGTCTCGCGGCCGGACTTGCGGGTCTGGGCGACCTGGCCGGCGTAACTGCCGCCGCCGGGGCTGCCGGTCGCGGAGGTGGTGCCGCCGGTGCTGGAGAAGTCGCCGAAGAGGAGGACGAGGACGATGACGACGACGACGAGGAGGCCGATGAGGAGGCCGGCGTGGCCGTGGCGTGTCGGGCCGGCGGAACCAGGGATGAACCGCATGAGCACCTCCGGGGCCGAGAGGCCCGTTATCCGCCCGATCGCTCGCTGTCGTCCTCGGCGGTACGCAGGTCCTCGGGCTTGTTGATCCGGCGATCGCCGATCTTGTACTCGTGACGCTGGAGCAGGGCGGCAAGGGAGAAGGACCCGCCGGCGTCGTCGGCGTTGGCGGCGCGATAGGCGGCGCCGACGGTGTAGTCGTCCTGGGAGCGGAAGGCCTCGACGGTGAGCGGGCTGGGGGCGACGATGCGGACGATGGAGATGGACCGGCGGGCGTCGTTGGAGAGTGCGAGCGTGGCGCGGTCGGCGTCGATCTCGCTCCAGGGCTTGACGGGATCGAAGGCGGCGGCGGCGGCGAGGACTCGCGCGCGGTTGTCGTCGGTGTTGAGGTCCTGGTCGCCGGTGCTCACGGCGTTGCGGTTGAGGCGTGTGAGGCGATGGATGGTGGGCTTGTCGGGGGGCGGGGGCTCGGCGCCGGGCGTGGCGGGGGCGGGGCCGGGCTTGGCGTAGGCGTCGGCGATGGCGTCGAGTCCGCCGGCGACGGCCTTGGCGCGGAGCGTGTCGAGTTGGCTCTTGAGTTGCTCGTAGGCGACGAGTTCGCGGTAGTCCTTGACGATCTGCTCGCGGCGTTCGTCGATGGAATCGGGGGCGGACTCGCCGCGGGTCTGGAGGACGGTGAGGTAGTAGCGGTCGCCGGTGATGCGGTCGGAGAAGAAGGCGTCGCCGATGGGGAGGAGGGTCTGGATGGGGATGATCCCGCGTTCGCCGCCGAGTTCGCGGCACCAGAAGACGGCTTCGGGGAAGGGGACCTCGATGGAGCCTTGGCGGAGGACAGACATCCCGATGCCGGGGAGGGCGGCGAGTTCGTTCTGGGTGAGCCAGTTGGCGGCGTGGATGACGATCTCCGGGCGGTCGATGGCGACGCCCTGGGTCCTCTGGACCTGATCGACGACGACCTGTGCGATGGACTCGAACTTGGGGCGTGTCTGCTGCCAGTCGGCTGGGAGGACGCGGTAGCGCGGGTCCTTCGGGTCGGGATCGAGTCGTCGCGAGCCCTTGACGACCTCGGCCTGGATGGTGGAGCGGGCGTCCTCGAGGATGCGGTTGACCTTGTCGGCCTTGAGTTCGCGCTCGATGTTGGGGCGGGCGGCGGCGAAGTCGGAGCCGTACTTGGTGGGGTTCTCCTTGAAGCGTTTGCTGACCTCGATGGGGTCGAGGTCGATCTTGGCCTCGATGGCGGCGCGGGAGAGTTTCATGAACTCGATGCGGACGCGTGGGGGGAGGAGGTACCCGATGCCGAACTGGCCCTCGCCTGGGCGAGTGGACTTGAAGCGTTCGAAGTGGGCGAGGAGTTGCTCGTCGGTGGGCTCGGGGACGGTGTCGGCGAGGCGCGAGGCAGGGATGGAGACGTGGTCGACGATGGCGGCGTCCTGGTCGCGCTTGGCGATCGCGGCGGCGGCGCGGTCGGAGAGTCGGATGGACTGTCGGTAGGAGGAGAGGAGGCGGAAGACGCCGCGGGCGCGGGCGAGGGCCATGTCCATCTCGGGCTTGGCGAGGTGGTGCTCGCGGAAACGGGCCTCGGCGCCGGCGGCGATGCGATCGACGACCTCGCGGAAGGTCTTCTCGTCGCGGATCTGCATGGCGAGGCGGAAGTCCCGCTGCATCTCGATCTGGACGTAGGTCTCGGCGAGTTCGGGGAGGAAGGCGGCGCCGTCACCCTCGTCGGCAACGAGTCCGGCCTGTTCGGCCTCGTGGACGAGGAGAGTCCAGTGGGTGGCGTCGCGGTCGGCGATGCCGAAGGCGCCGCGGATGAGGAAGGGCGCGAAGGCTTCGAGTGCGGCGAGTTCACGGGCGGAGCGGTTGGCGTCGAGGGCGCGGATGGACATGCCGTCGAGTTTGGCGACGGTGTAGTTGGAGGCGGAGCGACCGATCTTCTCGAATGCCGGGCCGATGAGCCAGGTCATCATGAGGAGGACGAGGAACCCGGCCATGAACCAGGAGCGGTGCTTTCGGAGGATCTTGATCATGCTGCTCCAAGGGTAGGAGGGCCGGGCGCGGGCGCGCAAGGAGAGCGCGGGCGGTGGGAGGTCGCGGCGGGGAGAGGGCGATTAGCGATAGAACTCGACGATGAGGTTTGGGTTGACGTCGAAGGGGATCTGGTCGGGCATCGGTAGGGCGATGATCTTCATGGAGAGTTCGGAGGGGTTGAACTCGATCCAACCCGGGACCTCGAGGCCCGCCATGGATTCCATGGCCTCGCGTGCGAGTTTCTGGATCTTGGGCTTGAGGGTGATGACGTCGCCAGTGCTGACCTCGAAGCCTGGGCGGTCGGTCTTGCGGCCGTTGACGAGGACGTGCCCATGGGCGACCATCTGACGGGCGCCCCAGATGGTCCGTGCGACGCCGGCGCGGCGGAGGACGTTGTCGAGGCGTCGCTCGAGGAGTTGCATGAGGAGGGCGCCGGTGTTGCCGGGGCGACGGGCGGCCTCGGCGATGTAACGGCGGAACTGGCGCTCGAGGACGTTGTAGTGGTAGCGGACTTTCTGTTTCTCGTTGAGGCGCACGCCGTAGTCGCGCAGGCGGCGGCCGCGATAGCCGTGCATGCCGGCGGGGTTCTTGATGCGCTCGTTGGCGGTGTGCTTGGGGATATCGGCGATGGGGACGCCGACGCGACGGGAGAGACGAACCTTGGGACCGGTGTACCGGGCCATGACAACCTCCGTCCACGCCGCGGGGTCGAGACCGCGGGGGTGTCCGCCGGTGGCGGACGATCACGCCTGGTGGCCGAGGCTTCGGTCAGGCGATCCGGGCAACGTCCGAGCGGCACGGCGCCGTCGGGCCTGAATGGAAGGTGCCGCGGAGGCCGGAGTCAAGGGAGGCGGCGGAACCGGTGGGGTGCCGCGGGGCGTATGGTGGAGCGATGCGGCTGGCGCTGCTGGTGATGGTTGGGTGGGTGGTGTGCGCGGGGGGTCGGGTGGCGGCGCGCCCCGACGGCGTGTTCGACGTGGACGGGAGGCCGGCGGTTCGCGCGGTGGTGACGACGTCGGCGGCGTTGCCGGAGGTTTCGGGCGTCGAGAGCGAGATGACGCGGGCGCTTCTGGGGGTGCTGGCGGACCTGCGCGGGCGGTCGCTGGAGGCGCTGCGGGCGACGGTCCCGCCGAATCCGGCTCTGGGCGATGCGTCCGGCCCAACGGTGGCGGTGGTGCATCTGTTTGCGGCGGAGGCCGGGGGCAAGGCGGGCGTGTCGGCGAGGCGAGTGGAGGTTCGGCGGGCACCCGACGGCGGGTTCGTGGCATTGCGGCAGGACGAGGGCGGGAGGATCGAGCGCGTGACGCTTCGGGGCGAGGCGTTTGGGGCGCTCGTGCGCACGTGGCAAGCGTACCGGGGCGGGTTCGGCGAGGTGACGCTGGCGCGGGGGCAGGTGGTGACGCTGGATCGGCCGTATGTGGCGGGGCGAGTGGTGTTCACGCCGGAGGTGTTGTCGGCGCGGATGAACGGGGGGAGCAGGACGAACCTCGAGGGCACGACGCGGGACCTGTCCCAGGCGACGATGTTCGCGCGGCTGCCGGCGAGGTATGACCCGAGGGAGCCGGCGGGATTGCTGATCTGGTTGGATCCGACGGCATCGGGGCGGCCGCCGAGCGTGTTCGAGTCGGCGGCGGATGCGGGGAACCTGATCGTGGTGGGGGTGGCGGACGCGGGGAACAACCGGCTGGTGGTGGATCGCTACCAGTTCGCGTTTGATCTGCTGGCGACGGCGAGCGAGCGGTTCCACGTCGATCCGCGGCGGGTGTATCTGACGGGGATGTCGGGGGGCGGGCGAGTCGCGTCGATCCTGCTCGGGTGCTTCCCGGAGACGTTCGCGGGGGCGGTGCCGATCGTGGGGATGAGTTTCTATCAGCGGGTGCCGAACGGGGTGGGGAAGTTCTGGCCTGCGGCGTACCAGAGGCCGGCGGCGGAGGCGATGCGTGTGTTGCGGACGCGGCGGATCGGTGCGATCACGGGGGAGCAGGACTTCAACCAGCGCGAGATGGAGAACACGATCGACCTGATGCAGCGGGACGGGTTGTCGGCGCGGCTGTGGAGTTTCGCGCGGATGGGGCACGAGATGCCGACGGCGGAGCGGTTCGCGGAGGCGCTGGCGTGGGTGGACGACCCGTGGCAGAAGGCGCGGGAAGAGGAGTCGTCGCGGGCGGCGGCGGCGCTGGGAAACTACGTGGCGAGGTTTGGGGAGACAGCGCCCACGAGCGAGGCGTCGCGGCGGGTGCTCATCCGGGTGACGGAGATCGGGCCTTGGACCGAGGCGGCGTGGAAGGCGGTGCGGCTGCTGGGGACCGGCCCGAGAGCGACTGGAACGCCGCGATGACGCGGTCGCGTGCGGCGGCGTGGTCGACGATCGGGGGCGGGTAGTCGAGCGAGGCGCGGGCGAGGGGCGCGAGGCCGAGTTTGGCGTCGAAGGGGTCGTGGATCGCGTCGGAGTCGAGCGAGGCGAGTTCGGGGACCCATCGGCGGATGAAGGCGCCGTCGGGGTCGAAGCGGCGGCTCTGGGAGATCGGGTTGAAGATTCGGAAGTAGGGGGCGGCGTCGGTGCCGGTGGAGGCGGACCACTGCCACCCGCCGTTGTTGCTGGCGAAGAAGCCATCGACGAGGTGACGCATGAAGTGGCGTTCGCCGAGCCGCCAGTCGAGGAAGAGGTCCTTGGCGAGGAACATGGCGGCGATCATGCGGAGGCGGTTGTGCATCCAGCCGGTGGCGAGGAGTTGGCGCATGGCGGCATCGACGATGGGGACACCGGTGCGGCCCGCGGACCAGCGATCGAAGAGGTGGGGGTCGTGGCCCCAGGCGAGTTGGTCGGTCTCGGGCTTGAAGGCGCGGCCCATGACGACGCTGGGGAAGGCGGCCATGACGTGGACGTAGAACTCGCGCCAGACGAGTTCGGAGATCCAGGTGTCGATGCCGGCACGTGCGGAAGCGGGGAGGCCGGTTGCGGCGTCGAGGGCGGCGGCGAGGCACTGGCGAGGGGAGATGGCGCCGATGGCGAGATAGGGGGAGAGGGCGCTGGTGCCGGCGAGGTCGGGTCGGTCGCGGTCGGCTGCGTAGCGGGCGAGGGGGCCGGCGACGAAGGCGCGGAGTCGGCGGAGGGCTTCGGACTCGCCCGAGGGCCAGAGGGCGGCGATGCGGGCGCGATCGGGCGCGGGAAGCCCGGCGTCGAGGAAGTCGGAGACGATGGGGTCGAGCATGGCGTCGGGTGGAGGCGGGAGGGGTGAACGAGGCGCGGGGGCGGGGAGGACGGGGGCGCCGCCGCGGTCGTCGAGGTGCGCGAGCCAGGCACGCTTGAAGGGGGTGAAGACGGTGAAGGGCTTGCCCTCGCGGGTGCGAACGGAGCCGGGCGCGAGGATGGTCTGGTCGTCGTGGGCGACGGCGCGGAGGCCGACGGAAGCGGCGAGGCGGAGGGTTCGCTCGTCGCGGCGGAGTTCGTTGAGTTCGTATTGGCGGTTGAAGCGGAGGGCGCGGCAGCGGAGGGCCGAGGCGGTGCGGACAACGGCGTCGGGCACGTCGCGGGCATCGGGGACGGAGAGGAGGGTGAGGGGGATGCCGAGCGCGGCGAGGTCGCGGCGGAGATCGGCGAGTGAGCGGAGGATGAGGTCGATCTTGGCCGGGGCGTCGTCGTGGGCCCGCCACTGGTCCGGGCAGGCGACGAAGAGGGCGTGGACGGGGCCTTCGAGCGCGGCGGCGTGGAGCGCGGCGTGGTCGCGAGTGCGGAGATCGGCCCGGAACCAGACGAGGGTGGACATGCGGGGGGCTACTCGGGAGCGGTTTCGCGGGCGGCGGGAGAGCGGATTCATCGCGGGTCCGGCTATTGTGTCGGCATGGGCATGGTCTCGCAGCGGTTTGCGCCGTTCGGCACGACGGTGTTTGCGGAGATGACGGCGCTGGCGAACGCGCACGGGGCGGTGAACCTGTCGCAGGGGTTTCCTGACTTTGACGGGCCGGAGTTCGCGAAGCGCGCTGTGGAGCGTGCGATGGCGGAGGGTCGGAATCAGTATGGGCGGATGCAGGGGTTGCCGGAGTTGAACCGGGCGCTGGTGGGGTGGTGGAAGCGGGCGACGGGGATGGAGGTGGACGGGGAGACGCAGGTGACGGTGACGGCGGGGTGCACCGAGGCGCTGGCGGCGACGTTCCTGGGGCTGATCAATCCCGGGGACGAGGTGATCCTGTTTGAGCCCTACTACGACTGCTATCGGGCGGGCGTGGCGATGGCGGGTGGGGTGGCGCGGACGGTTCGATTGCGGCCGCCGGGGGCGGGGGAGGGGGCGGACGGGATCGTGCGCGGGGCGTTCGAGTTTGACGCGGAGGAGTTGAAGCGGGCGTTCACGGGGCGGACGCGGGCGATCGTGGTGAACACGCCGAACAACCCGACGGGGAAGGTGTTCACGCGGGCGGAGTTGGGGCTGATCGCGGAGTTGTGCGTTGGGCACGGGGTGGTGGCGATCACGGACGAGGTGTATGAGAGGCTGACGTTCAACGAGGATCGGCCGCACGTGAGGCTGGCGACGCTGCCGGGGATGTCGGAGCGGACGATCACGCTGTCGAGCCTGGGGAAGACGTACAGCCTGACGGGGTGGAAGACGGGGTGGGCGATCGCGTCGCGGGAGTTGTCAGCGGCGGTGAGGTCGGCGCACCAGTTTCTGACGTTCTGCTCGGCGATCCCGATGCAGATGGGAGCGGCGGAGGCGATCGAGCGCGGCGAGGAGTACGTGGAGGGGCTGAGGAAACAGTTGGGCGAGGCGCGGGACTACCTGGCGGGGGTGCTGGCGCGGGTGGGGTTCCGGGTGTTCATGCCGGAGGGCACGTACTTCATCATGGTGGACCACACGCCGGTGTCGGGAGGTCGGAGCGATGTGGAGTTCTGCCGGTGGCTGACGACGGAGGTTGGGGTTGCGGCGATCCCGCCGAGCGTGTTCTATGACGACGCGGAGGGCGGTCGCCGGCTGGCGCGGTTCGCGTTCTGCAAGCGGATGGAGACGCTCCGAGCGGCGGCGGAGCGTCTGGAGAGGTTGAGGAAGTAGGACGTGGCCGAGTGCGGTAGGCTGGGGGGATGATCAGCCGGTTGGGATTGTGGATCAGCGCGGGGTTTCGTCGGACGGCGCCGGATCCGCTCGTGATCGCGGTGCTTCTGAGCGTGGTGGTGATGGCGGTCGCGGTCGTGTGGGGATATCCGGCGGCGGGGGGTGGGCCGGGGGGAGCGGCGCGGGTTGGGGCGGGGGAGCGAGCGGCGCGGGTGATGGATGCGTGGGGGCCCGGGCTGTGGTCGCTGCTGCCGTTCACGATGCAGATGTGCGTGGTGCTGGTGACGGGTCACGCGGTGGCGTCGAGCCGGCCGATGCGGCGCGTGCTGGGGCGAGTGGCGTCGTTGCCGCGGGGGACGGGGAGCGCGGCGGCGCTGGTGTCGGTGGCGGCGTGCGCGGGGGCGCTGGTGAACTGGGGTCTGGGGCTGATCGTGGGGGCGGTGCTGGCGCGGGAGGTGGGGCGGTCGCTCACGGCGCGGGGGATTCGGGCGCACTATCCGCTGATCGTGGCGGCGGGGTACGTGGGGCTGATGGTGTGGCACGGGGGATTGTCGGGATCGGCGCCGCTGTCGATGACGACGACGGCGAACGCGGCGCGGTCGCTGCCGGCGGGGGTGGTGGAGCAGTTTGGTCCGCGGGGAGGCGGGGCGTGGCTGGGGCTGGATCGGACGACGTTCGCGTGGTTCAACGTGATGATCACGGGCGGGCTGGTGGTGCTGTCGCCCGTCGTGTTCGCGCTGCTGGCGCCGAGGCGGGTGGAGGAGATGCGTCCGGTGGAGGAGTTCGCGGGCGGTGGGGTGGAGCGTGTGGAGGAGAAGGGTGGGGTGGGGGAGCGGGGCGGGCGAGTGCCGGAGTGGCTGGAGCGGTCGCCGGTGGTGGCGTGGGTGCTGGCGGCGGGGTTGGTGGTGGTGCTGGTGCGGTTTGGGGCGCGCGCGGGGCTGGCGACGATCGGGCTGAACGAGGTGAACGGGGCGATGCTGGCGCTGGGGCTGGTGCTGCACGGGTCGGCGCGGTCGTACGCGGCGGCGGTGGACGAGGGAGCGCGCGGATGCGGTGGGATCATCGTGCAGTTCCCGCTGTATGCGGGGATCATGGGGGTGATGCGGGAGTCGGGGCTGGCGAAGATGCTGGCGGACGCGTTCGTGGAGATGAGCACGCCGGGGACGCTGCCGGTGCTGACGTTCGTGTCTGCGGGGCTGTTGAACTTGTGCATCCCATCGGGTGGCGGGCAGTGGGCGGTGCAGGGCCCGATCGCGCTGGAGGCGGCGTCGTCGGCGGGGGTGGATCCCGGGCGGATGGTGATGGCGGTGGCGTATGGGGACCAACTGACGAACATGCTGCAGCCGTTCTGGGCGTTGCCGCTCCTGGCGGTGACGGGGGTGAGGGCGCGCGACATCGTGGGGTACACGGCGATCGTGATGGTGGTGGCGGGGGTGTGGATCGGGGTGGGGTTGGTGGTGTGGTAGTTGGCGGCGAGGCGACGAAGCAACACGGCGATAAAGCAGCAAAGCAGCAAAGAAAGCACAGCAGGAGGACAGGAAGCCAAGAGGCGATCCAGCGGCGAGACGATTCAGGGGCGGCACTCAGGTCCAGCCAAGGACAGGAGGCGGAGCGTGAGGGGTTCGGAGGGCGCGTGGGCGGTGGCTCGTGGGGTGGTGGGTGCGGTGCTGTCGGCGGCGGACCCGGCGTCGGCGGTGGCGCGGGCGGTGCGGAGCGGGAGGAGCGGGGACGCGGGGGGCGGTGCGGCGGGGCGCGAGGTGCCGCGAAGGTTAGTGGTGAGTGTGGGGAAGGCGGCGCGGGCGATGGCGCGGGGCTTTGTGGAAGGCGGGGGCGAGGCGTGCGGGCCGATGTGCGTGGTGACGCCGGAGGACGCGGATCATCCGGTGCCGACGGAGCGGAACGTGCGCGCGGCCCAGCGCGTGGTGGCGGCGATTGAGGGATGGCGTCGGGGCGAGAGAGATGGCGAGGTGTTGTGCGTGTTGCTGTCGGGGGGGGCGTCGGCGCTGGTGACGATGCCGATGGAGGGGTTGACGGTGGAGGACGTGGCGGCGGCGACGCGGGCGCTGCTGCGCGCGGGGGCGCCGATCGAGGACTTGAACTGCGTGCGTCGGCACGTGGATGCGCTCAAGGGCGGGCGGATGGCGGCGAAGGCGTGGCCGAGGCGGGTGGAGCAGTGGGTGTTGTCGGATGTGCTGGGGGATCGGCTGGAGGTGATCGGGTCTGGGCCGTGCGCGGCGGACCCGACGACGTTCGCGGATGCGCTGGGCGTGCTGGAGCGGTACGGGGTTGGCGGAGCGTGTGGGCGCGTGCGTGAGTTTTTGGAAGCGGGGACGCGCGGGGGGCATGCGGAGACGATCAAGCCTGGGGATCGGGTGCTGGGGGGCGTGCGGACGACGATGGTGGGGAGCAACGCGATGGCGGTGGACGCGGCGGCGGAGGAGTTGACGCGGCACGGGTTTCGAGTGGTCGGGGTGGAGCGGGGCGTGGTGGGAGAGGCGGCGGAGGCGGGTCGGCGGCTGGGTGTGCTGGCGCGGGCGCTGGGGCCTGCGGAGGCGATCGTGTGGGGCGGGGAGACGACGGTGCGCGTGGGCGAGGCGAGGGGAGTGGGTGGGCGGAATCAAGAGATGACGCTGGCGGCGGCGATCGAGATCGAGGGAGCGCAGGGCGTGGCGGTGGCGGCGTTCGGGACGGACGGGGTGGACGGGCCGACGGACGCGGCGGGTGCGGTGGTGACCGGGCAGACGTGCGCGAGGGCGAGGGAGGCTGGGCTCGACGCGAGTGCGGCGCTAGCAGCGCACGATTCGCACACGTTTTTCGCGGCGTTGGAGCGAGCCGGGTGGGAGCATCTGATTCGGACGGGTCCGACAGGGACGAACGTGAACGACGTGGCGATCGCGCTGCGGGTACGCGAGTGAGCGACATTGCGGTGTGAGGTGCAACCCGGCGCGACGGGGCGGGTACGATTGCGATGACGGGCGGCCATTCCGGGCCTTCTGTCCGGGATGACGATTCGTTGGCCGCCCCGCCTGGCCTCTTGCCGGAGGTGGCACATGCCGGACACGGTGCAGGGCGCGTTCACGATCCAGCGATTGCTGGAGGCGATGGGTCGTCTCGGGGCGTCGGACCTGCACATCAAGGTTGGCGTGCCGCCGAACTATCGGATCAATGGGTTGTTGAAGGCGGTGCAGGGCCCGCCGCTGACGGCGGAGGAGGCGGACCACATCGTGGATCCGATCTTCCCCGAGAAGTTGATGGCGAGGTACGAGAACGAGGGGGCGGTGGACTTTGCAACGTTCGTGGGCGAGGACCGGTTCCGGTGCAACATCTATCGATCGGGGGGGCACACGAACGTGGCGATCCGGCGGGTGAAGAGCGAGATTCCGACGTACGAGGCGCTGCGGCTGCCGCCGATCTACAACGAGATCGTGGAGAAGACGAACGAGGGGATGGTGCTGGTGTGCGGGGTGACGGGCTCGGGGAAGAGCACGACGCTGGCGGCGATGATCGAGCACCTGAACAAGAAGGAAGCGGACAACATCATCACGATCGAGGACCCGGTGGAGTACCGGTTCAGCCGGGCGCGGAGCATCGTGAGCCAGCGAGAGATCGGGATCGACGTGCCGAGTTATCCGGTGGCGCTGCGGTACGTGGTTCGGCAGGACCCGGACGTGATCTTCATCGGGGAGATGCGGGACCACGACACGGTGCTGGCGGCGATCCAGGCGGCGGAGACGGGGCACCTGGTGTTCGGGTCGCTGCACACGGCGGACACGATGCAGAGTTTCAACCGGATCCTGGAGTTTTTCCCTCGGGAGGAGCACGGGTTCATCCGCAGCGCGCTGGCGACGAGCATGCGTGCGGTGTGCGCGCAGCGGCTGCTGCCGGCGCTCCCGGAGACGGGGTTCGGGATGGTGCCGGCGACGGAGGTGCTGCTCAACACGCCGATCGTGCGCGAGAAGATCCGGGACGGGTACGACGAGGACATTCCGGCGATCATCAACGGGAGCACGTCGGAGGGGATGCGGAGTTTCACGTACTCACTGGCGGAACTCTGCCGGAAGGAGTGGGTGAGCGTGCAGACGGCGATGGCGTACGCACCAAACCGGGACGCGCTGGACAGCGCGCTCAAGGGTGTGGAGGTCAAGGCGCAGTCGCTGGTGCATCGGGTGAAGTCGTCGCGGCATTAGCGCGCGAGTGTCCGGGGCGCTCGGGCGTGTCGGCCGCTATGCTGGTCGCTTCACGGAGGCGAGCATGCTCAGGCGGCTGGGAAGCGCGGCAGCGCTGTTTGGCGTCGATGTTCGGAGGACGGCCCGTGCGGTCCGCGGGATCGGGCCGTTCGTTCGGAATCGGCGTGCGTATCGGGCGCTGGCGGCGCGGAGCGCGGACGGGAAGGACTTTCCGTTCGGGAAGTCGTACCCGTGCCTTGGGGATCGGTACGAGGAGAGCGGGGTGGCGACGGGGCACTACTTCCATCAGGATCTGCTCGTGGCGCAGCGGGTGTTCGAGTTGTCGCCGCGGCGGCACGTGGACGTGGGGTCGCGGGTGGACGGGTTTGTGGCGCACGTGGCGAGTTTCCGGCAGATCGAGGTGTTCGATATCCGGGTGCTGCGGACGAGTTCGCGGAACATCACGTTTCATCAGCGGGACATCATGGAGGAGAGGCCGGACCTGGACGGATGCACGGACTCGCTGTCGTGCCTGCACACGCTGGAGCACTTTGGGCTCGGGCGATATGGGGATCCGGTGAGGCCGGAGGGGTATCGGGTGGGTTGGCGAAACCTGTGGCGGATGCTGGAGCCCGGTGGGGTGCTGCATTTCTCGGTGCCGATCGGGCCGCAGCGGGTGGAGTATGACGCGCACCGGGTGTTCGCGGTGCCGTTCGTGGTGGGGATGGCGGAGGGGATGTACGAGATCGAGCGGATGTCGTACGTGGACGACGCGGGGGAGTTGCACGTCGGGGTTGATTGGCTGGGCGAGCAGGCGGCGCGGAGTTTCGGGTGCGTGTACGGGTGCGGGGTGTGGGAGATGAGGAAGCGGTAGCGGGTGCGGGGCTGGTGGGGGAGTCATCGGCGGAGGCGGGCGCGGATCGTGGCCAGGAGGCCCGAGGTGAGTTCGCGCCACTGCTCGGGGAGGAGGACGCGGATGGCGGCGGCGTAGATCAAGGAGGAGAGGATGCCGGCGATGGCGATGGCAGCGGCGTCGGCGAGCGTGGTGCGTGGGAGGAGGGAGATGAGGGCGTAGGCGGGAACGAAGGCGACGAGCGCGGCGAGGGATGGGGCGGCATAGATGCGGACGACATGGAACCAGGCGTCGGGGGCATCAGCCAGGGCGAGGCGGAGGATGACGGGTCCGAGGAGGAAGAGCGAGACGCCCGCGGCGATGGCGGCGCCAGTGGCGGCGTGATCTTGGCCGGCAAGGTGGGCGCCGAAGGCGACGGCGGCGAGGAAGACGGCGGCGAAGGCGAGGCCGAGGAGGAAGAGGGTGCGCGTCTGTCGGCGGGCGAGGAGGAGGCTCTCGGATGGCCCGTGGACGAGGCGAGCGGACATGCCGACGCAGAGGGCGGCCATGACGGGGATGGCGGGGTCCCACTTGGCGCCGAAGACGAGGCGGATGAGGGGGCCGGCGAGGACGGCTTGGAGGAGGCAAGGGGGGAGGCCGACGATGACAAGGGCGCGAGTGGCGCGGACGAAGGCGGCGGTCTGTCGTTCGGGATGGTCGCGGAGGGAGGCGAGTGCGGGGAAGAGGACGCCGGTGAGGTTGTTGACGAGGAGTCGGAGGGACTGGTCGGAGAGGTTCCAGGCGAAGTAGTAGAGGCCGGCGGCGGCGAGGGCGGGGTACATGCGGCCGAGGATGACCTGGCCTCCCTGGTAGGTGGCCATCATGGCGAGCGAGGCGAGGAGGAGGAAGGTGCTGTCGGTGAGGAGGAATCGCCACGCGCGGAAGCGAGGGCGGAGGTGGATCGGCGGCTTGACGAACCACCAGAGGGCGGCGGCGCGCGGAAGGGCGACGATGACGGGGGGGAGAATGAAGGCGAGAGCGCCATAACCGAGGGCGGCGAGGGCGACGGAGAGCGCGGCAGAGGCGAGGATGGCGGCGAGGCCGAGGGCGGAGAGGAAGCGGAAGCGCATGTCGGCGCGGAGGCGAGCCTCGGGGACGGTCATGAGGCTGTTGAGCGGGAGGGCGATGGAGGCGGCGAGGAGAAGGTGGAGGAGGGCGGGCTCGGCATAGAAGGAGGCGGCGAGGGGCGCGGCGGCAGCGGTGGCGGCGGCGGCGAGCAGGCCGAGGGCGAGGGACATCCAGAGAGCGGGCGTGGACCAGAGGTGGAACTTGCGTGCGCGCTGGATGAGGACCTGGCTGAGGCCCGCCTGCTGGAGGAGCGCGGCGAAGGTGGTGATGGTGTAGGTGAGGGCGACGAGTTTGAAGTCGTGGGGTGCGAGGAGGCGGGCGAGGGCGACCTGCGCGAGGAGGGTGATGCACTTCTCGCCGACGCTCTGGAGGGCGAGCCAGGTGAAGCCGCGAGCGGTGCGACGTGCGACGCCTGTGGGGCCAGGGGGGCGGGGGGGCGTGGCGGTGTCTGAGTGCGCGTTCAGCGGGAGGACTCCGAGGTGATTATCGGGGATTCGGTGCTGCGCGCTCGCGTGAGATACGCGCGAGACGGGGGTGATGTTCGGCGATCGCGTGGAACACGGGCGGATCGAGTTCGGTAGGATCGGGCATGCGATGGATGGCACGGATCGGGGCGCACGGGAGCGCGGGGCTGGCGGGCGTGGTGCTGGCCGCGTGGGTGGCGGGCCGGGTGCTGACGGATCGGCACGTGTGGTCGCAGTACGTGTTCTGGGTACCGACGGAGGTGGCGCTGGCGTCGGCGACGGCGCTGTGGGCGCTGGCGGTGGTGCTGGCGTGGGTGGGGGGATCAAAGGGGCGGCACGCGAAGTGGCGTCGGCGGGTGGAGGCGTTCGGGCTGATGGTGGCGTGGGCGTATACGGCGGTGGTGGTGTGGAGGCTGCCGAACGCGATGATGGCAGGGGAGCGGGGCACGAGCGCGGGGCTGCGGGTCCTGAACTGGAACGTGAACGGCGTGGAGCGGATCGAGCCGATCGTGGCGCTGTTGGAGAAAGAGAAGCCGGACGTGGCGGTGTTTGTGAACCCGCACATGGGCGTGGCGTGGCACCAGGTGTACGAGGCGTTCGGCGAGCCGCGGGCGCTGGTGCAGGAGAGCGGGATCCTGGTGGTGTCGCGGGTGTCGATCCGGCGGTACGGGACGTGCTGGCTGGGAGTGCCGCGGGCGGAGGGCGACACGCGGGCGCGCGTGGATCCCGGGCGGGCGATGTACGTGGAGTTGGATGCGACGGAGCGAGTGGGCGGGCCGGTGGTGGCGTGGGTGGTGGACATGCCGTCGAGTTGGCGGCTAAGGCGGTGGGAGACGGCGGAGCGTGCGGCGGAGGCGATCGCGGGGTTCAGCGGGCGCGAGGTTCGGCGCGATGAGAAGGGGAACTACTCGATCGGGGAGGAGGGGATGGGGTTCCCGAGGCCGGGGCTGGTGGTGGGAGATTTCAATGTGCCGCGCGGGTCGGGTTCGCTGGGGCTGGTGACGGGCGGGGGGATGCGGAGCGCGTTCGACGAGGCGGGGTGGGGTCGGAGCGGGACGTGGCCGCGGGCGCGTCCGTGGCTGCACCTGGATCAGGCGTTCGTGGGCGCGGGACTGCGAGCGACGCGCTATGAGGTGATCGACGCGGGCGCAGGGTCGCACCGGGCGCAGTTGGTGGAGGTGGTCGGGAGGTCGAGGGCGCGGCTACGCGGCGTGCCTTGACGATTGCTCGCCTGGCGCTTCGTCGACGATGATGACTCGGCGTTCGTCGTCGGCGGCGAGTTGGGCCTGGAGTTCCGCGCGCACCCTGGAGGCCTTGAGTTTGAGTTGGTGGTACTGGTGCTCGTTGCGGATGGTGATGGCCATGCAGTGGAGGATGGAGAAGATGGCGGCGGAGGCGATGCCGGCGAGGAAGATCCAGACCTCGGCGGAGAACGTGGTCATGGAGAACGGATCGGCGCGCGAAACCCGCGGCTTGAGGTCCGGTAGGATTGGCGGCAGATGCGAGGACTCGTGGCACAGCACTCGGCGGCTCGGCGGGCATGGATTGTGCTTTCGGTGGTGCTCGCGATCGCGGTCTCGGCACGGGGGCAGGACGAGTCGTCGAGCGACGGTGGCGAGGTGGGCATTGCGTGCCCGTGGTTCGGGGTGGGCGGGGCGGTTCGGCCGGGGGAGTGGGCGGGGCTGCGGCTGGCGATTAGCGACAAGTCGGGCAGTCCGCGCGAGGTGCTGGTGCGGATCGTGGTGCCGGACCCGGACGGGGATCGGGTGCACTATGAGCGGACACTGACGACGAATCCCGGGGTTCAGCAGCGGCTGTGGATGTATCTGAGGCTGCCGAACCGGTTCGACGTGAACTCGGTGCTGGAGGTGCAGGCGTTCGAGGCAGTGGAAGGGCGAGACGACGCGGGGCAGGCGGTATTCGCGTCGGGTCGGTTGCTGTGGTCGCAGCGGATCAAGCCTCGAAGGGTGGTGGGTCGGACGGAGGGGATGCTGGGGATCGTGGGCTCGCGGCCGATGGGGCTGTCGAGGTATGCCGGGCCGCCCGACCAGGTGCGGAACTATCTGCCGACGGGACACGAGCGGACGGAGGTGGTGGGGCAGATCTCGGCGGAGTCGATGCCGGATCGGTGGCAGGGGTTGTTGTCATACTCGGTGGTGGTGTGGAACGAGGGGCTCCCGGCGTCGCTGAGCGTGGATCAGGCGGAAGCGATCCGGGAGTGGGTCCGGCGCGGTGGTCACCTGGTGGTGGTGTTGCCGCGGGTGGGTGGGGCGTGGCTGGATTCGGGGAATCCGCTGTCGGATCTGGTGCCGCGGGTGGTGGTGTCGAGGGAAGAGGGCGCGAACCTGACGCGGCTTGGGCCTCTGATCACGAAGGATAGCCGGCAGGAGTTGCCGACGAGCGAGACGGTGCAGGTGATGACGGCGTCTCCGGGGGCTGGTCCGACGGAGGCGATCGGGATCCTGCCGGCGTATGCGGGGAGTGAGGGGCGAGAGAAGTGGCTGGTGAGCCGGAGGCTGGTGGGGACGGGGATGGTGACGCTGGTGGGGCTGGACGCGGCGAGCCGGTGGATGACGGAGCGTGGGCTGCCGGATGCGGAGTTGTTCTGGCATCGTGTGCTGGGCCGGCGCGGGGAGTTGGAGGGTCGAGCGACGCGGCAGGGAGGGTTGCCGCGGGCGGCGATCGGGCGCGAGACGATCACGCTGGACCGGGACATCGGGGACCAGATCGCGAAGGGCGAGGCGGCGGGGAAGGGCGTGCTGCTGGGGCTGGGTGTGTTCGTGCTGTATTGGCTGGCGGCTGGGCCGCTGGGGTATGCGCTCTTGAAGCGGAAGGGGTGGCAACGGCACGCGTGGGTCGGCTTCGTGGCAGCGGCGGGCGTGTTCACGGGGGTGGCGTGGGGCGGGGCGACGGTGCTGCGGCCCTCGCGGCTCTCGGCGAGCCATCTGACGGTGCTGGACCATGTGTACGGGCAGCCGGTGCAGCGGGCGAGGTCGTTCGTGTCGGTGCTGATCCCGCGGTACGGGCGGGCGACGGTGCGCGTGGGCGGTGGGCGATCGGACGGGAGCGAGGCGACTCGGAACCTGCTCTCGCCGTGGGAGCCGGAGGGAGGCTCGGGCTCTGGGTTTCCGGACGCGCGCGGGTATCGGTGCGAGAGCACGTCTCCGGATCGGTTGACGGTGCCGACGCGAGCGACGGTGAAGCAGTTCGAGGCGGAGTGGAGCGGGGGGCCGCGGTGGGAGATGCCTCGGCCGCAGGCGATCCCCGGGCGCGAGGGGGAGCCGCGGTTGCGTGTGGCCGACGTGAAGGGTGAGCGGAAGATGGAAGGGGCGCTGGTCCACAACATGCCCTCGGCGCTGACGAGCGTGGTGATCATCGTGAACGTTGGGCAGAAGAACGTGGCGCGTTCGCTGAATGGCCCTGGGGTTCGGACGCTGCTGTCGCAGGTGGGGGTGTACTCGCTGCCGGCGGACTGGGGCCCGGGCGAGGCGCTGGACCTGGGGTTGGTCCTGGACGTGACGAAGATCGGGACGCCGCGGGGGACGACGGAGGCGGATCGGTTTTTCCAGGAGTTTCTGACGGCGGGACGGACGGGTCGGTCGGACGGCCCTGGGGTGGTGGACGCGGACACGACGCGGATGGCGGCGCGGCAGGTGGCGCTGGCGTTGTTTTCGCAGTTGGGTCCGCCGGATGTGAGCGAGGAGCAAGCGAGTTTCAACAGTGGGGAGCGGCTGGCGCAGCGTCGCTCGCTGCACGGGTACGACGTGGGCGTGTGGTTCACGCAGCCGTGCGTGATCGTGATCGGGCAGATCGAGAACGGCCCGCTTCCGTTCCCGCTGGAGTCGGCGACGGGCGCGGGCGAGTGGCGGCAGATCCCGGCGGAGGGGCGGACGGTGGTGCGGTGGGTGTATCCGTTGGAGGGGTCGCCGCCAGTGATCGGCGTGGTGACGGACGAGGAGGGTTGAGTGGCGATCATCGAGACGACGAACCTGACGCGGAAGTACGGCGAACTGGTGGCGCTGGACAACCTCAACCTGACGATCGAGGAGGGGAGTTGCTACGGGTTCATCGGGCCGAACGGGGCGGGGAAGACGACGACGATCAAGATCCTGGCGACGCTGCTCAAGCCCAGCAGCGGGCAGGCGAGCATCGACGGGAAGATCATCGGGTTCCAGAACCGGATGATCCGTCCGCTGATCGGGTATGTCCCGGACTTCATGGGGGCGTACGAGGACATGGTGGTGACGGAGTACCTGGAGTTTTTCGCGGCGGCGTACAACATCCACGGGGAGCAGCGCCGCAAGGTCGTGGGCGACGTGCTCGAACTCACCGACCTCTCGTACAAGGCGACGGCAGAGGTGAACAGCCTCTCGCGCGGGATGCAGCAGCGTCTGAGCGTGGCGCGGGTGCTGCTGCACGATCCGAAGGTGCTGCTCATGGACGAGCCGGCGAGCGGGCTTGATCCGAGGGCGCGGATCGAGATGCGCGAGTTGCTCAAGGAACTCCGGCGGATGGGCAAGACGATCCTGATCTCGTCGCACATCCTGCCGGAACTGGCGGAGTTGTGCAACGTGGTGGGGATCATCGAGCGTGGGAAGTTGCTCTTCAGCGGGAGCGTGCGCGAGGCGCTGCAGCGGGCGCGGATGGGGCACGTGATCCACGTCGGGGTGGCGGACCGGATCCAGAAGGCGGCGGAGTTGCTGGCCAAGGTGCCGGGGGTGAAGAAGGTGGCGCTGGCGGACGTGGACCCGACGGTGTTGCAGGCCGGGGCGACGGGGAACGGCGCGGGCGCGAAGCCGCAGGTGATCCACGTGACCTTCGATGACGCCGCGGGTCAGAGTTTCACGGACCTGCCGAACGTGCTCGTGAACAACGGGTTTCGGATCACGAAGTTCAGCGAGGAAGCGGTGAACCTCGAGACGGCGTTCATGCGGCTGACCAAGGGACTCGTGCAGTAAGAGCGGGGCGGCGAGGGATCGAGCATCGGGGCAGTGCCGGGATGAAACCGCTGGAGCGGGCTTCCCAACACGACAACAATGGACAGTAGTATCCGTTTTGAGGCGGCCGTTCCAAGGGGATTGGCATGGCTGGGGCGATGATTTGGGATCTGCCGACGCGGGTGTTCCACTGGACGCTGGCGGCGGGGTTCGCGGCGGCCGCGGTGATCGCGCTCGGGCTGGACGAGGACAGCGCGGCGTTTCCGTACCATGCACTCATCGGACTGACGATCGCGCTGATGGTGGTGCTGCGCGTGGTGTGGGGGCTGGTGGGAAGCCGGTATGCGAGGTTCGCGACGCTCTCGCTCCGGCCTCGCGCGGTCGCGGAGTACCTGCGGGGCGTGGCGACCGGTCGCGGCACGCGGCACGTGGGGCACAATCCGGCGTCGGCGTACGCCATCGTCGCGATGTTCGCGCTGCTGCTGACGCTGGCGGCAACGGGGGTGATGATGGGGCGGGGGATCGAGGTGGCCAAGGGCGTTCACGAGGCATGCGCGTACGCGATGGTCGCGGTCGTGGGGGCGCACGTCCTCGGGGTGATCCTGCACACGGTTCGGCATCGCGAGAACATCGTGGCGAGCATGGTGCATGGGCGCAAGGAGGCCGACCACGCCCAGGGCATTTCGAGGACGCATCCGATCGTGGCGGTGGTGTTCGTGATCGTGGTGGCGGCGTGGGGAGTCGGACTGGCGAGCAACTACGACGGGGCGGCACGCGCGACGAGGGTGCCGGTGCTGGGGGTGGCGCTCGGGCTGGGTGAAGCGGAGGGCCCGGAGCGTGAGAGCCGGCGCCACGACGACGAGCGCGACGACTGAGGCGGGGGCCTATCGCGGCTCGGGCGTGCGGGGCTCGGGGAGGAGGTCGAGGCCGACGGGCTTGTAGCGGTAGTAGACCTCGAGGCTGAGGGTGCAGATGGCGGTCTGGTAGATGCGGCCGCCGAGTCGGGACCATTGGTCCTTGGGGTCCCAACTGCCTGCGGCGGGGCCGTCGCTTCGCTGGGCGCGGAGGAGTTCCGGCGCGAGGCGCTCGTTCCAACGGGTCCAGGCGTTGCCCTGCTGCTGGAAGAGCGCGAGGGTGGCGTAGTACCAGTAGTAGGTGGGTGCGCCGCCGTCCCAGGCGGGGGGGGAGGTGAGGATGAAATCTGCGGCGTCCTGCATCGCGGGCTCGTCGCGGCGATGGCCGAGGAGTTGTCGGACGACCATGGCCTCGGCGGTGGCGGCGGGCGAGGCGGGGCCGGTGCGTGTGTAGGCGGAGCGTCCGTCGCCCTGATCGACCTGTGCGAGCCACCGGCGGGCGCGCTGGATGGTGAGGGAAGAGGTCTGGAAGCCGCAGCGGCGGGCGCTGTGGACGGCCATGAGTTGCCACCCGAGGACGGCGGTGTCGGCGGGGTCGTCTGAGGGGCGCGCGGCGCGCTCGTCGAGGAAGCGGACGGCGCGGCGGGCGGCGTCTCCGACGCGAGGGTCGCTGGACATCGCGAACGCCTCGCAGAGCGCGACGGCGGCGACGGACTGGGAGTAGAGGGTCTCGCCACGGCGGAGGTCGCCTTCGGGGCTTTGCCCGGCGATGAGCCAGGCGAGGGCGCGGGCGACGTGGTCGCGGTGGGGGCCGTCGGCGGAGTGGATATGGCCCGCGCCGAGGAAGCAGAGGAGAGCGAGGCCGGTCATGGCGACATCGCTGCGAACTTCGGCGGGGGCGTCGCAGAGGCCGCAGGCGTTGTCGAAGTGCTGACCGCTGAAGCGTCCATCGCGGGCCTGGTGGCGTGCGAGCCAACCGAGGGCAAGGGCGACGGCGCGCTCGGTCTCTTGTGTGCCGCCGGCGGACTCGAGGACCTGATCGCGGAGCGCGGGGTCGCGGAGCGCGAGGTCGGAGGAGGATGGGGGAGGCGGATCGGGCTCGAGCGCCGGGAGCCGGGCCTGGGTGACGCCGGCAGCGGGCAGCGAGAGAGCGGGCGAAGCGGGCGTTGCGGGCGAGTCGCGCGAGCCAGCGGAACGGCTCGTCGCGAGCGAGCGCAGGTCCGAGGCGGGGAGTGGGGCGGAGGTGTCTGGGCGTGAGGTGGCGGGCGTGCGACCAACGGCGAGCGGTGCCGGGCCGGTGGGCGAGGTGCGCACCTCTTGAGCGGAGGCGAGCGACGGGGGCACAGAGGCGCTCGCGAGCGCGCCGGGCGGAGACGTAGGCGCATCGGGCAGACGCGAGGTGAGCACGGCGGCGGAGTCGGGCGACGCGGAGGTGGCGCTTGATGGGGAGGCGGCGTTGGAGGACGGCACGGCCTCGGCGGTCGCGGCGAGAAACGCGGAGGCCGCTGCGGGGGAAGCGGGAAGCACCGGGGCGGGCTTAGGCGATGTGGTCGCGCGAAGTGGCACGCTCTCGTCAAGGCTCGGAGGACTCGCGCCCGACTGAGCGCGGGGGAGCGAGGGAGCGGGGGCGGTCTCCGTGGCGACGGCGGCGGGCGCCGGCGCGGGGGGTAGCGAGGGCTGCGCCGAGACCGTGAGCGGGGGGGTGGCAAAGGCGGGCGAGGGTGTCGCGGCGGGTGCGGTAGCGGGGGAGTCGTGTGCGGCGAGTGAGAAGGGCGTGGCGGGGGTGCGCTCGGCTGCGATCGGGGCGCTGGCTGAGGGCGAGATCAGCGGCCGCGAGGCGAGTTCGGCGGCGGAAGCGTCGGGCCGAAGCGAGGGCGGAGCGCTGCTCGGCTCGGGGATCGGTGCGGCGGGGTCGGGGGCAGCGGGCACTCGTTCGGCGACGATGCGAGGGGTTGGGAGAGAGGGATCGGAGGCGGAGATCGGCGCGGCCTCGGGCGAGTGCAGCGTGAGCGAGACGAGCGGCGGCGCGGCGTGGGCGATCGAGAGCGAGATGGGCGCGGATTCGAGCGGGCGAAAGTGCGAGAGGGCAGAGGAACGAGGGTCCGCGGTGAGGGGCTCGGTTGGCGCGGCGTCGATGAGAGAGCCCATGATCTGTTCCGCGATGGCGGAGTGTGCGGGTGAGGCGAGCGAGACGCGGTGGCCGCTGCCGGCGCCCGCGGAGGAGTTGGCGATGAGGGCGTCGCCCAGCGCGCTGCCGACGCGCCAGAAGGCGAGGAGCGAGAGGAGGAGCATGTGGATGAGGAGCGAGGCGACGAGGCACCGAGCGAGGAGGCCGAGTCTGGAGTAGCGGTCGCGGAGGTCCGGGTGTCGGGCGAGGAGGAGTGCCGCCAGGAGAGCCGCGAGCGACAGGGCGAGGGCGAGGATCCACGGCCAGGATCGCTGCCACAGCGCGGCGAGTGTGGCGGCGAGCGAGAGCGGCCGCCGATCGAGGAAGACCTCGCGGGAGGCGGATGTCCAGAGGGAGTATGGCGCGGCGTGGCCCGAGGGCGTCGCGGCGCTCGCGTGCTGTGGGCCGGGGCGTGGGCGATCGGAACTGAAGAAGAGGCGGAAGCCTTCTGAGGAGAGTGCGGGATCGAGGTCGTTGAAGGGCGAGTTGATGGAGGAGTCGAGCCGGTCGGGCGCATCGTGCAGGTTGTCGCGGAGGCGGGCGCGGAAGAGGTCGAAGCCGCCGAGGCCGCCGGGGCGGTCGGAGGCGAAGTAGAGGAAGTCGCCGGCGGGGCTGATGGCCGGGGCGCCCTCATCGGCGGAGGTGTTGAGCATGGCGAGGCGCGTGGGGCCGGCGTCGGAGTCGAGATCGACGCGGAAGAGGTCGTAGTCGTGGCGGTCGCGACGCTCGCGGACGGTGGCGGCCCAGGAGTCGTCGCGTGGGGCTTCGCCGTCGCGGGTGCGGTTGGAGGCGAAGAAGAGGCGGCGGCCGTCGGGGCTGAGGGCTGGGCCGAAGTCGTTGGCGGAGGAGTTGACGCGCGGCCCGAGGTTGACGGGCGCGCCCCACTGGGCGTCGAGGAGGTGGGCGACGAAGATGTCGTAGCCGCCGAGGGAGCCGTCGCGGTCGGAGTAGAAGTAGAGGCGCTGGCCGTCGCGGGAGAGTTCGGGCCCGAGTTCGTCGGCGGGGGTGTTGATGGCGGCGATGGGCTGGGGCTCGGACCAGCCATCGGGCGACCACTGGCGTTCGAAGAGGTCGGCGCTCCCGCCGGGCTTGCCGCGCACGAGCACCATGCGGGTGCCGTCGGCGGAAAGGCGAGGTTCGTACTCGTCGGCGGAGGCGGGCGGACCGGGGACAGGCGTGGCTGGGAGCCAGAGTACGGCACGGGGCCGCGCGTCGGCGGCGGGCTCGTGGATGGAGCCGGCGTCGGTGTAGAAGGACGAGGACGCGAGGTGTGGCGCGAGGGCGGCGGCCACGCCGACGAGGAGCACGAGAGCGAGCGAGACGAAGGCCGCGGGGCGTTTCATCGGTGGTGCTCAGCGGGCGGGGATGGTGTCGAGGAAGGGCTCGGTGATGCCGGCGCCCTTGCAGAGGTCGAGGGCGTGGGCGACGGCGGCGTATGCGGCGGCGCGATCGGCACGCACCGAGACCCGTTGCGACTTGTTGGCGGCGAGGGCGTCGCTGAGGAGGCGGGAGAGGGTCTCGTCGTCGGTGGGCTTGCCGGCGACGATGATGGTGCCGGAGGCGTCGACATTGATGACGATCTCGCGTAGGGCGGCGGAGATGGGAGCAGCGAAGGAGGTCTCGGGAAGGGTGATACGCATCTCGCGCTCGACCTGGGCGATGGTGGTCGCGAGGAGGAAGAAGATCAGGAGGTTGAAGAGGACGTCGGCGAGGGGGACGAAGTCGATGTGGATCGAGGGCTCGGGTTCGTCGTGGATGAGCATGGCGGCCTCAGGCGGGGACGGGGATCGCGCCGTCGGCGTGGGCGGCGACGGCGTGGGTTGGGGCTGGTGGGGTGCCGGTGGATGGGAGCGGGACGGCGGCGGGCGAGGAGGTGGGGGAGGACGAGGAGGCGGCCGCGGGCTGGTTGTTCTCGGCGTCGAGCCAGTCCATCGCCGCGCGGTCGAGGTCTGTGATGCGGGCGTCGATGCGGCCCATGATCGCGTGGTACGCCACGAGCACCGGAATGGCGACGAGCAAGCCCGCGGCGGTGTTGGCCCAGGCCTCGAAGATGCCCTGGGCGAGCATCTCGGTCTTGCCGAGCGATTGGGCTGAGGCGGCGACGGCCTGGAAGGTCTTGATCATCCCGAAGATCGTGCCCAGCAGCCCGAGCATCGTGGCGACCTGCGGGATGGCGCCCATGAGCCGCATGCGGTGGCGGAGGCGGGTGATCTCTCGCTTGCCGGCGTCGGCGATGGCCTGTCGGCGTGTGGCCTCGGGGAGCGAGCGGTGGCGAATGGCGGCGGCGAGGACGGCGGCGATGGGCGAGCCGTTGGAGTTGGCGAGGTCGAGTGCGCGGACGGGTTCGTGAACGAGGGCGCGGATCGCGGCGAGGAAGCCGGATGGGATGACGGCGGACTTTCGCGTGAGGGCGAGTCGCTCGACGAAGACGGCGAGGGCGAACAGGGAAACAAGGGCGGTGGCGGCCATCGTGGGGCCGCCCGTGACGATGAAGTCCCAGACGGTCATCGAGGCGGTGTCGGACTGTGCGAGGAGGTTCATGGCGGGAGTCCTGTGCTACTTGGGCGCGGCGCGTCCCGGGAGCGAGTCGGGCCGGGCCTCGTCGAGGCGTTGCCGGGCGAGATCGGCCCAGCGTGTGTCGGGATGCTTGTCGATCACGGAGGCGAGGACCTGTCGAGCCTCGGCGGCGCGGTCGAGTCGGAGCAGGCAGCGTGCGGCCTCGTAGAGCGCGGCGGCGCTCCACTCGGGATAGGCATAGAGGATGTCGACCTTGAGGAGTTCGCGTGAGGCCTCGTCGAAGTTGCCGAGGGCGAAGAGGCACTGGCCGATCTGGAACTGGGCGCGGGCGGCGGTGGGGCCCTGGTGCGAGGCGGTGACGGCCCGGTAGGCAGCGATGGCGTCCTGGTGGCGGCCGGCGGATTCGAGAGCCCATCCGATGCCGAAGCGGGCCTGGAACCACGCTGTGCCATCGGGCCAGCGCTTGAGGTAGCGATCAAAGGCGTCGCGGCTGGCATCCCAGCGCTGCGCGTCGGCCTCTGCCTGCCCAAGCGCGAGGAGCGCGGCGGCGAGGGTGTCGTCATCGGGCGAGGCGTTGATCGCGGCGGTGAGCGACGCGGCGGCTTCGGCGTGGCGGTTCTGGGCCGAGAGGGCCTCAGCGCGTACGAGCAGGGCCCGAGCGCGGGTGTCGCACGCGGCGAGCGAGTCGGCGAAGGGCGCGAGGGCGTGAGCGGCGTCGCGCGGACGGTTGAGGCGGAGCAGGCAGAGCCCGCGGAGGTAGACGGCGCGGCAATCGGTGGGCGGGGCGTTGGCGCGATCGAGGAGCCGGAGCGTGGCTTCCCAGTGTGAGCGAGTCGCCTCGATCCAGGCGAGTTCGAGGGCGGCGTGCGAGGCGACAGCCGGGGGCGGCGGGGGCGTGGAGCCGAGGACGCGGGAGTAGGCGCTCGCGGCCTCGTCGGTCTTGCCGAGGCGGGAGAGTGTCCAGCCGAGGTCGGCGCGAACGGCGGCCAGAAGGTTGGCCGGGAGCATGGCGTCGTTTGATTCTGCCGCGGTCAGGAGCGGCATGGCCTCGTCGAAGCGCTCCTGGCGTGCGACGGCGATGGCGCGCTCGGCGCGGGCCTCTGCGAGCGCCTTGGCATCGGGCTTGGTGGCGATGAAGCGAGCGAGGGCGTCCTCGGCGTCGGCGAACCTGCCGGCGGCAAGCAGCGAGGAAGCGGCGTCGTGCAGGGCCGAGGCGTCGGACTCGGGGAGGCGAGAGAGGATCGCGGCGGCGTCGGCGTGTCGGCCCTGTCGCGATGCAATGGCGGCCAGGTGGCGGAGCGCGGGGGCGTGAAGGCTCTCGTCGCTCGTCGCGGCGACGGCCTCGAAGTCGGCCTTGGCGTCGGCGTCGCGGCCCAGGGCTTCGAGCGATTGCCCACGCTCGAACCGCGCCCGAGCGGCGATCCACGGCTCGGAAAGCGCGGCGAGGGCTTTCGTGAGATGCTCGATGGCGGGGGCGTGGCGGCCCTGGCGCGCGGCGGCGATCCCGAGTTTGAGGCGCACCTCGGGCGTGTCGGCGGCCTGGAGGCGACGCTCGAGCCACTGGTGTGCGGCTGACCAGTCTTCGCTGGCCAGGGAGATGTCCGCGAGCGCGGTCCACGCGGCGGGCTGGAGATCGGACGGCGGGTTGCGGTCGAGGGCCGCTCGGAGGGTTTCGGCGGCGCGAGGGTCGGCGAGGCGGTGCTGGGCGATGCCGAGGCGGAGCATGGTGGCCGGCGCGTCGTCGGCGTTGGGCGCGGCGTCGAGCAGCCGCTTGAGACGGTCGGCCGCATCGCGGTCGCGGCCCGCCGCGAGGTCGCAATCGGCCCGCAGCAGGGCGACGCTCCGCGCGAGCGAGTGCGTCGGTCGATCGGCGAGGAAGCGGTCGCAGGCGTCGCGGGCGCCGTCGAGGTCACCCACGGCACGGAGGGCGCTGGCGCGTGCGGCGAGGGCATCGGGCTTGAGCGAGTGGGCGGGGTGACGTTGGAGGAACGCGGCGAAGGCGGCGGCAGCATCGGCGTGCCGGTCGGCCCGGGCGAGGGCGACGCCCAGGTCGTAGGCGGCATCGGGGACGAGTTCGGAGTCCGCGTAGGTGAGAGGAAAGTCGGCGAGCCGCGCTGCCGAGGCACGGGGATCCCCGCGGCGGAGGAGCGCCTTGGCGGTCCAGTATTCGGCGTCGTCGGCGAGGTCCCTGGGGCAGCGCTTCGCGAGGGGAGCGAGCAGGGCGAGGGCATCGTCGGGCTTGTTCAGGTCGAGGAGGACGCGGACGCGCTCGAGGCCGACGTGATCGTCGAGCGGCGAGGTGGGCCATTGGCGGGTGAAGTCGTCGAGCGCCGCGAGCGCGTCCGCGGGCTTGGCGGACTCGCGCCGAAGGCGGGCGAGTGCGAGGGCGGCCTCGGGCGCGAGGGCGGGATCGGCAGCGGCACGGGCGAGAAGGGACTCGGCCTTGTCAAACTGACCGAGGCGCTGCCGGGAGTGGGCTTCGGCCAGGGCCGCGCGGGCGACGAGGTCGTGATCGGGCCAGGAGGCTCGGAGCGACGCGAGTCGTTCGGCGGCAGGGGCGTCGAGGCCGTCAGCGGCGTCGGCGAGGGCGAGCAGCAACTCGGCGCGAGGACGAGACGGCGAGTCCGGCGACTTGGAGGTGACTCGCAAGAGCGCGGCGCGCGCCGAAGCGCGATCTCCCATCCGAAGGTTTGCCTCGCCCAGGCCCAGGGCGGCGGCGTGGGCGCCGTCGAACGAGGGGAACGCATCGAGCGTGCGATGGAAGGCGGCCGCGGCGGCCGGCGCGTCCCCGGCGAGCAGGAGGCACTGGGCGCGGAGGAGCGAGGAGTCTGGCGCGAACTCGAAGGAGGCGGCGGCGTCGAGGCCTTGGAGGGCGTCCGCGGCCTCGGCGTGCCTGCCCTGTCGGGCGAGGCAGACGCCCAGGCCGTAGCGGGCGTGCGGGGCCTTGGCGTGGTTGGGAGTGGAATCGAGGAATCGGCGGAACTCGTCGGCGGCGAGGTCGAAGAGGCCGCGATGGAGCATGCCTGTGGCGGCGCGATAGCCGGCATCGTCTTGCGCGAGCGTGCGAAGCGGAAGGAGCAGGCAGAGTGAGGCGGCGAGGAGGGCGCAGGATGGGTGTGCCATGGACGGACTCCTGGCGGGGCGAGGAAAGGACGGGCGGCGCGGACCGAGTGGAAAGGCCCGCGCACGCCCGTGAGCGGGTGGACTAGCGGGCGGGGGCCGCCGGCGCGACGGGCGCCGTTGGAGCAGCGGGCGTCATGGGCGCCGCGGGTGCCGTTCGCGCGGTGGGCGACGCTGGAGCGACGGGGGCCGCGGTACCGACTGCCGCCGCTTGAGCCGGGCGTGTGATCGCGGGGGCCACGACCGTCATGGCCGGGGCGGGCGTGGTGAGTTCGGAGCGCGGACGGCCCGCGTTCAGACCTTCGATCCGCTCGAGGAGCATTTGGAGTTGTTGGGCCAGTTCGCTCGCGGCCTCCTCAAGGTCGTCGAGTTGCTCGGTCAGGTCATCGAGACGGTCTGACCAGTCGTCGGCGGACTCGTCGCCGTCGTCGTCCGAGCAGTTGCCGGTGCAGTCGCTGTCGGAGCAGTTGGCGTCG
Source organism: Phycisphaerae bacterium (assembly GCA_016793805.1). Classification (GTDB taxonomy): domain Bacteria; phylum Planctomycetota; class Phycisphaerae; order Phycisphaerales; family UBA1924; genus JAEUIZ01. The sequence goes on from JAEUIZ010000049.1 coordinate 55,512, forward strand.
CAGTCGTGGGTCGTGCAATCGCCGGAGCAGTCGTCACGCGCCTCGTCATCGGCCTCATCGTCGTCGCCCGTCACGGTTACCGCGAGGTTCTGCAGCGCGGCCAGTTGGCCGGCGGAGGTGAGGGCGTGGACGTGGTCGCGGAGGGCGTGGAGGTTGTCGGCGAGGGCGCCGTTGTGAGTTGAGAGGGCGGCGATCGCGCCGTGCAGGGTGCTGGTGACGCCGAGCGCGTCGGAGTGCTCCTCGCCGTCGTCGTCGGTCTCGATCTTGACGCCGTCGGGTTCGATCATCCTGACGAAGGCGGCGAAGACCTCGTGCTGGGCGGGGCTGGCGTGGACGACGATCTTGTCGTCGTGCCGCTCGATGAGGATGGGAACGTCCTGGCGGGCCATGAGATCGGTGAGGGCTTCGAGTTTGCCCGGTGAGAGGCGATAGTCGCGCGCGATGGTGGCGCCGCTCGTGGTCGAGAGGTTCCAGGCGGTGGTGGGTGCCCCCGCGGCGGGTGCGCGGCCGGGAGGTGGGGTGGTCGCACGAACGCCGGGGGCGGACGACGCGACGGCACGGCCCTGGGTCGTCGCGGTGCGCTGGCGGACGGCGTCGAGCGCGCGTCGCTCTGCCTGCAGGGCGCGTGCAGCGGCGGCGCGGGCGCGCTCCTGGGCCAAGGCGGCGTTGCGCTGGCCGTGGGCGGCGGCGCGGGCGGCTTGCTCATAGGCACGTCGCTCGGTCTCGATCTTGACTTGCTCGGGAGCGCGGCGGCGCATCGCCTCGAGGGCGGGCGCCTCGCCGAGGAACGCGCCGTCCGCCGGCGTTGTCGTCTCGGCCGCGGCGCGCGCCTTTGTGGCGGCCTTCTTGGCGTCTTGTGCGGCGGCTCGGGCCGCGATTGCCCTTTCGTTCGATGCCTTCTCGGCGGCCTTCGCCGCCTCAGAGGGCGGACATGCCACGCTGGGCATGACGAGGGTGCCGACGAGCGCGAGCCCGAGGGCAACGGCCACGCCGAGGATCGAGGACTTGGGGGCGACGCGTTGGGTCATGACCATGGTCAGTCTCCTTGCAAGGTGCCGAGTGCGACTACTCATGACAGCCAGCCCCGGGGCCCCGCTCGACCCTGGAATGCTGAGGAACGACTTGGTGGCGACGAGGGCCTCGGCGTAGGCGCGACGGCGCTCGGGGATCAACGAGGTCACCCACGCGTCGCAGCAGAGTTCGGCCTCGTCGCGCAGGCGCCGGCGGGCCCACCACACGATGGGATGCCACCAGTAGAGCACGCCGACGAGGGACTCGAGCCAGCGGAGCCGGTGATCGAGGCGGCGGAGATGGGCCATCTCGTGGAGGACGACGGCGTGGCGCGAGGGCACGTCGAGGTCGCGCCAGAGGACGATGGGGAGGATCAGACGCGGACGCAGGCCGCAGCAGATCATGGGTGAGACGCGGCGATCAACCACGAGCGTCGTCGGGGGGCGCGACAGGCCCGCACGCTCGGCGCAGCGAGCGACGACGGCCTGGATCTCGTCCGGCGCCGGCGTGGCGTTGGAGATGAGGCGTCGGGCGGCGATGCAGCGAGACCCGGCGAGGCCGGCCATCACGAGCACCCCGGCGAGCCAGATCTCGACGGGCACGGGCGGGACGGCAGCGAGGGCATCGCGCACGGCCAGCGCGCGAGCCGTCCAGACGCGGACGTCCTGGAACGCGAGGTCGGCCGAGGTCGCTGGCACGTTCTGCGTCGAGGCTGCCGCGAGGTCAGAGGTTTGAGGGTTCGGCACGGTCGAGCGAGGCAGACCGGGGACGCGAGAGAGCGCGTTTGGGAGGCCGCTGAGAGACGACGCGGGCGACGCGGCGGAACTCACCGGCGGCGAGGTCCGGCGATTCGACGCCAGGCTCGACACGGTGCCGTCGGAACGGGCCGGGGAGGGCGCGGCACTTGGGGAATCAGCGAGGGCGGCCTCTGGCGTGGGGCTGCTGGTCGGGCGGGGCCGTCGCGAGGGCGATGTGAGGGCCGACATCGTGGCAGGGGACTCTGGCGGACCCGATCGGCCGAGCGTGAACGAGCGTGCCGCGGCCGCGTCGAGCACGGGGCGCGTCGGGGCCGAGTCGACGTGTTCGGCACCGGGGCGAGCGGACACGCTCTCTGTGGGGTTGATCGAGAGCAGCGCGGGTCGATCGGCGAGCGACGGCAGAATCTCGGCGCGACGAGGCGGAGCCTGCGGCGTATGGGATTTGCGATCTGACGCGGCTTCGGGCGAGGGCGGCGTCGATGTGTCGGCGGTCGACGGCACCCACGGTCCGCCCAGGATCGCGTCGGCCGTGGCCATGAGGCGCTCGGATCGGAACCACGCGAAGCGGCCCAGGGGCCAGGTCAGCAGCGGGCCGACGAGCGTGGCGAGGACAGCGGTCCAGAGGGCGTGCCTTGTGGCGGGCCGGCACCACGAGCGCCGCGAGAGGAGCGCGACCAGCAGCGCCACTGGGAGGGCGGCGAGCCCTCCGATCCAGATGAGTTCGACGGCGCGGGCGGACCAGTCCATCGGCAGTCTCCGATCAGGCGTCCAGGTCCTTGATCAGTCGGCGGAGTTGGGCGATCTCGTCCTCGGAGAACCGCTCGCTCTCGATGAGGTGCACGACCATCGGCGCTGCGGCGCCGTCGTACAACTGATCGAGCAGGGTGCGGACGCGCGAGCGGGTGACGCTCTGCCGCGAGACCTTCGAGCGATAGACGTAGGCGGTCCCGTCCTTGTCCGAGGCGGCGACGCCCTTCTGCTCGAGGCGGGAGAGGAAGGTGAGCACGGTGGTGTAGGCGACGCGACGGCCGCGCTCGTGGAGTCGCTCCATCACCTCGCGCACGGTTTGCGGGCCGTGGTCCCAGAGCACGCGGAGCACCGCGAGTTCGGCTTCGGAGAGGTCGTGGTCCTTGGGCATCGGGCCGGTCTCCTACTACAATCGTCGTAGGCATCCTACTACAACTGTCGTAGCCTGTCAAGGCCCGTCCTTGGGATTCGGGGCGGGCTGGTTTCAAGAGATGCGGTGGGGCGGCGGATCCGGCGGGGGGCGCTGCTTATTTCTGGCCCGCGACGGTCGAGACCGCGACGGCGAACGCGGCGGGCAGGTAGCGGGGGAGCGGTGTCAGGCCCGCACCCGGGGTCCCGAGCAAGAGCGAGGCGAACGTGCCCGTGCGACTGGTGCCGGAGAGGAGGGGGAAGAGGCTGCCGGCCGCGGGCACGAAACCCGGGGCGAAGTCGAGGGCGAGCATGCCGTCGAGAGTGAGAGCGGAGGGGCTGGTGATCCTGCCAAAGAGGGAAGGGGACTCGGCACGGAAGGAGAGCGAGGACGAGGGCGTGAACGTCGCGGGCCCGGCGAGAGAGAGGATTGAGGCGCCGAGGGTGAGGCCGCCCGCAATCGTGGCTTGCCCCGCGGCGGCGTTCGAGGACAGCGTCGCGGATCCGGCGGTGAGGGAGAGCACGCCCGTGATGGCGATGGGTGCGGCGATGGACTGCGTGCCCGCGCCGAGCGCGAGGCTGCCGTCGCCCACGACAGCAGCGGATGTTGAGAGCGTGTGGCCTCCCGAGAGCGAGAGCACCCCGCCCGCGGAGAGTTCGAAGCGTCCGGAGGACGATCCTCCGCCTGTCGCGTTGATGGTGCCGGCGATGGAGGCGACAGCGGCATTGCTGAAGGCACCGGTCACGTTGAGAGTCGAGCCTGCGCCAACGGTGAGTTTGCCGGAAGCGGTGAGGTTTGGGAGCGTGAAGTTGCGGCCAGCGGTCACGGTCAGGGAGTTGGTCGAGGTGCGCATCGAGTTGAAGGCGATGAAGGTGGATCCGACGCCGCTGAGGGTGACGACGGCGCTGGAGGTGGTGATCGTCGCGCCGGTCATGGTGAGCGTGGCGTTGGTGCCGACGAACCACGATCCGCCGCCGAGGAGCCCGGCGACGAGTTGGGTGATCGGGCCGTTGAGGGTCACGGTGCCGCCGGTGACGGCGAGGAGCCCGACGTTGTTGAGCGTGATCGAGGCGGCGATGGTGATCGATCCCGTGCCGGACTTGGTGAGCACGCCCGCGTTGAGGAAGGCGTTGCCCAGGGGAGAGAAGTTGAACGCTCGGCCGTCGGCGAGGGTGAGGGAGCCGTTGTTGGTCGTGAGGCCCGCGATCGCGGGGAACGCCGAGGTGGAGCCGGCGAGTCGGATGGTGGCGTTGCTGGTGCGGATGGCGACGCCGGCGGGGAGGTTGAGCGTGCAGGCGTCGGCGACGATCCACGTTCCGCCGGTGAGCGTGTCGCCGTTGACCTGGAGGACCGGCCCGAGGAGCGAGAGCGTGTTGGAGTTGACCTGGACGGTGCCCTGGTTGTCGAACACGATGGCGGCGTTGGCGGCGGTGGTCTGAACGGTGCCGGTGCCGATCTTGGTGAAGGTGCCGCGATTGATGATGGAGTTGACGCCGGCGCTCCCGTGTGCGGACATCGTGCCGGTGGTGGTGACGGAGAGGGAGGCGCCCTGGGCGATCTCGAAGGTGCCGTCGGCGAAGGTGATGTTGCCGGCGGACCAGGTGCCCGTGCCCTGAACCACGAGCCAGCGGGAGAGGTTGTGCGGGGCGGTGGAGATGGCAAGAGTGCCGGCGGGCCCGACGATGGTGCGACCGCTGCCGGCGAGCGTCCCGCCCGTCCAGTTGAAGGCGCCGAGGACAGTCACGGTGCCCGCGCCGGCGAGTGTGCCGGAGACGGTGAGCGAGGCGAAGGTCTGGTTCGCGGCAAAGGAAGCCGACCCGGTGATGGTGAGCGCGCCGGTGTAGTTGAGCGCCGCGGCAAAGGAGACGAAGGCGGCGATAGTCCCGAGCGAGGCGGGAGAGAGCGCACCGGCGATGGAGATCGTTCCCGCGCTGAAGTTGACGGTGCCGGTGGGCGTGAACTGTCCGACACCGATGGAGTGCGTGCCGCCGTTGAAGGTGATCGTGCCGGCGCCCAGCAGGTGTGCGCCCGGGGCGTAGGTTGGGGAGCCAGCAAGGACGAGCGTGGCGGCGGTGGGTGCCTCGATGGGCGCGGCGAGGGTTCCGCCGCCGCTGAGCGTGAGCGTGCCGGCCTGGAAGTTGACGGTGCCGGAGTGGTTGAGCGCGACGGCCAGTTGGGCGTCGCCGGAGCCGAGTTTGGCGAGCGTTCCGAGGTTGTCAAAGGAGCCAGTGCCGGAGGCGACGAGGGTGCCGGAGGTGTTGATGGTGAAGGAGGACTCGTTGCGAAGCGTGGCTGAAGTGAAGTTGATCGCGCCGCCGGTCCAGGTCGCACTGCCGCGAACGATGAGGGAGCGGGCGAGGGTGTGGGCCGATCCGGAGATGGTCAGCGTTGCGCCGGGGTCGATGGAGGTGATGCCCGCTCCGGACATCGAGCCGGCGGACCAGGTGGCGGCCGTGGTAATCGAGACGTCCCCCGCGCCGGTGAGCGTGCCGGAGAGCGTGAGCGTCGAGATTGTCTGCGCCTGTGCGAATGAGGCGGATCCGGTGACGGTGATCGCGCCGGAATAGGTGAGCGGAACGGCGAAGGAGACGGTTGCAGCGATGGTCCCGAGCATCGCGGGCGCGAGGGGCGCGGTGACGGCAATGGTGCCGCTGTTGAAGTTGATGGTGCCGCTGGGCGTGACGCCGATGGGCAGCGAGTGGGTCCCGCCGCTGAAGTTGACGGTTCCGAGGCCCGCGAGGACGAGGCCCGTCGCATAGGTGAAGGATGCGGACAGCGTCAGCGTGGCGCCGGACGCGACCGAGGCGGAGCCGTCGAGCGTGCCGCCGCCGCCCAGGTTGAGCGTGCCGGCGTTGACATGGAGCGTGCCAGAGGACTCGAGCATCGCGCCCGGCGCGGCGGAAGAGAAGACGAGCGCCGCCGTGCCCGACTTGGCGAAGGTGCCAAGGTTTGAGACCTTGCCGCCGGCGCCAGAGGCGAGCACGCTGAGCGCGGTGGCGTTGTCGACGTCGAGGGAAGCGGACGCGTCGATTCGGAGTTCGCCCCCATTGAGGGTGAGGTCGCCCGCGGTCCATGTGCCCGGGCCCAGGAGGTTGAGGACTCGGCCGAGCGTGCGTGCTCCTCCGGCGAGCGAGAGCGAACCCGCGGCGGTGGTGGAGCCCGCGCCGGCCATCGAGCCAGATGTCCAGGTGAGCGAGCCGAGGACCGTGACGGAGCCCGCGCCGCCGAGCGTGCCCGCGAGCGTCATCGAGGCGAACGACTGCGCGAGGGCGAACGTGGCGGACCCGGTGATGGTGAGATCGCCGGTGTAGGCGAGCGCGCCGTTGAAGGTGGCGGCACCGGCGATGGGCAGGAGCGTGGTCGGGGCGATGGAGTCGGCGAACGTCACGGTGCCGCCCGTGAGGTCAAGCGTGCCTGTCAGCAGGAATGCGCCGGCGGGCAGCGTGTGGGTGCCGGCGGAGAACGTGGCTCGCCCGGCGCCCGCGATGGTGCCGGTGGCGCCGTGCGTGTACGTCGCCGCGAGGTTGAGCGTACCGGTCGCGGCGACCACGATCGCGCCCAGGTTCGTTCCGCCGCCGGCGAGCGTGAGCGTTCCGGCGAGCACATCGATCATCCCGCCGGACTGGTTGGCGAGGGTGACGGCGGTGGAGGAGACGTCGATCCGGGCCTCGCCGACGCCGGACTTGGCAATCTGACCGAGGTTGGCGATGGAGTTGGTGCCGCTCGAGCCGTAGGCGCGGAGGAGCGAGTTCGACGCGATCGAGAGCGAGGCGGTGGAGGCAAGGTTGAGGCTGCCCGAGGCAAAGGCAAGGTCGCCGTCGGTCCACGTGGCCGCACCGGCGAGGTCGATCGCGCGGGAGAGCGCATGGACGGCTGGGGTCGAGATCGCGGCGTTCGAGCCGACGGGCAGGATGGTGCGTCCCGTGCCGGACATCGTGCCGCTCCGCCAGTCGAGGGCGCCCGTGATGGTGATGTTGCCCGAGCCGCCGAGCGTGCCCGCGAGCGTGAGCGAGGCGAAGGTCTGCGGGGCGTTGAAGAGCACGATGCCCGTGATCGGCCCGAGCGAGGCGGGGGAGAAGGAGTTGGCGATGGTGACGGTGCCGCCGGAGAAGTTCACCACGCCCGTTGGCAGAAAGAGTCCGGCGGGGATCGAGATCGTGCCGCTCTGGAAACTCACGGTGCCGGTGCCGAAGATCGTCGCGCCGGGGTTGATCGCGTAGTTGCCGGCGAACGCGAGCGTGGCGGCCGAGCCAATGGGGAGCGGCGCCGACGCGGATCCGCCCGCGCCGAGCACGAGCGTGCCGCCGAGGAGCGAGATCGACCCGGTGTGGTTGAAGGCGACGCCGGTGGTGGCGACGATGAACTGGCAGATGCCGGCGCCAGACTTGGTGAACGCTCCCGCATTGGTGAAGGCGTTGGTGCCAGACGCGCCCGATGCGGTGAGCGTCGAGTCGGTGGCGGCGACGAAGGAGCCGTTGTTGGTGAAGGTGCCGGAGGCGAAGGAGAGCGATCCGCTGGTCCACGACGCGCTGCCGTTGTTGGTGAGGGTGCGTGCGAGGGAGCGTGTCGCGCCCGAGGCGAGGAGGAGTTGGGCGGCCGGGGCGATGATGGTGCGCCCCGTGCCGGTCATCGAGCCGGACTGCCAGTCGAGGGCGCCGGTGATCGTGAGGTCGCCAGCGCCAGAGATCGTGCCGGTCAGCGTGAGGGAGGAGAGCGTCTGGGCCAGGGCAAACGAGGCCGAGCCGGCGACCGTGAGCGGCCCCGTGTACGAGAGCGCCGCGGCGAAGGTGACGGTCGCGCCGATGGCGCCGAGGCTCGCGGGGGCGATGGACCCATTGAGGGTGATGGTGCCGCCGGTGAGATTGAGCGTGCCGACGGGCGCGAAGGTCCCGGCGGGGAGAGAGTGAACGCCGCCTGTGAAGGTGATCGTGCCGGCGCCCGAGAGCGTCCCGCCGGCCGCGTGTGTGAACGAGGCAGAGAAGACGGCCTCGGCGGGCGCGGGCACGTTGATGAGCGAGGAGTTCGACCCCCCGCCAGCGACGAACAGGGTGCCGCTGTTGACGTTCACGGTCCCGGAGTTGTTCAGCGCGACGGCCGTCACGTTCACGCCGATCGACAACGAGCCCGGGCCGAGTTTGGTGAACGTGCCGGCGTTGGTGAAGGCGTTGACCCCGGAGTTTCCGAAGGCCGAGAGCGCGGCGGCGGTGCTCGCGGTGAAAGAGGCGTTGTTGGTGATCGTGCCGCTGGCGAAGGCGAGCACGCCGTCGGTCCAGGTCGCGGTCCCGTTGTTCACGAGGGTGCGGGAGAGCGTGCGTGACGACGGCGACGAGAGGTCGAGGGTCGCGGTGGGGGCGATGATCGTTCGGCCCGAGCCGGACATGGCGCCCGAGATCCACGACATCCCGCCGGTGATGGTGATGTCTCCCGCTCCCGCCAGGGTGCCCGAGAGCGAGAGCGAGGCGAAGGACTGCGCGGCGGCGAAGGCGGCCGAGCCGGTGACGGTGAGAGCGCCCGAGTAGCCGAGCGACGAGAGAAACGAGACGGAGCCGGCGATGGGCGCGAGGAAAGCGGGCGAGAAGGGGTTGGCGATGGTGACCGAGCCGCCAGCGAAGTCCACCGCGCCGGTCGGGGTGAACTGGCCCGTGGGCAGGACGTGGGTTCCCGCGAGGAAGGTCACAGAGCCCGCGCCCGCGATCCCGCCCGCGGCGGAATAGATCATGGTTCCGCCGAGCAGCAGCGAGGTCGTCGCGGGCACCGTGAGGAGCGTGGAGGTCTGTCCGCCCGCGGCGAGGTGGAGCGAGCCCTCGGCGAGCACGAGGCTGCCGGTATTCACGAGCGACACGCCGGCAGCGCCGCCCGCGATCAGAAGTTCTGCGGCTCCTTGCTTGATGAGGGTGCCGGAGTTGGCCAGGGCGTTGACGCCGGCCACGCCCAGCGATTGCAGCGGTGACGCCGCGATGACGGTCAACGTGCCGGAGTTGAGGAGCGTTCCGCCGCTGTAGCGAATCGCGCCCGAGGACCACTGGCCGCTTCCGGCGGACTCGAGCGTGCGGGCCAGGTCGTGCGCGGACCCGGATACGTCGAGCGTGGCGCCAGCGGGAACCGTCGTTTTGCCGGTGCCGGTCATGGAGCCGCCGACCCAAGCGAGCCCGCCGGCAAAGACGATGTCGCCCGCGCCCGAGAGCGATCCGGCGAGCGTGGCGGCGCCCGAGACAACCGAGGCGGCGGCGACGCTCAGATCGCCCGTGATCGAGATCGCCTCGTCGCACGTCAGCCGCAGCACGGACGCGGACTGTGAGATGGAGATCGTTGGCGAGCCGGCGACAGTGATGACGGCCTCGTCCGTCGAGGTCGGGAGCACGTCGCCAACCCAGTTGATGGGGTCGTGCCAGTTCGTGCCGAGTCCAGATGGCCCGCCATCCCACGCGATGATCGCCAGCAGTGTTCTGGCTTCGAGCGGTTCAAGGTGCCACGGCCCAGACGACGCTCGGCGGGACATCTTCGGCATGCATGGGCTCCGCGGGAACTGCTGATAATGGATCGGCGATAGGGGCCCTTTCGGACCACAACTCGGACCCGTGCGGTCGGCGACGGCCGAGAAGCCCCGCCTCGACCCGATCCGCGGCCCGGGGCTGCAGAATCGAACTGTCTCCGCCGATGCGAGGTCGGGAGCCCGGAGGCTCCCAAGGGGGAGAGGGATGAAGCGAGCGATTCGCGTGGCGTTGGTGGTGGGAGCCGCGGCGTGCGGAGCGCTGTGGACCGTCGGGTGCGCCAGCACGGACACGGCTCAGGCACAAGGCCCCTATCCGTTGAGCATGGTCGCGGGCGACACGCTGGGCATGGCGGTGTTCCGTCCGCACGCCCAGGCCAGCGCCGAACCGACGGCGATGCCCTCGGTCGAGGCGACGATCCGGTAGCCCTAGCGGGCCGCGAGCCAGAGCGCTTCGGGTTTGGAGAGCAAGTCGGCGGCCTTTTTGGCGAGGGGCACCGGCGGCGGCGCGACGCCGATCGCCGTGAACGCGAGGCGAACGCCCAGGTCGGAGTAGCCGACGTTGCGACGCAGGTCGGTGGCGCGGAACGCGTACTGCTTGGATGGGTCGACCTCGGGCGGCGCGATGGCCGAGCTGCCCGTCACGCCCAGCGCGGTCGGATCGGCCTGCACGAGCGCCGCGAGCGCCGCCTTGATCCCATCGAGCGAGGAGCCCGGCGGATCGTCGTGGTTGAGCACGTACTCCGCGACGTTTCCCACGAGATCGGCGGGGGTCGTGGCTGCCGCCGGCGTATCGCGGAACCAGATCACGCCGTCCTGGGTCGGACCCGCCTTGGCACTCTCCGCGGTCGCCTTGTCTCCCGGCACGTACGGGAAGCAGCCGGCGTCGGGCCAGAGGAAGCGCATGTCGGCCTGGGTTGCCTGATTGGCCGGGAGGGATCGCTGTTGGCGAACGTGTCCGAGATGCTTGCCCCAGGCGGCGTCACGCAGGTTCGGCGTCGCCGAAGGCCAGGCCGTCGCGGCCCGACGGAACTCCTCGGCCGTCGGCAGCCGGCAGCCCAGCAGGTGCGCACAGAGCAGGGCGTCGGCGGGCCCTAGTCCCTGGACGGGCGACCGCGGGCTCGGCGCCTCCCGTGGCGCGTCCGCGCCATAGAAGGGGAGCGTGCGGAACTTGGGATTGGGGTCGAGTTCGCCGTTCTGCCACGCGGGCCGGGGCGCGAGCCCTCCGCCCGCAGACCAGTCCCATCCGCGAAGTTCTTGAACGGCCGCCTGGGCCTCGAACACGAGGCGCAACTGCTCGCGTGCGGCGGCGTTGGACTTGCTGAGTTCCGCGAGCGACTCGATGGAGAGTTCCGTCACGGCGATGAACGCGGCGGGCTGGCCCGGCGCGTCGGGCAGCCGCGCGAACGAGAGTCGCGCGCCCGATGGACCGACGAATGTGAGTGGGCTCGCGTCGGGGTCTTCGCATCGCCACCCGACGGAGGGCGAACCGGGCCCGAGCCGGGAGAGATCGACCTTGGGCGTGGGATCGACCTTGGCGTCGAGCAACTCGCGCAGGTCGGCCAGCGGCGCGGAGGCCTCGCTGCCGAAGGCCTCGATGAACGCGCGGATTCTCGCGTCCGCCGCCTCGTCGGATGGACGCGTGCCGGACTGCGGATCGAGTTCGTCGCGGAGCGCCAGGAGCGCGGCGTTGAAGCGCACGCGCGCGGGCGTCTCGCTCGCGAGGAGGTCCTGATCGGCGTCCATCCGGAACGCGGCTCGGAGCGACAGGGCCGTAGCGAGGTCCTCGCGGGACGCCGACGCGTCCGCGGCGCGCCGCCACGCCGCCCGCGCGAGCGACTCGGCCTCGGCGCGCAGCGAGCGCTTTCTCGCGACGTCTCGGACGCTGTCGATCGCACGCGTGGCATCCTCGAAGGCTCGCTGGGCTGCGGCGAGGCCGCGGGGCGTGGGCCAATCGCTGCGGGTCGCCAGTTTGCGCCAGGCCGCGACGGCGGCCGAGGGTGACGCCCCGGTGCCGATGGCCTCAAGTTCGCTCGCCGAGGGTGCGGCCTCGATGCGCACGACCTCGTCCGCATGCGCCGCGAGCGCCGCGATGGGGCCCGAAGAGCCGGCGTTCTTGAACTCGGGATTGGACCGAAGGGCCATGGCCAGTCCCCCGAGCGTACCGCCGCTGGGCAAGGGCTCGTCCGCCGCGTACGCGTCACGCATGGCCTCGGCGATCGCGACGAGCGTGTCGTCCAACGCGGCAAGAGAGCGGGTGGCGGCGGCATACGCCTCGCCAGTCGCGCTGATCGCAGGCGAGATGTCCTCCGCCGGGGGCACGCCCCCGGACCAGTTCGTCGTGAGGGCACGCAACCGCTCGCGGCGCGAGTCGCTCGCGGACTTGGCCAGCAGGTCCGCCCATGACGACTCGCGCGGCGTCCAAACGGGGAGCGCGGCCTCGAGTTGCCGCAGCGAGTCGAGGCGCCGAGTCGCCGCGGGGACCGCCACGCCGAGTTGACCCGAGTCACGGGTCAGGGCGTCCAGGCACGCCCGCCAGACAACTTGGAGGTCTGGATCCGAGAGCGTGACGGCCTGGAGCCTCGCACGCTGCTGCTCGAGTTGCTCCTTCGACTTGGCGAGGCTGCCCGTCACGCGATCGCTCGTCGCGCCGATCGACCGAACGAGCGCGTCGATGTCCTTCTTGATCGCCGCGGAATCAGCGTCGATGCGCGCGAAGTTCGCCCGCACGTACTCGAGTCCCGCGGCGTCGGTCACGCGCCGCTCAAGGTCGGCGAGTTGCCGGCGCAGGTCTGCCAGGCTCTCGGCGGGGTCGCCCCCGAGCGCCGCGATGTCACGGTCGGCCTTCGCGAGCGCATCGGCCGCGGGGCGCGTCGGCGGGGTCGACTTCCATGACGCGACCGGGTTGTCCGCCGGATTGGGCACTCGGAACGCCGGCTTGACAATCTCGGCCTTCCAGTCCGTGAACGTCTTGGCGCTCAGGTCCGAAGCGTCCGCGAACAATCGCACCGAATCGCTGGCGACCCACTCTGCCAGGTCCACTCGCTTGAAGTCGCTGGCGACGAAGGCGGACAGGTCTACCCCGACGTCTCGAAGCCGCTCGATCGCCTGCGCGAACGCCGTGAGGTCCGCGCTGGTGCTCTGGGTCCCGAGCCGCCCGCCCTCGATCTGCACGAACTGGCCGAACCGCTTGAGCAGCGGCTCGTCCACCGCGGTGATTGCCGCGGCGGATTTCTCCGCTGATGTCCAGGCTTCTTCGATCTGTGCGATCAGCGGCGAACGCGACAGCACCCAATCGATCGACTTGATGGCCGCCTCGGCCGCCGCCTCGTGCGCGCTGGGCGAGTCGCCATCGACCTCCGCCCAGTTGTCGAAGTCGTCCAGGGGCCGCAACGAGCGGAGCACCTCGCGCGAGGGCACTGCCCACCCCCGAGCCTCCCAACGCTTCGCCGTGTCGAGGAGCGCCCGGCGTGCGGGCCAATCGCGGATCGCGGTACGAACCGCCGTCACCTCGCTCTGGGCTTCCGTGAGGCCGGGCTGGGCCTTGCTGGCGTACCCCGCCATGCGAGCGTCGAACTCCACGTCCGTTTCTTTCGGGAAGCGCCCGCCGTAGAGCATCGCCCGCGTCTGTCCTGACACCAGCCGCAGCGGGTGCAGCGACGTGGGGCTGGCGGGATCGAAGCGGGACGCGACGTCAGAGATCGGCTTGAGTGAGGCGTCGGCGGCGAACGCCTCGCGCCGCGGCCTCTTCGTGCCGTTCGCGTCAACCAGGTCGCCCTTGAGACCCTCGAACAGGGGCGCGACCGACTGGAACTCGCGCACGAACCGCAGCCACTCATCGCCCGAGGCCGCGGTCGCCGAGCCGCCACTGGATCCCGGCAAAGGGCCAGGCTTCGGCTGACTGAGCAGGAAATAGGCCGCCGCACCGCCGCCGAGCAGCACGACCGCCGCCGCGATGCCCACCAGCACGCCAAGCCCGCGTCCGCCCTTGCCTCCGGCGCCGGGGAGGGCCTCGAGCACCTCATCGACCGTCGGCACCGGCGCGGTTGGATCCGGGACCACGAGTCGCTCGCAGAGGTCCCGCCATGCCCGCCCGGACTTGCCCAGCGCGTCCCACTCCGGCCCCTCGCGGACGGCCTGGCCGACGCGCTCGCCCGGCGGCTGTCGCGTGACCAGCCGGTGGATCAAGTTTCCCACCGCCCGCACGTCCGCGGGAAGGTCGCGTGCCGCGTCCGCGTCGGCCTCGGGCAGCGGATCGGTCAGCAGGATCTCGCACTCGGAAACGTCCGCCTCGCCTCGGATCAGCACGTTCGAGGGTTTGAGGTTCCCGTGCCCGCGCCCGCATCCCTCCCAGTAACTCTTCAGGGCTCGGAGCGTGGACCCGACGACTCGCCGGAGGTCCTCGGCATCGAGGGTCGCGCGGGTGAGGATCAGTCGCTCCGCCGAGCCTCGGCCGCACCAGTGCGTCACCCAGTACGCCCCGTCCTCGCTCAGACCTCGCGCCAGCACGGGGGCAAACCCGGTGGCCGATCGGCCCGCCCGCTCCATCGACTCGACCGTGCTGAGGAACACCTGGAGCACCCGGTCCGCGTGTTCCCGTCCCAGGATGTCCGGGTCCGGGTGCGATCGTTTGACCGCGAAGGCCGCCGGTCCGGACTCGCCGGCCTTGCGTGCCGTCCAGACCGATCCGAGCGCGCTGCGATGCGACTCTCTGAGAAGTTCGTAGCCACCCAGTTCCGCCATACCGGCTCCATGCCCCGCCAAACGTTATTGTACAATAAGCCGCGATCCCGTGAGAGCGGGGTCCACGCGAAAGGGACTTCCATCGGGGACTCGACGCACCCAGATCGCGGCCGATCACGCTCCGGCCCTCATGCCTCCGCCGTCTCCGTCGGCGCTTTCGGCAAGCACCCAGGCTGGGACGATCACATCGACGACCCCGGCATCGACACACAACGGCTCATCGACCTCAAGCAAGCCCTCTACCTCCAGGGCATCGCGGGGAACATCGACTCGGGCGCGTGGGACCGGCTCGAGCCCGGGAAACGGCTCGAACGATTCGATCACCTCTTGGTCGTGGCCTCCTCCGCCGGCGTCGCCGTCGCCAGGCTGTGGGCCTCGCGCGACGGCAAGGGCCGGGCCAAGTACCCCCTCGTCGCGTGCGCCGACTGGCGGGGCGTGAGCGCTCGCCATGCGATCGCCCGGTCCGCGCCCGAACTCGACACACTCAAGGCGCGTGCCGAGTCCGCGACCACTGCCGATGAGTTGCGAGCAGCCATCGATGCGACTCGTCAGCGGCTGCGGGCCGCCCTCGAGAGCGGCTCGGACACACACAACTCCAGCCAGTCCCCGCTCGCCGCGATCGTCTCGCGCGGGGTGCTCGGGGCCGAGGGCCTTCTCCGGGTGATGTACCACATCCGCAAGGAGGTTGATCGCTCGGGGAGCGCGGGGGGCACGCGCCTCGACGCTCGCGCGCCGGAGTCCTTCGCCCTTCGCGTGCCGGCTCGCGATCCCGATGACCTGTGCCTGTGGATCGAAGCCTTGGCGACGCTCCTGCCCGCTGGCGCCGCGGTCACGGGCGTCCTCGCGCTCGGACAAGGCTGGCTGGACCTCATCATCGGCCCGATCTCAACGGCAACGCTCTTCTGCCTCAAGGCGACGCTCCAAGCCCTGCCCTTGACGAGTGATATTCCGTACACGATCGACGAGGCGTTCGCGGCCGAGGCGAAGGCCGCGATTGCCGGGACGGGGCCCAAAGTCCCCGTTTCGACGCGTCCGGCGGCGAAGGCGAGCCGATCACGCCTGCCGATCATCGCGGGTGCGGCGGGCGTGGCGCTCGTCGCGATCGTTGGCGGGTACTTTGCCATCTCCGGCGGAGGAAGCGGGACGCCGCAGCCCGCCGCGACGCCTCCCGTTGCCTCAAGGCCCCCCGCGCCGACGCCGCCTGCTGGGGAACGACCGACGCCGAAGGACTCCAAGCCCGTCGAGAGCGCGAGCAAGCCTCCAGCGGAAGAGCCGCCGAGGGCCATCGCGAGCACGCCACCAAAGCCGCAGCCGACACCTCCCGAGCCAGCGACACGGGCTCCGGAGCCGACGGCGAAACCCCACGAGCCGACCACCGAACCGGCCCGGGTCACGACGCCAGTCGTTCCGCCCGCGACCGGGAGTGCGGAGGCTCCGCCCCGGACCGAGGAGCCGCGCCAGGCGGCTGCCGAGGCAGCCACGATGGCCGAGGCCAGGGCGCAGATCGAGGGCATCACGCTCGCCTCGTCCTCGGAGTCAGTCCGCCAGGGCTGGCTCGCCCTCCGGCGAGCGGCGATCGCGGACCTCAAGCCCGCGACCGCGACGGAACAGGTCCGCCAGGCCGACCGGGTCGCACGAGCGCTCGGGGCGCTCGGTGATCGGCTTCCAAGTGCCGCGGCGGACGCGACCGAGGAGTGGGAGCGAGCGTTGTGGGCGCGCTTCGGCACGAGCCGCGAGGCCGCGATCACCCGGGCCGCATCCGAAGCCCTCGCGGCCGGTCCGGCATCCGCGGCCGATGTCATCGAGAAGCAGGGTGAGCGCGTTGAGCGTGCGCTCACGCAGGAGCGGGATGCGATCGCCACGGCCATCGCTGAGGTCCGCACTGCCGACCGGCAACTCGAACTCGGCTACGCGCCCGATGACGCCGCGGCGACCGCGCTCTCGGCCCGTTCCGCGCTGGAACGCAACGCTCGCGTGCTCGATGGCGTGACGATCCCGCTCGCCGCGCGGGTGAAGTCCCTCGACCGAATCGCTGCGATGGACGACCCGGCGGCCTTGCTCGCCGCGGCCGGCACCCAACTCGACACCTCCCTCGCCGCCGTCCGGCGTCTCGCGGAACTCGACGCCTGGCCCGCGTCCGCGCGGGACCTCGAAGCGGCCTTCGCATTGCGGCAGCGAGCCATCGCCGCGGCGAGCACCGTCGACGTTGAAGCCCGCCGGACCGCGGTCGAGGCGATGCTCGCCGAGCGAGGCGCGGAGTGGTGGGCCGGCGCTTTTGCTCGCGCCGCGACGGGCGAGGAGATCGACGCCATCGTCTCGTACGCCGCCGGGTTTGGTGTCGACGGCTCGGCGCTGCGCGATCCTCGCCTTTCGCTCAACTGGTCGATCGGCCAACTCCGCCGCGCCAGCAGCGACGACGAGGTACGCTCGCGAGCGGCGACGGTCATCGAACGTTCGCGCTCGGCGGGCGCTTCTGCGCTCGCCATGGACCTCGATGCCGCGCTGAACCCAGGCGCATCCGGCACCGATCCCGCGAAACTCGGTCCCGGTGCGCTGCCCGGGTTCACGGGCGTCATGGGCGCAGGCGGCGGCGTGCGCTTCTCCCGCGCGGATCCGCCGCTGACGCTCGAGTTCCGCCCGGTCGAGGTCGTCGGTGCCGGCGGTGCGCGCGCGATCGCGTATCTCTCTACGACGGAGGCCTCTGTCGGAGTGTTCTCTGCCGCGTCGGTGCTGGCGGATGCCTCGGGCTCGGCGATGCGGGCGCTGCTGCCCCCGATCCCCAGCGAGATCGGCGACCCGCGCGAGGGCCCGCGCTCGTGGCGATGGGCCGCGACGGCCGGTCCCGCATTGGCCCCTGCGCTCTCATGGCTCAAGCCCTCTCGCGTCGTCACACGGGCGCAGGAATACCCGGCGGGACTGAGCCCCGACGCGCCGACCACCGAGCACCCGATGCAGCACGTCGCGCCGACTGCCGCCGCGCTCGCGGCCCGCTCGCTGGGATGCCGGCTACCGACCGCGGCCGAGTGGCGAGCGGCGAGGGCCGCCTGCGGGGCCGTCTCCGCATCGACATGCAACCTGCGTGATGCGACGTGGAAGCGGCAACAGGAGCACGTCGAGTCGCTCCGCCGAGTCAACCCCAACCTGCCGACCCTCGAGTCCCTGAGTTTCGCCGACGCGCTGGGGCCCAAGACCGCGGGGACGCTCCCCGAGTCGGACGGCGTGCTTTGGTTCGCCGGCGTCGCTGTCGGGCCGGGGCCGTTCCACCACATCGTCGGCAACGTTGCGGAGTACGTGGTCGATCCCGGACCTTCCGCCTGGCCGGAGGCGGCGTCTTCGCCCTCGGCGCTCGCGGCGTTCCTGCGGTCCGCGACCATCGGCATCGCGGGCCTCTCCGCGCTCTCGCCATGCGAACCAGCGATGCTCGCCGATCCGCCCATCGTCGTCTATCCGGCACGCGATATCTCCGCGCAGGTCGGCTACGCGGATGTCGGGTTCCGCCTGGCGTTCTCGGCAGAAGGCGCCGCGCCCGCCGACTCGCTCGCGGCCCGGCTTGCACGGGTCGTCACTCTGGAGCGCTACGTCCTCCCGACGCGCTAGCAGCACGCCGCCCCGGCCGCTATTCTCTCCGCGACTCTTCTCGGGGCCACGGGAGCGACCCATGCTTGTGCTTTCGGCGGTGGCGATGGCGGTGCTGATCTGGGCCGACGATCCTCGGATCGACCCCGCAACGGGCCGAGAGCGGGCCGTCTATCCGCCCCCGCGGCACTTCGATCATCTCCACATGCGGCTCGAACTCGACATCCCCGACATGACCAAGCCCTACCTCACAGGGGTCGAGCGGCTGCGTGTCGCTGCTATCGGAAGCCCCCGTGCCGCGCTAGCACTCGACGCCGCCGGGCCCAAGGTCGCGTCCGTCGCGCGCCTCCGCGGCGGCAAGGAGATCCCTACGCCCTTCGCCCAGGACGAGGGCCGGTTGACGATTCGCCTCGACCCGCCTGTCGAGCCCGGCGTCGAGACCGAACTCGTCATCCGCTACACGCTCGACTTCCCGCGGGGCAATGGCAAGGGCCTGACGTGGACCCCGGGCAGGCCAGACGGCTCGAACCTCACGGCCCAGGCGGCGCAGATCCACAGCCAGGGCCAGCCGCAGGACAACCGACGGTGGTTCCTCTGCCACGATTTCCCCAATGAGCGCCTGACGACCGAACTTCTTGTAACGGTCGAGGACGGATGCATCGTGGGGTCCAACGGCCGGCTGATCTCGACGACGTTCGCGGGCCGCACCGGCCCAGGCGGCGCCACGCGTTCGACCTGGCACTGGCTCCAGGACCAGCCGCACGCGAACTACCTCGTCTCGCTGATCGTGGGCCGCTTCGAGATCGTGGGCCTGCCCGCACCCGCCGGCAAGGACTGGCCTCGGAGCGCGGCAGGCCGGCTCGTGCCGTGCTACCTGTACGCCCCGCACGGGTCGCGCGTGTCGGCGGCGCGTGCCTATGCGAACACGCCGGCGATGCTCGACGCCCTCGCCGAGTTCTTCGACGAGCCCTATCCCTGGGACAAGTACAGCCAAGCCCTCGTCCGCAACTTTGCCGCGGGGGGCATGGAGAACACCTCGGCGACGACGATGCAGCAGGCGTCGGCCTACGCCCGCGCGGGCTCGCAGGACAAGATCATCGCCCACGAAGCCGGTCACCAGTGGACGGGCGACCTGGTGACGTGCAAGTCGTGGGAGCACGTCTGGCTCAACGAGGGCTGGGCGTCGTACGCCGAGGCGATCTGGGCCGAGGCCAGCGCCCCGCCCGACCGCCGCGAGCGGGCGTACCAGCGGGCCATCGCCGGGTTTCTTGCCGCCCAGCGCGTGCTCAACCGCACCTACGCCCCTGTCTTTCCCGCGATGGTTTCCAACCGCTACGGCGATCCCTTCGAGACCTTTGTCAAGCCCAACGACGTCTACGGGAAGGGCGCGATCGTGCTGCACATGCTCCGGCGCCGCCTGGGAGACGAGGCGTTCCGTCGCGGCGCGCGTCTGTACATCGACCGCCATCGGCTGGGCGAGGTCGAGACGGACCAGTTCCGCTTCTGCCTCGAGGAAGCCTCGGGCCAGAGTCTTGAGCAGTTCTTCCATCAGTGGTGCCACAGGCCGGGACTCCCCGCGCTCGACATCGCGTTCACCTGGTCGTCGCAGGACGAGGCCGGCCCGGGCTCGCTGGCCGTCCGCATCGACCAGACGCAGACCATCGATGCCGACAACCCCGCGTACGCGTTTGACCTTCCGATCCTCGTGCGAACCGAGGAGAACGCGGCACGGACCTGGACGGTGCGCGTCGACGCACGCACACAGTCGTTCGAACTGCCGCTGGCAGCAAAGCCCCTGGACGCGGTCGTCGATCCCGAGTTGACCGTTGCCGCGCCCGCGACGGTCGACAAGCCGTTCGCGATGTGGCGTCGGCAACTCGACGATTGCAATACCGCGTTCGCGCAGATCGCGGCCATTGAGGCCCTCGCCGCGCTTCACGACCCCGTGGCGTGGACCGCGTTGGAGGCCCTGCGGGACGACTCGCGCCGAGACGACTGGCTGCGAGAGGTCGCGGAAGCGGCACTCCACGAACGCGACGGGCTCGCGGCCGCCGGGCGGGGAGGTCGGCCATGATGCTCTCGACTCTGTTCGTGGTTGCGGCCCTGGCCCGTCCCGGCGACGACCTCTGCGGGCACGGCGTGCGTCTCGCCGACGAGGCGCGGGCAGCGATCGGCTTCGATCCCGCCAGCGGGCGCGACCTGCGCGTGTTCCCGCCGAGCCCGGTCGTCGATTTCATCCACATGCGGCTCGCGGTCGACATTCCCGACATGAACACGCCGCGCCTCTCGGCGACGCAGGACCTTGTGGTCCGCCCCGTCGCGGGGGCGGTCTCGACGCTCACGCTCGACGCGCGGCTGCTGACGATCGCGAGTGTCTCTGTCGGCGTCGGCGACGCTCGAAGCCGTCCCGCGGCGAGCGCGCTCGGGACGACGTCCTCGACGCCATGCACGTTCCGGCACGATGGACAACGTCTGACAATCGAGTTCGATCCTCCTCTGCCCGAGGGAAGAGTCTCGACGATCACCACGACCTATGTCGCCGTCGATCCGCCGCAGGGGCTCACTTGGACGCCCGAGAGTGCGGCGTGGCCCGGCCGCGCGGCCCAACTCCACACGCAGGGCCAGCCGGAGACGAACTCGTACTGGTTCCCATGCCATGACTTCCCGAACGAGCGGATGACCACGGAGATCATCGCGACCGTGCCCGACGGGTTCCTCGCCAGCGCGAACGGGCGAGAGGTTGCGCCCCCGCGGCGCGGCGGGACCGAGCGCGTCACGTTCCATTGGTTGCAAGACAAGCCGCATCCGGCGTACTTGGTCTCGCTCGTGGTGGGCAAGTTCGACGTGGTGAACGTCGCGGGCGCCGGCGGGCGAGTGCCGATGCCCGTGTACGCGCCACCGGGCCGCGCGGCCGACGCGCGCCGGACCTATGCCAACACCCCGCGGATGGTCGCGACGTTCGAGCGGCTGCTCCGCGAGCCCTACCCCTGGGACCGCTACGCGCAACTCATCGTCTGGAACTTTGGCGCCGGCGGGATGGAGAACACCTCCGCCACGACGATGCACGACGAGGCGATCTGCGACGCGAGGGCGATGGCCGACGCGGACATGGACGGGCTGATCGCCCACGAACTCGCCCACCAGTGGTTCGGGGACCTCATCACCTGCAGGTCGTGGGCGCACATCTGGCTCAACGAGGGCTTCGCGACCTATCTGACGAGTTTGTGGTTCGAGGAGCGCGACGGTCGCGACGCCTACCTCGCGGGCATCCTGGGCAACTTCGACGCCGTCATCGCGGCAGACAAGGCCGACGCGCCATACCAACCGCCGATGGTCAGCCCGATCTACGCCGAGCCCTGGGAGACCTTCCGCCGCGCGGCCAATCCGTATCCCAAGGGTGCGTCAATCCTCCACATGCTCCGGCGGAGGCTGGGCGATCGGCTCTTCTTTGACGGCCTGGCAGCCTATGTCGATCGCCACCGGCTCGGGCTCGCCGAGACCGCGGACCTCAGGCGGGCGCTCGAGGCCGTCTCGGGCGAGAGCCTCGAGCAGTTCTTCCGCCAGTGGTGCGAGAGGCCGGGCGTGCCACACCTCGAGGTCGAGACCGCCTACGACCGCGCGGCACGCACGCTGAGCGTCACGGTCCGGCAGACGCAGACGATCGACGGCCCCAACCCCGCCTTCGAGTTCGACCTCCCCATTCTCGCCCAACTGCCCTTTGCCGACGGCGCGCGGCGCACCGCGACGGTCGCTGGCGTCGTCCCGGTGCGGGGGCGAGAGGCATCGGCGAAGTTTCCGCTCGACGCGGAGCCCGCGTTCGTCGCGATCAACCCCGACTTGGACGTGCTCGCGGCGATCACGGTCAAAGAGCCCGACGGATGGACTGCGGCGCAAGCGGCGCGGGGGCCGACCGTCGTGGCGCGGGTCGCCGCGTCCCGCGCGCTGGCGGATCCCGCACGCACGGATGGCGGCGTGCTGATGGCTGTAGCACGCGACGAGCGCACGCCGGCACGGGTGCGGGAGGAGTGCCTGCGCTCCATCGCGGCCCGGGGGGACATCGCCGCGTTTCGCGTACTCATGGGCGAACGGTTCAAGGACGCTGACGTGCGAGTGGCGCTCGTGCGATCCGCCGCCACCCTGGGGACTCGCGACGACCTCGGAGAGTCCGATCGCGGCGCGCTGAAGGATCTGCTCGCGCGATTGGCGGCACCCGGCGCGGACGCGAGCGATCGCGTGCGCGCCGAGGCTGTGCGCGGGTTGGGGCGGCTGCGGGCGACGGAGCACGTCTCGTTGGTGCTGTCGGCCGCAGAGGCTCGCTCGCACGCCGATCGCGTACGGCAGGCAGCGCTCGACGCGCTCGCCGATCTCGACTCGCCCGAGGGGTTGCCGGCCGCGATCCGGCTCGCTTCGCCGGGAACGCTCGGACGCACGCGCGCCGTGGCAATCGGCGTCATCGCCCGCCTCGCGCACCACGACCGCGAGGCCGCGTACAAGGCCCTCGCCTGGCTGCTCAGCGATCGCGAGCGCCGGGCGTGGACCTCCGCCTCGGACGCGTTCGTGCGCCTGATGGACCCTCGCGCCGCGGCCGATCTCGACCGAGCCGCCGAGGCGATGCGAGACCCAGCGGATCAGCGACTGCTCCGTGCTGCGGCCGAGGCCGTCCGCGCCGGTCAATCGCCCTGACGCGACCGGAACCTCCGGACGAACGCCTCGTATTGCTCAGGCGTATCGATGCCGGGGTGCGCCGGGCCGTCGCAGATCGCCACCGCGATCGCGTGCCCGTGGTGCAGCGCCCGCAGTTGCTCGAGTTGTTCCGCGACTTCCGCGGGCGCGGGCGGGAGCGAGAGGTACTCGTCCAGGAACCGCCGCCGATAGGCGTACAGCCCGACGTGCCGGAGCGGCGGGGGAGTCGCCGGATCGCGCGGGAAGGGGATCCAGGATCGGCTGAAGTACATCGCCAGACCGTCGGCCCGGCACACCACCTTCACGATGTTCGGATTCGCCGGGTCGTCGGATGGGTCGAACGGCACGGCCGCCGTCGCCATCGGCGCCGAAACGCTCCGCAGCGCGTCCACCACGCGGTCGATCACCCTCGCGTCCAGTTCCGGCTCGTCTCCCTGCACGTTGACGACGATCGCCTCGGAGTCGAGCGAGAGCGCGGCCGACGCTTCGGCCAGCCGACTCGTCCCGTTCGGATGGTCGCGCCGGGTCATCACCGCCTCGCCGCCGAAGGCACGCACCGCGTCGCGCACTCGCTCCTCGTCCGTCGCGACGACCACGCGAGAGATCGACGCGGCCCGCGCCGCCGCCACGTAGACGTGGCGGATGAGCGGCCAGCCCGTTGCATCCGCCAGCACCTTGCCCGGAAATCGCGTGCTCCCGAGCCGGGCGGGGATGATGGCGATCGCATCGGACATCGGCATCGGTCGTTTCCGCTCGCTCCGCGGCAATGGTGGGGCTATCGCGGCGACCCGCTCCCTGCCGGGCTCATGCCCCGCCCCGCTTGAGTTCCACCACCACCTTCTTGATCGCGTCCCGCCGGGCCCGGATGTCCTTGTAGTTGATCTGCTGGATCGCGATGCTCGACGCGATCTTGTCTGCCTCCTCGGCCGAGGCCAGGTCGCGCTCGCTCTCGCCCTTGGCCTGCAGGGCGCACATCAGCCCGTACCGAATGTCCATGCCCACCTCATCATTGGGCAGGCGGTGGTGCTCGAGCGCCTGGCGGAACGAGTGGATCGCCTCGTCGGTCCAGTTCTGGGCCTGGAACGCGCGGCCGATGTAGAACAGCGACTCGACCCGTCGCTTCGCGTCCTCCTGCGACTTCTGAAAGAGCGAGATCGCCTCGTCGTGCTGCCCCAACTCGAAGAGCCGCTTGCCCAACTCGAACTTCCACGTGAGGTCCGTCGGGTAGTTCTCGACACGAAGCCGGTACTCGTCGGCCTCGAGGGTCAGGAACTGCCGCTGCGCCTCGCGGTACATCGCCTGGGCCTTCTCGTTGCCCGGTGCCGCCTGGGCCGCGGCCCGATACTCCCCCAACTTTCTCGCGGCCTGCCGGAGCCGCACGTCGCCCAGCATCTCGCGGAACCGGAACTGCTTGCTCGACTCGTACGTCTTCTTCAGGATGTCCTTGGCCAGCGACTCGTCCTCCGGCCGCCCCCGTTCCAGCAGCCGCTTGACGTACACCGTCACCATCGCCAGATCGTCGGGCCTTTCGCGGTAGCGTGCCTCGGACTCGCGGATCAGACGGTCGATCGTCTCCTCGGTCTTGACGATCTTCTCCGCGTCCTCCAACTGCCGCTGGCGATCGAGGTCCTTGACATTCTGACGGAACCCCCCGGCCTGGCCCGTGGCCTCGTATCCGCCCCGCGACATCGTCGCCTGCGCCGCCAGGTTGCGGACCTCCGCCGCCAGTTTCCCGTCGCTCGGGTCGAGCCGAACCGCCGCCTCGCCCGCCTCGACCGCCTTGTCGAACGCGCCCACCGACGTGAACACCTCGACCAGTTTGATGAGCAACTCCTTCCGAGGCTTCTTCTCCTTCAAGACCTTGCCCATCGCCCGGTCGCCCAGCCAGAACACCGGCTCGGGCATCTTGAGTCTGCCCGCGGCCTCGGTCGCTCGCACCGCCGCCGTCGCGTCCTCTGGCTCCAGACCCCACGCCAGCAGCGCCGCCGCGTACTTGTCCACGTCGCTGCGGCTCGAGAAATCCTTGGTGATGTCGCGGACGTCCTTGCGATTGCCGCCCTCACCCAGGAACGCCGCGCACGATCTGAAAAAGCCCTCCAGGCCCGACATGCTCGTGGGCTCCTGCCGAAGCCCGCTCAGCCACGACTGCATCGCGTACGCGTAGTTCGTCGCCTCATGGACGACCCGGGCGTTGGCGAACCACTTGGCGGCCTTGTCGGGCGACGGCTTGAACGCCTCGGACTTGGCTTCCTTGCCGTTCGATGCCTCGCCGGGAGCGTCCTCTGCCTCGGGACCTTTCTTCTTGCCGAACAGTGCCAAAGTCGTGCTTCCTCGATGCGGGGTGTCGGGTACGCCGGGGTTGTGTGGGCCGCCCCTGGGGCGTGGATTGTAAGGCCGTTGGACGCGCGCGTGTGGGCGGGCGATACCATCGGTCCGTGAGCCTCGACCCATCCACCCTCCACATCCTCCACTACCCCGAACCGACGCTGCGCAGAAAGGCCCGCGAGGTCACGGAGTCGGCGGAGGTCGTCCGTGCCGTCGCCGCGAGGATGATCGAGTTGATGTTCGAGGCCGAGGGCATCGGGCTCGCCGCACCACAGGTCGGGCTCCCCTGGCGGATGTTCGTCGCGCACGTCCCGGCGAGCGAGACGCGATCCGTCGACTCGGACCCGCCCACCGCCACCCGTGAGCCGGTTGTCTACGTCAATCCCGTGCTCTCCGCCCCCACCGGGCCCCTCGAGCCCTACGAGGAGGGCTGCCTCTCCCTCCCCGAGATTCGCGGCGAAGTGCTCCGCCCCGCGGGAATCACGATCTCCGCCAGCGACGCCGCGGGCGTCCCATTCACCCAGACCGGCTGGGGACTCCTGGCTCGCTGCTGGCAGCACGAGACCGACCACCTCGACGGCGTCCTCATCCTCGACCGTATGACGCAGATGTCCCGCCTCAAGAACCGCTCCGCGGTGCGCCGGCTGGAACGCGGCGAGCCTTCCTAGCCTCCTGCCGCATGGACGTGCTCTTCTTCGGCTCAGGAGCCTTCGGCCAACCCACGCTCGCTCGCCTCGCCCGCGAGCACCGCGTCGTCGCCGTCGTTTCTCAACCCGACCGCCCCGCAGGCCGCGGCGGTGCGACCACGCCCACGCCCATCGCCGCCTGGGCCGCGTCGCACGGCATCGGCCCGATCCTCAAGCCCGAGCGCGTCAACGATCCCGCCGTCGCCGACGAACTCCGCCGCCTCAAGGCATCCGCCTGGGTCGTCATCGCCTTTGGCCAGAAACTCGGACCGGCCCTGCTCGAGAATCAGTTCGCGATCAACCTCCACGCCTCGCTGCTGCCCCGGTGGCGCGGCGCCGCGCCGATCAACGCCGCCGTCATCGCGGGCGACCCCTACGTCGGCAACTCCGTCATCACGCTCGCCGACCGCATGGACGCCGGGCTCATCCTCGGGCAGTCCCGCCGCCCGCTCGATCCGGGCGCCACCGCCGGAGAGGTCCACGACGCCCTCGCGCTCGACGGCCCGCAACTCGTCCTCGACTGCCTCCAGCGGCACGCCGCCGGCGGCACGATCCAGGCCGTCTCGCAGCAGGAGTCCCTAGTCACCCTCGCGCCCAAACTCTCCCGCGCCGATGCCTGGGTTGACTTCCAGCAGCCCGCCGTCGTTTGCCGACGCCGAATCCACGGCCTCTCCCCCTGGCCCGGTGTCATGGTTCAACTCGACGATCAACAGGTCAAACTCGGGCACGCCGACCTCGTCCCTCCCGTGTCGGGGGCGCCGGGCACCTTGGTCGATGCCGAGAACGGCTTCATCGCGTGCGGCGACGGCCAGGGACTTCGTCTTCTCGACGTCCACCCCGCCGGCGGCAAGCCCATGCCCTGGTCCGCGTTCCAGCGGGGAAGGCGCCTGAAGTCCGGGCTGGTCGTCGTCGGAGGGCGAGGGCAATGAGCACGCTCTGGGACCTCGTGCGAGGGCTCGT
This sequence comes from Phycisphaerae bacterium, assembly GCA_016793805.1. Lineage (GTDB taxonomy): Bacteria > Planctomycetota > Phycisphaerae > Phycisphaerales > UBA1924 > JAEUIZ01. The sequence goes on from JAEUIZ010000049.1 coordinate 81,900, forward strand.
ACGGCCCGCTGCGAAGCCCGCAGTCCGTCGTGCGCCCTCCCGCCCGGCTCGCGCCAAGCCGCGGCGTCCACGGACCGCCGGTCCCGCCCAGGAACGGTACGACGCCGTGACTCGAGCCATGCTCGATCTCTATGGCGTCCGGGTTCGGCGATGGCGGAAGGCCATGTCCGGGATCGCCTGGGAGGTCCATTACCGCGATGGTTCCGTCACCAAGTTGATCGAGGCGCCCCGTCCCAAGGGGCCGATGTCCGTCGCCGTGTTCCTCCATGAAATCGGGCACCATGCCATCGGGCTCGGGGCGCATAAACCCCGATGCCTTGAGGAGTTCCATGCCTGGAAGTTTGCGCTGGAACGAATGGAAGAGGAAGGGCTGAACATCACCGACGCCGTGCGCCGCCGCGTCCACGCCTCGCTCCACTACGCGGTCGCCAAGGCCCGTCGGCGGGGCCTCCAGAGCCTTCCCGACGAGTTGAAGCCGTACACCCAGCCCCCACCCCGAACGCGACACGGAAAAACACAGGGGTAGGGTATTTGCACTTCGGGAAGAAGTTGGTACACTTCGCCCCGGTTGGATCGTGTTGGTCGAGTCAGAACGATTGGTCCGAGGATCTGCCAGTGACAAACATTTATGTCGGAAACCTGCCTTTCTCCACCACGGAATCTGAACTCCAGCAGATGTTCTCCCAGTATGGAGCGGTCGCGCGCGCCAGCGTTGTGATGGATCGCGAGACCGGCCGCTCCCGCGGGTTCGGGTTCGTCGAGATGTCCGACGACGGGCAGGCCCAGGCGGCCATCAATGCCCTCAACGGCCAGCAGATGGGCGGCCGGGCGCTCGTCGTCAACGTCGCCAAGCCGCGCGAAGGCGGTGGCGGGGGGGGCGGTGGTCGCGGGGGCTTCGGGGGTGGACGCGGCGGCGGTGGCGGCTACCGCGGTGGTGGTGGTGGCGGCGGCGGTGGTCGCGGCGGCTGGTAAGCCGTCTCGCGTCATGCCAGCCCTTCTCCGGCGTCCAGCCGTACGCTATCCCATGCTCGCGTCTTCTCGAAGCGCGCCCTCGTTTGCCTGCTGCGCCGCGGCGTTGGTCTGTGCTCCCCTGGCCGTCGCACAATCCCAGGATCTCGGGGGCGGCGTCTCTCGGTTCTTTCCCGCCAATGCGCCCGAACCCGCCTGGATCGCCATCGAGTCCAAGCCGCGGTGGCAACTTCCACCCGCCCAAGGTCACTCGTTTGAGCCCGTCTTTTCAACCCCACAGGGAAAGTTCAACGCCACCATCCGCTTGCCCGCGGCCGCCACGCTCTACGGCCTCGGAGGGCTCGCCGGCCCCCTCGTACGCCCTCGTGGCCTGCACGTGCCCCCCGACGCGCGAGCCACTCCTGTCGTCTTTGGCATCAAGGACGACGGGAGTGCCTTCGCGCTGATCGCCGACACCTCGGCCGCCTGCGAGATCACTGTCGGCGAGTCGCTCTCGTTCTCCGCCGCCGCGCCCCTCGCGGTAGTCACCCTCGAGGGCACCGACCCCGTCAGCGTCCTCGGTTCGCTCTCCACGCTCACGGGCCGATTCGAGATGCCCGCTCGCTGGACCCTCGGCCTGCAGCAGTGGGGCCTCGCCTCCGCCGCGGATCTGCACGCGCTCGCCGAATCGTCCCGGAGTCTCGCTCTGGACCTCTCCGTCGCCTGGACCAGCGTCGGGCCGGCCACACGGTCTCCAGCCGCCGCGGACGATCCCGGCCGGGTCGTCCGAATGATCGACGCTGGGCGGCGCGAGGGCGTGCGTGTCATCGGCGTCATCGATCCCGCGGCAGTCCATGCCTCCGCAGATCGCGTTGACATCAACGCCGCCATCGAAGCCGGGCACCTCGTGGGCGTCGCGCTGGGCGGTGTCGGCCCCGTCTGGCCCGTCCTCACCAGGCAGCAGACCTTCTCGTGGTGGAAAGAACTCGCCGCCACCGGGAGCGGGCTGGGGCTCTCGGGCTGGTCCGGCGGAACAGCATTTGCCGGCCTCGACCCTGCGATCCGCCTGGCCGCAGAGGACTCCTGGGGCGGCGACTCGACCGCGGGTGCCTTCGGGTCCCTGCTCCCCATGCTCGGCGCCAAGGCCCTTTACCAGTCCTTCGGCGGGGATCAGTCGCCCGTTCGTCCGCAGGTCTTTGCCACCGACGCCTTCGCTGCGGGGGCCCAGCGGTTCAGCGGGCGGCTGGTTCCCGCGGGAGAGCGCGATCCGCTCGACGCCCTTGCCGATGCCCTCTCGATCGCCATGAGCGGGCAGCACCTCATCGGGCTCGCAATCCCTGCGGCCGGCACCGTCGATGAGCCCACGCTTCGCAGGTGGATCGGTCTCGCGGGCCTGATGCCCGTGATGCTCAGTACCCTGCCGTGGACTCAGTGGGAGGCCTCGGGCCGCTCGGCCTCCGTCGAGACGCTCAAAGTCGCCATGGCGCGCCGACGCGCCCTCTCCACGTACTTCTACACCTCATGCTTCGACGCGTTTTTTCGCGGTCAACCGCTCATCCGGCCCCTGGCGTTCGCCGACCCCCGGAACCCCGGCCTTCGTGCCGAGTCGAGAGGCTTCCTCATCGGCGACTCGCTCCTGGCAATGGTGCCGGGAAAGGACGGCCCAACCGCCCTGCCCGCTGAACTCGCCGACCGCTGGGTGCCCGCGGGCGATCTCCTCCCTTCAGCGCAGGGGTTGCCCGACCTCTACGTCCGCCGCGGCTCCATCATCCCGCTCACTCCCGCCGACCACTCCGTCGCCGAGGGCACCGTCCAGCGAATCCGCCTCTTCGTGCATCCGGCGGCCGACGGCTCCGCCACCGGCGTGCTCTACGAGGACTCGGGTGATGGGTACGAGTTCTACCGCAACCAGGCGTCGTATCGAACCTACGAGGCCGTGACGCTCCCGGAGGGTGTCGAGATCCGTCCCACACGGCTCGACGGCGCGTTCGGCATCGGCAAGCGCCTCGTTGACGTCCACGTCGTTCGCCCCGAGGGAACCGTCACGGCGACAGGGTCCGAGCGGGGCACCGTACGGGTTTCCTTCTCGCCCAAGCCCTCACCTGCGCAACCGACAACCCCGGCTCCCGAGCCAAAGCCATGAGCGAGAGTTCCCAACAAGGGTCCGGAGGTGGCTCGCATGAGATATCCACAATTGCGGATCGGATTGGCTACTAATGGGCCCGTTTCTTGACACCACCACTATTTGTGGTAGAACCTGCACCCGGACGGTCGAGGCGGCCGTCCTTCCCGGGATCGCGCTGTCCGTGGTTCCGGCTCAAGTTCGCCTCCAGGATTCGTTGAGTCATGAACGACGACGACTCGTTCCCTCCAGGTACCACCGCCCGTGCGACCGGCAGCCGCACCGTCTCGCTCAAACTGCTCGAGGCCACGGGCGCGGAGGCTGAGGAAGAGCCTCCCAGTTCGGCGGTCGCAGGCGACGCGACCCAAAGCCATGTCGCCACAACGCCAAACGGACATCTGAACGGCCTCGCCGCGGCGTGCGCCATCGACCGCCAGGTCGGCAACGTCGAGGGCGCCGACGCCTCGTTCAACGTCAGCCAGCGCTCGATGGCCTTCTGCCGCCGGTTCTTCCCGGAGGCAACCGTCGCGCAGTGGAACGACTGGAAGTGGCAACTCCGCAACCGCCTGCGCGACATCAAGACGCTGAGCAAGGTCTTCGCGCTCACGCCCTCGGAGGAGGCCGCGGTGCGCGAACTCGGCGACGCGCTCCCCGTGGGCATCACGCCCTACTACGCCTCGCTCATGAGCCTCGAGGACGGCAGCGAGCCGATCCGCCGAACCATGATCCCGGTCACGAACGAGTTCGTGCGCACGCCCGGCGAGGCCGACGACCCGCTCAGCGAGGACCACGACATGGCGGTCCCGGGGCTCGTGCACCGCTATCCCGATCGGGTGCTGTTCCTGGTGACCAACTTCTGCGCGACGTATTGCCGCTATTGCACGCGGGCCCGGCTCGTCGGCAAGACCGGCGAGTACCACTTCAACTTCCAGCAATACGAGCGGGCGCTGGACTACCTCCGCGCGCACACCGAGGTCCGCGACGTGCTGCTCTCGGGGGGTGACCCGCTCACGATGGCGGACGACCGCCTCGACTGGCTGCTCACCCGGCTTCGCGCTATCCCGCACATCGAGTTCGTCCGCATCGGGTCCAAGGTGCCCGCGGTCCTCCCGCAGCGCATCACTCCCGAACTGTGCACGATGCTCCGCAAGCACCACCCCCTCTGGCTCAGCATCCACTTCATGCACCCCGAGGAAGTGTCGCCAGAGGTCCACCAGGCCTGTGGGCGCCTCGCCGATGCGGGGATCCCACTCGGCTCCCAAACCGTCCTCACACGCGGCGTGAACGACGACGTCGACACCATGAAGCGGCTCATGCACCGGCTTCTCATGGCCCGCGTCCGCCCCTACTACATCTACCAGTGCGACCCAATCTCGGGCTCGTCCCACTTCCGCACGCCCGTCGAGACCGGCCTGAGGATCATCGAGGGCCTGCGCGGGCACACCACAGGCTACGCGGTCCCGCAGTTTGTCATCGACGCGCCCGGCGGCGGGGGCAAGATACCCCTCCTCCCGGACTATCTCGTCGGACGCGAGGGTGACGAGGTCATCCTGCGCAACTTCGAGGGCAAGACCTACCGGTATCCCGATCCGCTCTAGTTCCCCGGCATGTCGGATGAACAACCGCACCGATCGGCGTTAGGCCGTGCGGAATGCGGCGCGCGCACAAAGGCGGGGGGACCCCACCAGGGTCTCCCCCCGCCTTGACGAGCCTTGCTCTGTTTCCGCGCGCGGCTGCGCTACAGCGCCGACTCGCGACACATGATCGCCGGCGTGTCACCCGGGCGATCAAACCGATCCCCACGCGGACCTGCGGTCGCCACGAGCCGATCGAGGTATCGCTCCAAGGAAGATTCGCCAAACCGGCTCAGGAAGTCTGCCGTGGCGCCGCGGTTGATGGTGATGATGCGATCGACGACCTGCTCCCGGGTCAATCGCGGACGATTCGAGCCGCACTCCGGCTGCTCGGGCGTGCGCCCTTCGGCGCCGGACCCGTGCATGGATTTCTCCTGTGCCGCCCCGAGCGGCGGAGGGTGGTATCGGCCCAGGGCGCACAAAGCCTGCACGGTGTAACCGCGCACGGACGTGGTGCGGGCTTGGCAGGTGGAGGGGGGTGAGGGGGCGCGCGAGCGCGGCAGCGCCCGGGCGGAAGTGAGAGCCGCGAAAGAGCGCGCACTACGCTCCGTCATGCGAGTCTGGACGCTCAGCGACGGGGCCATCCACGATGCCGAGGCGGGCGAGGAGTGTGCGCGCGCGGTGTGGACGAACCCGTTGGCGGGGGGCGGTTGGCCGATCGACGCTGCTCTGCGACTCGCGGCGTTCAGCGGCTGGCACGACCCCGAGCCGAGCGATGGCGAGTCGGGCCACGACGACCCGACGACCCGGGCGATGCGTGCGAGCCTGCGAACGTGGAACGCGGGGGGAGACGAGTTCCGAGCCATGTGTGAGGCGGCGGAGCGAGCGATCTCGCCCGGCGGGTTGATCGCACTTCGCCCGCGCGTGGGGCACGCGCTCTCGGATGTCCCGACGTGCGTGCGGTTCCTGCGCGAGCGAGGCGGGGGCCCGTGGCGGCTGCTTCTGGACCCTGTCGGGATGCTCTCCCGCGGGATGCTCGGGGATGCGGAGGACCACGTTCGGCGGATCGTGGACGCCCTCGGCTCGCACGTCGGAGTCTGGGCGATGCTGCTGACCAACGTCGAGCCGGGGGACGAGGACCCGCCGCGGGCGTGCGTGGCGCATCGCGGCGTGATCGGGGTGGATGTTCTCCGCGAGGCGGCGTCGAGGTCCGCGGCGCCGCTGGTTCTGTTGGAGGCGGAAGTGGGGGAGCAGCGGCGGGTGCTCCGGGTGTAGAGAGGGAGCACCGCCGCGCCGGCCGGAGGGCGTTCCTACGCTTGTGCATGCCACGAGCGCTGGTGATCCGGGCGGCGGGGACGAACTGCGACGGGGAGATGGTCCGGGCGTTCGCGCTCGCCGGCGCCGAGCCGACGGTGATGCACCTCGATGCGCTCTGCCGCGATCCGAGCCGGATCGACGACTTCGATCTGCTCGGCTTTCCCGGCGGGTTCTCGTACGGGGACGACGTGGCGTCGGGGCGGATCTTCGCGATGCGCGTCCGCGAGCGGCTGTGGCCCGCGCTGCGGCGCGCGATCGAGCGCTCGTGCCCGATGATCGGGGCGTGCAACGGGTTCCAGGTGATGGTGCAGGTCGGGCTGCTTCCCGGGCCGGCGGCGGGTGAACCGTGGCCGACGGACCAGCCGCCCGCGCAGACCGTGGCCCTGACGGACAACATCGGCGGGCGCTTCGTCGATCGGTGGGTGGGCATGGTCCCCGAGGCGTCGAACTGCGTGTGGACGCGGGAGTTGGCGGAGGTGTTCCGCGATCGGCCCGAGGCGCTGCAGTTGCCGGTGGCGCACGGCGAGGGCCGGCTGGTGGTCGGTTCGGCCCGCGCCCTGGCGGCCCTGGAGCGCGGGCATGTCGCGCTGCGGTACGCGGACAACTACAACGGGTCGGAGGGTGCGATCGCGGGGCTGTGCGACGCGAGCGGGTTGATCTTCGGATTGATGCCGCACCCCGAGCGGTTTCTGGACTGGAACCGGCATCCGTACTGGACGCGGCTGAGCGAGGACGCACGACGGAGCGACGCGCCGGGGCTTGTGATGTTCAAGTCGGCGGTCGAGGCAGCGGCGAGGATGCCGGTATGAACGGCGAACCGGGCGATCCGCGATCGGCGATCGAGTCGTGCGGGCTTCGCTGCACGCGGCAGCGCGAGGTCGTCTACGCGACGCTCCGCGAGATGCGCACGCACCCGACGGCCGAGGAACTCTTCGCGGCGGCGCGGCAGCGGGAGCCCTCGCTGAGCCTGGCGACGGTCTACAACGCGCTCGAGGCCTTCACAACCGCGGGGCTGGCGCGCCGGCACCCGGCGACGAACGCCTCCGGGCCGTGCCGTTTCGACGCGGACACCTTCGACCATGTGCACGTGGAGTACCCGGACGGGCGCGTGGAGGACACCCCGGAGGACATCAGCACGCGGCTGCTGGCGTCGATCCCCGCGGAGGTGCTCGCGGTGTTGGAGCAGCGCCTGGGTGTTCGCGTGGAGCGGATGTCGGTGCACCTGTCGGTGGCCCGCAGCGGCACGGGGGGCCAGTCGGCGGGCGGGCGCGGTTGATGGATCGCTGACCTAGCCCGGCATGTGGACGAGAATCTCGCGGCAGGCGGCGGCGGGGTCGGGGCTGTTGCAGACGGTGGACGAGACGGCCACGCCGCGAACGCCGCGGAGGCTCGCCACGTTGCCGACGTTGATGCCGCCGATCGCCAGATGCGGGCACGCCGCGAGGATGGGATCGCGAAGGTACTCGGCGAGGTAGTCCGGCCCCACGATCCGGTCCTTGTGCTTGGTGGTCGTGGGGAACATGGGCCCGATGCCGCAATAGTCGGCACCCGAGCGCACCGCGTCGCGAGCCTGTTCGATGCTCGAGGTGGAGACGCCGATCCAAAGGCGATGCCCTGCGAGTCGCCGGGTGTCGGCGATGGGCAGGTCGGATTGCCCGAGGTGGACGCCATCGGCTTCGGCGAGGAGCGCGACGTCTGGGCGGTCGTTGATGACGACGTGCACGGCCCGCGGCCCGCGTCGGGCCAGGGCCACGAGCACGCGAGCGCGGGTGAGCAACTCGCCGGCCTCGAGCGACTTCTCGCGGAGTTGGAGGCAGTCGGCGCCGCCCTCGATGGCGCGTGCGGCGACTCCGTCCCACGGGACGTGGGTGCAGAGAGAGGCTGTCAGCAGGACGCACAGCCGCCACTGCGGCGCGTCGCGGCGGCCGAGCGCCAGGCCGAGGTCGCGGTCGAGGGTGTAGGCGCGGTAGCGGAGGCGCTCGATCGGTTCGGCGCTGCCGCCAAGGGACTTGGAGGATTCTTCGATGACCCGGAGGGCCTCGGTGGTGCGCGCGCCGGCGGAGGCGGCGAGCGAGGGCAGCCCGGCACGCTCGGCGGGAGTGTGCGCCACAGTCCCCACGTCGCCCGGCGTATCACGCGAGCCGAGCAGCCCGAGGCGCTGCGCGCCGGGGATCGAGGCAATGGCGTCGGTCAGGGCGTGGCGAAGTGTCTTGGCCTCGCGCGCGAGCGCGTCGTGGTCGAGCGCGAAGCGGGCGATGTCCTCGAGGACGCGCAGGCCCTCGCGGGCGCGGTTGGTGTTGGCGTCGAGCATGCGCAGGATCGCGGCATCGGGAACACGGGGCATGGGGCATTGTTCGCCCGCGCGTGGCGGGCGGCGGGATGCGGTCTGGCAGGGCTACTGCGCGGCGGCGGCGAGTCGTGCGCGCCAGGCGGCGGCCTCGGCGGCAAGTCCCTGCTTGTCGAGCAGTTCCAGGAGCGCGTCCGAGGCGTCGGTCGTCCACTCGCTCTTGGGGCCGAGGGTCTCGAGGAGTTTGGGTGCGGCGATGCGCAGGGCGTCCAGGGCCTCGTCGTCGCGGCCGAGCCCGCGGAGGTTCTTCGAGAGGTTGAACCGCACGGCCCAGGGCATCGAGTCCGTCGGCGGGAACGCGGCGTCGGCATCCGTCACGCAGGCGCGATACTCGGCGACCGCCTCGTCGAAGCGACGAAGGCTCCCGAGCGTCGAGGCGTAGTTGTTGCGGATGTAGACGGTCGTGCGGTGGGTGCGGCCGAGGTTCTTGTCGGCGAGCGCGAGCGCCTTGGACTGCCAGTCGAGTTGCTTCTCGTTGTTTCCAAGTCGACCCTCGATCGAGCCGAGCGTGCTCATGACGCTCATGACCCGGGCGTGCTCAGGTCCATAGATGTTCGTGAGGCCGGCGAGACACTGCTCGGCGATAGGCCTGGCCTCGGCGGAGCGGCCCGTGTTGTGGAGGAGGATCGCGTAGTTGTTGGCGTAGATGAGCGTGCTGGCGCTCTCCGGGCCGTAGGTCCGGCTGAGGCGTTGCCACGCGTCCTTGAGCAGGGGCTCGGCCTTGTCGCGCTGGCCCTTGGCGCTGTAGCACGAGGCGAGCGTGCTGATCGGCGCGAGCGTGGCGATGTTGTCCGGGCCCAGGGCGCGTCGCGAGCGCTCGATGGTCTGCTCGAGCAGCGGGATCGCCTCGTCGAGGCGGCCCATGAGGTAGAGGGTGTGGGCGAGGTTGCCGGCGGCGCCGAGCGTGTCCTGCGCCTCGGGCCCGAGCACGCGCGTCGCTCGATCGAGATTCTCTCGCTTCAGGGCGACGGCCTCGTCGAGGCGCTGCAGTTGATCGAGCGCGTAGGCGACGGTCATCGCGGCCTCGAGCGCGGCGGGCGAATCCGGGCCTTCCTCGGCGCGGGCGAGGTCGAGGGCGGCTCGTGCCTGTTCCAGGCCGCGTTCCCGTTCGCCCAGATCGACGAGCACGGCGGCGTGTGTGGTGCGCAGGCGCGCGGTCTCGACGCCTCGGCCATGCAGGTCACGCTCGGCGACTTCAAGCCCGAGGCGTGCCTGCGCCTCGGCTTCCTGGAAGAGTTGGAGGTTGCGGTACGCGGAACTGAGGACGCTGCGGACCATGACGCGGGCCTCGGGCTGGTCGCGGAGGGTCTGGTCGGCGAGGCCCGAGGCGGGGCCGAGCACGTCGACGATGCGGATGTCCTTGCCCTCCTTGCCCGGGTCGGCGGCGCCGAGCATGTCCTCGACAAACTTGGAGACGGCGCGCGCGACCTCGGTCTTCTTCGTCGCGAGGTCGCGCTGTGCGCGGGCCTCGCGGAGGGCCGAGGTGGAAACGGCGAGCGCGGCGAGCGCGGCGACGACGACAACCGCCGACGCGATCGTGGCGATGCGGTGCCGTCGGACGGCCTTCGACAGCGCGTACCAGGCGCTGTCACGGCGGGCGGCGATCGGCTCGCCCGCGAGGTATCGGCGGCAGTCCGCGGCAAGTTCGGCGGCGGACTGGTATCGGCGGGCGGGGTCCTTCGCAAGGCACTTGAGCGTGATCGTCGCGAGGTCCTCGTCCACGCCATCCTTGAGACGCGAGGGGGTCGGGGGCTCCGCCTCGGCAATGGCGGCGACGGCGTCGGCGAGGCTCGTGCCCAGGTCATAGGGCATCGAGCCCGTGAGCCATTGGTACAGAATCACGCCCAGCGAGTAGACATCGCTGCGGACATCGACGGCCTCGGGGTCGCCCGCGGCCTGCTCCGGGCTGGCCCACGGGAGCGAGCCCATGAACTGGCCCGAGACGCTGAGCGTGGCGCGTCCATCGCGCTCCCCAACGGGCTTGGCGAGCCCGAAGTCCAGCACTCGCGGCTCGCCCGTCGCGTCGATGCGGATGTTGCGCGGCTTGAGGTCGCGGTGGATCACCCCGCGCTGGTGCGCGAAGCCGACGGCGTCGCAGACCTTGGCGAACGCCGCGAGGGCGGCGCGGGCCTCGTCGCGCGAGCCGACGCCCGCGAAGCCCTGTTCGCCCAGCACAGAGCCCTCGACGAACTCCATGACGAGGAACGCGCGCCCGTCGGCGGTCACGCCCGAGTCGTACACCGAGACGATGTGGGGGTGGCGGAGACGGGCGACGAGTTCGATCTCGCGCTCGAAACGCCGACGCGCGGCCCCGGAGGCGAGGTCCCCGTGGAGCAGCACCTTGATCGCCACCCGGCGGCGGGTGGAGCGCTGCGTGGCGACGTAGACGACGCCCTGGCCCCCGCGGGCGTGCTCGCGGATGTCGTCGTACCCCGGGATCGAGGGGGCGCCTTGGGTCGTGATGGTTCGGCGGATCTCGGCTTCGAGGACCGCCTCGTCGTCGTACCAGTTGGAGGACAGCGCGGACTCGCTCACGACCTCAGCCCTCCTCCTCGGTCTGGGCGGCGATGAGGGTGCCGAGGCGCTTCAGGATGCGCGACTTGGCCTGGTAGACCGAATCGACGCTGATCCCGAGTTCGTGGGCGGTCTGGCGTGCGTCGCGGCCGGCGCCGACGTATTGCTCGAAGGCGGCGACATCGCTCGCGTTGAACTCGGCGCGAACGGTGCGCATCGCGAGCCGGAGGTGGTATTGACGCCATTCGGCCTCCCACATCTGGTCGACCGCGTCGGAGCCTTCCGGGCCGAGGTCGCTGCCCTCGGGTAGCGCGCCGGCGATGGACTTCTGACGCCATCGGCGCTGGATCGCGTGCAGAGTGACGGTCTTGAGGTAGGAGCGGAACTTCCCGCGGGCCGGGTCATACTGGAAGGAGGGCATGGCCTTGGTGAGAGAGAGGAGTACATCTTGGACGGTGTCGTCGCAGTCGCTGGGGGAAAGGCCCTGCCGTCGGCCGAACCCGCGGATGAGGTCCTCGTAACGATCGCAGAACTCGCGCCAGGCCACGGGATCGCTCGGGCCCGAGAGCCGGGCCAGAAGGGTGGCGTGGGTGGCGGTCTGGCTGATCACGCTGGGGGAATCTACCACCGAGGGGCGTTGTTGGCCAAGGCTTTGCGCGAAATCTTGGCCGATCAATCGTTGGATTCGTTTCAGATAGCGTGCGCACGCGACTAGGGCCTTGGAGAGGTCGCACTGGCGGACGAACGGGTCGTCCCAGAGTGCGCATCCAACCCAGTTTCACGCCGGCCCAGTGGCCGCGGAAAGGGAGAGGCCTGTGAAGAATCGAGTGCAAGCGTCGATGGTGGCGGCAGTGGCGGGACTAGCGATCAGCAGCGCCGCTCACGGGCAAACGGCGTGGTCGTCCGCGGTCAATGGGAGTTGGTTCGATACGTTGCGGTGGACGGCCGGTGTGCCCGCGGCAGGCACTTCGACGACGCTGGGGATGGCGGGCGCGTACACCGTCACGATGCAGAACGGGGGCGGGGCATGCGGGATGCTGAACGTGAGCAACGCCAACGCGGCTCTCAGCCTCTTTGACAACTGCTCGCTCAACGTGGATGGGAACATTGCCAACGCGGGGCTGATCCAGATCAGCGGCCCGGGCGCTCCGGGGAACCTCACGCGGCTGATCGCGGCGGCGAACATCCAGGTCGCCGGGACGGGCACGCTGCGGCTGGCAGCGTTGGGCAACGGGGACAACGACACCGCGTACCTGCACTACACGGCCGCGGGGAACGTGCTCACGAACGCGGCCGGGCACCTCATCGCGGGCGCGGGGCGGATCTACACGAACCTCGTCAACAACGGGACGCTCCACGCCGACCAGAACGCGAAGGGCCTGCTGCTGATCGACCAGCCCAAGTTGAATAACGGAACGATCACCGCGTCGGGCGGAGGCTTCGTGCAAGTGCGGGCCACGAGCCTGACGCAGGGCGCATCGGGCGTGAGCGTGTCGAGCGCAGGCAGCCCGGTGCAGTTCGTCAACGCCGGGGTTGCGGGCGGGACGCTCAGCGGCGTGGGCGCAGGGGTCCAGTTCTTTGCCGCCAACACCGTCGACGGCGTCACGATGCAGGACCTCAACGCGGTGATGGACAACTCGTTTGTCAACGTGGCGGCTGGCGGGGTGATCAACAACGGGACGTGGACGGTCAGCGATCCCACGGCCCCGGGCAACCTGACCCGGATCATCGCGGCCGCGCCGAGCGTGACGATCGGCGGGACAGGCACGATCCGGCTCCAGGGCATCGGCGGAGGCAACGGGGACAACGACACGGCGTACCTGCACTATGCCGCGGCTGGGAACGTGCTGACCAACGGCGCCTCGCACTCGATCCGCGGCTACGGGCGCGTCTACACGAATCTCGTGAACAACGGTGCCGTCAACGCCGACGTCGCGGGCAAGGGCATCCTGATGATCGACCAGCCCAAGACGAACAACGGGACGATGACCGCGAGCAACGGGGGCTTCCTCCAGTTCCGAAGCGTGACGGTCACGGGCAACCCGGTGGCGCAGGTGATCTCGACGGACGCGGCGAGCCCGGTGCAGATGGTCAATGCCACGATGACCGGCGGGGGCTTTACGACGGCGGGCTCGGGCGTGTTCCAGTATTTCGGCTCCAACACGCTCTCGAACCTCACGGTCAACGGGACGCACCAGATCATGGACAACACGCTGGTGAGCATCGCCACGGACCTGACGAACAACGGGGCATGGACGATCAGTTTGCCCGGCGCGCCGGGCAATCTCACGCGGCTCTCGCCCAGTGCCAACGTGGCGATCAACGGCACGGGCACCATCCGGCTCCAGGGGGTCCAAGGGGGCAATGGGGACAATGACACGGCCTATCTCGGGTACTCGGCCGCGGGCAACGTGCTGACGTTCGGCGCGGGGCAGCAGCTCCGCGGGTATGGGCGGGTCTACACGAACGTCGTGAACAACGGGACCATCCACGCGGACAACACGCCCAACGCGGGGGGCCCGGCGAGCAAGGGCATCGTCCTCATGGACCAGCCCAAGACGAACAACGCGACGATCACCTCGTCCAATGCCGGCTGGTGGTATCTGCGCGGGATCACGATGACGAACAACGGCCTGCTCACGTCGTCGAACACCACCACGCCCGGAGGAGGATTCGAGAACTCCACCGTGGTCGGCGGAACGATCTCGAACATCGCCGACCAGTTCTTCGGGACGGTGGGCACGGTCAATCTCAATGGCGTCACGATCACGCCGGGCTCCGGCGTGCAGGTCAACGACAACTCGGTGCTCAGGACGACGGGACTGACGAACAACGGGACGATCCGCGTCAGCATGCCCACCGCGCCCGGGAACCTGTCAAGGCTCGAGGCGGCCGCCGCGACGACCACGCTCTCCGGGACGGGCACGCTGCGGCTCCAGGGCGTGCAGGTCGGCAACGGGGACAACACCACCGCGTACCTCTACTACACCGACGCGGCACACCAACTCGTCAACTCCGCCACGCACACCATCGCGGGATACGGGCGGATCTACACGAACCTCGTGAACAACGGCACCGTCCACGCCGACAACACGCCCAACGCGGCCGGGCCCGCGAGCAAGGGCGTCGTTCTCATGGATCAGCCCAAGACCAACAACGCGACGATCACGTCCTCCAACGCGGGGTGGTGGTACGTGCGCGGGATCACGCTGACGAATGGGCCCGCGGGCGTGATGAGCAGCAGCAACACCACCACGCCGGGCGGCGGGTTTGAGAACTGCACGATCGTCGGCGGGACAATCTCAAACGTCGCGAACCAGTTCTTCGGGGTGAACAGCACGGCGGCCTTCAGCGGCGTGACGATCACGACTGGCTCGGGCTTGCAGGTCAACGACAACTCGATGGCCACCACCGACGGCATGACGAATGACGGCACCATCGCGATCAGCCGCGTCGGCAACCCCGGCAACCTCACCCGGCTGCGGGTGACAGCCAACGACGCCACGATCGGGGGCGCGGGCACGGTGCGCCTGAACAGCGTCAACAACACGCCGAACGACACGGCGTACATGGAATCGGCGACGCCGGCGACGATCGCGGGCGTCCTCGGGCCGAATCAGACGCTCGCGGGCATCGGGCGTGTCTACCACAACTGGACGCTCCGCGGGCCGATCGACCCGGGCCAGACGCCCACGGGCGTGGGAGAGATCCAGTGCCAGTCGGGCACGATCACCATGGCCGGGACCACGCAGTATGCCGTGCAGATCACCGGGACGCCCGCGAGCGGAGGGTACGACCGCCTCACGGGCAACTCGAACAAGACCCTGGCCGGCTCGGTGACCGTCGCGTTCCAGCCCACGTACACGGCCAACGCGGGCGACCTGTTCGACATCGTCAGCGGGCCGACCGTCTTGGGCGAGTTCGGGACGGTGACGTTCCAGAACACCCCGTCGTACGTCGGCGGCCCCCCGCACGTGGCGTACCCGGCGGGCGCGGCACGCGTGGTCATGTGCTACGCGAACTGCGACGGGTCGGCAACCTCGCCGCGGCTGAACGTCAACGACTTCACCTGCTTCCTCAACGCGTTCGGCGCGGCGTCGTCGCTCCCCCACGCCCAGCAGGTCGTCAGTTACGCCAACTGCGACCAGAGCACGACGGCGCCAGCCCTCAACGTCAACGACTTCACCTGCTTCCTGAACAAGTTCGCGATCGGCTGTCCATGATCCGAGTCCGGAGGGATGAGGAGCGAGCAGGCCGGATGGGAAAGCCCGTCCGGCCGCTCTGCTTTCTCGCGTTGGCCTTTCAGAGATGAGGCGCGGAGCGGTGGGGGGGGCGTCAAGAAGCCCGCCGGGACCACTCCATCTCGAGCGGCTCGAGTTCGGCGACGAGGCGGTCACGCTCGGCCGAGAGCGACGCGGAACGGTCGGCATCGCGCCACACGTCGGGGTCGTTGAATGCCGCGTCGATCTCGCGGATGCGGGTCTCGATCTTCTCGATCTTCGTCTCGAGTTGCTCGGTCTTGAGCCGTGCCAGCGCGCTCACGGTCGGACCCGACTTGGCCGCCTCGGCGCGGCGACGGGACTCATCGGCCTGCCGCTTGGTTCGCTCGGCGTCCTCGCGGCGTCGCTTCTCCTCGGCCTCGCGGGCACGCGCCTCGGCGCGGCGGGCGAGATCCTTCTCGTGCCAGTCGGTGTAGTTTCCGACGAAGACCTCGGCGCCGCCCGCCCCGTCGAGCACGAGGAGGTGATCGCAGGTCGCGTCGATGAGCGCGCGATCGTGCGAGATGAGGATGAGCGTGCCGTCGTACGCGCCCCCGTCGTCGGGGAGGGCCAGCGCGTCCTCGAGCCGTTCGGCGCTGGGGATGTCGAGGTGGTTGGTCGGCTCGTCGAGGACCAACAGGTTCTTCGCGCTGGCCAGCAGCCCCGCGAGCACGGCGCGGCTTCGCTCGCCCCCGGAGAGCCGACCCATCGGGCGCTCCTGCTCGGTCCCGGAGAAGAGAAACGCGCCGGCGAGGTCGCGTGCGGCCTGCTCGGAGAGTGCCTGCCCCGGGCACTCCTTGAGCACGATGCCCTGGAGGTAGCGAGCGATCGAGAGGTCCGGGTCGATGCCCTCGTGCGTCTGGCGGTAGTACCCGACCTTGACGTTGGACCCGAGTTTGGACGTGCCGGCGTCGGGCGCGAGTTCGCCCAGGAGGCACCGGACCAGCGTGGTCTTGCCCGCACCGTTGGGCCCGATGACGCCCCAGCGCTCGCCGCGGCCGATCACAATGTCGAGGCCGTGAAAGAGCCGCTTGGTTGTGCCGTCGTCGTTCGCATAGGACTTCGAGAGCCCTCGCGCGGCGACGACGATGTCGCCGGTGCGTTCGGCCTTCGGGATCGAGAGGCGCATCGTCGCCAGTTCCATCGGGCGCTCGATCGTCGAAGCCTCGCGTTCGCGGGCGAGTTTCGTGGCGCGCCCTCGGGCCTGCTTGGCGCGCTGCCCGGCCTTGTAGCGGCGAATGAACGCCTCCTCCTGCTTGAACTTCGTCTGCTGGTTCTCGTAGGCGCGGTGCTGCGCGAGGCGCCGCTCGGCCCGCAACTCGCGGAACGCCTCGTAGTTGCCCGGATAGTCGATGAGTCGCCCCTGTTCGACCTCGACGATCCGCGACACCACGCGATCCAGGAGGTAACGGTCGTGGCTGACCATCAGGACCGCGCCGGGGAAGTCGTTGGTCAGGAAGTCTTCGAGCCAGAGGCGGCCGTCGATGTCGAGGTGGTTCGTCGGCTCGTCGAGCAGCAGGGCGTCCGGCTGTTCCAGCAGCAGCCGAGCCAGCGCCAGCCGTCCGCGTTGCCCCCCGGAGAGCGCCGAGGCGGGGATCGCGAACTGCGCGTCGGTGAACCCGAGGCCGTGGAGGACGGCGTCGATCTTGTGGTCGATCGCGTACCCCCCGGCCGCGTCGATCTTCCGCTCGGCTTCGGCCTGGAGCCGAAGCAGCCGATCGACCTCGGCGTGGTTGCCCGCCTTGGTCGCCTCGGCCATCCTGTCGAAGAGGACGTGCTGCTCCTGATGGAGGCGGTGCAACTCAGCAAAGGCCGCCTCGGCGGCGGAGCGGAGGGTCTCGCGAGCGTCAATCACGGGGTCTTGATGCAGGTACCCCGCTCGGCACCCGCGCTGGAGCGAGACGGTGCCGGCGTCGGGGGTGAGGAGGCCCGCGAGGAGTTTGAGGAGGGAGGACTTCCCGGTGCCGTTGCGTCCAACGAGCCCGATGCGCTCGCCGGGCTCGATGGAGATGGAGCACCCGTCGAGGATGATGTCGTTGCCGAAGAGGAGCCGGAGATTGACCCCGGTGAGGATGGGCATGGGGCCAATGGTAGGGAGAGGGTCGGGCGCGACAGCGAAGCGGCGTGCGCGAGGAGCCGGACAAATCGATGGAAGCGTAGAGAAAGGACAAGGAAGTGGGATCGAGGGGGATTCCCGGACTCATGGTGAGGTCGGCGGTGGTCGATGCAGGGGAGGGAAGCCGGCTCAAGGTTGGGCGGGCAGGAGTCCGATAAACCGCTTGGGCATGGCGCCCGAGCGGCGTGAGGCGGCCTGGGAAGCGGGTCGCGAGGTCACGTCAAAGACCGGCGGGAGCGGCCGGGACACCTGCGGGTGGCAACTCGAGGATCTCGCCATGACCAACGCGAAGCGTGGAGCGACAGTGGTGGTGTTGTGTGCGGCGGCAGGGCTGGCGGGCTGCAAGGCCGGCGCGAGGTGGGGGCGTTCGGCGCCCAAACCCGCACCCGTGGCCGAGCCGAGCGGGTTCAATCCTTATGCGATCTCGAGCGCAGGACTTGTGGCGAATCGACCGGCGGAAGTGCCCGGGAGCACGGGGAAGACCGGGAGCATCGCGAGCGGCGTTGCGACGGGCAACGTCTCGACGAGCCGGGGCAACGAGCGGCAGGCGTCCAACGGCGGCGCGGTGCAGTCGCAGGCCATGGCGGCGGGGAGCAGGCCGGTGGACATGGACCGTGGGGGGACGGCGAGCCTGGCGCAGAACAGTTTCTCGCCCGTGGGTGCCGACTTCGACCCCGATGTCTCGCGGGACGGGTCGATCATGGTCTTTGCGAGTACGCAGCACTCGCTCAGTTCGGACATCTACCTCAAGAGCACGGAGGGTCGGGTCGTGTCCCAACTCACGACCGATCCGGCAAGCGACGTGATGCCGAAGTTGAGCCCGGACGGAACGCGCGTGGCATTCGCGAGCAACCGCTCGGGCAACTGGGACATTTTCGTGATCCCGATCGCGGGTGGTCGCGCGATCCAAGTTACGACGGACGGTGCGGACGAGATCCATCCGTCGTGGTCGCCGGACGGGACGCAACTGGTGTTCTCGAGGATGGGCCAGGTGAGCGGTCAGTGGGAGATGTGGACGACGAGCGTTGGGAACGCGGGCGTGGCGCGGTTCCTGGGCTACGGGCTGTTTCCGGAGTGGTGCCCGGTCTCGGGCACGGGCACGGACGGCGCGGATCGGATCGTGTACCAGAAGAGCCGGAACCGCGGCGACCGCTCCTTCGGCGTGTGGGCTGTTGACTACGCCAACGGTCAAGCGGGAACGCCGATGGAGATCGCGTCGAACCCCGAGGCGGCGTGCATCAATCCGACATGGAGCCCTGACGGGCAATGGATCGCCTACGCGGCGGTGCCGAACGCGGCGAACTGGGCCAAGGCCGCGGACGGGCGTCCGAGCACGGGCGAGTTGTGGCTGGTGGACATCAACGGGTTCACGCGCGTGAACCTCTCGGCGGGCAACTCGCTGAACCTGATGCCGACGTGGGGCGGCGAGTCTCGGCTGTACTTCGTCTCGGACCGCGGGGGCGTGGACAACATCTGGTCAATGGATATTGGGCCGGTGCTGAAACTGGCGAGCCTGAACATGAGCGCCGCGACCCCCAGGCATGCGGGACACAGCGCCGACTCGGCGGTCGCGAGCGACCCGAAGGATCACTAGGACAGTTCGGGCGCGCGGAGGCACGCCCCAAGGAGCGGCAGGACGCCATGACAACCGAACAGACCATGCGAGCAACATGGCGCATCGCCCGGGCGGCTCTGCTGTTTGGGAGTGTGCTGGGGTGGGGGGGCGGGTGCGAGACCCGGAGGCCCACGCCGCTGACACCGCCCGCCGCGCTCGTCGCGCCCTATGACACGTCGCGCGGGCCGGTGCTCTGGGCGGTGGCGCCGCTGCGGAACGAGTCGGGCACGACCTCGGCCGACGCGCTGGCGATCACGGACAAGGTGGTTGCCGCGGCGGCGCAGGTGCGCGGCGTCTCGGCTCTTCCGCTGAATCGCACGATCGCTGCCATGCGAGCGCTGGGGATGAGCGAACTCAAGTCGCCGGCGGACGCGAAGCGGCTGGCTGGAGAACTCGGGGCCGACGTCATCGTCGTGGGCTCGATCACCGCGTACGACCCGTACGACCCCCCGAAACTCGGCCTGGCGCTGGCCCTCTACACCAGGCCAGGGCCGGCGGAGCGACGCGGTCAGGGCGCGCTGGACCCCCGGAAACTCACCTACCAACCGACGGACTACAGGTACTTCCCCCGCTCGACGACACCCGACGCCCCGGGGGCGGTCGTGTCGGAGTACTTCGACGGGCGAAACCATCAGGTGCTGATGGACGTAAAGTCCTATAGCACGGGTCGTCACGACCCGGACGCGGGGATCGGATGGAGGCGGTATCTCGCGAGCATGGATCTGTTCTGTGATTTCGGGAGTTGGCAGACGGTCAAGCGTCTGCTGGACCATGAGTGGTTGCGCTTGGCGCAGGCGGCGCCGGCGGCGGAGTGAGTCAAGAACGTTTCCGGGATGAGCGGGCGGCCCTGAACCCGGAGGGCCGGCGAGCCGAAGAGTGTTATGGGCACCGGCCCGCGAACGCCAGGAGATCGTGATGTCCACGCTTCCGGTCACGAACGCCTTTACGACATACCTGATTGACGAGCGGCACTTCAGCCCGTACACCGCGAGGTGCTACGGCGCGGATCTGCGGCAGTACGTCGAGTTCCTCTCCACCGAGCACGGGATCGAGATCGACGAGGCCAAGGAGTCCGAGGCGCTGCGGCAGAGGCGAGAGGCCAAGAAGTCCAGCGATGGAATGCCGATCGCGGGCTCGATCGGCCCGGCGACGATCACGCGGCACGTCTGCCAGGCGACGGCGGACTCCGTCCGCGCGTTCCTGGCGCACCTGGGCGAGCAGCACTACTCCGCGGCGACGATGGCGCGCAAGATCGCCACGCTGCGGTCGTTCTACAAGTGGGCCGACAAGCAGGGGTTGGCCGACTCGAACCCGATGACGCTGATCCGCACGCCGCGACAGAGCAAGAGGCTCCCGAAGGCGATCACGATCGAGCAGGTCGAGAAACTGCTGGCGGCGCCGGACCAGAACGACATCCTGGGCCTGCGCGATCGGGCGATGCTCGAGACGCTGTATTCGACCGGCATCCGCGTGAGCGAACTGGTCGGGCTCGAGATCGACGACGTGGACTTCCCCAGCGAGGCGTTGAAGGTCAAGGGCAAGGGCCGCAAGGAGCGGGTCGTGCCGCTGGGGGCGCACGCGCTGGCGGCGGTCCGGCGGTACACGGACATGGCCCGGGCCGACGCGAGGTTCATCGCGGCCTGGGAGCCGACGCGTTCGCGGCGTCCGCTCTTTGTGAACAAGCACGGAAGCCGGCTCTCGTCTCGCTCGGTGCGCCGGAAACTGGACAAGTACCTCAAGCAGGTGGGACTCGATCCGACGATCAGCCCGCACACGCTGCGGCACAGTTTCGCGACGCACCTGCTCGACAACGGAGCGGACCTCCGCAGCGTGCAGGAACTCCTGGGCCACCAGAGCCTGAGCACGACGCAGGTCTACACGCACCTGACGTCGCAGCGCGTGCAGAGCGCGTATCGCCAGGCGCACCCGCGAGCCGAGGCGGGTTGAACAGCGTCGCGGCGGCGGCTTTCGGGGCAGCGCCGCTGACTTTCGGACAATCGTGAATCGCTGCTAACGCCGGGCCCGCGGCGCGCGTCATGCATGGCAACTCTGAAAGGAGAGCCCATGCATCGAGCGAAGCGAATGGCGTTGATGGCGGCGATGATCGGACTGGCGGCTGGCGCGGCGGTCGCGGGGCCGCCCCTGCTCTGCTTCCCGTACCAGTGCGACGAGACCGTGCAACTCGCGGACTCGGAGAAGAAGCCCGGCAAGGACCTGCCGCAGCGTGTGGTCGCGTCGCTGGACGCGGCCAAGACCACGCTCGGCCGCATGGAGACGATCCGGCGCGGCGCGATGGCCGCGGGCCGGGACAGCGAGCAGGCGCGGCGGGTGCACGAGCGCCTCATGGCCCGGGCGCTGGACGCGATCGCGTCGCAGAAGGACGCGGCGGGGGCGCTGTACGACGCGGGACTCTGGGCCGCGACGACCGCGCAGGCCGGCGCCACGCTGGAGGGCGCGCCCGGCAAAGTCGACGGCGTGATCGGGATCGCCTGGGTCGAGCGAGCGATCGAGATGGACCCGACGGATGCGGCCAAGGCGTTCGGCGCTGCCGTGATGCTGGCGGATCGTGACTCGTCCAGGGCCAGGCCGTTCCTGGCGAGGGCGGTCGCTGGGGCCGAGCCCGGGTCGGCGCTCGCCCGTAGCATCGAGTCGAACCTGCTGTTCGGAGGCAAGAAGATCGAGGCGCTGCGAAAGGAACTGGCGGATGCACCCCGCGCGGGCAAGTGAGCCCGAGAGCGAGAGCACAACGGCCCTCGTCATCGCGGCGCGGCAAGGGGACCGTGCCGCGATGGCGGGGCTGTACGCGCGGTTCGCGCCGCTGGTTCATGCGGTGCTGCTGGCGCGCGTGACACCCGCGGATGCCGACGATCTCACGCAAGAGGTCTTCGTCCGTGCGTTCGAGCGATTGCACGCCCTGCGCGACGAGGAGGCCGTGGGAGGCTGGCTCGCGGCGATCGCGCGCCACGCGGCGGCGACGCTGGCCCGCGGGAGGCGAGATCGCGAACTGGTCGCCGACGGCCCCGCGAGGCCGGATGTCCGACCGGAGGCGCGCGAGGCGCTGGAGGCGATCCGGGAGTTGCCGGAGGCGTATCGCGAGACGCTGCTGATGCGGCTGGTGGAAGGGCTCACGGGGCCTCAAATTGCGGCGCGCACGGGCATGACGGCGGGGTCGGTGCGCGTCAACCTTTGCCGGGGGTTTGCGATGCTCCGCGAGCGGCTTGGTGTGGAGGCAAGGCCATGAATGCGGACTACCTGTGGGACGGGACTGGGCCGGTGGACGCTGACGTGGCGAGCCTGGAGGTCCTGCTGGGCGGGCTCCGTGTCGGTCCGCCGGCGTCAGAGCGGTGGGTGGCCGACGTGATCGTCCGTCCAGCACGCGAGTCACGGCGATCGTCGCGCTGGTGGCTGGCCATGGCCGCGATGGTGGCGCTGACGGGGTTGTCGGCGCGGCTGGCGCATCGTGCGCCGGAGGGCGAGTGGGCGATCGCGTCGCTCGAGGGCTCGACGCGGGTGGGAGGGCGTGCGCTCTCGGGTTCGTCGTCGGTGCGCGTCGGCGAATGGGTCGAGACGGACGCCGGTGCGCGCGCGGCGATCGCGGACCCTGCGGTGGGAACCGTGCTCATCGGGCCGGGGTCGCGCGTTCGGCTCACGGGCGCGGGAGCCAAGCACGTCGTCGAGATGTCGCGCGGCCGGATCGAGGCGACCATCCACGCGCCCGCGGGCGTGTTCTACGTGGACACGCCCTCGGCCCGAGCGATCGACCTGGGGTGTGCGTACACGCTCGAAGTGGACGCGCGCGGGGGCGGGCTGCTGCGAGTGACTCTCGGGTACGTGGAACTGGCGTGGCACGGCAGGCGATCGTGGGTGCCGCGTGGTGCGACGTGTCGGATCATGCCCGGAGAGGGGCCTGGAACGCCGTACTTCGCGGACGCCGGGAGCGAGTTCGCCGAGGCGCTTCGGGCGCTGGACGCGGGCGATGGGCGTGCGCTGGACTCGGTACTTGAGTTGGCGCGGGCACGCGATGGACTGACGCTGTGGCACCTGCTGAGTCGTACAAGCGAGCGGGAACGGACACGCGTCGTGGCGCGACTGGCCGACCTGAACCCGCCGCCCGAGGGACTGAGCATGGCCAAGGTGATGGCGCTGGATGCCGCGGAACTCGACCGCTGGCTGCAATGGATGAGGCCGTTCTGATCGGCACGCCGGCTGCTGCGGGGGCGGGGGTCGTGCGAGGTCTGCTTCGAGACGGCGCGTGGCATGAAGCAAACAGCCCCGGCCGATGGACCGGGGCTGCGCGAGATTCAGGTGGACGTCGCGTGAGGCTCAGGCCTTGCGGCGGCGGTTGACGACGATCACGCCAGCGAGCCCGGCGAGGCCAGCCCAGGCGGCCGGGGGGAGCGGGATCAGCGTGTCGGTGACGAAGTTGGTGCCGTCGAAGAAGCCCTCGTTGCCGGTGCCGATGTTCCAGGTCGTCAGGTAGCCGTTGGACGCGCCCGACGTGCCGTAGGCGGACGTGAGGGACTTGACGGGGTGCATCCAGATGCCGACCTTGGAGTCGAACTTCATGCCCTTCCAGGGGTTGCCGGCGGTGTAGGAGGGAGTGAAGGCGTTGATGGCGGCAACGTTGATGTCGAAGGACATCGTGCGCTTGCCGGAGGCATCGACGACGGAAGCGGAGTTGGTGAAGCCCGAGGCGCCGGTGGAGATGATGCGGTCCGGGGTCTGGTTGCCGGTGACGGCGCCGTTGCCGTCGATCCAACTCGTCTGGAGGTTGGCGCCGTTGTACCCGTACACGGTGATCTTCGGACTGGCGATGGTGGTCGCGTCGAAGTAGAGGAGGGCGAGTTCGCCCGCGAGGCCGTTGGGATTCGGGCCGTTGTTGAGCGCGAGCGTAAAGCCCTTGGTGATCTGGTTTGAGAAGACGACCGAGAAGGTCAGCCGTTGCGAGACGCTGTTGTATGTGGACTGTACGGACTGGAACGTGCCGCCGGTGTTGTTGATCGCGTAGTTCCCGCCGGGTTGACCCGCGGTGAAGTTCCACGAATAAACGGCGGCAGAGGCGGCGCTCCCCGCGACAACGACGACCGCGGCAGCGGCAACGGAACGAATCAACATGTCAGACTCCTCTCTTGCGACTCCTCGCGCACGCGCCAATGCGTGCAAACGTGCCAAGAGGATAGCCCCCATGACCTAGGAATCAAGTTTGGGACTTACTCGCGTACAAGCCCTGACGCAAGATGCCGACGGAGCAGGGCGAGTCCCGTCAGGCCGCCCATTCCGAGCCAGGCGGCCGTGGGGAGCGGGATCACGCCAGTGGCGATAGAATGAAAGTCATTGCCGACGAAGTAGCCCAGCGATGCAGCGTCCCACTGGGTGAGGTACCCACCGGCCGGGCCGGCCTCGCCGTAGGTCGTAGTCAGCGTGCTGAGTTGGTGCATCCAGATGCTGACCTTTGAGTCGAATCCCATCCCGCGCCACGGCTGCCCCGTGGTGTAGGTGGGGTTGAACGAGTTGACGGAGGCGAGATTGACGTCAAAGGTCATCACGCGCTGGGCGCCGACGTTGGCGGCCGAAATCGCGTTGACAAAGCCGGCGGTCGTGCCGGTCACGATGCGGTCGGGTGCCTGATTTCCCGCGGTGGTCGCGTCGCCGTCGAGCCAACTGGAGAGGTTGTTCGCGCCGTTGTAGGCGTAGACGGAGATTCGGGGGTTCGCGAGCGAGCAGGCGTCGAAGTAGAGCATGGCGTACTGCCCGCCGCTGCCGTTGATCCCGGGCGAGTTGCTCAGCGAGAGCGCGAAGCCCTTGGTCGTCTGATTGCCGAACGTGACCGAGAAGCGGAGGCGTTGCGTGACGGTGTCATACGTCGAGGAGACGGAGCGGTAGATGCCCCCGGTGTTGTTGATGGCGTAGTTGGCACCCGGCTGGCCCGCGGTGAAGTTCCACTCGTACGTGGTGGCGGATGCGCGCGCAGCCGCCAACCCGATCACTGCTGCCGCAGTTGCCCAACTCGCCCGATTCACCCCAATCTCCCTTCGACATCCCGCCCAAGCCGCGCAGAACGCCCGGCCAAGTCGCCCACATCATAGGGGAGTGGCGACAGCGCGACGCGACGACGCCAGCGATTGTCGACCGATTCTGTTATCGGAACGATCCCCGAGCGTGGGCGTCGCCTTTCCGCTAGACTGCCGCCCTCAGCACGAAAGAAGGAGGCGACCGTGGTTGGAAAGTGTCTGGCAGTTCTCGCGTGTGGGCTGTTGCTCTTCGGGTGCACGCCCTCGAGCGCGTTCCGGGTGCGAATCGCGACCGATCCCGAGACGTCGATCGTCGCGGTCGAGAAGTCCGATGGCTCGACGGTGCAGAAGGAGCGCGCGGCACCGGCAGAGGTCACGTTGTCATTTGCCGACTCGCTCGCGAAGTACCAGGTGAAGGCAAACCCGACGGGCGGGGCGACGGAGAACTACAAGGCGACGGTGCGGACGCTGACCCGCGCGGACGTTGAGAAGTTGCCCGGGTCGGGTTCGACGAAGGAACTCGTGCTCCGGCTCGACGAGAAGCCGTACATCGAGATGGCGGACTACCAGGCGACATACGACCCGAAGCGAGGCGGCTGGGTGGCGGTGAAGAGCCGGAAGCGGTCGTACACGCTGGAGACAGAGGACAACGCGTTGCTCCCGGACCGGGTGTACGCGTTCAAGGGGTGGGACGGGATCCGCGGTGCCGGGATCTCGCCGGATGGGAGCCGGATCGCCTTCGCGGGGTTCAAGGCGAAGCCCCCGCCGACGCCGGACCCGAAGGAGGCGAAGCAGCGCAAGAAGGATGAACCGCCGCCGGACCCGCTGGAAACCTCGGTGACCCCGGTGGCGTCGAGCGAGGTGCGCGCGGTGGTGCTCCGGTCGGGCGCCGAGCAGCCGATCAGCGATCCGAAGCGATTGACGTTCGACCCGAGTTTCTCTCCCGACGGGGAGTACGTGGTGTACGTGGGGATGTACTCGCGGCCGGGGTTCACGGATATCTTCCGCCAGTTTGCGACGCGGCAGGGGGGGCGGTCGACGATCACGACGTACGCGAGGTCGGAGGCGGCGCTCAAGCCCAGCGAGGCCATGGGCGAGGTGCTGGTGTTCGGCCTGATGCTCGAGGACGCGTCGGTGCAGGACGACGCGAGCGTGATCGCGAGGAAGGGCCTCGCGGGGTATGACACCAACCTGGGCCAGGGGACGCAGCCGGCGATCTCGCCCGACGGCAAGCGGTTCGCCTACATCAGCAAGGGCGACCTGTACGTCCGCGACATCGACGGAAGCGGCATCCTCCGCCTCACGTTCGACGCGGACGAGATCACGCGGCGGTATCGCGAGAAACTCACGAACCCGATGGACCAGCAGCGATTCGAGA
Source organism: Phycisphaerae bacterium (assembly GCA_016793805.1). GTDB lineage: Bacteria > Planctomycetota > Phycisphaerae > Phycisphaerales > UBA1924 > JAEUIZ01. The sequence continues at coordinate 108,101 of JAEUIZ010000049.1, forward strand.
TGTACGAGCGCGACCATCTGTTCTCGGCGTACTCGCACCCGACATGGACGCCCGACGGGCGGTTTGTGGTGTTCTCGTCGATGCGGAACGCGGACCCGGAAGGCCGTCCAAACGAGGACATCTTTGCGATCCCGACGAACGGGAGCGGGACGCTGATCGCGCTGACGACCAACCCATCGGCGGACCGGCTGCCGATGATCGCCAAGGACGGGCTGAGCGTGTATTTCGTCTCGAACCGCGGGAAGCAGTGGGGGCTTTGGCGGATCGACGCCCCGGCAGAGATCCGGCCCGCGAGCAACTGATCGGCGACCACTGGACGATCGAGCACTACCCGCTGGGCCGGCTGCGTCAGTCCATCGCCCTGACGTACACGACCTTGTCGTCACCGGGGGCGTAGAAGTCGCGCAGGCGAGCCTCTTCGGTGTAGCCGCAGCGGACGTAGAACGACCGCGTCGGGGCGTAGAGGTCTCGGGAGGAGGTCTCCACGTAGACCCGCCGACCCCTGGCGATCGTGCCTCCGTCCGGCGCGGGCAACCCCTCGGCCATGCGGCGCTCGGCCTCGCGCATCAGGCGTGCACCCAGGCCGCGACCCTGGTGCGCCGCGTCCACCGCGACCCAGTAGAGATCGAAACTGCCCACGGTGCAGGCGATAGGACCGAAGCACGCGTAGCCGATCGTGCTGCCCGACGCGTCGTCGGCAAAGAGGAAGTAGTACTCGCTCGCCAGACCCTTGGCGAGCCGCTCGGCGACCAGTTCGACGGCGACATCGACCTCGAAGTCGTGGAAGAACCCGGTGGAGGCGACGATCCGGCGCACGGCCTCGGCGTCGCTCGGTCGCGGCTCGTCGCGGAGCGTGATGGACTCGGGCCCGGTCACTCGGCGTCCTCGATGATCTGCGCGATCGCGTCCGCGAAGGAGAGGCCCGCCTCCGCGACGGCCGCGGCGAAGCCCGCGTCGGGCGAGAGGCAGGGGTTCGCGTTCACGTCGATCACCCAGGGCGTCCCGCCGTCATCGATTCTCAGATCCACGCGCGCCCAGCCGCGGAGTCCAAACAGCGACCAGCAGCGAGAAACCACGTCCGCGATCGAGCGGGCCAACTCGGGCTCAGATTCCGCAAGGAACTCTCGCACCGTGTCGTGGTACGCGGTCGCAGCGGGGTCCCACTTGGCGCGAAAGCCCACGACCCGCGGGCGTCCCTCGGCGTACCCGCGAAAGACCATCTCGGCCAGCGGGAGCACCCGCCCGGCGAGCACGGCAACGTTGAACTCGCGCCCGTGGACGTATCGCTCGACGAAGCCCTCGCCCCCGAGCGAGCCCAGCCGCGGGCGGAGGGCGTTCGCGAGCGTGCGCGCCCGATCCGCGTCGGTGCCCCCGGCGATCTCGACGACCGAGTCTTCGTCAAGGCCGCGCGAGGCGTGCTCCCAGACCGACTTGATGATCCATCGTCCCGGCGCGGCGGTCGCCAGCGGATCGGCGAGTGCCGCGGCGTCGAGCCAGTCAGGCGTCGGGACGCCCGCGGCGCGGAGCAGTCGCTTGGCGAGCGTCTTGTGGGTCGCGGCGAACATCGCGCTCGAGCCCGCGCCGGTGAAGCGGACGCCGAGCGATTCGAGGAGGCCCGGGACAACGGGCGCGAGCCGGCCGTGCCCGCCGAGCGACTCGACGAGGTTGAAGCAGAGGTCGGGCGGGTCGCGCCGGAGTCGCTCCGTCAGCGTCGCGAGGTCGAGGTCGCAGGGCAGGGTGGAGACACGCCAGCCCAGCGAGCGCAGCGCCGACTCGACCGCGGCCACCTGCTCGAGCACGTCCAAATCGTCCGGCCCCGAGTCCGGGCGCACGCGATCGTGCAGGATCGCCGCGAGTCTCATCGTGCCGGCCCCGGCGCGGCGCGCAGCCCGGGGATCGGGAGCGCGGGCTTTCGCTCGCCGACTCGCGTCGCGGCGGAGCGCACGATCTCAGCGATCAGGTCGTCGTAGGTCATGCCGGCCAGGCGAGCGAGGATCGGGAGGTCGGACTTGACCGGGTGCAGCCCCGCGAGGGGGTTGATCTCGATGAAGTTCAGCCGGCCGCGGGCGTCGGCGCGGACATCGACTCGCCCGGCATCACGGCAACCCAGCGCCCGATAGGCCGCCAGCGCGACCCCGTACGCCTCGTCGCGGATCGGCCCGTCGGCGAGGCTGTACCGGCAGCGCTCGCGCCAGTGCTCCTTGTTGTCAAACGAGTAGACGCCGGGGTCGGCCTTGTCGGTGAGGTGGACCTCCATCGCGCCGAGGCATCGCGCGAGCGGCCCGGTGCCGACGATGCCGACGGTCATCTCGCGGCCGGGGAGGTACTCCTCGACGAGCACGGGCTGCCGGTAGCGCTCGAGGAGCGTCTCGCAGACGGGTGCGAGGTCCTCGCGCCGGCGGACCCACGACGAGGCCGTCACCCCCTTGCTCGAGCCCTCGGCCACGGGCTTTGCAAAGAGCGGCACAGGCAGGTCCACGCGGGCGATGTCGTCGGGCGATGTGACGACCGCAAACGCGGCGGTGGGCACTCCGGCGTCGCGCACCACGCGCTTGGTCATCGCCTTGTGCAGCGAGAGCGAGCACACGAGCGGATCGGAGAAGGTGTAGGGCACGCCGAACAGGTCGAGCACGGTGGGCACCTGGGCCTCGCGGGCGATGCCTGTCTGGCTCAGGCCCTCGGCGATGTTGAAGACAAGGTCCCAGGGGGCGGACCGAGACTCGCGGAGCCGGCCGATCAACGCGCCGACTGTGCCGACGCGATCGGTGGTGTGCCCGAGGTGCTGGAGCGCCCCTTCGAGGCCGGCGACGACCTCGAGGGAGTCAAACTCGGCGGTGTCGTCGTCGGACCAGCCGGCAGCGAGGTAGTCGTCGCGGAGGTCGTAGGTCAGGCCGATGCGCATGACGGCAAGCGTACCCGACCGCGGGGCTCGCCGCGCCAGACGCAAAGCCATCGCCTCGGCGCCCGCCTACTGGCGCTGGGCGGCCATCTCCGCCGACTCGTGGGCGCTGTGCCCAGCGCCGGGGAACTGCTTGATGGCGTCCTGCTTCCGATGGCGTCCGGTGCCCTGGGCGCCGGGCGCGGGGGTGCGCTCGGGGATGGAGAACTCCGAGTTGGGGAGAGTGTCGGAGTATCGAAGCGCCATGGCACTGGCCTTGAGCATGGTGTCGTCGGCGTTCTCGTAGAGTTCGCGGAAGTTGGTGTGGATCGCGCACTCGGCGATCTCGAAGAAGTGCATGGCGGCCGCGCGGTTGCGCTCGAACTCCGCGTCACCCGCGCTGCCTTGTCCGTTGAGCGTGCGCAGGTCGTGGTCGAGTTTGCTCAGCGTGCAGGCCCAGGCGTGGAGCCAGACGGCCGAATCGGCGACGCGCGCCTGGACCGCTTGCCGCGTGATGATCGCCTCGGCGTAGCGGCGGCTGGCCTGCTTGAACTGGTGGCTGTGCTCGCGAACGGTCCGGCAGAAGTGGTCCGCCGCGTCGCGAAGGCTCGGGTGGATGGTGCGGATCGACGGCAGGCGCCGGCGGATGCCGCCGAAGAGTTCCAAGCCCAGCGGGACCGCGGCCTTGAGCACCATGGGGCGCGAGAGGTTCTTGACGATCCGGATCAGGTTGCCCCCCAGGCCCTCGTCCTTGTTCCAGCCGACGGCCTGCTGGACGGTGAGCATCTTCTCGGCGAGTTGTTTGCCGCCATAGGCGAAGATGAACGACTGCATCACCTCGTTGGCGCCCTCGACGATGAGGTTGATGCGCGAGTCGCGGAAGATCCGCTCGACCTCGTTCTCGGTCATGTAGCCCTCGCCGCCCATGATCTGGAGCGAGTCGTTGACGGCCTGCCAGCCCATCTCGGAGCAGAAGACCTTGCAGATGGCGGTCTCGAGCATGATGTCCTCGTCATGCCGGTCGAGCATGCCGGTGGTCATATAGAGGACAGCGTCCATGGCGTAGCAGAGAGCGGCCATGTGGGCGATGCGCTTCTGTACCAACTCGAAGTCCGCGAGCGGGCGCTGGAACTGGTAGCGGGTCTGGGCCCACTTGATGCCCTGGTCCATCGCGCGGCGGGCGCCGCCGAGCATCCCCGCCGAGAGCGTGCACCGGCCGTAGTTGAGACACGTGAGCGCGACGTTGAGCCCGCGGCCCTCGTGGTGGAGGAGGTTGAACTTGGGGACGCGGACGTTGGTGAAGCGGATGCGGGCCTGCCAGGTCCCGCGGATGCCGCACTTGCTGCGGTTCTTCTGGAAGATGTCGACGCCCGGCATGTCGGGGGTGCAGACGAGGGCGGAGACCTTCTCGGTCTCCTTGCCGGTCTTGGGGTCGGTGATCTTCTGGCGGGCCATGACCGTGAAGATCGCGGAGAGGGCGCCCGAGGTGGCCCACTTTTTCTCGCCGTTGAGGATGTAGGTCTGGGTGGCGGGGTCGAACTCGCAGCGGGTCTCCTGGCCGCCGGCATCGCACCCGACGTTGGGCTCGGAGAGGCAGAAGGCGCTGAGCCAGTCCTTGGCGAGGTGGGGGAGCCAGAGCCGTTTCTGCTCGTCGGTCCCGAAGAGCATGATGGCCTTGCAGCCGATGGACTGATGGGCCGAGACGAGCACGGCGGTGGAGCCGCAGTATGCACCGATGCGCTCGAGCACGCGGTTGTAACTGGTGATGCCCATGCCCAACCCGCCGTGCTCCTTCGGGATGGTCATGCCGAGCACGCCCAGGTCGAAGAGCCGCTGGATCACCCAGTCGGGGATCTCCTGCTCCTGGTCGATGTGGACGGCCGGGTGCTCGTTGCGGAGGTACTCATCGAGCCGAGCGAGCAACTGGTCGCACTCGGCCTGCTCCTTGGGGTCGGTCTGCGGATAGGGGAACACCAGGTCGTCGCGCAGGTTGCCCCAGAACATGTTCTTGACGAAGCCCATGGACGAGGGCTCGGGCCCGAGGAGCGACTCGGCATCCTCGATCAGCTTTCGGTCCTTGTCCGCCATTTTCATCGACTTGAGGTCGGCCATTGTGATTGTCTCGACGTGAATGGGCGGGGCCCGTGGGCCTCACCGCTTCGACTTGGCGAAGAACGCCTCCAGGGCGGCTCGCGCCTCGGGGGTGTGCCGCAGTCGCACCAGGTGTTTCCTCTCGCACTCCAGCGCGGCGGGATAACCGCGCGACAAGCCAACATCGACCGCATCCGCAACGGCAGACGCGGAGGCAGTGGCGGGAAGTTCGGGCCGAACCGCGTCGAGCGCCGCGAGCACCGAGGCCGCGAACCGCCCGCGCCCGATCCACCGCAGCGGCGAGCCGTCGCGCTCCGCCCGGCGTTGCTCCACCACCCACGCCTTCGCGGTCGCAATCAGGTCCGCCGACGTAGCCGCCACGCGGTCGAACAGCCCCGCCGCGACGGCCTCGTCAAACGTCATCGGGTGGCCCGAGGCGGTGCGACGGATCGCCTCACTCGGGTCCATCCGTGCAGGGAGTAGGTTCGTTCCGCCCCAGCCTGGGCAGATCGCCAAACCGGCCTCGGGGAGCCCCACCGGATAGGGCTTGCCGGGCTGCCCGTCGCGTGCGGGCGGGGGTGCGGCGATGAGCCCGTCGCAGTGCATAGCCAGTTCGAGCCCGCCACCCAAGGCCGCCCCGTTGATCGCCGCCGCCGTCGGGAACGGGAGATCGGCGATCAGCCCGAAGACCGAACTGCCGTACGCAAGGTATCGATCGAGCGCGGCATCGTCGAGGTCGCGGATCGCGTTCAGGTCCGCCCCGGCGACGAAGACCCGCTCCGAGGCCGACGCGACCACAAGCCCGCGAAGGTCGCGCGGGAGCGCTCGAAGGGTCGCCTCGAGCCGGCGAAAGAGGTCGAGATCGAGCACGACCACCGGCTTGCCGGGCTGCTCGAGGCGCACAACCGCCACCCCCGCGTGCGGGCCTGCGGCGTCGCGATGGATGGTGAAGGCCTCGGCGGTCATGGCGAAAAAGCGCGCGAAAACGGGCGAGAAACTCTCGCGCGGCTAGTGTAGGCGGCGCGGGCCGCGCCGTCTGCGAGCGATACGAGATTCTGGACCCGCGCGAGCGACGATCGCCGCTGCTCATCCACCCAACTTGGCGCGGAGCATCGCCTGGGCCTCGGGTGACGACAGCACGTCGGCAGAGAGCGCCGCGCCCCGCTCGGCCAAGGTTGCGTCGAGCGAGCCATCGAGGTCATTCAGGAGCGCCTTGGTGGCGCGAAGGGCCCTGGGGCCTCCGGTAGCGAGCCGAGCGGCGGCGCCTTCCACCGCGGCGTCGAGGTCCGCCAGCGTCGGGACGCACGCGTCCACGATCCCCAGTTCGTGCGCCCGCTGCCCGGTCATCACGCCGCCCGACAGCAGGACGTGCCGCGCCCGGCCGGCGCCGATCTTGCGCACCAGCCACGGCGCGACCACGGCCGGACAGACGCCCAGGTCCACCTCCGGAAAACCCATCTTGGAATCGGCGTGGGTGATGGCGGTGTCGCAGACCGTCGCGAGGCCGCAGCCACCGCCGATCGCCGCGCCGTTCACTCGCGCCACAGTGACCATCGGCAAGTTCCGAAGTGCGACGGTCAGCCGGGCAAGCGACGTGAGCAGTTGGTTCGGCAGCCTCGCGGCAAGACCTGCGTCGGTCGCGACCGCCTTGAGGTCCATCCCAGCGCAGAACGCCTTGCCAGCGCCCGTGACGACGAGCACCGTGATGTCGCTTCGCGAGGCGAGTTCGCCCACGCGCGAATGCAACGCGGCGAGCAGGTCGATCGAGAGCGAGTTGCGTGCCTCCGGGCGATTCAGCGTCAGCGTGGCCCGGGGCGGCGCGATGTTGAGCAGGGCGAGGTCGGTCATGGGCAGGGCTCGACGGGGAACAAAGCGTACGATGTTGCGTGGGCGAACTTGAGCGCCGTTGCCTCCGGTGTCGCTACGACCTGCGCGGGATCGCGCCGGGCTCGACTTGCCCGGAGTGCGGCACGCGGGCGGACGATCCCGGCTCCTTGTTGAACGCACGGGTGCGAGTGGTTCGCGGGCTTCGGAGGCTTGAGTCCGGGCTGCTGCTGCCGCTGGCGATCCTCGTGTGTGCCGCGCTGCTGGTGCTGATCGCCACCGCGCTGATGATGTAGCGCGGCATCGCGCTCGCCGCGGCGGCTCATCGCGCCACCGCCTTCGCCAGCCGCTCGCGCTCCTCGTCGGAACCGACGACGGAGAGCGATGCCGCGAGGGACGACTCTGCCGCACCCGGCGCCCCGGCGAGGTCGTCGATCTGCCGCAGCCAGCGGCGCGTCGCGGCCATCGCGCCCGACGGCTTGGAGCCCAGCGATCGCGCGATCGCGAGCGCCCGCGGGCGAACTTCACCAGCGTCCGCGAGACACTCGTGGGCCAGGCCGAGCCGCAGCGCCTCGCGGCCCGAGACGAGCGAGGGGTCGAGCAGTCTCGCGCGTGCGGCGCCGTCGCCGATCGCCAGCCGCAGCGACGCCGCCGAGACCGCGGGCGAGACGCCCAGCGGCAGGACCGGATACCCGATCTTCGCGCGATCATCGACGACGACCGTGTCCGCCGCGGTGAGCAGCGCGCACGCACCGGCGATCGCGGCCCCGTGCGCGGCGATCACCACCGGCGCCGGCTGCGAGCGGAGGCGTTCGATCAGCGACGCGAGTTCTCGTAGGAGCACCGCCAGCGTCCCCGGCCGTTCCACGCACAGGTTCAGGTCGAACCCGCCGCAGAAGACCGACCCATCGCCCGCGAGCAGGATCGCCCGCGCGTCGCCCGCGTGGTCAAGGGCGGCACGAATCTCGGCGAACATCTCCGGCGTCATCGCGTTCCGCCGGGCGGCTCGGTCCAGCACGACGCTCACCACGCCCCCGTCTCGCTCGACGCGGATCACCCGGCACCTCCGCCCATCCCGGGGAGCGATCGCGCAACGCTCGCAGCCCGCGCCAGCCCATCGAGGTTCACACCCGTCGAGTAGCCCGATTCCAGCACCACTCGCACGAGCCGCTCCGTGTCGATGTTGCCCGGGGCGCGCCGGCCCGGCGTGCTCGCATAGGGACACCCGCCAAGCCCCGAGACCGCGCCGTCGAACGAGCGAACACCCAGTTGCAGCGCCTCGCGGACGCACTCGGCCGCGCGGCCGAAGGTGTCGTGCAGGTGCAGCGTGGTCATGGGCCAGAGCCGATCGCCCAGACGCGACGCGATCGCGTGCAGGAGCAGGTTGATCGTCTCGGGCTCGGCCGCGCCGATCGTGTCGCCCAGGTCCAACTCATCCACGCCCATGTCAAAGAGCGCCTGCGCGACGTGCGCCACACGCTCCGGCGCGATCCGGCCCTCGAACGGGCACTCCACCGCGCACGAGATGTAGCCGCGGACCAGAAGGCCCTTGCCCCTGGCCAGCGCGATCACCGGGTCGAACCTCCGCAGCGTCTCGGCGATCGTCGCGTTGGTGTTGCGCTTCGAGAACGTCTCGGACGCCGCGGTGAACACGGCCACCTTGTCGACGACCCGGCGCGCGGCTCGCTCGTTCACCTCGATCGCGGCGCGCATCCCCTGCTCGTTGGGCACCAGCGCCGAATAGACGATGCCCGGCGGCTTGGTAGCCGCGAGCATCCCGAGCAACTCCGCCGCGTCGCCGAGTTGAGGGAGCCACTTGGCGCTGACGAAACTCGTGACCTCGATCTCGTCAACGCCCGAGGCGTCCAGCGCGCGCACAAGCCGGGCCTTGTGCGCGGTGGGGATCGTCCCCGGCTCGTTCTGAAGGCCGTCGCGCGGCGAGACATCGGTGATCCGGACGCGGTCGGGCATGACTCATCCTAACCGCCCCGAGAAAGGTCCGAATAAGTTGGGCCACAGGCCGCCCGACGGGCCGCCCGAGACGGGTGTTCGCCTTACCCGTCGCTTCGTGGGCATGGCTCGTCAGACTGTGAGTCGTTGGAATCTGCGCGACTTTCTGGCATGTCTGAGAAACGCGGTGTACGTTATTGCGACCGCAACCGACTGCGGGGCGAGCGTGGAGAGTGCCGGCGTGAAGCGACACCGTGGTGCGTTGGACGTGGCGTCCGGTCGGGGTCCGTTCGCGATCGCGCTGCTCGTGTCGGCGTCGGGTGCGTGCGCCCAGCCGGTGTTCATGGGCATCGGACGGCTCGCGGGTGATAGTTTCAGCCTTGCCCACGCGATCTCGGGCGACGGCACAACTGTGGTTGGTGAGTCCGGAGTGCCCGGAGCGACGAGCGCGATTCGCTGGGTCTTTCTCGCAGGGCCGCAGAGCCTCGGCTCGCTTCCCGGCGCTTCGGTCTCGGCGGCCTACGGCGTCTCGCGCGATGGGAGCGCGATCGTCGGCGTTTCCGGCGGCCGAGCGTTCCGATGGACCGGACCCACGGGGGTCGTCGCGGTGCCGATGCCCGCGGGCGTGGCGTCGAGCATCGCGTATGGTGTCTCGGCCGACGGCAACACGGTTGTCGGCTCGATGGTCACCTCGACGGGGCTGCGCGGGTACCGATGGAACGCCGCGACCGGCACGCAAGACCTCGGGCTGCTCAATGGCGGGACGTTCTCGATCGCGCGGGCGGCCTCCGCGAACGGCACCGTCGTCGCAGGATTCAGCGACGCCTCGACCACCGGGCCGCAGGCGTTCCGATGGACCGGGCCGATGGTCTCGATCGGGAATCTCCCCGGCGGGACGATCAGCCAGGCGTATGCGATCGCGGGCGGCGGGGGCACGATCGTCGGCGATGCTTCGGGTCCCGGCGGCCCGCGCGCGTTCCGATGGACCGCCGCGGGCGGGATGCAGAGCCTCGGCGTGCTCCCCTTGACTGATTCCTCGGCCGCCCGAGCCGTCTCCGGCAACGGGCAGGCGGTCGCGGGCTACTGCGGCGGATTCGTGGGCCTGCGGGCGTGGGTCTGGACGACCACCGCGGGGCTGTCCGACCTCGAATCGGTCGTCGTGGCGCAGGGCGGGGACATCACCGACTGGACGCTGCAGACCGCGGCCGGCATGTCCAACGACGGCCTGGTGATCGTCGGCACGGGATCAGGCCCGAGCGGGCAAGAGGGCTGGGTCGCGCGGCTGCGGGTGCTGCCGTGTTGGGCCAACTGCGATGACAGCACGACGCAGCCGGTGCTCTCGGTGAGCGACTTTCAGTGCTTCGCGGCCCGCGCGGCCACCCAAGACACGCGGGCCAACTGCGACGGCAGCACGACGCCGCCGATCATTAATATCTATGACTACCTGTGCTTCATGACGCGGTTCAGCCAGGGGTGCCAGTAGCGCGGTTGCTGCGACAGTTTCGTGCTACGCCGACTGCGACACCTCGACGTGGCCGCCGTGGTCAACGTGGCCGACTTCATCTGCTTCCTGAACAAGTTCGCCGCGGGCGATTCGCACGCGAACTGCGATGGCAGCACCTCGTCGCCGGTGCTCAATGTCGCGGACTTCACGTGCTTCCTCAACGCCTTCGCGGCGGGCTGCCCGTAGCGGGCCGCTCAGCCTCGCCGCGGCAGTCCAGCGCCGTAGTGCTGGTCGAGGTATCGCGCGACGTAATCCACGATGCTTGAGCACTCCGGGATGTCCGGGTTGCTCGTCGGGCCCATCGGCTCGAACCGCATCCCCTTGAACCGCACCACGGCCTCTTCGACCGTCAGGCCGTATTGCAGCGCGAGGCTGAACGCGCGGCAGAAGGCCTGGCACATGCCGGAGATCGTCGAGCCTTCCTTGGACATCTTGATGAAGATCTCACCCGGTCGCCCGTCGGGGTAGAGCCCGATCGTCAGGTAGCCCTCGTGTCGGGCGATGGCGAACTTGTGCGTGATGGACTCGCGCGTGGCGGGGAGCGAGAGGCGGGACGCGACCATGTCCGGCTTGTCCTTCCCGTCGGGCATCGTGGACTCCATCGCCCGACTTCGCGATGCATATCGGCATCCGCGGGTCGGGAGGGCCAGATTATCGCCCCGGGGTCAAGCCGTGGCGCTGGGCGGGCTGTTCATCGGGTGCGAGCGGCTGAACGGGATGATTGCGCTGGCGGCTTGCTCAGGGGGCGCGAGGGGCCGATACTTGTGCATCGAGAGGCACGAGTCCAATCCGATGCCGCGGTCCCGCGGGGCGTTCGTGGGCGTGTCGGCGCTGGTGCTGCTGAGCCTGGTGCTCGGGGCTACCACGCGGGCGGTGCCCATGTCGCTGAGCCGGAGCGACGGCCCGCGCGATTCGGCGACGGTCCGCGAGTTGCCGGGGCAGTTCGTCAAGGCCGTGCGCAAGATCGTCGGCGAGTCCGGGCACCAGCCCGCGCTCGCCTCGTGCGAGCAGGTGGCGCGCCGGAGCAAGAGCGGCGTGATCGAGTCGTCCACGGCCCCGCTGGCCTCCCGGCCCGTGGCGCTGCGCTGCGAGATGCTGGACCTTCCGCCCCCCGCGCGACGTGCATAGACCACGCGTCTCCCGCGTCGGCCGGGCGTCGCACCATCCGTACATCCCATGTCAGCAGGCGTCGTCGGCCAAGGTATGGCCCCGACGCGCATGTTGTGATTCCACCGATCCGCGTCGTCGGGCCGCATGCCCGGCGAACGCACCCCGCATCCAGACAGAGCAACCCCCATGGCAGAGCAAGGCATTCCGCTGATCGGTCCGATCCTGAATCGGATCATCGGCACCCGCAACGAGCGGTTCGTCAAGAAGTACACGCAGCGCGTCGCCGCGATCAACGCGCTCGAGTCCGGCGTTCGGCAGATGACCGACGCGCAAATCCGGGGCATGCTCGTCGAGTTCCGCGATCGGCTCGGCAAGGGCGAGCGGACCGACGACGTGCTCGTCGAGGCCTTCGCCGTCGCCCGCGAGGCGATGGACCGCAGCGTCGGGATCCGCAACGTCTTCGATCCCAAGCACGCGTTCGATCCGTCGCGGCTCCCCGCGGGCGCGCGCGAGGCCTTCGAGCGTACGAAGGCGGAGATGGACGCCCGCCCGCCGGTGCCGCCCGAGGGCGAGTTCCGCGGATGCACGGCGCCGATCCCGGGCTGGCAGCAGGTGGACATCCCCAACGAGGTCTACGAGGCGGTGCGGGAGTTGTACCCGGAGAGCCGACCGCCGTTCCGGGCGCGCCCGTTCGACGTGCAACTCATCGGCGGCATGGTGCTCTACCAGGGCAAGATCGCCGAGATGAAGACGGGCGAGGGCAAGACGATCGTCGCGCCGCTGGCGACGTACCTGGCGTGCATCGAGCGGCGGAAGGTCCATGTCGTCACCGTCAACGACTACCTCGTGCAGCGCGACCGCGACTGGACGTTCCCGTTCTTCCGCGCGCTGGGCCTGACGGTCGGCGCCATCCACCCGATGCACATGCAGGACGAGGACCAGAAGCGGGAGATGTACCTCTGCGACGTGGTGTACGGCACCACGAGCGAGTTCGGGTTTGACTATCTGCGCGACAACATGAAGCGCAGGGTCGAGGACCAGGTGCAGCGCCGCCGCGACTTCGCGATCGTGGACGAGGTGGACTCGATCCTGATCGACGAGGCCCGCACGCCGCTGATCATCTCGGGCCCCGCGCACGAGGACTCGCCTCGGTACGACCTGGCGGATCGGCTGGCGCGGCACCTGGTGGAGCGGCAGAAGCCCTGGCAGGAGGCCGACGACGTGGTCCAGCGCTGCAAGCAGCGGATCAAGGGCCTGGAGGGCGACATCCGCCAGGCGCGCGACAAGGCGTCGATCCCCGCGCTGCAGGAGCAACTCAAGCAGGCCAAGGCCGAGTTGCCGCGGTTGGAGGCGGAGCGGAAGAAGTTCACGCAGTATTACGAGACGGAACTGGATCGCAAGCAGTGCTACCTGACGCACCAGGGCGTGGCCGAGGCGCAGCGCGTCGCGGGTCTGGGGTCGCTGTTCGTGGGCGAGAACATGGACCTCCCGCACCTCCTGCAGCAGTCGCTGCGGGCCCACGTCGTGTACCAGCGCGATCGCGACTACGTGATCATGTCGGTCCCGGACCAGATGACGGGGCGCACCGAGCCGAGCGTCGTGATCGTGGACACCTTCACCGGGCGGCCCATGATCGGACGGCAGTGGTCCGACGGCCTGCACCAGGCGTGCGAGGCCAAGGAGAAGGTCCCGATCAAGCAGGAGACGCAGACCGTCGCGACGATCACGATCCAGAACTTCTTCAAGATGTACAAGCGGCTGGCGGGCATGACGGGCACCGCCGACACCGAGGCGCAGGAGTTCCACGACATCTACAAGTTGGACGTGGTGTCGATCCCGACGAACAAGCCGGTGGTCCGCCGCGACTTTGACGACCTCATGTTCCTCCGCGAGAAGGACAAGTGGAACGCGATCGTGGACGAGATCAAGTCGTTCCATGACGTGGGCCGGCCCATCCTCGTGGGCACGACGAGCGTCGAGAAGAGCGAGCGGCTCTCGAAGATGCTCTCGAGCAAGCACGGGATCAAGCACGAGGTGCTCAACGCCAAGCAGCACGAGCGCGAGGCCCACATCGTCGAGAACGCGGGGCAACTCGGGCAGGTGATGATCGCGACGAACATGGCCGGCCGCGGGACCGACATCAAACTCGGGAAACTCACGCGCGAGGCGCTGCTGGACCACTGGCTCCGCCGGGGGATCGCGCCGCGGACCGTCACGGTCGAGTCCACCGAGGAGCAACTGCGCGAGGCGGTCTACCGCAAGATCGCGCCCAAGGAACTGGGCCAGACCAAGCGCGACGTGGAGACCATGCCCTTCGCCGAACTCGAACTCGAACTGCTCCGGCTCTGGGCCACGACGCACACCTACCTCGGCAACAAGGTGGACAAGATGGACGCCGAGGCGCTCCGCGTGGCGCTCGACGAGGGCGGGCGGTTCCTCCTCCACCGCATCCGCTGGTTCGAGACCATCGAGGAACTCGGGGGGCTCCACGTCATCGGGACGGAGCGGCACGAGGCCCGCCGGATCGACAACCAACTCCGCGGCCGCTGCGGCCGACAGGGCGACCGCGGGTCCAGCCGCTTCTACGTCTCGTTCGAGGACGACCTCATGAAGATGTTCGCCGGCGAGACGCAGATGAAGGTCCTCGCCAAACTGGGCATGAAGGAGGGGGACTCCATCGAGCACCCGTGGCTCTCCAAGAGCGTCGAGCGCGCCCAACGAAAGGTCGAGGAGCGGAACTTCCAGGTCCGCAAGAACATCCTCGAGTACGACGAGGTCATGGAGCACCAGCGGCAGACGTTCTACGGGCTGCGGCAACGGGTGCTCGAGGGACGCGACACCAAGGGCATCATCATCGAGTACATCGACGACGCCGTGCGCGACGCCTGCGACGAGTTCCTCGCGCCGATGTACGCCCTGACCTGCATGGCGGAGTTCGCCCGCCAGAAACTCGACACCGCCATATCGCCCGAGCGGCTCAAGGGGCTCGAGGAGTTCGAGATCGAGAAGCGCATCCGCGAGGACGCCCTCGCCGAGGTCCGCTCGATGATCGACGTGACCCTCGGGGAGTACATCCCGCGCGAGGGCGCCGAGGTCACGGTGGACCTCGACGTGCCGGGGCTCATCGGGTGGGCACGCGCACGCTTCGGCGTCGAACTCACCCCCCAGGACGTGGATCCCACCGGCTCGGACGACGGGATCGCGCACGTCCGCGGGGTGCTCGTCGATGCGGCGGAGAAGCGCATCGCCGCCACGGACCTCGCCGGCGTCCACCAGTTCGCGGCCCCCAACTACGGCGTGGAGCAACTCGCGTCGTGGGTCCGCAACAAACTCGCCATCGAGGTCCCCGTCCAGGACCTCATCAAGGCCCGCGACAACAAGGACAACCCGCCCTCGGCGATCATCATGAAGCGGGCGCAGGAGGTCTACGCCAAGCGCGAGGCCGAGTACCCCGTCGAGTTCATCATGGACCTCACGATGATGCTGATGCGGCAGAACCCGGGCTATGCCGCGTCCAATCTCGCCGAGTGGGCCAATCGGAGGTTCTCGCTAGGTTGGACCGACCAGACCGTCAAGACCACGCCGCCGAACAAGATCCGCGAGCAACTCGTGGCGGCGTCGGCGGCCTTCGCCACGTCGGACACGATCGCCAGGACCGTAGCCGAGGCCCAGGCGTGCGCGACGGACGAGGCCCTCGCCGCGTTCCTCAAGGAACGCCTCGGCACCACCCTCCCGGACTGGATGCGATACCTCGAAGGCCAGGAGCGGCTCGACGCCATCCGCGCCCGGGTCGAGGGCGTGCTTCGGGCCGAACTCGTCCAGTTTGAGCAGACCGTCCTGCTCCAGACGCTCGACCAGATCTGGAAGGAGCACCTCTACGGGATGGATCACCTCCGCGACGTGATCAACTTCCGTGCGTATAGCCAGCAGGACCCGCGCACCGAGTACAAGCGCGAGGGCTCGAAGCAGTTCCAGCAGATGCTCCGCGACGTCCGCGACCGGATCACCGACGACATCTTCAAGGTGCGTCTGGTTCCGACGCCCGCCGCCATGCCTCCGAGGATGCCCGCTCCGCCGCCGCCTCCGCCCAGCCCCGAGGTTGCCGCGGCTGCCTCACCGGAGTTCAGGCCCCTGGCTTCGGGTAGTGGTGGGGGATCGCCGTTCGGATTCGGCTCGATCACGGGCCCGGGGTTCGATACCAACCCGCCGCCCCAGCCCCCGCCGATCCCACCCCCGCCAAGGCAGACGACGTAGAGGTCATCACGCCGAGCGCCCCGGGACGCCCACAGCGGACACGCGTATCCGTAAATGGGCGTATCCTCCGTCATGGTCGAGCGGAAGCGGCACCTCGCCAAGGCGGTCACGTATCGCTTTTTCGGCACCATCGGCACCTCGGCCGTGGCGTTCGCGGCCACGGGCGATCTGCGCATCGGCGTCTCCATCGGAGCCCTCGACAGCATCGCCAAGATCGGCCTATACTACATCCACGAGCGGGCGTGGTACCGAATCAAGTGGGGTGTGCGAGCCTCCGACGTAGGGCCGCGGCGAGATTAGTGCTCGGACTTCAGACCTGCCGCGGCTGATCTCAGGCACTCCTGTCAGCGCTTCAGATTCGAGAGGCTCGCTGGGCGTCGGTGCTCCAGACTTCGACCAACGTCGAGCACGCGAGGGCCGTTTGCCTCGTCCAAGGGGGGTGGGGGTCAGCGCACAAACCCGGTACGTGCCGATACGGGCTTGACGAGTTCGATTCGTCCGATATCTTAGGAAGCTCAGGATAGTGCCTGCGTGGGTCCGGGGGTGCGGACTGCGGCGCTCGATTTCGCTTTCGTAGGCACGAACACCGAGTTGTTCGACCGTTGAGGTGCTCTAACAGAGGAGATGCAGATGTTGAACATGATTCATCGAAGTCTTGTGGCTCCGTTTGTCCTGGCCGCCGTTGCCGGCAGTGCGATGGGTCAGGGCATGATCCAGAAGTTGGACCCGGACATGGGCCGGGGTCGGCCCGCGGCCTCGCAGCAGGAGCGCATCCAGCAGGCGATCGCCTCGCTGCGAGCCCGTGCGATCCTGCCCACGCACGGCGAGATCGGCGAGACCGGGCAGTGGGTTGCGCCGGCGTCCGAGGCCGTCACGTACGTTGACGATGGCACCACCGACTTCGGCGCCAGCCTCGACGTGGCGTTGCTCTTCGCGGACTCCGCGGCCGCCGCGACCGCGGTCACGAACGTTCTCCTGCCCGACCCTCGCGTGTCGAGCGTGACGGCCATCAACACCACGACCGTGACGCCGACGGTCAACGACATGCGGGCCTTCGACGTCGTGCTGGTCTGGACGAACCTCACACCGGTGAACAACGTGGCGCTGGGCGACAACCTGGCCGACTACGTCGACGCCGGCGGCGGGTGTGTGCTCACCATGTTCGCGATCCGCGCGTCGGTGGCGACCCGCACCATCGGCGGGCGGTTCCTGAACGACAACTACTACTGCATCGCCCAGTCCGTTGGTGCGACCACGACCGGCAATGCCGGGCTCGGGTCGCTGCTCGAGCCCGCCAGCGAGTTGCTGGACGGCGTGCGCACCTTCGACGGCGGGACGTCCTCATTCCGCACACCCGCCGCGACGACCACGAACGCGGTTCGGGTCGCCAACTGGAGCACCGGTGAGGCGTTGATTGCGCAACGCGACGATCTCGCGGGCGGCCGCGTCGACCTTGGGTTCTTCGCGGTTCCCGCGCCCACGTCGGGGGCCTCGTGGCTGACCACCACCGACGGGGGCGTCATCCTCGTCAACGCTCTCGCGGTGGCCAGCAAGCAGGAGACGTGCCAACGAGTCTTCCAGCAGACGCCCTTCTCGGCGTCTGGAGCCATCCGCAACACCAACGTTCCCGGCGCCAGCCCGAACGGCGACCAGCAGTACGCCGACGACTTCACCCTCCCCACGAGCGCGTACATCAGCGAACTCACCCTGTGGTCGGTCTACACCAACGGCACGCCCGCGCCGGCCACCCAGGACTTCACCATCCGGATCCACGAGGACAACGGCGGCCTTCCCGGCGCCATCGTCTATACGAGTGCCGGGCTCACGGTCTCCTATCGCAATACGGGCGTCACCAACACTGGGACCAACACGCCCATCTTTGAGACCCGCATCTCGCTCTCGCTGCCCTTCCTTGCCAACGGCGGGACCCGCTATTGGCTCTGTCCCCTCGGGAACAACGCGGGGAGCACGTTCGCGTGGAACGGCACGGGCGCCGCGGGTACCTCTGCCGTCCGCATCGGAGACGCCGGCGCGTGGAGCAACGGCACGGCGGGACAGATGGCGTTTGTCCTCTGCACCGACTGCTTCCGCTTCGGGGACTCTCCGGCCACGACCTTCACGTTCTCCGATGTAACCCGCGGGAACATCATCACCGTCAACAGTTCCCAGGTCCTTGACAGTTTCAACATGGAACTCCAGTTCGCGGCCAACCAGACGATGTGGACCTACGTGATGGAGGCCAATACCGCGGCGGGGCCGTACACCCCCATCTACACCCGCTCGGCCCTCTACGCCGGCGGGCTCGGACGCTTCTTCTACGGCACGGGCGACATCCATGTCGTCCTCCGTCCCAACCGCTTCTATTACGTCGGCTTCGGCTGGAACGCCCAGGGCACGGACTTCTTCCGCCGCACCGACACTTACCCCCTCCCCTGGACCCTTGGCACCCGTCACGGTCTGGGCGGGCAGAACGGTGTCACCAACCCGGTCGCCGGTGCGCAGACGATCATCGGGCCGTTCGCGGGCGGTGAATACTCGATGCGGATGTGCTTCTCGGTCGCCGGGTGCGAGGTGAACTGCGACAACAGCACGAACGCCCCGATCCTCAACGTGAACGACTTTGTCTGCTTCAACAACCGCTTCGCGGCGGCGCAAGCGCTCCCGCTGGCCGCGCAGATCGCCAGTTACGCCAACTGCGACAACTCGACGGTCGTGCCCGTGCTCAACGTCAACGACTTTGTCTGCTTCAACAACAAGTTCGCCGCCGGTTGCCCGTAACGCGCATCGGGCGGACAGCACGACGCTCCACCGCGACCCCGGGGCACTGGCCTCGGGGTCGCTTTCATTCCATCCCCTCGCGGTCACCTGGCCCGGCGCGCGATCGGGGGTCGCACCGACACGCCGCGCGGGTCCGCGTTACGCTTGCCCCATGTTCCCCGAGATCGAGCGAGTCCTGATCGATCAGGCGACCATCGCCGCCCGCGTCCACGAGTTGGGCGAGCGCATCGCCGCCGACCTTCTCGCCGACGTGGCTCGCACCGGGCACGACCAGATCGTGCTGGTCCCGATACTCACCGGCTCGATCGTGTTCGTCGCCGACCTCATCCGGCAGATGCCGATCAAACTCAGCCTCGGCGTGGTCGCCGTCTCCAGTTATCCCGGGCAATCCATCCAATCCAAGGGTGCCGCGCTCCGGGGCGAGATCCCGCGCGACCTCGGGGGGAAGCACGTCCTCATCGTGGACGACATCCTCGACTCCGGACGAACCCTCGGGCTGATCTGCGACCTCGTGGCTGAGCAGTCGCCCGCCTCGCTTCGGACCGCCGTGCTGCTCCGCAAACTGCTCCACGGCCCGCGCGCCGTCGAGGTCGCTGCCGACTACGCCGGCTTCGACATCCCCGACGAGTTCGTTGTGGGCTACGGGCTGGATTTCGACGGCTACTTCCGCAACTACCCGCAGATCGCCGTGCTCCGCCGGGAGGCGCCGTGAGCCAGGCCCAGCCGACCGCCGCGAGCGGCACCCGGCTCCGCGCCGTGTTCGTCACCCGGCCGCACGCCGCGTTCGTCCTCTTCCATCGCCCGTGGGCGTGGCTTGTCCCGGGCCTGGTCATGCTCGCCGCCGGCCAGGCGCTGACGCGAGGCGGATTCGACCCGTGGTACCTCCGCCCCGCTGGAGTCGGCTGGCTGCTCGCGGGCCTGATCTGGCGGGCGATCGCCTGGCGCTGCCGGGCTTATGACATCGCTCTCGGCCAGATGCGCGTCCGCAAGGGTGTCATCTGGCGTGCGGCCGCAACGGTGCCGCTGGCGCGAGTCCAGCATGTGACGGTCACGCGCACGCCTCTGGAGCGGCTACTGGGCCTGGGCACGGTCGGGGTGTCGACCGCTGACGGGCCCGCGCTCGCGTGGGTCATGGTTTCTGGCGCGGAATCGATTCAACGGACCATCTCCGATGCGCTCCCCGGCGCGGTCGGCCCGTGTGCGCACGCCACGTGGCATCGGCTTCGGATCGACCCGCCGGTCATCGGGATTGCCGGGGGCATCGGTGCGGGAAAGTCCGAGTTTGCGCGCGCGCTGGCGGCCCTCGGGTGCGTCGTGGTGGATTCCGACGTTGAGGCGAAGGCCGCCTTGGAACTGCCCGAAGTCCGGGCGCAACTCCGCGTGTGGTGGGGCGATCGCCCCTTTGGCGCGGACGGCTCGGTGGATCGGAAGGCGCTGGCGGCGATCGTGTTTGCCGACCCCGCCGAGCGGCAGCGTCTCGAGGGATTGATCCATCCGCTCGTGAAGCGTAAGCGGGCCGAGATGAAAGCTCGGGCCGTTGAGTCCGGCGCGCCGGCGGTCGTGGTCGATGCGCCGCTGCTCTTTGAGGCTGGGGTCGATGCCGAGTGCGACGCGGTTGTCTTTGTCGAGGCGCCGCGTGAGGCGAGGCTGGAGCGGGTGCGTCGGACGCGCGGGTGGGACGAGGCGGAGTTCGACCGCCGGGAGCGGGCACAGATGCCACTTGAGGAAAAGCGTCGGCGGAGCACGGTGGTGGTCCAGAACTCGGGCGACCCCGCGGCGCTTCGGGCGGCTGCCGAGGATGTGCTGCGTCGGGTTCGAGAGCAGCCGGACCAGGGGCGCTCCGGGCGAGCCTGAGACCACGCGAATGGGTATACTTGTGTGTCAGGAGGCCGTTCACGCGGTTGCACCGAAGCCCACCTAGGGCGGTGGCGTGAGGGTCCGACGGGCGAACCGTCGGGCGCACAGCGGCCGAGACGTTCCCCGATAGCAGCAAGCCTCGCGCCAGCGTTCTTCCGGGCTTTCCCGGGTCCCATTGCAAGAGAGCACAGTTCATGGCCAAGACCACCAGCGTGGCGGACGACGATCCGAAGGGCAAGTCGTCAGCAGGGAAGCGAGCCAAGAGCGACGCGGAGTCCAAGTCGGCCGAGCCGAAACCCGCGACGAAGGTCGTGGATAAGCCTGCCGAGTCCAAGTCGCCTCCGCCGCGACCCGCCGAGACGCCCAAGCCCCCGCCCGCGCGCGCGCCCGAGGCCCCTCTGCCACCCGAGCCCCGGCTCGAGTCTTCGTCCCGGCCCGAGCCGAGCGCTCGCCCGGAGCCGGCCCAGCGACCCGAGGGCGGACAGATGCCCCAGCCTTCCGCCCCTCCCCACGGCGGGGGCCAGTCGCCGCAGCCGCAGGGCGGCCCGCCCGGCGGCGGGCAAGGCAGCCAGTTTCAGGGAGGGCAGCCCTACCGACCCAACAACTACCCCCAAGGTGGGCAATATGGCGGAGGTCAGGGGGGGCAGGGGGGGCATGGCGGGGGCCAGGGAGGCTTCCAGCCGGGAATGCAGGGCCAGGGGTTCCAGGGTGGTGGTCGACGGAAAAAGAAGCGTCGCAAGGGTGGCGGAGGGGGCATGGGCTTTGGGCCGGGAGGCCCGGGCGGCCCGCCGCCGCAGCACCAGGTCTTGGACCACACGCTCCCGAGCGACGAGGAGTTGGAGCGCGAGGCCGCGGAACTCGAGCGGGTTGCGGCGACGGCGGGACCGGCCAAGGACGCGATCAGCATCTCGCAGTTGCAGCGGATGGACATCGACGAGTTGCACGCGGTGGCGGGTCGCGAGGGCCTGACCGACTATCACCACTACCCGAAGCAGGAACTGATCTTCAAGGTGCTCAAGGCGCGGGCCGCCAAGCAGGGCCTGATGTATGGCGAGGGCACGCTGGAGGTGATGCCAGACCAGTTCGGATTCCTCCGCAGCCCGGAGCAGAGTTACCTACCCGGGCCGGACGACATCTATGTGAGCCCGTCGCAGATCCGGCGATTCGGGCTTCGCAAGGGGATGGTGGTCAAGGGGCTGATCCGTCCGCCCAAGGAGAGCGAGCGGTACTTCGCGTTGCTGCGCGTGGACGAGGTGAACGGGAAGCCGCCGCAGACGATCGCGAGTTTGTCGAACTTCGAGGACCTGACGCCGCTGCACCCGGAGGAGCGGTTCATTCTGGAGACGAGCCCTGACGAGATCGAGTGCCGGATCGTGGACCTGGTGGCGCCGGTGGGCAAGGGCCAGCGGGCGCTGATCGTGGCGCCGCCGCGGACGGGCAAGACGGTGCTGCTGCAGAAGATGACCAAGGCGATCTCGAAGAACTACCCGGACGTCCGGATCATCGTGCTGCTGGTGGACGAGCGTCCCGAGGAAGTGACCGACTTCCGCCGCAACACGGATCGGAAGGTCGAGGTGGTGGCGAGCACGTTCGACGAGGAGCCGAGCCGGCACGTGCAGGTGTGCGAGATGGTGATCGAGAAGGCGAAGCGGATGGTGGAGTTCGGGGACGACGTGGTGATCCTCCTGGACTCGATCACGCGGCTGGCGCGGGCGTACAACGCGAACATGCCGCACTCGGGCAAGATCATGACGGGCGGGTTGGACAGCAACGCGCTGCAGAGGCCCAAGAAGTTTTTCGGTGCAGCCCGCGCGATCGAGAAGGGCGGGAGCCTGACGATCATCGGGACGGCGCTCGTGGACACGGGCTCGAAGATGGACGAGGTGATCTTCGAGGAGTTCAAGGGCACGGGCAACAGCGAGTTGCACCTTGACCGCAAACTCATGGACAAGCGCATCTATCCCTGCATCGACATCGCGGCCTCGGGGACGCGGCGAGAGGAACTCCTCCTGGATCCGAAGGAACTGGAGTTGGTCTATCGGCTGCGCAAGGTGCTGAGCGACATGAACGTCGTGGAGGCGATGGAGATGCTCAAGGGCCGGCTGAAGAAGGTCAAGACCAACGCCGAGTTCCTGATGAGCATGGCGCTGGGCTAGGCGTGCCCGATCGCCGCCACCTTGTTGCCGACCGCCGGCAGACGGGCGGCGAACCGAGCGCGGCACGCGGGAGTACACGATTCGGCGGCGGGCGGGCCGTCAGGAGTGCGGTGTGAGCGTGCATCGGGGCTTGAGCATGGCGATCCTTGGGGTGCTGGCCACCGTCTGGGCGGGGGCGCTGGTCATCGCCGGGCTTTGGCTGGTCTTTGACGGCCCGAGAACCTTGCCCGTGTCGCCGCTGACGCTCCGCTCGGCGGGGGCGGCCTCGATCGCCGGTGGCGGGTTGGTGTTCATGGTCCTCGTCGCCGACCGATTGTTTCCGAGCGTCGGGAGACGAATGTCGATGTGGCTTGTGGAGATGGCCGGGTTCGCGGCGTTCGCCCTTGGCGTCGCCGGATGCGTGCTCGGCGCGCTCGGAGGCACCTCATGATTCGATCCTTCCTGATGGGCGTCGCCGTCGTCGCGGCGGCCGCCGCCCAGCCCGCGGCGCAGCCCGTTGCCGAGCCGACCGAGGCCACTCTGGCGCGAACGCTGACGCGACAAACGCTACTGGACCTGCGAGCGATTGGGCGTCCCGGTCCCGACGACTATGCGCTCGCGGCGGCGCTGCTGCGTCTGGCGCACGAGTTGGATCCCAAGCAACCGGACATCCTTCGGCGAGCGATCGAGGCGGAGCGGAGCGTGGGCAACGACCGGGCCGTGCTCGACCTGACGCGGGACCTCTACGTGCTGGATCCGTCGGACCAGGTCGCGGGCCTTCGGCTGGTGACGGCGGCGATCACGGCGTTCCAGAGCGCCGAAGATCGGCTTGCGGCCTATGACAAGTTGATCGCCGATGCGCGCGTGGACGGCGCCATTCGAAGCCGGCTCGCGCTCGACGCGGCCCTCCTGCTCCGCGAGCGGGGCGACAACTCGGGGTTCGTGGCCAAACTCAAGGCCGCGATGTCGCTGGACCCGACGAACAAGGAGGCCGCGACGCTGGCCTCGGCGTACGTCTCGGACCGCGTGACCGACCCGCGCGCCCGCGTGGAGATGCTGACGCTGGTGCTGATGGCCGACCCGCTCGACGCGAACGTGCACATGGCGCTCGCGCGGGAACTGGCCGCGGCAGGCGCGTTCAAGGCGGCTCGTCGATTCCAGCGCAACGCGGTCGAGATCCTGACGATCGCGCTAGGCAACGCGGGCGAGCAGGCGGTGATTCACGACAAGATCCTGCAGTGGTACGCCGAGGGCCCTGCGGCGATGGTGGAGGGCATCACGAAGGAACTCTCGCGGCAGCGCGACGACGTGGCGCGCGAACTGAATCGGCTCAAGGCCGCGGGCCAGCCGACCGATCGCGTCAAGAAGCCGGAGGACGTCCGGCTGAATCTTCCCATGACGATGCTGGTGGTGATGGGCGCGCAGTGCGCGGGCGACCCGGCGGCCGCGACCTCGTTCGCCGCCGATGCTGCGGGCGTCGTCTCGGCCACGCTTGCGGCGCTTCGAGATCCAGTTCGTCGCGGCGAGGTGACCGAGCAGCAGGCGACGGAGGCCTCCGCGGACCTGGCGATCCAGATCCACACGATGCGGCTGTGGTCGGGCATCCAGGCCGACGACGCGGTCAGGGACATGCGCGCAACGCAGGAGATCCGCCGCGTTCGGCCGGAGGTCACCGATCTGCTGGAAGCCTTCAGCCGTCTGCGCACGGGCGAGCCGGAGGTCGCCGTCGAGCAACTCGGTCCTGCGGCCGAGCGATACCCGCTCGCCTCGGCCGGCGAGGCGCTCGGGCTCGAGGCCCTGGGTCGCAGGGACGAGGCGATCGCGGCGTACCAGCGGACCGTGCGACTCTACCCGCTCGACTCTGCGGGCGTGTGGGCTTTCGCTCAACTGGCGCGCCTTGGAGTCAAGCCCGATGCGCCGTTGGCGGTGGAACTCGAGCGCATGGCATCGGACGTTCCCGCCTGGATCGACCGCATGCCCCTTCGGCCGCAGGAGTTCGTCTCGGTGACGATCGAGCCGGTCTCGCGGCAGACCGAGGCGCTGGGGCCCTCGACGATTCGAGTCACGATCCAGAACCTCTCGCAGATCCCGCTGGGCCTAGGCGGGGATCGCCCGATCAGCAGCCGCCTCCTATTCGTCCCCGAGATCGAGTCGAGGTCCACGAACCTCACGGAGTTCGCGGCACCCGAGGTTGTGGATCTCAACTATCGCCTCCGGCTCATGCCGCGCGAGCGGCTTGTCGCCGACGTGTGGCCTGATTCGGGCCAGTGTGGGTGGATGATGGAGTCGCTGGCGAACCGCACCCTGCGGGTCCGTTGGCGGGTGGTGCAGGGCTTCCAGCCGGACGATCGCGGGGGCTTCCGGCCTGGGGTGCTCGGCGCCTACGCCGAAGCCCCGCCCATGTCCCGGATCGCGGTCGAGGAGTCGGCGCTCTCGCCGGAGTCTCTGGCCCGCCGGGTGGCGACGGCGCCGGTCACGTCGATCACACGGCTGGCGGCGGCGGCCCGCGCGCTGGTCGTGCAGCCCATCCTCGCGCCCTCCCTCTTCGACTCATCCGCGCCGGGGCTGGTCACGATGTCCCCGGCCACGTCGGCGTTGGGGACGGCGGCTCGGCCCACGGCCGAGGGCATGAGCGCGGTCGTCGATGCGTTCATCGCGCGCTATCCCAACCTGCCGCCGGTGGAGCGGGCCACCGTGGCCGCGCTGCTCCCGCACGCCAAACTCGCCGCCAGCATGGCCAGGTTCGACGCGCTGGTGCGGGCCGACGGGGATCCGCTGGTTCGATGCGTGGCGCTGGTGACGCGGGTCTCGGAGCCGACGGACGAACTGCTGGCGAGGCTGGTGGAGGCCGAGGACGCGCGGGTGCGAACGATCGCGGGCTTGGTGAAGTCACGCCTCGCGTCGGACGCGATGGTCTACTCGCGGCTCACGCTCTCGGCCGTCTCGAACGCCCCGGCGACGCCGCCGGAGCCGCAGAAGTGAGCGAGGTCTCGGGGCGTCAGGATCGTCCCGCGGCGCGAAAGGTCATCGGATTTGTGCTGGGGCTGCTGCTGCTCGGCGCGGCGGGATGGGCGATCGCCCGGAGCGGGGGCACGATCCGCGAGGCGTGGTCGTCGGCGCGTGCACAGCCGTGGCTCATCGTGCCCGCGGTGCTCCTCCCGCTGGCCAACTGGGTCGTGGTGTCGCTCTCGTTCTGGGTGCTGATGCGCCGGCACGGACGGATCGACGTGGGCGAGATGACGCTCCTGATCGGGGCGGCGTGGCTGCTGAACTACCTCCCGCTTCGGGCCGGGATGCTCGGGCGGGTCGCGTACCACCGGGCCGTGAACAAGATCGCGATCGCCGACTCGGTGCGGGTCATGGTCATCAACCTCGCCTGCGGGGCGGGCGCGACGGTTGGCGTGGTGGGCCTGGCGGCAGCGATGGCGGCGCTGCGGGCGTCGGCGTGGGGGTGGGCGGCGGCGCTGGCGGCTCCGGCGCTGGTTCTCGGTGTGTGGAGCCTCACCTCGGCGCGCGGGTCGGCAGTGTTGGGCTGGCGCTCCTGGCTGCCGAGGGTCCTGCTGCTGCGCTACGCAGACGTGCTGATCTGGGTGGCGCGATACTGGGTCGTGTTCCGGCTGACGGGCACGCCGATTGATCTGCCGGCGTCGGCGGCGATGGCGGCGGCGTGCCAACTCGCGCTGGCCGTGCCTCTCGTCGGCAACGGGCTTGGGCTGCGTGAGTGGGCGGTGGGCCTGACGGCGGCGGCGCTGCCTGCGGCGCTGGCGCATGGGCCGATGAGCACTGCCCAGGGCCTCGCGGCGGACCTGGCGAACCGGGCGGCGGAGGTCGCGGCGGCCCTCCCGGTGGGCCTGGTGTCCGCGTGGGCGCTGGCCCGCAGGCGACGCGGGCAGTAGCCCTTGCAGCCGGCGTGCTGGGGCGTCGCCAAGAGCATCGAGGTACACTGGGCTTTGTCATGGCATCAGCAAAGAGCGGGAGCGCGGGGAGTTTGGTGGCGCCGAGCGAGCCCCCGGAGGCACTCGAGGCCGCGGACGATCGCGCCGGCGCGATGGACGAACCGGGCTCGGGTGGCGGAAGCCGGGACCCGGACCGACCGGCGCCCGGGAGCCCTACACCCACTCCCGGCGAGGACCCGCCGCCCGGCGAACTCACCTGGATCGAGATCGAACTGGTGGACGAGAACGACAAGCCCGTGGCGGGCGCACGCTATAGCCTCATCATGCCCGACGGCTCGCCCGACGGGGGCACGCTGGACGAGGCGGGATTTGCCCGGCGCGAGGGCTTGAAGCCCGGCACGTGCTGGGTCTCGTTCCCGGAGTACGACGGGGGATCGTGGCGCAAGATCTAGCGGCGGAAGAGCAGGCGGGGGCCGAGGCGAGGATTGGCGGGAGCATCGAGGAACAGGAGCGAGTCGGGCCGTGGATCACGTCGTGTCACAGGGCGAGTGTCTGTCGAGCATCGCGTGGGGCTACGGCTTCCCGGACTGGCGGGTGATCTACAACCACCCCAAGAACGCGGACTTCAAGCGGCTGCGCCCCAACCCCAATCTCATCTTCCCGGGCGATGTCATCTACATCCCGCTCCCCGAGTTCAAGGAGGAGGCATGCCCAACGGGCCAGCGGCACCGCTTCAAGGTGGAGCACGAGGGGACGTATCTCAACGTGCGGCTCATTGACTCGGACGACAAGCCGATCGTCGGGGGCAAGTTCGTGCTCACCATTGATGGGCAACGCTTCGAGGGGAAGACGGACGGGGATGGGTACGCCAAGCAGAAGATCCACCCGGGGTCTCTGCTCGCGCGGCTCGAGTTCTGGCCCGATCCGAGGAACGCGGAGGCCAAGCACGAGTGGCAGGTCCTCATCGGGCATCTCGATCCGCTCCCGAATCTGGCGGCGGTGCAGGCGCGGCTGCACAACCTGGGGTACGACTGCGGACCTGTGGACGGGATCGACGGGCCGCTGACGCAGGCGGGGGTGAAGCAGTTCCAGAAGGACTACGACCTGCTCGTGGACGGGATCGTCGGCCCGCAGACCCGGGGGAAACTGCTGGAGGTCCACGTCGTCTAGCCGAGCCTGCAGCCGAGAGCACCCATGCCGATCCCGGTGGTCCAGTTCAAGATCGAGTTCCTCCGCTTGGAGGGCGTTGGCGCGTCGATTGGTGGGACGGCGTTGCCGTTCGTGCTTGGGTTCGTGCACGTCAACTCGCTGACTCGCTCGGAGTCCCACCGGATGGGGCGTAGCCGACCGATCCCGTCGGGCCAGCCGAACTTCGACCTGACGAGGGAGGCGGTGCCATGGGTCGTTGAGGTGAACGCGTTCGTGGGCGACGTGGTGACGGTCCGCGCGGAGGTGTGGGACGACAAGGGCGACGCGGGCTGCGTCCAGATTGTCCAGACGCAGGGCGTGATCTCGCCCATGACTGGGGAGATGAAGTTTGTGGGTGGGCCGGCGCTGGTGGTGCGTGTGTCGGCGGTGGTGCCGTCGGTAACGCTGCCGGCGGCGGTGGCGCGGGCGACGAGCAAGTCGGGGACGTCAGCGACGCTGGTGGTCCCTCAGGCGCTGGTGGTGGAGATCACGGATATCCAAGGGCTGTTCAAGCCGGGCCGGAGCGACCAGCCGGGCGTGAAGGGTTCGGTGCGTGTGCCGGGGTACATCAGCCACGACGACCTGGGGCGGATCTTCACGAACCGCAAGCCGGACGACACGTGGCAGAGCGGGGAGCAGTTCATCGACGTGGAGGCGAAGGTGACGAGCGTGGGGGGCGTGCCGATTCCTCCGTCGTCGGAGATCAAGTGGACGCTGGTGGACGTGGACGACCCGACGAACGACGACCCGGGGTTCCACAAGGACTGGGGGCGTTACGTCGACGCCAACGACTACAAGCCCACGGGGGAGGCCATCGGCGCGCACGACGCGGACAACGCCTCGGCGCACTCGCCGGGCAATAGCGACGAGGCCATCATCCTCTCGGCCACGGCCGGGGCGAGCGCCACGGCCCGGTGGGAGCAGGTGCCGGGCGGGCCGGCGGTGACGCCCTCGTCGCGGACCGAGGCCACGTCGAAACTCGTGGCGGGCGCGAACATCTCGGAGAAGACCACCAAGATCCGCGTGCACTGTCCCAACGTGTTGGGCACGAACTTTGTGCTGAGGGCGGAACTCACGAACCCCCCGGCGAGCGTGCCGCTCTTGAACGCGCGCACGGGCACGATGACGATGTGGTCGCGGATCGACGTGGAAGTGGCGCGGATGAGGGGCGCGCACAGCGTCTCGACGGCGATCACGAAGATCCCGCCGTTCCTCCATCCCGCGTGCGTGCAACTCGACTTCCAGCCGGAGCGGATCGTCTCCGATCCGACTCTCGACCGCCGGCACATGGCCGCCTCGGACGCGACGCTCAGCAACGACACGGCCGCGTGGGTCAACGACTCCCGCGTCTTCACGCACGGAACGCGCAGCGGGAGTCCGCCGCCCCCTGGGAGCCAGCCCGGATGGTTCTTCTTCGGGTCGGCCCAACTTCCCAATCCACTCCCGGGCGGGTCCGGTCCGCCAGCGGCGATCTTTGAAGGCACGACGTACACGATCACCGACGACGAGATCGAGGTCTCGGGCGACAAGCGGGCCGCGGACTTCGCGGTGTTCGCGTGGGACATCGGGAGCACTCGGGTGACGGCGGGGTTCCCCGTGAGGCGCACGACACTGGCGGGGGGAAAGACGACCGTCGAGATCTTCGGGAACGACGTGACCAATGGATTCACGGGGCACGACGCCGACGGGAGCGTGGACCATGCGATGAAGACGGCCATCCTCTTTTTCCCGCGCGTGCAGGCGACACGCGGGAGTTCGGCCTTCACGCCCGGCGGTTTCGGGGTTCCGGCGGGCGCGAGGTTGCGGCTCCTGCCGGCGGGCGCGACCTTCACGGCTGGCATCAGCCCGTCGGCGACCAACCCCGCCACCGGCACGACGCGGTACTTCGCCGGGCGCACCGTCATCTTCTCACACGTGCCGAGTTTCAGCGACCCGAACCCGGCGGGCTCGGGGCCGCCCGTGCCCAAGGCCAACTTCGACGACAAGGTGATCCAAACAGTCGTGCACGAGTTCGTCCACGCGTTCGGGATGCCGCACAAGTGCGGCAACTGGGACTGGCGCACGCCCCGACAGAGCAGTTGCTGCATGAACTACTTCAGCACCTGGCTGCTCGACTCGGCCAACAGACCGATCCCGGGTACCACCGATAAGCAGGGCAACCACATGTGCGGGCGGCACCTCATGGAGATCCGGCGGGTGCATCTGGACAAGAACCTGGGGCTGAACTGGTGAGGACGAGCCTGGCCATCGCGTGGCTGGTCCTCGTGCTTGGAGCGTGCAGCATGGCGCGGACGACCGACGACACCTTCCTCCCGCCCACCGTCGAGCCGATGCGCGAGTACGTCGCGGGCTTCCCGGCGTGGGTGGCGATGACGATCCAGACCTCGCCCGGCACCACGGCCAAGCGCCGGCCCGTCGCCGACGTGTTCGGGATCCAGGACTGCATCGACCTCGAACTCGTGCGCACGGACAAGGACGGCGTCCCGCCCGGGAAGCACAAGGCTGCTGCCATCGTCGATGAGCACATCGCGGTGTTCGGCGTCACGATCGCGGACGGGCAGCCGCGGCGGATGCTCTTCGATCTCTCCGCGCTGCTGGGCCCAAACCTGCCACCCGGGCGATACCGCTGCACGCTGGCGTACGCGAACGAGGGGGCATCGTTCCCGGCGTCGCCGTTCGAGTTCACGCTGCGAGCGCCAACTGACAGCGAGCGTGACCATCTCTCCACCCATGCCGCGGATCGGTCGCAGTTCGCATCGTGGGCCGATTGGATCGTGGGCCCGCCGCGCGGGCCGGTGGTGACGGTGCCGCTGCCCAAGGAGAGCCCGCTGCGATTCGCGATGGTGCTGCGTCGGGCGAGTTACGGCCCGGACGAGCCCAAGGTGTTTGATCTTGCAATGCTCGACGGCTTCCCGCCCCCGCTGGTGCCGGAGGCAGCGGCGATCCGCGCGGAGGTGCTGAAACTGCGGGGCGACGCCGCCGGGTACGCGGCCGCGCGATCGGCGGTGCTCCAACGGACACCGGGGCTCGCCTGGTGGTTCAAGATCCTCGACGACGGCGGGCGATTCGCCATGTCGCGCCGTCAACTGCCATAGTTCACGCCACCCGGGAAGACGCCGCCGAACCCACAAGGAATCCCATGCCTCCCGCCGCACGACTCACCGACATGCACGTCTGCCCGATGGTCACGGGGGTGGTCCCGCACGTGGGGGGGCCGATCTGCTCGCCCGGCGCGGTGACGGTGATGATCGGGAACATGCCCGCGGCGACGCTCGGAAGCATGTGCGTGTGCGTGGGACCGCCGGATGTCATCGTCAAGGGATCGGGGACCGTCCTGATCGGGAGCATGCCCGCGGCCCGGATGGGGGACAGCACGGCCCACGGCGGCACGGTCGTCGGGTGCTTCCCCACGGTCATCATCGGGGGCTAGACATGAACCACAAGGCTCTGATCGTCCGCCTCGAGTCGTTCGTCCCGGTGCTGCCGGCGCTGTTGTCGAAGGTGACGCCCGAGGACGCCGCGTGGAAGCCGCCCTCGGGCGCGTGGTCGATCCTCGAGATCGTCAACCACCTCGTCGACGAAGAAGTCGAGGACTTCCGCCAGCGACTCCGACTGCTGATCGAGGACCCGTCGGCCCCGTGGCCCCCGACCGACCCCGAGGCCTGGGCGAGCAAGCGCAAGTACAACACGCGCGACCTGTGGGAGTCGGTCGGGCGGTTCATCGTCGAGCGGAAGCGATCGGTGGAGTGGCTGGCGACGCTCGGCGACGGGACGAACTGGAACGCGACGCGGGCGCTTCCCAGCGGCCGGACGATCCGTGCGGGGGACCTCCTGTGCTCCTGGGCCGCGCACGACGCCTTGCACGTCCGTCAGATCGCGAAGCGACAGTACGAGATGTCGCTGCGCGACTCGGCGGGCTTCAGCGGGGAGTACGCCGGCGAGTGGAAGGCGTAGGGAGCGCCAAAGAGAAATCGACCCCCGGCAGCGGGGGTCGATTCGTGGACTCTCATGACGGAGGCGGCTCGGACGCGCCGGCTTACTTGTTGATGTCGGGCTGCCGGGTCGGCGCCGCGGTGCGGTCCGGCGTCGCGGGCGTGCTCGGCTCGGCGGACTCGCTGGCGCTGGTGGCCCGAGTCAGGTAGATCTCGACGCGACGATTCTGCGGGGTGTTCCCGCGTGGGCCGTTGGGCACGATCGGACGCTGCTCGCCCCAGCCCGCGGCATAGGCCTTGGTCTCCGGGACGCCCATTCCGATCAGGGCCGAGCGAACCGCGATGGCGCGGTGGCACGAGAGGTGCATGTTCGATTGATGCCCGCGTTGCCGAGTGGCCGCCGAGACCGGCTGCGAGTCGGTGTGCCCGACGATGAAGACCTCGTAGGGCGAGGCCGAGACGCCCGTGAGCACCTTGGCCAAGGCCGCGAGGCTGCTCTTGGCCTCTTCCTTCACCACATCCTGGCCCGAGTCGAAGGTCAGGTCGGCGGCGAACCGGAGCATGCCCTTGGCCGAGTCGTACTTGATGAGGTCGGGATACTGCGAGGCCAGCGCGGTGAGCGCGCGATCGGTTTCGGGGTCGAGCGGCGTGAGCGACAGCCCAGCCAAACGCCGTTGAAGTTCGTCGAGGCTCATCCCGCTCGCGGAGAGTTGCTGCTTGAGGAGGTCGTTCTGCCGAGTCAGTTCCGCCAGCGCCGTCTCGTTCGCCGTGCGCTGCCGCTGGAGGAGCGAGTTCTCGTTGCTCAGGTCCTGGTTCTGCCGCTTGAGGTCGGCGTACTGCGAGTTGAGCACGCGGTGGGCGTCGGAGAGTTGGTCATAGGCCTGCTGGCTGGCGCACCCGCCCGCCATCGCGACCAGCACCGAGCCCAGCACCAGTCCCACCCGCTTCGTCTCGAACCTTGCCACTTTCATGCCAATACTCCCTTGTTGATCGAAGACCCCGTCACGGTTCCACCCCGACGGTACGGCACACGTCGGCCGGCCTCCCGCGCCAATATCGGTGGGCGAGGGAGCCCTCCATGAGTCGCTCCGCGCCCACCCCGCAACTCTTGCGCGTCCGGGCACGCGCCTTGATCGACGGCGACGGCACTCGGCACGCGCCGGGGGCCGTCTTGGTGGGGGCCGATTGTACCGAGCATGGCTCGCCGCCGCGCGACGCACGCTCGCCCGCCTGGCGGTTGCTGGCCGCGGGCGAGCCCAGCGTTGTCGCCCGCCATCCCGCCGCCGGCGGCGCGGCAACCCTGGACCTCCCCAACAGCATCCTGATTCCCGGGCTGGTCAACGCCCATTGCCACCTCGACCTGACCCACATCGGCCCGAGGCCGTTCGAGCCGGACGGGGGCTTCGTGGGATGG
The DNA here is from genome assembly GCA_016793805.1 of Phycisphaerae bacterium. Classification (GTDB taxonomy): domain Bacteria; phylum Planctomycetota; class Phycisphaerae; order Phycisphaerales; family UBA1924; genus JAEUIZ01. Next base: position 140,912 of record JAEUIZ010000049.1, read on the forward strand.
GCGGACCACATCCGCAGGAACCGTCCGATGGCGTCATCGGACATCGGTGCTGCGATCGCCAGGGGTGTGGATTTGAGTCTCCAAGGCGGTGTGGTGGCCGTGGGGGACATCGCCGGTGCCGCGGGCGGAAGGCCCAGCCTCGAGCCCTGGCGAGCGTTGCGTGAATCCCCGCTCGAGGGCGTCTCGTTCCTTGAGTTCTTCGCGATCGGCATGGGGCGAGATCGGGGCCAAGAGGCTGCGCGCCGCGCTATGACCCAAGCCGAGTGCGAGCGGGCGGGCCGAGGCATCCGGTTCGGGCTCCAGCCGCACGCCCCGAACACCGTGGACAGGCGTGTGTACGAGTGGGCCGCTGACGAGGCACGGCGGAGCGGGCTGGCGATCTCGACGCATCTGGCGGAGACGGTGGAGGAGCGGGAGTTTGTCGCCAGAGCCGCGGGGCCGCAGCGAGAGTTCCTGGAGCGGCTGGGGCTGTGGGACGAGTCCGCCACCGAGTGCATCGGACGAGGCGAGCACCCGGTTCGGCACCTTGCGTCGGCCCTCGCTGCCGCTCGCTTCCTCGTCGCCCATGTCAACGACGCCCCTGACGAGACGATCGAGATTCTCGCTCGGACGGGTGCGGCCGTTGCGTATTGCCCGCGCGCGTCGGCCTACTTCGGCGCCGAGCAACGCCTCGGGCCGCACCGCTACCGCGACATGCTCGCCGCGGGGATCGTGGTCGCCTTGGGAACCGACTCGATCGTGAACCTTCCCGCCGCGGCCGCCGACGTCGGCGTCTCGACGTGGGACGAGATGCGCGTCCTGGCCCGGCGCGACGGAACGGACCCGGCTCTCCTCCTTCGAATGGCCACGATCCTTGGAGCGGCGGCGCTGGGGCTCGACTCGGCGGCGTATCGGTTCGCGGCACCGTCACCGCTGGCGGGGCTGGTCGCGGTCGAGGCCGGGCCGCCCACCGCCCCACGCGAGGACGCGGCGGACGTGCTCGGGCAGGCGTTGCGGGGCAACGCCCGTCCACGGTTGCTCCTCCCCGACGGCGGACGATCTGCGGGCTAGGGTTGTGATGGCCCGGGACGGCTGATCAGGAGCGGCATGAGCGCAAAGTGGATCCGAAGCAAGGCGTGGGATGACGAGCACATCCCGGCTTGGGCATGGCCCGCCAAGGCCGTCCTCCGCGCGTTCAGTTCGATCCCGCTGGCGATCGTTCTGTTGAGCCTCGTGGTGGTGTACGCGATCTTCGCCAGCGTCCCGATCGGGCTGCTCGCGCTGGCGCCGACCTTCGCGATCTACGGCCTCACGCTCGCCCTCGCGGCGGCGGTGGGGGGGCTGGTGCCGATGCTCGTGCTCCGACGCTTCTGGCGGCGCGCGGGTGCCGGGCGCTTTGTCGCGTCCATCGTCGTACTCCTCGTCGGCATGGCGGCGGGAGTTGAGGCCTGGCGCGAACTGGCCTGGCCGCTGCTTCGCTATGACACCGCGCACCACACGGGCTTCCGCCTGTTCGCGGGGTTCGCCGAGCGCTATCAGGCTGTGACGCTTCGACGTCTGCCGGGCTTCGAGATGACCGAACTCGAGTTCTACGCGTGGTGGCCGATGCGGCTCGTGCTCTCCCTCTTCGTCCTCAACATGATCACCGCGACCGTCCGTCGCATCGAGTTCGTCTTTCCCAATCTCGGCGTGCTCACTGTCCACACCGGCATCGTCACCATCGCCCTTGGCTCCATCTATTACCAGGGACTCAAACTCGAGGGCGACACGGTCCTCTTTGCGGGCGAGCCGGGACCCGATGGGAATCCCACCGCGGGCCCGCCGCAGGACGGCTTCTTCGACAACACGAGCATCGTGCTCTGGGCGAGGCAGGAGGGCCGGGCGTGGCAGCAGCGGCTCATCCACGCTCCGCGGTACAACGACTACGGGCTCCTCGCGCCCGCATCGGGTCCCGAGGACTCGGCCTTGGAAATGATCCGGCGCGGGAACGGGCCCGATGCCAGGCGGCTCGACCGCGCCATGCCGCATCCTCCGGGCTCGAATCTGATCGACCCGGACATCTCGCTGCGCATGGTCGGGTACGCGGCGTACGCGCGGCTGGTGACGGATTGGGTCCGTGCCGCGCCGCCCGCGAGCGGCCCCGCCACGCCCGTCCGCTTCGCCGAACTGCGCAGCCACCGCGACGAGCACGGGCAGCCGACCGATCGCCCGCTCAAAGCCCCGTTCTACTTCGTGCCGACCTCGCCTGCGCAGCGGCTCGGAGAGACCGAGGCGTTCGGGCTCGAGTACACCCTGGGCATGAGCGAGCAGCGTTGGGCGGATCTGGCCGTCGATCTTCCCCCCGGGACGCGCCACGCGATCGTCGCGCAACTTCCCGGCGGCGATCGGCAGGTCATCGCCATCCAGCCCGGCGTCCGCACCACGATCGGACAGTCCGGTTATTCCATCGAGGTCAAGCGCGTCCAGCCCGAGCCGCCGTTCCCCATCATCACCGAAGGCTACCGCGGCGCCACAAGCAGTATGGCGATCGTGCGCGTCACCAAGCCCGACGGCACCTCCTTCGAGCGATGGGCCTACCACCGCTTTCCCGAGATCGACCAGGACATGCTCGACGAGTTGAACGAGCGTGGGATGCCCACGCGTCGCGACGCCGACCCTTCGATTCGGATCGCGTACATCGACGCCTCCAAACTCCAGGTGTACGTGGATGAGCAGCCGGGCGGCGTGCGGGCGCTGGTGCGGCTTCCCGGCGAGCGGGCACGCGCCATCGAAGCGGTCTCGGACGGCCTCGTGCGCGACATCATGCCGGGGCTCGACCTGGCCCTCACGCAGCGCTGGGAGCACGCCGAGCAGGTCGATCGACCCCTCTCGATCCCCGAGGAGCAGCGCGACGTGCGCGAGGTGGGCTCGCACCTCAACGGGTTTCTGGGCGTCGAGGTCCGCACGGGCGACTTCCGCCGGACTGTCTGGATTCCGTTCTCGAAGTACGTCGGCACCGACCCCAACCAGGAGCGCAAGATCGAACTCCCGGGCGGACGACGCCTCACGCTCACGTTCGGGCGCCTCCGGCACCGATTTCCGAACTTCATGCTCCAACTCGTCGACTTCCAGATGATCGCGTACGACCACCGCGGCTCGCCACGGGACTTCCAGTCGCGGGTGCGAGTCGTTCCGCTCCACGAGGACTCGGATCCGAGCGGATTCGCTACGTACGAGCACGTCACCAAACTCAACGCGCCGCTCCAGGCTCCGTTCATGCCGTCGGACAAGCGATCCGCTATCGCCAACGCGGTCGGCACCTTCGGGAGCCGGCTGAACCCGCGGCAGTTCAAACTCAGCCAGGCCGGGTGGGACGCGCGCGGATGGGAGATGACGCAGAAGCAGGCGGACCAGGGGCTGCTGCCGCGGGCGTACGCGTCGTTCACGATCCTGGGCGTCGGAAACAACCCGGGCATCCACATCATCGCGCTCGGCGGGGTCATGATGTCGGTCGGCATCCCGTGGGCGTTCTACGTCAAACCCCTGATCCTGCGTCGGCGCAAGGCGGCGCTGCAGAGAGCGCTGGCGAGCGCGCCGCGTCGTGACACCGTGGGAGCACACGCATGAACCCATCGCACCCAACACGCGTCTCGGCATGGCGGAGCATGATGGTTGCACTCGCCTTCGCGATCGCGCTGGCGGGGACCGCCGCGCGCGCACAGACCGCCCCCGAGGGCAACGCCCATCCGCAATCCCAGGCCCTCTCGGCCGCGGGCAACACGTCCAACCCGTTCGGCCAACCCGTCGCGCCGTCCGGCCCTGCGCCCGACAAGGCCGACTTCGCGCGAGCGCTCGACCTGAAGCCCCTCGAGCAACTCGCGGTCTTCCACGATGGCCGCGTCAAGATCCTCGACACGCTCGCCCGCGAGACCGTGCTGCGCATCGTCGGGCGACGCTCGTTCCAGGACCCGGTGGGCGGGATGTCGTCGGCGAGCAAGGCGAAACTGGTCACGTACCCGCCGCTCTTCACGTTCCTCGACCTCATGATCGACCCGGGTTGGTACCTCGGTAAGCCGCTGGTTCACGTCGAGTACCTGCCGCTGCGCCGCGAGGTCGTCGAGGCGTCGCTCCCGATCTCGCCGTCCGACTCCCCGGCCCAACGGGAGGCCCGCCTCGCCGAGCGCGAGCGATGGTCCAGGTTGACGCGGCTCTCGCCCGCGATGCTGATGCGACACCTCCCCGCGATCCAGGATCGGCACGAGTTCGAGCCCTCGTACCGGCGATCGTTCAACGAACTCGCCGAGGCCCTGTCGCTCTTCGAGTCGGGCTCGGCCAACCTGCTCATGGTCGCGCCGACCCGCGCCAACGACCCGTACACGCACCTCTCGCTGCTCCCGCCGGACTCCCCCGCGCGCCGGGCGGCTCTGGAACTGGGCGAGGCGTGGCGCGCGCTCGACGCGGCGCGCGTCAACGCCGCCGTGCGTGCTCTGGCCGGCGAACTGCCGCAGATCAACGCATCCCTCTACCCGACGAGCCGACGATCCATCGAGCACGCGTACAACCGGGTCAATGCCTTCGAGTGGGGCTTCTGGGCCTACTTCCTCGCGTTCGTCTCACTCATCCTCGCCTTCGGGACGGCCCGACGCTGGCTCGTGGCTCTGGGCATCGCGTTGCTGGCGTTCGCCGTGGGGCTGCATGCGTTCGGCTTCGTCGCACGCTGCATCATCGCGGAGCGATTCGCGATCCAGAACCAGTTCGAGTCCATGACGGGGCTCTCGCTCTTCGCCGCTGCCGTCGGGCTGGTCATCATGCTCTTCCGCCGGCAGTGGCTCTATGGGGCGGCGGTCGCGGGCGTGGGGTTTATGGTCCTTGTGACCGCGACGCAGACCGCGATCCCCGGCAAGTTCATCGAGCGCGAGGCCGCGATCCTGAACACGAGCGTCCTCCTGAAGTACCACGTTACGACCGTGCTGTCGTCCTATGGCCTGATTTCGCTGGGCTTCGTCATCAGCCTTTTCTACCTCGCCACGCACTACCTATCCCGTGCGCGATCTCGCCCCGCGATGGCCCTGGCGGGTATCGGCAACGTCGAGCGCGATGGAGGGGGTGTGGGGGGTGTGGGGGTGGACCTCGCCGCCGAGGCGCTCAACCTGGGCGAAGCACCCCGTGGCGTTGCGCGGACGCTCAGCGACCTCGACAAGGCCCAGATGACCGTTCTCCAACTCGCCTTCTGGACCTTGGGCGTGGGGATCCTGCTGGGCGCCTGGTGGGCCGATCACTCGTGGGGGCGCTGGTGGGCGTTTGATCCCAAGGAAACATGGGCCCTGGTCACGTGGATCATCTATCTGGTCGTGATCCACGTCCGCCTGATCTCGGGCATGAACCGGGGGTTGGTCACCGCCTGGCTCAGCGTCCTCGGGTTCATCGTGATGCTCTGGACGTATTTCGGCGTCAACCTGATCCTGCCCGGGCTGCACGCGTATGCCTAGCCTGCGAGCGAGCCGCAGGTTTTTCCAGGCCGATGCGCCCACGCTCGCCCGCCGCCTCCTGGGGTGCCTTCTCGTGCGTGCGCACCCTTCCGGCGTGCGTCTCGCGGGCGGGATTGTCGAGGTCGAGGCGTACTGCGGAGTGATTGACCGCGCCTCGCACGCGTGGAACGGCCGACGCACGCCGCGCAACGAGTCGATGTACGGGCTCCCGGGCACGGCGTACGTCTACTTCACGTACGGGATGCATCACTGCATGAACGTGGTGTGCGGTGACGAGGGCGATCCGCAGGCCGTGCTCGTGCGTGCGCTGGCGCCCGTCGAGGGGCTCGACGAGATGCGTCGACGCCGCGGGCGTGAGCCCGAGCGAGACCTGTGCAGCGGTCCGGGAAAGGTGTGCCAGGCCATGGGCATCGACGTGGCGATCGACGGCGTTGACCTCACTCGGGACGATCGGGTGTGGGTGGAGCGGCCGGCGAGGGCGCACGCGCTGGAGATCGCGGTCGGCCCGAGAATCGGGCTCGGGGACGTGGGCGAGTGGGGGCAGGCGCCGCTGCGGTTCTGGGTCGTGGGGAGCGAGCACGTCAGCCGCGGTTCGGGCGGCGCGAAGGGTCGGCGGCGGGGGCCTAGAGTGTCATCCCCGAGAGCGGGGTAGGCAGGGAGTGTTGGCGTGAGTGAGATCAAGATCGACTGGAAGAAGATGAAGGAGGCCGCCGGGCCGTACTCGCCGGAGGCGTTCCAGTTTGTCCGCGAGGGTCTGGCACACACAGTCCGCATGATCCACGGCGAGGGGATACCGGAGACTCCAAGCGGGCCCGCGCCGAACGAGCACCACGTCTCGGGCCGACAGCTCTGCAACGGCCTTCGCGACTACGCGCTGCAGCGGTATGGGATGCTGGCGCGCACCGTGCTGGGTCGCTGGGGCATCCGGCGGACCGAGGACTTCGGCCGCATCGTCTATGGCATGATCGACCTCGGACTGCTCCGCAAGAACGACAACGACTCGATCGAGGACTTCCGCGGCGTGTTCGATTTCGACGAAGCGTTCGCGGTAGTCGAGGTCTAGTCCCGCGCGGCGCTGCTGGATTCGGTATGCTCCGCGCATGCCGACGCCCCCTGTCCGCGACTGGCACACCCGCCACCTCTGGCACATCCAGCCCGTGCGCGACCTGCTCGTGCTCGCGGCGGTGCTCGGGCTGGTGTATCTCGGGCATCGCCTGAGCGTCGTCACCGTCCCGATGCTGCTCGCGCTGGCCCTGGCCTACCTGTTCGAGCCGCTGGTGAAGCGGGTGACAACCGGGCGCCGGCTCATGTCCCGACAGGGGGCGGCGCTGGCGATCATCCTCGCGGCGGGCCTGATCGTCGTCGTGCCGGTCGGACTTGGCGGGGCCTACGCGGTCGTGCAGGGAGTCTCGACGGCCCAGCGGCTCGCCAGCAACGCGGAGCGAGTTCGCGCCTCGGTCGCCAAGCCGGAAGACCCTGCGCTCGCGCAGGCCGTGCCCCCCTCGTGGCGCTGGCTGCGGGACGAACTGGTCGAGGCGAGGCAGCGGGTGAACGACCCGCCGACGAGCGACCGACTGACCGCGACCGCCATCTCGTGGCTGGTGGACAACGCGCAGGCCATCGGGGCGTCGGTGGGGCAGAGGGCCGTGGGCACGGGCGTGCAGGCCGTGGGCGTCGCGGCGCGGACGCTCGGCTCGATCGGCATGCTCATGTTTGGCGCGTTCCTTACCGCGTTCTTCTTCTACTTCTTCTGCACCGAGTACGGGAAGGTCCTCGCGTTCTGGGAGGGGCTGATCCCCGAGCGAAAGCGCGGGCACGCCGTCGAACTGCTGCAGAAGATGGACCGCGTGATCGCCGGCTTTGTGCGCGGTCGGCTCATCATCTGCCTGATCCTGTCGTGTGTGGTCACGGTGGCGTACTTCATCATCGGCGTGCCCGTGCCGCTGCTCTTGGGGCCGATCGTCGGGATGCTCTTCCTGGTGCCATTCCTGCACATCGTGGGGATGCCGATCGCGATGCTGGCCATGTGGCTGGAGCCCAGCGGGACGTCGTGGCAAACGGCGTGGTGGTGGGTGATCGGGGCGCCGATCGGGGTCAATCTCGTCTGCCAGGTGCTGGATGACTACGTGCTCACGCCGCTGATCCAGGGCAAGAACATGGACATCGCGACGCCGACGATCCTGTTCGCGTCGATCGCGGGCGGCACGCTGGGCGGGTTCTACGGCGTGCTGCTGGCGATCCCCGCGGCGGCGTGCCTGAAAATCGTGATCCGCGAGGTGCTCTGGCCGCGCGTCAAGTTGTGGGTCGAGGGGCGGGGTCGCGACGTGCTGCCGATCTCGGAGGAATAAGCCCAGGCAGGAGCCGAGTTTCCGTCAAAGGTCGGCGGGCACCGGGAGGAGGTCCTCGGCGTGCATCGGCCCGAGGCCACGGTCGATTCGCCTCGCGTCCTCGATCCCAAACCTGCCCACTCGCGTCCGTCGCAGCGAGCGCAGCATGCCTCCGCCCGTGAGCGATCGGCCCAGGTCCCGTGCAAGGCTGCGGATGTACGTCCCCTTGCCGCAGGTGATGTCGAGTGACGCGATCGGCCACTCGTACCGTAGCACGTCGATCGAGTCGATCCGAACAGGCCGCGGCGGAAGTGAAGGGGGCGAGCCCTCGCGCGCGAGCCGATAGGCCCGCTTGCCGTCAACCTTGATCGCGGAGAACGCCGGCGGCGACTGCAGGATGTCGCCGACGAACCGCGCGCACGCGGCCCGCACCTCGTCAATCGTGGGCGCTCGGAAGCAACAAACCTCGTGCTGCTCGCCCTCGCGGTCGTCGGTCGTCGAGGTTCGCGAGAGATCGACCTCGGCGATGTACCGCTTCGGGCCCGCCATGATCTGGTCGCACAGCCGCGTCGCCTTGCCGACGAGCACGACGAGCACGCCCGTGGCGAGCGGGTCGAGCGTGCCGCCGTGCCCGACCTTGATGCGCTTGGGCGCGCCGCCCGCGACGAGCGCGCCGCGCACACGCCGGCAGACACCCATCGACGTGATGCCCTCGGGCTTGTCGATGACGAGCAGGCCGGAGGGAGTCGGCGTTGGGGTCGGCTCGGTCATGGCGAGGGTGTTGCGAGGGGCTCGGCGACGAACAGGCCCAGATCGACCCATCGGCCCTTGCTGTAGTTGAACCCGCGGACGCGGTCGATCCGGCGCGAGCCCGGGATCATCGGCTCGGCGGGCGCGATGAGCACGCCGTCGGGGTGTGTGGCCAGCCACGCGGCGCCCTCTGCAGCCGCGACGCGATCGAGGCGCCCGCGGGCCAGGAACGCGAGGCTGTCCTCGTCATAGTCGCAGGTCGCCAGCCGCGGGGGAGGTTGGCCGACGGCACCCGCGATCGCGCGAGTGGTCCACAGCACATCCAAACGAGGCAGGAGAGCGAACAGCCACACCAACCAGCCGCCCATCAGCATCACGGCGCCGTGCATGGCCTCGCCCCACCGGCCCGAGGCCATCGTTCGCCATGCAAGCACGAGTGCCGCGGCGAGGAGCGGAAGCCCGCCCATCGAAATGCCCAGCGCCGCGCTGCTCGCGGAGTCGAGCACGAGCACCACGGCAAGCGGCGCAAGCGCGAGGAGCAGTCCCGCCGTCATCCACAGCCGGACACCGTGGCGTGCGAGGCGAGGCATCGGCGGCGAGGGGGGGGCGAGAGCCAGCCGAGCCGAGAGCAGCGCGAGCGCCGGATAGAGCGGCAGCGTGTAGTGAGGCAGTTTCGTGCCGACGATCTCGAGCACGATCCACGCCGGCAGAGCCCACGCGAGACAGAACAGCGTCGGGTGCAACGTGCTCGCGGCCGCGGATGTCTCGGGCGGGCCAACGTCCGCGCGCCGCGCCAGCATGCAACGCACTTCCCTCAGCCCGCGCACCACCGCCCAACCGGTCAGGAGCGACCCGGGCCAGAACAGGAGAACGAGCAAGGCGAGGTGGTAGCCGGGCGGACCCCAGTGCCCCTCCTTCGCGGCGACGCTTCGGCCCAGAGTCTCGTCCACCACGAGTCCGACGTAGCGGTCCCAGCCCACTCGCTCGCCCACCGCGACGAGCCAAGGCACAACCATCGCTGCGACGAGCACAAGGCCGACGATTGGCCGAAGCCCGGCGACCCACCGCCAGCGCCGCGTCACGATGCACGTGCCGAGTAACGCCAGCACCACGACCATCGGGGTGATCGGGCCTTTGGCGAGGATGCCCAGAGCCATTGCGACCCAGAACCCGAGCACGGGCCCCCACCCCGCACGACGCCCTTGGAGCCCGGCCTCTACAACTTGCCACAGCGAAGCCAGTGCGACGGTCGTGCACGCCAGGAGCAGCATGTCGGCCCGGGCCTGTCGAGCCTCCCACGCGACGACGGGACACACCGCGAGCGTCATCGCCGCGAGCATCCCGACACCCGGCCCAAACATCGCTCGCCCGAGCCGCCACGTCGCGAGGACCGCGATGATCGCTGCGAGAACAGACGGCACGCGGTACATCCAGATGGCGTCTCGGGCGGTCTCGCCGCCTGTGAACGCCGCCGCAGAGCAGGCCTGCAGCCAGTAGATGAGCGGGGGCTTGTTGAGGCGATCCTTGCCCTGCACACGCGGGACGATGACGCCGCCCCCATGCAGCGCGGGGTCTCGCTCCGCCGCGGGGAGAGCAACGGACTCGAACATCTGTCGGCTGGCCTGTGCGAAGCGGGACTCGTCGCGATCGACGGCGGGCAGCGCCCACAGCCCGGGCAGATAGACTAGGAGGCACAGGGCCAGGAGCGCGATCCCGCGTGGGGCGCGCGCGACCGGCCACCATCGGGAGCCCGCGTTGGCGTCATCGGGATGGGACAGATTGTCGGCCGAGGTCCGCACGGCACGCGACTATAACCGGTCGCTCCCGGCGCTGGTCCGCTGGGCGCACGTCGCCGCGGCCGCGCTCTCGATCCCCGCACTCTGGCGCTGGTCGGGCGCGCCGGGCCGACGCGCGTGGGCGCGGGCGGTGGTGCTCGGCGTGCCCGCGACGATCCTCGCGCTGCTGCTGGACGAGCCGATGATGCGCTGGGCCGCGGTCGCGTGGCGGAGTTTCGGTGGCGACATCAAGCGCGAACTCGAAGCCATCCAGCAGTACGGCCAGTTCACGGTCATCGTGCTCGTCGCGCTCGTGATCTGGCTCCAGGACCGCGAGCACAGGTCGCGGCTGCGGACGCTCGTGCTCGTCATGCTCGTGGCCGCGATGCTTGTATACCCGACGAAGTTGCTCGTGGGCCGCCCTCGGCCCAAACTCGACGACCCGTGGCAGTTCCTCGGGCCCTTCGGCGCGTATCCGACAAGCCGCGGGATCCTGCACCCGTGGGAGTTCTGGGCCAAGGGCGCGTCGGAGATCTGGTCGATGCCGTCGAGCCACACCACGTACGCCTTCGCGTTCAGCATGTTCCTGGGGTGGATGTACCCGCGGCTTCGCGTTCTCGTGCTGGCGTTGGCGGGCGTCGTCGGGGCGTGCCGCGTGTTGACGGGGGCGCACTACCCCAGCGATGTGGTGGTCGGCGCGGCCCTCGGCGTGGTCGCCGCCGGGCTTGTGCTGGCGCGGCGTCATTCGCCGGACGCGGACGCGCCGCCGACACCCGCCGCCTGAGCGCCTAAACTGGCCGCTGTCGGAGAGGTGTCCGAGTGGCTGAAGGAGCAGCACTGGAAATGCTGTATAGGGGTAACTCTATCGGGGGTTCGAATCCCCCCCTCTCCGCTTCCGAGTTCTGAGACCGCGCGAGCCCGGACAGTCCACCGGATCCGTTCGCGCCCGCGTACCCTCTCCGCGCCGTGCTTGGGTACGTCCTCCAGTTCGTCGGCGGCCTGGTCCTCCTGCTCGTGGGTGGTCGGCTGCTCGTGTCGGCATCCGTCGACACCGCCCGCCGACTTCGCGTCTCTCCGCTGGTGGTCGGGCTGACGCTTGTCGCCTGGGGGACGAGCGCGCCCGAACTCGCGCTCAATGTCATCTCCGCGGCCAAGGGCCGGGGCAGCCTGGCGCTGGGCAACGTCGTCGGCGCCAACATTTGCAACGTGGCCCTCGTGCTCGGGACCTGCTCCCTGATCAGACCGCTGGTCGTGCAGGAGCGCCTCATCAAGGTGGAGATCTGGCTCAACGCCGCGATCCTGAGTTTCATGGCCGCGCTCGGGCTGACGATGGGATTCCAGCGCTGGGAGACCGCGCTCATGCTCGGCGTCTTCGGGTCCTACAGCATGTGGACCGTGATGGCCGCCCTTCGAAAGTCCGATGCCCCTTCGCCGGGGGCCGACACGATCGGGCAGGACCCGACGGCGGACGCGCGGCCGATGGGCTGGTCCATGATCGGCGCGTGCTTCATCGGCGGGCTGGCTCTGCTCTCGTTCGGCGGATCGCTGGCCAGCGACGGAGCCTCGGGCTTCGCGATCGCGCTCGGGGTGCCCGCGGCCATTGTCGGCGTCACCGTCGTCTCCATCGGGACCACGCTCCCCGAACTCGTCACCGGCGTCCTGGCGGTGCGAAAGGGGCAGACCGACTTGGCGATGGGCAACGCGATCGGCTCGTGCCTCTTCAACGCGGGGGCCGTCTTCGGGATCGTCGGGCTCATCTCCCCGCCCAGCACAGACGCCGAGCTAACCATCCCTCTGGCGTACATGGGCCTCCTTGCCATCGCGCTCATCCCGATCAGTCGCACGTTCGGCAAGACCGTCTCCCGAGTCGAAGGCGCCTTCCTGCTCGGGTCGTACGCGGTCTTCCTCGCTGTGTCTGCCGTCCTGGCCACCCGTGGCTGAGCGAGCGACGTTCCCACGGACTTCACGCCCTGGGATGATCCAGTCGCGTCATCGCACGCATCGTCTAGACTCCGCCCACGAATGACAGACTTCCCAGTCCTTGCTCGCTCCGCTTGGGCCCGCGCCGTCGAGCGCTTCGCTCGCTGGTACTCCCGTCGGCGACCCGGCTCGGCCCCGGACATTCATCGCCCCTCCGACCGCTTCCTCCGCGCCGCCGCCCGGCTCTACGCACGCTACGAGTTGCCCCGTCACGTCCGCATCCTCGAGGCGCTCATGGTCGGGCACTCCGAGTGCTGGCAGGGCGCCGGCGTGCGCCAGTGCCGCGGGTGCTGGCACGGGTATCGCCTCCGATTCAACCTCGACGACTTTTACCAGCGTTGGGCCTACTTTCTCGCTCGATACCACGAGGTCCCGCTGCAACTCCTGCTCCGCCACGCCCTCCGGCCGGGCGACACCCTCGTCGATGGTGGCGCGAACATCGGGCTCGTCTCGCTCGTGGGCGCATGGCTCGTCGGGCCCGCGGGCCGCGTCCTCGCGTTCGAGCCCAACCCCCGCGCGTTCGAGTCGCTCCGATGGCACGTCGCGACGAATCGGCTCGACCAGGTACGTTGCGTGCCCGCCGGCCTGGGCGACCAGGACGCCGAACTGCGCCTGCAACTGCCCCGCTGGGAGAACCTCGGCGCGGGCACGTTCTGCCCTCTCCCCGAGCGCTACGGCGGCATCGTCGCGGACTCCTGCACCGCTCGCATCGTGCGCGGCGACGACGCCCTCGACCTGCCCGACACGGGCGAGGTCGTCATCAAACTCGACATCGAGGGCTTCGAGACGCGAGCCCTCCGCGGCCTGGAGCGCACGCTCGCGTCGCGCCGGCCGCTCGTGGTCACCGAACTCAACCGCGAACTCCTCGTGGCCTCCGGCAGCAGTCCCTACGAGTTGTTCCACGAGATGCACACCCGTGGGTACGAAGGCTTCGGCTTCGATGATGCGCGTGCAGTTGTCCGTCGCCGCCGACTGCTGCTGTGGCGCGTGCGCGGGACGGGTCCGCGGATGCCCCGCGACATCGCATGGGTGCACCCAGACTCCGAGGCTGCTCGGCGACTGCGGCCCCTCATCGCCGACCCGCCGTCGCCGGACGCGCCGGGTGCAGAGTACCCACCCGTGCCGTAGGGTGGTACCGCGACTCGCGCCGGGCCGGTTCACGGTGTCTTGCCCTCGTGCGCTCGGCTCGCGCGGACGCGAGGGCGATCTGCTCATTCGCGGGTGATCCAAACAGAATGCTATCAAAAACTCTTCGAGTCTGTATTGAATTTTGTGAAATCAGAAGTTGACAAAGCGTAACTACAGTTACACAATACTCAATCGGAGTTTCGCTTTCATGAACACGGACGACCACTACCTCGTTCGCCTTCCTCGAGAGGATCTGGACCTCATCGTCGAACTTGTGCTCAAGTCCGGATCGCTCAAGGACTTGGCATCTGTCTACGGGGTGAGTTACCCGACCATCCGAGCCCGGCTGGATCGGGTGATCGAGCGACTCGAAACGCTCCGCGCCGGCCGGTCGCTCGACCCGGTGTCGGAGTTGCTCGCTGGGCTCGTCGAGCGAGGGGAACTGACACCCTCGGGCGCGCGCACGATTCGGGACGCGATTCGAGCGCTGCCCGCGCTCAACGGAGGTGGCCGATGATCGAGTGGTTCACGCCGCAAGAGGCAAACATGTTCGGCGCGCTGGCCGGGGGAGTTCTGGGAGGGGTCGGAGGCGGCGGCACGGGGGCGCTCATCGGGGTCTGTGCGCCTCGCGGGAGGCTCAAGCGACTCGTCATCGGGCTGCAGATCGGATGGGTCGTCTGTGGCCTTGCCTGCCTTGGTGCTGGACTGGTGGCGTTGATCGTCGGTCAGCCGGCCCATGTGATCCAACCCTTTGTGCTGGTGGGGGGGATCCTGACGGCCGTGATGGGCGGGTTGCTCCCGGTCACGCTCAAGACCTATCGCCAAGCCGAGATGCGCCGCCTGGCGGTCGAAGAGTTGCGCCGGGGGTAGTCCCGCCGCCGTTCTCGCGTGATACCCTCGTTCCGGGGCACGACGCCCCGGAGACGCATGACCCTCTCTCGACTCCTCGAGCATTGGCGGCTTACGGAGAACCCGTTTCGCGGGGAGGAAGCGCGGCACGACAGCGTCTTTGCCCGCATCGGGACGGGGCTGGGCGCACGCACGCACGCGGCCTTTCACTCCGACTTCGAGAAAGTCCTGGGCGATCTCTCGCACCCTGCCGCCGCGATCGTCTTTGGCGAGAAGGGCAGCGGGAAGACCGCGATGCGGCTCCAGATCGAGGACCGGATCGCCCGGCACAACGCCGCCTACCCCGATCGGCGGGTGCTGCTCTTCCCCTACGACGACCTCAACGGCGTGCTCGAGCGGTTCCACCGGCGCGTGGGGAGCAAGACGCCGCTGGAGTCGTTCCAGAAGTTCCGAACGGCGGACCATCTCGACGCGCTCCTGCTCGGGATCGTCCCGACGGTTGTTGATGCGTTGCTCGACCGCCACGCGGGCGGACCGACCGAGTTTCAACCGGGGCCGGAGCCGCGGAAGCGGGCTCGGCAACTCGACGAAGCGGGGAAGCGCGACCTGCTGATGCTCCAGGTGGCGTACGACCGACCCGACGGCGCGGACGTGCGCACGCGGCGGCTCCGCCGGATGCTTCGCGTGCCGCTCCCGACACGCGAGCGGCTGTGGGTGACGATGGCCTGGGTCGGATGGCTCCCCGCGGCTGCGCTGGCTGCCTGGGTGTACCTCTGGCACGGCCCGGGCACAAACGACGTGGTCTGGCGATGGGCCGTGCTCGCCACCGCCGGACTGTGGGCGCTCATCATGGCCAAGCGTCTGGCGTGGGACCGGCTTGGAGCTCGCCGCGCCGCGATCCGCATGCGCCGCCAGATCCGCGTCAGCACGCGATCGGACGCCTCGTACGCCCGGTCGCTGCGGCAGATCGACGACTCGGAGTGGGGCCAGATGCCACTGACCGATTCCGACGAGCCCCGCTACGCGATGCTCGCGCGGCTGCGACGGGCGCTCGCACACTTTGGCCATGTCGGTGTCGTGGTGGTCATGGACAGAGTGGATGAGCCGACGCTGGTCTCGGGCGATCCGGATCGGATGCGGGCGATCGTCTGGCCGCTGCTCAACAACAAACTCCTCCAGCAGGAAGGGTTCGGGCTGAAACTGCTGCTCCCGATGGAACTGCGGCACGCGCTCTTCAAGGAGTCCAGCGCGTTCTTCCAGGAAGCACGGCTGGACAAGCAGAGCCTGATCGAGCGGCTGAACTGGACGGGCTCGACGCTCTTTGACCTTTGCGACGCGCGGGTGCGGGCCTGCGTCGCGCCGGATGCTCCCCCGATCGGACTGCTGGACCTCTTCGCCGAGGACGTGACGGCGCGGGATGTGGTGGATGCGCTCGAACAGATGCACCAGCCGCGGGACGCGCTGAAGTTTGTGTACCAGTGCTTGTCGGAGCACTGCGCGGGGGTGACCGAGGAGCAGGGGCAGTGGCGCGTGACCAAGGCGACGCTGGATCAGGTTCGTCGCCAACAGGCGGAGCGTGTGCAGCAGTTGTATCGAGGTATTCGCCCCGGGTAGGGCTCCGAGCGGAATCCGAACCATCATGGATGTCGAATCGGACGACGGCAGACGAGCGCCTCGCGCATCTCTACTGAAGGGCGTGCATGCGGTAAGGCCCGATATGATCGGGCGGAGTTCGCGTCGGCACCGGCGACAAAGGAGCGTCGCGAGGAGTGCCGATGGGCGAGGGCAGGAGGGAGCGGGCCGCGCGGCACGCTCGACGTTGACCACTTTGGCGCGACGCGCCGGGGGCCACCATGTTTCGAGTTCGTCAGTGGGCGGCAATCGTGTCGGTGGTGGCGGCGTGCGGAGCGCTCCCGGCGAGCATCACCACGCCCGCGCGTGCCGCCGAGGCCTCGATCGCGGTTGTGGTCGACGAGTGGTCGGCGGGAGTGTGGGCTACTGCCGCACGAGGCGATCACAAGGCGCTGCTGGATCTGCTGGACAAGGCGCCCGAGGGCAACCCGACGCTGGCCAAGGCGGTCGAGCGATTGAAGGCCGATCTTGCGGCGCGAGACGGGAAGCGTGCGGAAGAGGCGGCCCGTATCCGGAAGGAACTGGAAGAGACTCTGGCCAAGGACCAGGGTGATCTGGGCCTCTCGCAGGCGTTGCGGTCGGCGGTCGCGCTGAGCCTCGTCGTCGAAGACAAGGCGTCGGTCCCGCAGGAGCCGCGCATCAAGCAACTCATCCAGGACGCGGACGCGGCGGCCCGTGCGGCCGAGGCTCGCGGCGATTGGATCATGGCCAGTGAACTCTACTACCGCCTGCACCTCCTGCTCGAGGAGCACGGGACGTATCGCGACGATGTGTTCCGTGAGCGTCGGCGTCTCGAGATCATCCGTCTCTATGCGCCGCAGCGATTCTGGGAGTTGCGGAGCCAGCGGCGGGACGCGGAGATCGCGTGGAACAAGGCCCACCGCAAGCCCGAGGAGCCCAAGGGCGACCGCCCGGATCGCGAGGATCAGGATGCGAACCAGCCCCTCCCGCCGTATAACCCGACGGGGGACGACTTCCGCCAGAAGTTGAACGGTGTCGATGCGGGAATGGTGCTCGAAGCATTGGGCCGCGGCGTGGCGAAGCACGTCGAAAGGACACCAATGGAGAAGGTGCTGCGGAACGCGCTGGACGCGGTGCGCACGGTCGTGACGACGACGGACTTGGCCCCGACGTTCGCGGGACTCGCGGACGAGAAGGCCCGGGCCGAGATGCTCCGGTTCCTCGCGGCCGAGGACGAGCGGATCGCGAAGCGACAGGCCGCCGCGGACAACGCCGACCTGCTCTCGCTCGTGGATCGGCTGATGGACGCCAACGAACGCACGGTGAAGATCCCCAAGGTCGCGTTGCTCCATGAGTTCGGGAACGGTGGCATGGATGCGCTCGACGAGTTCAGCGCCATCATCTGGCCCGACGAGATCCGCCGATTCAACAAGAACACGCAGGGCCACTTCTTCGGGGTGGGCATCCAGATCGAGCAGGATCCGCTCGGCAACATCAAGGTCGTGGCCCCGATCGAAGGGACTCCGGCGCACCGCGCGGGCGTCCGCTCCGGCGACCTCATCAAGAAGGTGAACGGGGCCTCGACGATCGGGTTCACGCTGGATCAGGCCGTGGACAACATCACGGGCCCGCTCGACACGAAGGTCGTCATCACGCTCGAGCGTGAGGAGATCGGCGAGGACGGCAAGACGACTCGCGCCGAGATCGAGATGCCGCTGGTCCGCGCCCGCATCGAGGTCTCGACCGTCAAGGGCTGGAAAAAGGCCGGCCCGGGCGAGGATAACTGGGATTGGTTCATGGACCCGGCGAACAAGATCGGGTACGTCCGCATCACCAACTTTGCCGAGAAGACAGACGGTGAGTTCGATCGCGCGATCTCGCAGATGAAGGCCCAGGGCCTCACCGGGCTGGTGATGGACCTGCGGTTCAACCCCGGCGGGCTGCTCGACCAGGCCGTGGCGATCTCGAATCGCTTCATCGACCCCTCGACGCCGAATCCGTTCCAGAATCGGATCGTCTCGACGCACCGCAAGGATGGGGCGGTCGTGGAGAAGCAGACGGCTCGGCGCGCCGCCGCGAGGCTGTCGGGCGTTCCGGTGGTTGTGCTCATCAATGAGGGCTCGGCGTCGGCGAGCGAGATCGTCTCGGGCGCGCTGCGCGACTATGCCGGCGCCGACGCGGGCGTGCGCGCGCTGCTGGTTGGCGAGCGGACGTTCGGGAAGGGGAGCGTGCAGAACGTCTGGCCGTTGCGCGGCGCCGCGGACGCGGCGGTCAAGGTCACAACCAACTACTACCACCTTCCGGGCGGTGCCATGATCCATCGCCTCCCCGCGGCGACGCGCTGGGGCGTGGATCCGAACCTGACCGTGAACATGCTCCCGCAGCAGATCGCGGACGCGCTCCGCGCGCGCTCGAACTCGGACGTGACGCGGAACGACGGGAAGCCCGATCCGGCGCGCGTCGAGGCGGAGAAGACCGAGGCGAGCGGGCTGCCCGCGGTCGGGCCGGATCTGCAACTCGAGCACGCGTGGGTGCTGCTGCTCTCGCAGGTGGCACGCCCGACGAATCAGGCACTCCTCGACCAGCCGACCCCGACGCGGGCGAACCCGTAGGCGATGGTTTGCTCCGATTTCGAGCGGAGGCGGAGGGCATCCGTGCGATGGTCGCGGGCCCCGGCCTTTGCTACTGTTTCGGCGCGATCGGCCCGCCGACGCGCCCGGAGCGATGCCGTTGAGTAGCACGATGAGCCCGACCCCGACCCGAAGCCGCCCCGCGTCGAACGTCCGCCCCTCCGCCGATCTGCCCGACGCGACGCTGGTCGGATGGCTGCGGATGATGACGCTCATCCGGGAGTTTGAGAACCGCTCGGCCCAGGCGTACCAGCAGGCCAAGATCGGCGGGTTCTGTCACCTCTACACGGGGCAGGAGGCGGTCGCGGTGGGTACGCTGGGCGCGCTGGAGCCGGACGACCCGGTGGTCCACGCCTATCGCGACCACGGGCACGCGCTGGCCCGAGGCATGGACCCGAAGCACTGCATGGCGGAGATGTTCGGGAAGATCACGGGCTGCGCCAAGGGCAAGGGCGGCTCGATGCACATGTTCGACAAGCCGCACTGGTTCTTCGGCGGGCACGGGATCGTCGGCGCCCAGACGCCGCTGGGCGTGGGGCTGGCGTTCGCGGCGAAATACGAGTTGGAGGTGCTCGGCACCGCGCTGTCCAACCCCGGAGTCGATCCCGGCGCGCCCGCGAAAAAGAAGGTCGCGCTCGCGTTCCTGGGTGACGGCGCCCTGAACCAGGGCGCGCTGCACGAGGCGATGAACCTCGCGGGGCTGTGGAGCCTGCCCTGCATCTTCATCGTCGAGAACAACGGGTACTCGATGGGCACGTCGATCCACCGCGGGACGACGATGGCCGACGACCTGCTCAAGAAGGCCGACGCCTACGGGATCCGGGGCGAGGTGATCGACGGGCTGGACATCCTGCGCCTGTACGACGCGTTCAAGCCGCTGGCGGATTGGTGCCGCGCCGAGCAGAAGCCGGCGTTCGTGGACCTCAAGACGTACCGCTACCTTGGACACTCGATGTCGGACCCGCAGAAGTACCGCACGAAGGACGAGGTGGACCGGTACAAGTCGATGGACTCGATCGAGCGGCTCGCCAAGCACCTGATGGAAGAGCGGCGGTGCCTCACGCCCGCGGCGCTCGACGAGATGCACGCCGAACTCCATCGGATCGTGATGGAGGCACTGGAGTTCGCGGAGTCGAGCCCCTCGCCCGATCCGGCGACCGAGTTGTATTCCGACGTGCTCGTCAACCCGATGCCGGGGATGAGCCCGATCCGCGAGTACGTCCACGGCGAGAAGAACCCGCTGCTGTAGACCGGCGATTCGCGGCAACTCTTGATCGTGTTGCGGACTTCGCGCCGAGCCCCGGCGCGGCTGCGCTTCGCACCGGCGGGCTCTGCGCGCGTCGCGCCTCGCACGCCTTCCCGAAGCGACGGCAGATCGCGTGCTCGCACGTCGCGCCGCGCGCCGGGCACGCCGAGCGTCCGTGGGCGATGAGCAGGTGCGACAGCCGGCACCAGGCCTCGCGGGGGAAGAGAGCCATGAGCCGTCGCTCGATCGCCTCCGGGGTCGCCCCGGCGGGCGCCAGCGCCAGCCGTCGCGAGAGCCGCTGGACGTGGGTATCGACCACAACGCCGTCATTGACGCCAAAGCAGGTCCCGAGGACGACGTTGGCGGTCTTGCGGGCGACGCCGCGGAGGGCGAGAAGTTCGTGCATGGTTCGTGGGACTTGGCCACCGTGCCGCTCGACGATCGCTCGCATCGACTCGTGGATCGCGCGGGCCTTGTTGCGGAAGAACCCGAGCGAACGGACGTACGGCTCGATCTCGCCGGGCGAGGCCGCGGCGTAATCGGCTGGCGTGGGAAAGCGTGCGAAGAGCGCCGGTGTCGCCTTGTTGACCGCGGCATCGGTTGTCTGGGCCGAGAGGATGGTCGCGATGAGCAGTTCGCGCGCGTTCGTGTAGCGCAGAGCGCACGTGGCGTTTGGATAGGCCGCATCGAGGGCGGCGAGGAGCCGCCTCGCGCGGGCCCGCTCGGCCGGTGTCGTCTGCGGGAGCGCAAACGGCAGCCCTGTGATCGGCGTCTCGTCCGCCCACCGTGACGCGCCGCGGCGGTCGCTCATCGCTCGGCGCTCCGTCGCGACTCGCTCCCGACGAGCCAGGCGACGATCGCGCCGAGCACGAGCGCGGCGGTGGCGTACATCACCATGCTGGCACGCGGGTGGAGCGCGTCGAACCGCTCGCGGTGGAGTTGGGCGTCGATCAGCGAGCCCGCGGCCGCCGCGGACCAGAACGCGCCGAGTTCGGCTCGCATCAACGGGTCGAGCATCGCGAGTTTGCCGACGAGCAGCACGATGGCCAGTCCGATAGCGACCCACCCGAGCCGCGTCACAAGGCCCGTCGGCGCCGGGCGTCGGCTGCTCCACAGGCCGGCGACGAGGACGAGCACCGCCGCGACGATCTGGAGCACGTCGCAGGCGACGAAGACGCGCGCCATGACCATCCCGGCGGCGATGCGATGGTGCTCGCCGGGGTATGCGGTGAACCCCGGCAGCGTCGGGCCGAGTTGCTTCATCAGCGGGAACGCGATCGCGGCCGTCGCCCCGCTCATGAGGAGCGCCGCGAGCCAGAGTCCCGCGGACGACATCCGAAGCAACGCGGGTCGCGAGCGAGGAGTGTTGCTCATGGGTTGATCCTGTACGCGGGGTCCGGCGGTGTATTTGGGCCAGCGCCCGGGCCGCTTGGCGTGTGTGCGGAGTCGCGCAGCATCCGCTGCCAGAAGCCCACGTCGTGCCAGTGTCCGAGTTTGTGCCCGGCCTCGCGGAATCGTCCGACGAACTCGAAGCCGAGCGACTCGTGCAGCCGCACCGACGCCTCGTTCGGAAGCGTCACGCCGCCGATGACGGAGTGGAACCCGCGGCGTCGCAGGTCGTCGATGATCTCGGCGTAGAGCGCCTTGCCCACGCCGCGCCCGCGGCTGCTTTCCTCGACGTAGATGCCCGCCTCTGCCGTCCACTGGTACGCGGCCCGCGTGCGCCACGGCCCAGCCTTGGCGTACCCGGCGAACCGGCCGTCAATCTCCGCGGTCAGCCAGGGGTAGCGATCTCGGCCATCGAGCCACATCCGGGCCATCTCGCCGGGCTCCAGCGGCTCAAACGCGAAGTGGACCGCGGTGGAGACGATGAACGTGTTCGTGAGGGCGGTCATGGCCTCCATGTCGCGCTCGATGGTGGGGCGGATCCGCATGGAGCGATGGTAGGGGTGAGCGTGCCGGCGGCACCGACGGGCGGCTTGCACGCGGCGCGGGTATCGTCCCCGCGTGGCGCGGTTCAAACTCACCCTGGCATACGACGGCACGGGTTTCCACGGCTGGCAGCGGCAAGAGCCCACGCTCGAGCAGGCGACGCTGACCAACTCGGCGCGATACGTGGATCCGTCGCTGGCGCCGGCTCGCGAGGGCCGCGTCGCGCTGCGGACGGTGCAGGCCGTCGTCGAGCGAGCGGTGCGCGAGGTCGTGCGCGAGCCGATCGAACTCGTCGGCGCAAGCCGGACGGATTCGGGCGTGCACGCGCGCGGGCAGGTGGCGGCGTTCACCTGCGCCGAGGACCGCTGGCCGCCCGAGCGGAGCGCCGACGCGCTGCTCCGCGCGCTGAACTCACGCCTCCCGGACGACGTGCTGGTACAGGCCGTCGAGCGTGCAACAGAAACGTTCGACCCCGTGAACGACTGCACCAGCAAGGCGTACACCTACGCGCTCCACGTCGCACGCGATCGGCCCTTGTGGGACCGCCACCTCGTGCACCACATCTGGACCCCACTGGACCTCGAGCGCATGAACGACGCCGCCGCGAGACTTGTGGGCGAGCACGATTTCTCGGCCTTCGCCGCCGCCGGGCACGGGCGACTCACGACTGTTCGCACCGTGCTGTCGTGCCACGTTCAAGAGGCGAGCGCAATCGAGCCGCACGTTGCGGGCCGCGCCGCTCGACCGACCATCGCGGAGCACGGCGAGACGGCCCCGGCCTCCGATCTCCGATCGCCGGGCCTCGACGTCCGCCCGCCTCGCCGGCTCACGATTCACGTCAGCGGCACGGGGTTCCTGTGGAACATGGTACGAATCATCGCGGGCACGCTGGTCGAGGTGGGCCGAGGGCACATGCCGCCGGAACAGGTGACGCGGGCCCTCGCCGAGAGGGACCGGCGGCTGGCCGGCCCAACCCTCCCGCCGACGGGGCTGTGCCTGGAATGGGTGCGGTATGCTGACGATGCGGACGAAAGCGACGCGCGGAAGCCCTGACGTATGCGCATCCTCCACATCTCAACGAGGCTGATCCTCGGCGGATCGCAGGAGAACACCGTGCTCTCCTGCGAGGGGCAGGCTCGCATGGGGCACGAGGTGCATCTCGCCTTTGGGCCCATCTACGGGCCCGAGGGCTCGCTGCTCTCTCGCGTCGAGGCGTTCAACGCGGCCTGCGCCGCAGGCCGGGAGCGAACACCCTCGGGCGTAGCGGTCCGGCCGATCAGCACGCACGTCGTCGGAAGCCTGGTGCGTGAGATCAACCCGCCGAAGGACGCGCGAGCCCGGCGCGAGTTGCGGGCGCTCATCGCGTCGTTGGCGCCGGACGTGGTCCACACGCACAGCAGCAAGGCGGGCATCCTCGGGCGCGAGGCGGCGTGGGCGGTGCGTCCGAGGCCGGGCGTGGTCCACACGATCCACGGCCCACCGTTCATGCCGATGGACGGCAGAGTGATCCGCAGAGCGAAGGTCGCAGCGCTGAATCTCGCATACACGCTCGCCGAGCGGCGTGCGGCCCGGCGATGCCACGTCATCGTCTCCGTCGCCGACGCGATGACCCGACTCTTCCTCGCCAAGGGGATCGGTCGGCCCGAGCAGTACGTCACGGTGCACTCGGGCATGGAAGTCGAGTCGCTGCTTCACGCGGCGCCGAGCGAGGACCGCGATTCGATGCGAGCCCGTCTCGGCTTCGCGCCGAGCGATGTCGTCGTGGGCACGGTCGCCCGGCTCGCGGAACACAAGGGCCACGACGATCTGCTCGACTCCCTTGCCGACGACCTTCGCAGCCGGCCCAACCTTCGCCTGCTCTGGGTCGGGGACGGGTGGTGGCGAGCGCGGCTCGTGGCCCGTGCGCGCGGGCTCGGGCTGATCGTGGCCGAGCGCGACAAGCCCGAACTCGGCAGGAGCGAGGGACACGAACGGGGCGCGGCCACGCCGCCTGGGCCTGCGCACGTCGTCATCACGGGGCTCGTCCCGCCCGAACGGGTACCCGGGATGCTGCGAGCGATGGACATCCTCGCGCATCCGAGTTATCGCGAGGGCTTGCCGCGAACCGTGCCACAGGCGCTGCTGGCGGGCGTGCCGCCGGTGGCGTACGACGCCGACGGGACGGGCGAGGCGTGCGTCGATGGCGAGACGGGTCGGCTCGTGCGAGTCGGGGACCGGGCCGGGCTCCGGAGCGCCTTGCTTGAGTTGGCCGATGACCCGCTGCAGCGCCGCACGCTCGCCGAGCGCGGACGCGAGCGGTGCCGGGAGGTGTTCTCCGCGGCGAGCATGGTCGAGCGGCTTGAGACGGTGTACTCGCGCGCGGTTGCTCTTGCACGACAGCGGGGTGGCAAGTGAGCCGCTGGCGTGGAATCACGTGGACTCCTCGGTCGCCCGCGGCACACTCGAGTCGCGGCTCGCTCGCCGCGCTGCTGGTGGTGGTTGCACCCGCCTTCTGCTGTTGCGGTGTGGGTTGGGCGCAGCCGATCTTGGACCTCGGCGCCGCGCCTGGCCCGCTAGTAGCCGGGCAGGGCGAGTCGGCGATGGCACGGGCCGCGTGGCTGCGTGAGAGTGCGGATGCGATCGCCCGCGTGGGCGGACCCGTCGCGGGCGCCAAGGCCGAGTTACGCAGGCTCGCGGCGGCGCTGATCGTCACGGGTGAGGCCGCGGGCGAATCGGGCTCGACGCGTGTGATTGCGGGCTACACCTTGGCCCGCAGGCTGGCGGACTTCGACGCCGCTGCGGATGCGATCGCGGGCCCCGCTTCCGCGGCCGAGCGAGCGCTGGTCGAGGCGGACCTGCGTTCGGCAGCCGCGCTGCTTGGCCGCGGCGAGACTCGGCCGTCGGTTGCGGTTCGCGCCGCGCTCGCGGGCTTGGCGTCTGTGCCGCAGATGCCCGCCACCGACGAACTCCTGGTGCTTGATGGCCTGGACCCTGGGTCCGGCGCAGCGGCGCAACGGCTGCTCTTGCTTTGTGCCCAAGCGAGGAGCATGCCGCCCTTCGCCGACAGTGGAGGCTTGCTGGAACAGAGCCTTCGCGATGCGATCGGCGTGCTGCGTTCGCTGCCGACAGCCACTCCCGAACTTCGGCGAGAGCGAGTCGCCAGCGTGCTGGAGCGTGCCATCATCGCGCTCGACGTGTCGCCGTCGGACTCCGCCGCGATGGCGACGCTGCGGGACATCGCCTTGCTCGGCCGCGTGGGCCGAATCGCGAGCCGGCAGACCTCGCCACCCCTCCGGCGAGCGCTCGAGTCGGCCGCAGATCGGGCGTGGATCGACGGGGGCGCGCAAGTCACGGGGTCGCTGCGTGGCATGTGCGAACTCGTCGAACGCGGCGACGGCCCGCGCGACGAGACGCTGATCCGCCCGCTACGGCCCGCCGCGAGACTGCTCCGACTCACGCTCCGAGAGACGGACGCGGGACTGGCCGCGGCGCTCGCGGAGCCCAACGCTCTGAGCCCGGCGCTCGCTACCGCTGTCACGGCCCGGGCACGGGCGCTCGGCGACCTCCGACGATTGGAGCGGGTGAGCGCGATCATGGCGGGCGCGGGGGATTCACCGTCGGACGCTTGGAAGGGGGCTGCGGAGGCGGCACTCGCCGCGGCGCGCGAGGCCGCAAAGCCGGGCGCAACTCGCCAGCCGCTCGTCGATCTCATCCACGAGATCAGCCGGTTGGGTCGGCTCGCGGGAGAAGATTCGTTGCGAGCCGAGGCCCAAGGCGGCGGGGATCGCGGGGCATGGAGGACGCTGACGGGTCTCGCGCCGGCCACGATCGTGCGCACCATCGACGACACCCGAAGGCGATGGCTCGCCGGGCTCGACCCGCGAAAGCGAGTTGCACCAGACACCGCGGCAAGGGACCAGTTGGCCGCACTCGCCGAGGTCATGGACACGCTCACCGACGTTGCCCACCTCGTCGGCGACAACGGCGAGTTCGGCGCGTCCGGTGCGGCGATGAGGCTGGCCGCCTCGCCGGAGTGGGAGATGCACGCCGCCTCTCTCGAGACGATGTCGCGCCCAGCGCTGGCCGAGTTGGCGCGTGCCTGCGCGGAAGCCGTCGCGGGCAACCCAGACGCGGCGCGGGCGGCCCTGGCCAACGCGAGCGGCGGTATCTCGCTGGCCCGGCTCGCGGGGCGGCTCGCCGCTCGCGCTCCCGAGCCGGTCGATCCGTGGCGAGAGGTCATCCTGAGCGCGGGTGGATCAACGACGGACGCGGACTCCGCTCGCCTCGCGGCGATCTGCCGATATGCCGAGGAGTGCGCCCGTCTCCGATCCGCGGGGGCGACAAGTGTCCCGCTCGAGGCCTGGCTCGCCGCACGCGTCCGCGAGGCTCTGGCGCGGGTCGACTCGCCGGACTAGTCCGAGGATCTCGCCGCCCACGGCGCGAAGCGGGTGTTACTCGTCGTCCACGCCCATCGCCTTGTGCGCTTCGTCGCGCATCTTGACGATCTCGGCCATCAGCCGCTTCGCGTCGTCCGTCTTGTCGTCGAGGATCGCCTGCTCGAGGTCCAGCAGTTTGCGAGTCAGGTCGATCAGCCCCCGGCGGAACTGCACCTCCATCTTCGCACGCTCAGCGTCGTTCTTGACTTTGTCGAGTTGCTTACCCGGTCGAGCGAGTTTCGACGTGACCGCCCCGCGCTGCGCCTCGCCCACCTGCCGCAGGTTGTCCTGCTTCATCGACGGGTCGTCGAGTTGGGCCTTGAGGTTCTTCATCGAGCGGTCGATGACCTTCATCGCGCCCTCGACGTTGGGCGCCTGCCGGTCCCCCGGCTGGCCCGGGGGGCGATTGCCGCGTTCGCGTGGCTGCTCGCCGCGGGGCTCGCGACCGGGCGGCTGGAGCCCCGATGCCGAGGTCAGTCCGCCGAATCCCACAACGGCACCGATCACGCCGAGAGCGAGCAACCGCGACGCATTTGACCGCATGTCATGATCTCCGGAAGAGAGTGGCCAGCCGCGGTGCGACGCACCGCACGATAAATGCTACCGTCCGAGACCCACCAAAGGCACGATACCCGCACCAAGGCCGAACTCGATGGGAGCAAGAGCGCGGAATGTCAACCCAGACCGCGACATCCGCAGCGCCGTGGGCATCGAATACGCTTGGGCACCACCCATCCCACGAGGCCGCGCGGCCCCGTGCGACCCGGGGGCCCGATCGGAGCCATTTGATGCATCGCATCCTTTCCCTTCTGTTGGCTGTCCCATTGGTTGCGGTGGGGGGCTTGTGGGCGATGGCCTCGCAGCCGCAGGAGAAACCCGTGAAAAAGGGTCCGAACTACTCCAAGTCCGCGTATGACATCACGCCGTTGTCCCCCGGCCGCGTCGAGGCGCTGGCCGCCAGGCTTTCTCCCGAGGACAAGGACGTGATCCTCGCCAAGGGCACGGAGCGGCCGTTCTGCGGGAACCTGCTCGACAACAAGAAGGACGGCGTGTACGTCTGCAAACTCTGCGGGCTCCCGCTCTTCCGCTCCGACGCCAAGTTCAACTCCGGCACGGGCTGGCCCTCGTTCTTTCAGCCCTACGACTCGGACCACGTCCGCAACGTCCGCGACACCTCGCACGGGATGGAGCGGGTCGAGATCCTCTGCGCCCGCTGCCCGGCCCACCTCGGGCATGTCTTCGACGACGGGCCCAAGCCCTCGGGCATCCGCTATTGCGTGAACTCCGCGTCGCTCGAGTTCATCGAGGCCAAGCCGGACGGCACGCTCGACCTGCCCGAGGCGTCGCGCCCCGTGCGCGCCGAGGTCGCCTACTTTGCCGGCGGGTGCTTCTGGGGCGTCGAGGACCGCTTCCAGCAGGTGCCGGGCGTGATCGACGCCGCGAGCGGCTATCAAGGCGGGCGCGTCAACAACCCGACGTACAAGCAGGTCTGCGCGGGTGACACGGGACATGCCGAGAGCGTGCGTGTGATCTTTGACCCGGCCCGCGTCTCGTACCGCGATCTGCTCGCCTGGTTCTTCAAGTTCCACGACCCCACGCAACTCAACCGCCAAGGCCCGGACTACGGCGAGCAGTACCGCTCGGCGATCTTTGCCGCGGACGACAAGCAGTTGGAGCAGGCGAGAGCGTTTGTCGCCGAGCAACAGGCGACGGAGCGATTCAAGAGCCGCAAGATCGTGACCCAGGTGCAGAAGGCCGATCCGTTCTACCTCGCGGAGGAGTACCACCAGGACTACCACGCCAAGCACGGGGGCAGTTGCCCGCTGCCGACCGAGCCGTAGCAGCCGCGGTGAACTGGTCCCGCGGGTCCTTCAGGCCGTGGATCAGGGGCGGTCGGGGCGAACGGGTCTGAGGCACCGGGTGGCAGATCGAGTCAAGCCCGCTCCCGGTACCATCAGCCCCTGATGCCGTCCGCCCTCTCGCAACCTCGCACTTGGCGCTGGCTCGGGCCGCTGCTGGTCGCGCTGCTCTCGATCGCGGCTCACGCGCCCGCGAGCGGCAACGGGTTCGTTGACCTTGACGACCAGGCGCTGCTCGTCGAGAACGACGCCTACCGCGGCCTCGGGCCAAGACAAGTTGCGTGGGCCTTCTCAACCACGCTCTTTGGTCACTACCAGCCCCTTACCTGGCTCTCGTTCACCATCGACCATGAGTTCTGGGGCCTCGATCCCATTGGCTTCCACGCGACCAACGTGCTGATCCATGCGATCGGCGCGTTGTTGCTCTGTCTGTTGGCGACCCGGCTCATCGCCATCGCGGCGGCCGGAACGAGCGCGGGCATGTCCGCGGCCTTGGCCGCGCCGCCCACGCTGGCGGTGGTGGGGGGGATTGTCGCCGCGGCGTTCTGGGCGATCCATCCCCTCCGCGTCGAGTCCGTCGCCTGGGTCACGGAGCGGCGAGACGTGCTCAGCGGTGCGCTGCTCTTTGCCGCGGGCTTGGCCTACCTTCGGGCCGTCGAGCGCCGCCGCATCGCGGGCCACGCGCTCGCGGTGGCTCTGCTCGCGCTCTCCCTGCTGAGCAAGGCGTGGGGCATGACCTTCTTCGCTCTGCTGCTGGTCATCGACCTCTGGCCGCTGCGTCGCTGCAAGCCGACCACGGATCCTCGGCCACTCCCGAGCGCGGCCCGGCTTCTCGCCGAGAAGGCGCCCTACGCCGCCCTCGGCATTGCCGCGGCGATCGTCGCGGCACTCGCGCAGCGGTCAGCGCCCGGGGCCGTGCGCACCCTCGAGGATTGGCCGCTGGCGGACCGCGTCGCGCAAGCGCTGCACGGCCTGACGTTCTACCTCCAGAAGACGATCTCACCCTCGGGCCTCGTGCCGCTCGTCGAACTGCCCCCGCCCGGGTCCCTCTGGGCGATGCCGGGCACGTGGATGCGAGCCGGCGCGGTCGTCACGCTCGCGTGCCTCGCGATCTCGCTTCGGCGGCGAGCGCCGGCGCTCCTCGTTGCGCTCGCCACCTACGCGATCCTCCTCTCCCCCGTGCTCGGCGTCTTCCAGAGCGGCGACCAACTCGTCGCCGACCGCTACGCGTACCTCGCTGCCGTGCCCGTGTCCGTTCTGTTGGGCGCATGCCTCGCGTGGCTTGCCATGCGGAGCGACTCGCGCCGCCGCCGCGTTCTGGCGATCGGCGGCACGTTCGTCGGCATGGCGCTGGTGGCGCTGACGTGGGCGCAGGCTCGAGTGTGGCGAGATCCGCTCTCGCTCTGGTCCCACGCTGTCGAGGCCGGGGCACCGGGCTCAGCGGTGCATGTGAACCTCGCGCTCGCGCTCGAGCAGGCGGGCCGCGGCCAGGAGGCGATCGAACGGCTTCGCACGGCCGTGGCGATCAACCCTCGCGACGGGCGGGCGTGGTACACCTTGGGGGCGTACCTGCGTCGCGCCCGGCAGTTGGACGCGGCTGAGCAAGCCCTACGGCGCGCCGCCGAGCACCTCCCCCAGGCCTACATCGCCTGGACGGCGCTGGGCAACCTGCTCTTCAACGACCAAGGCCGGCGAGAGGACGGGCTCGCCGCGTATCGCGCCGCGGTCGCCGACCTCCTCACGCAGCGGGCGGACTCGTTCCGCGGTCGGCAACTCTCTGGCGTGCCTTACCTCGCGCTCGGCGTGGCCCTGAAGAAGGCGGGCGACATGGCGGGCGCCCGCGACGCCTTCACCGGCGCGCTCGCCTATCCAGACTCCCGCGTCGAGGCCCGGGCCCAACTCAACGCCCTGCCGGCGAGGGACGCCGTCCCACCGCCGACTACTCCGCCTCCGCCGCCAGATCGCTGACGCCCAGCGCGTCCTCGGGCACGCTGAAAAACCCGCGCGCGATGCACGCGCCGAGTTCGACCGCCAGCCGCGGCGCACGGCAATCGCCCTTCCACTGCGCCTTGGGACCGATCCGTACCAGCCCGCCGCTGACGACGTTGCCCTCGAGGATGCCCTCGACCTCGACGCCCGCGTGCGCCTCGATGATGCCCGCCATCACGCGGCCCTTTTTCTGAACGATCAGCCGTCCGCACGTCTGGATCTTCCGCACCGAATGCGCGGTCTTGATGACCACGTCCTCGACGACCAGGGGCTTCGAGCATCCCGGGCACGACGTGGACAACGCCCGCCTCGGCGCCTCGAAGCGCCGGCGGCAGTGGTAGCACTGGATGGTCCGCAGCGCGGACACGGCATGATCCGAGCACGACGAGCGCGCACCTCGCCCACCCCCGAGCGCCCCGCCGATCGCTCGCTCTTATCCGCCGCGCCGGGCCGCCATCGGCTGTTCGGGTTTAGCCTCCGCCACCGCGGGCGGCTTGGCGTCCATCCCCGCCTTCGCGTCCGGGCCGACCGTCACATGCCCGACGAACGACGCGCCCTCGGCCACGACCAGTTTCGAGGCCACGAGGTCGCCTTTCATCTTCGCGCGGGCTGTCAGTTCCACACGCTCGCGCGCCGTGATGTTCCCGTCCACCAGCCCATCGACGAGCACCTTTCCGGCCTCGACGGCGGCGCGGCAGGCCGCGGTGTCCGCGATCTGCAACTCTCCCTTCGCCACGATCTTGCCCTCGAACTGCCCGAGAATCCGGGCCGTGTTGTCGAACGACATCTCTCCCTTGATCTTCGTGTCGGGTCCGATCACGGTCGTCTGCGTCGGCTCGGGCATGGAAATCCTCCGTGGAAAAAGGGGTGAGCCCACTACGGCATGCGGGCGACTCGCCGCCCGCGGGCCGCGATTGTAACGCCCCGGGGAACGTCGCAGCAGCCCTAGCCCGCCCGCACTGCTCCCACGCTCGATGCCGCCATTACCTCGTCCACGTGCAGGGCCAGCCCCGCGCCACGGCACTTCGCCCGCAATCCGCCCGTCGTCTGCGGCGTGATCACCGCGACGTCGCGCGGCCCGAGCGAGGCGAACCCGATCCGCGGTATGTCGCGCCCCTCAAGACCCGGCGCCGTTGCCTCCTCGCGTTCATCGATCCACGCCAGCGAGCACGGCAGGAGTGGGGGGGACGAGCCACTCAGCGCCGCGAGCAGCGCCCGCCCGTTGCGCCCCATGCCCACGATCACGACGCGCTCATAACCCGCCGCGACCGCACGAAGGCCCGCCGTCACACGCTCCCACCTCGCCGAGTCGAACGTGAGGCAGGTGGCCAAACGCTCCCACTCGACCACACCTTTCAACGCGTGCCGGGCGCACTCGATCCACGCCGCGGCGGTCGCAGGATCGACGCGATCCGGCGAGACCCGGTGCGCGTGCCCGAGCGCCCAGCGAAGCGACTCGCCCAGCAGGGCCACGTCCGAGTCGTCAAGCGGCAGGAGCCGCACGAGCCATCGGCGCGCCAGGTCCCCACGACCCTGCGCCGCCGCCCGCGCCGCATGTCGGATCGTCCACCGCCGTGCCGCTCGCTCGCGCACCGAACCTTCCGCGGGCGCGTTCGCGATCACGCCCAGCCCGGTGCGCCACATCCCCTCGACGTCCGCGGTCATCGCCCCCTTGCGGAGCCGGTACGCGAACATTGGTCGCTGCACGATCGGCGCGAACCCCGCGCCCGCGGCCCGCAACCGGAGCCACAGATCCCAGTCCTCGTGCATCGGGAGCCGCGTGTCGAACGGCAGCGAGGTGCCGCCGCACGCCCGGGAGAGCGCATCCCGTCGGAGAACGACGCCGCCAACCGCGAGCGGGTTGAACTCGACAAGCCGATCGCGCGTCAGGTCCTGGTTGCCCGGGCTCATCGTCCAGCCCAGGTCCTCCAGCCGCGGGCCCGCATAGCGGAACGTGCACGCTGCCAGGTCGTGCCCTTCGAGCGCCGCGAGCATGACCCCCGCGAACTCGGAATCGACAGTGTCGTCGGCGTCAAGAAAGCACACGGCGTCCGCCCGGCATCGCTCAAACCCCGCGTTGCGAGCACCCGCCAATCCGCGGTTCTCCTGCCGCACCACCTCGATCCTCGCATCGCCTAGTGACGCCGCCGCGGCCGCCGTCGCGTCCGTGCTCCCGTCGTCCACCACGATCGCACGCCATTCGCGCATGGTCTGCAACCGCAGCGACCGCAGCGTGTCGAGGATCGTCGTCTCGGCGTTGTACGCCGGAACCACAAACTCAAGCCGCGCCATCGCGAGCCTCCTGGCCCCGGCGCACGAGGTCGATGATCCGCGGCACCAGCGCCGCGTGCGTCAGCCGATCCCGCGATCGCCCGGCGATCATCCGCGACACAGCCTCTCGCCACGCCGGCCGCTCGATCGCTCGCTCCACCAGCCGCTCCAGCCCCTCGGCGTTCCAGAACGACGCTTGCGCAAGGTCGCCCAACAGCAGGTCCGGCCGCTGCTCTCCGGGCATCTGCTTGGGTCGCGTCCGATCGCCACGCCCAGCGCCAAACCACGCGAACTCATCGGCCGCCAACCCCAGCCGCTGCCGCTGCGCCGCCAGCGACATGAGCGCCGCCGCGTCCGCCGTGCGGGCGCCCTCTCGCCGAGTCGCCACATTGCACGCTGAGATCACTTCCGTCGACCACGCCTCGCGCCGCAGCGCCGATTCGACCATTGCCAGGCTCGGACCCGTGAGCAGGCAGAGCGGCAGGCCGCCCGACATCGCGCACTCCATCACACGCTGATGGACCATCGACGACAGCGAGACGTGCAACTGAACCGCGGCGGACTGGTACGCCGCGCGAAGCGCCTCGCCATGCTCGAGCTCGCCCGCCGCCAGCGCCCCGAATCGCGGGTGCGTCTCCCATCCTCGCCCATACACCCGGCATCGCCACCCGCGCCGCGCGCACATCTCCGCCGCCCAGCCGAGCACGTCGTGCCGGGCGACACGCTCCGCCAGCGGGATCGCGTACTGCCGGACGATCGGCAGGACCACGCCGTCATCGCTCGCCGAGCCCGCGATCACGCCCTCCGCTGCGTCGCGCACGACTCGCTCGAGCCGTTGAAACAACCTGGGGTCCATCGTGTCGCGTGCGGCTGCCACCACGCCCTCTCGCGCACAGTCGAGGATGCGTGCCACGACCTCGCCCGAGCCGGATCGCCTCGCCTCATCGCACAGCCGCGCGTGCATCGCCTCGGGCGTCTCGCTGTGGTGGCTCACGAACGCAACCTCGCACTCGTGCCGCGATCGCATCGCTGGCGGCACCGGCGCCGGATGGAACTTCCCCTCGCTGGCGACGACGGGCATCTCCAGCGTCCGCTCGCGAGAGAAGCCGACTCGAGCGACCAACTCCGGATGCACGTGCCCGATCACGTAGTCCTGCTCGCCCACGCCCCCCGGCGCCGCGTCAAACTGCTGCGGCATCGTGTCCTGGATCCACGTCACGAACGGCACCTCGCGCGGGAACCACGCGCCCAAGTGCCACCGCATGTAGTTGATGAGCACGATCACGTCCGGCACAAACCCGTCGAGCGCTCGAAGGTACGCTACGCTCGACATCCGCGAAGACGAGTCCGGCTCGATGAGCACGCGCGCCTCGTGACCCGCGGCCCGAAAGGCGCCCGCCAGGTCCTCGCTCGCGTGACGGATGAACGTCGAGTATCGGCAGGTCGGGATCAGCACACGCAGCGGGCCCGCGAGCCGCTCGCGCCACTCCCCCGGGCTCCGCAGCGCATACGCCCTCGTCACTCGCTCCACCAGCCGCGCGTGCTCGGCCTGCTGCGCCGACTCCGCGGACCTCAGCACGGTATCCGTCGCCGGGGTCGCACGCCGACGCAGCGACATCAGCGGCACCAGCGGTCCCGCGATTCGCCGATCGTGCCTCTCGCCCAGCCAATCCCCCAATCGTTCTGTCGCGTCGCTCCCGACAAACGCCTCGAACCCGTCGCGAGAGAGCACGTCGCCCAAGTCCGCCTGCGCCAGCCCGTCCAGAAACTCCAACTCATCCGCCTGCACCGCCACGATCCGCGGCGTGAACCCGTCCTTGCGCCTCGGAAGCGCCCCGGCTACTTCTCGCACGAGCCATGGCGGATCGACGCCCTCGAGCGTGACCGCCGACAGGTCCGCCGACGCATCGAAGTGCTCGCGAACGAAGCGAGCCGCCGCCGCGACATGATCCCCCAGCCCGCGCCACTCCTCGCCCCGGCGCCGAACCACGTTTCCGTCGTTTGCTCGATGCCACGTCCACTCGCGTGCCTTGTCGCGCCACCGGGGCAGCGAGGCCCGAAGCCGATCCGCCGCCGCGCCGTCTCGCAGCGAGGCCAGGTTTGTGCGCACCATCGCGTCCAACTGCTCCACCCCCACGCGCTCATCCGGCAGCCGCGCCAGGACCGCGCGCAACGACGCGACGGCCTCGCCCGCCGAGTCCGGCACCGACTCCAGCATCGACTCCGCCAGCGTGCGCAGCCCCAGCCGCGCCAGGCTCGCCGCGCCAAGAACCCGCAGCCCGGCATCTCCCGGCGCCACGCGGAGCACTTGCACCAGCACCGGAAGGAAGTCCCATGGACGCCCGGCCTGCCCCAGCCGAACCACGTCATCGCGGGTCAATCGCCGAGTTGTCGTCGCGGTCGCCACACCTATCTATCGGCCCTTCCGATTGGCCCGATAAACGCCGAGTTCCATGCCCCCGGGCGTCGCGCAGTTTCTGCGCGGCCTCGACCAGTCTGCCCGATCCGCACCGGGACTTCGCGTCATCACCGCGCGTTCAAGCAGGTCGCGCGGGGGAATGGCCGATAACACCTCTGCATGGATGCCAAGATCCTCTCGCGTGACCAGTTGCTCGCCTTCCGCGAGGACGCCCGGAGGCGGGGCCGATCGGTGGTGCATTGCCACGGGTGCTTCGACATCGTTCACCCTGGGCATATCCGCCACTTGCGCTACGCCAAGGCGCTGGGCGACGTGCTCCTCGTCTCCATCACCGGCGACGCGGAGATGAAGAAGGGCACGGGCCGACCGCTGATTCCGGAGGAACTGCGTGCCGAGAACCTCGCCGCGCTCGATTGCGTGGACTGGGTCTACGTCGAGTCGCGCCCGACCGCGGCGGAGTTGCTCGCGGAGGTTCGGCCCGACGTGTACGTCAAGGGCCGCGAGTACGAGTCGAACAAGGATCCACGCTTCCAGGCCGAGCGGCAGGCGGTCGAGGCCGGGGGCGGGCGCGTCGTCTTTTCGTCCGGCGACGTGGTGTTCAGTTCGACGGCCCTCATCAGCGCGATCGAGACCTCGATCGATCCGTTCCACGCGAGGCTGTCGCAACTCGCCGCCGAGCCCTCGCTCCAGGGGCCGGAACTCTTCTCGCTCATCTCGGCCTTCCGCGGGAAGCGGCTGCTGGTCGTCGGCGAGACCATTCTCGACACGTACGTCTTCTGCGATCGCCCGGAGGTCGCCGGCGAGAGCCCCGTCATGACGCTCCGCCCGCTCGAGCGTCGGCACTATGACGGCGGAGCGGCGATCATCGCCCGGCACGCCGCGGCCATGGGCGCGCGGCCGGTGCTCGTCACCGCGATGCCCACCGATGCGCAGGGCGAGGCCGTGCGTCGCCGGCTCGTCGCCGAGGGCGTCGAGGTGCGCCCGCTCGCGGTCGATCGGCCCTTGTGCGAGAAGCAACGCTTCCTCGTCGGCACGCAGAAGGTCGTCAAACTCGACCTGGTGGAGCGCCTCGTGCTCGACGCCGCCCAGCAGGATCGGCTGGTCGAACTCGCCGGGGACGCGGCCCGCGAGTCAGGGTGCCACGCCGCGGTCATCGCCGACTTCGGGCAAGGGATGTTCAGCCCGGTGGTGCTGCGCCGGCTCTGCCGGGTGCTACGTCCGCTGGTGGCGGTGCTCGCGGGCGACGTCAGCGGGCGGCGGTCGCACCTGCGCTCGATGGGCGAGATGGACCTGCTCTGTCCCAGCGAGTCGGAACTCCGCGAGGCGTTCGCGCTGACCGATCGCGCCCTGCCCGCGGTCGCGTGGGAACTGCTCGAAGAGACGCGAAGCCGCGCCGCGCTCGTCACGATGGGCTCCGAGGGCGCCATCGCGTTCGACCGGCTCCCCGATGCGGACGCCGCCAAAGAGGACCGCTTCCGCACGCGACTCCGGGCCGAGCACGTCCCGGCGCTCGCGCCGATCGCGATTGACCCGCTCGGGTGCGGCGACGCGCTCATCACGGGCGCGACGCTCGCCCTGGCCGCTGGCGGGTCGCTGCTCGCCGGGGCGTTCATCGGGAGCGTCGCGGCTGCGGTGCAAGCGCAGCGGCTCGGGAACCTCCCCGTCTCCGCCACCGACATTCGACACGGGATCACCAGGGTCCACAGCGCGCACCTGACCTTCGCCGCCGCGGACGTGGTGGCGGCGCGGCGGGGCGAGCCCGCGTTGCGGGCCTCCTAGCCTTCCGGCTTTCCACGACTCTCCTTCGGACGGAGCCGAGGGCATGATCTCGTATGTGATTCCGACCCGCGACCGACCCGAGCGCCTCGCGCTCACGCTCGCCGCGCTCGGCAGACTCGCCGGGCATCCCGAGTCGGCCCGTGGCCCGCTGGCCGAGGTCGTGATCGTTGACAACGCCTCTCAGCATCCGCCGACACCGCCCGCGCGGCTCGCCAACGGCCTGCGCGTGCGAACCATCTATCGCTGCACCAACGAGGGGGCGGCCTCGCGGAACGCCGCCGTCGCCGCCGCCGACCCGGCATCCGAGTGGGTCGTCATGCTTGACGACGACTCGCACCCCGTCGATACCGGGTTCATCTCGCGGCTGGCCCGCGCGCCCGAGGATGTCGCCGCCGTCTCCGCCGACATCTGGCTCCCAGGGCTCGCGCGGCGCGAGTCCGGCGGGCTGCCCGAGGTCTTTGTCGGGTGCGGGGTCGCCATCCGGCGAAGGGTCTTTCTCGACCTCGGCGGCTATGACCCTGAGTTCAACTACTACGCCGAGGAGTACGACCTTGCGGCGCGGATGATCCTCCGCGGGTATCGCGTCGAGTTCGACCCGTGGTTCCGCGTCGAGCACCACAAGGTCACGTTGCACCGCAACCAGAACACGATCCTCGCCCGACTGGTCCGCAATAACGGGTGGGTCATGCAGCGGTATGCGCCGGAGCGTGTGCGCCGGGCACAGATCCGTGAGCAGCGGCGGCGGTACCGAGCGATCGCGCGCGTCGAGCACGCGCTCGACGGGTTCGCCGAGGGCCTGCGCGAGTTGCGGCGCACGATCTCCGCCCAGCCGCGCACACCGATGTCCGCGGAGCAGTTCGACCGCTTTTGCGGTCTGGCGCAGGCGAGGGAGGCGCTGGCCGAGGCGAGGCACGAACGGCCGTTCTCAACCGCCGCTGTCGTGGACGAAGGAAAGAACGGCTGGGTCGTGCGCACGGCCTTGACCGAGATGGGTGTCGAGGTCGTGAATCCCTGGCCTTGGGACGAGTCGCCGGCGCGCGCACAAAGCGAGACGCACCCCGACGCGTTGGTTATCGGAACGATGTCTCCGGGCCCGATGATCGACGCGTATGAGCGTCGGACGCTGGCGCGCGCCGGAACCCAGTCGCCGCGGGTGATCGCGCCGTGGCGTGTGGTCTCGCATGGCCGAGGGCTGAGCGTGGACGCGCTGGTGGGCGGGCCGGTCGGCGCGAGTTCAGCGAAGGTCCTGTAACAGGTAATTCGGGCAACAAGTGGCCAAATCGCGCTCCGATCTCGCTTTCGCGAGTGGAATGACTTCAGGCGACGGCCTTCTCGGACCGATGGGGAAAGGACCCGACGGCTCCACGGAGGGAGATGCGCCGGGAACGTGCGTAGCAAGAAGAGAAGGGATACATCATGGGTCGTCTGGGTGACATGCGCCGCGGGCGTGCTGTCGAAGTAGCGAGTCCGCGGGGGCGCGAGTTGGCCTCGGCGCGGGCGTATCTGCGGTCCGCCAAGAGCGAGCCGGAGAGCGTCTTGGACCGCGTGGCGAGCGCGATCCTCAAGGAACTGGGCTGGAGCGACTCGCGGCGGCCGTCGCGGGTCGCTCCGAGTCGTGCGCATCATCGACGGCAGCGCGGCGCGCGGACGTCGAGCGGCGTGTGAACAAGCGGGGGATCGGGGCGGGGGCGCGGCCGAGGAGGGATTGGTCGGCCCTCGCCCTGGTTCACCCGTGTGCGCGCGGCCTTCGCCTACAGTCGCCCGATGAACGCGAGCACCTCGTCCACGATGCTTCGGATGGCCTCGGGCGTGTCCGGGAGCGCGGACGGGGTCTCGGCGGCGGAACAGGTGTGCGAGGCGTGCGCCGGCGCGCTGGGGGCGGGCGAGGTGTCGCTCGCGATTCTGTTTGTGTCGGCGCACCACGTGCCGGTCGCTGGGGCGATCGCGGAGGTGGTGCGTCGCGAGTTGCGGGCGGAGTGCTTGCTGGGGGTGAGCGCGGAAGCGGTGGTGGGGGGGAGGCAGGAACTGGAGCGCGGGCCGGGGGTGTCGCTGCTGGCGGCGCGGCTTCCGGGAGTGGAGTTGACGCCGTTCACGGCGGACGCGCTGCTGCCCTATGACGAGACGACCGAGGATGGGCGGTCGCGGCTGGCGCGGGGATTCGGCGCGGGCGGGGCGGGGACGATCCTGCTTGTCGATCCGTTCTCGGTGCCCATGACGGGCTTGCTGCCGGCGTTGTCGCGGAGCGCGGGTCGCGGCGTGCCGATTGTCGGGGGTCTGGCGTCGGCGGGCTCGTCGCCCGAGAGCAACGTGCTGGTGCTGGACGACAAGGTGTACCGATCGGGGCTGGTGGGTGTGAGCCTGCGCGGCGCGGTGCGGCTGGACGCGGTGGTGTCGCAGGGATGCCGGGCGATCGGGGCGAACTGGATTGTGACGTCGGCGAAGCGGAACATGGTGCTGAAGTTGGGAGGTCGGCCGGCGTTGGAGGTGGTGCGGGAGATGGTGGAGTCGATGCCGGAAGGGGATCGGACGCTGCTGGAGCGGGGGCTCTTTCTCGGTCGTGTCATCGACGAGTACAAGGACCGGTTCGGGCGCGACGATTACCTGATCCGCAACGTGGTCGGCGTGGACCCGGCGCACGAGGCGATCGCAGTGAACGACTTCGTCCGCGTGGGTCAGACGGTGCGGTTCCACCTGCGCGACGCGACGACGGCGGACGAGGACCTGGCGATGGTGCTGGACGCGCAGCAACTCCGTGAGCCGCCGGCGGGGGTGATGCTGGTGACATGCACGGCACGCGGTCGGCGGCTGTTCAATCGGCCGCACCACGACGCGGCGGCGGTGTCGCGCGCGTTCGGCGGTCCGCTTGCTGGGGAGCGGTTGTCGAAGGGCGGCGAGGAGATCGACACGGAGCGACCTGGGGTTCCACTGGCGGGGTTTTTCGCGGGCGGGGAGATCGGGCCGGTGGGCGGGGAGAGTTACCTGCACGGGCACAGCGCGTGCGTGGCCATGTTCCGGCCGACGGCGTGAACCTGGGGCGCGATGACGGGCGCGGCGAGCCGGTCGCCGGTGCTACCACGTGCGCATGGGCACATCGAGGCGGTGGCGGTCGGCGCAGGCTCTGGCGTCGTCGTATCCGGCGTCGGCGTGACGGAAGACGCCCATCGCGGGGTCGTTGGTAAGGACGCGCCGGAGGCGGTCGGCGGCCTCGGGGGTGCCGTCGGCGACGACGACCTGCCCGGCGTGCTGGGAGTACCCGATGCCGACGCCTCCGCCGTGGTGGAACGAGACCCAGGACGCGCCGCTGGCGACGTTGACCATGGCGTTGAGGAGGGCCCAATCGCTGATGGCGTCGGAGCCGTCCTTCATCGCCT
This sequence comes from Phycisphaerae bacterium, assembly GCA_016793805.1. Taxonomy (GTDB): domain Bacteria; phylum Planctomycetota; class Phycisphaerae; order Phycisphaerales; family UBA1924; genus JAEUIZ01. The sequence goes on from JAEUIZ010000049.1 coordinate 180,672, forward strand.
CGGTCTCGCGGTTGGGGCTGGCGACGCTTCCGCAGTCGAGGTGGTCGCGTCCGATGACGATGGGAGCGGAGACACGACCGGAGGCGACAAGATCGTTGAAAAGGAGGCCGGCGCGGTCGCGCTCGCCCTGGCCGAGCCAGCAGATGCGAGCGGGGAGGCCCTGGAACTGGACGCGATCGCGCGCGAGGGTGAGCCACCGGCGGAGGGGCTGGTTGTCGGGGAAGAGGTCGATCAGGGCGCGGTCGGTGGTGTAGATGTCCTCGGGATCGCCCGAGAGAGCGACCCAGCGGAAGGGGCCGCGTCCGATGCAGAACTGCGGGCGGATGTAGGCGGGGACGAAGCCGGGGAAGGCGAAGGCGTCCTTGTATCCGTGGTCGAGGGCGCGCTGGCGGATGTTGTTGCCGTAGTCGAAGGTCCTGCTCCCGCGGCGTTGGAGCGCGACCATGGCGCGGACGTGTCGCTCCATCGTGGAGAGGCTGTGACGGGTGTACTCGGCGGGATAGTGGCGGCGGAAGTCGTCGGCCTCGTGGACTGTCATTCCGATGGGGACGTAGCCGTTGAGGGGGTCGTGGGCGCTGGTCTGGTCGGTGAGGGCGTCGGGCGTGATTCCTCGCTCGAGGAGGCGCTCGAGGAGTTCGACGGCGTTGCAATCGACGCCGACGCTGACGGCGCGGCGGGCACGCGCGTGGGCGACGGCGCGGTCGATGGCGTCGTCGATGTCCGAGACGATCTCGTCGAGGTAGCGGTCCTTCACGCGGCGGGCGAGGCGGGAGTAGTCCACGTCGGCGACGAGGCAGACGCCGTCGTTCATGGTGACGGCCAGGGGCTGGGCGCCGCCCATGCCGCCGCAGCCTGCGGTGACGCAGAAGCGTCCGGCGAGGGAGCCGCCGAAGTGCTGTCGTGCGAGTTCGGCGAAGGTCTCATAGGTGCCCTGGAGGATGCCCTGGGTGCCGATGTAGATCCACGAGCCAGCGGTCATCTGGCCGTACATGATGAGGCCCTTGGTCGCGAGGTCGTCGAAGTGCTTCTGGGTGGCCCAGGCGGGGACGAGGTTGGAGTTGGCGATCAGGACGCGGGGCGCGTCGGTGTGGGTGCGGACGATGCCGACGGGCTTGCCGGATTGGACGAGGAGGGTCTCGTCGGCTTCGAGGCGGAGGAGAGATTGAACGATGGCGTCGAAGGCGGGCCAGGAACGGGCGGCCTGCCCGCGACCGCCGTAGACGATGAGCGCCTCGGGTTGCTCGGCGACAGCGGGATCGAGGTTGTTCATGAGCATGCGCAGGGCGGCCTCGGCCTGCCAGGTCTTGCAGGAGCGGACGGGGCCGCGCGGCGCGACGACGGTGCGAGCGGAAGCGGAGGACTGGCGACCGCCGCGGCGATTGCGCTTGAACGTGAGCATGGCCATGTGCAGCCTCCGGCGTGAGCGACCCACCACGAGCGCCCGACACGCACAACCGTACCGCATCGGCGCGCGAAACACAAGAGGGCGCGGCGTGATGGGGCGTGGGCCTCAACGAGCAGCGCCGGAAGGGGGGTTGGCGCAAGGGTCACAGGCTGATAAACTGCGCATCTGCGACCGCGTGCGCCAGTCGTTCGATATCCGGCGTGAGCGGACGATCGACGGTGAGCGTGGGGACGAGTCGACGAACCACGGCGTGGGCGCGCTCCACGAGCGTGCCGGAACGCAGCGGGCGGTGATGGTCGATCGCCTGCGCGGCGCACAGGAACTCGACGGCGACAACGCGGCGTGCGAGGTCGAGCGCTCGCTGCGCCTTGGCGGCGGCGCGCGGGCCGAAGGAGTTGTAGTCCTCCATGCCGGCGCTGGTGGGAATGTTGGCGACGCTGGCGGGCGCGGCGAGGCCGACGATCTCGTTGCAGCAGGCGGCAGCGGTGTATTGGGCGATCATGAGGCCCGAGTGCAGGCCGGGCTTGGGGCTGAGGTAGGCGGGAAGGGGGTTGTGCCGATCGGTGGCGGCGAGCAGGAAATAGATGCGGCGCTCGGCGATGCCGGCGAGGTGCGAGAGAGCGATCGCCAGGGTGTCAAGCGGGATGGCCAGGGGCATGCCGTGGAAGTTGCCTGCGGAGACGACACCCGATGCGGCACGATTGCCGCGGACGTGCGAGGTGGCCGCGAAAACGAGCGGGTTATCGGTGACGGCGCCGAGTTCGTGGATCACCGCGGACTCGACGTATCGGAGGGTGTCCCACGCGGCGCCGAGGACGGCGGGGGCGCAGCGAAGGGAGTAGGGGTCTTGGACGCGAGGGTCGCCGCGGCGATGGGAGGCGACGATGCGGCTGCCGCGGAGGAGTTGGCGGAGGCGTGAGGCGACGTAGGCCGGGCCGGGTTGGTTGCGGGCGTCGTAGACGCGCGGGTCGAGGAAGGCGTCGGTGGCCTTGCAGGCGTCGATGCACATGGCGGCGGCGGAGAGCGCGGACTCGAAGAGGATGCTCGCGTCGCGGCAGAGGAGGGCGGCGCGAGCGGCCATGAGGTGCGTGCCGTTGATGAGCGCGAGGCCTTCTTTGGCTTCGAGCGTGAGAGCGTCGAGGCGCGCGTCGGCAAGGGCGCGGGCGCCGGAGACGGTTCGGCCGGCGCGGGTGGTGGCGTGGCCCTCGCCGATGAGGACGAGGGCGATGTGGGCGAGGGGGGCGAGGTCGCCGGAGGCGCCGACGGAGCCGACCTCGGGGACGACCGGGGTGATACCGGCGTTGAGGAGGTCGCACAGGGCGCGGACGACGACGGGGCGGACACCGGAGTTGCCTCGGGCGAGCGAGGCGGCGAGGAGGAGCATCGTGGCGCGGACGACCTCGGCGGGCAGTGGGGGCCCGACGCCGGCGGCGTGCGAGCGGACGAGGTTGCGCTGGAGGTCGCGGAGTTGGTCCGCTGGAACTCGGGTTTGCGAGAGGGAGCCGAAGCCGGTGTTGATGCCGTAGTGGGCTTGGCCGTCGCGGGTGGCGGCCTCGACGACAGCGCGGGAGTCCGTGATGCGACGGGTCGCGGCCGGGGTGAGCGAGACGCGGGCGTCGGCGCGTGCGACGAGCGAGACGTGCTCGATGGAAAGCGGTCCGCCGAGGCGAATGGGGCGAGGAGGCATGGGAGCGAGTGTACGGGGCCGCGCGGCAGTGGGGGGTCGGCGGTGGAAGTGGGGGGGGGTCAGCGCTCGACGGCGGACTCGCCGACGCGGAGGCTCATCCCCATGCTGTGGAAGATGCGGTCGCGGGCGCGGAGATAGCCGGGGGAGTCGAGGTCGCGGGGGCGCGGCAGGTCGATGCGGACCTCTTCCTGGATCGTTGCGGGTCGGCGGCTCATGATGAGGACGCGGTCGGCGAGTTGGACGGCCTCTTCGATGTCGTGGGTCACAAAGAGGATGGTCTTGCGCTCGCGCTGCCAGATGCCAGTAAGGTCGGCACGCATCTTCAGGCGTGTGATGAAGTCGAGGGCGCCGAAGGGCTCGTCCATGTAGATGATGTGCGGATTGGCGGCGAGCGCTCGGGCGATCTCGACGCGCTGGCGCATGCCGCCGGAGAGTTGGCGGGGATAGGCGTCCTCGAAGCCGACGAGCCCGACCATGTCGAGGTAGTGGGCGACGACTTTGGCACGCTCGGCGCGGGGCGTGCGGGAGAGCCCGAACTCGACGTTCTGGCGGACCGTGAGCCAGGGAAAGACGCCGTTCTCCTGAAAGACAAAGACTCGGCTGGGGTCGGGACCTGCGAGGGGCTGCCCTTCGATGGTGACCTGGCCCTGAGACGCCCGGAGGAAGCCGGCGATGATGTTGAGGAGGGTGGACTTGCCGCAGCCGGAGGGCCCGACGATGCAGACGAACTCGCCGGGGGCGACGGAGAGGTCGATGCGCTCAAGGACGTGGACGGGCTCGGCCTGGGCTCCCGTGAAGGACATCCAGACGCCGCGAACGTCGATGGCGGGCCGTGGCGGCACGGGCTTGGGTTCGCGGGCCTCGAAGGGAGCGGCGACGGGGAGCGTGGGGGAGGGATTGGGACTCATGTGGTGGCGTATCCCCAACGGACCTCGTCGAATCGTTCGAGCCGCCGGACGAGCAGATCGAGGCACAGGCCGATGAGCCCGATGAGGACCATCCCGGCGACGACGAGGTCGTAGCGCTTGCCGGCGTTGCGAGCGTCGATGATGAGGTACCCAAGTCCGGAGTTGACGGCGATCATCTCGGCGGCGACGACGACGAGCCAGGCGATGCCCAGGGCGATGCGCAGGCCCGTGATGATCTGCGGGAGCGTGGCGGGGATGATGACTCGGCGGAAGAGTTGGGGCCTGGAGAGCCCGAAGTTGCGCGCGGCGCGGATGTAGACGGGCTGGATGTTCGCGACGGCGGCGCAGGCCGAGACGGTGATCGGAAAGACGCTCGCGAGGAAGATGAGGAAGATGGGGGCGGCGTCGGTGACCCCGAACCAGAGAATGGCGAGCGGGATCCACGCGATTGGCGAGATCGGACGCAGGATCTGGATGAGCGGATTGACGGCGCTGAAGACGGGTCGGAACCACCCGAGCATGAGCCCGAGCGGGACGCCGACCAGCACGGCCAGACCGAAGCCCCAGGTGACGCGAAAGAGCGAGGCGACGATGTACTTCGCGAGCAGGCCGTGGCGGGCGAGTTCACCGATCCCTTTGGCGACATCGATCGGCGTGGGGAGGAGATCGCTGCCGGAGAGCCGGACCGTCAGGTGCCAGAGGAGCAGGAGGACTCCGGCAAGAGAAATGGGGGCGAGCACGCGATGCGTGCGAGACGCGGCCGCGGTCACGGCTTTGGTTCCGTCGAGGGAGCCTCGAAGGTATACGCGGGGACGACCGAGTCGTCGGGGACGAAGGAAGGGTCGCAATAGTCGTCGAAATGAGCGGTGCCGGAGAGGATGCCACTGATCTTGCCGAGTTCCTCGATCTCCTCGAAGTCCTTGCGGCGGAGCGAGAGATTGGTGTACTTGACGCGATCGGGCGGCTTGGAGAGGACGAAGGACAGCAGTCGCGGGTGCTGGTTGTAGTAGTGCTTGCTGACGAACTGCGCGGCCTGCATGCGATGGTCGATGGTCTGGTCGAGCCACTTGCCGCTGCGGGCGATGCCGTCGACGAGGCGCTGGACCTCCTCGCGGCGCGTGCGGATGGTCTCTTCGGGCACGGCGAGCACACAGGAGATGAAGTTGGGCCAGATGTCCTTGGTGAGATAGAGCACGCGCCCGTAGCCGTCGAGTTCGGTCTGACCCATGAAGGGCTCGCCGGAGGTGATGGCATCGACGGCGCGGGCGAACAGCGCGGCGGGCATGTCGGGCGGGGCCATCTCGACGAGGTTGATGTCGTCGATGGACATGCCGCGGTCGCGGAGGGCGCGGAAGATCAGCAGGCGCTGGTTGGAATAGCGGTTGGGGACGGCGACGGTCTTGCCCTTGAGGTCCTCGATGCGGTAGATGTTGGACGACTTGTGGACCATGAGGGCGGTGCCGTCACGGTGCCCGAGGTAGACGATCTTGATGGGGACGCCCTCCTCACGGAGTTTCATCGCCATCGGCGCGAGGATGAAGGTGGCGGCGGTGTGGCCGGAGAGAAAGGCCTCCTTGAGTTCGGGCCACCCCGAGAACCGGATGGGCTCGAAGAAACCGCCGGAGTCCATGTTCTTGTTGATGAAGTCCGTGACCGGGCACGTGAGGTGGCAGGTGACGGGCAGGAAACCGACGCGGAATCGCTGCGAGCCGTCGGGGGCGGCGTGCGCGCGGGGGCTGAGCCAGGTCGTGTTCAGCCACGCGTGGACCGCGGTGATCGCGGCGAGCCAGACAACCGAGATGAGCGCAAGCGAACGGCGGAGCGACATTGCGACATCATACGAAGGCCGGGGGCTGCGAGCGGCTTCCAGCAGAGCGCAAGGTCAACGGTTGTGTACGTCGCGCGCCGCCGCAGGCCGGGGCGAAGAAGGGAGATGAAGCGATCGCCATGAAACGATGACTCGGGCAGGGCGCGATCTCTCTCGCGCGCGACGTGCTGTGCGACCGGGGCTGGGCTCGACTGCAATGGCGCGACGTCGGCATCACACCCAGGGGAGCGACCGTGCTTCAGCGAGCAACGGATCGCGGGGCCGGCCCGGCCAGGCGCAGGGGCTCGGGCAATGCGGGGACGGGCACATCCAGATTTACATAACACAGATTATAGGACGTTGCGGAGCGGGGGGTATCCGTGGTCGTGATGCTGGCGCAAGTGCTGTTTCAACAATGATCTGCGTGGCCATTCAGAGGATCACCTCGAACCAGAGCGTGCATGGGCAGGGGTCGTTGTTGTAGCGGTCGCGTGGTTGGAAGCCCAGCGCTGTGTAGACGGCAATGGCGGCGTGCATGTTGTTGTCGGTGTCGAGCCGCATGACGCGGTGGCCGGCGTGGCGGGCGGCCTGGACGATGCAGGTGCCGAGCGCGTGGCCCAGACCTTGGCCGCGATACTCAGGGCGGACGTACATGCGCTTCATCTCGCAGGCGCCGGGTTCGTCGAGGGGACGGAGGGCGACACAGCCAGCGGCCTGGTCGCCCGAGAAGGCGAGCAGGATCGCGCCAGCGGGTGGCGCGTACTTGCCGGGCAGTGTTGCCATTTCATGCTCGAAGCCCTGGACTTGAAGGGAGAGCCCGATCTGCGGCAGGGACGCGGCGTACTCGAGGCAGAGGGCGCGGAATGCCGCGATGTCCTCCGGCGAGCGCGGGTGGCGGATGGTGACGGAGTTCGAGGCCATGGCGCCGGGTCAGGGCTTGCAGGCGGACTCAACCTTGCGGACCATGGCTTCGAGGCCGGTGATCTTCGTGCTGAGCGCGGCGTAGGAGCGACGGGCCTCGGCGGCCTTGGCCTCCGCGCTCTTGCGGTTGTTGTCGTCGCCCTTGGCCGACTTGAGTTCGGAGATGAGTTTCCCGAGCGACTCGGCGGCCATACGGCAGAGTTTGGCGTCGGCCTGGATTTGGACCATCTCCTTGGAGTTGGACGTGGCGAGCGAGCGAAGTTTGATCTGGTACGACTTCTTCGCGTCGGCCTCGGCTTTCTGGTGCTCGGCTTCGAGTTTCTTGAGTTCGGCTTTGTAGTCGGCTTCGAGTCCGTCGGCGGTCAGTTCGAGTTTCTTCAGTGCTCCTTCGTACTTCTTCGCGCTGGCGCCGATGTCGCCGACGCCGCCGAAGAGGTTCACGATCTCGGCTTCGATCTCCTTGACGGTTCGTGCCATGTGTGCGCTCCAGGGTGAGTGATGCTGCGGGGAGTCTACAGCGAGGCGAGGCAGGCGGCGACGGCGTCGGGGAGTTTCACGACGCTGCCCTTGCCAGAGGTCTTGCGAGCCTTGAACTCGACGCCGCCTTCGGCGAGGGCCTTCTCGCCGACGGTGAGCCGCACGGGGAAGCCGACAAGGTCGGCGTCTTTGAACTTGACGCCCGGGCGCTCGTCGCGGTCGTCGATCAGCACGTCGGCGCCGTAGGAAGCGAGGTCGTCGGCGAGGCGGCGAGCGAGCGCGGCATGCTCGGGGTGGTCGGGCTTGAGCAGAGTGATGAGGACGTGGTAGGGCGCGATGGCGGCGGGCCAGACGATGCCGTCGGTGTCGTGGGACATCTCAACGCAGGCGGCCATGGTTCGGCTGACGCCGATGCCATAGCAGCCCATGATGACGGACCGGCGCTGTTGCTTGTCGTCGAGGACGGTCAGCCCCATGGCGTCGGAGTACTTAGTGCCGAGTTTGAAGATGTGCCCGACCTCGATGCCGCGAGCGGCCTCGAGGGTGGCGCCCTTGGCCCGAGGCGAGGGGTCGCCCGGGAGTGCGTTGCGGATGTCGGCGACCTTTACTCGCTGGTTATCCGCCAGGATCTGGCCCATCTCGGCCTTCCAACGGAAGTTCGTGACGTGGTAGTCCTTCTCGTCGGCGCCGGTGGCCCAGGCGTCGCCCGTGGCGGCGTCGGGGTCGATGAGCAGGAGCGTGCCCGGAGCGGAAGCGGCCATCCTGGGGCTGACATAGCCGATCGCGAAGCCCGCGGCGCGGGCGGCCTTTTCATCGGCGAGCGCGACGGCGCACCCGCTGGCGGCCTTGACCTTGCCCTCGTTGGCGTCGTGGTCCCCGCGGACGGTGGCGAGAATCCACCGGAGACTCGGCGAGGGATCGCCGTCGCGGGCGGGGCCCTTGGCCTCGAAGACGATCGTCTTGAGCATCTGTCGCGGCGCGACCTTGAGGACGCCGGCAACCTCGTCGATGCCGGGGAGGTTGGGCGTGTGGTGCTTGACGACCCCCCCACCGCCGGCCGTGGCCCCGGTCTCGTGCGGCGTGTCGAAGGACCAGGACCGCTCGCCGATCTCGCACTTCTCGACGTTGGCGGCGTAGCCCGACGCCGGGCACTTCAGGATGGTGTCCTCGCCGCTGGCGCAGTTGACCATGAACTCGTGCGACGCGGAGCCGCCGATGGGTCCGCTCTCGGCCTCGACGACGGTGAAGTCGAGCCCGCAGCGACGGAAGATGTTGTTGTACGCGGCGTACATCGCGTCGTACTGCTCGTTCAGGCCGCCGGGACCCTCGACGTGCATCGTGAAGGAGTAGGCGTCCTTCATGATGAACTCGCGGCAGCGGAGCAGCCCGGCGCGGGGGCGGGCCTCGTCGCGGAACTTCGTCTGGATCTGGTAGAGGTTCAGGGGCAGTTGCTTGTACGACGTGATGGAGCCCTTGACGAGTTCGGTGATGGTCTCCTCGTGCGTGGGCCCGAGGGCGGCGAGGTTTCCCTTGCGATCGGTGACGCGGAAGAGGAGGTCGCCGTAGGCCTGGTCGCGCTTGGTCTCCCTGTAGAACTCAAAGGGGACGAGGACGGGCATGAAGAGTTCGGCGGCGCCGGCGGCGTTCATCTCCTCGCGGACGATGCGCATGATTTTGCCGAGCGTGCGCCAGGCCAGCGGCAGGTAGTCGTAGACGCCCGCGGCCACCTTGCGGATGAACCCGGCCCGGGAGAGGAGGATGTGGCTGGGCGTCTCGGCATCCGTCGGCGCCTCGCGGGCCGTGGGGATGAGGGTCTGGGACCAGCGGTGGACGTCGCCGCGACTGGAGGTGTTGAGTGGGGGCATGGGGCGAAAGAGTAGGAGAAGCGGATCGCGCCGGGTTGTGCGGGAGGCTGCGTGCATGGAGGGCGGGGTCGCGGTTCGGGCCGGCGGAGGTGCGTCCCTACGCTTTGCTCGTGCGCCCCGTGCCGAATCACATTTTCGACTTCACGCCGGAGACGCTACGCGAGTGGTGCGAGGCGCCGCCGCGTCGCTGGCCGGGGTTCAAGGCCGGGCAGATACTCGAGTGGGTCTACAAGAAGCACATCGTCGATCCGATGGCGATGACGAGCCTCTCGAAACTCGAGCGAGAGACGCTGGCGCGGGAAGTGGCCTTCCTCTCGGGCCGGGTTGTCCGCGAGCAGACCGCGACGGACGGGACGCGGAAACTGCTGGTGGAATGGGAGGAGGGAGCGGGGGGAGGCGCGAGCGTAGCGGCCCAGAGGCCCGTGCACGCCGAGGCGCAAGGACACGAATCGAACGGGGATCGGCGGATCGCGCTGCTCCTCCCCCCCACCACCGGCCCGCAGACGGAGTGCGTGATGATCCCGAGCGTGGACCCGTCTGGCCCGCGGCGGACGGCGTGCGTCTCGTCGCAGGTCGGGTGCCCCGTCGGGTGCAAGTTCTGTGCATCGGGACTGGGCGGGCTCGAGGGGAACCTGTCGGCGGGGCGGATCGTCGAGCAGGTGTGGCGGCTGGGGACGGCCCGGGAGCGGATCAGCAACGTCGTGTTCATGGGCATGGGTGAGCCACTGGCGAACCTGCCGAACGTGGTGCGGGCGGTGCGGACGATCGCGGCGCTGTGGGGGCTTGGGATCTCGGCCCGCAAGATCACGATCTCGACGGTGGGCTTGCCGCAGGCGATCGTGAAACTCGCGGAGCAGTTGGAACTGCCGGTGACGCTGGCGCTCTCGCTGCACGCGCCCAACGACGAGTTGAGGCGGCAACTGATCCCGTGGGCGCAGTACACGACGATCGCGGACCTGCTGGCGGCGTGCCGGGCGTGGTTCGAGAAGACGGGGCGCGAGATCACGCTGGAATACACGCTGCTGCGGGGCGTGAACGACAAGCCGGAGCACGCGGTCGAACTGGCGCAGGTCGCCCGGACGCTGCGGGCGAACGTGAACCTGATCCGGTACAACGAGGTCGACGGGCTGGAGTTCAGGCGCCCGCGGGACGAGGACGTGCGCGAGTTCCAGCGGTTGCTGGTGGCGCGGAACGTGAACACGCACGTCCGTCGCAGCCGCGGGCGAGACATCGCCGCGGCGTGCGGGCAGTTGCGTCACGAGGCGACGACCGCATGACGCCCGCGATCGCTCTGGCGCAGGCGGCGGCCCGCAACGCCCACGATTGGGTCCGCGAGTTCGTGTCGTTCTCGCTCTTCCACCTGCTCACCGTCTGCGTGTTCGGCGGCACGATGCTGGCGGCGTGCCGGATCGGGCGTGGGTTCGGCGACCTGTCGCGCGAGGCGAGGTTCCGGCGGACGTGGGGCTGGGTGGTCATCGCGTACCAGAGTTACTACACGCTCGGGTACCTCTTTCCTCGAACGCTCTATTTCCCGAAGGCGTTCTCATGGGAGGAGAGCCTGCCTCTGCAACTGTGCGATCTGGCGGCGTTCGTGGCGGGGGCCGCGATGGTCTGGCAGACGCGCTGGCTGCGGACACTGCTCTACTTCTGGGGTATCGGGCTCTCGACGCAGGCGTTCTTCACGCCCACACTACGCACGGGCCTGGGCTCGGCCCACTATTGGATGTTCTGGATCGGGCACACGATGATCGTGGGCTCGGCGGTGTACGACATCGTGGTCCGAAGGTATCGCCCGGGGCTGCGCGACCTGGGTGTGGCCGTGGGGCTCACGATCGCGTATGCGTTTGTCGCCGTCGGGACGAACACGATCCTGGATCGCTCGGGGCTGCTCGCTCCCGGCGTCGTCTCGAACTATGGCTACCTGGGGAACACTCGCCCGGTGAATCCGACGATCATCGACGACCTCGGGTCATGGCCGGGGCGGATCTTCAAGCTGGGCGGGATCGTGATGCTGGACTTCGTGGTGCTGTGGGGCGTGTGGCGTGTCGCGGCGATCGTTCGCAGAAGGCCCGCGGCGGAGTGATGAGTAGGGTGAGGATGCGAGGATGATCGTGCTCGCCGGAGCGATGGGCTGGGGAGAGGAGTTCCGGGCGTACACGGGGCAGCATTGGGCCGCGCTGGGCGTGTGCACGCTGGCGATCGTCGCGACGGCGGCGATGGGCGTGCGCGTTCGAGGCTCGCGGTACGAGTCTGCGTTCCGGATTTGGCTGGGGTGGACGGTGCTGATCTACAAGGTCGCGGAAACAGTCTACGACGCGCTGCCGCACCGCTTCGAGGTCGCCAGCAGCCTGCCCCTCCAGTTCTGCGACCTTGTGGCCTTCGCGGCCGGCGGCGCGCTCCTGGTGCGGTCTCGCGTGTACCGGGTGCTGCTCTACTTCTGGGGCGTGGGCCTGTCTCCGATGGCGGTGATGATGCCCACGTTGCGTGTCGGGTGGTTCCATGCGGACTACTGGCTGTTCTGGATCAGCCACGCGCTGGTGCTCTGTGCCGCGGGGTACGACATCGTGGCGCGTGGGTACAGGCCGACCCTCCGCGACCTTGGGAGCGCCTGCGCGTGGAGCCTCGTCTACCTTGCCGTCGTGATGGGCGTGAACGCGGCGCTGGACGTGAACTACGGATTCGTCGGGAACCCGCGCACGGGGAGCCCCGCGGCAATCGAGCAGATCGGTCCGTGGCCATTTCGAGTGCTGCCGCTCGCCCTTTGCGTCGGCCTTCTGTTCCACGGGCTCTACGCGGTGTGGCGCTTACCGAGGTGGCTCGGCCTCTGGGGCCGGGGGGCGGCCGACTGATCGCGCCGGAGGGGCCAGGCTCGCGGTAGACTCCGCCGATGGTCCGCGTGTGTCTTGGCCTGATCCCCTTGGCGCTCCTGATCTCGATGCCGCTGACGGCGTTGCTGATCCGCGCGAGCCATCGACTTGGGGCGTACGACTCCGCGGGCGTGCCGGGGCAGGTGAAGGCGTCGCGGCGGCGCGTCCCGAACACTGGTGGGATCGCGCTCTTCTGGGCGATCGCGGTGCCGATCGTTCTGGGCGTGCTGTCGGTCGCGGGGATGGACGCGTCGCCCACGGCCGATTGGCGGAACGATCTGACGTTCCTCCCCGCGGACCTCCACGAGCATGTCGCGGGGATCCAGAAGCAGACGCCGATGGCGATTCTGCTGCTGGGCTCGCTGCTGCTGCTGCACGTGCTGGGCTTGGTGGATGATCGCCGCCCGCTGGGGCCGTGGGTCAAACTCGCGGTCATGGCCGTGCCCGCGACGGCGATCCCGCTCCTGTTCCCGGACACCCGGCTGCTGACGCTCCTCGACGCGCCCGCGGGCGGGCGTTGGGCCTCGACCGTGGTCACGGTGCTGTGGTTCCTGGTGGTGACGAACGCGATGAACTTCATGGACAACATGGACGGGCTGGCCGCGGGAGTCGCGGCGGTGGCGTCGTCGCTCTTCCTGGCTGCCACGCTCGCGTCGCCCGAGCCGCAGTGGTTCGTGGCGGCGTGCCTCTCGCTCATCGTGGGCGCGTGCCTCGGATTCTTGTGGTTCAACCATCCCGCGCGCGGGCCGGCGCGGGTCTACATGGGCGACGGGGGATCGCTCGTGATCGGCTTCCTGCTGGCGTTCCTGACCGTGCGCACGACGTACGTCCCCGCTGCGGGCGTGGGGGTGCGCGCGGGCGCGTGGTACGGCGTGCTCATGCCGCTTGTGGTGCTCGCGGTCCCGCTCTATGACTTCGCCTCTGTGGTCGTGATCCGGCTGTCGCAGGGACGATCCCCTTTTGTGGGCGATACACAGCACCTCTCGCATCGCCTTGTTCGCCGCGGACTGTCGGTGACGGCGGCGGTCTCGGTGATCCACGGCCTGACCGCGGTGACCGGCGCGGCGGGGCTGCTGCTGGCGTCGTCGAGGCCGTGGCAGGCCGTCGTGATCGGGGGCCAGGTCGCGCTGATCCTCGCACTGGTGGCGGTGTTCGAGTACGCCTCGCCCGGTGGGCTGCCGCGGGAGCGTTCGGCGTCGGATCGGCCGTCGGAGCCCGTGCCGTGAGCGGCGATGATGCCACGCCCTCCCGCGGGCAAGCCGTGGCAGCGCTGTGGTGCGTCGTGCTCGTGCTCGCGTGCGTGCGGGCGACCTCGAACACCGAGGTGTTCCCTTGGTGGGACCTTGATCCGATGCGGATCGAGGCCATGTCGTCGGGCATCCGTCCCACCGGATCAGTGGCTATCGACGTGGCGATGATCGCCGCGTCGGCGGGCGTGGTGCTGCTCTCGGGGGCGGGGCTGGCATGGTGGGTGCTGGCCGCGATGGGTGCGGGCCTGGCCACGATGTTGTACCACGGTCTGGTGCGAGGGGGTGGGGACCTGGAGCAACTGAGAACGGGCTCGTGCTGGGCTGGGGCGTGCTCGGCCGGCATCGCCGCGTGGGCGGCACGCGGGCACGTTCGTGTCGCTCGCCTCACGATCGCGGTCGTGCTGGGGCTGGTCGCGCTGCTGGCGGCCAAGGGCCTGGTGCAGGTCTATGTCGAGCATCCCGCGACGGTCGCGCAGTATCGCGCAGACAACGAGTTGTTCCTCGAGTCGCAGGGATGGCTGCCGGGCTCGAGTTCGGCCCGCAACTTCGAGCGTCGCCTCACGCAGGCCGAGGCGACGGGGTGGTTCGGACTCTCAAACGTGCTCGCGTCGGTGGCGGCGGCGGCGCTGGTTGGGCTTGTGGGCCTGCTCCTCGCCGGGCTTCGCCGTGAGCCGGATGGACGCCGGCATGTCGCGGACGGGTGGATCGGCGTGGTGGCGCTGGGGTCGCTGGCGGCCGGCGTGTGCTTGTGGCTGACCCACAGCAAGGGCGGGCTGACGGTCGCGGCGATTGGGCTGGCGCTGCTGGCGGGGCGGATGCTGCTCTCGCGGCCCGCGATGGCGCCAGTGGCGACGCGGCTGACGCCCCGTGCCGCGGGACTGCTGGGCGTGGCGCTCGTGCTCTCCGCCCTGCTCGCGCTCGTCGTGCGCGGCGCGGTAGGCGAGCGAGTCGGCGAACTGAGCCTGCTCTTCCGCTGGTTCTACATCCGCGGCGCCTGGAACATCTGGGCGTCGCACCCGGTGCTCGGGGTCGGACCGGCGGGTTTCAAGGACGCGTACCTTGTCGCCAAGCCCGCGATCTCGCCGGAGGAGGTGATGAGCCCGCACAGCGTGCTATGGGATCTGGGGGCGTGCCTCGGAGCGGGCGGGCTAGCGCTGGCCGGGCTGGTCGTTGCGTCGGCGTTCGCCGCAGGCCGGGGCTTCGCGGCGAACGAGGTCGAGCCTGCATCGGCGATCGGGCGTGAGGATCGGCGGATGATCGCGCTCGTGGTGTGCGCCGCGTGCATCGCCGGGGCGTTCGTGGAGCGGGCGGTGGGCACGCCGGAGTCGGCGTTGCTCCGCGTGGTCGGGCTCGTGGGCTGGTTGGGACTGTCGATGGGCGTGCTCGAGGTTGTGCGGGCGACGCTCCCGTGGCGCTGGGCCGCGTCGCTCATGGCGCTGGTGGTGCTCGTGCACGGGCAAGTTGAGGTGACTCCGGTGTGGGCGGGTTCGGCATCACTTTGGGCGATCATCGTGGCGACGGGCGCTGGGGCCGGGTTCGCTCACTTCGGGGATGCGCGGTCGAGTGGCGTCCGCCGATCCGCGGGGTCGTGCGCGAGCGTCGCCATGCTGTCCGCCGCGGCGATCGGAGTGCTCGGGCTGCCCGGCGTGGCGGGGTGGGAGCGTGGGCTGCGAGATGCCGCGGAGATCGTCCGACCTTTCGCACGTCTCTCGGAACGGCTTCGCCTTGTCGGCACGCCGCAGCGACGGACCGGCGACGACATGCCCCGAATCGCGGCAGACGTGGGTGCACTCCTCGGCGAGGTGCCGGCCCGCGATCCGCGCGGTCTGGATCTGGCGATGGGCCGGCTGCAGGCGGCGGTAGCGAGCCGCGCCGAGGGCCCTCTGCGTGCGGCGCTGAGTCGATTTCCGACTCACACCGCCACAGCGGAGGCAATCTGCCGATTGCTCCTGCAGCGTGCGTACGCGCTCAGTGCGCAGGGGATGGTCCCTCGTGCGGAGGAGGACTTTGCCGAGGCGATCGCGATCGCCAAGGCACTGGTTGCTCGCGCGCCGGGCGTCGCGGCGAACCACGGCCTGCTGGCCTCCATGCTCGACGCCCAGGCCGGGTTTCATCAGAGCCCGGATGGGCTGGAGCGTGCGGTCGAGGCGCTCAAGGACGCCGCGGCTCTCGACCCGTTCGGCACGACGTTTCCGATGCGCCTCGCGCGCACGGAAGCGGCGCTGCGGCGTATGGACGAGGCCCGTTCCTGGGCGCGGAAGGCCCTGGACCTCGATCGCGGGCTTCGGTTGGATCCCTTGCGTCAGATGTCGGATCGGGAGCGTGCGGAGATGGAGCGCCTGGCCTCAGAACCGTGAGCGGGGGCGCGTCCCAAGCGCCTGTTGAACACCGGACAATCCCCGTCTAGGATTGCGGCCCTCGGGCCGGGGCGTTCCCGGGCTGAGCGAGACGGTGATCCCACGCGACGGCTGCGGCGCGGCTGTCAAAGGGGGCCTTGCGATGGACTCGCAGGAGCACCGGGTTCCGCGATGAGGTCGGCCGCGGCCGATCTGGTCGCGGCGCCCGGGGACAACCAGACGAAGCAAGACCCGAGCGCGTCGGGAGCGCCCCCGACGCCCAGATGCGGTGAGTCGAGACACACCATGCCGACCGACCTCAGTCATATTCGCAACATCGGAATCTGCGCCCACATCGACGCCGGCAAGACCACGGTCTCGGAGCGCATCCTCTACTACACGGGGAAGACGTACAAGATGGGCGAGGTGCACGAGGGCACGGCGACGATGGACTTCCTGCAGGACGAACAGGAGCGCGGGATCACGATCCAGTCGGCGGCGACGACGTGCCCGTGGGAGCACAAGGGCCGGGAGTACAAGATCAACCTGATCGACACTCCGGGCCACGTGGACTTCACGATCGAGGTGGAGCGGTCGCTGCGCGTGCTCGACGGGGCGGTCGCGGTCTTTGACGGCAAGGAGGGCGTCGAGGCGCAGTCCGAGACGGTCTGGCGCCAGGCAGACCGCTACCGCGTCCCCCGCATCTGCTTCGTGAACAAGATGGACAAGATCGGGGCGGACTTCGACTTCTCGTTCCGGACGATCAAGCAGCGGCTCGGGGCCAACGGGATCGCGGTGCAGTACCCGATCGGCAAGGGGCACGAACTCCAGGGCATCATCGACCTCGTGACGATGCGGGCGTTCTACTTCGACGCCGACGAGAAGGGGGCCGTCGTCACCGAGAAGGACATCCCCCCGGAGTGGGCCGAGGTGGCCAAGGAGTGGCACCACAAACTCGTCGAGGGCGCTGCGGAGATGGACGACCACCTCACCGAGAAGTTCCTGACCGACGAGAACTCGATCACGCCGGACGAGATCCGCGCGGCGATCCGCAAGGGGACCATCGCCCGCCGATGCTACCCGGTGATGTGCGGGGCTGCGCTCCGCAACATCGGGGTGCAGAAACTGCTCGACGCGGTGATCGAGTACCTCCCCTCGCCCAGCGAGGTCGCCCAGGTGCAGGGAACCAACCCCCGCGACCCCGAAGAGAAGATGTCTCGCCCGCACGACGAGGACGCGCCGTTCTCGGCGCTGGTCTTCAAGGTCGTCTCGGACCAGCACGGCGACCTGACGTACATGCGGATCTATTCGGGGAAACTCGCCAAGGGCACGCGGCTGCTCAATCCCGGGAACAACAAGAAGGAGAACGCGAGCCGCATCTACGAGATGCACGCCCAGAACCGCATCCCGCTCGAGACCGTCGGCGCCGGCAACATCGTCGCGGTCGTCGGGATCAAGGACTCGTACACGGGCGACACGCTCTGCGACCCGGACCAGCCGATCATCCTCGAGCGGATGACGTTCCCCGAGCCCGTCATCTCGATGTCGATCGAGCCCAAGACGACCGAGGACAAGCGCAAACTCTCGGACGCGCTCGCGACGATTCGACGCGAGGACCCCTCGTTCCGCTACACCTTCGACGAGGAGACGGCCCAGACGATCATCAGCGGGATGGGCGAGTTGCACCTCGACATCATCCGCACCAAACTCGTCCGAGACATGAAGATCGGCGTCGAGGTCGGTAAGCCCCGCGTCTCGTATCGCGAGACGATCACCCGAAAGGTCGAGTACGTCCGCGGGAAGTTCGTCAAGCAGACGGGCGGTCGCGGGCAGTACGGCGACGTGGTGATCGACCTCGAGCCCTACACCGCCGAGCAGGCCAAGGCCAACGAGGAGGACTTCACCGAGAACGTCGCGGTGGCGAACAAGGTCGTCGGCGGGGCGATCCCCAAGGAGTTCATCAAGCCGGCGATGGACGGAATCCGCGCGACCGCGATGGCGGGCATGCGCGGGTACCAGATGATCAACATCAAGGCGACGATCGTCGACGGCTCCAGCCACTCCGTCGACTCGTCGCAGGTTGCCTTCGAGCAGGCGGGGCGATTGGCGCTGCAGAACGCGGTCGAGAAGGCCGGGCTCATCCTGCTCGAGCCCATTATGAAGGTCGTCGTCACGGTTCCCGACGACTACCTCGGCAATGTCACGGGGGATATTTCCAGCCGCCGCGGGATGATCATGGACACCGACGACCGCGGGCACATCAAACTCGTGACCTGCGAGATCCCGCTCTCGGAGCTCTTCGGCTATACGACCAGCCTCCGCGGGATGTCCCAGGGCCGCGCGTCCGCGACCGTCGAGTTCCTGGAGTATCGCGCGATGCCCCCGAACCTGATGAAGCAGGTTCTCGAGGGCAAGGAGAAGTAGGAGAAGCAGAATTTCCACCCTGCCAGAGTGTGAACGACCCGGGCACTTCAGAGGTGGGGCCAAGATTATCGGATGCGACCCGCCACGTGTGTCGCTGGTCCATGGGTTCTCTCACATGACGTGGTACCTTGGCAGTGGTCCAGGGAAAGGGAGCACCATGAGAGTTCAGTTTCAGAGTGTGACTGCGGCGGTTGTTGTCTCACTGGCGGGATCGGCGCAGGCGCAGATCACCGTCGATCCGTTCTATGCCGCGAACTACTCGGTCGTCGGTCTCGGCTCCGTGCCGGGCGTGCCTCCGTCCTACGGCGGGGTGGAGATATCGCCCGCCGCAACAGGAACGCTGCTGATCTCCGGCGGGGCCAACGGCGGCAGCGGCGCGATCTATGCGATCCAACTCGTGCGCGACGGCACGAACCAGATTGTCGGCTTCTCTGGCACTGCCACACAGGTCTCGACGGCGCCGTTCAACGACGGCGGGCTCGACTACGGCCCACTCAACATCCTGTTTTTCACGACCTACAGCAACAACACCATCGGGCAGATCAAGCCGGGCAGCACGACGCCGGACCGGATCATCTCGATGACGGAACTGGGCGTCGGGCCATCGACGGGCACGCTGGCGTTCGTGCCCTCGGGCTTCCCCGGCGAGGGTCGGCTGAAGGTCGCCTCGTACAGCCAGGGCTTCTGGTACGACGTGCCTTTCGCGTTCGATCCACCGACCGGGACCTTCAACCTGCAGCAGGCGTCGACGGGGATCCAGATCGGCGGCGGTCCGGAGGGCATCGTGTTTGTCCCGCCCACGAGCCCGCAGTTCACGACCCGGTCAATCCTCGTGTCGGAGTACGGCACAGGACGTGTCGTCTCCTACGAGATTGATTCCAACGGCGATCCGATCGTCGCGACACGGCGTGTGTTCATCTCCGGGCTCTCCGGGGCCGAGGGCGCCACGCTCGACCCGGTCACCGGACAGTTCATCTTCTCGACCTTCGGCGGGGGCAGCCAGGTCGTGATCGTTCGCGGCTTCGCACCCCCGCCGGCGTGCTACGTCAACTGCGACAACAGCACGACGCCGCCGGTGGCGAACATCGCGGACTTCACGTGCTTCGCCTCGAGGTTTGCCTCGGGCGACACCTATGCGAACTGCGACGGGAGCACGGTGCCGCCGGTTCTTAACGTGGCCGACTTCATCTGCTTCCTGAACCGCTACGCCGCGGGTTGCTCCTGAGGCCGCGCGGTCCTGGTCGACAGTCGGAGCACGTTGGCCTGCGTCATCTCGTCGCCGCGGAGTTCGCCGGCAAGCCTGCCCTCGGCGAGCACGAGCACGCGGTCGGAGAGCGCGAGGAGTTCGGGCATCTCGCTGGAGACGAGCAGCACCGCCGCGCCGCGGTCCGCGGCCTCGCGCACCAGACGATGCACCTCGGCCTTTGTGCCCACGTCGATGCCCCGCGTCGGCTCATCAAGCAGCAACACCTTCGCCCCTCGGCCCATCCATCGGGCCAGCAGGAGTTTCTGCTGATTCCCGCCCGAGAGCGCTCCGGGCGAGACCGACGTTGACGCCGCCTTGATCTGGAAGTCGCGGATTCGATCGGCGATGAGCGAGCGCTCCGCGCCGAGCCGGCGAACGCCGAGCCGCGCCAGGATGGGCATGATCGGCACAACGATGTTCTCGCCCACGCCGAGTTGGAAGAAGAGTCCCTGGAGCCGCCGGTCCTCGGGCACGTAGCCCACGCCCGCGGCGATGGCGGCCCGCGGGTCGTCCATGCGGACGCAACGGCCGCCGACCAGGACCTCGCCCGTGGCCCGCGGGTCGAGGCCGAAGATCGCATCGAGTGCCTCGGAGCGCCCCGCGCCGACCAGCCCGCCGAGCCCGACGATCTCCCCCGCGAGCACGTCGAGGGATAGCGATTCGAGCCGCCCCGGGCTCGACAGCCCGCGCACCGAGAGCGCTGGCATCGCGCCTAACGCGATGGTCGAGGCCCGTCGTGCCGTCGCCTCGATGCGTCGGCCGATCATCTGCTCGACGAGTGTGGGCTCGTCGATGTCGGCGATGCGGCTGGTCGCGACGAGCCGGCCGTCGCGGAGCACCGTCACGCGATCGCAGCAGGCGAAGATCTCCGCCATGCGGTGCGAGACGTAGAGCACGGTGATCCCGCGCGAGGCGAGGTCTCGGACGATCCCGAGCAGCCGATCGGTCTCGGCGGCCGAGAGCGAACTGGTGGGTTCGTCGAAGACGATGACGCGAGCGGCGTGGGCATGCGCGTGCCCGGTTGGGGGCCTCGGATCGAGGGCGGCGGCGATCTGGACGATCTGTCGATGCCCGGGCGAGAGCGAGCCCAGAGCGGCATCGGGATCGATCGAGGGCTCGAGCGGATGGACGAGTTCCGTGGCCCGCCGTCGCATCTCGCGCCGATCAACCATTCGCAGTCTGGTCGTGGGCAGGTCATGGAGGCAGAGGTTCTCAGCCACCGAGAGATTCGGGCACTGGGCCAGTTCCTGATGGACGATCCTCACGCCGGCGTCGAACGCGGACCGGAGCGACCCGGGCGCGAGGTCGCGCCCGGCGAGCACCACTCGGCCCTCGTCCTGGCCGTGCAGGCCCGCGATGACCTTGCCGAGCGTGCTCTTGCCGGCGCCGTTCTCGCCCATGAGGGCGTGAACCTCGCCTGCGTCGAACGAAGCGGTGACGCCGGCGAGCGCCTGAGTGATCCCGAACCGCTTCGAGACGCCCTCGACGCGGAGGAAATCACTTCTCTGTGCGGGTGCTGGGGTCATCCTCGTCGCTGGCGGCTACCTCTTGCCGCTCTCGGGCGCCCACTTCTCCCAGTTGCGGGCGTACTCGTCGACATTCTCCTTGGTCACGCGAACGAGGTCGGCCTTGACGATCGGGTCAGTGGGTGACTTGCCCGCGATCACCTTGTTCGCCAGCAGACGCACGGACTCGTACCCCCACTCGTAGACCTGCTGCCCGAGGAGCACGTCGACCTGGCCGTTGCGGACATATGAGAGCATGGGGCGGAGCGCGTCAACTGAGACCACCTTGGCCTTGCCGGCGATATTGCCCAGGGCGTTCTCGGTGTTCAGGGGCCAGCCGCCGACGAGCGCCCACCCGGTCACCTGCGGGTTGGTCCGCTGGACTTCCTCCATCTTGGCGACGGCGTCCTGCGGAGTCTCGCGGTGGTAGTAGGTGTCGAGGACCTTGATGTCCTTGAAAGCGGCGAGGCCCTCCTTCACCCCCGCGACGCGCTTCTGGAGGTTGGGCGCCGTCTGGTTGCCCGCGAGGATGGCGACGACGCCCTTCTCGCCCATCGCCTTGGCGAGTTCGACGGCGACCTGCTTGCCGCACGCGAGGTCGTCGGTCCCGAAATAGGCGAATCGCTTGCTGTCCGCGGCATCGGAATCGAAACAGACCACGGGCACGCCCTTGTCGACCGCGGAGTTGATCGCGGACTTGAGTGTCTTGGCGTCGGTGCAACTCACGGCGATGCCGTCGGCCGAGGCCGAGAGTTGCTCGACATAGTCGGCCTGCCGCTGCGCGTCCTCGTTGTTGGGCGTGCGCCAGTCGATCTTGATCTCGACGCCCATCTCCTTGCCGATGGCCTTGGCGGCGTCGTTCGCCCCCGTGCGAGCCGCGACGAAGACAGGGTTGCTCGCGCTCTTGGCGATCACGCCGAACACGTACGTCTTTTTCTTCGGCGCGGGCGGCTGGGCCGAGGACGAGGCGGTGGCGGCGAGAGCAACGGCCGCGACGAGGGCGGCGGCACGGGCGAAACTGGCACGCAGAAGGCTGGACATGGGTTCCTCCGTATGCCGAGGCGGACGCCCCGGGATTGTTGAATCCTATCTCCTGCCCGCGAAGCGGACCTTGGACTGATCGATGACGACCGCGAGCACGATGGC
Source organism: Phycisphaerae bacterium (assembly GCA_016793805.1). Taxonomy (GTDB): domain Bacteria; phylum Planctomycetota; class Phycisphaerae; order Phycisphaerales; family UBA1924; genus JAEUIZ01. The sequence goes on from JAEUIZ010000049.1 coordinate 202,516, forward strand.
CACGCCGATGATGATGAGTTTGTAGTTCGCGTCGATGCGCAGGATGATGATGGCGTTCTCGATGAGTTGGATGATGATCGCGCCCAGGGCTGCGCCGAGCGCGGACCCGCGGCCCCCGCTGAGCGACGCCCCCCCCACCACTGCCGCGGCGATTACGTTGAGTTCGTACCCCTGTCCGGTGTCGGAGGACGCCGCGCCGTAGTAGCCGACCATCATGGCCGCCGCGAGGCCCGCGAGCACGCCCACGAGGGCGTACATCCCAATCTTGACTCGGGCGACGGGCACGCCGGCGTAGCGTGCGGCCGTCTCGTTCCCGCCGATGGCGAACAGCCTCCGCCCGAACACCATCCGCGAGAGGCACCAGACGCCCGCGATGGCTACGAGCCCCATGAGCGCAAGCGGCACGGGATTCACGCCCGCGGCGACGACCTTGAAGAAGCCGGAGGTGTACGAGGTCGGCGCGCCGGTGATGGACTCGCCCCGCGTGAGGACGAACGCGACGCCGCGATAGATCGCCATCCCGCCGAGGGTGATGATGAAGGGGTGGACGCGGAGCCCGACGATCGCGGCCCCGTTGACGAGCCCGCAGAGCCCCCCAACGGCCATCGCCGCGCCAAGCCCCGCCGGCAGGGCCAGCGCGAGCGAGGCGCTCCGGTCGAGGCTCGAGAGCGCCATGGCGGCCGCCACCGCTGCGAGCGCGTAGACCGATCCGATCGAGAGGTCGATCCCGCCCATGACGATGACGCCGGTCATCCCGACGGCCATGATGGCGGTGAAACTCGCCGCGGTCGCCAGCCCGACGAGATTCTGGGCGTTGAAGAATCCGTTGACCTGGCGCGACCGCACCACCAGCGGCCCCTCGGTCTCGCTCTCTTGCACGGTGTATCCATCCGCGGCCGCGAACGTGCGTTCCGCGCCGCCCGGAGGCATGAGCACAAAGCCTGACTCGGTGTGGCGTACGGCCGTGCCCACGGGCAGACGCTCGACGCTCCGCTGCGTGACCGGGTCGGCCCGCAGCGTCAGCCCGATCATCACCAGCGCGATGACCAGGACGAGCCCGGACTCCTGCGCCGAGAGCAGGGCCTTGAGCAAGGATCGTGGGCGGGCGGGATCGCTCATCGCGTGCGCTTCGCTCGCTCAGTCGATGGTCTGCACCCGCTTCGAGCGGTTCTTGTCGATCAGGTTGATGTTCTGCGGATTGGTGCGCCCGCCGGGGTCCGGGCTGCGGAAAAAGGTGTCGTGCACGTTGTCCTTCACCCAGTCCGCGTGCCCGTCGGTAAAGACGAAGTTTGCGCCGCGATCGGCGTGGTTGTCCACGCGGCCGTACCACCCCGCGCTGCGGGCCTGGGCGAACGTCGCCTCCGCGGTGATCGTGCCCGGCGCGGTCTCTCCGGCGCGGTACCACGCCTTGGTGCCCACGTCCGCGCAGTCCGTCTCGTCGCCCCAGATCGGAGCGGGATTGATGATCGCCGACTCGTCGGTCTTGAGGCCCGCGATGTAGAGGTACGAGATGTTGTAGTGGATGACGTCCTGATCCTTGCCAGGGGCCTCGGGCTTCTTCAGCACGCTGGCGCCGGGATACGCGAAGTTGCTGGTCGTGCCGGCGACATACGCGAGCCCGAACCAGCGGTCCTGTCGGTCGGCGGGGCAGGTGAGCACGCCGAAGGCATCGAGGTAGGGCTGCATGAGCGGCGTGCGGTTGCCGCCGAAGTACTGGTCGCCGCCGGGCGTGTTGCCCCCGTAGCACTTGTTCGCGCCGTCGCCGACCTGCTCGAGGCTGAAGAGCCCGGCGACCCCGCCGTAGAGACTCTGGTTGGAATAGATGTTCGCTGGTGTCACCGGGCCGGGCACGGGCATGACTGGGTACCAACTCTTGTACTCGTTGGCGTAGAGGGTCATGGACAACCCCATCTGGCGGTTGTTCGCCAGGCACTTGGTGAGTTGAGCAGTCGCCCGCGCCTTGCCCAGCGCCGGCAGGAGGATCCCGATCAGCAGGGCGATGACGGCGATCACCACCAGCAACTCGATCAGGGTGAACGCACGGCGGAAGTGCTGCGTCATATGGTGTCCCAGGCTCCCGGCGCTCGCGCGAGCGGCCACCGAACGGCGGCATGGAGTGTAGCCGCTTCGCTGCGATTTCCTCCACGGCCACGCTCACGCACAGGCACCAATCGCCGGTGGAGGCCGCCGCTCTCGTACTCCGACCTGAGGCTACACCCCTAGGTCCTCGCCCCTGTCCGTGGAGTGGGCTTGGGGTTGTGCACTGCGAGCCACCGTCCGCCGGCATCGGGGGCATACACTTGGCCCGGACCTCGCGTGCGGCCCTCTTTGTCGCCCACGCGGCAGTGAACTGGAGTTCGTGGCCCGCCATCCGGGAGCGGCGTCACGGGAGGGAGCCTTTCATGAGAATCGCGAAGTGTGTGTCTGCTGCTGCGCTCGTTGCGGCCGCCGGTCAGGTGTGCGCCCAGCCCGTCATCGACGGGATTCGGGACGATTCGTTCTACGGGACCACACCCCTGTGGGTCCAGAACCAGCCGACGGGCTTCGGCGATAACACCGCCACGATCCCCTGCGATCCCAACGCGGTGAACAACCCGGGCGGGGTCACCACGGGCGTGGAGGTTCGTATCCCGATCTCCGCCCTTGGCCCCGGCTTCAATCCCGCCACGGTCAAGGTCATGGCGTTCATCACGTCGAAGTTCGGCGACTTCCACTCCAACCAGTTCGTTCCGGGCCTGCCCGCGACGCAGTTCAACCTCGGCGAGCCGCGAGTGATTGACCTCACGACCATCGCTGGGGGAATCGGGGGCAACCAGTTTGCCACGGGCGCGATGCCGCCCGCGGGTGCGATCACGATCGACGGCACGCGCGACGCGACCTATCCCGCGATCTCGGCGGCCCAGACCGCCCGCACCGGGTTCGGCGACGCGAATCTGGGGCAGGTCGGACTTTGCAACGGCTCGGAGGCCGACGGGCTCTTCGTCGCCGCAGATGCAACGGATCTCTTTATCACGGTGACGGGGAATCTTGAGAGCAACGGCAATCGCCTGGTGATCTTCATCGACTCGGTCGCGGGCGACGGGCAGAACCAGTTGGTCAGCACCAACCCCACCACGACCGCGGCCGGCGCGCTCGCCCGCATGAGCGACGATCCGAATACGGTCCCTGTCGAGGGCATGAAGTTTGACGCCGGGTTCAGCCCGGATCGCGTGCTGTTTGCCAGCCTCGAGGACCCGGGCTCGGGCCTGACGCTCTACGTGGACTGGGCCGAACTGCCCGCGGCGGGCGGGGGCAACTCCTGGTTCGTCGGCACCGGCACCGCGGGCGGCGGGGGCGTGCTCTTGGCGGGCGATCCCGGCGCACCCGCCATCGCCTGCGACGTGAGCAACTCCAACATCGCCGGCGTGCCCGGATTCTGCCCGCCCCCCACCGGCAACCCCGACATCGCCAACGGCTCCGAGATCGACGGAATCTACCTGAAGATCGCCAATGGCAGGCTCTTCGGCCTGGTCACCGGGAACATCCAGTCCAACTACAACAAGATCAGCCTCTTCTTCGATGTCGCGCCCGGCGGGCAGAACCGCCTCCGCGGCGATAACCCCAACGTCGACTTCAACGGGCTCAATCGCATGGGCGATGACGGCACGGGCAACGGGCTGACCTTTGACGCCGGCTTCGAGGCCGACTACTTTGTCAGCCTGACCACCGGGCTCAACGGCCTCACGCCCACCATCTTCGCCAACTCGGCCGTGCTCCGCACCGATGGCAAGATCGTCAACGGCAACGGGTTCGCCCTCGATTACAGCAGTTACGACGGCGGCGACAAGCCCGCCCAGGCGCCCGAGGTCGATTTCAACGGCCCGCTCCTCCAGCCCCAGACCGGGTTCGTCGCCAATCCCGAGTGCAACTACGCCCCGCGACTCGCGTCCGCCGAACTCCAGGCCAACCCCACGGCGCCCTCCGCCACCGGCCTCGGGGGCAAGAGCGTCCACTGGCTCAACAACTCCAATCTCGGGGGCGTCAGCGGCGTCGATGTCAACGACCCGATGGCCACCGGCTCCGTCGCCGGAGCGCCCACCGTCACCACCGGATGGGAGTTCTCCATCGACCTCGTCGAACTCGGCGTCCCCGGCGGCAACCCCAACGCCACCATCAAGGTCGCCGGCTTCCTCAGCAACGGGGGGTACGACTTCCTCTCCAATCAGGTCATCGGTGGCATCCCGAACACGCCCGGCCGCGCCTACGCCGTCAACGTCGGCGAGCCCCGTGTCGTGGATTTCAACGCGCTCGCTGGCGACCAGTTCGTGACGCTCGCGCCAGGCCCGGCGTGCTACGCCAACTGCGATGGCTCCACCGCCACCCCGTTCCTCAACGTCAACGACTTCATCTGCTTCCTCAACAAGTTCGGGACCGGCGACCCGTATGCCAACTGCGACGGGTCTACGACCGTCCCGCTCCTCAACGTCAACGACTTCGTCTGCTTCCTCAACCGTTTCGGCGTCGGCTGCTCCGCGCCATAAGCCCTCGCCCAGCATTCATCCACGCCGCGCTCGCGACTTGGCCTCGCTCGTGACGGACCCAGGGACCCTTGTTCCTGGGTTCTTTCGTTCCACGCGGGCCTTGCGTGAAGTCGTCCGCCTACGGTTTCGCCATGATGGTCAAGTTCTGCCTCGCCGTGCTCGCGTTCGCATTCACAGCCGCCGGCGCGCAACCGCCCGAACAGCCCCCGCCGCGCCCCCTCATCCTCGTCGTCGAGGACAAGGCAGGCCTCGCCAACGCGATCTCACCGATCTATCTCGCATCGAACGTCAACGGGTGGAATCCTGCCGACAAGGCGCAGTGCCTCGCCGGCCGCTCGGATCTCCGCTGGCAGATCGTCTTGCCGCTCGTCAGACACGATCCGCCGATGCAGTTCAAGTTCACGCGCGGCACGTGGGAGACCGTCGAGGTGGCCGCGGACTTGACCGACCTCGTCAACCGCCGGCTGCCCGAGATCGACGAGTCGGGGCTCAAGCCCGGCGAGCCGGTCGTGCTCGAGTTTGTTGTCGAAGCGTGGGCCGATCAACGCCCGGAGGCGATCGCCAAGAAGGCCGCGGACCCTTACCGAACCGTCGCCGCTCGCGGAGGGATCCGCCGGCTCGAGGTCGTCGGCGGCGGCACGCCCGGCAGGGCCCGCGACCTCCTCGTCTGGCTTCCGCCGGGCTACGACCACCGTGCCAGCGCCGACCGCCGATACCCCGTGCTCTACATGCAGGACGGGCAGAACCTCTTCGAGCAACTCCCTGGCGTGCCCGGCGAATGGCGCGTCGATGAGACCGCGTACGACATGATGGCCACCGGCAAGGCCGAGCCCTGCATCATCGTCGGAATCCCCCACGCCGGCGCGGGCCGCATCGCCGAGTACAACCCTCCGGGCGGCCTGCCCGGCTTCGACGCCCGCGGCGAGGCGTACGTCCAGTTTCTCCTGACCGAAGTCAAGCCCCGTGTTGAGCGGTCGTTCCGCGTCAAACCCGGCCCGGAAAGCACAGCCATCGGCGGCTCCTCCATGGGCGCCCTTATCGCCCTCTACGCATCCACACGCCATCCTGATGTCTTTGGAAAGGCCCTCCTCGAAAGCCCGACGCTCGCGCGCGGATCGTGGCAAGCGCTCCCTTCTCTCCTCGACGGCGCCACCACGCTCCCTCGGCGCGTCTACGTCGGCATGGGTGGCAAGGAAACCCCTGACGCCTCCGCGAACGAACGGCTCACGGCGTCGGCAACGCAACTCGACTCGCTGCTGGGCTCGCGCGGCGTCTCGGATCGCAAACTGGTCATCGCACCCGACGCGGCGCACGACGAGCCCGCGTGGGCCGCTCGCTTTCCTGATGCCCTGGCCTTTCTCTTCCCCGCCGATCCCAACGCCCCCCTTCCACCCATTGCGCCCAGCAAGTCCGCGCCAATGCAGGCGAAGTGACCCCGATGCGGCGCCGGTCGATCATCGCGGTGGCCGTTGCGACGCATGCGAGTCTCGCCTCGGCGCAGGTCGTCGATCGGCCCATCGCCGACGACGTTTGGTACTCCATCATGCCCATCGCCTGGCGTGACTCCGACGGCGATCCGTACCGCGACGGCGACCTCGGCGGACTCATCGACTCCCTCCCCTACCTCGAAGGCCTCGGCATCACCGGCATCTGGCTCACGCCCATCTTCCCTTCCCCCGCGTACCACGGGTACCAGCACGCCGAGGCCGATCGAATCAACCCGAGGTTCGGCGATGCCGAGCGATTCCGCGAGTTCGTCCTCGCCGCCCACGCCCGAGGCATCAAGGTTCTCATCGACTTCGTCGCCTATGGCATCAATCGCGACAGCGACATCGCCCGTGCCGCGATTGCTGACCCAGCCGGCTCGCGCCGCGGGTGGATCTCCTTCGATTCGCGCCGCGGAGAGGCGATCGGTTACGCCTTCAAGACATGGACCGGCGAGACGGTCGGTTTCGTGAACTGGGATCTCCGCAACCCCGCGGCCGCGGATCGAGTCCGCGAGTGGGCGATTCTCTGGCTCGATCCCAACCGCGACGGCGATCTTGCCGACGGCGTGGACGGCTATCGACTCGACCACGTATGGCGACGCTACAACAAAGGCCCCGACGGCCTGGGGTACCACCTCGTCGAGTTCTGGGAGCCCTGGGCGAGAGCGCTCCGCGGCGCTCGCCCGGGCGTGCTTCTTGTCGCCGAGCAAGCCCAGTGGGAGACCACAGGCGCCACGCTACTGACGCCGGACGGCTTCGACGCGACCTTCGCCAAGCCGCTCCAGGCCGCGATCCGCGAGTCGCTCGGCTCCGGCGATGCGACGCCGATCCGTGATGCGCTGGCCGCGGCCCTGGCCGAACTTCCGACTGGCAAGACATACCTTGCCACGATTGGCGATCACGACGTGGACCGCATCGCGTCCGTCGTCGGGGGCGACGCTCGCGACGCGGAGTTGGCAGCCGCGATCCTGCTGTCCCTCCCGTTCCCGCCGTGCGTCTACATGGGCGATGAGGTTGGAATGCTGGGAGTCAAGGGCGACTATGGGAGCGACGCCAACGACATTCCCCGCCGCGAGCCGTTCAAGTGGAACGCTGCCGCGAGCCCGCCCATGTCCGACTACGCGCGCCGCCACGCGGCCTCGTACGACGCCCGCTTCTCGCGCGACCACGACGGCCGAAGCGTGGAAGAGCAGGTTGGCAAGACTGACTCATTGCTGGAAGTGCATCGCCGCCTGATCGCGCTTCGGCGGTCATCGCCCGCGCTCCGCCGAGGGTCGTGCAGGATTCTCCTCGGCCCGCCGCCGGGCGTGCTCATGATCGAACGTGCGACGCCCGACGAGCGGCTCGTCGTCGTCCTGAATCTCTCTCGTCACGCCGCGACGATCCCGCTCCCAGACGCCGGGTCGGCCCACGATGCGATCTCTCGCGAGGTCGTCGGGGGCTCGTGCATCGTTTCCGCCCGCGGCTACCGCATGATCCGCCTCTCTCCTTGATCGGAGCCGCGCGTGCGCCTCGTCGCCTGGAACCTGATGCACGGCGGCAACGCCCGGCGGATGCCCGAGATCGCCCTGAGCCTCCTTGACCTCAAGCCCGACCTTGCCGTGCTCTCCGAGTTTCGGCCCGCCGCGGGCGGCCAGATCGCCGGCGTGCTGGCGGACCACGGCCTCGTCCACCACATCCACAATGACCCGCCGCGCGGGGTCAACGGCCTCCTGATCGCCTCGCGAGAGCCCTTGCGCGAGATCCCAACTTCGGTCCCCCTCGGCGTCGGAAGCAACCGCCGCGCCGAGCGACGCCTTCTCGAAGTCGAGACGCCCTCGCTCGTGGTGGTCGCCGTACACGTGCCGCCCGACGCATGGCGAGAGAGCCACACCGACACGTCCGCTCGAGAACGGGTGCTCGCCCGACTCCTCAAGATTGCTCGCGACCGCCGCGAGCAACCCTGCGCGCTCATCGGCGACTTCAACGCCGCCCGTGCCGACGCCGGCGGCGACTCGCCCACGCCCACGGGCGCCACCGCGCTGGGCCAGCTCGCCACGATGGGCTTTGTTGACGCGTGGCGCACGCACAATCCGGGTGTCTCCGAGCCGACGTGGGTTGGGCCCGACGGCCATGGCGTGCGCATCGACCACGCCTACCTCTCGTCCAGCCTCGCACGGCGCCTTGCCGCGTGCCAGTTCAGCCACGCACCGCGCCTGTCCGGACACTCCGACCATTCCATTCTCGTCGTCGATCTGCGGCACTCGCAGACGGCGCAAAGCACTTGATGACAGTCAGTTGCGCGTTGGCGGCCGCACGATCGTCAGCGCCGAGCGCCCGGGCGCCGATCGACTCCCATGCTCGCTTCGAAGCGTCAGGGAACCACCGCATCGCACGTTCCGTGGTCGGGTGTAGCCTGGAGCGGCATCGCGTGGTGGTGCGGAAAAACACGCGAAAACACCGATATTCCGGCTGGCTGGACTTGCTTGTACGCGTGGAGCGCGTTACAACTGGCCCAGAAAGAGGCGGGAAAGGACCCCCGCCATGAACCGTCACTGTGGAGAAAGCAATGGCGAAGAAGACGAGCAAGACCGCGAAGAAGCCCGCCCCCAAGCCCAGCAAGCTCAGCCCGGCGGGCAAGCAGCGCACCAAGAGTGAGGTGTACCGTATCATCGCCGAGCACACCGGCCTCGCCCGCAAAGACGTCGTCGGAGTGTTCGACACCATGGCGAAGGTCATGTCCGTCGATCTGGCCAAGCCCTCGCCCGACAAGCCCAAGATCTTTGTCGTGCCGGGCCTGATGAAGGTCACCGCCCGCTACAAGCCCGCCGTCCCGGCGCGCAAGGGCATCGACCCCTTCACCAAGCAGGAGAAGATGTTCAAGGCCAAGCCCGCGTCCACGGCCCTCAAGATCCGCCCGCTCAAGGCCCTCAAGGCCATGGTCTGATCTCGACGGCACCAGATGTCATCAACGCACGCCCTCGGGTTCGCCCGCGGGCGTGCTGTTTTTTCGTCCTGCGCAACGTGGCACGCGCCGGCGGGCGCACGGGCCGTTTCCTATCGAACGACCGCGTTCACACCCTTGGGCAGCGCCGCCATGAACGCCCTGCCATAGCCCGTGGTCAGTACGCGGGGATCCAGGATCACCACTCGCCCGTGGTCGGTCTTGCTGCGGATCAGCCGCCCGAAACCCTGCTTGAACCGGATGATCGCGCGCGGGAGCGAGTCCTCCAGGAACGGGTCACCGCCGCGCTCGCCGATCGCCTCGAGCCTCGCCTCGGTGAGCGGGCGGTCCGGCGGCTCGAACGGCAGACGCGTGATGATGACGTTGCGAAGCCCTCGGCCTCGAACGTCCACGCCCTGCCAGAAACTCGCCGCGCCGAGCAGCACGCTCCGCTCGTTGCTTCGGAATCGCTCCAACAGTTCGGTCCGCGGCCCGTCGCGCCCCTGGACCAGCATGGGCATCCTTCGTGCCGTGAGCGAGCCCTCCAGCAGCCGCGAGATCGCGTGCAACTGGGAGAACGACGTGAACAGCACGAACGCGCCGCCGTCGGTCGCATCGACGTGGTGCAGGATCCGATCCGCGAGCGCCCCGTTGTATGTGCCCGACTCGTTGCTCGCGGCATGATGGCTCCGCTGGACCTCGAGCGCCGAACCCTCCGCCGGTACCTCGTTCCCCGACTCGTCGACTCGCACCGTCCGGTGCCCCGCGTCCGGCCTGCGCGCGCCGCTCCCCCGCTCGGGTCGCGGCATCGACCTCTCAACATACACCTCGACCTGCCTCGCATACTCAAACGGCGACCCGAGCAGCAAGGTCGCCGCGCCTTCGCACCCGAGCCGGCTCATCGCGTGGGTGAACGGGCCGTCGCTCGGTGGCTCGTCGCCCGCTCCCCCTCGCCGGCCCATCGCGACGCCTGCGGTCGCCAGCGTCGCGCTCGTCAGGATGACCCCGCGATCCTCCGCGAAGAGGTGCTGCCGAAGGAGCGGAGCCACGTCGACTGGCGAGCACGCGAGCGTCACACGCGGCGAGCGCCAGCGGCCTCCCCCCCCACCACCTTCCGCCGCCCGTGCGTCGCCTCCGCCCGAGACTTCGACCCAGTACGCGCAGCCCGGCACCTTCTGCGCGAGGAGCGCGTCGGCGCACGCCGCGATCTCCGCCGCGCGCAGCGAGTACGAGTTCAACTCGAACTTGTCCTGCTCGCCAGCGATCCGCTCCTTGGCCGCGCCGAGCCGCAGCGACAACTCGTCGAACGCGGGCGAGATCAGGTTCTCGACCACGCCGGGCCCGCGCACGCGCCCCGTCCCCGCACGCCGCGACCAGTGCAGCAACTCCTCGAAAAACATCCGTGCCGCGTTCTCGGCCTTCAGCGTCGCACGGATCAGTTCGTCCGCGAGCGTCACGTCGCCCGATTGCAGTTGCAACTGCGTCAGGTACCCCTTGCCCGTCCCCGAGTGGTAGAGCACGCCCAGCAGATGCATGACGCGGCCCTCGGCGAGGGACAGCCCAAAGTGGTCCGCCGCGGCGTCCTCCACGGCGTGCGCCTCGTCGAGCACCACCTGCTGATACTCCGGCAGAAACCCGTGCTCCTTGGCCCGCAGCGCGAGGTCGCTGAAAAAGAGCGCGTGGTTGCAGATGAGCAGGTTGCCCTTCTCCATCTCCCGCCGCGCCGCCTGATAGAAGCACTTCTCGTAACTCGGGCACTTCCGGCCCATGCAGTTGCCCGCGTCGGATTGCACGCGGTCCCAGACCCCCGGCCGATCGAGCGTCGGTAGCGTCGAGAGTGTGCCGTCGCGCGTGCCGTACGCCCAGTCCTCGATGACGCGAAGGCTGCGCCGGCTCGCCGTGTCGGCAAAGAGCCGATCGTGCCGCTGGCTCGCCAACTTCAGCCGTCGGAGCGAGACGTAGTTGCCTCGGCCCTTGACGAGCACGGGGCGCAACGTCGCCCGCACGGCCTCCCCCAGTTCGCCGCCGGCGTCCTCGAGCGCCTCCCGAAGCGCCGGGATGTCCTTCTCGACCAGTTGCTCCTGCAGCGCGATCGTGTTCGTCGCCACCACCACGCGCTCGTTGTGCATCACGCATCGCACGATCGCCGGCACGAGGTACGCGAACGACTTGCCCACGCCCGTGCCCGCTTCGACCAGGAGATGCGACTTCGACGCCATCGCCCGCGCGACGGCCTCGGCCATCCGCGTCTGCTCCGGGCGCGACTCGAACTGCGAGCCCAGGGCCGCGGCGACGGGGCCAGCGCTCGACAGGATGCCGGCGACCGACTCGGACATGCAGGGATTATCCGCCGTCGGTGGCTACAGCGGCGCCTTCGCCGGCTCGCCATCCCGTCGCGGGTACTTCGCCGGAGTCTTGCGCAACTTCTCGATGACGACGATCCTGCCCGTCGGCGTCGGGATGGTTGCCGCGTGGGCGGCGTGCAACTCGTGCAGCGCCCGCTTGGCCTGGGCCAGCTCCTCGTCGGACTTCTGGCCCTTGATGAGGAACACCCGTCCGGGCTCCTCGCCCTCGGCCCAGTTCGCCAGCGGGACGGTCAGTTCCAGCAGCACCCGCATCGCGCCGACCGCCCGCGCGACCACCGCGTCGTAGCGCTCGCGATGCCTCGGATCACGCCCAGCAGCCTCGGCCCGCAGCGCCGCGACATCGACAGTCCGCAAGCCGAGTTCGCCCACTACGTGACGCAGAAACGCCGCCTTCTTTGCCGTCGCTTCCAGCAGCGTGAACCGAAGCCCGGGCATGCAGATCGCCAGCGGCACACCCGGCAGCCCTCCGCCGGAACCCACGTCAACAACGCGGGAACCCTCGGGCAAATCGGCCAAGACCTGCACAAGCGACAGCGAGTCGAGAATGTGCCGCGTCCATGCCTCGGCAGGATCGGCGATCGCGGTCAGGTTCACGAGGGTGTTCGCCGAGAGCAGCAGTGAGAGGTATGTTCCCAAAGTGTCGACGTCGCCCGGTTCATACTCGACGCCGATCGTGCGCGCCGACTCGACAAATCCCGGCGGGGGCGTGAGCGGCGTGGCCACGCCGGGGAACGCCAGCGACTCACGGCTCGGCTTGGCGCGAGGCGGCGCCGCCGATTGTGGTGCGGGTCTGCGAGCACGCCCGCGCGGGATCGCGTCTCGGCCACCACCTCGGGTAGTGCGACGGTTCATCCGGCGAGCGTAGCCAGCACACGCCGCGAACGCCTAGTCCTCGTCCCACTCGAAACTCGGCCGGAACGGGGGCAGCGGCCTGCGCATCGCGACGTTGAAGATCAGGCCCGTCATCAGCATCGTGGTCATCGTGCTGCTCCCGCCATAACTGACAAACGGCAGCGTGACCCCGATGATGGGGAGCAGCCCGACGTTCATGCCGATGTTCACGACCGCCTGGGCCCCGACGAAGCCCGCGAATCCCACGCACAGGAGCCGTCCGAACGGGTCCTTGCAGTTGGCCGCCGTCAGCAGCGCGCCCGCGAGCCAGACGGCATAGAGCGCGAGGACCGCCGCGGCACCAAGCAGCCCGAACCTCGCGACGATCACGGCAAAGATCATGTCGTTGTGCCGCTCGGGTAGGCGGTTGAATCGCACCAGCGCCCGCGCGTGGCCCGGCGTGCTGCCCGTCCATTGACCCGCGCCGACGAGCGTCTGGGCCGTGAAACTCTGGTAGTTGATGTCCAGCGCCCCCTCGCGCCGACCCTCGAACTGCCCGATGAGGGCGGCGATCCGCTGCTTCTGGTGAGGCTTGAGGATCGGGTACGCCGCCGGCCCAGCCAGCGCCGCGAGCGTGACGATGAGCGCAAGGTGCCGGAGGCGTGCGCCCGCCGCCAGGAGCATGGCGAGGAGCGCCGGCACGAACAGGCTCGCCGTCCCGAGGTCGGGCTGGAGGATGATGAGCGCCATGGGCACGAACGCGATGAGCCCGACGGGGACGAGCCCGATGAACCTGCGGTGCGTGCTTCGATACCGCAGGTAGTGCGCCGCGGCGAGCACGAAGGCGATCTTCGCGGGCTCCGCGGGCTGGAAGTCCACGACGCCGAGGTTGATCCATCCGCGGGCGCCGTTGCGCGGAGTGACAAGCCACGCCGGCACGCCGGGCAGCAGCAGGAACACGAGGCTCGCCAGCGAGAGCACCATCACAGGCCAGGCCACGAATCCGAGCAGGCGGTAGTGCGGGAGGGCGACGATCGCGCCGGCGAGCAGCCCGACGCCGACGAAGAGGAGTTGCTTGCCGGGGTCCGCCTGCCGCCGCGCTCCCTCCACGACGCCCAGGTCGATCGCGTACAGGCCCAGGAGCGAGAGCGCGATGGCCGCCAGCAGGCAGAGCCACGCGCCATGCCAGACCGTGACCCGCCACTTCCCGGGCGCGCCAAGCACATAGGGGCGGGGCTCCGCGCCGAGAGCGGTCACAGGTACCCCTCCGCCTTCAACGCGCGGATGATCTGAGCCACGATGGGGCCGGAAACCCGTCCGCCCGAGCCCGCGTACTCCATCATCACGGCGATCGCGTACCGCGGGCGGCCCTCTGCCGCCTCGCCCACGAGCACCACGAACCACGAGTGGTCGCCCTGGCGGAGGACTCGAACGCTCTCGGGGAGCGTCGGATCGACGATCGCACGCTCGAAGAGGCCCTTCGTCGTTGGGTCGTCACGCCGGACGAGCACGCGCGGCGCCGCGGCCGTGCCGGTCTTGCCCCACACCTTGAGACCAGTCAGATTGGCAAAGTGCACCAGCCGCTCGCCCGCGATGTCGACGTGGTGGCCCGTGCCCCGTTCCTGGTTGACCGCATCATCCAGCCCCGCCAGCGCCTCGTGCACTGCCCGCAGGTCCAAGTCCAGGCTCACCGGCTCTGCGGCCTCGCCCAGGACGACATGCGGGCGGATCCGTACGCCCCCGCGAGCGAGCGTCGCATAGGCGTCCGCGGCGTGTAGGGGCGTCCACGCGACGGGGCCTTGCCCGATTCCCATCTGGGCCGCGTCGCCCGCGCCGATGCCCGCCGGATTGCCGCGCGGGCCCAGGATCCCCGACACCTCGTCGCCAACCCCGAGACGCCACGGCTGGCCCACGCCAAACATCGAGTAGGCCTGCACGATCCCCTCCGGCCCCAGTCGCTGCCCGATCGTGAAAAAATAGATGTTGCACGAGACCATCAACGCCTCGCGGGCGCTGAGCGCATGCCCGAACTGCGCCGTGTGCGTCGTCCGGAACCGCTCGTCCTTGTAGATCCAGCACCGGAACATGTCCGGCTTGTCGGGATAGAGGTGCCCCGTGCACTCGATTGGCGCGTCGATGTTGGTCTTGCCGAGTTTCGCCGCCGCCGTCAGAAGGACCGCCTTGACGATCGAACCCGGCGGATAGGGCCGACCCACGGCCCGGTCCAACCAAGGCGTCGCGACGGCCCGATTCATCGGGTCGTCAAAGATCGCCGATGGGTTCTCACGCAGCGCCCGTCGCGAGACCGACGGCGTCGTGACCATCGCCAGCACGTCCCCCGTGTCCACCTCGATGACCACCGCCGCGCCGTAGAGCGGGCTGCCGTCGGGCACCGTCGGGTTCTCGCTGGCGTGTCGTTGCCACGGCTGCGCCACCGCGAGGCCCAGTTCGGGAGCCATGATCGCCTGCACCCGAGCCTGGAGCATCACGTCCAGCGTCAGCCGAACGTCCTCGCCCGCCACTGGATCGAGCGCCTGCGTCTCGCCCGTCTCCAGCCGCTCGACCTCGATCCCTCGCAGACCTCGGAGCGTCCGCTCGTGCGACTCCTCGATCCCGCCGATGCCCGCCGCGTCGGTGTCCTCGTATCGGCCCCGGTCGACGCGAGCGGGGAGCCCGCCCCACCCCTGCGGCGTCATCACCCGCTCGGCAAACTCTCTTTCAAAGGTCGGTCGCAGCGGCGAGAGCCACGCGGCGCGGCGCTCCCGGTGCCCCGGTGTCCGCGTCCGCTTCCCGTCCACCACCACCTCCGTGTCCGCGTTCGCGCCGGGGCTCGTCCGCCCGATGACGTGGTACGCGACACCCTCGACCGTGATCGGCACCCGTCGATCCGCTTTCAGCGGGCCCGGGAGCGTGGTCGCATCCACGTCCACCGTCATCGACTCGTACGGATACTCGCGCGAGCCCGTGTCCGCGACCGTGAGCCCGGGCATCAGCGGCACTCGCATCGGCTTCGCCAGGCCGGGAATTGGAAGGTCTACCGTCTCGCGCGAGAGCCGCGTGAGTTCGAACCCCGCCGCATCCGCGATCGTGTCCAGGACGACGTGCGGCGATCGCTGCTCCGCCAGGTCGCGCCGGCCCGCGGCGACCATCCGCTCCTCTGACTCCTCCGTGATCTCCAGGCCCGCCGAGAGCCGATCGTCGAGGTCTCGCGAGACCCGTCGATCGAAGATCGATGCTGCCAACTTGCTCACGCGAGCGACCACCGCCTCTCGCGAGCGTGCCAGCACGTCCGGCGCTACTCCCGTCTCCGAGGCCATTCGATCCCACATCTGCTCGACATGGGCCTGAAAGATCGGGACGAGCACGTCGATCCGCTCTTGCCGCTGCCTCGCGTCGAGCGTTCGCCACGCCGCGCGGTCCGCCTGCCGGGCCGCTTCCGCCGCCTGCCGGAGCGCCCACTGGCCCGACAGCACGCGGTAATCGACGCACACGCTGTAACTCGGGCGATCCTGCGCCAGCACCCTGCCCTTGCGGTCGAGGATGCGCCCCCGCGGAGCCCGCGACCACGAAAGGTCAACCAGTTTCGACTCCGCCGCCCGGCGGTGATCCTCGCCGTGCACCGCTGCGAGCCGCCAGACCTGCCCACCGAGAACCCCCAGACCGACGGCCATCCCGGCCCCGATGAGCAGGAGTCGGCGATGGAACATCGACATGGGCTGGCGACCTGCTGGCATGGCGGCGGCCAATTCTTATCGACCGATCAGGCCCCCCGCGCCGAGTCCGACTCGCCGGAGCGGCCCCCGACGCCGCCGAGCCGCCTACCCCCGCTTGTCCCGCGTCAGTTGCGCGTAGGCGTTGTGGTTGTGGATCGACTCGTAGTTCTCCGAGTTGATCGAGTACCACGAGATCCGGTCATCGCCTTCGAGCATCAGCGCCAGGTCGCGGACGATGTCCTCAACGAACTTCGGGTTGTCATACGCCGCCTCGGTGACGTGCTTCTCATCCGGCCTCTTCAGGACCGCGTACACCTCCGTCGACGCCGCCCGCTCCAGGTACCGCACGATCTCCTCGATCCACACCCGCTCGCGGATGCGCACCGACGCCTCGAGTCGGCAGCGCTGGTTGTGCGCGCCGTATCGGCTGATCTCCTTCGAGCACGGGCAGAGACTGGTGCCGGGAGCCGAGACCGTCATGATGAAGTCCTCGTGCCCGTTCGAGACGCACTCGAACCGCACGCGGTAATCCATGAGACCGGGCGACTTCGTCACCGGCGCCAGTTTCTTGATGAAGTACGTGAACTCCGCCTGGAAGTGCGCCTCCGCCGCGTTCAGCCGCAGGCAGATCGCCCTCGCTACCTTCGGGAAGCAGTCGGGTGTCAGGGCGCTGTCCGCGTACTCGTTCAGCACCTCCAGAAACCGACTCATGTGGGTTCCCTTCTGGTGGTGCGGCAGCCCCACGTACATGTTGATCGTCGCCACCGTCGTCTGCTCGCCCCCCTCGGGCGCTTTCAGCCGGATCGGATAGGTCACGTCCTTGACGCCCACGCGGTCGATGGCCACGTTCCGCAGATCGTGCAACGCCTGCACGTCCGGCATCCCAGCGGGCCGCCGCTTCGATCGAGTGGACTGTGTCTGCGGCACCCGGCTTCGCGGCATCTCGTGGCCCTCTGGACAACTCTAGGTTCGAGGCCAACCGCCCGGCCGATGCATCGTCCTACGCCGCTGCCCGCTTCTCGATCATCGAGCCGGCCCACCCCGCACCCAATGGGATGCCGAGGAGCGCGCCCGCGATCCAGTCCAAAGGCGTCACGTGCGCGATCGGGGCCAATGCCCCCTGGTACGACGCCGCCACCGCGTTCGCGCTCCCCGCCAGCACCAGCCCCGCTACAGGCCCCAGAACCGCGAGCACCGCCAACGGCACGGCCACCGGCGCGAGCGGGACTCGAATATCCGCGAGCCTCGCCGCCGCTGCCGCCGCCGCTCCAGCCGCCACCGCGGCCATGACCGCCTGGCCCTTCAGCGGCGTGACCGCGACCAGCCACGCCGCCAATGCTCCTGCCGCCAGCCCGATCGCGCACGCCACCACCGTCCCCTTCCCGCTCCCCAGCAGCCGCTGACGGGCCGTGCCCTCGCCCTTGGCCGCCAGCACCAGCACGCACGCCATCAGCACCCCGGCCGCACCGAATACCGCTCCTTCGATCGAGAGCCTCGTCAATGGCCCCGCCGAGTGCGCCTCGCGGATCAGATCATGCACCTCGCCAGATCGCCACGCGACCCAGGCCATGACGAGCCCCGCGGTGGTCAGCCCCGCCTGCATTCCCGACACCCGCGACGCCGCCGCGCCAAAGCCCAGCGCGATCGCCATGGCCAGCAACCCACGCAGCAACCCGCCCACCGGATCCGTCGACGCCAGCGGCGTGGCCGCGGGCGAGCCGTCGGCCGCCCGGAGCCCCGACAACAACCCCGCCGCCAACGGACCGACGGCCATCATCGCCGCCACATAGAACATCCACCGCACAATGCCTGCTCGCATGGGGGCGATGATACCCGGCCCCGAGACCCGGCGACCGCAGCCTGTTCACGATCTCTTGCGACGCATGACGCGTGCTGCCCATCGCCTTTGCCCTCCTAGGTCCGACCCCACACTATCACACGGGGTGGACCGGGTTTGGGGGGAAAGGTCAGGCTGGGGTCACGCTTCGGAAGCCTCGCCGGTCGCCAGACCAGTCTCGTGGCCGCCTAAGCCGTCAACCGTTGACATACGCATCAAGGGGCCGTATACTCCCCCGTAGTATGCTTGGTCCCAGCATCCAGATCCGGAACTTCATGGCCCTGCTCTTGGTGGTGGCGACTCCGTTCTGCTGCTGCAACGGCCTCACGCTGCTCGGTGGCGGCCTCTTGTGCCAGGCTGCCTCCCACTCGAGGGGCCGGCTTGCTACCGATCACCCGACCCCCGCAGTGGATCACGGGCGGGTGACGCACTCATGTTGCCACCGTGAATCGTCGAGCAAGGGCGAGAACCCAGATTCCGAGACCACGGAAGATCCGCAGAACTGCTCGTGCGACAAGAGCGGTGGCAAGATGCTCTCGGTCGAGAAGCCGAGCAGGGAAACGCCGGTGCCGGTCGTCGTGGTGACTCTTGACTGGAGTCAGCGGCCTGAACCCCGGCCGCTCTACGCGGCCAGCGGACGTAAGCGTCCCCATCAGGCGGTTCAGCGACCCCTGACTTCGCTTTTGCGCATGCACTGCGCGCTCATTGTGTAGCGGTTCGGCCCGGCCGGTGCTCCGGGGCGTCATGGGACGCCCCCTCGTCGAGCACGGGCGCCTGACTGCCAACGTGCCCACATCCGAATCCGCTGTTCGCGTGCTCGCGTTCACTGCTCATTCCCCGATTGACGGAGGTTCATCATGTTCGTTCGCACAGCCATCGCTCTCGTCGCGGCCGTTTCGATTGGCGCCCTGCTGGCTGGCGCTGCCCAGCCCGGGCATGAGGGTCATCATGCCCCAAAGGGGACGCAGCCCGCCCCGCAGCCGGCACGGGCCATCAATGACCGGTGCCCGATCCAAGGTGGTGAGGTCGACCCTGAAACCGCGATGCGCGTGTGGAGGGGGCATTGCATCGGCTTCTGCTGCCCGGGCTGTGAAACAAAGTGGGACGCCAAGCCCGACGCCGAGAAGGACGCGTTCCTGGGCAAGTTCGTGAAGGTCGGTCCGGCGTCACCAGCGGTTGACTTGGCCCGGCGTTTCCACGCGGCGCGGGCCGCGGGCGATACGTCCGCGCTTGATCGCCTCTTTCTGAGCGGCGGGAGGGCCACGGTGCTCCAGAACGGCAGTGACGCGGGGACCTGGGAGCGTTACCGCGAAGAGTATCTCAAGCCTGAACTCAAGGTCTTCGGCACTTCGACGTGGCGGAAGGTGACCGAGGCCGAGTCCCCGCTTGGCACCGCGACGCTCGTCCGCCAGACGGTGACGTTCACGGCGGGCGAAGGGGCCAAGAAGAAGGTGTTGTCGGTCGCGGTCACGCTGGTGATCGTTGATCATGGCGGCACGCTGAAGATCGCCCATATGCACTGGTCCTCGCGCGACACCACGTCTGACAGGAAGTGAGGCAGCCATGAGACGAACTGTTCCTCGCAGGATCGCTGCCGCGGTCATCGTTCTATCCGCGGCTCTGTTGGCGGGCTGTGCCGGCAGGCCCATCGCAAGCGAGCGGCAGGCGAGAGCCGACCTGGAGAGTGTTCGATCGGTGTACCGGCCCGGCGACGCGAAGCCCCACCTGCCCCTGCTCACGACCGAGTCGCCGCTGGCGGAGTACTTGCGGTACGCCATCCTCAACAATCCGCGTGTCGAGGCGTCGTACTACGCGTGGGCGGGCTCGGTTGAGCGCATCACCCCGGCCCGTTCGCTCCCTGATCCGCGGCTGACCTTCGAGGCCGACATCACCGACATGCTGGAGGCGGTGATGCCCGGGCTCATGCTCGACCTGCCCGGGCCGGGCAAGTTGCGCGCAGCCGGAGACGTGGCCGCGGCGGAGGCGCGGGTGGGGTACTTCGGATTCGAGCGCCAGGTGCTCGCGGCCGCGTATGCCACCAAGTCCGCGTACATCCGGCTGCACTTCCTGAGCGACACGATCCGAGTTCAACGCGACGCGCTCGCGCTTCTCGGAGATGTTGAGTTACAGGCGCAGCAGCAGGTCGGTGCCGGTCGGGGCACGATCCAGGATGTGCTGCGTGCTCAGATCGAGCGGGATCAACTCGCCAATCAGATCGCCAACCTGGAGGATTCGCGGAGCGTTCTGGAGGCGGAGTTTCGGGCCGCTCTCGGTCACTCCCCGGGCGACGTGTCGGTGCCGATTCCCGGTACGTTCGAGGTCGGCACGCCACCCCCTTCTGCTGACGCGGTGCTGGCGATCGCCGCGGATCGCAACCCCGTGCTTCGGCAGATGGAGGCCGACGTGCGGCGGGGCACGGCGATGCTCGACCTGGCGCGCACCAGCCGAGTGCCCGACTTCACGATCGGCATCGAGGCGGACGTGAAGGCCAGCCCGATCATGTGGCGACCAACCGCGAGCATGACGCTACCGATCTGGCGTGACAAGATCGAGGCCGAGATCGCCGCGGCACAGGCGGAGAAGCGGTCCGCCGAGGCCCGGCTCTCGGCGGAGCAGATCGCGATCGCGGCTGAACTGGCCTCGATGCTCTACATGTACCGTGAGAGCGGACGGAACGCGACGCTGTTTGGATCGACGCTGTTGCCGAAGGCGCAGCAGTCGCTTGATGCCGCGCGGTCGGGCTACGCGAGCGGTCGTTCCACGTTCCTGGATGTGATCGATGCGCAGCGTCGTCTGCTCGAGTCCGAACTCGCCGCCATCGAAGCAAAGTCCCAGCGCGAACTGGCCATCGCGTCGATCTCTCTTGTGATTGCCGGCGCGACACCGGATGGAGCGCCGGTGCTGCCCGTGAACCCCTCGAAGTCTCCGGAGCCCAAGGAGGCCCGTCCATGAAGCGAAGCACCACCATCGTGTCGATCGTCATCGTCACAGTGCTTGCCGCCACCGGCGGCTACTGGCTCGGGCGTGGCGGCGGCGCACGGCCCGCATCCGGCGTGGCGTCGTCCGGCGAGGCCGCACCTGCACCTGCCAAGCAGGTCTACACCTGCTCGATGTACCCGCAGGTCCGGCTGGATCGACCGGGCGATTGCCCGATCTGCGAGATGCCGCTCATCCCTGCGGCCTCGGCGACGGCGGTCGCGCCGGGCGAGGCCCCCACCTTGCAACTCTCCGAGCACGCGCTGGCGATGGCGAGCGTGGAGACGGTGGCTGTCGAGCATCGCCCGCTGTCGCGTGAACTCCGAGCCATCGGACGCATCGAGTACAACGAGTCGTCGCTGGCCACGATCACGCCGCGGGTGGATGGGTACGCCGAGCGGCTGTTCGTGAACTTCACCGGCGTGGAGATTCGCAAGGGGGACCACCTGGCGGAGGTCTACAGCCCCGAACTGCTGGTGGCGCAGCAGGAACTCCTCATCGCCCTGCAGGCCGGCGGCGCGGGGGAGGCGCTGGTGAACGTCGCAAAGACACGGCTGCGTCTGCTCGGGCTTACGGACGCGCAGATCGCCGGACTGATTGACCAGAAGCAGACGACCGACCGCGTCACGCTCTACTCGCCGATCAGCGGCACGGTGATTGAGAAAGCGATCGTCCAAAATGCGTCCTTCAGGGCCGGAGACATGCTCTACCGGATCGCCAATCTTGATTCGGTCTGGGTGTACCTGGAGGTGTACGAGTTCGACCTGCCGTGGATCCGGTACGGCCAGAAGGTGCGGCTGTCAGCGGAGGCCATCCCCGGTCGCACGTTCGAGGGGCTAGTCACGTTCGTGCAACCGATCGTGAACGAGCAGTCGCGGACGGTTCGCATCCCGGTCCACATCGACAACCAGGACCACGCGCTCAAGCCGGGGATGTTCGTGACGGCGTCGATCTCGGCGACGCTGACCACCATGGGACGGGCCGCGCCGACGAGCGTCGAGGGCAAGTTCACCTGCCCGATGCACCCTCAGGTGCTCACGGAGGCGGACGGGGACTGCCCGATCTGCGAGATGCCCCTGGAGCAGATCCCGGGCGAACCGACGATCAGCCCGGCACATCCCGCGGAACACGCCACGCACAGTCTCGAGCACGGCGGAGCGGCGGCGGCAGCTCCGTCGCTCGCGGCCAAGTACTTCTGTCCGATGAAGTGCGAGGGCGAGAAGACATACGACGAACCGGGACGCTGCCCGGTGTGCAGGATGAAACTCAAGGAGGTCGAAGCGGCTCCGGCGGCGGCGGCAAGCACTGCTAGCGGTGTGCTGGCGGTGCCCGTGGCGGCCGTGCTCGACTCGGGAACCCGCCAGATCGTGTACGTGGAGAAGGCTCGCGGCCTGTTCGAGCCGCGGGAACTCAGGCTCGGACCGAGGGCGGGCGCGTACTTCCCCGTGCTGTCCGGCCTGTCGGCGGGGGAGCGCGTGGTGACCCGCGGCAACTTCCTCATCGACAGCCAGTTCCAGGTCACCGGGCACCCGAGCCTCTTCTACCCCGGCGGGCTGCACGCGACGATGGGCCACGACCACGGAGGGGCCGCAACGCCAGCCGGCGCTCCGGCGCAGCCCGGTGCTGACTCGATGCCATCAACAACGCCCGCGCCGACCGGCGGCCACAAGCACTGAGCGGAGGAGCAACCCATGGTCAACGCCGTCATTCGCTGGTGCATGAAGAACACGTTCCTGATGACGCTCATCATCCTCGGCATCTGTGCCGCCGGGTACTGGGCCATTCTCCGGCTGCCGGTGGACGCGATTCCGGACATCGGCGAGAAGCAGGTGATCGTGTACGCCGACTGGGAGGGGCGGAGCCCGCAGGATGTTGACGATCAGGTCACCTATCCGCTCACCACAAGTCTGACCGGCACGCCGGGGGTGAAAGCGATCCGCTCCATGTCCGGCTTCGGGTTCTCGATGGTCTTCGTGATCTTCGAGGACAGCGTCGATTACTACTGGGCGCGGGCGCGCGTGCTCGAGCGGATGAACGTCGCCCAGCAGCGACTGCCCGCGGGCGTGACCCCTGTGCTCGGCCCTGACGCCACCGCGCTCGGTCAGATCTACTGGTACACGGTCGAGGGGGAAGGGTTCGATCTCGCCGAACTGCGATCGATCCAGGACTGGTACATCCGCTACCAACTCCAGACGGTGCCGGGCGTGAGCGAGGTCGCGAGCGTCGGCGGCTTCGTCAAGCAGTACCAGATCGACATCAACCCGGACAAGATGCGGGCGCACCGCGTGACGTTGATGGAGATCGTCGGGGCTGTCGGGAAGAGCAACATCGACGTCGGCGCGAAGGTCATCGAGCAGAACGGCGTCGAGTACTTCATCCGCGGGCTGGGGTTCATCAAGTCTGTCGAGGATCTTGAGCGGGTCGTGATCCGCCAGGAGGGGGGCACGCCGCTCTATCTGCGCAGTGTTGCGACGGTCCAACTGGGCCCTGACTTTCGGCGCGGCGCGTTGGACAAAGGCGGCGTCGAGGCGGTCGGCGGCGTGGTGCTCATGCGGTACGGCGAGAACCCGCGCGAAGTGATCGCGCGTGTCAAGGAGAAGATCGCCCAGCTCGAGGCGGGCCTGCCCCGCAAGACGCTCCCGGGCGGGCGCGTGTCGGGCGTCACACTCGTGCCGTTCTACGACCGCACCACCATCGTGCAGGAGACGATCGACACGCTGAAGTCGGCGCTGTTCGAGGAGGCGCTGATCGCCGGGGTCATCGTGCTGTTCTTCCTGATGCACCTGCGTTCGACCGCGACCGTCCTGCCGACGCTCCCGCTGGCCCTGGCGGGGTCGTTCATCCTCATGTACGTGGTCGGCGTGGACAGCAACATCATGTCGCTGGCCGGGCTGGCGATCGCCATCGGCAGCATCACGGACATGGGCATCATCATGACGGAGAACATCTACCGACGGATCGCGACCGCGTCGCCCGAGGAGCGGCGGGAGAAGGGGCACTTCGGCCTGGTGTACGAGGGTGCGGCGGAGGTCGGCGGCGCGATCCTCACCGCCGTCACGAACACGATCGTCTCGTTCATTCCGGTGTTCTTCCTGACCGACCAGGAAGGCAAACTCTTCAAGCCGCTTGCGTTTACCAAGACATTCGCGATCGGTTCGTCGGTGATCCTCGCCATCACGGTGGTGCCCTTCCTGTGCTACCTGCTCTACCGGCCGGTGGCGTGGAGGCACCGGACAACACTCGCGGTCGCAGTCGGCGTCGGGATTCTGGCCATGCTCGCGACGCACCTGGCCTTCATGTGGGGACTCGGGGGAGCGCACGATCGTGGGTGGCTCGTGGCGGCCGGGGTGGGGATCGGGGTCGGGCTGTGCGTGATCCGGATGACGCGCGAGAAGTTCCAGCCTCTGGAGCGGAATCCAGTGTCGCGGGTCATCGCCCGGGGGTACGTCCCGACGCTCCGCTGGGTCCTCGACCATAAGCGGCTCTTCATGGTGGCGCCGGTGCTGATCCTCTTTGCCGGACTCTCCGTGTGGCTCGGCATCCACCGCACGCTCGCTCCTGTTGGGTGGGTGGTGAACGCGTTTGCGTCGGAGCGGGCCTCGCCACAACTCAAGCACGCCATGTACGAGCCGGGAGACGCCGACATCACACGGCCATTTCTCGAACTCGACCAACTCCGCTGGCAACGTGTCCGCGATGCGGGAGGCGCCGAGAGGGTGCGCCTTCTCTGGCGTCGCCAGGACCCCGCAGAGCGCGACGCCGAGTCGAGCGCTGGTCTTGCGGTCCTCAAGGAGGGACGCATCCTCCCCGGCCTGGGCCGGGAGTTCATGCCGCCCCTGGACGAGGGGTCGCTCCTGTACATGCCGTCGCTGCTGCCCCAGGCGTCCCTGTCCCAGGCGGTCGAGGTCAACAGCAAGCAGGACCTGGCGATCGCGAGCGTGCCCGAGGTCGAGAGCGTGGTCGGCAAGATCGGGCGTGCCGAATCCGCACTGGACCCCGCGCCGATCGGGATGATGGAATCCATCGTCATCTTGAAGCCCGAGAGCCAGTGGCGCACCTCCAGGGTTGAACGGTTCTTCTCCGACTGGCCGGGAGTCATCCGAACGCCGCTCTCGTGGATCTGGCCTGAGGAGCGGCGGATCACCAAGCAGGAGATCCTCGCCGAACTCCAGGAGAGGACCGCCATCCCCGGGGTGCTCCCCACATGGCTCCAGCCGATCCAGACACGGCTGGTCATGCTCCAGACCGGCTTCCGCGCCATGATGGGCGTGAAGATCTACGGGAGCGATCTCCGCGAGATCGAGAAGATCGGGCTCCAGATCGAGCAGTTGCTCAGGGAAGTGCCGGGCGCCACGGACATCGTTGCGGACCGCATCGTCGGCAAGCCGTACATCCAGATCGAGATCGACCGCGATCGGATCGCCCGCTACGGCGTCAACATCCGCGACGTGCAGGACGTCATCGAGATGGCGCTGGGCGGGATGAACCTCATGGAGTCGGTCGAGGGGCGGGAGCGGTACCCGATCCGGGTCCGGCTCGCCCGCGACTTCCGCGAGGACATGGACGCGATCCAGAGGATCAATGTGCCCTCGTCCACCGGTGCGCAGGTGCCGCTGGCACAGCTCGCGAACATCTCCACCGTGCTCGGCCCGCAGGAGATCAAGGGCGAGCGAGGCCTGCTGGTCGGCTATGTGACCATGAACACGCGTGACCGCGACGAGGTCTCGGTGGTTCAGGACGCTGAACGCGTGCTGCGCCAGGCGCTGACGGACGGGAGACTGACGCTCGCACACGGGTACTACTGGGAGTGGTCCGGGCAGTTCGAGAACCAGGTTCGCGCCACCAAGCGGATGCAGATCCTCGTTCCCATCACGCTCACGATCATGTTCGTGATGCTCTATCTCGGCTTCTCGCGCTGGTGGATTGCGCCGGTCATCCTCTTCGGCGTGATCGTCTCGGCAGCGGGCGGGTTCATCATGCTCGCGCTCTGGGGCGTCAACCTCTCGGTCGCGGTATGGGTCGGCTTCCTCGTGCTCTTCGGAATCGTGGACGACGACGGCGTGGTCATGTCGACCTATCTCGAAGGGATCTTCAAGGACCGGCGGTTCGCCTCGGTCCACGAGATCCGCGAGGCCGTGATCGAGGCTGGTCTCAAGCGGATCCGTCCTTGCCTCATGACGAGCGCCACGTCCGTCTTCGCCGTCATGCCGATCTTCTGGGCCACCGGGCGCGGCGCGGACATCATGCAGCCGATGGCCATCCCCTCGGTCGGCGGCATGACCGTGTCGCTGATCACGCTGTTCATCGTGCCGTGCGCGTTCTGCGCGGTCGAGGAGTGGAAGTGGAAGCGCCATCAGCGCACTGAGGCGATCCGGTGAACAGCGCCGTGGCAGGCCCATCCCGGCCGTTCTGTGCGGGGGCCACCCCCCCCCTGTCGAACGCCCTGGTGCTCGCACGATCACGATGATGAGAGTTGACATCTATACTGGGGGGGAGTATACTTCACAAAGGAGAATCGATTTGAGTTCGACCGGCCATGCGACCGCCAATCACTCGACGTTCACGCTCACCATCGACGGCATGACATGCGGACACCGTGTGCAGGCCGTGACGAAGGCGCTGGTCGGGGTGCAGGGGGTGGGCGTCCGGTCGGTCGTGGTGGGCAGCGCGGAGATCACCGCGCCCGATGGGCTCGCGGTTGCCCGGGCCATGGCCACGCTCGAGGAGGCCGGGTACTCGGCCCGGGTCAGCGAGCCCCCTGGAGAGAGCGATTCCCGCGCTGGGTGCTGCGGGTGACGATGAAGTCCATGGCGAGCGTTAATTCACATTCACAAGGAATGAGCAGTCATGAAGAAGCGGGACGCGGCAAGGAACGGGAGAGGCGGCAAGGGCGCGGCGGCGACACCTGACAGGGGGGCCGCGGCGTGCTGCGGGTGCGGCGTTGCGGCGGGTCTGGAGGCGGTGCGCGATGGTGTCGGCCCGGGCGCGCACGCGTCGGGCGTGGATGCGGCCCTCAAGTCGGCGAACCTCAAGCACCTCAGGCGGATCGAGGGGCAGGTTCGGGGTATCGCCGCGATGATCGAGGAGGACCGGTACTGCGCCGACATCATCCAGCAGTGCGCGGCGGTGCAGGAGTCGCTGCGGTCGGTCGCCAAGAACCTGCTCCGCAATCATCTCACCCACTGCGCCAACCACGCCATGCACGGCGACAAGGGCCAGCAGGCGGCGATGGTGGAGGAACTGGTCGAACTGGTTGGGAGGATCGCTCGCTGAGCGATCCGAGGCCGATCGCATAGGACAACGCCCATGAGATCCGAAGGTCACCACGCGTCCCCGTCGCACGCGCATGGAGCAGAGGCCGCCCGCACGCTGACAACGTCCGAGGAGCGCTGCGACTTGCCCATCGAGGGCATGACCTGCGCCTCGTGCGCGAACCGGATCGAGAAGCGGCTCGCCAAGCAGCCCGGCGTCTCTTCCGCGAGCGTGAACTTCGCCACCAAGGTGGCGACAGTGAAGTTCGACCCGGCAGCAACCGGGCCGGAGACACTCGCCAAGGCGGTGGACGACATCGGGTACAAGGCGATCGTGCCCGCAGCCCATTCCACGGCGTCTGCGGCGAAGCACGGGGCGCTCAATCCCGCTCATGGTCACGCGGGCCACGACCACGCGGCGATGCTGGCTGCACAGGGTGACGGAGCACACGCCGGGCACGCGATGCGCGGCGGCGGCGGGGGCGAGGACCACTCGGCGCACATGAACGTGGGCGAGGCCGAGGCGCGGCGGTTGCTGATCAAGATGACCGTCGGGGCCGTGCTGTCGCTGCCGGTGCTGGTCATCGCGATGTCGCACGGGAAGATCGAGGCATTCAACGTCCCGTGGATCAACTGGCTGCAACTCGCGCTGACGACGCCGGTCATGTTCTGGTGCGCCTGGCAGTTCATCCGGTCCGCGTGGAAGGGTCTGCGGCACTTCAGCGCCAACATGGACACGCTCGTGGCGATGGGCACGGGCGCGGCGTACCTCTACTCGCTCGCGGCGACGATCTGGCCGGGGTTATTTGCAGCCGTGAGCGGAGCGGCGGGCCACGCCGCACACGCCGAGGGCACGATGGGCGGCATGGTCATGGTGCCCGTGTACTACGAGGCGGCCGCGGTCATCATCGTGCTGATCCTGCTGGGCAAGTACTTCGAGGCGCGGGCCACGGGCCGGACCAGCGCCGCCATCAAACGGCTCATGGGGATGCAGGCCAGGACGGCTCGCGTCATGCGGGGTGGGGGTGACGGCACCGAGCAGGATGTGCCGATCGAGTCCGTGGTCGTGGGCGACCGCGTGCTGGTGCGCCCGGGCGAGAAGATCCCCGTGGACGGAACGGTCGAGAGCGGCCGGTCCGCGGTGGACGAGTCCATGCTCACCGGCGAGAGCGTGCCGGTCGAGAAGGCGGCCGGCGACAGCGTGTTTGGTGCGACGATGAACACGACCGGCGCACTGCGGCTGGTCGCAACCAAGGTCGGAGCCGACTCGGCCCTCCAGCAAATCGTGCGGCTCGTGCAGGAAGCCCAGGGGAGCAAGGCCCCGATCGCCCGCCTGGCCGACAAGATGAGCGGCGTTTTTGTCCCCATCGTGATCGCCATCGCCCTCGTGACGTTCGTTGTCTGGTGGTTCGCATCGCCGGTGGACTCGCGCCTGAGCATGGCGCTGGTGACGTCCGTGTCCGTGCTCATCATCGCGTGCCCGTGCGCCCTGGGGCTGGCAACGCCGACGGCGATCATGGTGGGCACGGGGCGCGGCGCGGAGAGGGGCATCCTGATCAAGGGCGGCGAGGCGCTGGAGACCGCCCACAAGCTCACGGCCATCGTGCTCGACAAGACGGGCACCATCACGCACGGCAAACCCGCCGTGACGGAGATCATCCCGGCACCCGAGGGTGCGGGGGGGACGCTTGATGAGAGCGAGTTGCTGCGGCTCGCCGCATCTGCGGAGCAGCACAGCGAGCACCCGCTCGCGGCGGCGATCGTGCGTGAGGCGACGGCACGCGGGCTGACGCTCGCCGAGCCCGTCGGCTTCCGGGCCGTGGTCGGGCATGGCGTCGAGGCCACGGTGGACGGGCACGCCGTGCTGGTCGGCAAGGCGGCGTTGCTGGCTCAACGCGGCATCCGGTCCGCGCTGGCGGAGAAGGCCGCGGCACTGGCGGCGATGGGGCGCACGCCGATGTGTGTCGCGGTGGACGGCCGCGAGGCGGGGATCGTCGCCGTCGCCGACACGGTGCGGCCCGAATCAAAGGATGCCATCGCCACGATGCACGCCCTCGGCCTGCGCGTGGTCATGATGACCGGCGACAACCAGCGGACCGCCGAGGCGGTCGCCTCGCAGGTCGGCGTAGACCTGGTGTTCGCGGAGGTCCTGCCCAAAGACAAGGCGGACAAGGTCAAGGCCCTCCAGGCCGAGGGGCACGTCGTGGGCATGGTCGGCGACGGCATCAACGACGCCCCGGCGCTCGCGCAAGCCGATGTGGGCCTCGCGGTCGGAACCGGCACCGGCGTCGCGATGGAGTCCGCGGACATCACGCTCATGCGCGGCGACCTCCGGGCCGTGCCCCAGGCCATCGCCCTCTCCCACGCCACCATGCGAACGATCAGGCAGAACCTCTTCTGGGCGTTCATCTACAACGTCGTCGGCATCCCCATCGCAGCCGGTGTGCTGTTCCCAGTCACGGGCTGGCTGCTCTCGCCGATCATCGCCAGCGCAGCGATGGCATTCAGCAGCGTGAGCGTGGTGCTCAACAGCCTGCGGCTCAAGCATGTTCAGTAGACACACGCGTGGTGCGAAAGCCCCTCTCGGGCGATCGGCGCCACGAATGCCACCGGCCCTGCAATCCGGTGGTCAAACAGCGGTTGCTCCATCGCGCCGCTGTTTCCACCCGGGTCGGCGCCAAGCAGAGTTCGCCATCGCGCGCTGAGTGCGCACACACGCGAGCGACACTCCCACCCATCTCGTCAGCATGCCACCGCGTACAAAGACGATAAGCCCCTGCATAGCAGGGGCTTTCGAAGCGAGGCGGACGGGACTCGAACCCGCAACCACCGGATCGACAGTCAACGGGGCCAATGCCCGAACCCCCGACAAAGCACGGACTTGCGCGACATCTCGCCCGCCCCAGCAGCGCCGGCAGCAGCGCCCGGGGCCGAACCCCCGCTTCCGCCCGACCTGGCCGCCGTCGTCGCGGCATGGCCGGCGCTGCCGCCCGCCGTCCGCGCGGGCATCGCGGCGATGGTGCAGGTTGCCACGCGATGACAGGGGATGGCGTGGTTCCTTCCCGCCGGGCTCGCCGACGTGACGCCCGCGGGAACAGCCACGGATATCGACTGACTTTGTTTCGGATGTCCGGCAGACGTAGACCTTTGTGCCCCGGGGGGACGTATCCTGTCCGGATATGGCCAGCGCCCGATCCATTGAGTCCAAGCCCTACCGGAACGGCACGGCGCGAAGCCGGGCCGAGGCGACTCGAATCCCCGAGCAGAAGCCCTACACGGGTCCCGCAACGGAGCACACCCTTGCCCTTGGCGACGCCCGCCGCATGGACTGGATTCCCGACCAATCAGTCCATCTTGTCGTGACCTCGCCGCCGTACTTCAACCTGAAGAAGTACAACGACCACCCCGATCAACTCGGCGCCATCAACGACTACGAGAACTTCCACGACGAGCTCGACCAGGTGTGGCGGCACTGCTTTCGGGTGCTCGTTCCCGGGGGACGACTCGTCGTGAACGTCGGGGACGTCTGTGTCGCGCGTCGGGAGAACGGCGGGCGGCACCACGTCTTTCCGCTCCATGCCGACATCGCAGTGCGCGCGCGGCGGATCGGATTCGACTACCTGACGCCAATCCTCTGGAACAAGATCGCCAACGCGAAGTTCGAGGCCGAGGGAAACGGCGGCGGCTTCCTCGGAAAGCCATACGAGCCGAACGGCATCATCAAGAATGATGTCGAGTACATCCTCATGCTGCGAAAGCACGGCAAGTACCGCAGCCCCACTGAGGACCAGCGGGCATCGTCACGGCTCACCAAGGACGAGCAGTCCGCTTGGTTCCGGCCCATCTGGACGGATCTCACGGGCGCATCGACTCGCGAGCACCCAGCGCCCTATCCCATCGAGCTCGCCTATCGACTGGTACGAATGTTCTCGTTCACGGGCGACACCGTGCTCGATCCGTTCGTCGGCACCGGCTCGACGATGCTCGCCGCGCTGAGGTGCCACCGGAACAGCATTGGGAACGAGCTCGATCCGGCCTACTTTGCGATGGCCGAGAAACGCCTCAAGGGCGAGATTCAGCAAGCCCCTATGTTCGCAGACGGACCAAGCCTGGTCATACGGCATACCGCCCCGCGTAAGCAGCACTGATCCGCTGGAGGAACGTGAGGTAGTGATCGTGGTCACCTGGCTGCGGTGCCGGATGTGCCGTGTACAGCGTGCAGGGGCCGACGTTGTCGCAGTTGACGACGATGGTGGCGAAGGCGTCGAACCCGACTTCGCCAGCGCGATCGCGCATCTTGAGCCCCCGCAGATGTCGAACCATCGACTCGGCGACGGTCGGTTGGCGGTGTGGTGTGAAAGTCAGTGGCCCATCTTTCTCCTGGCGAAGGGGCGACGCGAAACGATCTGCAATGTTCACCACGACAATGCCAGCGGCAATCGCCTGCGGGTCGCCCTGGTGCACGATTTCATGGGAGGAGGACAGCTCATCGAAGATGCGGGGCTTCGTCTTTGAGTGCTCGGTCATGCACTGCTTCGCCTCGATCGAGATCCGAAGGGACGCGATGCGGCCGGACATGATCGGCGTCGGCACCACGGGC
This sequence comes from Phycisphaerae bacterium, assembly GCA_016793805.1. Taxonomy (GTDB): domain Bacteria; phylum Planctomycetota; class Phycisphaerae; order Phycisphaerales; family UBA1924; genus JAEUIZ01. Next base: position 234,020 of record JAEUIZ010000049.1, read on the forward strand.
TGGACCACTGGATCAGCAGGTGTGCCAAGCGCCAAATCGAGGTTCTTGACCTTGCCGTTTGCGAATGTGAACTCAGCGTTGATCTCGCCGACGATCATCCGAGACTTCGCGTGCTCCGCGAGCGGCGGACACGCGACAAGAAGGTCCTCCATGACCATCCGGCAGAGGGTCTTGGAGTGCTCATCGGATCGTGGGTGATACCGGTAGACCTTCCGCCCGTGTTTCTTGTCGTTGGCGGTGTGCCCGCTCATCCATTCCACGAAGCGATCAGGTGCTGTCGGCATGCAGCAGAGGGTAATCGTCGCTCCCCTTCTTGGCTACTGAAGGTGCGACGTCGTCTTTGGGGATTCGAAACGATGGCGTGTAGGCCCGCAGTCTGAGCGGTTGTGCCAGCCGGCACCCAACGCTACTCCGTGCGGGCGGCTGCTCCACCCTGCTCCGTCTTTGAGATCACTGATGCGAGGGAAGAAAGCCAATCGGCCGATCTCGGCATCAGGTCGGCCAGCGTGATTTCTCGCGAGCCGACGAACACGCGTGTCCACGCCTTGCCCTCCTTGAAATTCTCCATCACCTTCGCGCCGGAAACGAGAGCGGCGACGGCGTTGACGTACTCCATTCCGATCTTCTCGTCGATGCCGCTCTTGCGGTAATTGTGCAGTACGAATCGCAGATCGACGACTCCGCCCTCGGCATAGATGGACGCGAACGAAAAACGTCGCCCCGTGTTCGGCTCGTATCAGAACAGCGAAATGCTCGAGCTGCGAGCCTCCGGCTCTATGCCGATTTTCTCGCACTCACGCAGGAATGTCCTGAACTGCTCAACGACCGGTGCGCCGAGCGACTCCGCAATCGTCTCGAACATGGCTTCCTCGGTCAGCCGCCGCCGCTTGCCGCCGTCGTCCCCGTAGACGACCTCCGGTAGCCTGACAGCGACATCCTTCGGAGCCAGCGGCGCCCGTAGTTCTACAACGGCTCGCACGATCTCCCTTGTTCGTGCAAGCACGCGGGGCTGCGCCACCATCGACTTGTCCGCCGCGCTAGTCTTGAACAACGCGACTTCCAGCAGAGCAAACGTGAATCCCAGCGCCGGTGCGGCGGCGAGCGTGTCGGCAAGTTGCTCTACTCCGTGCTGAATGCCGTCGCCTGCTACCAAGAGCAGGAAACGCCCTTGTGCGAGGTTCTTGGTCACGGCGTCAATGAAACGAGCCTCTTCGAAGTCCGGGTGGTCGCGCACGAGCGGCAGGATCGGGTCGTCATCGCCCTCGATAGGCGTGCTTGGCCCGGTGGGTCGTCCATCGTCGATGCGACGCTTCAGGCGGACAGCGTAACAGAAGTCCTGATAGGTCCAGCCGGACATCGCCGAGGCATAATCCAGAATCTGCGCGACGACTTCTCGCCGTGCTTCCGGGTTGCGAAACAGCTTGGTCTCGACCAGCGTGATGTAGCCGCGCGGACTGACGTACACCACATCGACGGGGCCAGCCTCCGTCGGCAGTTCGCGGGCCACGGCGACCAGCGGGCCAAACACCTCTTCGATTTCGTCGATCGGGATCAGTGAGGGGTTCTTGTACAGAAGGTCTTGGAACCATCCCTCCCGGATCGAGCGGTCATCAAAAACGACCCGCTCCAAGGGCGTGGCTCCGTTTGCGTTCACGAGATGGGGCGTGCAGAACTGGCGAGCGTGCATGGAGGCATCGTAACGCCGGTGTGCGCGCGATGCAGGGTGCATGTCGCTGTGTGCCGCTCTTGCTGTGATTCAGGCGGTCGCCATCAGCTGTTCGATTCTCGCGGGGGAGAAGTGCCACGACTCAGGAATCTGGTCAACCTTCCCGCCGTGCTTGGCTCGATCGGTCCAAACCCTCTTCTCCATGAGCATCGTCTCTCCTCGACCCCCCGCGCAGGCCTTCAGCTGCACCGCGACCTCCGCCGGGGTCGCCAGATACACACGAGGCATGGCGTCCACAGGCACGTCAATGAACTGAACGAAGCAGAACACGGTGCGGGGCTTGTGTCGGGCGAGCCATTCGTCGATCGCCTCGTGGTAGTTGGCCTTGCCCTTCTTGAGGTATGACTGCGTGAGGCCCCAGCCGCGGTCCTGACTCCCCTTGACCGACACTTTGAGCATCCGCTCGCCGCGAATCACCGCGAGGTCGTACTCAGGCTGATTCGCGCCGTACTGCACCGACACGTCGTAGCCACATCGGGCAAACAGGGCTGCGGCAACGGCCTCCGCCGCAACCGCGACGTGCCACTGACCCATCTTTGGCGACGCCAACTGATCTGACATGACGGGATGATAGAGGAATTCCGGTGCATAGCCGCTCACGGCCATCGACAGCACTTCGGCGTTCGCTTTGACCGGCGAGGGGGACGATTTCCCGACTTTCGCACTTCAACCCGGCCCCGTTTTGCATAAAGGCATGTAGCGGGATGTACCGGCCCGACGGCAAATCCGTCCATCGGGGCGGGCAGATAGGCCGCCCGCGGCATAGGGAACGAGTAGAGGCCCGGCCCCGCGGTGTCGGTACATGGCGGGAAGTGAAGGAAAATCGCCGAACCATCGCGACATCCACCGGCCCGGTGACGAGAGGTACAGGTAGAGGACACGCAGGCGGCAGGCGACAACCCGGCGGCCTTCGGGTTAGGAGAAGGGTGACGGAGCCGACGAATCAGCGCGACACTTTGGCGGGGTCGCGCAGATATAGGGGGTAACAGGATGACGATGCACCGACGGAACGGAATCTGCACGACCCCTCGCCACTTCGCGGGCGTTCCGCGTAGATGAACCAGGTGCGGCTCGACCGCACCAAACCAACCACCCAGCCAGCCATCGACCCATCCATCCAGCCAATCCCGTGACGCCCGGCGGCGTCGCGGCCGGACACACACTGCGCCCGGGCTCCGGGCAGGAGGCATTCCCATGCCATTGTCGAAGTACCTGATGACCCGCGAGCAGTACGACGCCGACTGTCGCGAGCGGTTGGAAGAGGCGCACCCCAACGACCCCGCCGCCGTGGCCCGCGTCATGGCGCGGCGGTACCCCAAGTCCACCGAGCAGGCCGCGGAGGAGTTGAAGCGCCGCGGCCTGCGGATCGACGTGGACCAGTTGTCCCGCCGCGTGACGCCGGAGTTCCGGCAGATCGGGCGCAACTTCGTGTGGTTCGCCGACGACATCGACGCCGTCGCGGAGGACCTGGATCAGGCCAACCGCCTCGCCTACGACGCCCACTACCGGCGCGAGCAGGGCTTGTCCTACGCCGAGCATGCGGCCATCCGGAAGCAGGTGCTGGCAAAGCGCCTCGCTGTGATGCAGCGGGTCGCCGATGCCGCGGGCGGCACGATCCCCGACGTGGCCGACGCGTGCAACCGCGTGATGCCCGATCCGCTCGAGTGGGATGATGCGGCGATCGCTAAGGCGGTAACGCTCACCCGCGAGTACATCCCGACGCTGGGGGTGACGCGATGAGCACGACCCATGAGATGATCCTGTCGGCCGCCGAGGTCGAGATCGAGGCCGCGGGCAAGGACGCCCGTCCCAAGATCAGCGTCGTCGCCTACACCGGCCGCATCATGCGTGTCCCGGGCTGGGGCGACATCGCGATTGACCTGGCGGGCCTCGAAGCGGGCGGCCAGGTTCCCCTGCTGGCCGACCACAACGCCAGCGTCGGCAGCGTCGTCGGCCACGGTGAACCTGCCGTCGCCAACGGGCGGCTCGTCGTTGCTGGCGTCGTCAGCGGCGCTGGCGAGCCCGCGCGGCACGTCGTGGAGATGGCCCGGGGCGGCTTCCAGTTCCAGGCGTCGGTCGGCGTCGCGCCCACCGAGCACGAGCGGGTGCAGCCGAACCAGGCAGTTGAAATCAACGGGCGGTCGCTGTCGTCGCCGGGCGGATTCACGCTCGTGCGCAAGGGGCGGCTGCGGGAAGTCAGCATCACGCCGCTGGGGGCCGACGCGGAAACGTCGGTGGCCATCGCGGCTTCACGTCAAGGACGGACGAACATGGCAGACATCGCACACGAGGATCAGATCCGCGCCGACGAGCGCGACCGGCTGAAGGAGATCGAACTGACCTGCCGTCCCATCTTCGCAGGTGGGGGCGAGCGGGACTGGGGCGTGCACCAGAAGCGAGTGGACGAGATGAAGGCCAAGGCCGTCGCGGGCGACATGACCGTCAGCGAACTCCGCGCCGGTGTTCTTGAAGTGCTCCGGGCCTCGCGCCCCGTGTTCTCTGGCGTCATCACCGGCGGCGGCTCGGGACACATCCCGCGTACCCGGGTCATCGAGGCGGCCATCCTCAAGCGGGCGGGCTTCGCCGCGCTCGCCGAGAAGGCCCTCGGCCCGGCGTGCATGGAGGCGGCGGACGACCTCCGCGTGGCCCACACCCTCGACTTGTGCCGCGCGGCGCTGCAGCACGAGGGGATCGACGCGCCCGCCGACCGCGAGGGCATGGTGCGCGCGTCGCTCACGACGCACACGCTGACCGAGGCGCTGGGTGCCGCCGTCAACAAGGTGCTGCTCGACGGCTATCAGGAGAGCCCGGCCACCTGGCGTTCCTTCGCGGGCGTGCGGAGCGTGCCGGACTTCAAGACTGCCACAGCCATCCGCCCCTCGTTCACGGGCTCGCTGCAGCAGATCCCGCCCGGCGGCGAGTTCAAGCACGGGGGTGCGGACGAGGCGACGACCCAGTACAAGGTGGACACCTACGGCAAGATGTTCTCCATCGACCGCCGCGACCTCATCAACGACGATCTGTCGCTGTTCGACAGCGTCGCCCGAGCGATGGGCCAGGCGGCGATGCGCAGGCTAAGCGATCTGGTGTACGACACCCTGATGTCGAACGCCGGCGCGTTCTTCTCCGCGGGCAACGGCAACTACCTCACCGGGGCCGACACGAATCTCAGCACAGACGGCCTGACCAAGGCGATCACCGCCATGCTCACGCAGCGGGACGCGGAGGGCAATGACCTGGACCTGCGGCCGACCCGGCTGGTCGTGCCGCCAGAACTCCAGACGGTGGCCCGCGCCGTGCTCGAGAGCGAGTACATCGCGGCCCAGACGAACCTGCCAACCGGCAACAGCCTACGCAACGCGGTGGGCCTCGAGGTCGAGCCGCGCCTGAGCAACACCAAGAAGTACGGCACCAAGGCCTCGACGAAGCACTGGTACTTGTTCGCCGCACCGGCGGCGAGCCCGATCATCGTCGGATTCCTCAACGGCCAGCAGACGCCGACGGTCGAGTTCTTCGGGCTCGACCAGACGGTGAACAAGTTGGCGGTGTCGTGGCGGGTCTACTTCGACTTCGGCGCGGCCCTGTGCGACCCGCGGGCGGCGGTGCGGAGCAAGGGCGAGGTGTAAACGGACGGCGCTGGTGCGGCCGGGGGCGGTTGCGGGCTGCCCCCGGCCTTTCTCTCACACGAACCACGAATGACGCACGCCGCGCTGATCGCGGCGGCGCGATGGGTGCGCTCATGGACGAGCAGCAGGACATCCCGCCGTCCCAGATCCAGATCGGCGACATTGCCTTCGGGATCGAGTTCATCGACGTGCCGGATGCGGCCGCGCGGTGGGCTGCGGCGCTGGAGCACCTCAGCGCGTGGCTCCTGGCCGAATGGGAACGCGAGCAGGTGGAAAGCGAGACGAAGTAACCGTGGCCAGAAACGACGAGTTCGGCATCATCGTAGTGGCGGGCCAGAGGTTTGCCCGCTGGTACGACGATGGGCCATCGCCAAGGCGGTTCGATGGCAGCGATCAAGTTGATGTTGAGCGGGCGTTCCGCCGTGGCTTCATGGAAGCGGCACGCGAGGTCGCGGCTTGGAGCGAGCCCGATGACGACGCATGCGAGGCGGCATGGGCCGCTCGCCGCAGCACATACGCAATGGCCCTCGTGCGCGTCCCGTCCGCCGACTACTTCGCCATCGCGGAGTCCGATAGGGGAACGTATCCGGACAGCGACCAGATCGTCTATCGCCTTGGGCACGCTGTAGCCGCCGCGCAAGCCCGCGGCCGCGACCAAGCGACGGCGATGACGCGTGACGCTTGGTTGCGCTTCCGCAAGCACGGCGCGTCGGATGACAGCATCAAGCAACTGCTGCCGATCTGGCTCGCCGAGGCTGAAGAGTGGGCCAGCAGCGACATAGATCCCGCGCGGAGCACTTGCCCGCCGTTTCTGGGCGACTACGTGCCGCCTGAGGAGACAGACCCAAGCCTCCCAGAGGCCGTGCCAACTCCTGCTCCCTTTGTCAGCGCACGCCAACTCATGGCGACCTGCCCGGCGCTGCGGCCGCCGGTGATTGAGGGCCTGCTCCGCGAGGGCGAGACGATGAACGTGATCGCCTCGCCCAAGACCGGCAAGTCGTGGCTCGTGCTCGACCTGGCCATCGCAGTCGCCACGGGCCGACCTTGGCTCGGTCGCTTCGCCACGGTCGCCGGCGATGTTCTGATCATCGACAACGAACTGCATGGCGAGACGTCGGCCAACCGCATTCCGAAGGTCGCCAAGGCCCGCGGCATCGGCACCGACGAGTTCGCCGACAGCGTGTTCATCCGCAACCTGCGGGGCGGGCTCCAGGACATCGTCTCGCTCGGCTCGTTCTTCCGCGCCATCGAGCCGGGCCGCTTTCGCCTGATCGTGCTTGACGCCTTCTACCGCTTCTTGCCCGCGGGCACGGACGAGAATGCCAACGCCGACATGGCGTCGCTCTACAACCACATCGACCGCTACGCCGCCGACCTCGGCTGCGCGTTCGTGCTGATCCACCACTCGAGCAAGGGCAACCAGTCGGGCAAGTCGGTGACCGATGTCGGCGCGGGCGCAGGTAGCCAAAGCCGCGCCACCGATGCACACCTCGTCCTGCGGCCGCACGAGGAATCCGACGTCGTCGTGCTGGAGGCAGCCGTGCGGTCATGGCCGCCGCTCGATCCGGTGTGCCTCCGCTGGACGTTCCCGATCTGGGACGTGGCCGATGACCTCGACGCCAAGCGGCTCAAGGTCGAATCGTCGCGACGTCGGCAGCGCAGCGAGCGGCCACCGCCGCCGGAGGACTGGACGCCCGAGCGGTTCGTCGGCGCGTTCGTGTCCGGTGGTCCGGCGCTGCGCGATGAGATCCTGCTGGCCGCCACGAAGGACCTCTCCCTTGCCCAAGCCACCCGCCTTCTCAAACTCGCCGAAGCCCGGGGGCTCGTGCAGCGCTCCCAGCCCGGCCCG
>JAEUIZ010000020.1 GCA_016793805.1 Phycisphaerae bacterium
GGTGCGGAGCATCGTTCCCATGAAGGGCGAACCGTACCAGCACCGGTGCCCGGAGGACGCGTTCGAGGCGGTCGCCCATGCGGTGGCCGAGGCAACCAGCCCGTTCAACCTCGAAGACCTCCGGCACGCCGCCAACATCCCGTGGTCGCAGGCGGCCGTTGCCTTCGCATTCCTCAAGGAGCGGAGCGTCGTCGTCCCCGCGGGCGGGCGCGACCACGCCGCCGCGGGCGCGACGCCCTACGAGGACGCGATGGTCGAGTTCCATGCCCTCCGGGAGAAGGGCCCCAGCGCCTGAACGCATCGGTGCCCCCTCCTCACGCCTCGGCCTTCGCCGGGGCTTTCTCTTCGGCCACACACTTTGTTGCGAGCCGCTCCGCCTTGCGGCCCGTGAACTTCTCCCAGCGCTGCACGATGACATCGCAGTAGAGCGCGTCGAGCTCCATGAGAAAAGCCCGCCGCCCGGTCATCTCCGCGCCGATGAGCGTGCTCCCGCTGCCGCCGAACAGATCGAGCACGTTTTCGCCGGGACGCGAGGAGAACTCGATCGCTCGCCGCGCGAGCTCGACGGGTTTCTCCGTGAGGTGGACCATGCTCTGCGGGTTGACCTTCTTGATGCTCCATGTATCTGGCACATTGGCGGGGCCGAAGAAGCGGTGGCCAGCGCCTTCCTTCCAGCCGTAGAAGCACCACTCGTGGTTACCCATGAAGTCCTTGCGCGTGAGGACCGGGTGCTCCTTGATCCAGATGATCGCCTGCGCAAAGTAGAGCTCGCAGCGCTTGAGCACGGGCGGGTAGTTCCCGCAGTTGGCGTAGCCGCCCCAGATGTAAAACGTGCCGCCGGGGATCAGCACGCGCGTGATGTTCCCGAACCATGCGGCGAGCAGCCGATCGAACTCGTCGTCAGACACGAAGTCGTTGGCCAGCGGCCGGTCCTTGGCCCGGAGCTTCTTGTGCGTGGCGCGGCTCTTCTCGGGGTAGCGGTTGAGGTCGGCGCTCTGCTGGTCGTGCTGGTCGGCCTTGCCCGGCAGCGCGAACGAACTCAGGCCGGCGACGATCGCGTTGTTCGAGCGCGGCTCGACCTTCACGTTGTACGGCGGGTCCGTGTTCACGAGGTGGATCGGCTGACCATCGAGCAGCCGGTCCAGGTCGGCGGGCTTTGATGAGTCGCCGCACATCAGCCGGTGGTTGCCCAACACCCAGATGTCGCCGGGGACGGTCGTCGCAGCATCGGGCGGTGCCGGCACCTCGTCGGGGTCGGTGAGGCCTTCGTTGCCCGCGGGAGCCATGATCGCCGCGAGGTCCTCGGCGCTGAAGCCGAGCACCGCCAGGTCGAAGTCCACGCCCTTGAGGTCGGCGAGCTCGATGGGCAGGAGTTCAAGGTCCCACGCCGTGAGCGACGCGACCTTGTTGTCGGCGATGCGGAGCGCCTTGACCTGGTCGGGCGTCAGGTCCGACGCGCGAATCGTCGGCACTTCCTTCAGCCCGAGCTTCCGCGCAGCGCGGAGACGGGT
>JAEUIZ010000005.1 GCA_016793805.1 Phycisphaerae bacterium
CGACGTCTTCTGGACGGCGTTCATGAACAACGCCGCGTTCTTCAGCGCCGGCAACAAGAACTTCATCTCGGGCGCGGACACCGCCCTCGGCATCGACGGCCTCACCAAGGGCGAGGTCGCCTTCATGGACCTCGTGGACTCTGACGGCAAGCCCACGGGCGTGATGCCCGCGATCCTTCTGGTGCCGACGGCGCTCTCCGCGATGGGCACGCAGCTCTACAAGAGCGTGGAGCTCCGGGACACGACCGCGAACACCAAGTTCCCCGTCGCCAACCCGCACCAGGGCAAGTTCCGCATCGAGGTCAGCCGCTACCTCTCCAACGCGCTCTACACCGGCTTCTCCGCGAAGGCGTGGTACCTCCTGGCCGATCCCAGCGATCTGCCCGTCGTCGAGATGGCGTTCCTGAACGGGCAGGAAGCACCGACCATCGAAACCTCCGACGCCGACTTCAGCCAGCTGGGCGTGCGGATGCGCGGGTACCACGACTTCGGCGTCGCGCTGCAGGACCCGCGCGGCGGCGTGAAGAGCAAGGGCGAGGTGTAAACGGCATGGGCGAGACACCAATCGGCGGAGGCGCCGGAGAAGAACAGTCCGGGATCATCCCCGGCGAAGGAGAAGGCGGCATGGCTTCAGGACCTGCAAAGTTCGTTCACGAGGGCGAGGCAATCGACTACACGCCGGGGGGCGACACGCTCGTCGGTGCGGTCGTGGTCCAGGCGGAGATGGTGGGCGTCACGGTGGCGCCCATCAAAGCGAACCAGCTCGGCTCGCTGGCGGTGTCGGGCGTGTTCGACTTTCCCAAGGCGGGTGGCGCGGGCAGCGCCATCCCCGCGGGCACGAACACCTACTGGGACGCCGGCGCGCAGAACGCGACCAAGAACGCTGCGGCCGGAGTAAACAAGCTGATCGGCAAGGCGGTGAAGACCACCGTCGATGCCGACACCATCGTCCGTGTCCGGCTGCTGCAGTGACCCGACCGAGGAGGCTCCCGTGGGCGACCTGCTCGATCGCGGCTCCGTGTTCCTGGATGACCAGCGGCACCGGCACATGAGCCGCACCGTCGTCTACAAGCGGGGGGCCGAAGCCAAGGAACTCCAGGCCACCATCGGTAAGACGGAGTTCGAGCAGGCGGACGAGGCGGGGCTGATCCACCGCACGGAGTCGAGGGACTTTCTCGTGCGGGCAGCGGACCTGGACCTGGGCGCAGGTCCGATCCTCCCGCGGGCAGGCGACCAGGTGCGAGAGACGGTCGGAGCGCAGGTGTTCGTGTACGAGGTCAACGCGCCGGGAGGGCAACCGCCGTTCCGGTACAGCGACCCGTTCCGCAGGGTTCTTCGGATACACACCAAGCACATCGGGACGGAGACGTGATGGCGGAAGGGAACGGACAGAACGGGACCAAGGCGCGGTGGGCTGGCGTGCTCGTCACCATCATCCTCGCCGCCGGTGCGATGACCATCCAGTGGGGTGTGGTCACGACCAAGCTCCAGCAGCTAGAGAAGCGGATGGACGAGTTCATCGGCGAAGCCCGGTCCATCCGCACCGAGTATCAGGCGATGGAGCGCCGGGTGTCGTACCTGGAGGGCAAGGTGTCCGGGATGGCCGCGACGAAGGGCGGTGCCCCCTGAGCACCATCGTCGCCATCGCCGATGCGCTGGCCGCCCACATCAACGCCGGTTCCTTCGGGCAGCCGGTGAACGCGGTGCGGATGTTCCAGCCCGCGTTCACGTTGGAGGACCTCAAGGCACTTCGCGTTTCGGTGGTGCCGAGGACCACCGGCATCTCGGTCGCGAGCCGCGACAGCAGCAACTTCGAGTGCGTACTCGACGTTGGCGTGCAGAAGAAGCTCCCGGCCGAGGGGGACGCGACGGAGATCGACGGTCTGCTGGATCTTGTCGAGGCCCTCGCGGATCACATTCGGCTGAAGCGTTTGCCTGATGCGCCCGACGCCGCGTGGGTCGGGATCGCGCACGAGCCTGTGGTGTCGAGCGAGTCGCTGGAACAGCACCGGGTCTTCACGAGTGTCCTGAGCGTCACGTACCGGGTGCGGAGGTAGCCGTGAGGAACCTGATCACGCTCAAAGTCGATCTCGAAAGCGGGTACGTGCCCATGTCGGGCACATCGGTGATCGCGACGTTCACGCTGACGGCGGCGCACACCAACACCCAGGACGCCGTCCTCGAAGGAACGGACGGCAAGGAGATCCCGGTGGCACCCGGCACGCAGTACTACTTCGAGCGGGTGGACCTCTCGAAGATCAAGGTCAAGAGCAAGGCCGGGGAAAGCATGCTCGTGGTCGGCCACAGCGCCGAGTGAAAGGAGTCGGGCGATGGCAATCAAACTCGGCATGGAAGCCAAGCTGCTCTACAAGGTCGGCGGCCAGGGCGGCGGCGGCGGGTGGCTCGCCCTCGGCAACACCCGCGACGTGACTCTCAGCCTAGAGGCGGGAGAGGCCGATGTGACCACCCGCGCCAACGCGGGCTGGCGGGCGACCGTCGCCACGCTCAAGGAGGCGAGCGTCGAGTTCGAGATGGTCTGGGACACGGCGGACGCCGGGTTCACCGCCATCAAGAACGCCTTCTTCCAGAACGATCCGATCGGACTCCAGATCCTCGACGACACCGGCGGCCAGGGGCTGCAGGCGGACTTCTCCATCACCAACTTCTCGCGGAACGAGGCCCTCGAGGAGGCCATCACCGTCTCGGTCACGGCGAAGGTGACGTACTCGGCGACGGCCCCGTCCTGGATCGGCGGCTGAGGCTGTTGGTTTGCGGTCGGGTTTGCGTTGGATTGCTGTCGGGTTGCTGTGCATGGAGGCATAGATGCGGACGTTCAAAGACAACGCGGGCCGGACCTGGACGGTGGACATCAACGTCGCCACGCTGAAGCGCGTGCGCGGGCTCACTGGCGTCGACCTCATGCAGGTCATCGAGGGGACGCTGATCGAGAAGCTGATCCGCGATCCCGTGCTCTTGTGCGATGTGGTCTACGCGGTCTGCAAGCCCGAAGCGGATTCCGCCACCCCTTCGGTGTCCGACGAGGAGTTTGGCAAGGCGATGGCGGGCGACGCCATCGAGGCCGCGACCACGGCCGTGCTGGAGGAGCTCGTGGGTTTCTGCCCGAGCCCGAGGGACCGGGCCAACCTCGGGCGGGTGCTCCAGGCCACGAAGAAGGTGATGGAGCGGGCCCGCGATCTGGTGGAGAAGAAGTTGGACAGCGGGGAGTTGGACCGGCTCGCCGACCGGCTGCTGGAGACTGCTGGCGCCTCGTCTGGCAGTGCGCCGGCATCGTCGGTCTCGACCCCGGGCCCCTGACCCTGCGCGAACTGGTGACCATGCTCGACGGCCGCCAGCGCCACGATTGGTCGATCGCCGCGAGCGTCATGTCGGTCATCGCCAACACCAACCGCGACCCCAAGCGATCCCGCCGGCTCAAGCCATCCGACTTCGACCCGTTCTCCCCGCGGTCCCGGCCCGTCAAGGTTGGCGTGTCGGTGCTCAAGGACGTGTTCATCGACGGCAAGTTTCCCCCCCACGCCAAGGAGGCTCACGGATGAAGAACCTGACGACCCGCCACTATGTCTACATCGTGGGCCTGCTGCTGCTGGCCCTCGTACTGGCCTCGTGCGCCGGCTTTGACCTCGGCGACATCGTCAAGGTCAAGACGCCCAACACCATTCAGCAGACCACGGGCCTGCCCTCGACGCTCAGCCTCAACGAGGCCGAAACCGAGTATCAGAACTGGTTCAACCAGACGCAGACCACGGGCGCGGCCTGGAAGAACAACATCGAGAAGGCCGGCGAGCTGCGCGGGCTCTTCAGCCAGCTCACGCTCTCCGCGCTCGACACCGTCGGTCCAACTGTCGCAGGGCTACCCGTGCTCGGGCCGGCGCTGCCGGCGCTCACGGGCATCGTCGGACTGTTCCTTGGCTCTGGGCGGCTCCGTAAGGAGAAGGAAGCGTCCTTCAACAAGGGGCTGGAGAAGGGCCGCGACTTCACCGGCGGAAATGGCGCGGGGGGTGCGGGGGGCGGGGCCACGGCGTGATCACCATGCGGATCAAGGACATGTTCTTCGATCGCCACGTCGTCATGGCGGCGGTCGACAACGCGAAGCGGAAGGTGCTCAGCAAGGCCGGCGCGTTCATCCGCACGGCGGCGAAGACGAGCATCCGCAAGCGCAAGAAGTCGGCACCTCCGGGATCGCCGCCGCACTCGCACGAAGGGAGCCTGCGGCGGCTGATCCTTTTCGGGTACGACAAGGCCGCGGACTCCGTGGTCGTCGGCCCGGTGGGCTTCAAGAAGAGCACCGCGCCGAATGTCCTGGAGTACGGCGGCGAGACGGTGGTCCTGTCTCGGCGGGGAGGAAGGCTCATTTCGCGGAAGGTGAAGATCGCGCCCCGGCCCTACATGGCCCCGGCGCTGGAGAAGGAAAGTCCGCAGCTTCCACTGCTGTGGCGGAACTCGATCCGGAAGGGTGGACAATGACCCGACATGCGCCATCAGTGATTGTCGAAGTCGTTGTAGGGTGTGCCGAGCGCCACCGCCACGTACACCTCGAGGAGGCACTGCCGTACCGGGTCGGTCTCCTCCACAAACCTAACGTCCATAGCACCGATGCGCGACTTTGCGGCAGTGAACGCGGCAACAAATACCGCGTCGAGCATGAGGTTGGCGCGCGAGCCGTCGGGCTTGTAGGTGGCCTTGGCCTTGCCGGTCGCCTCGCGTGCGAGCTTGAACGCGAAAGCGGCTTGCCGATGAGTCGCAGCGGGGTTTCCGTGGTTACGAACCCGCTGCCGCATTCGGTTCGAGCGGCCCACGTAGAGCCGCAGGTCGCCTTCGCTGAACAGGTAGATGCCGCGCTTGGGCATGTGTTTGGGCAGCGATCCGCACTTCACCGGCGGCATCGCGATCAGCTGCGTCAGGGCGGCGGGCAGCGAATCCATGTGTGCTCGGAAGACCTCGTGCATGACAGAGCGAGTGTACCTGGGAGACACGCCTGATGGCCGACACGCGTGGCATCCGCGCAGGCAGGGCCTTCGTTGAACTGGGCGTCAGCGACAAGCTGTCGGCCGGACTGAAGGCGGCCCAAAAGAAGCTCGAAGCCTTCGGCGCGGGGCTGCGCTCCATCGGCACGAAGATGGCGGGCATCGGCGTGGCCGCGATCACGGCGCTGCTCGGCACGGCGAAGGCCTTCTCCGACACCGGGGACGTGCTGGACAAGATGAGTCAGCGGACGGGCGTGAGCGTCGAAGCGCTTTCGGAACTCGGGTACGCCGCCGACCTCGCCGGCACCGACATGGAAACACTGGAGAACGGCCTCCGCGTCATGCAGAAGTCACTCGTGGAGGCTGCCAAGGGATCGCAGGGTGCGAACGAGGCCCTCGGGCTGCTCGAATTGACCGTGGCCGACCTGGCGAAGTTGTCGCCGGATGAGCAGTTCAAGTTGCTCGCCGATCGCATCTCGAAGGTGCAGGACCCGGCGCTGCGGGCGTCCCTGGCGATGGAACTCTTCGGCAAGGCGGGGACGAAGCTGCTCCCGCTCATGGCCGACGGGGCCGCGGGCATCAACGAGATGCAGGAGCAAGCCCGCAAACTCGGCCTGACGGTCAGCACGGAGACCGCCCGCGACGCCGCGGAACTCAACGACGCCCTGGGCACCCTCTGGAAGGTGCTCAAGCAGGGCGTATTCACCATTGGCGGCGCGCTTGCGCCCACGATCAAGGAACTGACCGAGCGGATCACCCGCGTGGTCGTAACCGCCACCGCCTGGATCAAAGAGAACAAGGACCTCGTGGTGTGGGCGCTGAAGGTCGCGGCCGCCGTCGCGGTCGCTGGCGTCGCCATCATCGCCCTGGGATACGTCATCTCGGGGATCGGTGCGGCCCTGGGCCTGGTGGCCGGGATCATCGGCGGGATCGGGACGGCATTCGGCCTCATCGGTGCCGCCATCGGCGCGGTCCTCTCGCCCGTTGGCCTGGTGATCGCCGCGATCGTCGCGCTCGGCAGCGTGCTGGTGGTTACCACCGGCGTCGGTGGTGAGGCCCTGTCGTGGCTCGGCGAGCAGTTCACGGCGCTGCGGGAGTGGGTCAGCAAGGTCGTGGGTGGCATCGCCGATGCCCTCGCCGCCGGCGACATTGCCCTGGCGGCCGAGATCCTGTGGCTGTCCCTCAAGGTCATCTGGCAGCAGGGCGTGGCGGCGCTGAACAAGGCGTGGCTCGGGGCCAAGGAGTTCTTCGTTTCGACCGCCTATTCCATGTGGTATGGCGCGCTGGCCGCCGCCGAGATCGTGTTCCACGCCCTCGAGGTTGGCTGGATCGAGACGGTCGCCTTCCTTTCCAAGACCTGGACCAACTTCGCCACGGGCTTCCAGATGATTTGGGAGGAGGCATCGTCCTGGGTCGCCAAGCGGATGCTTGAGATTCAGGGGCTGTTCGATTCCGGGTTGGATGTGGATGCCGCGAAGAAGGCGGTCGATCAGCAGTTGGAGTCACGCCTCGTCGAGTTGGAGAACGCGGCCCAGCAGACGGTTGCCGCGAGAGAGAAGGAACGGGCGGCGGAGCGCGAGCAGTCCGCGGCCATCCACGAGGCCACCCTCGCCGCCATCGGACAGGACTTCGAGGACGCACAGAAGGCGCTCAAGGACAAGACCGAGGCTGGGCTTGCGGAATCGCAGGCGGCGCTCGACGCCGCGAAGAAGAAGCTCGCCGACGCGATCGAGCTGGCCCGCCAGAAGCGCGAGGCGGCGGACGCGGAGCGCGGCCCGCGGAAGTCCCCGCAGGACCTGATGGCCGAGTTCGAGGACCGGTTGTCGGGGCTCGGGGCTGCGATCGGCAAGGGAATCAGCGTCACCGGCACGTTCAATGCGGCGGGCGTGGCGGGCTTGGGCGGCGGCGATGCAGCGGAACGAACCGCCCGCGCGAGCGAGCAGACGGCGAAGAACACCAAGCGCCTGGCCGACGCGGTCGGTGCAGGTGGGCTGGCGTTCACCTAAATGGAGTAGCGAGTGCCGATCGAGGTGCGTGAGAAGTTCGATTCGCGGCGGCTCACCAAGGGGCAGAACCCTTCGGCGGAGCTGGCGTTCATCGTCCTCGGCACCGACGACGCCATCGCTGCCAGGGACGCCCTTGAGGATGAGTCCGACGAAGCCTTCGCCGGCCTGCCGCGGCAGTCCGTCTCGGTCGAGCCGCTCGGGCCGGATCTC
>JAEUIZ010000008.1 GCA_016793805.1 Phycisphaerae bacterium
CCCCGGGGGGGGTCGCGTTGGCCCCCTACGCGGCCCCCCGGCGGCCGGGGGGGGGGCGGCGCTGCCCCCCCCCCCCCCGGGGGGGTATGGGGGGTGCGCGCGCGCACGAGCGAAACCGGCGGCGATGGGCCAGGGGGTGGCGATCGGTCACGAAGCCTCCCCGCCGGCAGGCTGAGGCGCGAGGGCGTACATGACGCGGTGGGCACGCCCAACGCGCCAGCGGTGGATGAGGCCGCGCGACTCGGCAATGTCGATGAGGTCGGCCACGCGACGCCAGGACAGCCCATCGCCGGCGGCGACTGCCCTGATCTCGGGCTTGCTCCTCGGCTCGGTCGCCACGAAGGCCTGGGCGAACCGCTCCGGTGACCATCTCCCGGCGGCAGACGCCCCCTCGGGCGCGCCCCGGGAGCGCCGTCGCGACCCCTCGCCCTTGAGGTGCGCGGGATCGAGGTCGTCGGCCACGTCCCACACCGGGAAGTCCCATCGCAGGCAGACGGGGTCGATGGGCGGCCACGAGCGGACCGCCGCGCCGAGCACGACCACGCCGTCCTCCTCGTGCTGCCGCATGACCAGGTGCGTGTCGGTGGCCCGGCTCTGGCTGCCGGCGCCGGCCCCGACATCGGTCACGGCCTTAGCCGACTGGCTGCCCTTGGTGGAGTGGTGGATCAGCACGAACGAGCAGCGCAGGTCCGAGGCGTAGCGGTCGATGTGGTTGTAGAGCATCGCCATGTCGGCGTTGGCGTTCTCGTCCATGCCCGCCGGCAGGAAGCGGTAGAAGGCGTCGAGCACGATGAGGCGGAACCGCCCGGGCGTAAGGGCGCGGAAGTACGGGCCGAGGGTGACGATGTCCTGGAGGCAGCCGCGCATGTTGCGGACGCACAGGCGGTCGCCGAACTCGTCGAGGTCCACACCGCGGGCCTTGGCGACCTTGGGAATGCGGTTGGCCGAGGTCTCGCCGTGCAGTTCGTTGTCGAGGATCAGCACGTCGCCGGCCTCAGTCGGGAAGCGGCCCAACCAGGGGCGGCCGGTGGCGACCGCGATGGCCAAGTCCGTCACGAGCCAGGACTTGCCGGTCTTGGGCGGGGCGATCAGGTTCATCGTCTCGCCCTGCCGCAGGAGTCGCTCGATGACCGGCGGGCGCAGCGCGGGGCAGGCGGCGAGCAGTTGCCGCGCGGTGAGGAACGGAGGGTCCTCGACGGTCTGTGTCATCGGCACTGGCTCCGCCGCCGGCGCGGCCCTGATGTCATCGAGCACGGGCGGGCACCGCAGAGCGGTGGCCGAGGACGCTGCCCAGGCGTTGACCTCGGCGAGCCATGCGGGCAGCAGCGAGGCGATCTGGTGGTCGGCCAGGCCTCGGGCACAGAGCCGTTCCCACGCATCGACGGTCGTCGCGAGCGCCTGGTGCCTGCCGCGCGCGGCGGCCGCGGCGACGGCGTGCCCGAGGCGGTACACCACCTGCTCGCCGTGCAGGCGTGCTCGCTCTTCGGGGTCCGTCACGCCGAAGTAGTCTGCGGATGGCACGAGCGCCCTGGCGCAGTCGTTCTCCCGGCACCGTGCTTCCCAGGCCTGCTCTGTGGCGGCGGCGTCGGGCTCGGCCCAGGCGGTCGCCAGTCGGGCCGCTTCCACGAACGCCCGGCGGTACGCCGCCTCGACCTCGGCGGGATCGCTGCCATCGATGCGGGTCGGGTGCGGGCCGTCGTCGTACCAGCGGGCGTACCGCTGGCCGGCCACCTCGATGATCCCGGACTCGCGGATGCTAGACATGGCTCACTTCTTCTCACGCTCGGCGCGCTCGCGCTCCCACTCCGACAGCAGCCAGGCCGCCAGCCGATCGCTGCGTACACGCCAGCGCTCGTCCGATGCCTGAGAGCGAGCCCCGCGAACGATGCGCAGGGCCAGGCCGGCGGCGGTTTCCCTCTTGTCCTGCTCGCATTGCGGCGTCATGCCTGCGCACCCATCGCGCCGCCGCAATCCGTGCGGCGTGCGCCATTCGATGTTGGAGGGAGAAAGGCCGGGGGCGCACGGGCCGCCCCCGGCCGACTCAAGAGGTCCGACTACGCCTCGCCCTTGCTCCGCACCGCCGCCCGCGGGTCGCACAGGGCCGCGCCGAAGTCGAAGTACACTCGCCACGAGACCGCCAGCCGGTTCACCGTCTGGTCGAGACCGAAGAACTCGACCGTCGGCGTCTGCTGGCCGTTGAGGAACCCAATGATCAGCGGGCTGGCCGCCGGCGCGGCGAACAGGTACCAGTGCTTCGTCGAGGCCTTCGCCCCGTACTTCTTCGTGTTGCTCAGGCGCGGCTCGACCTCGAGGCTCACCGCCTTGCGCAGGCTGTTGCCCGTCGGCTGCCCGGGCTGCGTGGTGATGTACTCCGATTCGAGCACCGCCCGGCCGACCGTCTGCAACTCGGGCGGCACCACCAGCACCGCGGGCCGGATGTCCAGGTCGTTCCCCTCGGCGTCGCGCTGCGTCACCATCGCCGCGATGGCCCGCCCGAGCGAGTCGGTGCTCAGGTTGGTGTCCGCGCCGGAGAGCAGGTTGCCGTTGCCCGCGGCGAAGAAGTTGCCCGCGTTGGCCAGGAGCGTGTCGTAGACCAGGTCCGACAACTTCCGCATCGCGGCCTGGCCCATCACGCGGGCGACCGAGTCGAAGAGCGACAGGTCGTCGTTGATGAGGTCGCGGCGGTCGATGGAGAACATCTTGCCGTACGTGTCCACCTTGTACTGCGTCGTGGCCTCCTCGGCCCCGCCATGCTTCAGCTCGCCGCCGGGAGCGACCTGCTGCAGCGCGCCTGTGAAACTCGGCCGAATCGCCGTGGCCGTCTTGAAGTCCGGCACCGACCGCACGCCAGCGAACGACCGCCAGGTCGCCGGGCTGTCGCGGTAGCCGTCGAGCAGCACCTTGTTGACCGCGCTGCCAAGGGCCTCGGTGAGCGTGTGGGTCGTGAGCGAAGCCCGCACCATCCCTTC
Organism: Phycisphaerae bacterium; assembly: GCA_016793805.1. Classification (GTDB taxonomy): domain Bacteria; phylum Planctomycetota; class Phycisphaerae; order Phycisphaerales; family UBA1924; genus JAEUIZ01. Next base: position 2,970 of record JAEUIZ010000008.1, read on the forward strand.
GCGGTCGGTCGGCGCCACGATCCCCTCGTAGTGCAGAGCCGCGCGGCAGAGGTCCAGCGTGTGAGCGATGCGCAGGTCCTCGGCTGCCTCCATGCAGGCCGGGCCGAGGTCCTTCTCGGCCAGGGCGGCGAAGCCGGCGCGCTTGAGGATCGCGGCCTCGATGACCCGGGCGCGCGGGATGCTCGTGCGGTCGCCCATGACGACCGAGACCTTTGGCCGCGACGCCCGCACGATCTCGAGCAGGCCGGCGCGGAGTTCATCGACGGTCATCTCGCCGGCGATGGCCTTGGCCTTCATGTCGTCTACGCGCTTCTGCGCCGGCCCCCAGTCCTGCTCGCCGATGGGGCGGCAGGTGGTCTCGATCTGCTTCAGGCGATCGCGCTCGTCGGCGCGGATCTGGTCTTCGTTGGCGATGTCTGCCATGTTCGTCCGTCCTTGGCGTGAGGCCGCGATGGCCACCGACGTCTCGGTGTCGGCTCCCAGCGGCGTGATGCTGACTTCCCGCAGCCGCCCCTTGCGCACGAGCGTGAATCCGCCCGGCGACGACAGCGACCGCCCATTGACCTCGACCGACTGGTTCGGCTTCACCCGCTCGTGCTCGGTGGGCGCGACGCCGACCGACGCCTGGAACTGGAAGCCGCCCCTGGCCATCTCCACGACGTGCCGCGCCGGCTCGCCCGCGCCGCTGACGACGCCGTAGACGACCAGCCGGCCCCCGGCAACCTCGGGCTGCCCGTGGCCCACCACGCTGCCGACCGTGGCGTCGTGGTCGGCCAGGAGGGGTACCTGGCCGCCCGCCTCGAGGCCGGCCAGGTCGATGGCGGTGTCGCCCCAGCCGGGCACCCGCATGATGCGGCCCGTGTAGGCGACGACGCTGATCTTGGGGCGGGCATCCTTGCCCGCAGCCTTGATCTCGACCTCCGCGGCCGACAGGATCATGTCGTTGGCCATGCTCATCGCGTCACCCCCAGCGTCGGGATGTACTCGCGGGTGAGCGCGACCGCCTTGGCGATCGCTGCGTCATCCCACTCGAGCGGATCGGGCATCAGGCGGTTGCAGGCGTCAGCCACGTCGGGGATCGTGCCGCCCGCGACGTCGGCGACGCGCTGCATGACGGCCAGTCGCTTGGCCTGCACCTGCTTCCGGATGGCCGCGTGCTCGGCGTAGGACAAGCCCTGCTCGCGGCGCCAGTGCGCGTCGTAGGTGAGCTTGTTGGCCTGGTCCAGATCCTCCGCGACCTCGTCGATCTCGTTGGGATACCAAACGTAGGACCGACCGACCTGCCGCGCGCCGCAGGCGGCTCGGCGGTTCAGTTGCTCCGGGTCGATGCGCAAGCCGCGACGCTTCAGTTCTTCGACGGCCTGCTCGGTCGTGGCCGGGTAGCGCCGCTGCATGGCGCGGGCCACGGCCTCGGGGTCGTTCGGGTACGCCTCCTCGAACCGCTCGCGGCAGTGGGCGTCGTACTCCGCGCGGGACATCAAGTACCTCGACAATGGCATGGGGATACCTCCGGCCCGGTGCCCGGGCGCTGCGTCTGTCCGGCCGCGACGCCGCGCGGCGTCACGGATGTGGCTGGTTGGCTGGATCGATCGGCTGGTTCAGTGGTTGGTGCTGCGGGCCACCGTCAGTGACCATCTACGCAGTACCGACACGACGTGGGGGGCGTGGTGCAGATTCGATTCGGTTGGTGCATCGTCATCCTCGTACCCCCTATATCTGCACGACCCCGTCACACCGTCGCGCGGAATCGCGGGCTGTCTCCACCCTTCTCCTAAGCCGGCGGCGACCAGGTTGTCGCCCGAATTCCCACAGCATGGCCCCTCGTACCCCTCGTCTCCGATTGCTCGGCTGTCGCGCCATTCCGACGACTCCCTGCTCCTGTCCCATCAGTACCGACACGAGACCCGCGAGCCCCTACTGGATACCTACGCAATCGAGTCCCGATGTCGCGCGCCATTCTCCTGCTCCGGGGCCCATTTGGCCACCCCGCCCGGGTCCAGTCCCCGGAGCCCCATGCCCCTCCCCTATGGCTATCTATGCGGCCGCGGGCGCGGATGCGCGGGGATTCCGGGCAATTCGCCCTCTACCCAGTCATCTCACCCGTGGCGGGACGAGTTCACGACACGACCGCGGCAATCATCGATCAGGTGCCGTTTTGGCAGCCGGAGGGTCAACCGCTCAGAGGCTTGGCGGGTCGTTCCGGCGGCCCGCACCTGAACAGGAGCGCCGCGATACCGTGTTCGGGCGGCGCGCTTGGCACGCCGGGTGCCGGGAATCGCCCCATCTGCACTGATCGTGCAGGCACGTGGAGTACGCCGCATGGACGAGAATCCGGACAGTTCCGCCGCTTCGAGCGCCCCTCCCACCGCCGACCCCGCACTGCTACCGGACCCGAAACCAGACGTCGCCGCCATCGCCGGCGCCCGATCAGAGGCAGAATCGCTTCTGGCCGTGATCAAGGGCCAGGGCGATGCCGCAACCACGAAGGGTAACGAGATCGAGCAGGTCCGGCTCAACGCCGAGAAGGCCAAGGGCGAGATCGACGCCCAGGTCGAGGCCATGAAGGGCACCATCGCGGCGTTCAACCAACAGGTCGAGGCCGCGAAGATGACGATCACGGAGTTGACGAGCCTCGCCCAGTCGCTCCAAGCCACCAGCACCCAGGCGAAGGACACGAGCACGCAGGCGACCGCATTGCTGGAGTCTCTCCGTGCGCTGGCAACCACGGCGACGGACAGCGCGAGCCGGATCGAGGCTATCAAGACCGAAGCAATTCAGACCCAGGAGGTCATCAAGACCAAGAACGAGCACATCGAGGGCGGGAGAAAGCACGTCGACGATGTGCGGAAGGAACTTGACGCAGCGCTGAACGAGGCTCGGCAGGCCGCCAATTCCGCTGAGGCTCAACACCAGGCGAGTAGGACCACGGCCCAGAATCTGTCCGACCTCTACGCCGCCGCGCAGACGACGAAGGCCAACGCGGACAGCACGGCGGAGGCGGTGAAGCAGCTCCGGCAGCAGTGCGAGGAGCACGCGACGACTGCGAAGAACCTCGCCGACATCGCCCAGACGACCGAGCAGAAGGTCAAGGCGTACGAGGCACGACTCGCGGAACTGGACCAGGCAGCGGCCGATCGGCTCAAGACCATCGAGAATCTGCTTCCCGGGGCGGCAAGCGCCGGCCTGGCATCCGCGTTCAACCAGCGCCGCGGGTACTTCAAGTGGCCCCAACGGGTATGGCAGGGCGTGTTCATCGCGAGCGTCCTGGGGCTCCTGGCCATCGCGGTCGTGCACGCGGGGCCGCAGGGCCTGGAGTTCGGCCTACTCCCCAAGGCCGACGCGACCCTGACGTGGGACCATCTGGGGCTTTCGCTTGTGTACCGGCTGCCGTTTGCGGTGCCTCTCATCTGGCTCGCGTTCCACTCCTCGCACAAGGCCGCGCTCGCCCAGCGCGTCGAGGAGGACTACGGCTTCAAGGAAACCGTTTCCAGGTCGTTCGAGGGCTTCCGGCGCGAGATGGCAGAACTCGAGGGGAAGGTCCAGCCGCACACGCCACTGGGTCGACTCTGCACTGGCGTTCTCGGCGTCGTCACCGATCCGCCAGGCCGCATCTACGAGAAGCACCCGCTCAACAAGACCCCGTTGAGCGCGCTCTCCGAATCAGCCGCGCCGATCGCTGAGGTGGCCGCCAAGGTCAGGCCGCCCATTGCAGGCGAGTAGGCTTGCCGGGAAGGGGGCCATCGAACCGTGCGGGGCCTGGCCGGCGCGTTCGGTGGCCGCGGCGGCCGATGCCGACTCACGACGCGAAACACTGCACTCAACACTGTCCCCGTGGTAGGATCAGTGAATGACCGGACCAGCAGTGAACCCTACCGACCGGCGCAAGGAGTTTGACGACTTCGTCTGGAACCACGCGTCGGACGCGTTCCAGGCCAAGTTCGACAAGTGCGCCGCCCTGACGGAACCAGAGGCGGCCGTGCTCATCAGCCTGCTGCGTGCCGAGAACCTCGATGACGCGAGTCGGCTGTCGAGCTCGATCCGTGCCGCCGTCAAAGCGGATGCGAGCGTGCTACGACGCCTGCTGCAGATCGTGGGCCTGACGCGCAACAAGATCATCCAGGACATCAAGGCGTTCGTCCGGGTCAACGGCCAGGAGGTATCACTGTCTTCGCCTGAGGCGATCTTCAACTCTGCCATTGGGTCGCAACTCGGCTCGGAGTACCTCGCCCAGCAGATCATCCGCGTCTTTGCCCACGCTAAGGGCCAAGTGACTCCAGGCATGCTCGAGACCCTCAACCAAGCAACATGGCCAGGCTACATCAGGCAGGAGCGCGCGAAGAGGATGGGGCATGAAGCGGAATATCGCTTGGCCTGTCTGCTCCGAGACTGCGGGCTGATGTTCTCGCCCGAGGAGAAAGCGGAGAACCCGCTCTGCAGCGACATCATCATCGACGGTATGTCCTACGACCTCGTCTCCCCGAGCGCTGCGGACGCAAGGCTCCGCATCGTCGCCACTGTCCACACGGCCAACATCGGCCAGTACGGCGAGTCCAAGGACGACCTTGAGATCCGGAAGGCCATCGCGGCGATGGAAGCGGCAGGCGACCGTAGTCAAGTCACACTCTTGGCATTCATCGATGGCGTCGGGTTCGAATCAAACACGGCAGGCCTGACGGGGGTCCTCAGCAACGCCGACGAGTTCTGCCAGTTTCGAACGATCTGGAAGGCCGCCGTCATTGCTGCCTCAAAGGTCGGCAAGCGGCCTCAGGTGGCCATCCCGGCTACGCATCACGCGCGCTTCAAGGCATTCTGCGACCGATACGGCGCTTCGCTGGTAGACCGGGCAACGCTGGGCGACGCCCCGACCGGTTGGATTGAAGCCGGCGATGGCTTCATTCGGGTTCAGCGCTAAACAGGCCGTTTGACCTGCCGTTGCGAAGGAAATGCACCTTGCGCGGCTTCGTCATGCCGGGCTCCATCGACGAAGAATGGAGGAGGTCAATGTCGCGCCAGTCCGGCACGGCCCACTCCTCCGAGATGCGGGCCCGGATCACCGGTTCGAACTCCTCATGAAGTTCGTAACCAATGCCCCGTCTCCCCATCACCCGAGCAACCTTGAGCGTCGTTCCCGACCCGAGGAATGGGTCGAGCACAGTATCCCCCGCGTCTGTATAGCACTCGAGGAAGAACGCTACCAGTTCCTCCGGGAATGCGGCAACGTGGTACGTCATCTGTTTGACATTGGGTGGCCGATAGGCGGGTATTCGAAGTATGTTGCCGAGGCAGCGCCCGCGCTCGTTCTTCTTATGAGCCCGCGGGTCCGCGACCAGGTACTTTTGGGGGACTCGGGGTTTGTGGAACTTGAAGTCCGTTGACCCGTCCTTGGTGAAGACCAGGCAGGACTCGTACTTGTTGTCCAGCAACCGCTCCATGTAATGATTGGGCTGCGGCAGTGCGTTCGGGATGTACCAGATGACGTGGTCCCAGAGTCGCCACCCCCTCATCCGTGCGACGATGTCGAATGCGATGGGGTAGTACCGCTTGGCGTGCCGACGGCTATTGACATTGATGACGAGCACGGCATGCTCTGCGGCACACCGGTAGCACTCGGCCCAGACCCTGTTCATGTCCTCGAGGTAGTCCTCGTACTCGCCTTGGCCGACCTCTCGGTCGTCGCCGTTGCCATACTTCTTCAGGTGCCAGTAGGGGGGGCTGGTCATGAAGAAGTTCACGCAGCCTTCCGCGACAGCCTCCATCCTCCTGGAGTCGCCGAGGAACACGGTGATGCCCTTCGGCGTGCCGATCATGGGTTGGGCGGCGGCAGACGGGGCTAGCGGGCGATTGAGCAGGTCTGGCATGGTGACGAGAGAGTAGCGGAATCCCGGCGTTTGGTCAACGTATGGGTCCGCAGATGGCCCCTAGGCGGCGTCCTGCACTCCCTGTGGCCCCCAAGCAAAGCGGAAGACCCCCGGCCCTACAGGCGGCCGCGGGTGGGCCGGCGGTCGGGGGGTGATGCCAACGCCTGCCCCCGCTATTGCCGGGCCGGTTGCGAAAGCAGCCGGCCCTTTGGTTTTCAGCGAACGCCGCCGAGAGACCTCGGCGGCGTTTTCGCGTTTTGGCCACGTTCCGAAGAGTTCGCCAGTAGGGCCGCCCGCGGGGCGGGTCTCTGCCGAGTCGCATGGCCATAACCGGCTCTGGCACGGTGGGGCCTCACGAGCGCGATCTGGCCCAAAGTCTCTCCGCGTCTCTCTTCGCCGGGTGCCCGGGTTAACGGGGCTTCGCGCTGGCATGGGCGTGCGCGATGCGGGCCTTCACCCTTGCGATGGGTGCGCAGCGGTGTTCAGTTCCGCCCCGCGCGTTCAGGTCGCGGGCACGTCGCGCCTCTGCTGCATAGGGAACGTCTACCGAAGCGCAGGCCGCGCTGCCTCGCGGGAGCCGCATGATGCGAACCCAAGATCCCGAAACCATGACGCCCGCCGAGCGCGACGCCGAGGTGGCGAGCATCTTCGCCCGCGGGCTCGTGCGCGCCATTCATGCGGAACGTTCGCGTTCCACCCGGGACATCAGCGAGCCGGCGGAATCTGCGGCCGGTGGACTTGAACTCTCGCAGCATGCGGACCTCAGTGTCTCCGCGAGGCCCCGGGGTTAGGGCTCCGGGCCGATGCGATGAGGAGTCCACATGTCCGACGTGATACAGCAACAACTCGACGAACTTCAGCGGATGAGCACGGGTGACCTCGTAGAGCGGTACGAGGAACTGCACGGGCAAGCGTGCCGCACGCGGCACCGGGCGTACCTGATCCGCAAGATCGCGTGGCGCATCCAGGCCAATGCGGAGGGTGACCTCACCGAACGGGCGAGGCGTCGCGCGGCGGAACTGGCGGACGACGCGGAGATTCGCACGATGGCACCGCGAGCGCTTGTCTGTCCGCCTCAACCGGGCGAGATCCGCACTCGGACCAGGTCGCTTGACCCGAAGGATCGCCGTGACCCACGGCTGCCGCCCCCCGGCTCCGCGATCGTCCGCCAGTACAAAGGTCGGACCATCCGGGTGTCGGTGCTTGCCGACGGCGAAGGCTTCGAGTTCGACGGCGAGCGGTACCGCACGCTGTCGGTGGTTGCGAAGAAGGTGACAGGCCAGCACATCAACGGATACCGCTTCTTCGGACTGCGAGGTGGCCGATGAGCAAGCGGCCCCGGGCATCCAGCGCGCCCGCCGATCGAACCCGCGGAACCGGAACCGTCCCGCCCGTGCGATGCGCTATCTACACGCGCAAGAGCAGCGAGGAGGGCCTCGAGCAGGAGTTCAACTCGCTCGACGCGCAGCGGGAGGCCGGCGAGGCGTACATCGCCAGCCAGCGCAACGAAGGCTGGGTCTGCCTGCCGAACCGGTACGACGATGGCGGGTTCTCCGGCGGGAGCATGGAGCGGCCGTCGCTGGAGCGTCTGCTCCAGGACATCGAGGCGGGGACGATCGACTGCGTGGTGGTCTACAAGGTGGACCGCCTCAGTCGGTCCCTGATGGACTTCGCGCGGATCATGGAGGCGTTCGATCGCAAGGGCGTGTCGTTCGTCTCGGTGACGCAGCAGTTCAACACGACCAGCTCGATGGGTAGGTTGACGCTCAACATCCTGCTCTCGTTCGCCCAGTTCGAGCGTGAGATCATCGGGGAACGCATCCGCGACAAGATCGCGGCCCAGAAGCGTCGTGGCAAGTGGGCGGGCGGTGTGCCCGTCCTGGGCTACGACGTCGACCGTTCCGGCGGCAGCCCCCGCCTCGTCGTCAACCCGAGGGAGGCGGCGCGCGTCCGCGAGATCTTCAAGATCTACCTGGACAAGGGCTCGCTCCAGCGGGCGGTCACCGAACTCAAGCACCGGGAATGGACGAACAAGCGCCGGCTTACGCGGAAGGGAGAGACCAAGGGCGGCAGGCCCTTCGACACCGGCACGCTGCACGTGCTTCTGACCAATCCCATCCTGACCGGGAAGATCGTCCACAAGGGGCAGACCTACGACGGCGAGCACGAAGCCATCGTCGATCCGGCCCTCTTCGAACGCGTCCGCCAGCAACTCCTTGAGAACGGCCGCACCGGCGGAGCCGAGGTGCGGAACAAGTACGGGGCGCTCCTGCGTGGTCTGCTCCGGTGCAAGAACTGTGACTGCGCGATGATCCACACCTTCTACGGCCAGCGTGGCCGGTACTACCGCTACTACCGGTGCCTGCACGCCATCAAGAACGGCGCGCACACGTGCGCAGCGTCGACGCTGCCCGGCCTTGAGATCGAGAAAGTCGTGGTCGACGAGATCCGGACCCTCGGCAACGACCGGGCGTTGCTAGACCGCATCCTCGCCGAGGCCCAGGTCAGCGTTGACGCCGAACTGACGGCGCTGAAATCGGAACGGGCGTCGATTCACGCCGCCCTCGCGCGGATGGAGAAGGAACTGCGGGAACTGGTCGCCGACCGGAGTGGAAGTACGACGACCACCGCGCGGCTGGCCAGCGCCCACGAGCAGGTCACTGGCGCTCGCACCCGCCTTACCGAAGTCGAAGCCAGGCTGGGCTTGATCGGCACCACCACCATCACCCGAGACGAAGCCCGCAAGGCGCTCAACGAGTTCGACGGGGTCTGGGCTCAGCTGTCGCCCCGCGAGCAGTCCCGCGTGTTGAAGCTGCTCTTCTCGAAGATCGAGTACGACGCCGAGAACGCCACCGTCGCGGTGACGTTCCGGGCGACCGGGATCGCTGCCCTGTGCGCCCGCCGACTGGAGGAAGCCGCGTGACCACCGTCGTGAGAACCATCCACTTCGCCCGGAAGGCTCGCCGCAAGCGCCTTGTGGTCGGGCCGGAGGTCCCCCAGCCCAAGCCGGCGGGCCGGGTGCCTCGGATCGCCCGCCTCTTGGCGTTGGCGATCAAGTACGACGACCTCCTACGGCGGGGGGTCGTTCCGGACCTCTCTGAACTCGCGAGGCTGTGCCAGGTGACGCAGCCCCGAATGACCCAGATCATGAACCTGCTCCATCTCGCGCCGGACATCCAGGAGGAGATCCTGTTCCTGCCGCTCGTCGAGGAGGGACGTGACCCGATCCATGAGCACATGCTCCGTGACGTGACCCGGACACTGGAATGGCGGAAGCAGCGGCGGGCTTGGATCTCGACCCGCAACCGCAGCGCTGGTTGAGCCCCAGGGGGGAGGCAAAATCTGAGCGTGCAGATCGGTCCGGGGCTGCATTGGCGGCCGGTCTCGGTTACACTCTGCGTGCAGCGTTTACTACACGCCGCACGACACCACCGTCCGCCCGCCATCCAGCCCTCCAACCACCGATCCGCCGCCGCCATGCACAACTTCAGCGACAAGGTCTCCCTGATCTGGCAGGTCGCGGATCTGCTCCGCGGCCCGTACCGCCCCAACCAGTACGGGAAAGTCATCCTCCCCCTGACGGTGCTGCGCCGGCTCGACTGCGTGCTCGAGCCGACCCGCGAGAAGGTCCGCACCAAGGCCGAGGAACTGAAGCGGAAGGGCACGCCGATCAACAACCTGGAGCCGGTGCTCAACCGCGCGGCCATGCCGCCGGACTGGCCGAAGGACCGCCCGTTCCCCCTGCACAACACGAGCAAGTACGACTTCCGCACGCTCGCCGGCGACCCGAACAACATCGCCAAGAACCTGACGCACTACATCAAGTGCTTCTCCTCCAAGGCCCGCGAGATCATCGAGTACTTCGGGTTCGCCGAGCACATCGAGAAGCTGGACAAGGCCAATCGGCTCTACCTGATCGTCTCGAAGTTCGCCACCATCGACCTGCACCCCGCGACGGTGTCCAACGTCGAGATGGGGTACATCTTCGAGGAACTCATCCGGAAGTTCAGCGAAGCCGCGAACGAGACCGCGGGTGACCACTTCACGCCGCGCGAGGTCATCCGGCTCATCGTGAACCTCCTCTTCACCCCTGACGGCGAAGTCCTCACCCGCAAAGGCATCGTCAAGACGCTGTTCGATCCCGCCTGCGGCACCGGCGGCATGCTGTCGGTCGCCGAGGAGTACCTCGCGGAGCTCAACCCTGACGCGCGCCTTGAGGTCTTCGGCCAGGACTACAACCCCGAGTCCTACGCGATCTGCGGCTCGGACATGCTCATCAAGGGCCAGAACATCGACCACATCAAGTTCGGCGACTCGTTCACCGACGACGGGTTCCCGAGCGAACGCTACGACTACATGCTGGCCAATCCTCCGTTCGGCGTCGAGTGGAAGCCGGAGGAGGACGAGATCCGTAAGGAGCACGAGACGCTGAAGATGTCCGGCCGCTTCGGCGCCGGCCTGCCACGCATCAACGACGGGTCGCTCTTGTTCCTCCAGCACATGATCTCGAAGATGAAGGCCGCCGACCCCAAGCGGGACAACGGTGGCACGGGGGGGACGCGCATCGGCATCGTCTTCAACGGCTCCCCGCTGTTCACCGGCGACGCCGGTTCCGGCGAGAGCGAGATTCGCCGCTGGATCATCGAGAACGACTGGCTCGAGGCCATCGTCGCGCTGCCGGACGAGCTGTTCTACAACACCGGCATCTTCACCTACGTCTGGATCGTCTCCAACCGCAAGGAGCCGCGCCGGCGGGGCAAGGTCCAGCTCATCAACGCCGTCTCGTTCGCCCAGAAGATGCGGAAGTCGCTGGGGAACAAGCGGCAGGAGATCGGCGACGGCAAGGACGGCAAGCCCGACCATGTCGGGGCAATCACGCGCCTGTACGGCGACTTTGCCACCGGCAGGCACTCGAAGATCTTCGACAACGCCGACTTCGGCTATCGCCAAATCACGGTGGAGCGCCCGCTTCGCCTGCGGTTCGCGGTAACGCCCGATGGCATCGCGGCGCTCCGCGCCTCCGGCGCGTTCAAGAAACTCGCGGAAGACGCGGACGCGACGCCGAAGAAGCGCGGACGCAAGGCCAAGGGCGAGGCGGCCGCCACGGAGGCCGCGCCCGTGGCCGGCGCGAACCCGGTGGGCGAGGCGATCATCGGCGTCCTCGGCATGCTCCCGGCGGACAAGCTCTGGATGGACCGCGCCCAGTTCCTGGCCGACCTGGAGGCCGCGTTTGAGGCTGCCGAACTGAAGCTGTCCGCGCCGATCCGGAAGGCGATCGTCGCGGCGCTGGGGACGCGCGATGAGGATGCGGCGATCTGCCGTGACGAGGATGGCAACCCCGAGCCCGACCCTGAACTCCGCGACTACGAGAACGTCCCGCTCAAGGAGGACATCCTCGTTTACTTCGACCGCGAGGTGAAGCCGCACGTCCCGGACGCCTGGATCAGCACGGACGAGAAGCACCGCGACAAGAAGGATGGGAAGGTCGGGATCGTCGGGTACGAGATCCCGTTGACGCGGCACTTCTATGTCTACCAGCCGCCGCGCGAGATCTCGGCCATCGCGGCAGACATTACCGGCCTCGAGAAGGACATCGTGCGGATGCTGGCGGAGGTGACCAAGTGAGCGTCCACGCCTCACGCCGCGCCGAGCACGCGCGCCGCCGGTCCCCGGCTCACCGGGGGCCTTCCCCCGCCGCGCTGAGGAGCCCCGCGAGGCGCGTGGGGATCGGCGGCGCGCCGGGACTCCAGCCCCCGGCCGCGCGGCGGGGTTCCGCAGCGCACGCGGGGGCTTCCCCCGCCGAGCCGGGGAGGCCCGCCGCGGCGATGCGGAGCCCCGCGGGCGATCCGCGGGCCTCCGTGCGCGGCCTATTCCCGTCCGTGGCGGCGCTTCGCCGGGGAGGGGGGGCGCGCCGGGACCGTCCGGGCGAACTGGACGACGCTCCAACGGGCTTGGGGCGTGGCGGAGGGCATCCCCATGCCTGACGCGATGCTGTTTTCGAGCCCCACGAACGCGGGCGCGGGAGTTGCGCATGCGCCGAGCGGGGCGGGCGCGTCCTTCGGGCATTACACGAACACGCGCGAGAGCGGTATCCCGTGGCTTGAGCGCGTGCCGGGGCACTGGACGGTGCGGCGGCTCAAGACCTGTCTAGCGCGGAACGACGGCGGCGTGTGGGGCGAGGACTTCGACCCGGACGGCACGATCGTGCTGCGCTCGACCGAACAGACCGTCGGCGGCGACTGGAAGATCGAAGATCCGGCGCGCCGTGCGTTGTCGGCATCCGAGCGTGCCGCCGCGTTGCTCGCCCAGGGCGATCTGGTCATCACCAAGTCGAGCGGCAGCGAGTTCCATATTGGCAAGACCTCCATCGTGACCGCCGAGGTCGCCGCGCTGGGCTGCTGCTTCTCGAACTTCATGCAACGCCTGCGGTGCGGCCGCCTGACCGCGCCGCGCTTCGCGTACTACATCCTGAACTCGCCGATCGGCCGGGAGCAGATGGTCTACGGCTCGAACACCAGCACGGGGCTGGCCAATCTCAACGGCGGCGTGATTGGCAACATCATCGCCGCGTGGCCCCCTCTCCCCGAGCAGGAGGCGATCGCGGCGTGGCTGGACGAGCGGACGCGGCGGATCGACGAACTGGTCGGGGCCAAGCGGCGGCTGATCGACCTGCTCGCCGAGCAACGCACGGCCCTCATCACCCACGCCGTCACCAAGGGCCTCAACCCCCACGCGCCCATGAAGCCCTCCGGCATCGACTGGCTCGGCGATGTGCCGGGCCATTGGGAAGTGAAGCGGCTGCGGCACCTTGTTTCGCGGATCGAGCAAGGCTGGAGCCCCGAGGCCGACCAGCGCGAAGCAAATGACGATGAGTGGGCCGTCATGCGCGCCGGGTGCGCCAACGGTGGGAGTTTCGACGAGACGGACAACAAGGCCTTACCGGCGGGCGTGCTGCCTGATCCCTCCCTGGAAATTCGCCCCGGCGACCTTCTGATGTCGCGCGCATGTGGATCGACCGACCTCGTCGGATCGGTCGCGCTGGTTCGCGCTTGCCGTCGGAAGCTGCTCTTGTGCGACAAGTTGTTCCGGTTGCGCTACCGCAGGAAACTTGTCACGCCGGAGTTCCTGGCGATGGCTCTTGGATCGCGTCTTGTGCGGTTCCAACTGGAACGGGACCTGAGCGGAGCGGAAGGCCTGGCCCGCAACATCGCGCAGAGTGCGATCAAGGAACTCGTCGTGCTCGTGCCGTCGGTAGATGAGCAACGTGCCATCGTCGCCCACCTCGACGCCGCGTGCGCCAGGTTCGACGCACTCACCGCTGCCGCCGAGGCCGCGACCACGCGGCTCACCGAGTACCGGCAAGCCCTCATCTCCGCCGCCGTGACGGGGAAGATCAGAGTCTGCGGCACGGCGAGCGTCGCCTCATCCGAAGCGGCGCCCGTGGGCGAGGCCGCCATCGCCGGGCGGATCAACGGCGCGACGACCGGCACCACTCGCACCGCGAACAAGCACTTCCAACGCGCCGTGCTCGCCGCCGAGATCATCGCGCGCATCGGTCAGCAACAGACGTTCGGGCGGGTGAAGTTGCAGAAGGCCCTGATCCTCGCCGAGGGGCACCTCCAGTTGGCGGAGATCGAGAGCCAGCCGGTGCGGGCCGCCGCGGGGCCGTTCGACAATGCGATGATGAGGTCGGTCCAGTCGCAACTCCAGAAATCGCAGTGGTACGAGTATCGCAAGGATGGGAAGCCACTGAAGTTCGTGCCGCTGGCCAAGGCGGGCGGGCACAAGGCGTACTTCGACCGGTATTGGGGAGCGAAGGAGGCGGGGTTCGCCGCGCTGATGGGCCTGCTGGCGAAGCTCGACACGCGGCGCTCGGAGATCGTGGCGACGCTGTACTCGGCCTGGAACGACATCCTGATTGACAAGAAGCCGGTGACGGACGAAGCGCTCGTCGCCGAGGTGCTGACGAGATGGGACCCGGCGAAGACGGCGATCCCGCAGGCGAAGTGGCGGGCGGCGTTGCCGTGGATGCGCGGGCAGGGGCTGGTGCCGACGGGGTACGGGGCGCACACACGCTTGGCCAGCCGCGATCGGAGCAAGGAGTAACGCATGAACCTCGCCGCCAAGCTCGATGTCATCTACGGAAGCACGGGCCTATCTCCGGCGCTGCTGGCGACGATCGTTCGGAGTCTTGAGCAGGCCAACATCGAGGGCACGTTCTACATCGGCTACCCGGTGATGGCATCGGCGGATTCGAACACGACGATTGATGCTTTGCTCGTCGCGCCGAAGCCCGGCCTGGTGGCGTTTCACTTCGTGCAGAAGGGCGAGGACTACAAGGCGGTGCAGGACAAGCTGTACTACGTGCTCGAATCGAACTTGGGTCGGCACGAGTCACTGCGTCGGGGGCGTTCCCTCGGCGTCGCCGTCAACGTGCTGTCCGTGTTCCCTGAGGGCGAGGTTCCAGCGCCGGCAGATGCCGCGTATCCCGCTGCGTCTCCTTCCACGCTCGTGGCCGCGCTTGGTGGCATGAAGCCACTCGACGACGCCACACTTTTCCGCAGCGTATCGGCCGCGATCCAGCGCGTGACCACCATCAAGCCGGTCAAGAAGCGGCAGAACATCGTGAAGGCTGGATCAAAGGGCGCGATCCTGCGGTCGATCGAGAAGGAGATCGCCAATCTGGACCGCTGGCAAAAGTCCGCCGCGATCGAGACGCCGGAGGGCCTGCAGCGAATTCGCGGCCTGGCGGGTTCGGGCAAGACCGTAGTGCTCGCGCTAAAGGCGGCGTACCTGCACACACAGCACCCCGACTGGCAGATCGCGGTCACCTTCCACACGCGGTCGTTGTATCAGCAGTTCAAGGACCTGATCGAGCGCTTCACGCTTGAGCATCTCGGGGACAAGCCGGACTGGGAGAAGCTGCGCATCGTCCACTCGTGGGGAAGTTCAGCAACGGACGGCATGTACTCACTCGCGTGCGCCGCGGCGAACATGATCCCGACGAACTACCTGAGCGCGAAGTCGCGGTTCGGTGTGATGCGGGCCTTCGAAGGGGTGTGCGACGAGCTGGCGGCGGCAATGAAGGGGCGAGAGTTTGGGCTGTTCGACGCGGTCCTCATCGACGAGGCGCAGGACCTGCCCCGATCCTTCTTCCGCATTATCGACGCCATCACCAAGCCCCCGAAGCGAATCGTCTGGGCCTACGACGAGCTCCAGAATTTGTCTGATGCGGGTATGGCATCGACGGCAGAGCTGTTCGGCCGTGACGTCCAGCTCACGAACACGCCCGGCGCTCCCCAGCAGGACATCATCCTGCCCGTGTGCTACCGGAATACGCCGTGGGCCCTGACGCTTGCCCACGCGCTGGGCTTCGGGCTGTCCCGCGAACGCGGAATGGTGCAGCACTTTGATGAACCCAGCCTTTGGCTGGACATTGGGTACATGGTCGAGAAGGGGCCGTTGGACTACGGGCAGGACGTTCTGTTGGCGCGCGGCCCGCGGTCATACCCCACATTCTTCGAAGCGCTGCTGACACCCGCAGACGCGGTGCAATCGCAGGGCTTCAACACGAAGGAGGAGCAGTACGCCTGGATCGCGGACCAGGTGGCGAAGAACCTCAAGGACGACGAGCTCGACGCAGATGACATTCTGATCGTCCTGCCGGAGCCGATCACTCAACGTGACGAGTACTACTCCCTTCGCCGGCACCTCGACAGCCGGAACATCCCGTCATCGCTGGCCGGCGTAACGAACGACCGCGATCAGTTCTCTCAGTCGGGGATCGTCACGGTGTCCGGCATCTACCGCGCGAAAGGCAACGAGGCGCCGATGGTCTACATCGCCAATTCAGACTTCTGCGTGGTCGGACACGAACTGATTCGGCTGCGAAACATCCTGTTCACAGCAATCACCAGGTCGCGTGCCTGGGTACGGCTCTGCGGCACGGGCCTCAGCATGGCGACGCTGCAGAAGGAGATCGACGCGGTTGTGAACTCCGGCTACAAGCTGGCGTTTCGCATCCCGACTCAGGAGCAACTGGCGGCGATGCGTCGTATCAACCGCGACCGCACCGCTGAAGAGAAGAGTCAGATCCGCAAGGCGGAGAAGAGTCTGGAGGAGGTTCTCGACCTCGTGAAGCGCGGTGTGATCTCTCCGGATGCGATGCCGCAACTCAAGGAAATCCTGAAGGCGATGCAGGACAAGGGAGGTAAAGCGTGAACTCCCGCCAGGTCGCCACCATGATTGCAAGCACCTGCCAGGACTTGCGGAGCCTGGGATTGGTGACGTTCGACAATTCTCCCTGTGAACGGCAGGAGGGGGCGTTTCATCGCGTGGCGTGGCCGACGGCCGGCACCAGTGCCGCTCGCGCGCTCGCGTTCGGTTCCTTGGAGCAGTATCTATCCCTGATCCGGGAGGGAGCATTTACCTGCCTTCTCACTGACTATTCGGTCCTGCAAGCCAGCTACGACTGTGACGGCACGAATGTGGTGGCGCACAGTCTGCTCTATTGGCCGGCGCCCATCGCCATCCAAGAGCCTGTGGACGATCTTGGCGACCTGTGTGCCGCCGTCGCGCTCTGCATGGAATCGCCGGCAAAGGCGTCACCGCTCTGCGAACTGTATCTGCGGTCGCCGATGCGGTTCGACTTTGATCCGGATCGGGCGAGCGAGGAGCATCCGGAAGTCCACCTTCACACGCAGTTTGACGACACACGCATCCACGTCGACCGACCGATGTCGTTCACGACGTTCGTGAAGATGGTGTTCAAGACGTTCTATAGAGAAGTTTGGAACTCGTGTCCCGACCTGGCACGCCTGCATGAGCAGCGGGTACCGCTGGTGAAGGACGAGTTCGCGCCGGTCGCCCATTCCCTGTGTCTCTCGTGGTCGGCGGGGCGCGACGAGTGAGGGCTCCCAATGTCAGCGATGAAGATTCACGGCAGCGAGTACACGATCAACAAGGTCTTCAGCGATGATTTCGCCTTCGAGATCCCGCACTACCAGCGGCCGTACTCATGGACGATTGAGCACGCCAGCGAGTTGTTGAGCGACCTGCTCGCCACGCTCGGCAACGGTGATGATCCGATCGAGGAGGTGGCACCCTACTTCCTTGGCTGCATCGTGCTGATCAAGCCCGACGGCACCGTGGACTCAAAGGTCGTGGACGGGCAGCAACGCCTCACCACCCTCACCATCCTGATGGCGGCGCTGCGCGAGGCAATTGAGGACAAATCAGCCGCGGACGACCTGACCCAGTTCCTCTACGCGAAGGGGAACAGAATGCTCGGGACCAGCGATCGGTATCGGTTGCTGGTCCGCGATCGGGACCGGGAGTTCTTCCAGAAGTATGTGCAGCAGAACGGTGGCCTCGTCCGCCTCGCCAAAGTAGATCCGAAGCAGCTGGAGAGCACGAGCCAACTGAACACATGGGGCAACGGCGTGCTCCTGCTCGCGAAGGTCAAGCAGCTGCCGGATGCCACGCGCCAGCGCCTGGCGATGTTCCTGCTCACGCGCTGCGTGCTCGTCGTCGTGTCGTCGCCCGATCTGGATTCCGCCTACCGCATCTTCTCCATCCTCAACAACCGCGGCCTCGATCTGTCGCACACCGACATCCTGAAGGCCGAGATCATCGGCAACGTCCCCGAAGCCGAGAGCGAGGAGTATTCCGAGAAGTGGGAAGACGCCGAGAACGATCTCGGCGTCGAGGACTTCAAGGAGCTGTTTGCGCACATCCGCATGATCTACCGAAAGCAGAAGATGCGGGAGACCGTGCTCAAGGAGTTCCGGGAGTTCGTGCTGCCGGCGCACAAGGCGAAAGCCCTCATCGACGAGGTCATCATCCCCTTCTCCCAGTCATTCGCGGAGATCAAGCGGGCGAACTACGAGAGCACCAGCAAGGCGGAGGAGATCAACGGCCTGTTCGGGTGGCTCAACCAAATCGACAACTTCGACTGGATGCCGCCGGCGATTCGGTACCTCACCGATCACCACGACGAGCCCGCCGCGTTGCTGAAGTTCTTCACGCACCTGGAACGTCTGGCGGCGGCGATGATGGTCCTACGCGTGGACATCACCAAGCGCATCGAGCGGTATGGCAAGCTCCTGACATGGATGGCCGACAAGGACCCCTATGCGGCTGATTCACCGTTGTTGTTGACGGAGGACGAACGGAAGCGCACGGTCGCGGCGCTCGACGGCCCGATCTACACCCTGAAGAGCGTCCCGAACTACGTGCTTCTGCGATTGGATGCCCTGCTCTCCGAAGGCGAGGCCTCCTACGACCACAAGATCATCTCGATCGAGCACGTCCTACCGCAGTCCCCTGAGGAGGACAGCGACTGGGCGATGAACTTCCCCGATGACGAGGAGCGCGAGGCCTGGGTCCACCGCTTGGGCAACCTGGTCCTGTTGTCGCGCAAGAAGAACAGCTCGGCACGGAACTACGACTTCGAGAAGAAGAAGACCAAGTACTTCACCACCGGCGGCAAGGCGTCGCCGTTCGCGCTGACCAGCCAGGTGATCCACGAAGAGGAGTGGACACCGGAGGTGCTCGAAGCCCGGCAGACGGATCTGCTCGGGAAGTTGAAGAAGCTCTGGTGGCTGTGACTGACGTGCCTTGATGGAGAACGTGCATGCCCGCTGATTACAAAGAGAAGGCCTTCGAGGCCGCCATCGAGGACCACCTGCTCGCCAATGGCTACGCCAAGGGCGACAACCGTGACTATAACGCCGCGGCCGCACCGAATGGGTACGACCGCGCCCGCGGGCTGTTCCCCGGCGTGTTTGTTGGGTTCGTGAAGGCCACGCAACCGCAGGCATGGGCCGCGCTGGAGAAGCTGCACGGCGCATCCACCGGCGACGTCCTTATCGACGCGCTCTGCAAGGCGATCGCGGGGAGCGATCGGGGTTCCCTTGAGATCATTCGGCACGGGTTCAAATGCTACGGGCGGCAGATCGATGTGGCGTTCTTCAAGCCGTCCAGCGGACTGAACCCCGAAACCCTGCGTCTATACGCGATGAACGTCCTGACGGTCACGCGTCAGGTCTACTACTCCGGCACCTGCGAGAAGAGCATCGATGTGGTCCTCGCGCTCAACGGCATGCCCATCGTCACCGCTGAGCTCAAGAACCAAATGAGCGGGCAGACGGCGGAGCACGCGAAGACCCAGTACCGGCTGGATCGGGACGAGCGAGAGCTGCTCTTCGCGTTCAAGCAGCGGGCCCTGGTTCACTTCGCGGTCGATCCCGACGTGGTGTGGATGACGACGCGCCTGCGGGGGAAGGAGACCTTCTTCCTGCCATTCAACAAGGGCAACGGCACAGGCGCGGGAAACCCTGAAAACCCCGCCGGACACCGCACCTCGTACCTGTGGGAACAGACCTGGCAGCGGGATTCCCTGCTCGACATCATCGCCCGCTTCCTCCACCTGCAGGTGGAAGAGAAGCGATTCACGTCGGGGACAGCAGGGCGGAAGGTGCGAAAGGAGACGATGATCTTTCCGCGCTACCACCAGCTGGATGTCGTGCGGCGCATGGAGGCCGATGCCAAGGCGCTCGGCGCTGGTCACAACTATCTGGTCCAGCACTCGGCTGGCAGCGGGAAGAGTAATTCCATCGGGTGGTTGGCCCATCGGCTGGCCAGCCTTCACGACGACAACGACCGGCGTGTGTTCGATTCCGTCATCGTCGTTACCGACCGCGTCGTTCTGGACCAGCAGCTCCAGGACACCATCTACCAGTTCGAGCACAAACACGGCGTGGTGCAGAAAATCGACGAGAACTCCACGCAGCTGGCGGAGGCAATCAAGACCGGCGTGCCGATCATCATCACGACACTTCAGAAGTTCCCGTTCGTGACCGAGAAGGTTGCGGGGTTGCCGGATCGCCGATACGCCGTCATCGTGGATGAGGCGCACAGCAGCCAATCGGGAGAGACGGCGACCGAGCTTAAGGGCGTCCTCGCGGCCGATCACATCAGGCAGGAGGCCAGAAAGCAGGCCGAGGCGCAGGGCATCAAGGAGGGTGAGGAGGGAGCCGACGCGGAGGAGGAGATCCTCCGCACGATGCTGAAGCGGGGCCGCCAGCCCAACATTTCATTCTTCGCGTTCACCGCCACGCCGAAGTACAAGACGCTGGAGGTGTTCGGGCGAATGGGCACCGACGGTCGACCGGCGCCATTCCACCTATACAGCATGCGGCAGGCGATCGAGGAGGGCTTCATCCTCGACGTGCTCCGGAACTACACGACGTACAAGACGTACTTCGGCCTCATCAAGTCGATCGAGGACGATCCCAACGTGTCGAAGCGCAAGGCCGCGAAGGCGCTGGCCCGCTTCATGACGCTACACCCCCACAACCTGGAGCAGAAGACCGAGATCATGGTCGAGCACTTCCGTGCGTCCACCCGGCACAAGATCGGCGGCAAAGCGAAGGCGATGGTCGTGACGGCGAGCCGGATGCATGCGGTGCGGTACAAACAGGCCTTTGACAAGTACATCAAGGACAACGGCTACACCGACGTCAAGACACTGGTCGCGTTCTCGGGCACCGTGGTGGACGACCTCGACCCGAACAAGCACTACACCGAAGGCGGCATGAACGCGGGGATCGACGGCAAGGAACTGCCGGAGAAGTTCGCCACCGAGGAGTTCCAAATCCTGCTGGTTGCGGAAAAGTACCAGACGGGATTCGACCAGCCTCTGCTTCACACCATGTACGTGGACAAGCGGCTGGCGGGCATCCAGGCCGTGCAGACGTTGTCGCGGCTGAACCGCACGCACGCCGGCAAGGACGACACGTTTGTGCTGGACTTCTACAACGAGCGCACGGAGATCCTCGAGGCGTTCAAGCCGTACTACGAGCAGCCGATCGTCGGGGAGCGGTCCGATCCGCAGCAGCTCTACACGTTGCAGGCGCGGCTTGCCGCGTTCGGCGTCTACCGCGCCGAGGAGGTTGAACAGTTCTGCGCCGTGTTCTTCCGAGGGAAGGCCAACCAGTCCCCCGCCGACCACGCGAAGATGAACGCGATTCTCGATCCGGCCGTTGAGCGCTTCAAAGCCCTGCGCGACGACGTCCGCGCGACCATGCCCGAAAAGGAATGGCTGAAGGCGAAGGAGGAAGCACAGGAAGAGTTCCGCGGGCTGCTGTTCGCGTTCCGCGGCCTGTACGCATTCCTGTCGCAGATCATTCCGTTCGGCGACAGCGACCTGGAGAAGCTCTACACATTCACGCGATTCCTGGCCGCGAAGCTGCCACGTCGCGCAGTCGGCCCGCAGTACAACTTCGACGACGAGGTCGCGCTCAAATACTACCGGCTCCAGAAGATCAGCGAGGGCTCCATCGTCTTGGAGCCAGGCGTCGGCGGCGAACTCAAGGGGCCGACCGCCGTCGGCACCGGCATGGTCGGCGACGAAGAGGTCGAGCTCTCCCAGTTGATCGACATCCTCAACGAACGGTTCGGCACCGACTTCAAGCCGGCCGATCAGCTCTTTCTGGATTCGGTTCGGGAGGACGCGGTCGCCAACGAGGCGCTTCGCCAGGCCGCGTCGGCCAACTCGATCGAGAACTTCAAGTACGTGTTCGGCAAGGCTCTCGAAGGCCTGTTTATCGATCGCATGGAGCAGAACGAGGAGATCTTCGCCCGGTTCATGAACGAGCCCAACTTCCAGCGGCTCGTGGAGGAGCACCTGCGCCGGCAGGTGTACGAGCAGATTCGGGCCGAGCAGCAAGATGGTGGGAAACCTGTCGGTTGAGATGTGGTGTGTAGTAAACACTGGACAGATGCATCGGGCGTGGGTACGCTCGCGGAGTTGGAAACCATGTCACCCAAGAAAAAGCACTTCGGTGAGCTGATCCGCGAGAAGCGGACGGAGAAGAAGCTCACGCTGCGCAAGTTCGCCGATCGGGTCGGCCTGAGCCCGACCTACGTTTCGCAGATCGAGCAGGGGAACTTCGCGCCGCCCCCGGCGGACCGTATCCGCAAGATGGCGGAGGTGCTCGAAGCCGACGCGGACGAGCTGATCGCCGCGGCCGGCCGGATGGCTGAGGAGGTCGCCGGATTGATCGAGAAGCGGCCGATCGAGATGGCGTCCTTCCTCCGTCACGCCAAGGGCCTGACGCCCCAGCAAATCGAGCAACTGACCAAAATGGCCGAGGACATGAGCAAGAAGCCCAAAAAGGACTGAACCCGCATGAGGTCCCTGACCGCGACCAAGCAACCCAACGAGCCCAAGTTTCTGCCCGACAAGCACATCGAGGAACACGCCGATGTGCTGCTCGCGCAGTACGCCCAGCAGAGCGGGGAACCGCTCGCGCCCGGGATTCCGGTGGACGACATCGCCGAGGTCTTCCTCGGCCTGACCGTCGAGATGATGGACCTCCAGGCCCTGTTCGGCGACCCCGATGTCAACGGTGCGATCTGGATTCCCGAGAAGAAGATCGGCATCGACCAGAGCCTCGATACTCAGGCAAACAGGCGCAAAGAGGGCCGGTACCACTACACGCTCGCCCACGAAATCGGGCACTGGTGGTTGCATCGCCATCTGTACACCCCTGACACGACGCAGGGCATGCTGCACACCGGCGCCGCGGAGGCGCGGCCGACGTATGTGTGCCGGGACGGGTCCAAAGCCGCGGTCGAGATTCAGGCGAACAAGTTCGCGGCGTACCTGTTGATGCCCGCGAAGCTTGTTCTTGCCTGCTGGCGCGAAGTCCACGGCCTGGACGCGGTGACGCTCGATTCCTTGCGCCCGAGGCAGCAGAAGATCCTCGCCGCCGAGGTTCTTCATCGGGGTGGCTTGTCGATGGACCCGAAGTCCATCGACAACGCCATGCTCGAACACATCGCCCGTCCCGTCGCCGTGAAGTTCAAGGTGTCGGCGGAGGCGATGATGTACCGCCTCGAGGCGCTCGATCTGTTGCAGCGCAAGTCTGAGCCGAGGTTGTTCTGACCCGGCTCTCTTTTTTCGGTTCATCGTTTAGTGTGTTATACACACTGCAATTGGCCCACCCAACCCCGTCGGAGACGATCCCATGAGCAAACCGTTCGATCCTCGGAAAATCCTCAAACACATTCGCAACGACCTGCTGCGCCCCTTCTTCGACCTGCACGGCGGGCTCGAGGGGGTGACGTGGCAGGGCCTCGGCGATACGGACATGACGACCGTGTTTGCCGCGTGGCAGAAGATGCCCGACGACAAGCGCGAAGCCGTGCAGGTCGTGCTCCAGGACATCAACGAGCTCGCGGATGATCGTGGCGTCAAGGTGCTGGTTGAGGAGATCCAGCGCAGCGCTCCCGAGCGGCTCCCGGAGTGCCATGCGTACCCCGGCAAGGCTGACAGGGCGATGTGGACCTACCTGAACGTTCGCACCGCCTTCAATTGGGCCGCGCACTTCGCCCGAGCGGACGCCCTGTCGTCCGGCCGCTACTGGATCAAGCGCAACACACTCCCGAAGCAGGCGATCACGGTGACAGCCGCGCACAGGGCCGCGCTGCAGGAGGCGCTGACCGGCTTCTACTGGAGCACGCAGATGCGTGGTCGATTTTGCGTCGTCGAGCACTACCAGCGCACAAATGGGAGCGACTACTTCTTCGCCTACCTGGAGGACTACCCCGACGCGCCGGCGGTGTTCGAGGCCGACGGTCAGGTCGTTCGTCGCGAGGAGCGCCGCGCATTCGACAACGTCTTCGTGTTCAACCCCTCGGACGGCTCCCTGGAGATGTTCGCGCCCGGCGGCAAGGCCGTGTACGAGCCGCTCCAGAAGGCGTTCTGCAAGGCGGTCATGGGCCTCGACGTCGGCCCCGCTGATCCGCTGCGTCCCGCGTACACGCTGGATCACCTCCTCAAGCCCAACCGGGCGTTGCCCACCGAGCCCGCGGACCGCATCGCCGAAGTCAAGATCACGCGCGCGCGGCTCCAGATCGTGGACCGTCAGGCGGAGTATGTCGAGCTGGGCATCGATCGCCGCGGCGGCGGCGGGCTCGACCGGGCGATCCAGGAGTACCTCAACACGTCCCGGCTCCCGCTCGACCGCCTGCGCGTGAAGCAGATGTCCTTCCAGCTCGTGTTCGCGGGCAATGCGCGGGCGCGGAGCGTCAGCTTCAGCGTGAGCTGTCCGAACTCGTGCGATCTGAAGAGCCGCCCCGATGCGCAGCGTGCCATCGGGGAGCGTTGTCTCCGTCTCTGGGGGGTGACCCAGTGAACCACACGCTATCCATTCTGTGGGCATGCTTCGACACGACCGACCCGCTGTTCTCGGCGTCCGAACTCGCGTCGTGGCCGGCGGCAGACCGCAACTGGCTGCTCGAGTCCGGGGTGCTCAAGGAGACGACCGCAGCAGCGGCGATCGCGTGCCCCTCGTGCCAGGATGGCCATGTCGAGGAGGTGTTGGAACTGCCCGACTCCAACCCGCGCCGCTTCTTCATCCCGTGCCCGGAGGCGGTGAGAATCGAGGTCGACCTCGAGCACCTCCGGCAATGGACCGTGGACCTCGACACCGTCGCGTCGCGGATCGCCGCGGCGCTCTCGCTCACGGGCAGCGTCAAGCCGGTGTCACCAGGGCGCCTGTGGCGACTCGGCACAAGCAGGATGGGTCCGACCTCGCGCGAGATGCTGTTACTCCGAACGCCGGATGCTGCGGACGGCGCAAGCATTGCCGCCCACATCGGCCAGACCGGAAGGCCGATTGTGTTGTTCGCGGGCGGGGAACCACCAGCGTCCATCTGGCCGGGGCGCACGCCAGCGTGTATCGCCCTGTCTCGCGTGCTGTCGCACGACGGTTCAACTCTTCAGGTGAACGCTCTTCTGCTCCATGAGTTGGTGAGCCGCGCGGATGATCTGCAGTCTCAGATGCACGCGATCCCGATCGACCCCAGGGGCAAGAAGCTGATCGTGCGCCGCCAGTTGAAGGCGGAACTGAGTTCCCACCTCGCGGACAGCAACCTCTTGGCGGCGTACCGGCAGCACGGGTCCATGCGCGAAGCAGCCCGAGCCCTGACGACCGAACGGGGCACGCCGATCACCAAGGACATGATCCAACGGGCGGTCGCTCGCGCCGGAGGGGCGAAGGCCGTCATGAACGCGGAGGACAGCGAGTCGGTCGTCCGCACTGTCGCGTCGCAACGCCGCGACAGAGGTGCGAAAGTAATCAAGACGCGCAACTGACTGTGCGGCATGGGGTTGCGCGGGCGTTCTGGCCACCCGATCCAGGATTCCGAAGCCTCGAATCCGCGACACCCGGGCCTGCGTCCGAGGCCGGTCGGCTCATAACCGGCCAGTCACGGGCGCACCTGTGCATCCCTCGCGGCGTGTTGTCGCGGCACAGCTCTTCGAGTGCGGTTCTGTGACTGGTTGGCGAGCAGACCTCCGGCCTCGGAGGTCCAATGACCAGCCGAACCGACATCGTCAGCCATCCATTCGCCGCCAACCTGATCCGCCGCAAGGCCCAGCAGCTCTCCAGGCGTCCCGGCTTCAGCCGGTCCGACGAGGACGACCTGAAGCAGGGCATGCTCTTGTACCTGTGGACGGCTTCCCGGCTCTTCAACCCCGCGCGCGGAAACATCGAGGCGTTCATCGTCACCGCCGTCCGCAGCTGGATGGACATGGAGGTGCGCCGGCGCCGCGCGGAAATGCGCTTCACCGGCGTGCCGGACACTTCGCTCGACAGCACCCTCGTCAACTGCGGCGAGGGTGAGTTCTCCGCGCTGGCGGACCTCATCGGCACGGCGGACGCGAACCGGCGGCTGGGCCGTGAGGCGCGTGACACTCTGGCGGACCTTGATCTCCGCGAGGCCGTTGCTCGCGTGACGTCGCGCCTCACGCAGCGCGAGTTGCAGTTCATGCGTGATGTGATCGACCGCGGCGTTGCGGGCGCTGCCCGGAAGCGCCGCGTGTCCCGCCGCCAGATCCTGGCCAAGCTCGCCGCGATCCGCGAGCGCTTCACGCAGAAGCGGGCAGACGGCGAATCCGCCGCATAGGGAACGACCAGACGCCCCACGCGGGCACGCCGCGGAACCACCGGCGCGGAGCGCCCGGCCTGTCCCCCACGGCCGGGCGCTCCGCCAACCGGCGGTTCCAACCGATCGCCATCCACCACCGGAGTGCGTCGCCATGCGAGACACCGAGTTCCGCTTCCAGTTCACCGCCGATGTCGACCTCGCCGAGGCCGAGGGAACCCTGCGTCTGTCGCTGCTCGCGGCCGAGGGCCTGCACGGCGAAGCAAAGGTTCGCACGGAGGTCACGTTCGCCGTTGATCCGGTCCGCGCGGAGATCCGCGTCGCCGGCGGCGGCATCGTCACCGAGAACGTGGTGCAGATCTGCACGGCCCTGCTGACGCACGAGTTCGGGCGCGAGGCCTTCACGGTTCGCCGCGACTCGCGCGAGCCCGTCGCGGCGGCCGTCGCGTGATCACCAGCCTGCCCCTCGTCCGCCTTGGCCAGGGCGACTTCGTCCGCGACATCTTTCCTCACGACCTCGACCCCACTGGAGAACCCATGACCGCAACCAGCCTGATGAATCAGATCACCAAGGGCCGCAAGCCCAAGCCCCGCCGCGTGATGCTGTACGGCACGCACGGCATCGGCAAGAGCACGTTTGGCGCGATGGCGGAGAACCCCATCTTCATCCCGACCGAGGATGGCCTGGGCGACATCGCGTGTGAGTCGTTCCCGCTGGCCAAGTCGCTCGGCGACGTAATGGCGGCGCTGGAATCGCTGTACTCCGGTGAGCACGCGTACAGGACCGTCGTCATCGACTCGCTCGACTGGCTCGAACGGTTGATCTGGAACGAGGTCTGCGAGGATGAGCAGACCGCGAACATCGAAAAGATCGGGTACGCGAAGGGTTATGCCTTCGCCATCGAGAAGTGGCGGACCGTGCTCGGCGCGCTGGATGCGCTCCGCAGCGATCGCGGCATGACCGTCATCGTCATCGCCCACGCGAAGATCGAGAAGTTCGAGAACCCCGAGACCGTTCCCTACGACCGCTACTCGCCGCGTCTGCACAAGCTCGCTTCGGCGCTCGTGCAGGAGTGGGCCGACGAGGTGCTCTTCGCCACGTACAAGGTTCTCACCGTCAAGGTGGACGAAGCGTTCAACAAGGCCAAGCACAACGGCGTCGGCACCGGGGAGCGGATCATCCGCACCGTCGAGCGTCCGGCGCACGTCGCCAAGAACCGCCTGAACCTCCCCGAAGAGCTGCCCCTCGACTACCGCGTCTTCGCGGAGCACGTCGCCGCCTCGCGCGGCGAGAGCAGCCCCACCACCCCCGTCACTCAGAACACCGACGCCGCGCCCAGCGAGGGCGCGGCCGCCACCAACTGAAAGGACTCTGACCAATGGCGAATCTGAGCAACTTCGACGCGAACAACGTGGACCCCTCCGTCGCCCTCGATCCGATCCCCGCGGGCAAGTACATCGCCGTCATCACCGAGACGGAGATGAAGCCGACGAAGGCGGGCGGCGGGAAGTACCTGCAGCTGACCTTCCAGGTGATCGACGGCGAGCACAAGGGACGCCTCGTGTGGGCGCGGCTCAACCTGGAGAACAAGAGCGAGATGACGGTGAAGATCGCGCGGGGCGAGCTCTCCGCGATCTGCCGCGCCGTCGGGGTCATGGCCCCGAAGGACTCGGTCGAGCTCCACAACATCCCGCTGGAGATCAACGTCGGGCTGAAGAAGCGCGACGATAACGGCGAGTTCACCAACGTCATCAAGGGCTACGCCAAGAAGGGCGGGAACGGGGCCGGCGGCGCAGCCGGCGCTCGCGTGCCCGCGGGCGTCGGTCCGGGGAGCACGCCGCCCTGGAAGCGATAAGCCCATCCGGTCGCGTCCTCGAGCTCCCGTACCCGCCCAGTGTGAACCACATCTGGCGGCGCGTAGGACCGAGGACCGTCATCAGCCGCGAGGGACGGCGCTACCGCACGGACGTGTGCGCCGCCCTCGCGGCGATGAAGGTCGAGCGGATGGACGGGCGGCTGGCGGTGCGCGTCACCGTCTGCCCGCCCGATCACCGCCGGCGCGACCTGGACAACGTGCAGAAGGCGCTGCTTGACGCGCTGGCCAAGGGCGGGGCGTACCGCGACGACTCGCAGATCGATCGACTGGAAGTCGAGCGCGGCCCGGTCACGCCAGGCGGCAAGGTGCTGGTGGAACTGACCCAGATCACAACGCAAGGAACCAACCCGTGAACCAGAGCCCCGGACGTTGGCACCGAGTCGCCATTGAGTGGTCGGACGGCGCGAGCATCACGACCGGCTCGATCCAGATGCCCTATGAGGCGAGCAGCGAACTCAGTAGCAGTGTGGCGACATCTCTTGGCTGCCTGCTGGGACAGATTGGGCTGTCGGAGGTGCTCATCGCCGCCGAGATCCTGAGCCACTCGGAACCGAACGACACCAACGGAGAGGTGCTCGCCCAAGCCGCAGGCCGGTTTCTGCGTCGTCGAGAGGAATCTCTCAAGCAATGAACCTCCGACCCTACCAATCCGAAGCCGTCGCCGCGGTGTACGAGCACCTGCGCTCGCGCAACGACAACCCTTGCGTGGTCATCCCGACCGGCGGGGGCAAGACGCCGATCATCGCCACGATCTGCCGCGACGCGGTCGGGCCGTGGAACGGGCGCGTCGTCATCCTGGCCCACGTCAAGGAGCTCCTCGAGCAGGCCGCCGACAAGCTCCGGCACATCGCGCCCGACGTACCCGTGGGCATCTACTCGGCGGGGCTGAAGCGCAAGGACCTCGGGTACGCCGTCACTATCGCGGGCATCCAGTCCATCTACCAGCGGGCGTGCGATCTGGGCCCCGTGGACCTGCTCATTGTGGATGAGGCGCATCTGATCCCGCCCGACGGCGAGGGGATGTACCGCCAGTTCATCGCCGACGCAAAGGTCGTGAACCCGCTGGTGCGGGTCATCGGGTTGACCGCGACGCCGTTCCGCATGAAGTCCGGCCCGATCTGCGAGCCGGGCAACATCCTCAACCACGTCTGCTTCGAAGTTGGCGTCCGTGAACTGATCGTGCAGGGCTTCCTCTCCCCGCTGCGGACCAAGGCGGGTCTTCAGAAGGTCAGCACCGACGACCTGCACGTTCGCGCCGGCGAGTTCGTCGCCAGCGAGGTCGAGGACCTGATGGACAAGGACGCCCTGGTCGAGGGCGCGTGCGCCGAGCTCGTCGAGCACACGAGGGACCGCACCGCCACGCTGATCTTCTCGTCGGGCATCCGCCACGGGCAGCACATCGTGGAGGTGCTGAAGTCCAAGCACGGCGTCGAGTGCGGGTTCGTGTCCGGCGACACACCCGCGGGCGTGCGGAGCGGCATCCTCGACCGGTTCCGCTGCGGCGCGCTGAAGTACCTGTGCAACGTCAACGTCCTCACCACCGGCTTCGACGCGCCGCACATCGACTGCGTGGCGCTCGTGCGCCCGACGATGTCTCCCGGGCTGTACTATCAGATGGTCGGACGCGGCTTCCGGCTGCACCCCGGCAAGGCCGACTGCCTCGTGCTCGACTTTGGCGGCAACGTGCTCCGGCACGGGCCTGTTGACGCGATCCGCGTCACCACGGACGATCGTGGCGAGGGCGAGGCGCCGGCGAAGGAATGCCCGCAGTGCCACGCGCTCATCGCGGCGGGCTACCAGACCTGCCCGCAATGCGGTCACCAGTTCCCCGAGCCCAACAAGCAGAAGCACGAGGCGCAGGCGAGCACCGAGGGCATCCTCAGCGGCCAGACCATGCGCGAGGAGCACCACGTCAGCGAGACGACCTACCACGTCCACATGAAGCGGAGCGACCCCGCCGCGCCGCTGACGATGCGGGTCGAGTACCGGGTCGGCTTCAACCGCTACTTCCGCGAGTGGGTCTGCTTCGACCACACCGGGTACGCGCGGACGAAGGCCGAGGCATGGTGGCGGGCGCGGTCCATTGAGCCCGTGCCCGGCGGCACCGAGGAGGCGGTCGAGCTCGCGCGGGCCGGGGCGCTCGCGCCGGCGCTGCACATCACGGTCGAGAAGAAGGCTGGCGAGCAGTTCGAGCGAGTGGTCGCGCACCGCCTGGGGGATAAGCCGCCGCGGCTCGATGGCGATGAAGGCCTCCCCGAGCGAGCGCCCGAACCGGTCGGCACCACATACGGCATCCCCGACGACGAGATCCCCTTCTGAACAGGAGCACACGATGATCACGATCACCATCGAAGAGGCGGACAAGGACGGCCGCGTGCTGGGCCGGCACGTGGCCTCGGCCCCCATCGACAAGAGCGACGCCAAGGGCGTCGGGTTGCTGCTGGCCCGCAGCGTCGGCGGGCTGATGTACCACGGCCAGACGCGGGCGGAGGTCCCGCTGCTGCTCGCGGCGGCGGGGACGCACCGCTCCAGCCGCTGCACCCAGGCGATCGCCCACGCGCTGGGGCTGGCCGGGAGCGAGCACAGCTTCGAGTACGCGGTGAAGCCCGTCGTGGACCTCGACCGCCTGCTCGACTACCGCGCGAGCAAGAAGGACCGCGAGCACGCGGCGCAGATGCTCAAGATCATGGGTGCCGGCGTCAAGACGAAGGGGGACGACGAGTAGGCGATGAGCGACGGACCGTCCAACCTGCTCGACGCGGCGCGGTGGTACCTCGCGCGAGGCTACGCGCCGATTCCCGTGCCCGCGGGGACGAAGGTGCCTGTGCTCAAAGGGTGGACGGACTTGCGCCTCGCCGAATCCGACCTCCCTCAGCACTTTAACGGCACCGGGAACATCGGCGTCCTGCTCGGCGAGCCGAGCGGCTGGCTCGTGGATGTGGACCTGGACTGCGAGGAGGCGGTGGCGCTCGCGCCGGCGTTCTTGCCGCCAACAGGCGCGGTGAGCGGTCGACCCGGGAAGCCGGGCTCTCACTGGTGGTACATCTGCGAGGGCGCGAAGACCCGCAAGCACCAGGACCCGGCCTCCAAGAAGATGATCGTCGAGCTGCGCAGCACCGGGGCGCAAACGGTGGTGGGCCCGAGCATCCACCCCAGCGGGGAGCCGTATGACCCGCTCGAGGGCGAGCCCGGCGTCGTGGATGCCGAGGCACTGGGCGCAGCGGTTGCGGCGCTCGCCGAGGCGGTGAGGAAGCATCGGCACGGGGATGCGCTGCCGGAGCGACCGGCAGGCGCGCCCGGAGTGTCGAAGCCTCTCTCCGCACCGGACGCCGTGCTACGCCGGGCCGAGGCGTACCTCGACCGCATTCCGCCGGCGATCTCGGGGTCTGGCGGGCACAGCCAGACCTATGCGGCCGCGACGGCGATGGTGCACGGGTTCGGGCTCGACGCCGAGACGGCGTTCGGGCTGCTGTGGGGCCGGTACAACCCGCGCTGCCAGCCTCCTTGGTCGGAGAAGGAACTGCGGCACAAGGTCAGCGACGCGGCGAGCAAGCCGCATGATCGTCCGCACGGCTGGTTGCGCGATGCTCAGAAGCCCGAGGATTTGAGCGGCGTGGACCTCTCCGGGTTCGACCCAGAGCGACGGCGCGGAGCGCCCGAGCGTCCACGCTCTGAGAGGCCGCCGGACCCGGGGCCATTCCCCGATCACCTGCTCCGCGTGCCGGGCTTCATCGAGCAGGTGGTCGCGCACAACCTGGCGACCGCCACGCGGCCGCAGCCCGTGCTGGCGCTGGCGGCCGCGATCTGCCTCCAGGCCGTGCTCGCCGCCCGCAAGGTGCGCGACGAACGCGGCAACCGCACCAACGTCTACTGCGTCGGCGTCGCCCCCTCCGGCGCGGGCAAAGACAACGCCCGCAAGGTGAACAAGAACATCCTCTTCGCCGCCGACATGGTCGAGCACGAGGGGAACGAGGACCTGGCGTCGGACGCGGGGCTGGTCACCGCCGTGGAGGCTGAGCCGGCGATCCTGTTCCAGATCGACGAGTTCGGGCGCTTCCTCCGCACCATCGGCGATCCGAAGAAGGCCCCGCACCTGTTCAACGTGCTGACGGCGCTGATGAAGCTCTACAGCAGCGCCGACACGGTCTTCCGGGGCAAGGCCTACGCGGACAAGAAGCGGAACAAAGTAGTCGATCAGCCGTGCGTTAGCGTCTACGGCACGACCGTCCCCGAGCACTTCTTCGAGTCCCTCACCGCCGACAGCCTCAGCGACGGGTTCATCGCTCGCCTGCTCGTGTTCGAGTCGGCCGACACGCCAGCGCGGCAGCGCGCCAAGGCGACGGGCGTCCCCGAACCCCTGAAGCAGGCCGCCGAGTGGTGGGGAT
>JAEUIZ010000010.1 GCA_016793805.1 Phycisphaerae bacterium
GGTGCCCGCGGCGTAGACGTTGGTCCCGTCCGAGTACACGCCGATCGCCTTATCAGCGAGGCCCGCAGGCGGGCTCGAACCGGGATACCGGTGCTCCCACTGCAACACCGGCTGCGCCAGTGCGCTACTCACCCCCCCCCCGCCGCCAGAGCACAGCGCGACCGCCACGAGGCACATCCCGCCGATCCGTCCGGTGCCGATCTTCATGTTGCTCTCCTTTCGCGGTTCGTCCAGACACGACGCCACAACAGGTCGAGGCAACAGCAATATACCAGCCTTGTCAAGCGGCGGTTGCGGCCTGCGATCTATCTCGCCCCTCTGCTCGCCCCAGATGCTGCGGGTGGGGGGCGAGGGGGGGGAATACGATCGCCTTCTCGCCGTCCTCGATCCTCCCCATCGCCTCGCTCTCCCGCTTTCTCCCGAGGTCCCCATGCCCGCTCCGATCATCTGGCTCGCCTCCTATCCGCGCTCCGGCAACACCTGGATGCGCACGCTCCTCTATGCCTACTTCCACGGCAAGCCGGAGTCCTCCAAGGACGTCGGCCGTCGCTTCCCCGACCTGCACGTCGAGGGGCAGTTCGACCCCGCCGCACCCGGCCGACAGATCGTCAAGACCCATCTCCCCTTCGGC
Source organism: Phycisphaerae bacterium (assembly GCA_016793805.1). Lineage (GTDB taxonomy): Bacteria > Planctomycetota > Phycisphaerae > Phycisphaerales > UBA1924 > JAEUIZ01. The sequence continues at coordinate 632 of JAEUIZ010000010.1, forward strand.
CCGTCCCACGCCCACATCGACCGCACCGCCGGCGCGATCGTCATGCTCCGCCATCCCAAGGACGTGCTGCTCTCCTCGCTCGACTTCCACCACGTCCTGGGCACCAAGACCAACGCGGGCGGCCTCGACGCCGACCGCTTCGCCGATGTCTTCATCGAGCAGGGAGGCGACCCGATCTGGATCCACAACGGCTTCGGGACCTGGACGCAGTTCTACGACTCCTGGACGCAGAACCCAACCACGCCCCGGCTGGTGCTGAAGTACGAGGAGATGCGAACCGACGCCGTCCCCGGGCTCCGCCGCGCGATCGAGTTTCTCGGCGAGCCCATCGACGAGTCACGCCTGGAATCGGCGGCACGGGCCGCCTCATTCGACAACATGCGCGCCATGGAGATCCGCGAGAAGGCCAAGGCCCCCTCGAAGAACGTGTTCTTCGGCGGGAGCCAGGCCAACCTCCGCAAGGGCGAACTCTTCATGCGCAAGGGCCGCGTCGGCGCCAGCCTCGACGACATCCGACCCGGGCTCGACGAGGCCTTCGAACGCGCCTTCGGCCCGGCGCTCCGTCGGCACGGGTACTAGTCACGCCGTCACGCGACTCCGCCGTCGGCCCCCTTGTTTCTCGTCGTCGTTGCGGACCCCGCCGCTCGCCCTTCGGCCATCCCTCGCTGACCGCACGCCAGAACACCCTTGACACATTCCCACATTCTGTTACATTGGCCTCGCGTCGGCATGGAGTTCCGCATGTCCCACTCGCAACCTCGTGGCATTCGCGTTAGGGGGGGGGGTAGGTAGGCTCGGCGCCCTCGTGGCGGCGTGGCTCCCGGCCGCCGCCCAGGCCCAGCCGCGCGACCCCGCCGAAGCGATCATGCAACTGCAGTCCTTGTATCCCGGCGTCAGGGCCAGCGTGCATGACGCACGCACGCGCCTGCTCTTCGGCGTCCCCATGACCCCCGGCGAGACCCCAGACCTCGCCGCCAGCGCCTTCCTCGACGCCCACCGCGACGCGCTCGGCGTCGGGGAGTTCACGCTCGACCGCCGCTGGGCGGCGCGCGTCCGCGAGGGGCGACTGACGGTCATCGGTTACACCCAGCGAATCGACGGCGTTCCGGTCGAGGGCTCGCTGGTGCGCGTCGCCGTGCTCATGGGGCGCGGGGCCCAGCCCTGTCGCGTCGCGCTCGTCTCCACCCGTCTCGCGGCCCGCCCGGCGCGCGCGCCCATCGCTGTCACCGCCGCCGGCGCCGCCACGCTCGCCCTGGCGCAGCCGGGATACGCGAACCTGCGTGTGACCGGCGAGCCCGCCTTCGTCGTCCTCCCCGCCGGAAGGGTCGGCGAGTCGGTGCGTCCCGACGCCTGGGCCTGGCGGGTGCCGGTGACATATGGGGAAGGTCACGACGACCTGCCGCGCTCCTTCTTCATCAACGCTACGGATGGCGGTTTGCTCGACGTGCGCGACGAGTTCGCGCGCGCCGCGTCGGCACCTCGCGTCTCCGAGGCGACGCATGCGGCCCTGGTTTCGGACGTGACCGGCACCGTCCGGGCCTACGCCACGCCGACGAACATGCTGCCGCACCGCCCCAGCAACCCGCCGGGCCTGACGCCCATCGCCAACCTGCGCGTCGCCGCGATCGACAACGAGACCACCGAGGAATCCGAGACGCAGACCGACGCCGGCGGCGAGTTCGCGCTCTCCATCCCCGCGTCCGGCAGCGTGGACGTCGAGACCCGCCTCGGGCCGACGAGCGCGTGGGGCGGATTCCGGTGGTTCGTCGTCGATTGCCAGGGAGACGGCGCGCCCCCGACCTCGCCCGTCGCCCTCGGCGGAACGTCGAACACGTCGAGCCCCGGCGCCGCCGACTTCGACTTCGGCGACCAGGGCGAGTTCGAGACGGCCCAGGCCAACGCCGCCGTCCAGGCCAACCGCTGCTTCGAGTACGTCCTCTCGCGGCTGGAGATTGACGTGGAGTTGTTCCCAGATCGATTGCAGGTGTTCGTCAATGACGACTCCATTGCCAACGCCAACTTTTATTCATCTCTTGCCGGCTTCCGGAGTATCGTGTTTGGTGTCCAGTTAGGCTCAGGCAGCACTGCATACTGGAACACCTGCTACAGCAGCCTCTTTCCCCACGAGTTCGGGCATTACTTCATGTATGAACTCGGCGGCACCTGGGGCAGCCATGCGTTCGCCGAGGGCTACTCCGATTCCTTCGCCATGATGTGCAACGACGACTTCGTTCAGGGACGTGCGTATCGCACCACAGCTGGCTTTGACATGAATGTGCGCGACGACCCTCGGATTGACGACTGTCAGTATCCGCTCACATCATCATCCCCAACACCGGAGGACTGCCGCTGTACGCCGAACGAGTACCACAATCCGGGACAGTTACTCTCGGGGGTATGGGCGCATCTTCTGGATGCCATGAAAGCTGAGTTTGGGGCCGGCACCGGGCTCGCGATGTGCCAGTCGCTCCATCTGGCCTGGTCGTTGCTTACGCAGGGCCCACCGGACGCCTGCAATCCAGCCGGACCGGACACTTTGCAGGAAGTCTTGGTTGCGGACGATGACGACTCCAATCTAGGGAATGGAACACCTCATGACACTCTCATCCTCGATGCCTTTGCCCAGCACAGCATCTTCCCATAGCGATTGGCGGACGCTCCCATTGATCGCCGTCTGCGCCATCTCGGCTCAAGACGCCTCGGCACAGCCCTTCGTTCTCGACGCATCCGCCACGTACACCCTCGTCGCCTCGGAGGTGGATCGCTCAACTGGGTTGCCGTCCTCGGCCTCTCCTGGGTTCATCGATCCCAGCGAATCCGTCCGGCTCACCCTGCAGGTCTCTTTCGCACCAGGTGTCGGTTCCACCATCAACTACTTCAGTCCGCCGGGCACAGGCGTGGTCCTCGGCTGGGGCTCGACGCGTCTCGATCTGAAAGGAACTGGTGGAACAGTCGGAACCTTCTCCCCCGTGGTTGCCGCTCCGCTCTTCACGCCCATCCAGGGGTTCGCCAACCCCGACGAACTGCTCGGCTTTGGAGCACGAGCGAACCCCTACTACCTCGGCCAGACCAGCCCGATCAACACCTCGAATCCCATCGACAGCCTTGCCACTCTTGTCTGGACTCCCGCCAGTTACACGCCACGCACGGTTTCCTTCAACACGCACCGTCTCGAAGCCGTCACAGGAGTGACCAACGGTATCGGTCTGCTCGTGGCACCAGGACAGTCGGATATCGTTCGCATGCTCGGCCCCATCACGTTCGCCGGCACCGGTCCCATCGTCATCGTCCCCGCTCCCGCCACGCTCCCCCTCCTCCTCGCCGGACTCGCCTTCCGCCGTCCGCGTCGAGGTCGCGCGACCACGCCGCGTCGCCTAGCCTAATCCTCGCCGCGCGCTCCCGTCCTCCGCTCGGCGTGGGAGCCCATCATGCACGCTTCGCTCCGGCGCCTCGCGTTCCTCCCGATC
>JAEUIZ010000045.1 GCA_016793805.1 Phycisphaerae bacterium
CCGCTGGTCATCCAGGAACGCCGAGCCCCGGTCGAGCAGGTCGCCCACGTCGTGCTCCTGTGGAGGGTGGGGCTCACTGCAGCAGCCGGACGCGGACAACGGTGTCGGCATCGACGGTGGTCTTCACCGCCTTGCCGATCAGCTTGTTCGCGCCGGCGGCCGCGTTCTTGGTGGCGTTCTGCGCGCCGGCGTCCCAGTACGTGTTCGTGCCCGCGGGGATGGCGCTGCCAGCGCCGCCCGCCTTGGGGAAATCGAACACACCCGAGACCGCCAGCGAGCCGAGCTGGTTCGCCTTGATGGGCGCCACCGCGACGCCCACCATTTCCGCCTGGACCACGACCGCACCGACCAGCGTGTCGGCCCCCGGCGTGTAGTCGATTGCCTCGCCTTCGTGAACGAACTTCGCAGGTCCTGCAGCCATGCCGCCTTCTCCTTCGCCGGGAATGACCCCGGACTGTTCTTCTCCGGCGCCTCCGCCGATTGGTGTCTCGCCCATACCTCTTTACACCTCGCCCTTGCTCTTGACGCCGCCGCGGGTGTCCTGCAGCGCGACGCCGAAGTCGTGGTACCCGCGCATCCGCACCCCGAGCTGGCTGAAGTCCGCGTCGGACGTCTCGATGGTCGGTGCCTCCTGTCCGTTAAGGAACGCAGTCTCGATCACGGGCAGGTCGCTCGGGTCGGCGAGGAGGTACCACGCCTTGGCCGAGTTGCCGACGTAGAGGGCGTTGGAGAGGTAGCGGCTCACCTCGATGCGGAACTTGCCCTGGTGCGGGTTGGCCACGGGGAACTTGGTGTTCGCCGTGGTGTCGCGCATCTCGACGCTCTTGTAGAGCTGCGTGCCCACCGCCGAAAGCGCCGTCGGCACCAGGAGGATCGACGGCATGACGCCCGTGGGCTTGCCGTCCGAATCCACGAGGTCCATGAACGTGACCTCGCCCTTGGTCAGGCCGTCGATGCCCAGTGCGGTGTCCGCGCCTGAGATGAAGTTCTTGTTGCCGACGGTGAAGAACGCGGCGTTGTTCATGAACGCCGTCCAGAAGACATCGTTGATCTTCAGGCCCGAGCCGCGGCCGAGCTTGCGGGGCACGGTGGTGATCGCGCCGAGGTCGTCGTTGATGATGTCACGGCGGTCGATCGACAGCATCAGGCCGTAGGTGTCGGCCTTGTTGCTGTAGGTTTCCTCGCCGAGCGTGCCGTGCTTGAGCTCACCCCCGGGGGCGACCTGCTCGTACTGGTCCTTGCCGACCAGGCGGTAGCTCGTGACGGTCTTGAAGTCGGACACATTGCGGACGGCGCAGATGCTCCGCCACACCCGCTCGACGCTGAAGAAGCCCTCCAGCAGGAACTTGTTGGCGACGTTGGACAGGATGCCGCCCACGTCGATGGTGGTCATCCCCGCCTCGATGCCGCGCCCGAAGGCGGCCTCGAGCACGCGGCGGCTGTCGCGGAAGGTCCGGCCCGTGTAGCCGTTGGCGATCGCGGCCTCGATGAGCAGTTCCTGCAGGCCCAGGCCGCTCTGGAACCGCTTCGCCGCGACCTCCAGCGCCTGCGCGGAGCACACCTTCTCGAGTCCTTCGAGCTTGGCGCTCTGGAAGCACGCGGCCTCCAGGACCTCGCCGGTGATGCTCGTGTCGGGCGCGTGGATGGACGGAGCCTTGGGCCGGCTGGCGCGGAGCACTTCGAGCTCCGTGCGCGTGGCGTCCCAGCCGTCGCGGATGGCCTGGGCCTCGATGTCGAGGTACTTGCCGGCGCAGATCTTCCGCACCGCCGCGATACGGCTGGTCTCCGCGAGTGCCTCGGCGCGGAGCGCGGCAGCGCTCGCCCCGACTGCGGGATCGGCATCACCGCCGGTCGGGCTGCCACCGGCACTACCGCCCGCGCCCTGATGGGCGGCGATGGAAGCGCTGGTGCGCCCGTCGGCTCCGAGGTCGACGAAGCTGATCTCGCCGAGGATCGACTTGCGGACGACGTTGATGGGGCCGGAGAACTCCAAACCGTTCACGATCGCCTTCTGGGACTCGCGGATGAACTCGAACTCCTCGACGCTGGCGCCCACCGACGCCTGCCAAGGGAACCCGTTCCGGGAGGACGCGACGACCTCTCGCGCCGTCGCGGTGTCGCGCGAGATCACGCCGGTGGCCACGAGCTGCCCGCCCTCGACCCGGATCGCGTCGGTGTGACCGACACCTGCGGCGGGATCATGAGCGAAACGGATCGGCCGGTTCTGCGACGGGACCGACAGCCCGGCGAGGTCGAGCACGACCGGGTGACGCCAGCCGGCGACGCGCATGGCACCGCCCGTGTACGCCAGCATCTTGAAGCGCGGCAGCGCCTTCTCGGCGTCGGCTCCGCCAGCGCCGGCGGCGATGGCGGTGATCTCCGCCGTGCCCGTCAGCGTGAGTGGAGAGGTGCCGGCCGGAGCAGCCGCGGCCTCAAGCCACAGACGCTTCGGAGTGCTGGGGGTTGCCGGGGCCATTGGGGTCTTCGTTGCCATCGGTGTCGTCCTCTTGAGGTGCGGGCGGATTGCCCGCGCTGGTCGCGGGAGCGGGCGTGAGTCCGAGTTCGTCCATGAGCGCCCGCTCCTTGGCGCGTTGGCGGAGCTCCTGCTCCCAGTCACGTCCCTGGCGGGCGTACTCGGCGGCGAGGGTCGTGGTGTGGTTGGCCAGTCGCGTGGCCTGTGCGGTCGCTTCCTTGGCGGGATCGACGTGCTCGACGCCATCCCAGAACCATGCGTGTTCGGGGAGTGTGGCTGCGAGCGTCCGCATCGACTGCGGGAGAAGCCCCTCGACCAGCACAGCTTCGTTGAGCCAGGCCCTGAGGAGGCGGTCGAGCACGGCGAGCTGCAGTTGGTGCTGCTCGACGCGGATGCTCTTGAAGTACACCTGGTGGTCGAGGCGGCCGCTTGCGTAGTTGTACCCTGAAGAGTTCCCCGCCGCGACGTTGAACGGCATGTTCAGGCAGCGGGCGATCTCGTTGAGAATCTCGCGCTTGAACTCGCCGAAGGTTGTCGTCGGTTGCTCGGCGTGGACCTGCCCGAGCTTCCAGCCGCCTGGGAGCACCGTCGCCAGCCGCTGCTCGAGCTCGACCTCGTCCATCGGTTCCAGCGGATCGGCCTCGCCGTTGGGAGGAGCGTCGGTGTAGATCACGGCGGCGAAGTTGGCGGCCGTCTCAGCGGCGGCGATGGTCGCGAGCGTGTACCGGCGCAGCTGCGCGAACAGCGGGAGCGCCGGCGTGATGTCGGGGATGCCGCGGAGTTGACCGGGTCGATCGGATCGGAAGTAGTGAACGACGGCCGACGCGGCGAACGTGTCGTAGGCGTTGAGGTCGTCGATAGGGGCGCGGAGAAGGCCGCTGTCGCCCGGATGCCGCTTCAGCACCCGGTACGCGGACGGGTTGCCCCACTGGTCGAGCACGATGCCGTCGATCTCGTCGGTGCGGCCGCGCCGAAGCAGCGGGGTGCAGACCTGATCCGCCTCGATGAGCTTGAGGTCCAGCGATACGGGCGACCCCCACGACGTGATCGCGGGGTTGTTGACCAAGAGGGCGAACGCCTCGCCGCTCTCGGCCCGGGCCAGCCGCATCGTGCGGAGCTTGCCCGCAAGGTCCACGGTCCGGGACCACTGCTCGAACGCGTCCTCGATGCGGGCGTTGGCCTCGGCGTCATCGGTGAGCATCTGCAACCGCGGACCGGTGCCGATGGTGTCGTTGGCGAGCGTGAGGGCGATGCCCTTGGCGTAGGAGTTGTTGGCGACCTCGTACCGGGCGCGGTTGCGGAGGATGCGCCGGACTTCGGGATTGATCGCAGCGTTGGGCGACAGCCCGTCCGCGTTCGCCCAGTGCTTTCGGTTGTCGGGGGTCGTCTGCGCCGAGTCGAACTTTGCCACCACGAACCGTCGCGGGCGACCGCCGCGCGGAGCGTCCGTGCTCCGCTCGGCGGGGGCGGGGGGGCGGCCGTTTCGACTCAGCAGGTTGGCGATGGCCTTGAGCATGGCGTGGGGGGTGGAGATCAGACGGAGCCGGGGGGGACGATCTTGGCGAACTTGATCCCGAGGCCGGGCTTCCTCGCGGCGTCCTTGGACGCGAGGTAGCGATCGGCCTCGATCTGGTCCTTCAGCGGGTGTTGCTCGACCGACTGCCCGTCAACGGAGACCTTCGCGGGCTGGGTGGCCGCTTCGCGCAGGGCTTCGTCGTCGCTGGAAGGGTCCGGGGGCACGCCAGTACCCCTCTGCTCATGCCACCGCGTTGTCGCGCTTGCGTTGGCAATGCGGCCGAAACGGTCTAGCGGTAGAACCCGATCACTCGACCGGGCGCTCGACGGTGGTGATCCGCCGCCCACAGTGTCGGCACGAGCGACGACGCCGGATCGCTCCGCTGGGAGCGGCGCGCGTGTA
>JAEUIZ010000002.1 GCA_016793805.1 Phycisphaerae bacterium
GAGGCGAGCAGTACGCCAACTGCGACGCCTCCACCACCCCGCCGGTCCTGAACATCAACGACTTCGTCTGCTTCCTCAACCGCTTCGCCGCCGGCTGCACCGCGCCATAGCCGCGATCGCTCGGCTCATCGCACGACGCGCCCGGGGACGAGGGAGGAGGAGGGAAGGGGGGTCGGGACGCCCTGGCCGGCGAAGCATGCCGCGCGTGCGCTCCTCCTTGGTGGCACAGGCGTCTCGCCTGTGTGCGACCGCCCGCCCGCCGACTACACTGCCCCCGTGAACGATCTGACCCTCGATCAGGTCCGTCGCGTGGCCCGCCTCGCCCGCCTCGCCCTCCCCAACGAGCACCTCGAGCGCTCCCGCTCGCACCTCGCCGCGGTCCTCGACTACATGCAGCAACTCCGCGCCCTCGACACCACCGGCGTCGAGCCCCTCGCTCGCGTCTCCGACGACGCCAACCGCCTCGACGACGACACGCCCGGGCCGTGCCTGCCCACCGACGCGCTCCTGGCCATGGCCCCGCGCGCCCTCCCCCCCTTCATCCAGGTCCCGCGTGTGCTCGGCGACGGAGGCGCGGCGTGACGCCCTCGGCCCGCGCGCTCGCCGCCGACGTCCGCGCTCGCCGCCGTTCCGCCGCCGATCTCGCCCGCGAGGCCCTCGACCGCGCCCACGCGGCCCGCCACCTCAACGCCTTCCTCGACCTCTTCCCCGATGCCGCCATCGACCAGGCCAAGCGCCTCGACGCCCGCCTCGCCGCGGGCGAGCCCGTCGGCCCCCTCGCCGGCGTCCCCGTCGCCATCAAGGACAACCTCTGCCTCGCCGAGCCCTATGGCGGCCGCACCACCGCCGGCAGCCGCATCCTCGCCGACTATCGCTCCCCCTACACCGCCTCCGCCGTCCAGCGCCTCCTCGACGCCGGCGCCATCGTCCTCGGGAAGGCCAACCTCGACGAGTTCTCGATGGGCTCCTCGGGCGAGAACTCCGCCTTCGGGCCCACCCTCAACCCGCACGACCCCGCCCGTGTTCCCGGCGGGTCCAGTTCCGGCGCCGCCGCCGCCGTCGCCGCGGGCATCGTCCCCCTCGCGCTCGGCTCCGACACCGGCGGCTCCATCCGCCAGCCCGCCGCCTTCTGCGGGATCGTCGGGCTCAAGCCCACCTACGGCCGCGTGTCTCGCTACGGGCTCGTCGCCTACGCCTCCAGCCTCGACCAGGTCGGCCCCCTCGCCCGCACCGTCGAGGACGCCGCGCTCGCCCTCGCCGTCATCGCCGGCCCAGACCCGCACGACGCCACCAGCGCCCGCGCGCCCATCCCCGATCCCCTCGCCAGCCTCGACACGCCCGTCGCGGGCGCAACGATCGGCATCCCGCGCCAGGCCCGCTCGACCGCGAACCACCCCGCCGTCGCCGCCGGGCTCGAGCGCGCCGCCAGCGCCCTCGCCGACGCCGGCGCCCGCGTCATCGACATCGACCTCCCCCACGCCGACCGCGGGATCGCCGCGTATTACATCGTCGCGCTCGCCGAGGCCTCGTCGAATCTCGCCCGATTCGACGGGGTGCGCTACGGCCGCCGCGCCGACCTCGAAGCGGGCCAGGGGCTCGACGACCTCTACGCGCGCTCCCGCGCCGAGGGCTTCGGGCCCGAGGTTCAGCGCCGCATCATGCTCGGCACCTACGTCCTCTCCGCCGGATATTACGACGCGTATTACAACACCGCGATGAAGGCCCGCCGCCTCATCAAGCAGGACTTCGACGCCGCCTTCGCGCATGGGGGGACAGGAGGGGCAGGAAGAGCGGGGGGATGCGACGCGATCCTCATGCCCACCGCGCCCGGCCCGGCCTTCCGCTTGGGTGAGAAGACCACCGACCCCCTCGCCATGTACCTCGAAGACGCCTACACCGTCACCATCAACCTCGCCGGGCTCCCCGCCATCAGCGTCCCCACCGGCTGGGCCGACGTGGACGGGTCGCGCCTGCCCGTGGCCGCCCAACTCGTGGGCCGACCCTTCGACGAGCCACGCCTCCTCCGCCTCGCCCGAACGCTCGAACGCGGCGTCGGCTTCTGAGTGACGAGTCCAAGGCGAGGGCCGGGCGACCGATCGCGCTCGCAAGCGCGGGCCTGCTACGGGCACCCCGCCGCGAACTTGTTGATGAAGCAGATGTAGTCCGCCACGTCGATCTGCCCGTCCACCGTGCAGTTCGCGTACGGGTCGTTCTGCGAGACCTTCGCCGTGAAGCACGAGAAGTCCGCGACGGTGAGTTGCCCGTCGAGGTTGCAGTCCGCGTAGCAGTTCGGGCACCCCACCCAGATCGCGGCCCGCTGTACCGTGCCCCCGCCGGCCGTCGTCCCGGTCCTGGCAAAGAGTGCCCGCCCGCGGGCCGTCTCGATCACCAGCATCTTTCGGGTCAGGTCCCCCAGCCCCGCGCCCAGCGGCTCGATCGTGTGCCCGTCCCACCGCGCGATGTTCCGAACCGGCACCCCGCCCAGAGACGAGAACAGGCCCGACAGATACAACGCCGGCCCGCGCCCGTCGTCGAAGACCTTCATGTCATGGATCTGCGTGCTCGACGGGTACTCGAACACCAGTTCCCATCCCTCCGCCGTCCATCGATGGATGCCGTTGCGCATGATTCCCCCGATCTGCGGGCGGAGGTTCGTGTAGATCGCCGGGCCCGTCCCGTCGTCCCAGACGATGGCGCAGCGGGCCCCGCTCCCGATCGAGATCGGCGGGGGCCAGGGGGTGGACCAGCGCTCGCCGTCATACTTCGCGAAACCGCCATGCGTCGTGCCGCCGATGCTGCCGAAGTAGCCCAGCGCATAAGAGGCTGTTTCAGAACGGCAGTTGCCTGGACTTGATCCGTGAGCAGACGAGCAGGGCGGCGGCGAGGTCGTGGAGGGCCTGGAAGTGTGTGCCCCAGCGTTCGTAGCAGAGCCGGAGGCGTCGGAAGTGGCTGAAGCACGCGAGC
>JAEUIZ010000032.1 GCA_016793805.1 Phycisphaerae bacterium
GGCCGCGCTCATCAGGTTGATCCAGGGCGGGCTGGTCTTCCGCAACTGCCGCTGGCAGTTCGAGCGTCCGAAGATGCTGGAGTTTGGCACTCCGCCCACGGGGACGAACTGCACCGTCCGCTTCGACCACTGCGAGTTCCCGTACCTGAGCGATGACACGGGGACCTTCCCCGTGAACGATGTCATTCACAATCCTGGACAACTCCGCTGCCACTACAGTTTCTTCCGCTGCGACGGCCCGGGCCACGTCCCGCTCCCCGACGCGAAGAACGCCTGGTAGACACATATGCGGGCGGCCGTTCGCACCCGGCCCGCGCGCGGCGTGACGATCGTGGCCGCCGAACCCTCGCTCAGCCGCATCCCCCCGCGAACGCGTTGAGGAAGCACGAGAAGTCGTTGACGTTCAGCACCGGCGGCGTGGTGCTGCTGTCGCAGTTGGCCGCCATGCTGCCCGCCGCGAAGTTGCTCAGGAAGCACACGAAGTCGTTGACGTTCAGGATCGGCACGAGGCCCGAACGGTCGCAGTTGCCCACGCACGGCCGCGAGAGCGCCGAGACCTGCCGGATGTCGCCCACGATCAGCGAGGAGTTGGCGAAGTACGTCGCGCGCTCGCCGGCCGAGTTGAACAGCCCGTCCATGTCCAGGTCCGTCAGCACGATCACGCGCTTCCCCGAGTTGTCGGTCACCAAGACCTGCCCGCTGGGCAGCGTGCCCACGTCGATCGACGAGAACCCGGTCTCCGCCGTCGAGAACACGAGCACGGCCTCGCCCGCGTCGTTCGCGTCCCGGTCGTTGTTCAGATCGGTGAGGCGATAGACCTGGTCCACCGCGCCCGTGGCGAGTTGGTGGTAGTAGATCGACCCGGGCCGGGCCGGATCGGGCTCGACCGCGAACCCCGCCGAGACCGTGACGCCCGAGAGGTTCGTCGCGTCGAAGAACACGGTGAACTCGCCCGGGTCGTCGGCGCGGCCGTTGCCGTTGTCGTCGTGGAACCGAAAGACCCCGTGCAGGTTCGCCGACGAGTTGCGCAGGAAGCACACCGGCCCGTTGGCGTCGCCCCCGGCAATGAGGAGTTCCTGCGGGCTGTACGGCCCGTTTCCGACCCCAAAGACGGGCTCGCCCACATACAGCGTGACCTCGCCCGCGTCCATGAAGTCCCCGTCACCGTTGAGGTCCTTCATGTGGTACACCGCGTCGGGCGCGAGGGCGTTCCCGGCGTTGGCCACGTAGATCGAGTCGTCGCCATCGATCGCGATGCCCGTGGGGAATGCCAGGCGGATGCCCGCGGCGTTGCCGGTCTCGAGGGCGACGAGGCTCTCGCCAATGTCGAGCGAGTCGCCGTCCTGGTTGAGGTCGTGGAGATAGAAGAGTTTCTCCAGTCCCTGGTCGCCGACGTAGGCGAGGTGCCCGCGCATCGTGTTGGAGCGAGAGGCGAGCGCGCTGGGGTTGTTCAGCCCGATCGTGCCCGCGGCATTGGCGGCGCTGAACCACAGCGAGACCTCGCCGGGCTCGTCGATCACGCCGTTGCCGTTGCGGTCATCGACCAGCCAGATCGAGTCGAGCGTGCGATCGGCGAGGAGGAACTGCGTCTGGGCGAGGGCGACGGCGGGCAGCGCCAGGCCGACGGACGCGACGAGAGCACGGATGCGCATTGGTTGGATCTCCCGGGTTCGATGCGTGGGGGCAAGCGCAGCGTACCCGGCGGTCTTGAATCGGCAAGCCGACCACTTCCCGCACGCCATGCCGCGAGCGTTCAGCCCGCTCGGGGGCCCGCGCTCCCGCCCTGCGCGGCGCGCGGGTCGCCGAGGTATCCTGTGCGCATGACCCGGCACGTTCTCGCGATCGGGATTGCGATGATGGCAGGGTGCGCCGCACGCCCGGCCGCGCCCACCCCCGTGACGTTCGAGGTTCGGAATCAATCGGCCGACCCCGTGGTGGCCAAGATCGTCCGCCGCGGCGCGCTGGACACCAACTCGTGGCTGCGCTCGTCGCTGGTCCCGCCCGGGCAGTCGCGGGCGATGCCGCTCGATGACGCGACCGCGGTGGACCTGGTCGTGAGCGTCGAGGGCGCGACGCCGACCCGAGTCGCGGTCGATCCGAAGTCGCCCGTGCTGATCGTCTCGCGCTCCGGTGCGTCCGCCCCGCGCGTCGAGGCCGCGACCAAGGGAGCGACCAAGTGAGGCTCGCCGCACGCCTGGGCGCGCTGGCCTTGGTGCTCCTCGCCTCCGGCTGCACCTATACCGTGGACGTGTACAACGCCTCGGGGTCGTCGGTACTCGTTCGCATGGTCCAACTCGACCCGATCCAGCCGGATTGGGTCCTCGACAGCGAGCGCGTGCAGCCCGGCTCCAGGGTCCGCCTGGGCCCGGCACGCGTCGCGTTCGAGTCCGTCGCCGTCGATGCCGGCACCTCGTCCCGGCAGACCACCCCCGCGCGCCTTCGCATCAAGCCCGGCACGACCTCGCTGCTGGTCGAGTCGGGCTCCGCCGCCGAGGGCTCGCCGTTCGTCATCCGCGAAGGGAGGCCCAAGTGATGCTCGCTTCAGGCTTGCTCTTGGCATGCGCTTCGGTGTCGATCGTCGCCCAGCCGCCCGCCCCGACACCGGACAAGGCCCCCGCCAAGCGTCCCGCACCCAGGCCGCCCACCGCGGCCGATCCATCGAAGGTCGCGCCCGACAAGGCCAACCCCCCGAAGCCCGAGAGGCCGTCGAGCGCGCTGGTCGAGTTTCCCCATCCGCTCATCACCGAGATCCTGTATGCCGTGCCCACCGGCGTCTGGGGCGACGCCAACAAGGACGACCTCCGCGACGCCAACGGGGACGAGTTCATCGAGTTGGTGAACCCGCACGACGAGCCGATCCAACTCGCGGGCTACCGCCTCAGCGACCGCCCCAGCGACAGCCCTGAGCGCAAGGGCAACACGCTGAGTTTCGCCTTCCCGCGGCTGGAACTCAAGCCGGGACAGGTCGTCGTCGTCTTCAACGGGCACGGGGCGATCTGGTCCGGGCCGGTCGGGGACTCGTCTCGTGCGCCCGAGGGCCCGCACGAGAAGTTCTCGAACGCGTACGTCTTCACGATGCGCGTGGCCACGGAGCGCGCGGGGCTCGCGAACGCGGGGGACCTCGTGCTCCTGACCGCGCCCGACGGCACCAAGGTCCAGTGCGTGACCTGGGGCGACACAAAGCCGATCCCCGGGGCCAAGGTCGTGGAGACCGCGCCGCTGGTCTCGGGCCGCAACAGCGGGAGCGTCGCCCGCCGCGGACCCAAGAGCCCCTTGCAGACGCACCCCGAGGTCGACGGCGTGCGCTTCAGCCCGGGGTTCGCGTGGATCATCGACCCGCGGCCGAGCGTGGCCCCCGCCGACCCGCCCAAGTAGCCGCGCCGATCCGCTCGCTCGGTTGCCCGTCTCGCTCGATTGTCCGCTTCGCGCCGATCGCGTCCTACGCTTGGCCTCCTTCCGAGACCTCGACCCATGGCCTGGATCACCAAGAACTCCGCGACCGCCCGAATCGCCCGCCGCGAGCAGCCGTACCTCACGCCAGCGATGAAGGACGACCTGACGAAGCGCGTCTTCCCGCGCTACGAGACGCGCCTGGCCTGCACCATGCCCGCGCTGCACATGATCCAGCACGCGTACGGGTGGGTCCCGGCCCAGGCGATCGACGAGATCGCCGCGTTCCTGGGCGTCGCCCCCGCCGAGGTCCTCGACACCGCTAGTTTCTACGAGGAATACTGGCTCAAGCCCCGTGGGACGCACCTCGTCTCCGTCTGCCGATCCATCGCGTGCGAGTTCTGCGGGCAGCCCGCGCTGACCCAGGCCGTCAAGGACGCGCTGGGCATCGACGTGGGCGAGACCACCGACGACGGGAAGTTCACCCTCATCGAACTCGAGTGCCTCGGCGCCTGTGGCGGCGCGCCCGCCATCCTTATCGACGAAACGCTCCACGAGAACGTCGCCCCCGCCGACGTCCCTCGCCTCCTCGCGCAGGTCGGCCCGCACGGGCACTAGACGCGCATCCACGAGCCGCCGACGCGCACCGCGCGAGGGTTGTCCGCGCCTTGGTGCATCGGGCATGTCTTGCGGTACAGTTCCCGCATGTTCTGCTTCGGATGCCGCTACGACCTGCGCTCCATCGCGGCGTCGCGCTGCCCCGAGTGCGGGCGAGCGTTCGATCCCGCCGACGCGCGAACGTACTCGCGGGCGGTCCGCGCCGAAGCCCCGCGCTGGGTGCTTGCCCTCGGGCTTGTTGCCGCCGCCTGGCCCCTGGTCACGGCCGCGACCTTTCTTGTCACAACCCTCGCGGCCAGGATCTCGCTCGGGCATTGTCCCCGACCCTACCTCGACGATCCCCGCAGCATCAACAGCGCGGTCGTGGGCGTGCTGGCCCACGCCGCGATCGTGGCCATGATCGCGATGCTCCCGGCGGCGCTCGTCGCTCTCTGCGTCGTCGCGTACCTCGGGGCCTTGCGGCGGTGGCGCCCAGCCGCGCTCGTCCTCCTGGTCGGCCTCGCGGCATGGGCCGGCTTTGTGCTGCTGAACCGCTACGACCCGCTCCGATGCGTCGATTGGCTCTTCGACTGATCGCCGCGATGCCTACTGCGGCTGCCTCGGCGTGCCCCCGGGGCTCGCGCCGCCCGGCGTCGTCCCTCGCGCAGGCGGCTTGCCCGCACTCCCGCGCGTGATCGTTGTCTTGACCTCGCTCGTGGTCGTCTCGCGGCCTTCCTCGCCCTGCGTCTCCAACATCGCCCGCATCGTCGAGTCCATCTTCTTGAGCATCCCCTCGCCCGTGTCCCACTCGTACCGGCCCTGATACGACGTGTCGCGCACCTGCGCCCCCCCTGCGCCCCCGCCCCCCCCTCCGCCCCCCGCCCCGCCCGTCGCTTCGCTTGCCGCGTCCAGATGGCCCTTGAAGTCGATGATCGCGTCCTTCCCGCGCATCGACGTGAGCGTGTGCCGCGTGACCATCTGGAACGCGCCGAGCATGCCCCCGCCGATCGCGTCCTTGTTCTCCCAACTCTGCCCGACGCGCGCGAACCCGCTCCCGGCCCCGGTGTTCACGATCGGCCCCAGGAACCCGCCTCCGCCCGCGCCGCCTCCAGCACCGCCCAGACCGACCGCGAGTCCGCCGCCGCCCAGTTGTCCGATCGCCGCGAGCCCCTCGCCCCCGCCGACGCTCTTGATGTTCCCGGTGCGGTCGATGATCGCCGTGAAACTCGACCCCACCAGCGACTTCATCGCCATCGCCACGATGTCGTCGTCCTTGGCGGGCTTGGTCGAGTCGTAGTCGATCTCGATGTCCCCGCCCTTGGTCGAGATCCTGAGTTCATCGATCGTGAACTCGACCGTCGAGTCCCCGTCCCCGCCGCCCTTGACGACGCGCATCACCAGCCCCATCGTGATCGCGCTGGTGCTCGCGCCCGCGTCCGGCGTTCCGGCTCTGGGCTGCCGCCCTCCACCCCCTCCCTTGCTCGCGGCCCCGCTGCGGGTCGTGCTGGTCTGCTGCATCGTGAAACGGAACGACTTGCCCGTCTCGAGCCTCGGGCGCAGGTCGATCGCGCCGTCCGTCGCCTGCGCGGGTGACATCACCCCCGCCCCCCCCGCCCCCCCGCTGCCTCCGGCCTTCTGCGCCAGCGCCATCGGACAACACGCCAGCACCACCGCCGTCAGACACGCGATCCGCATGGGCGTCTCCTTCACCGCGACCCGCGGCAGCGCTTCTACAGCCCGCCGCGAGCGCGGTTGCACCCATTATCGGCCCATCGCGCGTCCGACATCGCTCCGCTTGCGGCGTCTGATACGGACGACCCGACTCAGCGTGCCCGCCGCCGCCGGCGTGCCGCCCACACGCCCGCGCCCGCGAGCACGCCCGCCGTCCCCGGCGTCGGGACCGTGTTGCGAAGGTAGTACCGGACCTCGTCCAGCCGTGCCAGGTCGGCTCCGCCCGTGTCCGGCGCGCTCAGCATCACCAGGCCGTTGACCCGGACGTGGTGCGTGATCGGCACCAGCGGGAACTCGATCTGGAACGGGAACGTCGTCGTGCTGTCGAGCGTGAAGTCGAACGTCGCGACGGACGCCAGCGTCTCGACGTTCTCGATGTTCCCCGAGACGTGGATGGTCCCCGAGCCCGTGGCCGCGCCGTACACGATCACCCGCCCCAGGTCCAGGTCCAGCCCGGGGAAGTGGTCGTACGCGCGAAACACCTGCCCGGCGTCACCCATGCGGACAAGTTGCTGATCGCCCACGGTGGCCGCCGGGAACGAGAAGCGGATCTCGTTGGCGAGGTAGACCGAGGACCATCCCGTGGAGAGCGAGCCGGAGGCGCCGATGTCCTCGAAGTAGAGGTGCGCCGACGCGCCCGAGGCGCACACGCCCGATACCGCCAAGGCCATACTCATCCGACGCATGATGACTCCCTCTTTGGATCGTGACGTCCCGGCGCGCACCCGTCCCCCACGAAAAATGCACCACGCTCGCCGAAAAGCAACCCGAAGGAGAAAAAAAACCGCGCGTCCGAGGCGGCCCTCTGCCGCCGCCTCACCCCGCCATCGCGTGCCGACCCGCGAGCACCTCGCCCACCAGCCCGATCGCGCGCTCGATCATCGCGGCGCTTACGTCCAGGTGGCAGACCGCCCGGACCCGCTGCGGCCCCGTGGGCAGCGCGAGCACGCCCCGCGCCCTGAGCCGCTCGCACACCTCCGCCGCCGTCCCCAGCCGGCGCTCGACCTCGAAGAAGACCATGTTCGTCGGCACCGGCATGGGGATCGAGACGCCCGGGATCGCGCCCAGGCCCGCCGCCAGCCGCGCCGCGTTCGCGTGATCGTCGCGGAGGCGCTCGCGATGGTGGTCGAGCGCGTGGAGGCACGCCGCCGCGAGCACACCCGCCTGCCGCATCGCTCCCCCGAGCATCTTGCGGAAGCGATGCACACGGGCCATCGTCGCGGCGTTCCCCGAGACGCACGACCCCGCCGGCGCCCCCAGGCCCTTGGAGAAGCAGCACGAGACCGTGTCGAAGTGCTGCGCATAGTCCTTGGGCGCGAGCCCCGTGGCCGCGCACGCGTTCCACAGCCGCGCCCCGTCCAGGTGAAGCCGCAGCCCGAGCCCCCGCGCCGCCCGCGACACCCGCTCGACCTGCACGATCGGCCAGATCGCGCCCCCGCCCCGGTTCTGCGTGTTCTCCACCACCACCAGCGCCGAGCGCGGGAAGTGGTCCGACAGCGGGCGATGCAGCGACTCGACCTGGTCCGCGTCGAAGAGCCCGCACGGCCCGCTCGCAGTCCGCACCATCACCCCCGACAACGCCGCCGGCGCCCCCGTCTCATAGTTGATGATGTGGCTGTCCGAGTGCGCGATCACCTCGTCCCCGGGCTCGGTCTGCGCCCGGATCGCGGCCTGGTTCGCCATCGTCCCCGACGGGACGAACACCGCCGCCTCCTTGCCCATGATCTCGGCGACCCGCGACTCGAGCCGGTTCACCGTCGGATCGTCGCCCAGCACGTCGTCGCCGACCTCGGCCTCGGCCATCGCCCGCCGCATCGCCGCCGTCGGCCTCGTCACCGTGTCCGAACGAAGATCGATCACCTGGTCTGCCATGCTCCAAGCGTAGCGCCGGACGATCCTGCTCTGTCCGCCATGCACGTCAGCATCGGGTTCGCATGCGACCAATCCGCAAACCAATCCCGGGCCTGCCGATCTGGCACCGCGCGCCCGCGAAGCGTCGCTTCTGGCGGGTCCGCTCGCGGTTCTCGCCCCGCCGAACGCTGGCACGCCGGTTGCCTTGCCTCTCCGCAGCACAAAAAACCCGGGGCGGGTGCCCCGACGAGCCAAGAAGGAGCCTGTCATGAACAATGCGATTCGCTGCATCCCGTCCGCGTCTGTGGTGCCCTCGGTGGGCCGACTTTTCAGCGAGTTCTTCAATGATCCGTTCTTCGCCGCGGTGGTCCGTCCCACGGCCGAGATTGACGAGGGCACGCTCGCCGTGGACATTTCCGAGGATGAGAAGACCGTGATCGTCCGCGCGTCGCTCCCCGGCTTCAACAAGGACGACATCGACGTGGAGATCCACGACGGCGTCCTCTCGATCAAGGCCGAGCGGTCCGAGGAGACCGAGCAGAAGGGCGAGACGTTCTACCGCCGCGAGCGCCGCTACGGCGCCGTGAGCCGTCGCGTCGCGCTCCCCAGCGTGGTGATCGAGGGCGAGACGATCGCCGACCTCAAGGACGGCGTCCTGACCCTCCGCATCCCCAAGTCGCAGAAGGCCATGCCCAAGAAGGTCCGCATCGGCTGATCCGCGAGGGCGAAGTCCCGCGGGTGCTTCGCGCTACCCCGGACTCTCGATGCCAACAAGACAGACGCAGCGGGCGCGTCGGCTCCACGGGAGGCACGCGCCCGCTTTCGTTCGATCACGCTCGCCGCGGCATCCTCACGCCCGTTGCAGCCGCGCGCTGAGCACGTATTCCACCGTGGACACCACCAGCGCCCCGATCAGCAGCCACGGGAGGAGTTCCATCGGCTCGCCCGTGTCCGACGATCGCCGAGGGGACTCGCCGCGCGCCGCCGCGATCGGTCGCGCCTTGCCGCCCGCCCACGCAAGGAGCGTCTCGGCCCGGTCCTCGAGGTTCGCCGCCAGCACGATCCCCCTCGGCCCGCGATAGACGCCCGCTCGCTCCACCGGCGCCAGCGCCAGCCTCGCCGTTCCCTGTTCTCCGGGCACCCGCGGGACCGCCGACAGGTCAAGCCGCTCCGGGCCCTCGAGCACCAGGCTCCTCGGGGCATCGCTGGGCACGACCAACTCGCCGGCCTCGCCCGTGCGCACGCTCATGCCCGCGTCGCGCCGCGCCCGCAGCGTCAGGAAGTCCACCGCCGACGCGACGAACACCGGGAACCCCGCCGTCAGCGGCCAGTTCGACTGCGCCAACTCAAAGGCCACCACCACCCGCCGCGCATGGTCCTCGCTCAGCCCGATCAGCGGACCGGCCGCGCCCGAGGCCAGCACCTCCCGCGGCGCGTCGGCCCACGCCAGCGCCCGCGCCACGTACACCCCGTCCAGCGACACCCCGCGCAGCACCGGATGCTCCCGCCGCCACGAGAGCACACGCCCGCCCGTGCCCGCGCCACCCTCGGTGAGCATCAATCCCGGCACGCCCGCACCGAAACTCAGCGACGCGCACGCCGGCAACGCCCGCGGCGACACCCGGTCGTAGATCACCAGGTCCGCTTCCCCCACGCCCGTCCCGCTCGACACCACCCGCACCGGCAGCGCCAACGCCTCGAGCACGTCCATGACCATCCAGGGCGACGGCTCGCCCTCGGGCACGACCACCACGATCCGCGGCTTGCTCGCCGATTCCAACACCACCGACGCCTCGTTGTCGCACGCCAGCGCGTCCGCTCGATCCACGCGGGCGGTCAGCACGCCGCCCTCGCGCGTTGCCACCGAGAACTCCACAGACCCGACTCCAGCCACGCCCCCGTCGGCGCTCTGGCTGCGCCCCTCGGCATCCGCCGTCGCGGGCAGCAACTCAACGACGCGCGAGTCCACGGGCTTGCCGTCGAGCGTCACGCGGACGGTCGCGAGCGTCGCCGAGGTGGACGCGACCCGCACCAGCACGCGGACGGTGCCCGGATCGCCGGGGTCGCGTCGTGCCGCCAGCGCGACGATCCCCACGTTCTCCGCCGGACGCTCCGCGACCGCGATCGTGCGCACGCCCGCGCCCCCCATCCTCCCGGGCACCTCCGGGGGCGCGGCGTCCGTAATCAGGACGATGCTCGCGCTGACGCGATCGGCCTCGTCCTCGCCCGTCGCCAGCGCCTCGGCGGCCAGCGTCATCGCCGCGCCCAGCCCCGCCGCTCCGGGCTGATCGGTCGGACGGAGCCGATCGAGGGCGTCCAGGGCGCGCGCGCGGTCGGGCGTGGGGTCGCACTCGACCCGCGCCGCCGCCGCGAATGAGACCACGCCCACGCGCGCGCCCGCCGGCAGCGCGCGCACGATCGCACGCGCGCGCTCGACGGCGCGCTCAAACCGCGTGAGGCTTTCGTCCACCGCCGACATCGACGCCGAGCGGTCCACGACCACGATCGTCCGCTCCGCCGGGGGCTGGCCCGCATACACCACCGGGCGTCCGAGCGCCAGCAGCAGCAGCGCCAGCGCCAGGAGTTGCAGGGCCAGCAGCCACGACGCTCGGATCATGCGGAACGGGACGTTTACCTGCGTATCCCGGTGCGCACGCTCCCACAACAGGATCGAACTCACCCGCACCGGCTTGCGGCGGAGTTTGAGGAAGTAGAGGAGCAGCAGGGCGGGCACGGCGATCGCCGCGCCGACGATCGCGGGGATCGGCGTCAGCAGCGTCACGGGTTGCGGCTCCGCGTGGTGCCAGCGTCCGGCGGTGCCGGGGGGTTGGGCGCAGGCGCCGCCCGGCCTCGGTACCCGTGCGCGACCACGTACATCTCGCGCGAGATGTCGCGGCTCGCCTTGGGCTTGAAGCCCTTGGCCGTCTGGAACATCGACGCGGTCTCGCGCAGCAGCGCGGGGTACTCCTCGCCCTCAAACACCTTGATGCAGAAGGCGCCCCCGGGCCGCAGCAGGTCCGGCAGCAGTTCGATCGCTCGCCGGCACAGGCGCACCGACAGGAAGTCGTCCCCGTGGCCCGTGGTGTCGGGGGCCATGTCCGAGAGCACGGCATCGAACAGCCCTCCCGCCGGCTGGGTCAGCACGCTCGCGGGGGTCTGGTAGATGTCGCCCCGCAGGATGTGGCTGTTCGGGCCGGCGACTTGCGTGGCGTCCTTCAGGTCGATCCCGACGACCACGCCCCGGGGTCCGACGATCTCGAGCGCGACCTGCACCCACGCGCCGGGGGCACACCCGAGGTCCAGCACGCGATCGCCCGAGCCGAACAGGCGCTTGCGCTCGTTGATCTCAAGGAGTTTGTACGCCGAGCGGGCGAGATACCCCTCGGCCTTTGCTCGCTTGAAGTACTGATCGTGGAGTTGCCGACGCGCCATCGGCGGAGGGTAGTCGTTGCGAATCGCGACGCCCGCGCAACAAAGACCCCGGGAGTACGGTCCCGGGGTCTGGGTGAACGGCTCAGCATGTCGCGGCGGCGACGGGGGGTGCGGAGGGCAGGGGGGGGTTAGCCCAGGTCGGGGAAGAGTTTGCGGACCGCGCCCACGAGGTCCTTGACGTGGCTGACGGACTCGGCCATCAGTTTCTGCTCGGCGTCGTTGAGTTTGAACGTGACGATCTTCTCCACGCCCTTGGCGCCCAGGAGCGCGGGGACGCCGACGAAGTACCCCTTGCCTTTCTGGCCCGGGGCGACGCCGAACTCGTCCTCGCAGTAGGCGGCCGAGGGGATGATGCGCTTCTTGTCCTTGACGATCGCCTCGACCATCTGGATCGAGCCGCTCGCGGGGGCGTAGTAGGCGCTGGTGCCCATGAGTTTGACGATCTCACCCCCGCCGACCTTGGCCCGCTCGACGCAGGCCTTGATCTTGTCCTCGGGCATGAGGTCGGTGAGCGGGATCCCGTGGACGCTGGTCAGGCGCGGAAGCGGGACCATGTCGTCGCCATGGCCACCCAGGAGCAGGGCGGAGATGTCCTCGACCGAGACCCCCAGTTCCATCGCGATGAACTGGCGGAAGCGGGCGACATCCAGGGCGCCGGCCTGCCCCATGATGCGGCTGGTCGGGAAGCCCGTGACCTTCCACGATGTGTAGACCATCGCGTCCAGCGGGTTGGCCACCATGATGACGATGGACTCGGGGGCGAACTCGCGGATCTTCTCGCTCACGCTGCGGACGATCGGGACGTTGACGTTGAGGAGGTCGTCGCGGCTCATGCCGGGCTTGCGCGGCAGGCCCGCGGTGACGACGATCACGTCCGAGCCGGCGATGTCCTTGTAGTCGGCCGTCCCGATGATCCGGGAGTCGAAACGCTCGATCGGGCCGCAGCAAGCCAGGTCAAGAGCCTTGCCCTGGGCGACGCCCAGCCGATCGGGGATGTCGAGGAGGACGATGTCGCCCAGTTCCTTGGCGGCGGCCCAGTGGGCACAGGTCGCGCCGACGTTGCCGGCACCAATGATCGAGATCTTGTGGCGACGCATGATGGACTCCATGGGCGGCAGAATCGCCGGGGCTTTATTCGGCTTCTGAAAGGTGTCCGGTGGCTCCGAAGTTGAGCCACCGGGGCGAAAGGATAGGTCCAGGTCGGGCGGGAGTGGAGGGCATCGAGGCCGAAGTGGCGCGATTGTTGGTTATAGGTCTATGAGGACTACAAAAACGCCTCGATGCCGCAATTGACGCTATATTATAGGACTATAATGCGTAGTCGCGGAGGTGTGGTAGTGGCGAAGGTTCGAGAATCATGGGCTGGAGTGAAAAGTATTTTCACTGGAAGGTGGTCTTTCTCCGGTCTTGTGGCACCTTTGTGCGTGTGCCCGAGCGAGCCGTTCGTTCGGGGACGCCAAGCGTGTCCAGGGAAAACGGTTCCCCAAGTAGTTTGAGGAGAAAGCGTAATGAAGACTCGTGCGATTCTCGGTCTGGTGGCGGCGGCTGGTCTGGCCAGCGCGGCGAATGCTCAGGAGTCGGTGACGTACGTCATCACCTTCAGCGAGTGCCTCGCGAACACGGCCGGCACCCCCGGCAACGGTAACGGCGTGATCGATCCGGGTGAGGGCGTTCGGGTCGCGATTCGCGCGACGATCACCCCCGGCATCGGCAGCACCGCGACCTACACCCCGCCCCCGCCCCCCGGCACCGGCACCATCGCGGGCCTCGGGTCGATCTTCGTCGACCTGATCGGTACCAACCTGAACGGCGGCACCTGGAGCAACTTCACGCGTAACGCCGCGGCGAACCCGGGCGGAATCGCGGGTGGTGGCAACTGGGCCCTCGGCGGCCAGGGCACCCCTGAGGCCAACGGGAACGTTTCGGCTGCTCAGGCCGGTCAGTTCGTGCTCCCGGGCAGCACGGCCCAGAGCCAGAACCCCGTCGGCAACGTCTGGCGCGCCACCTGGAACCCGGGCGACTACACCGGGCGCACCGCGTCGATCGCGGTGGTCGCGGCTGCCGCGGCTGGCAGCAACCACAGCTCGATCCTGATCCAGTACGGCCTCGACGGCAACGGTGATCCGCAGTACGTCGGCAAGTTCGTCTCCGGCGTCTTCGGGAACACGGGCAACATCCAGATCGCTCCGGCGCCCTCGAGCCTCGCGCTCCTCGGCCTCGGCGGGCTGGTCGCTGGCCGTCGTCGTCGCCGCTAATCCTCACTCCCTGAGGAACTCGGTTTAACCTGCGATCCCCGCCCGCACAACGGGCGGGGATTGTCTTTTTTGGCGCGAGCCGCGGCGTACGGGCTGCCCGCTGCCGACAGTGCGTCCGCAGCCACGGCAATTCACCCTAAACCGCGCCTTTGTTCGGTATATATATGGTTTACGATAGGTCAAACAGACAAAAAAAAGCGCGCCGGGACTGGTTTTTTTGAAAACTGCCCCTTGCAGACATTGGGGATCGTGGTATGCTCTGCCTCGGCTCAGGGTGAGGCGTTTCGCTTTGGGCCGATGGATGCGTGTCAAGGGAAACCGGTTCCCGTTTCTGTGAGGAGAAAGCGTAATGAAGACTCGTGCAGTTCTCGGTTTGGTGGCGGCGGCTGGTCTCGCGACCGCGGCCAATGCTCAGGAGAGCGTGACCTATGTGATCACGTTCAGCGAGTGCCTTGCGAATACGGCCGGCACCCCCGGCAACGGCAACGGCTTCATCGATCCGGGTGAGGGCGTGCGGATCTCGATCCGTGCGACCATCAGCCCCGGCATCGGCGCCACGTCGACCTACACCCCGCCCCCGCCCCCCGGCTCGGGCACCATCGCGGGTCTCGGCTCGATGTTCGTTGACCTGATCGGCACGAACCTCAACGGCGGCACCTGGAGCAACATCACCCGCAATGCCGCCGCGAATCCGGGCGGCATCGCTGGTGGCGGCAACTGGGCGCTCGGCGGCCAGGGCACGGGCCAGGCGAACGGTGACATCACTGCCGTTCAGGCCGGTCAGTTCGTTCTCCCGGGCAGCACGGCGAACAGCCTGAACCCGATCGGGAACATCTGGCGCGGCACGTGGAACCCGAGCGACTACACGTCGCGCAACGCGTCGATCTCGCTCGTTGGCGCGGCTGCCTCCGGCGGCCAGCACTCGTCGATCCTGATCGAGTACGGCCTTGACGGCAACGGCGACCCGCAGTACGTCGCCAAGTTCGTCAGCGGCGTCTTCGGCAGCACCCAGCCGTTCGCGATCCAGCCCGCTCCGTCGAGCCTCGCGCTCCTCGGCCTCGGTGGTCTGATCGCCGGTCGGCGTCGTCGTCGCTAATCGCTGAACCCTTCAGCGACTGAACCTCAACCCACCGCTCGGGGAACCGGGCGGTGGGTTTGTTTTTGGACTGATGAAGCCCGTGGCCGTCGCAGCGCCACGCGGAGGAGAGTCCAGAGTTGTGGGGACCCGGTTGCGTTGCATCCCGGGACTCGGAGCGGCGGGTCCGACGCTGGGGTTGGAGTTCACAACGGCGCGTCAGGCGTACTGGAGCACGGCGTGGACCGTGCCGACACTGGGCAGTTTCTCGCGTCCGCGGAGCGACTTGAGTTCGATGAGCACGCTGATTCCCGCGAGCGCCGCCTCGGCCTGCGCGAGCAACTGGACGCACGCGGCGAGCGTGCCGCCGGTGGCAAGGAGGTCATCGACCAGGAGGACGCGCTGCCCGGGCCGGATGGCGTCGCGATGGATCTCGAGGTGGTCGCGGCCGTATTCGAGCGCGTAGTCCACGGCATGGACGGGGAGCGGCAGTTTGCCGGGCTTTCGGACGGGAACGAAGCCGCAGGAGAGTGCCTGGGCGATGGCGGTGCCGAAGATGAACCCACGGGACTCGGCACCGACGACGAGTTCGATCCCGACGCCGCGGAAAGGGTTGGCCATGAGTTCGACGGCGAGGGCGAGGCCTCGCGGGTCGGCGAGGAGGGGCGTGAAGTCCTTGAAGACGATGCCGGGCTTGGGGAAGTCCTTGACGTCGCGGATGAGTGGGAGGAGCAACTGCATGGTGGATCCTGGGGACAGCGAGAGTGGGAGCTGGCGGGGTGCTCGCGCGGGAGGGCGCGGGCGATACGGACGGGCGTGGCTGGCTCTAGAATACTCGCAATGACGAACCCCACGCCGTCGCGGAAGTCAGGCTCGGGGCTGGAGACCGTGGAGCCGATCGGGAAGCGAGTGCTCATCCGGAAGGATGAGGACAAGAAGCGGACCAAGAGCGGGATCCACCTGCCGGACAAGATCGAGATCCCGACGCTGACGGGGCGGGTGGTGGCGGTGTCGGCGCAGGTCGAGCGCGACGAGAACTACCCGATCGAGCGATACGACCGGGTGCTGTTCAATCCAAAGCAAGCGATCCCGGTGGACTTTGAGGGGGACAACCGGCTGTACGTGGTGCCGGTGGAGGACGTGGTGGCGGTGTTCCGCCGCGACGGCGAGGGGGCGTAGTGCCGTTGGGTGCGGACAAACTACCGGACCCGTATCCGGTCCGCGCGTGGGAGGCGGGCTCGGCGCCGTTCTCGGCACGGGTGAGGCCGCCGGGGTCCAAGAGCGTGACGAATCGGGCGATCCTGCTGGCGGCGCTGGCGCGTGGGCGGTCGGTTCTGGAGCGCCCCTTGCTGCGCGCCGACGACGCGGAGCGGATGATCGCGGGCGTTCGGGCGCTGGGGGCGGAGGTTCGCGAGACGGCCGAGGGCAATCTCGAAGTCGAGGGCGTGGGAGGGCGCTGGCCGTGTGGGGATGTTCGGCTGGACCTGGGGAACTCGGGGACTTCGGTGCGGTTCCTGTCGGCGGCGGCGCTGCTCGCACCCGGGCCGGTGACGATCGATGGGAACGAGCGGATGCGGGAGAGGCCGATCGGGGAACTGGGCGAAGCGCTCGAGGCGCTTGGCGCGCGCGTGGACTATTTGGGCGAGACGGGGACGCCGCCGCTGCGGATCACGCCGCCGACGCGGTTGACCACGTCCGCAACGGTGACGCTCCCGACGACGGTATCGAGCCAGTTTGTGTCGGCGCTCCTGCTGGTGGCGCCGTTCCTGCCCGGCGGGCTGACGGTCACGCTGGAAGGACGGATCACGAGCCGGTCGTACGTGATGATGACGGCGGGGCTGCTGGACCAGGTGGGGGCGGTGGTGAAGACGACGGAGTCGCTGTCGCTGATCCGAGTCGGCGGCGGAGCGGGCGGCGGCGCAGAGCGGGCGGGACTGGACGCGTTCCGCCTGACGATCGAGCCGGACGCGAGCGGGGCGACGTACTTCTGGGCCGCGGCGTCGCTGCGACCCGGTGCGGTGTGCCGGGTCGAGGGGCTGGACGCGCGGTCGATGCAGGGCGACGCGAACTTCCCGGACTTGCTCTCACGGATGGGGGCGGCGGTGCTGCGCGAGGAGGGCGCGACGCCGAGCCTGGGGGTGCGCGGGCCGGGGTCGCTCTCGCCGATCATGGCGGACCTGTCGCTGATGCCGGACGCGGCGATGACGCTCGCGTCGGTGGCGTGCTTCGCCAAGGGGATGTCGGTGTTGCGTGGGCTGCGGACGCTGCGGGCCAAGGAGACGGACCGGATCGCGGCGATGGAAAGGGAAATGGCGAAGATCGGCGTGAAGGTGGAGGGGCAGGTGCTGGGGGACTCGGACTCGATCACGATCACCCCGCCCAAGGGAGGCGTGGACTGCTCGGCGGGCTCGGGTCGGGTGGAGTTTGAGACGTACGACGATCACCGGATGGCGATGTCGCTGGCGCTGATCGGGCTGCGCAGGCCGAACGTGTGGATTAGGAACCCGGGGTGCGTGGCCAAGACGTACCCGAACTTCTGGCGCGACCTGGCGGCGCTGGGGTAGGGCCGGCGCGGCGAGCCAGGCGCTGTGCCGCGTCGATCGCGGACGGACGACGTGCCGCGGCGCTCAGGGGCAGCCGGCGGCGAACGCGTTGAGGAAGCAGGTGAAGTCGTTGATGTTGAGCACCGGTGGCAGCGTGCTGGCGTCGCAGTTCGCGTACGGGTCGCCGGCGGCGAACCTGTTGAGGAAGCAGGTGAAGTCGTTGACGTTGAGCACGGGCGCGATGGTGCTGGCGTCGCAGTTGGGGTAGCACCCGCAGACGGCCTGGCCCGCGAGCCCGCCGAGGCGGGCCACCTGGCCGCCGTTCTCGATCACCCACCACTCGCACGAGGCGCGATCGACGCCGATGCCGGCGAGGCTCGACACGCCCGCCGGGAGCGTGCGCAGGGCGACGAAGGTCCCGGTGGGCGTGAACTTCCCGACGCTCGACTCGTCGCTGCTGACGAGGAGGATGTTGCCGTTCCCCGCCACTTCGATATCGCCGAAGTCGATGGTGAAGCCCGGGAGCGCGGTGGTGGTGTACCACGATTGGAGGACGGCGCCGGTCGCGGGGTCGATCTCGGCCACGAGGTTGTCGTTCGCGGTCCCGCTCGGGACCGCGTCCTGCACGAGGAAGAGCGTGCCGCGTTGGGGGTGGTGCGAACCGCCGACGACATGGCTCGAGCCGAAACCCGTCACGAGGGAGGCGAGCAGGTTCCCGGTCACTTTGTCGATCGCGTGCACCTCGGCGACGCCCGTCTCGCCGTTGATGAAGAGGAGGGTGGCATCGGGCAGGGGCACGCCCGCGAGCGTCATCGGGCCGTCGGTGAGTTCCACGTCGGCGTCGTTGGCCGACTCGCCCGGGCGCGGGACCGTTCCGAGCAGCATGCCGCTCGCCGAGTAGCGGTTCAATGTCCCGCCGAAACTCGGATACACCCAGACCGAGCCCGTGGCATGGTCGAATCCGAGTCCGACGGCCGAAGAGGTATTGAACTGGGTGATGACCGTCAGTTGTGCCGTGCAGGTGTTGGCTGCGATGAGCGCGGCGAACGCCGACAACGCCAGGTGTGAGCAACGCATTCGTGATCCTCCTCGGAGCGCGGTCCGGCGCGCGAGGGCCCAGTCTACAGACCGCGAACCAACGGGCGAATCCGAAGCACGAGACTTGGGTGAGAATCGTGATTCGGATGGGCTATCGGACCTTGGGCGCGTCGATCCGGGGTCCGGTTACGGACACCCCGCCGCGAAGGCGTTGAGGAAGCAGATGAAGTCGGCGACGTTGAGCACGGGCGGCTTCGTGGAGTTGTCGCAGTTGGCGTAGGCGCTGCCCGCGGCAAACTGATTCTGGAAGCAGATGAAGTCGGCGACGTTGGCAACGGGCGGCGCGGTGCTCGCGTCGCAGTTGGCGTAGCACTGGTTCTCGAACACCACGAGGCCGACAGGATTCGAGTTGGCGCCGGCGAAGATCGTCCGCTCGACAACGAAACTGACCGTCGGCGAAAGGACAAAGGTGCCGAGCAGCATGTTGAATCCGCCCGCGCCGTCGGCCTGCTGGAGCGCCGCGCGCAGGCCGCCCGCGGACCACTCGAGGTCGGAGTTGCGATAGGCTAGCCCAAGCCCACCCGGCGCGAGGTTCATCGCCCCCCCGGTGGTCGGGGGATCGGCAAAGCCAAAGAGGGTGTCCTGGTTGGTCCCGCAGGCGTACCACGCGGAGCCGGCGTCGAACGCGAGGCCGCCGCCGACGCTGGAGCCGACGTTGATCGGCGTGCCGACGACCGCGAAGGTCGAGACGTCGAGTTGGGTGATCATGCCATCGTTGACGACGTAGAGCAGGCCATGAGCGAAGGCAAGGTCTCCGCGACCAACGCCGGGGGGGGTCTGTCCCAGGACTTCGAGCGTTGGCGTGCCGGCGCGGGGGTTGCGCACGCGCCAGACGCGGGCTTGGCCTCCCTGCTCCACGGCGAGCACGTCGCCGGGGGCATAGAGGGTCGTGGAGACGCCAGGGGGAACGATCGTCATCCCCCAGATCTCGCCGGCGAGACCGGTGAAGGTCTCAACAACGCCGTTGGGCCAGACCCGAAGGAACTTGGCGCCGTATCCGACGAGATACGCGCGGCCGGTCTGGGCTGTTGTCGCGCTCGCTGCCAGAGAGATCGCGGACGCTGCCAGACACCCCTGACGGAGCCAACGAATGTTCGGCATGAGCACTCCTCGCTTGCGAGCCGGGAGTGTACCCATGCCTCGAACAAGTTTGTGGCTTCGTTCGGCGGGTGCGACGCCCGGATCGCGGTTATCAGACCGCGGCGGGTGCAGCGCACGCGCGTCGCGGCTGACAACAAGTGAGTTGGTGTCCGCGAAGGGACTCCGCGTCGGGCTCTCCGGAGCGGGAGGGAGGGCCTACTTCGGCTTCCACGTGCTCTTGAAGGCCGTCAGCGCGTCGACGAGTTTCTTCTCCATCGCGGCGTCGAGGGCCTTCGAGGCGTTGAGGTCGTTCCAGACGGAGCGGCCGGAGGTCTGGAAGTAGGCGAGCATGGCCTTCTCGAACGCCGGGACCTGCGGTACCGGGACGTCGTCGAGGAAGCCCTTGGTGCCGGCGTAGATCGAGATGACCTGATCGACGACGTGCTGCGGGACGTACTGCGGCTGCTTGAGGAGTTCGACCATTCGGGCGCCGCGGTCGAGTTGCTTCTGCGTGGCCTTGTCGAGTTCGGTGCCGAGTTGGGCGAAGGCCTCGAGTTCGCGATAGGCGGCGAGGTCGAGGCGGAGCGAGCCGGCGATCTTCTTCATGGCCTTGACCTGGGCGTTGCCACCCACGCGCGAGACCGAGATGCCGACGTTGATGGCGGGACGAACGCCGGAGAAGAAGAGTTCGGGCTCGAGGTAGATCTGCCCGTCGGTGATGGAGATGACGTTGGTGGGGATGTAGGCCGAGACGTCGCCCTCCTGGGTCTCGATCACGGGCAGCGCCGTGAGCGAGCCGCCGCCGTTCTCGCTGGAGAGTTTGGTGGCGCGCTCGAGGAGGCGCGAGTGGAGATAGAACACGTCGCCGGGGTACGCCTCGCGGCCCGGGGGGCGGCGCAGGAGCAGCGACAACTGGCGATAGGCGACGGCCTGCTTGGAGAGGTCGTCGTAGATGCACAGGGCGTGCTTGGGGGTCTTCCCGTTCTTGCCCTGCCACATGAAGTACTCGCCCATCGCGCACCCGGCGTAGGGGGCGACGTACTGCATCGGCGCGGGATCCGACGACCCGGCGCTGACGACGATCGTGTAGTCCATCGCGCCGGCCTTCTTGAGCGTCTCGACCACGCCCGCGACCGTCGATTCCTTCTGCCCCACGGCCACGTACACGCACACGACCGCGTCGGGCGTGCCCCAATACTGCTTCTGGTTGATGATGGTGTCGATCGCGACCGCGGTCTTGCCGGTCTTGCGGTCCCCGATGATGAGTTCGCGCTGCCCGCGGCCGATCGGGATCATGGCGTCGATGGCCTTGATGCCCGTCTGGAGCGGCTCGGTCACCGGCTGACGCTCGGCGATCCCGGGGGCGATGATGTCCACCTTGCGGAACTCGGTCGTCTGGATCGCGGGCCCGTCGTCGAGCGGGCGGCCCAGCGGGTCCACGACGCGCCCGAGCAGCGCCTCGCCGACCGGCACTTCAAGGAGTCGCCCGGTGCTCTTGACCAGGTCGCCCTCCTTGACCGAGAGGTAGTCGCCATAGATGACCGCGCCAACGGTGTCGAGTTCGAGGTTGAAGACCTGGCCCATGACCGCGCCCTCGGCGGTCTGGAACTCGAGGAGTTCGCCCGCCATCGCGTTGGCGAGGCCATAGATGCGGGCGATCCCGTCGCCGACCTCGACCACGCGACCGACCTCGGAGACCTCGAGCTGCGTGGCGTACTGCTCGATTTCCTGCTTGATGACGCTGGCGATCTCGTCGGTCTTGATCTTCACGGCTGGCACCTCGCGGAAGAAGCCTGGGCGATTCGGACGGCGTTCGGTGGCGATCGGTCTCGCCCCGGCCGCAGGGGTCGATAGGGTAGCCGGGTGGGCGGCGGGTTTCCCGTGGTTCCCGGAGTGATTCAGACGGGGATGCCGCGTGCCGCGGGTGCGGTTTCAGCCGAGCGCCGGGAGCGCCGCCGCACACAATACCCACGCTGACCGTACAGGAGGCGCCATGCTGATCGTTCGCACCGTTGCCGCCGCGTTGCTCGGGTTGGGTGTTGTGTTCGCAGCCCACGCCCAGCCCGCGCCCATCGTCGGCCCGGCGGGCATCCGGCTCGTCGCCGTTCCCGCGGGCGCCTTCCAGACCTCGCTGGGCAAGGTCACGCTGACCGAGGGCTACGCGATCGGCGTGACCGAAGTGACGCGGGCGCAATGGAGGGCCGTGATGAAGGCGGAGCCGCCGGGCGTGGGTGTCGACGACCTGCCCGTTGCCGACGTGACCTATGCCCAGGCCGTCGAGTTCTGCAAGCAACTGAGCGAGATGGGCGGCGGGACGTTCCGCCTGCCGACGGAGGCGGAGTGGGAGCGTGCGTGCGGGGGTTCCTCGGCGGCCGCGGCCCGCGACGGCGCGCACCCGCCCTCGGCCACGGGCAACGCGCTGGGCGTGCATGACGCGATCGGGAACGTCGCGGAGTGGTGCCTGGATTGGTGGTCCGAGGCGACGCCGACGGAAGCGACCGATCCGCGCGGGCCGCAGCATGGCACCCATCGCGTCGTCCGCGGCGGCTCGTGGCAGACGCCCGACGCGACGTGCGCGACGCGCGGGAAGGAACTCCCGGAGGCCCGTCGCGCGACGATCGGGTTCCGCGTGGTGCGAGAGTCGGGCCCGCTGGCCGTCCCCCCCGGGATCGAACTCGTGAGCCTCGAGCGTGCCAAGCAGATGTTCGACGAGGGCTCGGCGATCTTCGTCGATGCTCGGCCGTACGCGGAGTTTGTCGAAGGCCACATCCGGGGCTCGATGCACTGCGCGGTGAAGTACTTCGGCGGGGCGACGCCCGCGAAGGTCCGGCAGTACCTCCCCGGCAACGCCGTGATCGTGTATTGCCACGGGCAGACGTGCACGGACTCGTTCGACGTGGCGGTTCGGCTCAAGGCGCTGAACCTGAAGATCGGGCCGATCTACGTGCTCCGGGAGGGGCTGCCGGCGTGGATCAAGGCGGGCTACCCGACCGACAAGGGCGGCGAGGTGGGGTACCAGTAGCGGCTAGGCGTCCTCGCGTCGCGCGAGGTCCATGAGCGTCTCGAAGGTGCCGCGGGCCGCGGGCGAGTCGGGCGCCGCGTCGGGCGGGGGTCGGCGTTGGGTCGAGCGGCCGTCGGGCCCGATGTCCCAGGCGCAGCGGTGATCGGCGAGCATGATCTCGATGATCGCCGCGATCCGCGCCCTCGCGTGGCGGTCCTTGATCGGGCAGGCGGCCTCGACGCGGGCGGAGAGATTGCGGTACATCCAATCGGCGGAACTGATGTACCACAGACCATCGACGGGGTCGCGGTGCCCCGCGCCGAAGTGGAACAGCCGCGAGTGCTCGAGGAACCGCCCGACGACCGAGATCACGCGGATGTTCTCGGACAGGCCCGGGACCCCCGGACGCAGGCAGCAGAACCCGCGGACGATGAGGGTGATCCGCACGCCCGCGGCCGAGGCCTCGTACAACTTCCGCGTGATCTTCAGGTCTTCCAGCGAGTTCATCTTGGCGACGATGCGTCCGCCGGGGAGCGAGGGATCGGCGGCGGCGGCACGGGCGTGCGCGATCTCGCGGTCGATCAGGTCCATGAACGCCTGCCGCATCCCCGCGGGGGCGACGAGCAGGTCCGTGTAGTCGCGCTTGGCGCTGCGGCCGGTCAGGAAGTTGAAGAGGTTGACGACGTCCGCGGTGATCGCGGGGTCGCACGTGAGCAGGCCCAAGTCGGTGTAGAGTTGCGCGGTGGAGGGGTTGTAGTTGCCCGTGCCCAGGTGCGCGTAGGAGCGGAGGATGGGTCGGCCCTCGGGGTCGTGCTCGCGGCGGACGACGAGGCTCGTCTTGCAGTGCGTCTTGAAGCCGACCACCCCGTACGCGACGTGGACGCCGGCCTTCTCCAGCAGCCGGGCGAAGCGCACGTTCTTGGACTCGTCGAACCGCGCCCGCAGTTCGACCAGGCACGCGACCTGCTTGCCCTCTTCGGCGGCCCGGATCAGCGAGGCGACGAAGGGCGAGTCGCGGCTCGTCCGATAGATCGTCTGCTTGATCGCGAGTACGTCGGGATCACGTGCCGCGGCCGCGATGAATCGCTCCACGCTGCTGTTGAACGACTCGTAGGGGTGGTGGAGGAGGATGTCGCGCTCGCGGATCGCGGCGAAGACCGCGGCGTCGGACTCCATCGCCTCCGGGCGCAGGCGCGGGTGGTGGACGGGCGTCCAGCGGGGCTCGCGGAGTTCGGGCACGTCCATGTCCGCGATCGGGAGGAGGTCCGCGTACTCGATCGGGCCGGCGCGCTCGTACACGTCCTCCGGCTCGAGGCGGAGTTCGCGCGTCAGGAAGTCGACCACGCCGCGAGGCGGGTTCGGCGAGACCTCCAGCCGCACCGCCTTCGCGAAACGCCGCAGTTTCAACTCGTTCTCGACCGAGACGAGCAGGTCCTCGGGCTGCTCGTCCTCGATCTCGATGGCCGCGTTCCGCGTGAGGCGGAAGAGGATCGTGTCGTGGATGCGCATCCCGGGGAAGAGGTCGTCGAGGTTGTGGCGCACCACGTCGTGCAGCGTGGTGTAGCGGGCGCGGTCGCCCTCGCGGCGCGGCAGCGGGACCAGCCGCGGGAGCACGTCCGGGATCTTGATGCGAGCAAACCCTCGCTCCGCACCGTCCTCGGGCGCGCTCACCATCACCCCGATGTTCTCCGAGAGGTTCGAGATGAACGGGAACCGGTGCCCGGGGTCTACGGCCAGCGGCGTGAGCACCGGGAACACGCTCTCGATGAACCACCGATCGACCGTGGCCCGCTCCGCCGGCGTGAGTTCCCCGTAGGAGAGGATGTGGATCCCGTGCCGCGCGAGCGCCGGGGCCACGTCGTCGAGGTAGCAGCGGGACTGGAGTTCGGTCAGTTCCGCGACCATCGAGCGGATCGCGAAGAGCAGGTTGCGCGGGGTCATCCCGTCGGGGGTCGAGGCCGCGAGGCGCGACTCGGCCTGCCGCTTGATGTATCCCACTCGCTTCATGAAGAACTCGTCGAGGTTCGAGGCGAAGATGCTCAGGAACCGCACCCGCGTGAGCAGCGGGGTCCGGTCGTCGCGGGCCTGCTCGAGCACGCGGCGGTTGAACTCGAGCCACGACAGATCGCGGTTGACCAGGCACATCTCGCCGTCGAATGCCGCCGCGCTCATCCGAGGCTCCGTCGATAGATCGCGGCACACCCGGGGGCCTCGGTCACGCGCACCCACGCCACCCGTGCCGAGGGCTCCATCGCGCCGAGTTCGTTTGCCAGACGGTCCGCGATGTGCCGGGCCACGTTCTCGGCCGAGGGATTGAGCCCTCGCGAGAAGGGCTCGACCTCGTTGAGGTGGCGGTTGACAAAGCCCGCGAGGATCCCGTCGAGCCGCTCCTCGACGGCGTGGAAGTCGCAGAGCAGCCCGTCGGGGTCGAGCGTCTCGCCCGCGATCCCGACCGTCACGCGCCAGTTGTGCCCGTGCACGGGCTCGATCGTGCCGGCGATCCGCAGCGCGTGCCCCGCGCAGAACTCCCGATCCACCGTGATCTCAAAGGACATGGGCCAAGGGTAGTGCCCTCGGCCCATGCAAGACGATCACCACCGAGGCGTTTGAAGTGGGCATCAACCCCTGCCGCCGCGGCGAGGACGCGGGCGCTCGTCGTCCTGCTCGTCGCGCATCCGCCGACCGTCCTCCCGACGCTGGTGCTGCGGACGATCATCGTCCTGCATGCCGGGACGCTCGTCCCCGCGCGGCCCGAGGTCGTCCTTGATTCTCGGCGGCATCGGCCTGTGGCACTCCGGGCAGGCCTCCACGCTCTCGGGCGCACTGCCGCGGGCGCCGCGCTCCGGCCGGCGACCATCGATGGGAGGACCCGAGAAGGGCCGGCCCTGGAACTGGTGCGGGGGCATGTTGCCGCCGCGCGGGCCTGCCGCGCCGAGGTCGTTCCGCGGCCCCATTCCGCCGCGACGCCCCATCATGCCCGGCCCTCCCCGCGGACCCATCCCGCCGCGAGGCCCCATGATGCCAGGCCCACCACCGGGCGCCAATCCGCCGCGGGGACCCAGTTCGCCGGGAGGGCCGATGTGGTTCGGGCCGCCGCGGGGACCATCAAAGCCCGGAGGACCATCGAAGTTGCCGCGCGGGCTGGGCGCGCCAGGCGGCGGACCATTCCTCTCGCCGCGCGGGCCGGCGAACCCGCCCGGTGGCCCGTCAACTCGGCCGCGTGGACCGAAGCGATCGGCACCCGGTCCCTGTCGCTGCATGAGACGGCGCTGCATTCCCGGACGCTCGCCGGGCGGGCCGACGGGGCGTTGGAAGCGGTCGTCCTGCGGGGGTTGGGCGGGCGTCGGCAGGGCGCTCGCGCCCGAGGCCGCGGCCAAGGTGACCAGCAATCCCGCGATCATTCGATTCCTGACCATTGGTGTTCTCCTCTCGGGGCGTGGCCCCGTCGTGTCGCCAGTAGTTGCGTGGATCGCGCGTGCGGGGGGACAGGTCCAGGCCGGCTTTCATCGCGTTTTTTCGCGGCGGTCCGCATGTCCCCCCGGATCGGCACATCGACAAGAATGGATATGGTGGACTCGACGCCCGCTCTCCGCCTGCAGCCCGCGACGCCCAGCGCCCACGAGGTGTTCGACATCCTCGCGCGGCAGAACGCCGACATGCTCACCACCTATCTCCGCGGGCTCGTCCATCGCCCGGAGGTCGTCGATGATCTCTTCCAGGAGACCATGATGGTCGCGTGGCGGCGCCTGGCGGACTACGACCGCTCGCTCCCCTTCGGGCCCTGGCTCCGCGGGATCGCGGGCCGGCTCGTGATGGAGCACCGCCGCAAGTCCGCCCGCGGGATGCTCAGTTGCGAGCCGGAGGTTCTCGAGGCGCTCGAGCAGGAGTTTCGCGCGTTCGAGCGCTCGCCCGCGGACACGTTCCGCGACCGGCTCGATCGGCTCGTCGGGTGCCTCGACCGCCTGCCCCCGATGATGCGCGAGGCGATCGACATGGCCTACGGGCGCGGGCTCTCGCTCAGCGCGCTGGCCGCTGCCGTCGAGTCCACCGAGGAGGCGATCAAGAAGCGGGTGCAGCGGGCGAGGCAAATGCTCGGCAACTGCATCCAGGGGGACGGCGCATGAGCGAGCCCACCGATCGGCACGAGTTCGATCCGTCGCTGCTCCCCGAGCCGACGGGCGACGCGGCGCACCGGGCCCGCGAGCAGTTTGTCCACGCGCTTCTGCGGGCGCAGCACGAGGCGCCCGCGGAACGCGAGGCCAGGCTGGCGCGGCTCGGGCGCGCGCTCCGCGCCGACGAGGCGAGGTCCCGGCCCGTCTGGATCGCCCGCCGCTGGCACGCGATGTCGGGCGTGGCGGCGGCCGCGGCGCTGGTGGCGCTGGTCATCCTCGGATTCCCGGCCCAGCAGTCCGCGATCGCCGTCGTGCAGGCGTCGATCCGGGCGCAGCAGTCCGCCGGCGACCGCCGCTACGAGGTGCGCGTGATCGCGCAGACGCCCTCGCGGGCGGGAGAGTCGGGCGACGCCGCCCCGGAGGAGCGGGCCGTTGCCACCGTCGACGCCCGCGATTCAGACCATCTGCTCCTCCAGGCGCGCACTCCCTGGGGCGATCGACTGGTCGTGGGCCGCAATCCCAAGGGCTCGTGGGCGATCAAGCCCGATGGCACGATCGACGAGTATCCACCGGCCCAGGCCTGGCCCCGCTGGGCCAACTTCGGGACCAGCACCATCCTCCTCTCGACGGTCGAGGACGTCCTCCAGGCGCTCGAGAAGTCGCACACACTGACCCGCGGCAAGGTCGAGTCGTACGACGGCGTCACGTGCGACCGCGTGACCGCTCGCCGCGAGCCCGGGCCATCGCCCCAGCCCGAGGTCATCGAACTGTGGATCGACCGCGGGAGCCGGCAGATCCGCCGCATGGAACTCGTCTGGCCCTCGATGCCAAGGCCGATGGGCGGCGAGTTTGGCGCGCGCGAGCCCGGGCTTCGCGGGCCCGAGGGCCAGGAGCCGCGCGGGCCGGACGGCTTCGCACCACGCGGGCCGCGCCCCGGCGGCTCTCCGGGCGGTCGGCCTCCGATCGACGGCTCCGAGCGCCCGCCGCGCCCGGCGCAGCCGATGATGGACCCGCCCCTCCGGGAACGCCCCGAGGCTCGGCCCGACGCGCCGGGCGACGAGCACTATCGGCCCCCGCCGCGAGAGGGCATGCGACCCGATCCACGCCGCCCGATGGAAGCCCCCGGCCCGGGCGGGGTTGGGCAGGAGATGCGTGGCTCCGGGATGGGCGGTCCCGGTCCGGGCATGGGCGGCCCTTCGAGAGGCGGTCGCCATCGCGGCCCACGCCCCGAGTTCCTGGGCGGTCCGCCGGACTTCGCGGGCGGGCGTCATCCGCCGCCACCGCGAAAGATGGTGTTTGTTCTTGTCCCCTCGTCGCCGTTTGCGGACAACTGGTTCGACGCCGCGACGCACGCGCAGAGCATTCCCGAGAGTGAGAGCGACCCGGAGCCGTGACGCGCGTCGGGCGCCACCAACTTCAGCGGCAGGAGATTCCCGAGATGGAGAGCACGAGCCCTCGCCCCGTCAGCAAGCACTCTCTGGCGACCCTCGCCGGGCTGCCGTTGGCCCTGGCGAGCCTTGCCGGCGCGCAGCCGCAACTCCCGCCGGTCCCGTTCCCGCCCGGCAACCAGTTCTCCGAGGCCAAGCGCGTGCTGGGCAAGGCGCTCTTCTTTGACGAGCAGTTCTCGGCAAGCAACACCATGGCCTGCGCGACCTGCCACATCAACAGCCGCGCCGGCGCCGACCCTCGCGTCGCCCGCAACCCGGGGCCCGATGGCGTGCTCAACACCCCCGACGACAAACTCGCCTCCCCGGGCGTGATCCGTTCCGACGCGGGCAACAACTACGTCCGGGACGCGATCTTTGCCGTCAATCCGCAGATCACCACACGCTCGGCGAACTCCCCGATCAACGCCGCGTTCTCGCCCCAACTCTTCTGGGACGGACGGGCTTCCGGGGTCTTCACCAACCCGATCAACGGCCAGGTCGTGCTCAACGGAGGGGGCGCGCTGGAGTCGCAGGTCGTCGGGCCGCCCGTGAGTTCCGTCGAGATGGGCCACGACGGGATCAACTGGCCCGAGGTGACGGCGAAACTGGCGCAGGTGCGCCCGCTCGCGCTCGCGTCGAACATCCCGCCCGACGTCGCCGCGGTCCTGACGCCCGGCATCACGTACCCGCAACTCTTCCAGTCGGCCTTTGGCGACCCGGCCATCACGGCGGTTCGCGTCGCCTTCGCGATCGCCACCTACGAGCGCACGCTCATCGCCAACGACACCCCGTGGGACCGCACGCAGCAGGGCCTCCCCGGGGGCCTCACGCAGGCCCAACTCGCCGGGCAGCAGACCTTCGGCGCCAACTGCGGGGTCTGCCACACGCCGCCGCTGTTCACGAACAACACGTTCCGCAACATCGGGCTGCGTCCGATCGCCGAGGACAACGGGCGGCAGGGCGTGACGAACAATCCGGCCGACCGCGGGCGGTTCAAGGTCCCGACGGTGCGGAACGTGGGCCTGAAGGCGACGTTCATGCACAACGGGATGTTCTCGACGCTGACGCAGGTGGTGGACTTCTACCGCCGCGCCCCCGGCGCGCCCCAGCAGTTCCCCGACAACCTCGACCCGGCGATCCCGGCGATCGGGATCCCGGGGAATGCCGTGCCCAACCTCGTTGACTTCCTCTCCAACGGGCTGCGCGACGCGCGCGTCGCCAACCAGACCTTCCCGTTCGATCGTCCCACGCTCTGGACCGAGCGGCCTGCCGATCGGCCGCTGGTCCTCCCCGGCACGGGCGTCGCCGGCTCGGGCGGGATCGTGCCCGTCATCATCGCCGACGGCCCGGGCCTCGTCGGCAACATGTTCTACCGCGTCGGAATCGATCGTGCGCTCGGCGGCGTCATCGCCAGCCTCGGCGTCTCCACCGTGCCGCCCGTGGGTGGACGCATCACCCCCGATCGCATCATCGGATCGATCATCATCCCGGGGGGCGGCGCGGGCGCGGGCCCGGGCACCATCCATTGGGCCCTCGAGACCACGCAGGTCTCCCCGGGCCAGACGATCTTCCTCCAGTGGTTTGTGGACGATCCCGCCGCCGCGGGCGGGCAGGCCGCCTCGACGGTGGTGCAGGTGCCGATCTTCTGCGGGACGGGCGGGTGCCCGGCCCCGTGCGGGTACGCCAACTGCGACGGCTCAACGATCCCCCCGGTGCTGAACATCAACGACTTTGTCTGCTTCCAGACCAAGTTCGCCGCGGGAGACCCCTCGGCCAACTGCGATGGCTCGACGGCGCAGCCGATCCTGAACATCAACGACTTCAGTTGCTTCACGAACAAGTTCGCCGCGGGCTGCAACTGACCCCGCCGCCGCTCACCGCATCACGGCGTCCATCTGCTTCTGCTGCGCGGGCGAGGCGCCCTCGACCGGGACTTCCTTCAGCAGCGACTCGACGATCGAGTCGGGCGTGACCTGGTCGGCCTCGGCGTTGAAGTTGGTCATGATCCGGTGCCGGAGCACCGGGGGCGCCACCGCCCGGATGTGCTCGGGCGTCACGTGCGTCGAGCCCGAGAGGATCGCCCGCGCCTTGGCCGAGAGCACGAGGTACTCGCTCGCCCGGGGGCCCGCGCCCCAGCCGACGTAGTCCTTGACCATCTGCGGGCGCTGCAGCCCCCCGTCCATCGGCTCCTTGATCCGGGTCGCGCGGACGAGCCGGAGCGCGTAGCGGATGACGTGGTCCGCCACGGGCATCTGCCGGACGAGTTCCTGCACGCGCACGATGTCGGCGTTCCCGAGCACGGGCGCGATCTTCACGTCGCGCTTCGTCGTCGAACGCTTCACGATCTCCAGTTCCTGCTCCGCGTCGGGGTACCCGATCTGGATCATGAACATGAACCGGTCGAGTTGCGCCTCGGGGAGCGGGTACGTGCCCTCCTGCTCGATCGGGTTCTGCGTCGCGAGCACGAAGAACGGCGAGGGCAACTGGTGCTGCACGCCGCCCACCGTCACGTGCCGCTCCTGCATCGCCTCCAGCAGCGCCGCCTGCGTCTTGGGCGGGGTGCGGTTGATCTCGTCGGCCAGGATCACGTTCGAGAAGACCGGGCCCTTCACGAACCGCAGTTCGCGCGTCCCGGTCGTCTTGTCCTCCTCGATCACCTCCGTCCCCGTGATGTCGCTGGGCATCAGGTCCGGGGTGAACTGGATCCGCGAGAACCCCAGGCTCAGCGTCCGCGCGATCGTCGAGATCAGCAGCGTCTTGGCCAGCCCCGGCACGCCCACCACCAGCCCGTGCCCCCGGCACAGGATGCACATGAGCACCTGGTCCACCACCTCGTCCTGGCCCACGATGATCTTGTGGATCTCCGAGCGCAGCCGCTGGTACGCCTCGCGCACCTGCTCCATCGACTGCTCCGGGGTCCCGCCGCTGATCGTCCCTGTCTCGGCCATGGGTGGTCTCCGTTCGCCGACCGAAGCGTATCCGCCCATCGACCGTCCCGGACCCGCCCTCGAACCAATCCCGACGCCAATGGAACCGCACCCCGAG
Organism: Phycisphaerae bacterium; assembly: GCA_016793805.1. Classification (GTDB taxonomy): domain Bacteria; phylum Planctomycetota; class Phycisphaerae; order Phycisphaerales; family UBA1924; genus JAEUIZ01. The sequence continues at coordinate 30,638 of JAEUIZ010000032.1, forward strand.
TTTCGACGTATAGTCGCGATCGGGCATTCGCCCTGATCTGGGAGTCCATCATGCTCCCGACTCTCGCTCGTGCGTCGAAACGGCGTCTGGGTTGGCAAGCCCAAGGAGGTTCACCATGCGGTCATCGCGCGCATTCCTCGCGTTCGCTCTCCTCTCCGTCGTGTTCGGAGGGGGGGGCTGCTAACAAAGCCCTGGCGCAGGCGTGGTCGGAGTTGGGAGTCGCGCGTCGCGTCCACCCGGCCGCGATCTCACTCAGCGCCCGCGACGAGGAACGCGAGCAGAACGTCTCTGTCGGCGGAGGCACGGCGTCGTCCTCGGGCGACGGCTTCTTCATCATCAAGTACTTCGAGACGTTCATTCCATAACAAGGAGGGCTCATGGTTCGTTGCATCATGCCGACGCTGGCTCTCTGCGCGCTCACGATGGCGGCCGAGGCGCAGGTCTGTCAGCCCTACTGGTCGTCGCTTGATGGACTTCAGGCGGTCACACAGGACCTCGAAGTCTTTGACGATGGCACGGGGCCGGCACTCTTCGTTGCTGGATACGTCGCGCTCCCGGGACAAACGCCGTTCTACCACGACATCGTCAAGTGGCGTCCCCACAGGACCGAGGTCCTGGCTACCAGCATCTGCGGCTCTGCTGGCTGGCTCAGGACCGTCGACCTCGGCGCTGGCCCGATGCTCGTCGCCAGCGGAGACTTCTGTGACTATTCGATCCCCTCACTCACTTGGTACGCCCTCTGGACGGGAACAACATGGACGTATCTGCCGCCGGGGCTGATGATCTTCGCGCCACCGCCGTACTTTATCGGGCTCACCTTCCCCGCTCTGCGGATGCAAACGTCGGCTGGTGCAATGCAGCACGGGACTCTGCGATTCGCTCAGGAGAAAGACGCGCTCGTCATCTGGAACGGGGAGACGTGGAAGCGGGTGGACCCGATCGGCGCCAATCGGTGGATGGAGCACTTCTGCCACTGGCGCCGCAACGGGCAGGACGTGCTCGTGGTGTGGGGTGAGTTTACGAGCGTCGCGGGAGTTCCGGCCAACAAACTGGCGATCTTCAACGGCGCGACGTGGGAAGGGTTCGCCACCAGGCCCGCGCTCTACACCCGCTGCATGAAGGCCTTTGACGACGGCACGGGCGAGAAACTCTACATCGCCGGCGGCGGCACCAATAACGGCGGGAGCATGATCTGGCGCTGGGACGGGAGCACCTGGTCCGATCTGGGCAACCCGCTGCCGTCGTACCCGGGGACGATCACGCACGTCGAGGCGATGGAGGTCTTCGACGACGGGCGCGGGCCGGCCCTCTTCGTGGCGGGCGTCTTCAACCAGGCGGGCGGCGTCCCGGCCCGCAACTTCGCCCGCTACGACGGCACGTCGTGGTCGGCGGTGGGCGTCGGCCTCGGGCACGGGTCTTCCTTTGGCTACAAACTCAAGGTCTTCGGCGACTCGCTCGTCATCGGGGGCGAGTTCCTGAACGTCGGCGGCGGGCAGTCCGAAGGCCTGGCGCGATGGGTCAGTTGCCGCGCGTGCTACCCCGACTGCGACGAGAACGGGAGGCTCGACATCGGGGACTTCACCTGCTTCCTGACCAGGCGCGCCGCACGCGACCCCTACGCCAACTGCACCGTCGATGCGACGATCGACGCGAGCGACTTCGTGTGCTTCATGAACAAGTACGCCGCGGGCTGCGGCCGATAGGCATCCGCGCCTACTCGTCCAAGATCGCCTCGGCCTGGGCCCGCAGTTCGCGCCGCACGATCTTGCCCGTCGGGTTTCGCGGGAGCGCCGCCACGACGCGCACGCGCCACGGGACCTTGTACCCCGCGAGCCGTTCGCGGCACCACGCGACCAGTGCCCGCTCGTCGGCGGTCTGCCCCTCGCGGAGTTCGACGAACGCGACGGGCAACTCCCCGCGGATGCGGTCCTTGACGCCGACTACGCCCGAGGCCGACACCGCCGGGTGCTGGTTCAGGACCTCCTCGATCTCGCGCGGGAAGACGTTCTCGCCCCCGACCTTCATCATCTCCTTGAGGCGTCCGGTGATGTAGAGGTGCCCGTCGGCGTCGTGCCGCCCGATGTCGCCGGTGCGGAAGTACCCGTCGGGGGTGAAGGCGGCGGCGTTCTCGGCCGGCCGGTTGAAGTAGCCCCGCATGATGTTCGGGCCCTTCATCACCACCTCCCCGTCGCGGCCGGGGACCAGGAACGCGCCCGTCTCCGGGTCGCGGATCCGCTGGTCGATCCTCGGCAGCGGCGGGCCCACCGAGTGCGGGCGGTACTCCCACGGGCGGCACCAGTTCGTCACCGGCGAGGTCTCCGTCAGCCCGTACCCCTCGTTGATCCTGACCCCGAACCGCTCCCAGAACCCGCTCGCGATCGTCTCCGGCAGCGGCTCGCTCCCCGAGACCACGTACCGCAGCGACGCGAAGTCCTCGCGCCCGGCGTCCTTGACGTGCAGGATCGCGTTGTACATCGACGGGATCGCCACGAACGCCGTCGGCTTGTGCTCGCGGATCAGCCGGACCATCCGGTGCGGGACGAACTTCGCCGCGTACACGGCCCGGCACCCGATCGTCAGCGGGAGCAGCGTCAGCACCGTCAGCCCGAAGGAGTGGAACTGCGGGAGCACGCCCAGGATCACTTCTTCCTTCGTGAATCCCACCCACTGGACGCACTGCCGGACGTTCGCCGAGAGGTTCGCGTGCGTGAGCATCACGCCCTTGGGCTTCCCGCTGGTGCCGGAGGTGTAGAGCAGCACGGCCAGGTCGTCGTCCTGGGCCGAGGCGGGCCAGCGCGGCTCGGGGACGCCCTTGAACGAGAGCCGATCCATCTCGATGAGCGTCTCGACCCGCGGCCGGACCTTGAGGAACTCGAGCATGGGTCCGGCCGAGAGGATCGTGTCGGTCCCGCAGTCGTCGATGACGAACTGCAACTCCTCGGGCTTGAGGAGGAAGTTGAGCGGGACGACGGTCTTGCCGAGCATCCATCCCGCGAGGGCCGCGATCGGGAACGCGCCGCTCGTGGGGAGGAGCACGCCCACGGTGTCGGTTCGTGATCGCCGCTCGATCGCGCTGGCGACGTGCAGCGCCGCGACGAGGATCTCGATGCCGCGATACGTCCGCGTGTCATCCGTGATGAACGCCCGCCGCGGGTGGCGGGCCAGCGTGCGGAGGATGGGCCAGTGGACGCTCACGGCAGCGCAGTATGGCGGCGGCCCGCCGCCGGATCAACCACCCGCGCTGCCCTCGCCCCCCGGAAGCGTCATCGACCAAGGATCCAGCAGCGACTCGAGTTCCTTCTTTCCGACGACCTTCTGCTCCAGCACGAGTTGCCGGATCGTCTTGCCCTCCTTGTGGGCCTGCTTGGCGATCGCCGCGGCGCGGTCGTACCCGATCACCGGGACCAGGCTCGTGCACATCGCCAGCGACTGCTCGATGAGTTCGGCGCACCGCTTCTTGTCGGGCTCGAGTCCCGCCAGGCAGTTGTCCGTGAACACGATGCACGCCCGCGAGAGCAGGTAGATCGAGTCGAGCACGTTGGCCGCCATCAGCGGCATGGCGACGTTCAGATCGAGCAGCGACCCCACGCCCCCGAGCCCGCCCAGCGTCACCGCCGCGTCGTTCCCGATCACCTGGCAGCACACCATGATCACGCTCTCGCAGATCACCGGGTTCACCTTCCCCGGCATGATCGAGGACCCCGGCTGCACCGCCGGCAGGATCAACTCGCCCAGCCCGCACCTGGGGCCCATGCCCATGAGCCGGATGTCGTTGGCGATCTTCGACATCGACACCGCGATCGTCTTGAGGTGCCCCGACGCCTCGACCATCGCGTCCTTGGCGTGCTGGGCCTCGAAGTGGTTCACCGCCTCGCGGAAGTGGACGCCCGTCTCCTGCGTGAGTTCCGCCGCCACCGTTGCGCCGAACTCCTCGTGCGTGTTGATCCCGGTTCCCACGGCCGTCCCGCCGATCGGCAACTCCGAGAGCGCGTGCAGGGCCCGGTGCAGCCGCTCCTCGGCGTGCTTCATCTGCGACGCGAACCCGCTGAACTCCTGCCCGAGGCGGATCGGCGTGGCGTCCTGCAGGTGCGTCCGCCCGATCTTGACGATCTTGTCCCACCCCGCCGCGTGCTTCTCCAGTTGCTTGCACGTCACCTGCACCGCGGGCAGCAACTCGTGCTCGATCGCGACCGCCGCCGCGATGTGCATGGCCGACGGGAACGTGTCGTTGGACGACTGCCCCATGTTCACGTGGTCGTTGGGATGCACCCCCCCGGCCTTGAGGTACGCCTCGTCCTTCGACGACCCGATCGGCTTGTGATTCCGCAGGCACACCAGGTTCGCCACCACCTCGTTCACGTTCATGTTCGTCGACGTGCCCGAGCCCGTCTGGAAGATGTCCACCGGGAAGTGCTTGGCCAACCCCCCGAACGAGGGCAGCCCGTCCCTGATCTCGTGGCAGGCCTCGATGATCGCGGTCGCTCGCTTCGAGTCGAGCCGACCCAGCCGGTTGTTCACGCGCGCGCACGCCGCCTTCAGCAGCGCGTACGACTTGATGACCCGCTCCGGGACCGGCCTCCCCGAGACCGGGAAGTTCAGCACCGCCCGCTGCGTCGAGGCCCCGTAGAGCGCATCCGCCGGCACCTGCATCTCGCCCATCGTGTCCTTCTCGACGCGAGTGGGGCCCTTCGGTGCCGGCTTGGGCGCGGGCTTGATCCAGGACTTCCCCGGTGCCAATGGCTTTGTGCCGTTCTGGCGTGCGGCTTCGGACGCCCCGGCCCTTGCCGCCGGTGCGGGCTTCGTAGGGGGCTTCGTGGTCGGCTTCGCCAACTTTGTGCCCTTCGCCGGTGCCTTGGTCGCGGACGACTTCTTCTTGGGTGACGGCAACGCGATTCTCCCTGCGGCAGTGGGGTTGATTAGGAAAAAGGAAGGGTCCGAGTCCCAAGCCGGGAACACCCCGACCCGACCCGCGTCCTACCCGTTAGGCCGCCATTGTAGAAGTGATACCCTAGCGGCGGAGGTCGGTGTCCGATTCGCCAGGATGGAGCCTCGGCACCGGGGCGACCCAAGGAGCCACGATGCACTCTTTCGTCCGCGCCGCCTGCGCTGCGATCGTCGCGATGGTGACCAGCCCGGCCCACGCCCAGGAGGGTCCGCTCCTGAAGCGCGAGAAGCCGCACGATTGGACGCTTCGCGCCGTTGTCACGGTTCGCGTCAACGTCGAGATCGACCGCAAGACCAAGATGCCGCGCAGAGAGGACTTCGACATCCAGACCGCGGCCGTGGTGTTCCCGTTCCTACGCGAGTCCGCGGGCCACTCCCGCGCCGGCGACCCGACGGGGGTCCTGCTGATCGACAACCGCGAGTGCGACAAGAACCCGCAGACGCTCACGGACTACCCGAGTGGGACGGAACTCGGGAAGTGGACGATGGTGGACTGGAAGGCCGAGGAGGTCGAACTCCAGGTGACGCTTCCGGTCACGTCGTTCGACACGGTCTTTGACGAGAAGGCCGCGATCAGGCTCGGGTGGCCCAAGGATCCCTGGCCGCCCGTTCCCGCGTCCACGTTCCGCCCGCAACTGTTCATCGACGTCGGGACCGAGGGGCCCGCCGACATGACCCCGGTGCAGGACCTGCTCAAAAAGTGGACGGGCGGCAAGGATCCCAAGAGCCTTCCGCCGGTCACGCTTGCGAAGTTCCTCGCCGGTGAGGTCGTCAAGCACGTCCAGGTCTCCGGCAATGGGCTCCGCTACAACCGCAAGGGCGAGGTCGAGGGCCTCGACCTTCAGGGCGCGTGGGAGACGGCCAAGCGCGGGCGCGGGTCCGAGTGGGACATGGTGTGCCTGCTCACCGCTCTCTACCGCCAGGCCGGGCTGCCCGCGCGGACGGTCATCGGATATGACGTGGGCGACCGCAAGGCCGGCGACAAGTTCCTCGGTCGCAACAGCAGCGGCTCGCTCCGGGCCTGGGTGGAGTTCGCGCTGCTCGACCCATCGGCCACCACGCCGGTGGTCTGGGTGCCTGTTGATGTGGTGCGGCTCCGCAAGAGCAGCACCCGCCCACCGCCGCTGGACAAGCCGTGGTCGTTCTTCGGCACGCACGACGAACTCAGCGGCGTCATCCCCTTCGCCTTCCAGTTCCATCCGCCGACGGATGTCGTGGCGCACGGGTCCGCGGCATTCTGGGGCTGGATGGTCACGCCCAAGCCTCCGGAGCGCGTGATCCAGGCGATCCGCTTCGACGCGATCTCGACCCCCAAGCGGGCCGAGGACATGAAGAAGGACCAGGACCGCCGCAAGCGCGGGAACTGATCGGTCGCTGCGGTACGGGTCCTTGTCGCGCGAGCCGCCCGCCCCGCGGCGCCTGACGGATCGAGTGGATTCGGCCCGGAGCGCTGGCCTCCCGCTTCGACGCCTTCTTAGGCCGAGGTGTTCGATCGGCATGGGGGGCACCGGCATGGCGCAGGCGTGCCAAGTGTCAAGTTCCGGGTTGGAGGCGCACCGCGGGCGATCTCGCGCTCAATGGTCATTCGGTTTCGTCCGATACTGCCGAGACAGCCCGGCCGCATCGAGCCGGACGGAGGTATCACATGACTCGTAAACGGACGGCGGCGATTCTGGCTCTCATGGCGGGCTCGGCGTGGATGGCGGGATTTGCTGATCCGCCAGCGGGCCACGACGACCACGGCAAACCGGCCGCCAAGCCCGCCGCGGCGCCGCACGGCTCGCCGTCGGTCACTCCGCCCGCGGCCCCGAACACCAGGCCCGCGATCCAGCCCGGGTACACGCCCAAGCCGCCGGTGCTCAAGCCCGACGCGGCGCCCGCGGCCAAGCCGACGACCGCCGGCGCGGAGCCGAAGCATGGGGGCCATGCCCCCGAGCCTAAGCCCGAGAACAAGCCCGAGCCCAAGAAGGAGCCGGAGAAGCCCAAGGCCCAGGCGACGAACGAGCCGATCGACGCGCAGAAGGCGCTGACGATGCTGATCGAGGGCAACGAGCGGTGGGTGTCGGGCGACACGCAGGCCCCGAACACCGACGCGGCCCGTCGCAAGAGCCTCGCCGAGAACGGGCAGAAGCCGTTTGTCACCGTGCTCTCGTGCGCCGACTCGCGCGTCCCGATCGAGCGGGCGTTTGATCGCGGGGTGGGCGACGTGTTCGTCGTGCGCGTCGCGGGCAACATCGCCGCCACCGCCGAGATCGGGACCATCGAGTACGGGGTGGGGCACCTGAAGACCCCGCTGCTGGTGGTGATGGGGCACACGCAGTGCGGCGCGGTCGCGGCCGCCGCCACCGGCGCCGAGGTCCACGGGAAGGTCGCGGACCTCATCGCCTCGATCAATCCCGCGATCGCCCGGGCGCGCAAGAACAACCCCACGGCCAGCGCGAGCGAACTGGCGACGATCGGCGTCCGCGAGAACGTGTGGCAGTCGATCTTCGACCTCTTCAAGACCAGCCCCGCGTGCCGCGACCTCACCGCCAAGGGCGAGCTCTACGTCGTCGGCGCGATCTACGACATCTCGACGGGGAAGGTCGAGTGGCTGGGCGAGCACCCCTGGCAGAGCGAACTCATCGCCGCGATCAATGGGACGATGAACCCCGCGCAGGCCGACGCCCACGGGGGGCACGACCACGAGGAATAGGACTCATCCGGCGAGGAAGTTCGCGAGCAATCGCGGGCCCTCGTCGGTCAGGAAGCTCTCGGGATGGAACTGGACCCCGTCGAGCGGCCGCTTGGCGGGGTCTTTCCATGCGCGACGCAGTCCCATGACCACCCGGCGCGTCCCGCCCGCGCCGTCGGGCTCATCCGTCCACGCCGAGACCTCCCATCCGTCCTCGCCCGGGGTGCGCGGGGGCACCGTCTCGGCCCGCACCACCAGCGAGTGGTACCGCGTCGCTGTGAAGGGGACGGAGAGCCCGCGAAAGATCCCGCGGCCGTCGTGTTGGATCGGGCTGGTCTTGCCGTGCATCGGGACCGCGTGCCGAGCGACGGTCATCCCGTGCATGGCGCCGATGCACTGGTGCCCCAGGCAGACGCCCAGCACGGGGACTCGGCCCGCGAAGCGCTCGATCATCGCCGACGACACGCCCGCCTCGGTCGGGGAGCACGGCCCGGGCGAGATGATGAGCCGCGCGGGCCCGCGTCCGCCGTCGAGCCGCTCCGCCTCGTCGGGGGTGATCTGGTCGTTGCGGACCACGAGCAGATCGCGCCCGGGCCGGAGGGAGCGGTCGATCTCCCCCAGCCGCTGCACCAGGTTCCAGGTGAACGAGTCGTAGTTGTCGATGAGGAGGATCATGCGGGAGCCGGCCCAGGGGAGGATGGTACGAGGGTGCCCCGCCTCGATTCCCCCCCGGCGACGGCCTATCCTGCCCCCGCGGCGAGTTGGGCCGCGAGTCCCGGGGTGTAGCGCAGCTTGGTTAGCGCGTTTGACTGGGGGTCAAAAGGTCGGCGGTTCGAATCCGCCCACCCCGATTGGTGCGCTCCGTGCCACAGGCGAGGGCTCTTGGCATGAAGTCGATCACGACGGTCAACGGCATCCTTGCCCGCCTCGAGTCCTTGGGCGACGAGGCGCGTCGCAGGCACAACGCCAAGGCCGGCGCACCCGCCGATCAGTTCGGGGTCAAACTCGGGGACATTCGCGGCATCGCCAAGGAGATCAAGATCGATCACGCGCTGGCGCTCCGACTCTGGGAGACCGGCAACGTCGAGGCTCAACTCCTGGCCACGCTCATCCTCAAGCCGGCGTCGCTCTCGGCCCGCGAGGTCGACGCGATGACGCGGACCACGACGTGCGCGCAGGTCGCGGACTGGATGAACTCGTATGTCGTCGCGGTCCACCCGGAGCGGGACGCGCTCCGCGAGAAGTGGATGAAAGACAAGGACCGCTGGGCTCTCCGCGCGGGATGGCACCTCACCGCTGCGCGAGTGAACCAAGGTGCCGACGGCCTGGACCTCGACGCGCTGCTGCGCCGCATCGAGAGGGAACTCCCCAAGGCCCGCCCCGAGGTGCAGTGGACGATGAACAACACGCTGGGCGCCATCGGCATCCGGCACGCCGAGCACCGCCAGCGCGTCATCGCCCTCGGCGAGGCGATCGGGCTCTACCGCGATTGGCCCGTCTCCAAGGGCTGCATCCCGCCCTACGTGCCGGTCTGGGTCGAGGCGATGGTGAAGCGCGGGGGAAAGCCGCGCGGGTGAAGCCGTCTCCCGGCTACCTCGGCGTCCGTCCCTTCGCCGGCGAGACCTGGGCCGAGTCCGTGTCCACGAGGATCGCGGTCGCGTCGGGGTTGAGCGCCCACGACCACGTCGAGAACGTGCCGTCGCGGTCGGCGGCGTCGCGGCCGAGCGTCATCGTCCACGCCCGGGGTCCCGGCGCGTAGCGGATTCTCGCGTCCAGCGACGACATCAGTTCGCGCAGGTCGGCCTCCGGCTTCGCGTCGCGCTGAGGCGAGAGGACGATCGTGATTGCCGGCCCCGACGTCGCTCCCGCGCCGCCGGCCGCCCGTGCGAGCACGACCACCGGCGTTCCCAGCGCGGGCGTGATCCGTTCCAGCGTCGGGCCGTGACGGCGAAGCCAGCGCGCCCGCGCCTCGACGAACTCCTCGCCAGCCTTGCCCGACGCCGCGGCGTACACGTCCCCGATCACGGCCAGCCAGGTCGGCCAGTCCGACCGAAGCAGGACCGCGAACCGCGCGGGCGTCGCGGGCGGAGCCATGCCCGGCACGTCCGACCACGACTTCTCGCTGATCGCCGCCGATGCGACCGTCCCCGGCGGCTCGCTGCGGCTCGACCACGACACGTCGATCGCCAGCAGCGGCGTGGCGCCCGGCGCGGGGTCGATCGGCTGGCCCGTGGTCTCATCCAACGGCCGCGGGAGGCGCACGTGCAGCATCGCCGAGCGTGCGTTGGCGATCCGCAGCGCCTCGGCGAGTTTGCCGAATCGACCGCGCGCGAACTCCTCCGGGGCCGCGGCGCGGAGCGCGTTGAGGTCGAGGAACGCTTCGGCGACTGGCGTGCTTGAGCCCCGCCGGGCCTGGACATGCGAGCGATGCCGGAGCCATTCGCCGCGCGTCTCGCCGCGGGCGAGCCACCCCGCGAGCGAGCCCTCGCCCAGCCCCACGTAGAACGCGCTGGCGGTGCTCGCCCACTCAACCCGCCGCGCCGGTCCGTCGCCCTCGCGCGTGTAGGCCGAGGCCCGCGTCGCGCCCGCGATCGTCGCCGGCCCGATCCGACCTCCCGCGGCCCGGTCCGCTCGTTCGTCGTCCTTCAGTGCCGCGAGCACCAGCGCCTCGAGCCGATCGTGCGGCGGAGGGATGCGCACCTCGACGACCGCGCCGAGCCGCTCGATCATCGTCTGCGGCTCGACGCCGGGCCGATCCCGCGTCGGCACGAGTTTCAGGCTCGTCAGGCAGACGCGATAGGGCGCCTCGCCCAGCACCGAGGGCCGGAGCAGCGCCGTCACCACCGACGTGCCCCGGTCCACGTTCGCGCACGACGCGATCATCCCGCGCGCCCCGGCCTCGACCAACGCCCGCAGCGGATCCTCTGCCGATCCTGGCCCCAACACCGACGGCGCGAACGCCACAAACGCCACGGCACCCGCGGGCAGATTCCAGAAGTCCGCGCCGACCACGGGCCGCTTGGGTTCGGCGGGTGCGCCGGTCGAGGGCTGTGTCGCGCCGGACGGCCCCTGACCTGCGTTCTGGGCGCGGGCGATCGAACCTCCGGCCATGACGGCCGCGGCGAGCAGCGCGAGCCCGGGCCCGCGAACGATCCGGCGTGTCCTCATGGACGCTGTTGTAGCAGCGCCCAGGTGGTCGGTTCAACCGCCCAGCCCTGCCGCGAGAGCACCAGCAGCGCCGCACGCTCGCGCGAGGCCCCCGGCAGTGCCAATGCCGCAGCCCGGGTCAGCGTCCCAGCGTCGATCGGCCTGCCCAGGTCCACCATGCCCCGTTCCTGCGCCGTGCCAACCGCCGCCCCCGCCGCCACCAGCGGGATCAGCCAGCCTGCCGAGCCCAGCGTCGAGCACGCGGCCGCGAGCGTCGAGCGGTCCGACCTCGACTCGGTCACCTGGTCATCCCCCCGCCAATACGTGTAACTCACGCTCGAGCGCGCGCCCTTCCGCAACTCGTTGAACGGCGGGATCACCAGCCCCGGGTCGCGGTTCGGGTCCGTGGGCGACCGCACCGCGTTCGACACCGCCGAGCCCAGCATCGATAGCAGCAGGTACCCGCTGGCCATCGTCCGCGGGGTGTCGGCGTACGACAGGCTCACCAGCCCCTTGGCATCGGGGAAGCGCGACGCGATCGCGGCGTTGCTCATCATCCCCTTGTCGCCCTTGCCCGTCGCCTGCCGCGCCGCCGCCAGCGCGCCCTGCGGCGTGGGGCTCATCAGCAGCCAGTTCGGCGTGAGCGCGAACGTGACCTCCATCGGCACCGGGAGCCCCGGGAACCGCAGCGTCCAGAGGTCCGCCCCGCCGTCCTTCCACGCCGCAAGCCGGATGTACCCCGGCCCGATCGGCAACTGGTCACCCATCGCGTTGGCCAGCGACGCCACCTTGCTCATCGTCGCGGCGAACCGGGCGTGGTCGCGCACCCCGAGCATCAGCACCGTCGAGCCCATCCCGCCCCCGCCCGTGGCGTCGGACATGTAATACCCGATCGCGCCGCCCAGGGCGTCGAGCACGTCGGCCCTCACGTCGATCCCCGTCTGGTCCTTGATCTCCGAGAGGCCCTGCTCGAGTTGCTCCTTGGCCGACTCCTGCCGCGCGAGCCCGTCGAGGATCGTGCCGAATCCGCTCTCCCCGGCCCGCGCCAGGTACACGCTCGTCACGTCAGCCGGCACCGCCGCCATCTCGTCCTTGGTGAGCGCCCGATCAGCCATCCCGAGGGCCCCGGCGCGCGCCTTGGCGCCCTCGACCACCAGCACCGACGCGGACTCGTCCTTGGTGAACCCGGCCTGGTACGACGCCTTGATCGCCGAGGCGCCGAGCAGCCCCATCTCCTCGAGTGACGCGAACACCTCCGTCATCTCCGGGTTGTTCCCGGCGAAGCCCATGACCAGGTCCTTTGCGGGCGAGAGCCCCGCCAAGTCCAGTCGCACGCGGAACATCGGCCTCATTCCCTCGGGCGACGCGGGCAGCGACGCCAGCCCGGCCTCCGCGCTTTGGAGCGTTCCAAAGACCGCCTGGTAGCGCCAGCCGCCGTCCGCCTGGGTCGGGCCCATGCTCAGCAGTGCGACGGGCGTCTGGAGGTCGTCCATCCCGGCGAATCGCGTGCCCGCGCCGGACTTGAGCCGCACCCCTTCGTGCCGCAGCATGCCGGTGATCGTCGAGTGCATGTCGGTCGCCGCGGCCTGGTCGGGCATGCGGAAACTCAGGCCCACGCCATACCCGAAGAGCCCGCCGGCCGGGTTCTCGCCGTCGTACGCGATGGTCAGCACCGTCGGCCGCGAGAGCGCGCCCAGCGCCATGTTGATGAGGCCCGGGGCCTCGGGCGGCATGTCCGGGACCTCGCGCGACAACTCACGAATCCGCGCGGGGACGAGCGCGAGCGCGTCGGCCAGCGCCCGGTCCTTGGGGTCCGACATCATGCTGTCCCACCCCGCGTGCTCGAGGACAAAGACCGTCCCCTTCGTGAACGGCTGCTGCGCCGTCGCCGCCGCCGCCATCCCCACCGCGCCCAGCACCGCCGCCATCCGTCCCGTCGCTCGTGTGCGCATCTCCGGCTCCCGTGTTGAGGTCATGCTCCGATCCCGGATGGTACGTCCCGGCCCTGTTTCTATGGGATTCGAACCGCGAGCGTTGCACCACTATGCTGCGCCCGTGCCCGCCCGCGAGCCATCGCGCATTCTTCTTATTCGCCCCAGCGCGCTGGGGGACGTCTGCCGAACGGTCCCCGTCCTGGCCAGCCTGCGCCGGGCGTATCCGCGTGCCGAGATCGACTGGCTGGTGCAGGACGCCTTCCAGGACGCCGTGTGGCACCATCCGGGGCTCGCCCACACGATCCCCTTCCCCCGGCACACAATGGGCCGATCGCTCCTGCGGGGGCGGCCCGGGCCGCTGCTGCGGTTCTTGGCCGATCTCCGGCGTCGGGAGTACGACCTGGTGGTGGATGCGCAAGGGCTCTTTCGCAGCGGCTTCTTCGCATGGGGGACGCGGGCCCGCCGACGGGTGGGCCACGCCGACGCCCGCGAGTTCGGATGGCTGGGCCTGACCGACCGCGTGCGTGCGCCGGCGGGCGCGCACACCGTCGACCGGATGCTCGCGCTCGTGCTCGCACTGGGGGTCGATCCCGTGGCGGACCTTCGGCTCTACACCGGCCCCGCCGAGCGTGCCTGGGTGCGCACCATCGAGCCCATCGCGCGAGCGCTGCCGCCGAGCACGCCCGCGGTCGGCGAGCGCGCCGACGCGCCGACGACCCCCGGCCTGGTCGTCCTCGCCCCGACCAGCCGCTGGCCCGCGAAGCGGTGGCCCGCGGATCGCTTCGCCGCGCTGGCGCGCGCGCTGCTCGACGCCGAGTCCGTGCGTGCGATCGTGGTGGTGGGGGGTGCGAGCGAGCGCGGGCAGTGCGGGCCGCTGCTCGACCTCGCCTCGCGCGATCCGCGAGTCGTGGACCTGGTCGGCAAGACCAGCGTCGGGCAACTCATGGCCCTCGTTCAGGCGTCGTCGCTGGTGGTGGCGAACGATTCGGCCGTAATCCACATGGCCGTCGGGTTCGATCGGCCCGCGGTGGCGCTCTATGGCCCGACGCGCGTGGATCGGGTCGGGCCGTACACCGGCCAGCGCACCCCGCCGGCGGCCGCACGCACGATCGTGCTCCAGCACGTTCGACCCGGCGAGGCGATGGCGCACAAAGCACCCGATACCTCGCAGATCGAGCGGATCTCGCTCGTCGAAGTGCTGGGGGCGGCTACGGCGTGCCTCGCCCCCGACGGATGCCCGGATTGACTTCACACCGTCCGCGGCGGACCCTTGCTCATGCCGATCCTCGTGTTCCAGCATGGTCCGCATGTCCTGCCCGGGCGCCTGGGCGCCACGCTCCGCGACCACGGGTTCGCGCTCGACATCCGCCGGCTCGACCTTGGGCATCCAGTCCCCGACCTCGACGGGGTGCAGGGGGTCGTCAGCCTCGGGGGCGAGCAGAACGTGGGCGAGAGCCACCCGTGGATGGAGGCCGAACTCGCCTGCCTCCGCGAGGCGCACGCGCGGCAACTCCCGCTCATCGGGATCTGCCTGGGGCATCAACTCATCGCGCACGCCCTGGGCGGCGAGGTCGCGCCGATGAAGGCCAATGAATGGGGCTTCACGCGCGTCTCGATCAATCCCACCGGGCAGATCGAGCCGATGCTCGCTGGCATCGCCTGGGATTCCATGCAGTTCCAGGCCCACGGGCAGGAGGTCACGCGGCTCCCCGAGGACGCGACGCTGCTGGCGAGCAGCGCGGCGTGCCGGGTGCAGGCGTTCCGCGCGGGGCTGCGCACCTTCGGGTTCCAGTACCACTTCGAGTGCGACCGCGCGATGATCGAGGAGTTCATGAAGGGGAGCGAGGACTCGATCCGCCGTGCGGGCCTGATGCCCGCCGACGTGACGGCGCAACTGGAGCGGCACTACGCCGAGTTTGCACGCCTCGCCGACCGCCTGTGCGTGAACCTCGCCACGTACCTCTTCCCCCTGCGCCGGCGCCTGGCGAGTTAGGAGGGGGGGCGAGCATGCCGCGGCGATTCTCGATCCCCGCGCCAGGCGACTTCGTCCTCCGACGTGACTACTGCTCATATGGGTACTTCCTGCTGTGGCCCAACCACTGGAGCGTGGCGGACGAGGTCGTGACGCGGGCGCTGGCGCTCCCGGGCGGCCCGGCGGTGGTGCGGATCGCGCAGCCGACGGAGGGCCGACGCGAGAAGGCCGGACGCCCGCTGGCGATCGAGGCCAGCCGGACGCTCGATCGGCGCGACGCCGCCGAGGTGCGGGCACGCCTCACGCGGATGCTCCGACTCGACGAGCCCGCGGAGCGCATCGGCGAGTTCCACGGCGTCGATCCGCGGCACCAGCGCTCGGGCCGGGGTCGGCTCATGCGTTCGCCCACGCTCTTTGAGGACCTCATCAAGACGGTCACGAGTTGCAACGTGCAATGGCCCAGCACCGTCGTGATGAACCGCCGACTGTGCGAGGTGGCGGGCGACCGCGCCGCGGACGAGGGCCCGGTCACGCACACCTTTCCGAGCGCCGAGCGCCTGGCGCGGACGAGGCCCGGGACGCTCCGCGCCCGATGCCGGGTGGGGTATCGCGACGCGCGGATCGTGGACCTCTCGCGGCGATTCGCGGGCGAGGAGGGGGCGAGACTCGCGGGGTGGATGGAGGATCCCGCCACGCCCGACGACGCGCTGTGGGAGGCGCTGCTGGAGTTGCCCGGGATCGGGCCGTACGCCGCGGCGAACGTGATGCAACTCCTGGGCCGATACCACCGCCTCCCGCTGGACACCGAGAGCCTCCGGCACGGGCGGGCCGTGCTGGGGATGAAAGGGACGGATCGGGCCCTGATGAAGCGGCTGCACGCGCACTACGCACCCTTCGGCCCGCACGCCTTCCGAAGTTACTGGTTCGAACTCTGGGACTTCTATGAGTCCAAGCACGGCCCGAGTTGGACCTGGCACCGCGACACCACCGGGACGCAGTTCACCGCGAGCAAACTGTCCGTGTGACGGCGGGCTCGCGGTCGCGCCCGCCTCCCGCGCGCGACGCGACGCCGACGGGGTTGGGTCCCGCGCCGGCGTGCGCGTCCTCGCGTGTCGGGGGGAGGGGGCGTTACGGCGTCGTGCAGCCCGCGGCATAGGCGTTCAGGAAGCACGCGAAGTCGTTGACGTTGAGGATCGGGAACGCGGTGCTCCCGTCGCAGTTGGCGTAGTGCCCGACCTGTTCCGCGGGCGGGAGGACCGAGGCCGCCCCGAACGCGTTGAGGAAGCACGCGAAGTCGTTCACGTTCAAGATCGGCGTGATCGCGCTCCCATCGCAGTTGGCGTAGCACGGCGTGGACGGCGGGGCCACGCGCTGCCCGCGGATCACGAAGGGCATCTCCTGCGGCGCCATCCGTCCCGCCTGGGTGACATCCACGATCGGCCCATACTGCCCCGTCCACCCGCTCGTCTGCCGCGCGTTCCCCGCCGGGTGCCCGGCCATCCCCGCGATCGTCACCGGCGGCGCGACCACGCCCCCGCCCATCCACGTCGTCATCTGCCAGTCCAGCCAGTACGCGCCCGGGGGCAGGTGCGTCGGCATCGACGCCCGCACGCGGAAGAGCGGCATGTCGCTCTGGCACGGCAGGGGCTCTGCCGCGACTCGGTTCACGCTCCCGCCGGTCGACGACGGCAGCGATTCCGCGGAGATCATCCGATTCGTCCACGGGTCGCCCCACACGACGTACGAGCCCGGCTCGCCCGGCTTGCCCGACCACACCTGCACGTTCACCGCACTGATCGGGCTGAACCCAGGGGGCGTGGGCAATCCCGGCACGTACGCGACCAGTTCCACCTCGTTCACGTCCCACCCGCTGGCGTCCGCGACCAGGAAGTCGTCCGCGACGCGATCGCCCCATTGCTGCTCGACGCTGACGCCGAGCATCGGGCCCGAGGCCACGCTCGCCGCCACCCCGGGCGGGAGGCACGGCGCGGACGGATCGGTCTCGACACCTCCGTTGTTCCACAGCGCGATCCCACCCAGCCCATCGCCGCCGTCCGCGGCATCGACCCTGTCGAGCGCCGCGTCATAGTTCAGCCGCGTCTGGTACTCGACACCGGGCACGGTGAGGAACTCGGGGATGCGATACTCGCACGCCATCGCCACGCCGCCGGCGAGCCGCGCCTCGACGACCTTGCCGTTGTGGTACGTGAGTTGCCAGGGCAGCGCCGCGGCCTCGGGCGAGAGCGCGAGATGGCCGCCCTCGAGCGTCGCCTGGAGCGGACTGGCCCACATCGTGAGCCACGGGCTCGGATACGCAACGCGGAACTCGGCACGGCTGTACCCGTCGGCGTCCGCGCGCAGGACGATGCCGGAGGCGTCGAGGCTCACGTCCGCCGCCCCGACCCGCGTGGCGTCCAAGGTCATCAGCGTCTCACGGGCGACGAGCGTGGTGCCCCACTCGTACAACTCAATCCAGATCGGATCGGTCCACTTGGTCGCCTGGTTCGAGGGCGCTTGGGGAGAACGCTTCAGGTTGATGGTGCTGCCGTTGGTCGCCTTCCCTTTGCGTTCGCCCTCGGACGTGATGACGCCGGTGGCCCCGTTGATCCACACGTACCCGCTTGCCCTTGCCTTGGCCTCTTGCACGTTCGGCGGGGCCGCGCCCGCCTTCGCGGTCGCCGTTCCGGAAATCGAAGTCTCGATGTTGCCCTTGTTGTCAGGGTCGTTGGGGATCTCGGTCCACTTGCCGATCGTGCCGCCCATCGTCGCCCGCGCCTTCACGGGGTCGCAGTTCTGCTCCCCCGAGTCGAGCGTCGGGATCGTGGTCGAGCCGTCGGCGCGCTTCCCCGTCACGGGGTTCCAGTCGTACGAGTGCTTCTTCTCCGGGAACGACCTCGAGCACGGCAGGATCTGCGGCTGGATCGCCCCCTTGTGCGAGGCCGACGCGCTCACCGGCCCGATCACCGTCTTGGCCCCATGGGCGCTGTCCGCCGGCTTCTTGCACTCCCACTTGACCGTCTTGGAGTACGAGTCGGCGATCTGTCCGACGGCCAGCGACGCGGGCATGCCGGCGGCAAGCACGAGGGCGAACGTCGAGCACGCGCTGCGGCGAGTGTTCATCGCGAGTCTCCTGCAAAGGGGTGCCAGGCCCAGTCGAAGGACCGGGCTCCTTTACTCCATGCGGAGACCGCGGCCCCCGTCCGCACCGGGATCAAGGAAATGCGATCGCCCCCACGCCGCGCCGAGTCCGATCAGACGGCGACCACGTCGGGCGTCTCTTCCAGCCCCTCGGTCAGCACCACCGGGCCGTGCTCCCCGATCAGCACGTCGTGCTCGTAATGCACGCTGCACGAGCGGTCCGCCGTGTAGATCGGCCACTGGTTCTTCCGCTGGATCGTTTTCCCCGTCCCCACCGCGATCATCGGCTCCACCGCCAGGAGCGTCCCCACCCGCGCGGGCGTGAGCGCATCGGGCCACTCGCCGATGTGCGCCGGAACCACGTTCGAGACGAACGGCGGCCCGTGCAGCCTCCGCCCATACCCGTGCCCCCCGAGCCCGCGGATCAGGTGGAACCCGCACCCCTCCGGCGGGGGCGACTCGACATACCCCTGCACTGTTCGGGCCCATTCGATGTACGGCCGACCGGGCTGCAACTGATGGACACCCCGACGCAGCGCTTCCTTTCCGCAGTCCATCAGCGCCTTGACCGTGGGCGAGGGCGGGCCGAAGCAGTACGTCCAGGCCGCATCTCCCACCCAGCCCTCGAAGAACACCCCGATGTCGATCTTCAGGACATCGCCCGCGACGAGCGGGGGGAGGTGGCTGGCGGCGGTGCCATGCACCACGCAATCGTTGACCGACAGGCACGCGTGCGACGGGAACGCCGGGCTCCGCGGGACTTTGTATCCCAGGAAGCACGACCGCGCCCCCATCTCGTCGAGCGTCTTGGCGACGAAGCGGTCGATCTCGGCGAGTGTCTGCCCGGGCCGGAGCCAGCGTGAGAGCGCGCGGTGCGTCTCGACCACGCGACGGGCCGCCGCCCGCGCCGCGTCAATATCCCTCCCGATCACCAGCGGCAACGATGCCATTGACCATCGTAGCGCGCCGACGATTCGCACCGGCCAGCCCGCGCCCCTTGACACCGCCCGCGCCGGGCCAAGGATTCCTTGAAAGGGGGTTCATATGAAGCCGCTTGCGATGCTGCTCGTCGCCCTGTTCGCGATGCTCGGCGGGGGCTGCGCCACGCCCTCGGTCCATCCGCTGTACTCCGACGACGCGATCGTGTATGAGCCGGCGCTCGTCGGGACCTGGGGCCAGGAGCACAACGACCAGACATACTCGATCACCCGCGTCGGGAAGGTCTATCACCTGCTGGTGCGGGACCGCGACGCGCAAAAGCAGAAGCAGTGGGAGTTCGAGGTCCGCCTCGTCAGACTGGGCGACCATCGCTTCGCCGACGTGGCCGCGGTCGAGGAGGAGCGAGACGCCCACGAGGAGCACTGGGGCCCGCTCTTCGTGCCGACCCACATGTTCGCTCGCTTTGCCGTGAGCGGGGACACCCTCACCGTCTGGACGCTCCGGCACGAGTGGCTCAAGGAGCGACTCGAGCGGCGCGAGGTCACGCTCGCGCACACGCGGCTCAGCCCGGGCGTGATCCTCATCACCGCGACCACCGCCGAACTCCAGGAGTTCATGCGCACGCACAGCGGCAACCCGCTCGCATTCGACAAGACCGAACTCAAACGCCAGTAGGCACGTGCCCATCAGGCCTTGTGCTCGACGATGCCGCGCTCCGGGCACGGCCGTGCTGCTCGCACATCGACGGTGTCGCTCGATCCTCGGGCTCACGGGCGCCCGCATCAACTCCGATGCCGGCTACGCCCGCGTGCTCTCGCGTTCCGCGCCCGGCCCAAACGTGATGCAGTTCTTCCCGGCGCGCTTGCTCTGGAGCGCCAGGTCGTCGGCCCGAGCCAGGAGCGTCGCCGGGGAGTCCCCGTCCCACGGGAACGCCGCCAGTCCGCCCGAGATCGTCAGCGTCCCCGGCGCCTCGCGGCCCAGTTTGGGGAACCGGTGCTCCTCGATCGCTCGCTGGAACCGCTGCGCGATCTGGAACGCGCTGGTCGGGGGCTTGCTCGTGGGCGTCCGCGGGCCGCTCGGCTCGTGGAAGATGACCGCGAACTCGTCCCCGCCGATCCGGCACACCTTGTCCGACGGGCGCACCACGCTGGTGATGAGCCGCACCGCCTCGCGCAGGATCTCGTCGCCCGCGCCGTGCCCGAAGCGATCGTTGAATCGCTTGAAGTCGTCGATGTCAAAGACGAGCACCGTCACGCCCCGCCGAGCCGCCCGCGCCTGCTCGATCGCGCCGGCCAGGAACTGATCGAAGTACCGGCGGTTGTACGCGCCCGTGAGCACGTCGGTGAACGCCGCCTCGCGGAGTTGCGCCTGCTGGTCGCGCAGCGTGAGCCACACCCCCAGCCACGCCGCGTGCGGGTGCAACTCCTCCGCCGAGACACCCGCGCCCCGCAGCCGACCCAGCACGCGACTGCGCCACGTCACCGCGGCCTCGCCGGGCCCGACGCTCCCGCCGCCGCGCACAAACTCAACCGTTCGGCCCCCCAGCCGCCGTTGGATCGCCTCCAGCGCCGCCTCCAGCACGTCGCGCCCGAGCGCCAGTTGCCGGGCCACGGCCTCGTCCCCGACCTCGGCGCGACGCGACAGCGACTCGACCGCGTCGGCCCGCACTTCGATCGTGGGCCGGGGAACGTCCGTGTGCGGGATCTCCGGCGGCGTGTGCATCGCCTCGACCGCCGGTCGCGCCGAATCCGGTCGCGTCGCGTCCGTCCGCGCCGACTCGATCGCCCGCGCCGCCTCCGCGACCCGCGACGCCGCAGACGTGCCGCGGATCGCCTCGCGCAGCGATTCTGCGCTGGCCTGAGCGTCCACGATGCCGTCGTATCCCGCGCGGGCCGGCGCCGAGCCGTCCGGCGACTCGACCCGAAGGACCCGGACCCCCGGCTCAACTCGTCGGAGCGCCGCCAGGAACTCCGCCGCCCGGTGCGGATCCTCGACCACGCGCCCGTCCGGGCCGCGCGACACCGCCGGGTCCGCGTCCGCCGACACGATCACCACCGGCGAGCCGCCGCCCCCCGCCGCCCCAGTCCCCCCCGCCTCGCCCACCTCGCCCACCGCGTCCAGAGCGCTCCGCGCACGCACCAACTCGACGCCCGAGTCAAGGCGCAACTTCGCGTCCAGTCCCGTACGACCGACCAGGATCACGCGCTGGATGGCGCCCTCGCCCGTGTGTGTCCCGTTGCCCTTCATCCGTAATCTAACTCCGACCATCCCCGAGCAACAGTTCCAACTCTTCCGGCGTCAGCAGCGGCTTCCCGCCACCCGCCCCACCCTCATCGCCCTCGCCCGTCCCCTTCTTTCCATCGGTCCGTCCGATATCCGATTCCAGCGTTCCCGCCAGCCGCAACGGCGGATCGACCTCGGCTCGACGATCGGGTTTCGCCTCCGTCCGTCGCTCCGGCTCGGGCCTCCGCTCCGGCTCGTGCGCGATGACCCGCACTACAGGGACCGGCGGCGCCACGCGGGCGTTCCACTCCGCCACATCGGATTCAACGATGGGCCGCAGCCTCGGGTTCGCGCCGGGTCCGAATAACCACGCCTTCACCCGGGGCACATGCCGCTCGATCGCCTCGTGCAGTTCCAGCGCCTCGGCGGCGCCGGGCGGATCGACCATGACCAGCGCCGGCGTGGGCCGACCCGGCACGCGGGCCGCCATGCGGAGTTCCGCCAACGCCGCGAACGCGCTGCGAACGTTCACCACCCGCAGCCCGCCCTTGGCCAGCGCCGCCAGCAACTTGCTCGCGTCCAGCGTCGCCGAGGCGTGCCACACCACCGCCACCCCGGCGTCGGAACGAGCGGCGATCGGGCTCGCCTCGGACATGCACGGATTGTAACACAACAAGCGCCGCCGGCACCGGGCGCGGCATCCTCACCGTTCGACCACGCCCCGATCCGCTCCGGCTCGTGCCCGTTCGCCCCGCTCCTACGGACATCCCACGGCGAACTTGCTCAGGAAGCAGACGAAATCGTTGATATTCAGGATGGGCGGGGTCGTCGAGCCGTCGCAGTTCGCGCGGGGATCGCCGATCGCGTACAGGTTGAGGAAGCAGACGAAGTCGTTGACGGTGAGCAGGGGCGTGCCCGTCGAGCCGTCGCAGTTGGCATAGCAGCCCGCGCCCGGCCCGATCCACAGGATCGCCTCCTGGCGCGTGGTGGCGGAGTTGTACCCGAAGCCCGAGACGTGGGTCTCGACGCCGTCGGTCCAGATCCCCGTTGCCTCCGAGGTGAGGAAACTCATCGGGAGGAACGAGTGCAGATCGACCCGGGACGCTGCGGTGCCGCGCCATAAGGCGGCGTGCCGCCCGCTGGCGCCGTCGGCGTAGCCGACCTGCATTCCACCCGCGACGCCCGTGGCCCGCGAGTTGCTCTGCGCGACTGGGTAGAGATCGACCCACGACGCGGCCGAGCCGGCCCACAAGGCCGCGTGGCTCGAAGAGTCGGGGACTCGAACGACCCCGACCTGCTGCGTCGCATCGAGGGCATAGACCCATGAAGAGATGTTGCCCGGCGGGTGGAGGTTGGTCCACGATGAGGACGACCCGGTCCAAAGGCTCGCGCTGGTCACGCTGAACTCATCGACGACATAGCCGCCGTGCTGGACCCCGGTGGTCGCCCACGCCTCGGACGTGTGAAAGAAGCCCATGGTCGGGGGCGGGTTGAGGTCCACCCACGATCCGGCGCTGCCCGTCCACAGGCTGGCGTGCCAGCCCAGCACGTTGGCCGAGCCGACCTGGATGCCACCGCTTGCGGCGTAGGCGACGGACGAGTTGTTGCCGGCCGCCGCGGGATGCAGATTCACCCACGTTCCCGCCGATCCGCTCCAGAGGCTCGCGCGGGAAAGGCCGATCGGCGCCTCGCCGACCTGCTGTCCATCGCCGACGCCATACGCCCGCGAGTACTCGGTGCCTGCCGGGTGCAGATTGACCCACGACGCGGCCGAGCCGGTCCAGAGGCTGGCCCGGGTGTGGCCGACCGTTGGGCCCAGCTGCGCCCAGCCCGACTGCTGGCCCGCGCTCACGCCCGTGGCCGCCGATTGCAGCGCCCCGGTCGGGTGCAGGTTCACGACGGTCCATTGGGCGTTCGCGGCGGAAACGGCCAGCCCGGCCCACATCGCCACGCCCGCGGCCCATGCCAGCCCAGAACACTCCCCGCCCCGGGCCGGGCCCGGCGCGATCGAACGGAATCGAAGACCCATCGCGGCACTCCTCGTGTCCGGCGTCCGTGCACGCGCACGCGCGGCCAGCGACCCCGGCCCGCACGCTAATCCAAGTCCCTTGCGTGCACACGGTCAAGCGGGCGGCCCGATCGAGCACCGAGTCACGTCTACGGGCATCCCGCCGCGTATCGGACCATGAAGCACACGAAATCGTTGACGTTCAGGATCGGCGGGGTCGTCGAGCCGTCGCAGTTCGCGTAGTCCGACTGCTGCTCCGGCGGCGAGAGCGCCCCGGCCGCGCTGAATCGGTTCAGGAAGCACACAAAGTCGTTGATGTTCGTCGCGGGCGGGGTGGTTGAGAGGTCGCAGTTGGCCGGGCAGGCGCGGATCGCCAGCCCGTAGTTCCATCCCGCGGCGAGCACCGCGAACCGGCCCGTGGGCGGCTGAGTCCAGCCGCCGAACGGATTGCCCCACGTCACGAGTTGTCCGTCGTCCCGGATCGCGGCGCTCGTGCCATTGCCGGCGGCGATCGCCACGTAGCGACCAGGCGGAACATCGCATTGGCCGTAGGAGTTCGAGCCCCAGGCGACCACCGTGCCGTCCGCCCGGAGCGCCAGCGCGTGCATCTCCACAACGCGGACATCGATGAACTCGCCCGGCGGCGGTGGGACATTCGCGAAGGAGAGTTCGCCCCAGACGGCGATGGTGCCGTCCGTTCGGATCGCGGCTGCGATTCGGTGCCCAGCGCACACCACCTTGAACGTGCCCTGCGGCGGCGGGATCACTCCGCCCCACCTCACCAGCACGCCGTCCTCGCGAATGCCCAGCCCGAAGTAACTTCCCGCCGAGACGGCGATGAACCGGCCCGGAGGCGGACTGGCCTGCCCGACGTTGTTGTATCCCCAGCCGGCCAGCGTGCCGTCCGTGCGAATCGCCAGCCCGTGCCCCGGGTAGCCGGCCGAGACCGCCTGGAACGTCCCCGTGGGTACGTTGAGGGCACCGAGCCCATTCCAGCCGAAGCCGACCAGCGTTCCATCGGCACGGATCGCGTAACTGTGGCTATCAGTCCCCGCGATGGCGATGTAGTTGCCCGGCGGTGGAATGGTTTCGCCATGGCCGCCGTCGAGTCCCCATCCGACGGCCTGGCCCGGCTGAGCCGACGCCGCAACGGCGAGGACAAGCGACGATGCGGCCGCGCACGACGCCTGAATACACGTGAAGGGCTTCATGGCTGGCCTCATGGTGCGAGGATCACGATGTTGAACCAACTCGAGTGCGACGGACCGATTCGGAGGATGGGGAGCACCGACAACTCGATGGGCACCTCGCCCTGGCCGAACTTGTGGCCACAGTTGTCGCCGCCCGAAGCACCCCAGGCGACGACTCGAGAGTTGGTGCGCATCGCCAGGCCATGCTGGTAGCCGCCCGAGACTTCCGCGAATGTCCCCGTCGGCGGCGGAAGAACGTTGCACACGTTGCCGCATCCCCAGCCGAGGATCGTGCCATCCACGCGGATCGCCATGCTGTGGCAATGGAGACCGCCCACAGCGAGGTATTGCCCCTCGCCCGCCTCGGGTACGACGCTCGCGAGCGTCTCACCGCTCCCACACGAGCACTCGCCGCTGCTCGGTCCGAACGCCACGAGTGTGCCGTCGGTGCGGATGGCGAGCGAGTGGTGCGCCCCGGCGGACAGCGCGCGGTACTTGCCGGTGCCTCCGTCTGGTAGCGTCCAGCCCGTGGCCTCGCCCCAGAGCGCGATGGACCCATCCGCTCGCAGCGCGAGACTAACTCGCTCGCCCGCGGCGACTGCCGTGGCGACAAGGCCATTGGGGACTTCCAGCCACGAGCCCGAGTTACCCCATGCAACGACGCTTCCGTCGCTCTGGAGACCCAGAGAATGGTCCCAGCCTGCTGAGACCGCGATGAAGTTTGCGGACTCGGGTACATTGGTTTGGCCATCCGTATTCAAACCCCAGCCTACGAGTGTTCCATCCTCGCGGATGCCGATCGCGAACTTCCGACCACACGCCACCTGCTTGAAGTTCCCGGATGGGACGTTGCCGATGCCGTGAGACGTATCGCCCCAGTGAAACAGTGGGCCGATGGCCTGCCCCCGCGCTTCCTCAATACCCGGCCCCCCCCCCGAACGAAAGGAATGCGAACGCGACGACCAACATTGCTCCAACTCGCATGGCAGTCTCCTTGAAACCACGGTGTGACTCGCACGAGATCGACTCGGCAGGCATTGGAGCGGCGTATCCAATATACCACATTCCGCGCAGCCGGGTTGCAACGCGCGACAATATTCTGCGAATCATCAATCCCCCGGGGCGTCCCGCGGCAGTGCCCATGCGCACCCTCCGCTGCCCCCCAACCCCAATCCCGGCATCCCGACACCCCGCTGCCGCCCCGCTCCAAACCGCAGCGAGACCGCGCTCACCGCGCGAGCCAACTCGCCCGTTCCTCCGCGCGCGCCGCGGCTTCGAGCAGCGTGGCCGCGACCCGTGCCGCGCCGTCGGCAGGACCGAGAGCGTCGAAGGCCGATTTCATGCGCGCGCGGGCGTCCGCGTCGGTCAGGAGCGTCCCCAGCGTTTCGCCGGCATCGGCGAGGTTCGCGCCCGCGTCGATGCGGTCCGTGGCGACGACGGCCGCCCCCGCCTCGACCAGCGGCGCCGCGTTCAGCCGCTGGTGCTCGTCGCGGTGATATGGATATGGAAGGAACAGGCACGGCACGGCATTGGCCCACGCCTCGGCGACGGTGTTCGCCCCCGATCGGCACAATGCAAGATCCGCGGCGCCCCAGGCGTCTGCCATGCGCTCGATGAACGGGACCACGAGCGCGCGCGCGCCGGCGTCCGCATACGCGGCGCGCACAAGCGCGTCCTCTCCATGCCCGGTCTGATGTAAGATCTGCCAGCCGGCGAGGGCGTCGGGCCGACGACGGGCGAGTTCGATCAGGAGCGAGTTGATCGATCGGGCGCCCTGGCTGCCGCCGGTGACCAGCAACGTGCGCACGTTCGCGTCCAAGCCGAGGCGGGCGCGGCAGACGGCGGGCGGGTCGGCGGCTCGGGCGGCGGCACGGACGATCGGCGGGACACGCGGCCAGTCGAATCCGGGTGCGGCGGCGGAGGTGACGATCGCCGACGACCGGCGCGCAATCCAGCGGTTCGCCTTCCCGGGGACCGCGTCGAGGTTCACCAGCGTGACGGGCACGCGCTCGGCCCGGGCGGCCTGCACAGCGGGCGCGGCGATGAACCCGCCCATCGCGACCAGATGCGGGGACTCGCCTTGGGCGCGCGCGTCTCGGATGAGCCGCCGGACCGTGCGCACGGACGGCGCCCACCCGCGGAGGAAGCGGACGAGCGCGCGCGGGCGGAGGCCGACGGGCTGGGCGGGGAGGGCGACGAACGGCTCGCCCGCGGCGGCGAGGATGCGCGCGTCGATGGCGCGGGACGAGACCAGGAGCGTGTGCGGGGCGTGGAGGTGTTCGAGGATGGCCAGCGCGGGGTAGATGTGCCCGCCCGTGCCCCCGCCGGCGAAGAGGTAGCGGGCGGTCATGCGAGCGCGGGGAGCGGCTCGGGCTCGTGGCGTGGCGCGGCGCGGTCGATGGCGACGAGCAGCCCGAGGCAGAAGGCGGTGAGGATCCAGCCCGTGCCGCCGGCGCTGACGAGCGGGAGGGCGATGCCCTTGGTGGGGGCGAGGCCGGTGACGACGGTGAGGTTGATGAGGGCCTGGATCCCGACGGTAGTGATGATGCCCAGGGCCGCGAGTTTGAGGAGGAGCGAGGGCTGTCGGCGGATGATGAGGACGGAGGCGACGAGGAGGGCGACGTAGAGCGAGACGACGACGGCGGCGCCGGCGATGCCCAGTTCCTCGCAGATGATGGCGAAGAGGAAGTCGGTGGTGTCCTCGGGGAGATACCCGAACTTCTGGAGCCCGAACCCGAGTCCCCGGCCGAAGCCCTCGCCGTTGGCGACCGCACCGAGAGATTGGATCATGTGGTAGCCGGCCTTCTTGGGGTCGGCGTAGGGGTCGAGGAAGGTCTGGAGGCGGGTGAGGCGATAGGGGTTGGCGAGCACCAGGACGACGAACCCGGCGACAGCAGGGGGGACGAAGGCGAGGAAGTGCCAGAGGCGGGCGCCGCCCGCGAGCAGCACGGCGCCAGCGACGAGCCCGATGAGCGTCCCGGTACCGAGGTCCTCGTAGGCAACGGCGGCGGCGACGATGGCGGCGGCGGCGAGCCCGGGCAGGAGCCCGAGCCAGAAGCGGTGCATGAGGGCCTGTCGCGAGGCGGCGTACCAGGCGACCAGGAGCGCAAGGCCCCACTTGGCGAACTCGGAGGGCTGGAAGGAGAGGCCCCCGAGCATGGGGAGGCGGACCCAGCGCTGCGAGCCGTTGACCTCGCGGCCCAGGCCCGGGATGAAGGAGGTGGCAAGGACCGCGAGGATGAGGACGGTCCCCAGGGCCAGGCCCAGGGGCGCCCGCGAGCCCGGGCGGCCGAGGCGGTCCGCCAGCGCGCGCACGGGCAGGAGCGAGCCGACGACGAGCGCGGCGACGGCGAGGGCGAGGTAGACCGCGGGCCGCGAGGTGGCGACGCGGAGCAAGGAGTGCCCCACGGAGTGGGTGGTGTCGTCCGGGGGCGTGGGGACGGCCGCGAGGGCGTCGCCGACGGGGAGGGTCTCGACGGGCTCGACGGTCAGGCCCGCGGAGGTGACCATGACCAGTCCGATCGCGAGGAGGGCGAGCGCGCAGAGGACCACGACCTGTCCGGGCCGGAGCATCGAAGGAATATCGGCGAGCGGGGCGGAATGGGATGAAGGACGGCGCAGTCGGGTGCGGCAGGAAACAGGCCGCGAGTCACGAAGGGCTTCGGGAGGCTGGCTACGCTCGGGTGTGATCGACACGCATTGTCATCTGACGTTCCCCGAGTTTGCGGGCAAGGTGCCGGAGGTCGTGGCGCGGGCGGCCGAGCACGGGGTGGGCGGGGCGATCACGATCTCGACGACGACGCGGGATTGCCTGGCGGCGCTGGCCGTGGCGAAGGCGCACCCGAACGTCTGGTGCACGGCGGGGGTGCATCCGCTGTATTCGGACGAGGGTCCGCACGAGTGGGAGAACCTGCGGCTGGTGGCGAGCGACCCGCGTTGCGTGGCCTGGGGCGAGTTGGGGCTCGACAACCATTACAGCGAGCCGGGCGCGGAGGTGCAGCGGCGGGTGCTGGCGGAGCAGTTGGGCTTCATCGAGAGCGCCCACGAGGGCGGGGGCGGTCGGCCAGCCATCGACCTGCCGGTGGTCATCCATTGCCGCGAGGCGTTCGCGGACCTGTTGCCGATCCTTCGGCGAACGCGGCTGGATCCGTCGCGGTTTGTCTTCCATTGCTTCACGGGCACGGCGGACGAGGCGCGGCGGGTGCTGGACTTTGGCGCGATGATCTCGTTCACGGGGGTGGTCACGTATCGCAACGCGCCGGAGGTGCGTGAGGCGGCGGGGCTGGTGCCGATCGAGCGGATCATGGTGGAGACGGACGCGCCGTACCTCTCACCGGACCCGCACCGGGGCGTGCGCCCGTGCGAGCCGTGGATGGCGTCGGTGACGGCGCGCAGGCTGGCGGAGATCAAGGGGATGGAGTGGGAGGACTTCTGCCGGGCGATCGACGAGAACACGCGGCGGTTCTTTGGGGTGGAGGCGTGAGCGCGCCGGCGGGCCGCGCTACAGCCGCGCGGCGGCGATGCTGGCGAGTTCGGAGCGTTCGGACTTGACGAGGGAGACGTGCCCGACGATGGGGACGCCCTTCATGCGTTCGACGCAGTAGGCGAGGCCGTTGGAGGAGGAGTCGAGGTAGGGGTTGTCGATCTGCCCGATGTCGCCGGTGAGGACGAGTTTGGTTCCCTCGCCGACGCGGGAGACGATGGTCTTGATCTCGTGCGGGGTGAGGTTCTGGGCCTCGTCGACGATCATGAACTGGTGGGGGATGGATCGGCCACGGATGTAGGTGAGGGGTTCGAGGACGAGTTTCCCGTCGGCCATGAGTTTCTGGATGCGCTGCTCGGTGGAGTGGCTCTCGGCCTGCTGGAGGTGGGCGCCGCGGGTGGAGAGGAGGTAGGAGAGGTTGTCGAAGATGGGCTGCATCCAGGCGGTGAGTTTCTCGTCCTTGTCGCCGGGGAGGTACCCGATGTCGCGGCCCAGGGGCATGATGGGGCGGGCGACGAGGAGTTTGTCGTAGCGTTCCTCGGCGAACACCTTGGCCATCCCGGCGGCGAGGGCGAAGAGGGTCTTGCCCGTGCCGGCGGACCCGAGAAGGGTGACGAAGCGGACCTCGTCGTCCATGAGGAGGTCGAGGGCCATGACCTGCTGAACGTTGCGGGCCATGATCCCAAAGACGGGCTTTCGCGGCGCGGTGACGGGGATGACGTGGTCGGTGTCGGCGAGGCGGCGGGCCAGCCCGGAGTGGGTCTCGTCGTCCTTGTCGCGGAGGACGACGAACTGGTTGGTGGCGAGTTCGCGGTGGCCGTGCTCGCCATCGGAGAGGGCCTCGGCGAGACGCGCGATGGGGAGCATGCGGTCGCGGTAGAGGTCGTCGATGAGCGCGCCGGGGGCGTCGGCGGTGAGGAAGCCGACGTAGAGGCGATCGGCGTCGACCTTCTGGTTCTCGAAGTCCTCGGTGGTGATGCCCAGGGCATCGGACTTGATGCGGGCGGAGATGTCCTTGGAGACGAAGACGGTTCGGACGCCCTGCTGGTGGAGGTGCCAGGCGGAGGCGATGATGCGGTTGTCGGGGGAATCGTGGGCGATGGCGGCGGGCCGGATGTGCTCGGCCACGTCGATGCGGACGGTCCCGCTGATGCCGTTGCCGGCGGAACTTGCGGCGCCGACCCGAGGTGAGACGGAAGCCCAGGGCACGCCGTCGGTGAGGCGTCCGAGCCCGCGGAGGCGGTCGAGGTGTCGGATGCAGGCGCGGGCGTTTCGGCCGAGGTCGTCGTCCTTGCGCTTCATCGCGTCGAGTTCCTCGATCACGGCGAAGGGGATGACGACGTGGTGCTCCTTGAAGACAAAGAGCGCGTTCGGGTTGTGCAGCAGGACGTTGGTGTCAACAACGAAGTGCTTCACGCCCGTGTCGGCGTCGGACGGCTCGGCGTGTTTGGGTTTGGGCGACTGGCGGGCGGTTGGCATGGGCACCGG
Source organism: Phycisphaerae bacterium (assembly GCA_016793805.1). Lineage (GTDB taxonomy): Bacteria > Planctomycetota > Phycisphaerae > Phycisphaerales > UBA1924 > JAEUIZ01. Next base: position 60,778 of record JAEUIZ010000032.1, read on the forward strand.
CTCAGGATACCGCGGGCGGGCGCCCGGGTCTTCCTCGGATTTCGGTCGGGGGCGGGGGCTGGATTGAGGACAATCCCTCTGGAATTCCCTCAAACCGGAACCGCCCGGCTTCCGAAACATCTAACGAGAAGTCCGCGGCACGGCGTCGCGGAGGCACGGAAAGGGAAAGTCATGTCCCGGCACGAGCAGGTGAGCCCGGAGCGTCTGGTGGAGGCGGCGGAGGCGGCCCTGATGGCGGCGGCCGAAGTCGCGGAACTCGGGGGCGGAGATTGGCCGTATCCGGCCGACCTCATGGGCCATCCGGACCAGCCCGCGTGCCTCTGTCCGTTCACGCGCTGGGAGATCGAGCAGGCGTGCGAGTTCCTGGTGCGGATGGGCATGCTCGAGCCGCGGCGGTCGGCGCGCTAGACGACGCTCGTTCCCGCGCGATCCCCGGTCGAATCGCCGCGCCTGTTCGCCCCGCGAGGATTCGCGCAACCTTCGCGCTAGTTCTCGCGCGCGGCTCCCGCCGGCACGCCGATCCACCCCGGCTCAGCGCTTCGCGACCTTCTTGAGCGGGACGGTCTTGATCCACTCCTTGGTGGTCTTCTCGACGTCGATGAGTTCGAGGCTGATCTCGTAGTAGTTCACGATCGTCTTGCCGTCGTTGGAGCGCTGCTTGTTGTCGATGATCTGCCCGGTGAGCGCGAAGTCGGCGTTGACCTCCTTGGCGACGGCCTTGACGGTCGCCGGGTCGTTGTACTTCGTGTCGAGCCGCTCGTCGCGGAGGTCCTGCCGCTGGTCGCGCTCGGCCTTGACCTGCACCCGCCCGCTGTTGAGCAGTTCCTCCTGGATCTTGGTGGTGAACAACTCGGGGTTGGCGGAGTAGTCTTGCGTCTTGTTGCGGACGTTGGCGAGGTAGACGATGGGCCGACGGCCGTTGTTCTCGGCCATGAAACGGTCGATCCACGGGCGCTTGAGGCAGTCCTCCATCGCGCGAACGACGACCTCGCGTGCGTCGTCGTCGTTGAAGCGGTAGTCCACGTCGGTGGTCTGGTCAGGGTTGGTGCGCTTGACCTTCCAGTTGTCGCCACAGCCGACGAAGGCGAGGGAGAGGCAGCAGACGCCAAGGCTCAGGGTCTTCACGGTGTTCATCGTCGTCCTCCTTCGAATCGTTGCCCACGTGGGTTCGCCATGCGGGGGTTGGGGGTGGGGTGGGGGGGGGTGTCAGTTCCAGTAATGGGTGATGACGGTTGCCAGCCCGCGGGGTTCCACGCGGATCGTTCGCCAGTCGGAGGCGTAGGCGACGCTGCCGTCGGCACGCTCGTAGACGACGCGGACGCGGTGCTCCCCGGGCGGGAGGCGAGTGAGGCCGACGCGGGCCTGTCCGGGGAGCATCGTCCAGCAGCGGAGGTCGGCTTCCTCGGTCGCGGCCAAGAGCGCCAGGCCCAGGAGCACGCCCGCGACCTGCACGGCCCGCTGGTCGTCGTCCCGGGTTCGACGGCGGGCGAGTTCGGTGGCCGTCACCGAGATCCCGGCCTTGACGGCGTAGCGGATCCAGGTTCGAGCCTCGATGAGCGGGAGCATCCGTCGATGGTTCTCCTCCGCGACGCTGGCGAGGTCCTCGATCATCTTGAGGTCCATGAGGCGCTGGCCCGCCTCGTCGCCAGCCCCCCCGCCCCCCGCTCCGGCAGAGTCGGGCGAGTCGGCGACCTCGACGCGGGCCCGGGCGACGTGGCTCGAGATCGCCCGCAACTTCGGGATTTCCAGGTAGATCGGCACCGTCCCAGCGGGGAACGGCCCGATGCGAGCGGCGTACTTCGTCGGCCCGCGCCCCGAGAACGCCACCACGAGCACGTTCACCTCGCGCGGGTCGAGTTCGTCCATGCCCGCGAAGTCCGAGGCCTCCACCGGCCCGATGAGCCCGCGCTGCAACTCGATCGAACTGACGAGGCGCTTCCCCGCCACGCGCTGCATCTCGGGCTCGCCGGCCTTCATGAACGCCACGGCCGAGAGGAAGGTCCCGAGCGTGGACTCGATGAATCGGCCCTCGTCGTTGACCTCGGAGAGCCGGACGCCGCGCTCCGTGGCCTGGTCCCGATACTTGAGGTAGAGGTCGCGGAGGCGATCGGCCTTGCCCGCCATGCGCCGCGCCTCGACCGTCGCGCCGCCCTCGATCCGGCCCGCCTGCAACTGGGCGGCCAACTTGATGACGTTGAGATAGAGGTCCTCGTACGGCTCGGCGACGTAGGGGGCCGCGGTGTCGTTGAAGACCCACTGTCCGACCGACTCCTTGGCGCTCTTGTCGCGCTTGAGGTCGATGGCATCTTCGGCCTCATTCAAGAGCGAGATCGCGGTGGTGTCATCGCTCAGCGCCAGGGCGGTGGCGCCGCGGTCGAGTTTCCAGAGCACCTCGTTCTTGCGGCCGTAGTCTCTGCGCGAGGCATCGAGGACCCTGGCGGCAAGGTCGTACTGCCCGCGGGCGTGGAGATCGGCGAGAGCGGCGCGATGCTCGGCGAAGTCTCGACAACCTGAGGCCAGGAGCGCGAGCGCCGCCGCCGCAGCCCCGACGAGGGCGCGACGCGTCCGTGCGAGCAAGTCGAGAGCCTCCGGCACGAAGGTATAGTATTCCCTAACTTACGCCGATTCCAGGGTGGTTAGCGCGGGGGCGGGGCGGGCGGCGAGGCGGGGGGCGCGGATGGCGCCTTGGGCGCCGAGGCGGGCGCGACGCGCTCGAGTCGGCCGTCGCGCTCGAAGCCCAGGAGTCGAGGGGCGGCGAGGTACATGAAGCACGAGATGAGCGCGATCGAGAGCAGGTTGAGGATGAGCCCCGCCTTGGCCATGTCGATGATGCGGAGGTGCCCGGAGGCGAAGACGAGGGCGTTGGGCGGGGTGCCCATGGGCATCATGAAGGCGTAACTGGCGGAGATGGCGGTGGGGAGGATGAGCAGGAAGGGATGCACGCCCAGGACCGGGGCGGCGGCGGCACAGATCGGGAGGAAGATGTTGACGACGGCGGTGTTGCTCCCGACCTCGGTGGTGAAGACGACGATGGTGGTGAGGATGAGGACGATGAGGAAGGGATGCACGCCGGCGAGGCCGTGGAATCGCGCGCCGATGAAGGTATCGACGCCGTTGGCGCTGATGGCGGCGGCGAGGGTGAGCCCTCCACCGAAGAGCAGGAGCACGCCCCAAGGAATGCGAGAAGCGGTGGCCCAATCGAGGACAAAGACGCCGCGCTTGCGATCGACGGGGATGAGGAAGAGCGCGAGCGAGGCGAAGATGGCGATGCCGGAGTCGGTGAGGACGGGATGGTTGCGATCGAGGCGTGGGAAGAGGGCGTCGGAGAGGGGGACACGGACGACCCAGGCGACGGCGGCGCAGACAAAGACGGCGAGGGTGGCGATCTCGCCTCGGGACATGGGCCCGAGGGTGTCGAGTTCGGCGCGGATGAGGGCGCGGACGCCGGGGATGTCGGGGGATCGGAAGCGGTAGACGACGCCGACGAGGACGAACCAGGTGGCGGGAAGAAAGACGAGCATGAGGGGCAGGCCGATCTTGAGCCACCCGGCGAAGCCGAGGTCGAGCCCGTAGTGCTGGCGGATGAAACTGGCGGCGACGGTGTTGGGCGGTGTTCCGATGACGGTGGCGATGCCCCCGATGGTGGCGGCGTAGGCGATCCCGAGCATCATGCACTTGCCGAAGTTGCGAGCGGAGCGGTCGCCGTGGTCGTCGCCGGAGCGAAGGCGATGGGCGACCAGGGCGGTGACGCTCATGCCGATGGGGAGCATCATGACGGCGGTGGCGGTGTTGGAGACCCACATGCTCAGGAGTGCCGCGGCGAGCATGGCGCCGGCGACGAGGCGGCGCGGACGGGTTCCGACGGCAAGCATGGTCCAGAGGGCCAGGCGGCGGTGCAGGCCCCAGCGCTCCATCGCGGCGCCGAGCAGCAGCCCGCCGAGGAAGAGGAAGATGACCTCCTCGGCGTATGGGGCGGCGGTGGCCTTCATGGTCGAGACGCCGAGCACCGGAAAGAGGGCGAGCGGCGCCAGGGCCGTCGCCTCGATGGGGAGGGCCTCGGTGAGCCACCAGATGGCGAGCCACGCGCCCGCGGCGAGGGTCATGCGGCCGGCGTGCGAGAGGCCCTCGGAGGGGAGCGTAAGGTAGAGGATGCCCGCGACGATCGGCCCGGCAAAGAGTCCGATCCAGCGGATGATGCCCGGACTCTCGCCCTCGCGACGCATGCGGCAAGAGCGTACCGCGACCGACGAACCGGCGTGGTATCGGACGTCCGCCGTGCGTCGGGCTCAGCGCGAGCGTGGATCCGGTCGATGTTGCCTTGGGCAGGAGCCCGAGGGGGAGGGAGGGATCGAGATGGCGATGCTTCGTCTGGGGGACTTGCTGGTCGAGCGGGGCACGCTCACGCCCGAGCAGCGCGACGCGGTGGTGGAGTATCAGCGGCACAGCGGCCGCCCGTTCGGCGAACTCGCCGAGCGGCTCTTCGGCGTGAGCGGATCGGCGGTCGAGGAGGCGTGGGCGGACCAGTACGCCGCGAACGCGACGCTTGTTGATCCGCGCGCCGAGCCGGTGGAGCCCGAGGCGCTGGCGCTGATCGAGCGTCGGCAGGCGTGGCAGTTCCGGGTGCTCCCGCTTCGGCAGGAGCGGGGCGACCTGATCGTCTGCACGACAAAGGCCAACCTCGTGCGGGCGCTGCGGTTCGTCGGGTGGCGGATCAAGGAGCCGTGCTTCCTGGTGCTGTCGCGTCCGGAGCCTCTGGGCGAGGCGCTGCAGCGGTACTACCCGCTGCCCGGGATGACGCCCGCGATGATCGCGTGAGTCGGCGTTGCGGGGTGCGCGGGAGAGGCCCGCGCCCAGACCGCGGGTTCACTACAGTCCGCCATGCTGATCCGCCCCGCAGCGGCGCGGTGGGCCTTGGGCCGCGCGTCGCCCGATGTCGCCTCCCGCCGTGCGCTGGGCCTGCCGACGGATCGCCCGATCGTCATGACCGGGCATCAGCCGGAGATCTGGCATCCGGGAATCCTGGCCAAGTATCTCGCCGCGGAGGCCGCGGCCCGCGCGCTGGGGGCCGAGCCGGCGTGGCTGGTGGTCGATCAGGAGCGGCCCGAGTCGGTCTCGATCCGATACCCGGCGCGGCGCGAGGATGGCTCGTGGAGGGCGGTGACGGCGACGCTCGCGGCGTCGATCGAGCCCGAGCGGGGCACGCCGGCCGAAGTTGCCGAGGGCCTGGCCCAAATCGCCCAAGCCTGGAGCCGGCATGACGCGCCGACGGTAGCGGCCCGAGTCGCCGGGACCCTCACGGACCTGATGTCCCCGCTTGTTCCGCGCGCCCCGATCATCCTGGCGACCGACCTGCACCGAACGCCGATCATGGCGAGCCTCGTGGCGCGGATGGCTCGCGACCCCGAGGCGTGCGTGGGCGCGTACAACGCCGCGGTGGCAGCCCACCCCGCCGCGGGCGTGCGACCGCTCGTGGCGAACCCGGTGCAGGACCGCTACGAACTCCCGCTGTGGCACCTGCCCCCGGGCGCGCCGCGCCGGCATGTCCATGCCGAGGACCTCGCCTCGATCCCGCTGCATGAACTCGCGCCCAAGGCGTTGCTGATGACCGCGATCGCGCGGCTGTCGCTCTGCGACCTCTTCATCCACGGGACGGGCGGCGGCGGGGGCGCGGCCGAGGGCGACGACGGACACGCCGGGGCGAGCGAGCACGGCGGCTACGACCTCGTGACGGATCGCTGGCTGGGGGCGTGGCTCGGGGCGGATGTGGCGCTCGCGCCCGTGACGGTCGTGACGGCGACGCTGCGTTTGCCGCTCTCGGCCGAGCCCGCGCCGACACCCGCGGAGGCGGCCCGAGCCCGGTGGCTGGCGCACCACGCGCGGCACGAGCCGTCGGCGATCGGAGACGATGCCGCGGCGGCGCGCAAGCGGGCCATTGTCGATCGAGTCCGAGCCTCGCGTGGGCCGGATCGCCGAGCCGCGTTCCGAGAGATGCACGCGATGCTCGACGACTGGCGGCGAGCCCGCGCGGCGGACCTGGCGGCCCTGGACGCGCGGGCCGAGTCGATGCGAGCCCGGCTCGCGGACTCCGAGGTGCTCATGGATCGCACCTGGCCCTTCCCCCTGTACCCGCCCACGATGCTTCGCGACCTGCAACAGCAGATCCGCTCCGAGTTCGGGCGCGATCGCTGATCGAGGGCAGGCCCGAGTCGAGCGCCCGAGGGTGTTTGGCCGTACCATGAGGCCCCGGAGGTGCCGATTGAGACTCTCTGTTCCTGATGCGATCCGTGCCGCGATGGCGCGAGCCAACCAGGGCTTCCCGCGTGAGGCGGTGGACGGCCTGCGGAAGATGCTGGCCACGCACCCCGAGGACGGGGACCTGCACCAGGCGCTGGGCCTGCTGCAACTGCAACTGGGCCAGACCGACCAGGCGATCTTCCACTTCGAGCGGTCCGCCGCCATCCAGCCGCGCCGGGCGGATTGGCACTCGAACCTGGGGACGGCGCTGAGTTATCGCGGGCGGAGCGCCGAGGCCGCGGAGCGCTACCGCAGGGCGCTGGCGATCAACCCGGCGTGGTTCCCGGCGCTGCTGGGGCTGTCGAGCGCGCTGATCGGCACGTCGAACTTCGACGAGGCCGAGAGCGTGGCGCGGCGAGCCGTCGACGTGGAGCCGAACCGACCCGACGCGTGGATCAACCTGACGCTGGCGCAGGCCCGCGCGGGTCGGAGCGCCGACGCGGTGGGCACGCTGCGCGACGCGCTGGCTCGGTTCCCCGATCATCCCTCGCTGCTGGCGAACCTGGCGGCGGGGCTGAACGCGATCGACGACGCGACGCGCGAGGAGGTCTTCGAGACGCACCGCCGGCTCGGGCGCGCCATCGCGAGGCAGACGCCGATCCAGCCACGAGCCCTGGCCACGTCGCTGTCGGGCGATCGTCCGTTGCGGGTGGGGTACCTGTCGCCGGACTTCCGCGAGCACGCGGTGGCGCGGTTCATCCTTCCGATCCTGGCGAACCACGATCGCGCCCGCGTCGAGACGGTGGCCTATTCCGCCGCGCCGAACCCCGACGCCGTCACGCGCGAGGTTGCCTCGCTCGCGGGCGAGTTCGTGGACGTGTCGGCGATGCGCGACGACGCGCTCGACGGTCGGATCCGCGCCGACCGCATTGACATCCTCGTGGACCTGGCGGGCCACACCTCGGGGAGCCGCCTGGCGGTCTTTGGGCTTCGGCCGGCCCCGATTCTCGTGTCGTACCTGGGCTACCCCAACACCACGGGCCTTCCCGCGGTTGGGTTCCGCCTGGTCGATGCGATCACCGACCCGCCGGGGAGCGAGGCCTTCGCCACGGAGAAACTCGTCCGTCTTCCCGGGTGCTTCGTCTGCTATCGGCCCCCCGCGGATGCGCCGCCCGTGACACCCCGGCCCGAGGGCGAGCCTGTTACGTTCGTCTCGTTCAACGCGGCATCGAAGTTGTCCGCCGCCACGCTCGCGCTCTGGGGCCGGATCGTCTCGTCGGTGCCGGGCGGTCGGCTGCTGCTGAAGGCCGCGGGACTCGCTGCGGAGTCGGGCAAAGGCCGGGTACTCGAGGCGCTCGCGGCATCGGGGCTGCCGGCGGAGCGCGTGACGCTGCTGCCGCGCGTGCCCACGATGCGGGAGCACTTGGGTGCCTACTCGCAGGCCGACATCGCGCTGGACCCGCTGCCCTACAACGGGACGACGACGACGTGCGAGGCGCTGCACATGGGGGTGCCGGTGGTGACGCTGGAGGGCGATCGGCACGCGTCGCGCGTGGGGTCGAGCCTGCTCCGTGCCGCGGGGCTGCCCGAACTGGTTGCCACCAGCGCCGATGCGTATGCGCGGATCGCGACGGACCTGGCTCGCGACACGGGGCGACGGCGGACGCTGCGCGCATCGCTCCGAGATCGGCTCGCGGCCTCGCCGCTGTGCGACGGGAAGGCGTTCGCGCGCGGGCTCGAGGCCGCGTACGCCGAGATGTGGAAGTCCGCGGGCGATGCGCTGTTCTATGCGGGGCAGGTGTCGGACCAGCCTCCGCCCATGCCGATCGCGCAGGACCTGGTGGCGGCCCCCGCCGCGGGCACGATGTCCGCGCCCGAGGGCCCGACCGCCACGGGCAGCATCAGCACGACCACGCCGTGAGTGTGGCGTGTGATCGGACGGGCGCTCGCCTCACTCCTGGTTGATCCGCAGGCGGCTTCGATCGCGACGGAAGTAGATCACGGTCTCGGACGACTGGGTGATGTTCAGCCGGCGGGCCTGCTCGAGCGTGGGGAGTTGCTCGTAGTAGGGCCAGGCCGCGGCCTCCGCTTCCGCCTCGACCGCACCGACGCCGAGTCGGCTGTCCCCGCGTGCGAACTCTGGGGCATAGGCCGCACCCGAGGGCACATCGTGGTCGGCCCCGCCGAGGACAACCTCCCACGCCCCTCCCTGGTTCCCGACAAAGACGCCCGAGCCGCGGGAGCGCACGGTCTCGGCGCAGCCCGCGAGCGTGGACGCGGCCACGAGAGCCGCCAACGCGGCACGACCCAGCCACTCTTTGCGATCGTTCATGTCCGTCCCCCTTGCCTTGTGGTGCGGGGGTGCAAACGGCGTGCCTCCGAGGGCAGGGGCGTGCCTTGTGAGAGCAAGGGACCGATCTGGTGCACACGTTTGTTGCATGACGCCGCTCCGCGGCCGGACCGGCGGACCGGTCCTGACGACCCGTGGCGAACCGGCAACACCGGCGTTGCCGAAAGGCCACATCCCAACGCGCCCGGGGGGACTCGAACCTCCGTCCTGCGGTTTAGGAAACCGCCGCTCTATCCAGCTGAGCTACGGGCGCAGCGTGTGGGAAGTGTAACGGCGTCGGGATGACGCGGGCGGCTCGGCGCGGCCTGCGGGCCGGCGCGCTGGGCCTCGCGAGCGTGCCCATCGCGCGCGATCGTCCGCGCTGTGGGTCGGGTCAACGGACGCGCGTGCTCGATCAGTCGCACGCCGACTGGGAGGGGATCGCGGTGCGCGGGAGGCGGTCGGCGCACCGCCGGAGTTCACGGTGCAGCACGCAGCGGTAGTGGTTGATGCGGACGGCGGGGTCGTTCAGCGGGCCGCCGAATGTCCGGTTCAGGTCGTTGTAGATCAGTTTGACGGGGATCTCCCGGATCCTCAGCCCCTCGGCGACCGCCTGCACCCAGAACTGCATCGGGAACGCGTACCCGTCGGCGTCGAGCGTGAGTCGGCGGAGGGCGTCGACGCGGTACGCCTTGAATCCGCAGAACGCGTCGGTGAGGTTCAGCCCGAGCCGCCCGTTGAGTTCCGCGGTCATCTCGGCGTTGATCGCGCGGCGGTCCTTGGGCGGGTTCGAGCCCGTCGGGTCGTCCACGAGGTAACGCGACCCGCTGACCACGTCCACCCCGCCCTCGGCGGCGGCGGCGGTGAACTCCGGGATCGCGTGCGGCTCGTGCTGCTCGTCGCAGTCCATCGTGATCAGCCAATCGAAGTCGTCCACGATCGCCCAGCGGAACGCGTCCTGCATCGAGCGTCCATAGCCGCGGTTGTGCGAGTGGCGGATGACCTCGACGGGAAAGCGGGCCAGGAGCGAGGGCGTGGCGTCGGTGCTCCCGTCGTCGATGACGAGCACGGTCCCGGGCGGGGGTGCGTACTCGAGCACGCGGGCGAGCACGCGCTCGACGGACTTGGCCTCGTTGTAGACGGGGATGGCGACGAGGGTCCGCGGGGTGCGCGTCGGGGAGCGGGGCCGCATCAGCGGTTCGCGGGAGGGCATGGGGAAGGATATGGTCAGAGTCCGCGGATCGAGGCCGAGGGCTATTCCATCGGGTGCTCGGGCGCCGGGCCGAGGGTGTCCGGTCGCAGCCCGCGGGCGACGGAGGTGAAGGCCGCGAAGCCGAAGGGCTCCTGGACCTGTCCGCCGCGGCGCTGGAGGCGTTTGCGGGCCGAGGCGGTGAGGCGTTCGAGGAGTTCGGGGGTGACGGTGTGGAAGGCGCGGATCTCCGAGAGCGGCAGGGTGAAGACGTTGCCCTCGGGCGAGCGGATCTCGAAGGCGGAGCACGCGACGACATTCGCCAGAGAACGCGAGGCGCGTTCGAAGGGCCCGCACGACAGGATGGGCGTGACCGCGGCGATCCCGATGCGGTCGCCCCCGCGCGTGACGATCGCGAGTCGCCCGTCGAAGAGGGACGGATCGAAGCCCAGAGCGGCCGCGACCTCTGGCTCTTCCGTCGTCGGCTGCTCGGCGGGGGACTCTGCGGCGCCGCGCGGCGATGGAAGGCGGAGCACAGCGGTCGGCGTCGCGGGAGATGGCGTGGAGGCCGGCGTGTCAGGGGGGGCGGGCTCCCCGGGCCGCATCGCGGACATGGCGGCCAGCGATGAGAGCAACTCTCGGATCACGTCCTGCCAGAAGAGTTCACGGGTGGCCAGGAGCGAGGCCGCGTCGAGCCGCGGCTCGTGCGTGCGGCTTATCGACGCTGCCCCAACCGCAGCGGCAGGGCGGGCGGCGCGGCGACGGGACGCGGGGGGCTTGGCCTTGGGCGGCTTGGAGGGTCGGCGGGCCATGGCGGCGCTACCGGGCCACGCTCAGCGTGAGCAGCGGGTCCACCTTCGGCAACGTCTCCATCGTCATGATCGCCTTGCGGAGCGACGCGCATCGCTCGCGACCGATGACGCCCTCGCCCAGGGCCATGAACTTCACGGCGATCTCGTCCTCGGTCATCGGGTCGCGCGGGTCGCCCTTGGGCACGTCCACGCGCTTGCTGTACGACGTGCCGGCCCTGGTCGTGATCGTCACGCGCGAGGGTTGGAACTTGGGGAAGAGCGCCTCGAACTCGTCGTTGGCCACCACCTTCACCATGTCCATCACCGGGATCAGGCTCTTGTCGAGCACGCGCTGCTCCTTGAACTGCAGCGGCGTGACCATGCCATCGACCAGCCCGACCGCCATGCAATACGGCAGCGAGTGGTCGGCGGTCTCCTTGCTGTCGGGGCGATACTTGTGCGGGTCGCCCAGGATATCGGCGGCACGGGCGATGACCTCGACCTTGATCTCCGCCACGTCCGCGGGCTTGATCGCGTTCTCCTTGACGCACTTCATCATCGCGGTGAGCGGGGCGTGGCTCAGGGCCTCAATCGGAAACGATTTCATCCCGCAGTCGAGGATGCGGAAGTGATCCCCGGGAGAGCGCGGGAGTTTGTCCAGCAGGATGTTCGTGTCGAACTTCGCGGGCGCGCCCTTGTAGTGGACGTGCCCAAAGACGGCGTAGAGACCCTCCTTCCCGTCGATCATGTGCTCTGGGCCGCTGTAGCCGCGCTTGGCGAGCAGCGCGGACTCGACGCCCATGCGCGTCGCCCACGGGTCCACGGTGTTCTTCATGTTCGTGAGTTTGCCGGCGGTGACGGCCCCGGGCGTGAAGGTGCGACTCGCGCTGATCCCGATGGCCTGGACCATCTGGTCCACGCTCAGGCCCAGGACGCGGCCCGCGGCGATCGGGGCGGCGAACGCCGTGAGCGTCGCGTGGTGCCACCCGTACTCGCGGATCCCGGGGACGCCGAACTCGCACAGCCGCTGCTCGACCTCGTACGCGATGATCGTGGCCAGGATCAGGTCCTTGCCCGAGGCCCCCAGGTACTCGCACAGGGCCAGCGGCCCGGCGATGATGTCGCTGGGGTGGCACGGGTCGGCCTTCCAGTAGATGTCGTTGTAGTCCATCGCACGGATCATGTGGTCATTCAGGAACGCCGCGTCCACCGGGTTGGTCCTGAACCCGCTGACGAAGCAGGTGCAGGGCCCGTTGCCGAGCGGCGCCGCGGCGCCGGGAGCGTGGGATGGCACGCCGAGCCCCGCCATCTCCCGGTAGTGCGCGAGGAGGATGTGGGCGTCCTCCTGCTGGCTCCCGCCCAGGGCGCAGCCCATGGAATCGAACCAGAAGAGTTTGGCCCGCTCGACGGCGGCGGAACTCAGGTGCTCGTACCGCAGCCCGCAGGCCCACTCGGCCAGGGCGTGGGAGAGGTACTTCTTGTTCGGGTCGATGGGGGCCTTGGCCATGGCGGTGCTCCTGCGAGAGGCAAGCGTAACCGCCCCGGGCGGAGTTGGCCGATCCGAGGGATGGGGCTCGATCAGTGCGCTGCCGCGGTGGCCGCTGCCGCCGCCCCCCCGCCGTCACTGGACTTCGACGCCGCCCGCTGCTGCATGAGCACCTGCTGTGTCGAGGCGTCGTTGCCCAGCAGGGCGAGCAGCACCATCCCCGAACTCGACGAGACTCCCCGTTCCCAGAGCACGGTGCCGGTGAAGCGGTCGAGACAATAGATGTAGCCCCCACGGCCCACGTACAACTCGGTGTCGTGCGGGACGATCATCGCGACGCTGCCCCGGAACATCTTGGGCAGTTTGACGCGCCAGACGGGTCGGCCGGTGTGGCGGTCGAGGGCGGCGATGGTGCGTCCCACCGCCGTGTAGAGCAGTTCGGGCTGATCTCCCATGGGCAAACCTCCCGGGGACGCCGTGGCGCCCTCCCGCGCCATTATCCCGATCCGAGCCCGGCCGCACAAGCCGCGTTGATTCGGCCCGAACACGCGGACCTCCCGCCAGCGAGGTCGATTCCCAGTCCGTCCTGATCGCACTCTCGACGGGGGAGCAACCCTCGACCAACTGCAAATGGGTCCGAGCGGCCCTCCCGTCTGTCCCCCGCGCGGGGGGCTTGCACAATGCAGTAGTATGAAGAACGCGCTAAGCGGCGGCTGTGTTATTGGACCATCAGGAACGGAGGATCGGATGCGACGGAATCGAGTCATCGAGAGCGGCACGGCGATCGTGTTGGCGCTCGCAGCGGGTTCGGCCCAGGCCCAGGACCTCTACGACACCACCGTCCTCCGCACCCTGAACTTCACCTTCGTCGAGCCCAACTGGGAGACCATTCTCCGCAACAACTACGTGTCGCAGACCAACCTCCTCGGCTCGCTGACGGTCGATGGGGTGACGTACCCCAACGTGGGGGTTCGGATCCGGGGGAACACGTCGTACACGGCGTTGCCCGCGGGCTCGCAGAAGTTCTCGCTGAACGTGGAGATGGACGCGGTGGATCCGAACCAGAGCCTCCTTGGCTATGACTCGCTGAACCTGAACAACGCGTTCCGCGACCCGACCTTCTGCCGCGAGGTCGTGTACAACAACTACGTAGCCCAGTTCATCGCGCACCCGCGGTCGAACCACGTCGTGGTGACGATCAACGGGCAGAACTGGGGCGTCTACGCGAACGTGCAGCAGTTCAACAAGAAGATGCTCAGCGTGCGGTTCCCGGACACCAGCGGGCTGCGGATCAAGTGCGCCAACAACCCCAACGGCCCGGGTCTGCGCTACAACGGCGCGACCGCCGCGGGGTACACCGGGTACGAGATCAAGGACCCGGGCGGGTTCGCCGACCCGTGGGCCCCGCACATCCTCGTCTGCAACACGGTGACCAACGCCGCGCTGACGAACTGGCAGGCGACGATCGACCCGATCTTCGCGGTCGATCCGTCGACGTGGTCGATCGTCTTTGAGAACATCCTGACCGACGACGACAGTTACGTGAACAAGGGCGCGGACTTCATGACGTACCGCAACCCGACGGACGGGCGGACGTTCCTGCTCCAGACGGACGCGAACGAGACGTTCACGGCCGCGACCTGGGCCGTGACGCGCAACTGGACCTCGCTGAACCGCCCGGTGATGAACCGGGTCTTCTCGGTCCCGGAGTTGCGTCAGCGGCACATGGCGCACTATCGCACGGCCAAGCAGGACCTCAACTGGGCGTACTTCGGCCCGATCTTCGAGGCGCACCGCGCGCTGATCGACGCGGCGGTGCAGGCCGACCCGAAGAAACTCTACTCGTACGCGTTGTTCCAGCAGAACTTCACCAGCACCGTGACGCTCCCGTACGGCGGGCTGGCGGGAGGAACGGTCATCGGGCTGCAGCAGTTCTTCACCGACCGCAACGCGACGCTGAACGCGACGGCCGAACTCGTCGCGGCCGGGCCCACGATCAGCAACGTGGGGCACGCGCCCGCGAGCCCGGACCCGGCGCAGGCCGTCACGATCAGCGCGAGTGTCGCGCCCCCGGCGGGCTCGAGCGTCGGGAGCGTGCAGTTGTACTACCGCCCCAGCCCCGGGAGCATCTACCAACGGGTGGAGATGACCAACAACGGGTCGGGGACGTACTCGGTGGTGCTGCCGATCACCGCGCAGTCGGGCCAGCGCGTGCCTTACTACGTGGCCGCGACCGCGACGAACTCGTTCGCGTCGATGTCGTTCAGCCCGGCGCACACCGAATGGAATCCGCGGTTCGTTGACTACACCTTCGGCGCCACGGGCGGGATGCGGATCACGGAGTGGATGTACTCGGGCACGTCCGGCGAGTTCGTGGAGTTCACCAACATCTCCGCGGCCCCCATCGACATGACGGGGTGGAGTTTCGACGACGACCACGCGAGTCCGGGCGCGTTCGACCTCTCGGCGTTCGGGATCGTGCAGCCCGGCGAGTCGGTGGTGCTCACCGAGGCGAGCGCCGCGGCCTTCCGCACCGCGTGGAACCTGTCGGCCGCGGTCAAGGTGATCGGGAACCTCGGGGCCGTAGGCGTCGGAGGCAACAACCTCGCCCGCAACGACATCATCCACCTCTACGACAGCACCAACCAACTCGTCGATCGCCTGCGGTACGGCGACCAGACGTATCCGGGCACGATCCGCACCCAGAACATCAGTGGGCAGACCTGCCGGGAGTCGGTCGGGCAGGACACCGTCGGCGCGTGGGTGCTCTCGGCGGTGGGGGATCCCTACGGGTCGTACACGTCGGCGGCGGGGGAGCGCGGGTCGCCCGGCGTGTTCGTGTCGCCGTCGTGCTTCCCGTGCTACGCCAACTGCGACGGGAGCACGACCGCGCCGGTGCTGAACGTGAACGACTTCATCTGCTTCCAGAACAAGTTCGCCGCGGGCGACTCGTCGGCGAACTGCGACGGGAGCACGACCGCGCCGGTGCTGAACGTGAACGACTTCACGTGTTTCCTCAACGCCTTCGCGGCCGGCTGCGGCTGATCGGATCGAGCGATTTCGGAGCCACTGCGCGGGCCGTTCCTTGGGGGCGACCCGTTTCGTTGCGCCCCCGGTCGAGGAGGCCGCGAGGCGAGGCGGGGCCTCACGAGCACCCGGCGGCGAACCGGTTCTGGAAGCAGATGAAGTCGTTCACGTTGAGGACCGGCGTCGAAGTGGAGAGGTCGCAGTTTGCGTAGGGGTGCTGGGCGGCGAACCGGTTCTGGAAGCAGATGAAGTCGTTCACGTTCAGCATGGGTGTCGAGGTCGAGTCGTCGCAGTTGGCGTAGCAGGCCGGGAGCGCGGGATAGGCTGTCGGGTTGGAGAGGTTGTTAAAGCCCGGCCCGTCCATGGTCGCGGTGTGCGCGTCGCGCGAGCGTGCGATGGAGACGCCGTTGGGGGCCGACCGCCCGGCCCACCGAGAGCCCGCGCGATTGACCCAGTTGCCCTGGGAGTTCCGCACCTTCTCGACGAGGACCCCGTTGCTCGCGTAGATGAGGCGGTTCCCATCGAGGACGCTCAGGTGCGAGAGCGAGACGCCGGCGGCGTGCGTGATCGAGTCGGTGACTTCGAGCGAGGAGGTCGCGCTGTTGTAGGCGACGCGATAGAGCGTGGTGGTTTCGTCGCCACAGACGAAGTGCGCGCCGCTGTCTTCCTGATCGCAGCCGATCCACACGGCACCCGTCAGGCCGATGGGCATGGCGCGGTTGGTCCCGAAGCCGGAGAGCGTCCGCGGGAAGGTGTAGAGCCGACGTGGCCCGATGGTGGGGGGCTCGCTGAGGATGGAGAGCGTGTCGTTGAGGTCGTTGTAGGCGATCGCCGCGGGGGGCAGGCTGGGGGTGAACGAGCCCGTGGGCGTCTGCCCCGCGCCGGGGGTGTATCGATACACGGTGTCCCCGTCGATCACGTACACGTCGCCCAGCCTCCCGATGCAGATGCGAGACGGGTTGACGTGGCCCGTGGTGAGGCGGGTGCTCACGCCGGTGATCGTGTTCACGCGCCACACGCCCGCGGGTTGCGGGCCCGCGCGGGCGCAGAGGTAGTAGTGGGACAAGGGGTTGGGCCCGGCGGCCATGTCGAGCACAACCCCAGTGCCGCTGGGTGTGTGGAAGGTGCGCACGGGCTGGGCGAGGCTGCCCTGGGGACGGAAGGGGGTGACGAGTTCGAGGGTGCCTTGGTCGGTGAGCCCGCCCAGGAGACCGTTGGCTGGGAGGATGAAGACGAGCGTGTCGATGAAGTTCCTGCTCGGGGCCGAGATGTCCATGCGGAGGAGGGTGGCGGGCACCGGGGGTGCTCCCGCCTCGAGGCTGAAGAGGCCGGTCACGGGCGTGAGGGCGGCGAGGTTGGTTCTGAAGTCGCTCTGCGAGGCGTTCTCGCCGTCGCTGGCGGGGTCGTTGAACTGGAGGATCGGCGCAGCGCCGCAGGCCAGGTCCCAGACTCCGGTGACCGTGATCGCGTGTCCGCCTTCGCGGATTCCACCGGTGGAGGAACTGAAGAACCCATACCCGGCGATGATGTGCCCCCCGAGGTCGTGGGCCGCCTTCATGTCCTGAACAGTGGGCGTAAAGCCGTCGGCGAAGAGGGAGCTCTTCCCGACGATGAGGTCGCCATTGGCGAAGAGGTCGGCATAACTCCGCGCGCCGGGGACGAATCCTGCTTTGGTGCCTTCCGATGCGGACGTACCCATGAGCGTGCCGACGAGCACGAGCACGGAGGTGACACGGTCGTACTCGGCGGCGCTCTCCCAGTCGCGCGGGCCGTCGAGGGTGTTGGGCTGCGAGATCCCGCGGTTGGCCAGGTAGGCCATCCAGTTGGTGAAGGCGGTGGGGGCGCAGTACATGGAGCCGTTGCCGGGGAGGCCTGGGTGCTGCGCGGTAGTGGTCCGGCGCTGGTCGAAATCGGGCACATCGGGGACGAACCAAGAGCATTGCGCACTGGCCGAACCCGCCGCCGTCGCCATCACGATCGCCGCCGTGTATCCCGCCGCTCGCATGGGTGCCGCTCCAGGTGCCAGATCCCGGGTCCGGCGTCGGAGTATGCGGGAACGGCATTAAACCGGCCGGAATCGGTCGCCGATAGGCACGGAGGCGAAGCCCGATAACCCACGGCGACGCCTGAGAGTCGCGGAACCAGCCCGGCGTGGTCGGAGCCTACTTCACCGCCGCACAGACCCGGCGCGCCGCATCGGCCAGGTCGGTCGCGGCCTGCATCGTCGGGATGTCCGTCCTCGCCTTGTCGAGCAGGGCCCGTCCGGCCTCGACGTTGGTGCCCTCGAGGCGCACCACCAGCGGGACCTTGAACCCGGTCGAGCCGTCGCGGTTCTTGAATCCACGCGCGGCGTTGACGATCCCCTGCGCGATGACGTCGCAGCGCATGATCCCGCCGAAGATGTTCACGAGCACGCCCTTGACCCGCGCGTCGGCGAGGATGATGGAGAACGCCTCGGTCACGGCCTCCTCGGTGGCGGACCCGCCCACGTCGAGGAAGTTCGCCGGCTCTCCGCCGTGGAGTTTGATCGTGTCCATGGTCGCCATGGCCAGGCCGGCGCCGTTGACGAGGCAGCCGATGGTCCCGTCGAGCGCGATGTAGGTGAGCCCGAACGCCGCGGCGCGGACCTCGGCCGGGTTGTCCTCGGAGTGGTCGGCGAGCGCGGCGAGTTCGGGGTGGCGGAAGGTCGCGTTGTCGTCGAAGTTGAACTTGGCGTCGAGCGCGAGGACGCGCCTCTCGCCCGCGGCATCGGGGCTGATGACGAGCGGGTTGATCTCCGCGAGCGTGCAGTCCTTCTCGACGTAGAGCCGCGAGAGCGCGAGCATGATCGCCGCGGCCTGGTTCACGAGTTTGCCCGCGAGGCCCAGCCCGAACGCAACCTGCCGCGCCTGGAAGGGCTGCAAGCCCAGCAGCGGGTGCAGCGGGACCTTGAGGATCGCGGCGGGGTTGCGCTTGGCGACCTCCTCGATCTCCACGCCGCCCTCGCGCGAGGCGATCAGGACGTTTCGGCGGCTCTTGCGGTCGGTGGTGATGGCGAGGTAGAACTCATCCTTGCCGCCGCCGTGCCGATCGGCGATGTCTGCCGCGGTCGCGACGAGCAGTTTGCGCACCTCTAGGCCCTCGGGCGGGGTCTGCGGGGACTTCATGCGGTTGCTGAGCATAAAGCGGGCGGCCTGGGTCGCCTCGTCAGCCGACTTCACGAGTTTCACGAATCCGGCCTTCCCGCGCCCACCCGCAAAGACCTGGGCCTTCACGACAGCGAGGGGACTGCGCTGGCCCGACGTTGCCTCGGCGAACGCGCCCGCGGCCTCTTCAGCGGAGGAGATCGCCCGGCCCGGAGGAACGGGAATCCCCGCGCCCCGGAGCAGTTCGCGCGCCTGATACTCGTGGATCTTCATGGGCCCGGAGTGTAGCGGGCCACGATCCGGCACCGCCGCCCGGGCCTCTCGCGGTGATCGCCGGCCGCGAACGCTTGACGCCGCTGACTACCGAACCTTCCTTGGGCTGGGCGCGGGCTTCCCGTCGGCATACTCCCAAACCGTCACCGCGAGCCGCTTCCGGCCCCACTTGCGGGCCTCCTCGTGCGTCGGGAAGAGCACGTCGAGACGGTGGCCCTTGATCGCGCCCCCCACGTCGAGCACGGGGACCACCTGCCCGCTGTCGTACCCGGGGATCGAGAGCATCGAGCCGAAGGGGAGCAGGCGCGTGTCGGCCGCGACGAGCCGGTGCCCGTTGGTCGTGACCGGGTGCAACGTGGCGGTGAGCCCGTCGTCGGTGCCGGGGCACGAGCGAGCGTCGGGCGAGTAGGCCGTGACCACCATCGTGATCGTCCGTGCGGGACGGATCGGCCGTCCGTCGAACCAGCGGATCGAGGCGTCGGCAGCAATCGGCGCGTTCGCATCGGCACCCGCGCCAGCGCTCGTGGAGTCGTCGGCTGTCGCGTCGGCGGTTGCGTCATCGGCGTCGTCGATCGGAGACGTCCACGACACCGGTTCGACTCGCGCGGTGCGCTCGACATCGACCATCGCCAACGGGCGGGCGTAGGACTCGAGTTCCTTGACGGCTACCGCGGACGAGGCGGTCAGCGCCGCGGCGCTTGCCGCGAGTGCGATCCGTCCCGCGCGGGTGCGTCTGCACCCCGACCAGAGGCCCATGACTGCATCTTGAAATGTGGCCACGACGTGGCTCCCACCACCGGCGACGACGCTCGTCCGGACCTAGCCGCCCACCACGACGGCCCCGAGTCTTCCACCTGTGACACGGATGTCCGCGGCCGAGAGCCGCCCACCAGCACCATCGACAGATTACCCCACGATCGCCCCCACGCCCAGGGAAATGTGCCGATGTTCGCAGGGCATACGGCAGGCGGGCGCAGGTCTGTGCGGCCTGGAGGGGTTGTGCGGGCGTTTTCCACAGGATGTCCAGCGTGCGAGACCGCGGCGGAGCATGAGCGGCGAGGCCGAGCCGGCGCCCCGGAGTTACTTTCGCGCCCGCCCTTGCACTTTCTCAGACCTGTGGCACACTTGAACCAGACCCGATCGCCACCCGCGGGAAAGGCCACCCATGCGACGAGCGGCGGCCAGAGTCCGACGACTGACGCCTCGAATCGTGACCCGCATCGCGGCCTC